>JAJEBV010000046.1 GCA_022822365.1 Thermoanaerobaculia bacterium | reverse complement strand
TCCAGGGCCAGGGCGATCCGCAGCCTGCCGGGCTCACGCCCGGTCTCCTCTAGGAAGCTCCGTGCGGGCGGCGGCGCGCAGTAGGGATCTCCCGCGACCGGACCCGCAACCGCATCGAGCAGCGCGGCGCTGTCGCGAACGGTACGGCTCACACAGTGCTGCACCGAGAACCCGGCCCAGCCTTCGCCGGCGTCGGGCGCCAGCGAGACCCGGGCCCGGCTCGGCTTGAGTCCGAAGAGTCCGCAGCACGAGGCCGGGATGCGGATCGATCCACCGCCGTCGCTGGCGTGGGCGGCCGGCACGATGCCGGCGGCGACGGCCGCCGCGGCGCCGCCCGAGGAACCGCCGGCGATGTGCTCCAGGTTCCAGGGGTTGCGCGTCTGCCCGAAGACCGCGGACTCGGTGCTGGTCGTCAGCCCGAACTCGGGCGAAGCCGTCCGTCCCGCGATCAGGAGCCCTGCCCGGCGGTAGCGGCTCACCATCTCCGAGTCGTGGTCCGGCACGCTGCCCTCGAAGAGCCGGCTGCCGTTCGTGAGCGGCAGGCCCACCGCGTTGGCGTAGAGGTCTTTCAACAGGTAGGGCACGCCCGCGAACGGCCCACCGGCCGCCACGGCCTCGGGCGCCGCGGCGGCGGCGCGCTCGAAGTTCGAACAGACGACCGCGTTCAGGTCTCCGTTCAGTTCCGAAGAGATCTCGGCCGCGCACTCGACCGCCTCGGCCGGAGCCAGATCGCCGGTCCTCAGCAATTCGGCCAGCGCCAGCCCGTCGCTGGCCAGATACGTCGCTCTCAGACTCACGGGGCACCTCTCCCACGCGGCAACCGATCGCCGCACAAGTGGCCAAGCGTACCGCGTCCCTCCGGCACGACCGCCCTCGAGCCCGGGCTCGCCTATGCACGATTGGCTATAGTTGTGCAATGGACCCGCTTCGCTCCATCGCCACGCTCGGCGCCATCGCTGTCCTCACCATCGTCGCTCCTCCGCTGGCCGCCCAGACCGCGGCCCCCGGAAGCCTCGTCCACTGGCCGGGCGAAGGCATCGAACGCTGCCTCGTCCGCGATCGCGCCTTCGCACCTACCGTGGTCGCCGGAGAGCCCGGCTGTCTGGTGCCGGTCGGCCTGACCCGAACCGCCGACGTGATCGCGGAGCGAGACCGGGACGGCCTGCGGGAGAGGCTGCACATCGGTCTCGGCGAGTACCCCTACTCCGTGCAGCGACTCGAGATCAAGGATCGAAGTCGCGTCGACCTGTCGCCCGAGAACCTCGCGCGCGTGCAGCGCGAGAACGCGATGATCGGCAAGCTGTGGGGACGGCAGGGCAAACCGAGGTTCTCCCTGCCGCTGGGGGCCCCGCTCGAGAACATGCCGGCCGGCGGCCGCTTCGGCGCGAAGCGGATCATCAACGGCGAGCCGCGCTCGCCGCACACCGGCGCCGACTATGCCGTCCCGCAGGATACGCCGGTCCTGGCCGCCGACAATGCGGTCGTCGCCCTGGCCGGGGAGTTCTTCTTCTCCGGCAACGCCGTCTTTCTCGACCACGGCAACGGCCTGATCAGCATGTACTTCCACCTACACGAGATGTTCGTCGAGCAGGGCGACGAGGTGTCCCGCGGGAGCCTGATCGGAACCGTCGGTTCGACCGGACGATCCACCGGCCCGCACCTGCACTTCGGCGTCCGCTGGCAGGGCGAACGGGTCGACCCGGCGCTGCTCCTCGGCGAGCCGGCCTCGATCGCCACCGTTCGCTAGCTGCCGTAGAGCCGCGCCGTGTTCTCTTTCACCGCCGCGGCTACCTCCAAAACCGGCAGACCCTTGATCTCCGCGATGGCCGCGAGCGAAACGACCGCGTTCGCCGGTTCGTTGCGCTGATCTCTCTCCGGCCCCAGCACGGGGCTATCCGTCTCCAGAAGCAGGCAGGACAGCGGCAGGCGCCGCACCAGCTTCTGCTTCTGCGGCGAGCGCACGACGGACGGCGGCACGGAGAAGAAGTAGCCCGATTCCACCCCTGGCTCGGCCCGGGCAGCGCGGCCGTCGAAGGCGTGGAGCTGCACCCGCGTCGCTCCGCGCTCCCGCAAGAGGTCGATCGCGTAGTGGCCGGCGGAACGCGAATGGACGTTGAGCGGCAAATCGAGCTCGATGGACAGGTCGATGAACAGCGCGAAGATCTCGCGCTGCACCGCGAGGTCGCGCTCGTCGCGCACCTTCCATCGGTCGAGGCCGACCTCGCCAATGGCGGCCAGGCGAGAACGTTCCCGGCGGATCAGGCCCGCGACCCGCTCCGCTTCCGCCGGGTCGAGATGGGTCGGATAGAGGCCTACCGTCGGCCGCACGACGCCGGGGTACGCCTCCGCCAACTCCAGATTCCGCTCCGCGTCCGCTCGCGTCTCGCCGACCGCGACCACCGCCTCGACCCCGGCGTCACGGGCTCGCGCGAGCACATCGCCCAGGTCGCCGGCGAACGAGCGATCGCACAGATGGGCATGGCAGTCGGTGAGGCCCGACAACTCCAGCGCAACGCCCATCAGCCGGCCGGATCCCCGACGCCCGCGCCCAGGCGCTCTTCCAGTTCTTCGACCGTCCTGGGCCAGTCCTTCTTCAGCAGACGCGAGAGGGCCCGGTCCGCGAGCAGCCGCCCGCCGGTCTGGCAGCGCGCGCAGTAGTTGCACTCGTTCTCCGCGTAGACGATGCGCTGCACCGGCGCATCGCACACAGGACAGGCCTCACGGTAGCGACCGTGAACCGCCATGCCCTCCCGGAAGGCGGTCACCTTGGTGGGAAACCGACCGCCGGCCTGCGCCCTGAGACGATCCGTCCACTCCGTCAGGACGGCGACCGAGGCTTCGTACAGCCGATCGACCTGCTCGTCGCTCAGCCGCGAGGTCCAGCGCATCGGCGACAGGCGCGCGCGATGCAGGATCTCGTCCGAGTAGGCGTTGCCAATACCGCTGAACAACCGGGGATCGATGAGCGCCCGCTTCAGCGTGTGGTTCTCCGCCTTGAGCCGCGCCCTGAACTCCTCCGGGCCGGCGTGCAGCACTTCCAGACCGCCTCGGTCCAGGGCGGCCAGACCGTCTTCACCCGCGACCAGGTGCATCGCGGCTCTGCGCTTGCTCCCGGCCTCGGTGAGCAGAAGCGTGCCGTAGCCGAAGTCGAAGGCGGCCAGCCCCACCCGGCCCGGCACCTTCGCCGACGGGCCTGCCCAGCGGAACCGGCCGGCGACCATCAGGTGGATGGCGAGGAACAGCTCCCCCTCCAGAACGAAGACGACCCGCTTGCCGACGCGGTGCACGGAGACGACCGTGCGACCTTCCGCCTCGGAAAGCGGCGGACGCACGGAACGGAGCAGGAACGGACTCCGCAGGCGGACGCGGACGAGTTCCCGGCCCGCGACCCGTTGCTCGAGCGCTTCGCAGTAGACCTCGACGTCCGGAAGCTCGGACATGCGAAGCTACGAGCCGACAGTCGTCGGGTGGGTCACGATGCTCCCGCGGTCCCGGCCACCGTTCGCCGCAGAGCCCGGCACTCGGCGAGCAGGTCGGCGGCCGCAGCGAGAACCGAAGCACCCTCCGCTCCGCCCGGAGCACGGGCCTCGGCCGACAACGCCGGCGCGGCGAGCACTGCCGGCCGGTCGTCCGGATCGCCCAGACCGGCGTCCCGACTCTGCCGCAACGACGCCAGCAGCAGGTTGCGCACTTCTTCCGCGTTGTCCAGGCCCTGGAGCAGGCCACGGTTCAGACTGTCCTCGTCGTCATCGTCCGAACCGCCGCCGCTGGCGGTACGGATCTCCAGGTCGGCGATGCCGAACAGACGCTGCAGGGGACCGCGTTTCACCGCCATGTTCTGGATGTTCACGACCGTCATCGTCTGCTCGCGGAGGCTGTAGATGCCGTACCGGATGCGAAGGGCGCGGTCGCTGACCATGTACCAGCGCATCTCGTAGCCCAGGCGAAGGACGGAGAACGACGTCAGGAACTGAACCACGAAGAGGACGATCAGGAGAGGCGCCAGCGTCTCCGTGAACCTGAACCAGAGAGCGGCGCCGGCGGCATGGTCCTCGAAGAACTCGACGAAACCGAGCCCGATGGCGGACCCGACGAGGCCCACCAGAGCGAACACCTGCCCGATGGCCCACTTGAGCACGCTGTACCGGAAGTACCGCGACGAAGCGCGGAACACCCGGAGCGACTCCGGCGATCCCGGGGGAGGCTCGGGACGCTCTTCGACCTGAAACAACCAAAGCAGCAGGCGCTTCAGGCCCCTGGGCATTCGAGTGCCGGCTGCTCCGGTGGCCGGCTCGCCAGTCATCGGCTGCCTCCATCCAACCCGCGCCGCTCCAACTCCTCACGGATCGCGATGACTTCGCGGGCGATCTCTCGCAGAGTCGCGGCGAGGGCGGCCGAGTCGGCAGTCGTCGCGGGCGCGGCGGCTCCTGGCGCAGCGGCCGTGGCGGCAACCGCACCGGTCGGGGCCACCGTACGCGCGCCGCGCATCCGGCTGTACATGAAGTTGCGAACCGCCGACAGTTCCAGCAGGCCCTCGACCTTCATCTCGGCCTTCGCCGAACCGCTCGCCGTCTGGACCAGCAGACGCGAGAGACCGAACCATCGCTCGACCGCGTTGCTCTGCACGTGGATGTCCTGGATGCGGCTGTAGGTGAGGCTGATCTCGCGCTTGAACACCGCGCCCCAGCTCATCGTCACGCCTTCGTCGTCGAAGCGGTAGCCCAGCGTGCGATAGCGCAGGAACAGGATGGTGAAGACGACGGGGAACGCCGGTCCGGTGATCAGCGAGAAGAGCAGGTAGTACCGCAGCAGCTTCGGATGGGGCCGGCGGATCGCCCGCACGCGGCCGTCGACGGTCCCGGGCCGAGGCGACGCCGCGACCGGCGGCGCGCTCGCGGCGTCGGCCGTCATGCCTTCAACACTTCCTCGATGCGATCCAGCGCCCAGTCCAGTTCCTCCTGCCTGATGACCAGGGGCGGTGCGAATCGGATGACGTGATCATGGGTTTCCTTGCACAGCAGTCCCTGCGCGGCCAGTTTCTCGCAATACGGGCGGGCGCCGCCGGCGGATTCAACGAGTTCGATTCCGATCCACAGTCCACGGCCACGGACCTCGCGCACCAGCGGTGAACGGAGGCTTCTCAACCGCCCCAGGGCGTACTCGCCGAGACGCGCCGAGTTCTCGATCAGGCCCTCGTCCTGCAGCACCGCCAGCGCGGCGCGCGCGACCGCCGCCCCCACCGGATTGCCGCCATAGGTGGAGCCATGGTCGCCCGGCTGGAAGACATCCATGATCTCCGCGTCCGCCACGACCACCGACACAGGATACAGACCACCGGAGAGCGCCTTGCCGAGCAGCATCACGTCCGGCCGGATGCCGTCGTGCTCATGCGCGAACATCCGCCCTGTTCGCCCCAGGCCGGACTGGATCTCGTCGACGATCAGAAGCGCGTTCCGCTCGCTGCAGACCTCCCGCAGTTCGGCAAGGTAACCGTCCGGAGGCACGACGATGCCGCCCTCCCCCTGAATCGGCTCGATCAGGACCGCGGCTGTTTCCGGACCCACCGCCGCCCTAGCCGCGGAGGCGTCGCCGAACGGCAGCAGCTCGAAGCCGGGCGTGAAGGGGCCGAATCCTTCGCGGTACTGGGGCTCGCTCGAGAAGCCCACGATCGTCGTCGTGCGGCCGTGGAAGTTGTTGGCGAACGCCAGGATCTCCGCCCGTCCCGGCGGCACGCCCTTGCGCGTGTACGCCCACTTTCTGGCCAGCTTGATCGCGGTCTCGACCGCCTCGGCGCCGGTGTTCATCGGCAGCGCCCGCTCGAAGCCGGTCAGTTCGCAGACGTCCCGAAAGAACGCCCCGAGTTCGGCGTTGTGGAACGCCCGCGAAGTGACGGCCACCTTCCGGCTCTGCCGGACCAGGGCGTCAACGATCCGGGGGTGGCAATGCCCCTGGTTGACCGCCGAGTAGGCCGCGAGGCAGTCGAGGTAACGGCGGCCGTCGACATCCCAGACCCACACGCCCTCGGCGCGGTCGATCACGATGTCCAGAGGCGCGTAGTTCCGTGCGCCGTAGCGTTCTTCCAGTTCCGTCGGCTTCACGGCAAGTCCCCGCTGGGTTCCTCAGTCAATCGTACGCGGCGGAAGACCGCGGCGCACTCCCCTCCGGCACGGACTGCTGAAACCGTCAGAACTCGATCGAGATTCCAGCCTTGACGTAGACCGGCGTCTTGCGCAGCTCGAACGCGGGGGCGAGAGCCCCGTCCTCGCCGCGGATCTCCGAACTCTTCGCCTTCATCGAAGAGTCGAGCCAGAAGGCACCGAAGTACAGGCCGACCGGACAGTCCGCCTTGAACGGGATCTTCAGACCCATGTTGGCGCCGAGAACCGTCTCGCCGGACCACTCGGGACTGTAGACGGCATCCACCGACACGCCATCCAGTCCGGTCGGCATGAGGGTGGGAGAGCTGTAGTCGAGCTGGGCGACCAGGGGTCCCAGCCACCAGTCGACTCGGCTGCCGGGGCGGGTCAGATGGAAGTTCAGCCCGAAGAAGAACTTCTTCATCTCCACGTCAACGCCGTCGTAGCCGGTCCGGCCGCCCGGGTGCAGATACCAGTCGACTTCGCAGTTGGTCGTCTCCGCCCCGAACATGATCCCCACGGGATAGCTCAGGCGGTACTCGGCGGCCAGGCCGACGCCGACTCCGTCCACGCAGGCCTTGAGCCTGTCCCGCATGTCCGGACCCAGCACCGAGATGTGCACGTCGTCTCCGCTCAACGAGCTGAGCGTCGGCAGCAGGGTCCACCGCCGATCGACCTTCATCGTCGCCGACGCTTCGTTGCTGCCGCCGGCGTTCTCCACCGTCGCCGTGTGGGTGAACTCGCCGTCCGTCGCGTGGGCGACCGCGCGCTGGTAGGGCTCATCCAGCGGCTGGCCGTCCAGCGCGACCGTCACCGGCGCCCCGTCGCCGTTCTCCGGCGCCACCGTGACGACCGCCGTCTGTCCGGTCAACACGCGATCCGGCTCGATCGACACCGTAACCGTCGGCGCGACCTTCATCCCGGTCGAGCACTGGGCGCTCTGGCCGGTGTTCGTTTCGACCGTCACCGCGTGGGTGAACGCGTCCGCCCCTTCGTGGGTCATCTCCCGAGTGTACGGAGACGCGAGCGGCCGCCCGTCGAGCAGGACCCGCGACACCTCAGCGCCATGGCCGGCAGTCGGCACGACGGTCAGGGTGGACGACTCGCCCAGATCGACCTCGGCCGGCGAGACGGTCACGTCGCAGCTCGGGCAGCCAACGGCGATCGTGTGGCTGACCGAGTCCTCGAGCCGGTCGCCACGAGACGACATGACGGAGCAGGTCGCGGTGACCGTGTAGTCGCCCTCGGCAGTGAACGGGAAGGATGCGCTGCCGGAAGCCGCGGAACGCTCGCCGCCGCCCGGCGGCCGGACCGTGACGGCGCCCTCACCGTCGGTGCAGGAACTCCGGAAGTCGAAGGTCTGGTCCGCGCAGGAGAGGCCCCCGATGTCCAGGTCGAGCGTGACCTTCGGCAGCGGCTGCTCGGCCAGGAGCGCCAGGTTGCCGCACGACTCGGGCACGATCATCGAGTACCAGCGCCCGTTCGAATTGAAGCGGATCTCCCAGGCCGCGAACGCCTCGTCGCCGGCCCAGCACATGTTCGTGCCGACCGTGGGCGTCTGCCCACGCTCACGGAAGAACATCCACTGAATCCGCTGGCCGGGTTCGAACGTGGTCGACGTGACGCCCCGCCAGGCAGCGACGGCGGCGAACAGATCGTCCGCGTCGCCCGACCAGTTGGCTTCGCCGAGGAGCGCCAGGATCTCATCCCGGTGGTCCACGAACAGGGCCTGCAGACCCTCCTGATCCGTGACCGGCGGGGTGAATCGGTTCGCACCTCCCAGACGGGTGATCGACGACGCGCCTTCACATAGCTGCGCGGCGGCGGGCGCGGCCAGGATCAGGCCCGCGAGCAGGAACAGAACGAAGGTCGACCGCGCAGGGATGCGGGCGGCGGCGTACTCAGCGAGCCAACAGGGACGGGACATGGCATTCTCCCCCAGAGTTTCCCCACCGCGGTCCGCTTGACCGAGCGGGCCGGAGCAGCGTATGTCTAATCATGTCAACAGTTAGCCGTATTGACAACTGCCGCCGACCGGGCTTGTCACACTCTGGAACCGCGCCGGCTGGTACGACGCTATGATTCCCGACCGATCGACCCTTCCCGACACCAGAACGAAGACCGCGTCGGCCGGGCGCGAAGGCGAGGAACGAGTGCACGAGACCTCAGGAAGCTGGCCTCTCGGCAGCAGTGAACGACCCCTCCGCGTCGCCGTGATCGGCTCCGGTCCGAGCGGCTTCTACGCGATCGCCGCGCTGTTCAAGGCGGACGGAATCGAAGCCGACGTCGATCTGTTCGACCGCCTGCCCACTCCGTTCGGCCTGGTGCGCGGCGGCGTCGCCCCCGATCATCAGAAGATCAAGAACGTCATCAGGGTCTACAACCGCACCGCGCAGCATGAGCGTTTCCGCTTCTTCGGCAACGTCGAACTCGGCCGCGATATTTCGGTCGACGACCTCCGCCGGCACTACGACCACATCGTCTACGCCACCGGCAACGAGTCGGACCGCAAGATGGGGATTCCTGGCGAAGACCTCCCGGGCGTTCACTCGGCGACCGAGTTCGTCGGCTGGTACAACGGACATCCCGACTTCCAGGATCGCAGCTTCGATCTGTCCTCGGCGCGCCGCGTCGCCGTCGTCGGCAACGGCAACGTGGCGATGGACGTGACCCGCGTCCTGGTGCGGAACACGGACGAGCTCGCTCCAACCGACATCACCGCCGAATCGCTCGCCGTGCTCCGGGAAAGCGGGGTCGAGGAGGTCGTCCTGCTCGGCCGCCGTGGGCCGGCGCAGGCAGCGTTCTCGCCCCAGGAGATCAAGGAGATCGGGTCGCTCGACGGCGCCAGTCTGCTGGTGTCGGACGAGGAGATGGACCTCGACGAGATCAGCAGCACCTGGCTGGAAGAGGCAGCCGCCCCCAGCGCACGCCGCAACGTGACCTATCTGAGCGAGATCGCGGGCGCTGAAGCCGGCGACGGCGACCGCCTCGTCACCTGCCGATTCCTCGTTTCGCCCATCGACCTTCAGCCGGGCGACGACGGCCGGGTCGGCCGCTGTGTGATCGAGAAGAACGAGCTCTACGCCGCCGACGACGGCACGCCGAGACCACGAGGCACCGGCGAAACCGAGACCCTGGACGTCGACCTCGTGTTCAAGGCGGTCGGCTATCGCGGCGTGCCCCTTCCGGGCGTGCCGTTCCATGAGCGCTGGGGCATCCTGCCCAACGACGAAGGCCGCCTGCAGACAGAGCCGGACGGCGACGTCGTGCCGGGCCAGTACGTCGTCGGCTGGGCCAAGCGCGGACCGACCGGCCTGATCGGCACGAACAGCCCCGACTCGACCGCCACGGTCAAGAAGATGATCGAGGACATCGACGGCGTGACCGCACCGGCCGATCCGGCCAAGGCCCCCGAGAGGATCGTCGAGCTGCTCCGCGAACGCGGCGTCGACTTCGTGACCTTCGACGACTGGAACAGGCTCGACGAAGACGAAGTCCGCCTCGGCGAGCCGCAGAACAAGGTCCGCGAGAAGTACACCGACGTCGAGTCGATGATGGCGGCGGTGAACCGCCTCCGGTAGGTGCGCGGGTCTTCCGACCCGCTGCCGCCGCAGGCGGCCAGGAAGACGCGCCGCGAAGCGGCGACCGGATCAGCCCATGTGCGGGTAGCGATAGTCCGTCGGCGGAGCGAAGTTCTCCTTCACCGCCCGCTGGGAAGTCCAGCGCATCAGGTTGGCCATGGAGCCCGCCTTGTCGTTCGTGCCGGACGCCCGCGCGCCGCCGAAAGGCTGCTGACCGACGACGGCGCCGGTCGGCTTGTCGTTGATGTAGAAGTTGCCGGCGGCGTTGCGCAACGCGGCGCCGATGCGGGCGACGGCCGCGCGGTCGTTGGCGAACACGGCGCCGGTGAGCGCGTACGGGCTCGTCGTGTCACAGAGTTCAAGCGCCTCGTCGAGCGCGCCGTCCTCATAGACGTAGACCGTGAGAACGGGGCCGAAGATCTCCTCGCTCATCAGGCGCGAGCGCGGATCCTCGCTGCGGACGACGGTGGGCTCCACGAAGTAGCCGACCGAATCGTCCCGGCCGCCTCCTGAGACGACCTCGTACGGCGATCCGTTCTCCGCATCGGCGAGGTAGCCGGAGATGTTGTTGAAGGACGACTGGTCGATGACCGCGGCCATGAAGTTGGAGAAGTCGACCGGCGAGCCCATCGACACCGTTTCCAGGTCGGCGCAGAGCCGCTCGCGCACCTCGTCCCACAGCGAGGCGGGAACATAGGCCCGGGACGACGCGGAGCACTTCTGCCCCTGGTACTCGAAAGAACCCCGGATCAGCGCCGTGGTCAGCGCCGCGGCGTCCGCCGACGGATGCGCGAAGACGAAGTCCTTTCCGCCGGTTTCGCCGACGATGCGAGGGTACGTGTCGTAGTCCTGGATCCGGTCGCCGATCGTCCGCCACATACGCTGGAACACGGGCGTCGAACCGGTGAAGTGGATTCCCGCCAGATGGCGGCTGGCCAGGACCGGATCGCCCACCGTGGCGCCCGGACCGGGCACGAAGTTGATGACGCCCGGCGGCAACCCCGCCTCTTCGAGCAGCTTCATCACGTAGTAGCCGGAGAGCAGGGCCGTCGATGCCGGCTTCCACAGCACGGTGTTGCCCATGATCGCGGCGGACGTCGGCAGGTTGCCGGCAATCGCGGTGAAGTTGAACGGCGTGACCGCGAACACGAAGCCCTCGAGCGCCCGGTACTCGACGTAGTTCCAGATCCCGGGCGACGAGACCGGCTGCTGGCCGTAGAGCTCCTCGGCGAAGGCGACGTTGAAGCGCAGGAAGTCGATCAGTTCGCAGGCTGAGTCGATCTCCGCCTGGTAGCACGTCTTCGACTGGTTCAGCATGGTGGCGGCGTTCACCGTCTGCCGCCACGAACCGGCCAGAAGCTCCGCGGCGCGGAGGAAGATCGCCGCACGCTCCTCGAACGGCATCGCGGACCACGCCGGCCAGGCCTCCTGGGATGCGGCCACGGCCGCCTCGACTTCGGCGGCCCCGGCCTGATGGCAGGTGCCGAGAACATGGCAGTGGTCATGAGGACAGACGACGTCCTGCGTGCGACCGGTGCGGATCTCGCGCCCGCCGGCCAGGACCGGAATCTCGACCCGCTCGCCGAGCATCTGCTTCAACCGCGCCTCGAGAGCGGCCCGCTCGGCGGAACCGGGCGCGTAGTCGAGAACGGGTTCGTTGCGGGGTGCGGGTACTTGCAATGTGCCGTTCGGCATTTCAGTTGATCTCCTGGAATGTGAGGACCGCCTGGGCGCGGCCGGGGCCGCAGCATAGACCGCGCAGCGGCTGTAGGGAATGGTCCGAATGCGCGGCGTCGAACCGGCATTCCCCCGTTGTTTCAGAACCCGGCCGGAGTCCCCGGACCCTGCAGCATCCTCCAGGCGAAAACGAGGATTCCGACGATCAGCAACGTGCCGCCGATCGGCGTGATCGCGCCCAGCCAGCGGGGGCCGCCGACGGCGATCACCGCCACGGTGCCGGAGAAGATCAGGGAGCCGACGAACAGCAGCCAGCCGGCAAGCCGCAGGTCGACCGCCGAAACGCGCCCGGCGAGACCGAGCAGGCTGACCACCACCCCGCCGTACATGAGGTAGCGAGCCGCCGTCTCCCACAACGCCAGGTGCTCGGCGTCGAGCGCGGACCGCAAACCGTGAGCACCGAACGCACCGGCGCCGACCGAGGCGGCGCACATCAACAGTCCGATAAAGAGCCAGTTCATTGGCAAGCCGTCGGCTATCGTAGCAACCGGTGGACGAGCAACTGACCGCACTGGAAGGACGGCTGGCGGAGCTGGTTCCGCTCTACGTGCACGAGTCCTGGGGCGCGTGGCTCCAGTTGGTGGCCATCGCCGTCGCCTCCGCGCTGAGCGCCTGGGTGGTCTGGTGGATCCTCAAGTTCGGAGCGACGAAACTCGTCAGCAAGACGAAGACCGAAGTCGACGACCGACTGCTCGAGGCGGCGCACTGGCCGCTCTGGATTTCGGTCTTCCTGATCGGCTTGCGGATGGGCGTTGCTCGATTGCAACTCGCCGGCGCCTCCGAGCAGAGGATCGTCGATGCGCTGCAGACCGTGGCGCTGCTGTTCTGGGTCGTCGCGGCGCTTCGCGCCTCGGGAGTCCTGCTGCGGGCTCTGGCGCGGCGCAGGAGCGAGGGCGCTCTCGTCTCGAGGCACACCGAGCCCCTGTTCGAGAACCTGGCCAAGGTCGCGATCGTGATCCTGGGGGCCTACCTGGTGATCAACGCCTGGGGCGCCGACGTCTCGGGGCTCCTGGCGGCGGGCGGCATCGCCGGTCTGGCGGTCGGCTTCGCGGCGCGCGACACGCTGGCGAACCTGTTCGCGGGCATCTTCATCTTCGCGGACGGGCCCTACAAGATCGGCGACTTCATCACCCTCGACACCGGCGAGCGCGGCATGGTCACCGAGATCGGCATCCGCAGCACCCGCCTGCTCACCCGCGACGACATCGAGGTCACGATCCCCAACGCGGTGATGGGCAACGCGAAGATCAACAACGAGAGCGGCGGCCCCCACGTCAAGTACCGGATCCGGGTCCGGGTCGGGGTCGCCTACGGCAGCGACGTGGACCACGTCGAAGCGGTCCAGCTCCAGGTCGCCGCGGACAACCCCAAGGTGTGCGAACAGCCCGAACCTCGTGTACGGTTCCGCACCTTCGGACCCTCGTCCATCGACTACGAACTGCTGTGCTGGGTCGAGGAGCCGGTGCTTCGGGGCATCGTCACCCACGAACTGGTCAAGGCGACGCACAAGGCGTTCGCCGCCGCCGGGATCGAGATCCCGTTCAGCCAGCACGACATCCACATCAGGGAATCGCCATCGCGGCAAACCCTGGCGGCGCGGAACGCGCCACCAGCGAACCAGTCGGATCGCCCGTCGGCGGGCGATCCGATGGCATCCCGGCTGCCCGAATCCGCGGCCGATTGACGAAGACCTCGGTCGGTCAGCGCGCCGGCGCGCGCCACGGCCGCCGGGGAAACCGTCGACCCAGCCCCCGCTGGATCTCGCGCCACTTCCGCTCTTCGTCCGGCGTGATGAACGTCACCGCCTCGCCCGAACTCCCCATCCGCCCGGTTCGTCCCACGCGGTGGGTGAACAGCCGCTGCGAGTCCGGCAGGTCGAAATTGATGACCTGACCGATGCCCTGGACGTCGATGCCGCGGGCGGCAACATTCGTCGCCACCAGGATCGGCGCGGCGCCGGAACGGAAACCTCGCATGACGCGCTCGCGGGCGCCCTGGCTGAGGTTGCCCTGAAGCGCCCCCACCGGATAGCCCAGCGCATCGAGCTTCTTCGCCAGCTTCCTGACCCCGTGCTTCGTTCGACCGAAGACGAGGATCGGGTCGCCGTTGCGGCCGTCCAGCAGTGTCCGGAGTGCCGCGATCTTGTCGTCCTTCTGGATCGAGTAGACGAGATGCTCCACCGCGGACTCCTGCGTCCGGGCGTCGATCTCTACCTTCACCGGGTTGCGCAGGTACTGTTTCGCCGTCTTCGCCACCCAGTTCGGCATGGTGGCGGAGAACAGGGCGGTCTGCCTTGAAGCGGGAGTGCGGCTGAGGATCGCCTCGACGTCGCGGGCAAAGCCCTGGTCGAGCATCTCGTCCGCCTCGTCCAGGACGAGGAACCGCACCGCGCCCAGGTCCAGGGACCCCTGGCGCAGGTGGTCCAGCGTCCGGCCCGGCGTCCCGACAACGACATCGGCTCCTCGCCGGAGCGCCGCCTGCTCGCGCCGGATCGGCCGGCCACCGACGAGTTGGGTCACGGTCACACGGCCCGATGAAGCCAGGCGGGAGATGACGCCGGCCACCTGGAGGGCCAACTCCCGGGTCGGCACCAGCACCAGCGCCTGAACGCGCCGGGTCGACGGATCGCAGACCTCCGCAATGGGCACGGCGAAGGCCAGCGTCTTTCCGGAACCCGTCTGCGCCTGCCCGACCAGATCCCGCCCCGCCAGCAGCGCGGGGATGGACTGCTCCTGAATGGGTGTCGGCTCGGAGATGGCCATTCGGCCGATCGCCGCTCTGGTCGCGCGCGAAAGCTCCAGGCCGGCGAACACGGCGCCGGTGTGGGCGTCCTGCCCGGGATCCGCCGCCGGCTCGACCACGGGCTTGGCGCCGTTCACCCGTGCGCCGCCGCCGTGAGGACGGTTACGTTGGGGACGGCTGCCCTCGGAGCGGTTGCGGTTGCCCTGCGGACGGTTGCTGAAGCAGGAGCGGCAATACACCGGTCTGCCGGGTGCGGGCTTGAAGGGAACGGTTGTCGGACTGTCGCATTCGGCACAGACAGCATCGTGGCTCTGCGGCGTGCGGCCGGACCGGCCACGGCCGGCTGGCCTTCGGCCGGACGGCCGTCCACCGGACGAACGCCGGCCGGTTGCGCGAGGTTTCTTGGGCATGAGGGAAAAGCTCCTCTGGTCGGGAGATAGTGATAAAGCGGTTTGTGCGCGGGCGAGCAAGCAGGGGGAGGACTCTGTCCACCGCTGCGTCAACCCTGGCGCGGCAATCAAGCGCTCTTGGTCGTCATCGCGACCAGGGGACTGCGAGCTGGACCCGGCGGCAGGCGGAACGTACACCAGTTCCGCCTCCTGGTCAAAGCGGCCGCCCGTCCCGCAGGACCCGAGCGAGACGAAATGGGCGACAATGAGGGGCAATGAAGGTCGCTCGCACCACGGCCGAAGGCAACCTGGAGTTGGCTGAGGCGCCGGAGCCCGCGATCAGGGCCGGCGAAGCCCTGATCGAACTCGTCTGTTGCGGCCTCTGCGGCACGGACCTCTACAAGCTGGCTGACGCCGGCCGGCCGCCGGGCGAGGTCCTCGGACACGAAGTCGTCGGCCGGGTGATCGAGAGCCGCGCCGGCTCCCTCGTGCGCGGCGACCGGGTCGTCGCGCCCCACCACGCTCCATGCGGCGAGTGCCGCCTGTGCCGTTCCGGCGCCGAGACGATGTGCCCGCGATTCGCGGAGAACCTGCTCGACCCCGGCGGCTTCAGCGAGCGCCTGCGGCTCAAGGCCCGGGCGGTCGAACGCACGGTGCGAAAGCTCGACGACAGGCTCGCCGACGAGGCGGCCGCGTTCGTCGAACCGGCCGCCTGCGTGCTGCGGGGAATCGATCGCGCCGGTCTGGTCCGGAAGACGCCCGCCGTCGTCGTCATCGGCGCCGGGTCGATGGGCCTGCTCCACCTGCTGGTGCTGCGCGCCTCGTTTCCCGGCGCCCGGATCCTCGTCGCCGAGCCGGACCCCGACCGACGCGCCACCGCCAGACAGCTCGGCGCCGACACCGTTGTGACGCCCGGCGAGCTCACCGACCTGTTCGACCCAACGGACCCCCGTGCCGGCGCCGACGCCGTCTTCGACACGGCCGGCGGTCAGGACGCCTTCGACCTGGCTCTCCAGGCCACGAGACCAGGCGGCCGCGTCGTGCTCTTCGCCCACGCCGCCCGGGACGCCCGCGTCACCTTCGACATCAACGCGGTCTTCAGGTCCGAACGCCACGTGATCGGCGCCTACTCGGGCTCGCCCGCGGAACAGAAACGCGTGCTCGACATGATGCATGGCGGCGCCCTCGATCCGTCGCCGCTCGTCACCCACCGCTTGCCCCTCGACCGCGCCGCCGAAGCCGTCGACCTGTGTCGGCGCCGGGCAGCGCTGAAAGTCCTGCTGCACCCCTGAAGCCATGATCCCGGAACACCAGACCCAGGCCTTTCTCACCGGCCCCGGGAGCGTCGAGCTGAGGCGGCTGCCGATGCCCGAGCCAGACCCCGGCGAACTGCTCATCCGGGTCGACGCCGCGACCACCTGCGGCACGGACGTAAAGGTCTACCGACGTGGCGGCCATCCGACCATGCTGGCCCTGCCGTCGCCTTTCGGCCACGAGGTCACCGGCACCGTCGTCCGCGCCGGCGCCCGAGCCGCTCACACCGAGGGCGAGGCCGTCGTCGTTGCCAACAGCGCTTCCTGCGGTGAGTGTCCACCGTGCCGGCACAAACGCGAGAACCTCTGCCGCGACCTCGTCTACCTGAACGGCGCCTTCGCCGACTACCTGCTGATCCCCGAAGCCGTCGCGAAGCGCAGCGTGCACCCGCGGCCAGCCGGCCTCGAACCGGCGGTCGCCGCCATGGCGGAGCCGCTGGCCTGCGCCGTCCACTGCCTCGAACGCTGCCTCGGCGCCTGGAGCGGTCCGCCCACCGAGGCGCGGACTCTGGTCATCGGCTGCGGTCCGCTGGGACTCATGCTGATCGACCTGTTCCACAGCATGCGTACTCATGTCCGCGCCCTCGACCCGCACCGCCGGCGCCTCGAAATGGCGCGCTCCTTCGGTGCTGCCGAGACGCACCTCGGCCGTGCCGGCGACCGCGACGATCCAGCGGCCGAAGACCCGTTCGACTTCGCGATCGATGCGACCGGCACGCCCGCCGGCTGGAATCACGCAGTGAAGTCGCTCGCTCCCGGCGGCGTCGCCGCCCTGTTCGGCGGCTGCCGCCCGGGGACCGACCTGGTGATCGACGCCGAACGGATCCACTACCAGGAACAGACGCTCCTGGGCGTCTACCACCACCGGCCCTCGTCGTTTCGGGCGGCGCTCGACCGTCTGATCGGGGCACCGGAGCGCTACGGCGCGCTGGTGGAACGCGAGCTGCCCCTCGACCGGCTGACGGAAGCGCTCGACCTGATGATCGGCCGGCGCGCCCTGAAGGTCGCCATCCGGCCGCACAGCGGCTGAGCCGTATACTGCGCCCCGCGGCCATCCCAGGCCGCGGAGATTCCTCATGGCCGCTGCCGAGCATGACGTCTTGCCCGATCTCGAGGCGGTTCGCCAGGAGTTGGAGGACGTCGACCAGGAGCTGCTGAAGGGGTTCCGGCGCCGCGTCGAACTGTCGCGGGAGGTCGCGGGCGCCAAGATCGCCTCGGCCTTTCCGTTCCGCGACCAGTTGCGCGAGGAGCAACTGCTGACCCGCGTACGGACCATCGCCGCCGAACTCGACCTCGATCCCCACCAGACCGAACGCATCTTCCGCCTGCTGATCGAGATGTCGATCGCGGCGCAGCAGGGCTACATACGCGATCTCGACCGGGCGCCGCTGCGAGTCGCCTACCAGGGCGTCGAGGGCTCGTTCAGCCACCTGACGGCCCAGCGGCAGTACGCCGGACGGCCTGGAGGCGTCGTGCTCCAGGGCTACGAACTGTTCCGGGGCGCCGCCGAGGGCGTCCGTGACGGCCGCCACGACATCGCCCTGCTGCCCATCGAGAACAGTACCGCGGGCAGCATCAACGAGACCTACGACCTGCTGGCCGAAGGGGGCCTGGTGATCACCGCGGAAGTCATCAGCAAGGTGGCGCATTGCCTGCTCGCGCTGCCCGGTACGAAGATCGACGATCTCCGGCTCGTGCTCTCGCACCCCCAGGCGTTACGCCAGTGCGACCAGTTCTTCCACAACCACGACTGGCTGCGGCCGCAGCCCGAGTTCGACACCGCCGGCGCGGCCGCTCGCGTCCGGGAAGGGAACGACCGGACGGTCGGCGCCATCGCCAGCGAGCCGGCGGCACGGGTCTTCGGCCTGGAGATCCTCGCCCACGGCATCCAGAATCAGGCCGGGAACTTCACCCGCTTCGTCGAGGTCGCCAGCGAGGCGGCGCCGTGCCCGCCCGACCAGCCCTGCAAGACGTCCCTGCTCCTGGTGACCGGTCACCAGCCGGGCGACCTCGGCGAAGTGCTGCGCAGCTTTTCGCGGCGGGGCGTCAACCTGACCAAGATCGAGTCCAGGCCGATCCCCGCCACACCCTGGCGCTATCAGTTCTACCTGGACATCGACGGCCACGCCGCCTCGGCGCCGGTCACCGAGGCACTTGAGGCGATCGAAGAGAAGACGAAGGAACTCCGCATCCTCGGCACCTACCCGAGCGCGTTGCCGCCGACGTCCGAAGAGCGTCCGCGCGAGGATGGCGACGGAACCGCTGTCGCCGCCGCGGACGGCGGCTGAGTCCCGACTTGCCCGAGCGCGCCGACGTCGTCTGCATCGGAGCCGGCATCATCGGCCTCGCTACGGCCCGAAGCCTCGCGCGCCGCTTCGGGCGGATCGACATCCGGGTGGTCGAGGCGGAACCCCGGCCCGCCGTCCATCAGACCGGCCACAACAGCGGCGTCATCCACTCCGGCCTGTATTACAAGCCCGGCTCGCTCAAGGCGCGCAACTGCGTCGGCGGCCGAAAACGGCTGATCGAGTACTGCGACCGGCACGGGATTCCCTACGAGATCTGCGGCAAGCTCGTCATCGCGACCGACCCGGAGGAGATCCCCCGTCTCGACGAACTGGAGCGTCGCGGCCGGGCGAACGGCCTCGCCGGCCTGGAGCGCCTGCCGTCCGAGCGCATCCCGGAGTTCGAGCCCCACGCGGTCGGAGTCGACGCTCTCTGGGTTCCGGAAACCGGCATCGTCGACTTCAGGGCCGTGGCACGCGCCTACGCCGAAGAACTCGAGGCGGCCGATGTCTCGCTGCACCTGCGCACGCGCGTCACCGGTCTCGCGCCACGCTCCGACGGAATCGTCGTGGAAACCACCGCCGGCGAGTTCGAGGCCCGGCACGCGATCAACTGCGCCGGCCTCCAGTCGGACCGCGTGGCGCGGATGGCGGGCCTCGATCCGGACGTGCGGATCGTCCCCTTTCGCGGCGAGTACTTCGACATCGCGCCCGAGCGCCGGGCCCTGCTGCGGGGACTGATCTATCCCGTGCCCGATCCGCGCTTCCCCTTTCTCGGCGTCCACCTGACCCGGCGCGTCGACGGCTCGGTCGAGGCGGGGCCGAACGCCGTCCTGGCGCTCAAGCGCGAGGGCTACGACCGCGGCAGCTTCGACGCCCGCGACACCTGGAGCAGCCTGAGCTACCCCGGCTTCTGGAAGATGGCCCTCCGCTTCTGGAAGGTCGGCATCAGCGAGATGGCGCGGTCCGGCAGCCGCGCCCGCTTCGCCCGCGACCTGCGCCGCTTCGTCCCCGGTCTCCGCGACGCCGACCTGATGCCCGGCGGCTCCGGCATCCGCGCTCAGGCCCTCGACCGCAAGGGCAACCTGGTCGACGACTTCGCTATCGAAACGAGTCCCCGGATGCTCCACGTCCTGAACGCGCCGTCGCCCGGCGCAACGGCGTCCCTGGCGATCGGCGACACCCTGGCCGACCGCGCGGCGGAGACGTTCGGGCTGTGAGGGTCGAAACGACCGAGACCGGCTTCCTCGTTTCCGGCGACCGCCGGGTCAGCGCGATCCTGCTCGAACCCGACGGCGCGCGCTGCCTCCTCGTCTTCGCCCACGGCGCCGGCGCGGGTATGCGTCACGCGACAATCGAGACCTTCGCCCGCGGCGTCGCCGGGTTTCGAATCGCCACGCTCCGATTCCAGTTTCCCTACACGGAAGCAGGCCGCCGGCGTCCGGACCCGCCGCTCGTCCTGCAGCGATCCGTCCGGGCGGCGGTGGCGCACGCCAGGGCCATGCGGCCCGCGCTGCCGCTCCTTTCCGGCGGACGCTCGATGGGAGGCCGCATGGCCTCCAACGCCGATGCTGCCGAAGCACTCGATGTCGCCGGCTTCGTCTTCCACGCCTTCCCACTGCACCCGCCGGGAAAGCCCGCAACGTCGCGTGCCGACCACCTGAACCAGGTAGAGAAGCCGATGCTCTTCCTGAACGGCACCCGCGACCGCCTCGCCGACCCGGAACTGCTCGCCGGCGTCTGCGAGCGACTCGGGCCGCGCGCCACCCTGCACTGCATCGACGGCGGCGACCACAGCCTGCACGTGCTGAAACGATCGGGACGTCGGCAGGAGGATGTCGACCTAGAGGCGGCCGAGGCGGTCAGCGAGTGGTGCCGGGAAAGGCTCGGGTTGTAGGCCGCCCTCGGTGGTGCCACTTCAGCAAGCCGATTCGAGGACGAACCGCGCGCCTTCCAGGCGGAGCATCTGAAACGGCGTCATGCACTTGATTCCGAGACCGATGCAGACGTCGGGGATCTTGATCTTGCGGGTCGAGCCCGAAGGCACTTCGTGCGTCACCACAGCGTGACCACCTGCCCGAGCCTGAGCCACCAGGTAGTAGTCGGCCTTCTGCAGAAACGTGCTGACTGCCGCCGGCTCGTAGCCCTGGCCGTTCGCCCATGCGCTGACGTCCGCCATCGCCGGAAACACGGACGCGTCCGGTCGAAGGAAGAACTCCTCACCGCGTTCCGAAGCCCATTCCGAAAGTTCATCGCCGAGTCCCAGCACCTCGTCCCCAACCTTCTCGACACTGAAGACCTTCCCAGCATCGTGCGCGACCAGAAGCCAGTCCCAGAAGCCCGGACAGAAGTCGAAGCCATAGTGGAGGTTCTGTGCCGCGATCATGACGTTCGCGTCCACGAGATAGCCCATCAATAGCCGACCCCCAGCTTGCGGCCGAGCTCGTTGAAGGTCTCCATCTTCTTCACACCGAGCATCCCGAACGCCTCGGTGAACCCCGTCCGACCCTCAAGCGTGCTCTCCACGAGAGCCCGGGCAAAGCGCTTGCTGACTCGCGCTCCCAGGGTCAAGTAGAAGTTCCCGCCACTCCCCCTCGACAGACCGCGCAGACGAGCGAGCTCCTCGTCGTAGGCGGTCCAGAGTTCTTCACGGGAGAGCCCTCCGGCGTCGTGGATGCGCCTCAAGACAACCAGCGTGCTGACTTTGAAGCGCCGGGCGAGGCGGCTCACTTCGCCTTCAAGACCTGCACGGACATCAAGTTCCCTGCGGAGGACCTCGAGAGGCACTAGAAGCTCCGCCGCCACTCGGTTGCACCACCGCTCGGTCTCTTCGTCGGGCACCGCGCGGATCCCCGCGTCCGTTACGGCGGACTGGCCCAACCAGATATGGGCGATCTCATGCGCCAACGTGAACATCTGGGCAGCCTTGGTGTCCACCCCATTGACGAAGACAAGCGGCGCGAGCGGGTCAGCAAGCGCGAAGCCACGAAACTCCTCGGGATCAAGAGATCGGCGGTTGTTGCTGCCGACGACACCACTCACCATCACTAGAACGCCCAAAGCATCCGCTTGCTCGATGAACTGCCGCAGCGCGTCCGTCCAGGTGCCAAGGCGCTTCCGTTGCTCCAGATCAAGGCCGAGCGCTCCACGAATGCCAGACGCCGTCCTCTCGACATCATCCCCGACTCGAGCGGACTCCACGAACTCGTGTATCGGCTCATGGGCCATCCGGGCATGGTCCCGGTACCAGTTCTGGCGCTGCTGACAGAGGTGGACCATATCCAGCAGGTTGGGGCTAGGCCGGTCCAGTTGAGCCTTCGCTCCGGTCCGAAAGTCAGGAATCGGTAGGGACTCGACGGGCGGCTCTCCTAGAAACAGGTAGCCAATCGGCGTATGTGTCGCCTTCGCGAAGCCCTCCAACTGCCGGAACGTGGGCTGCACTTCGCCGCGCTCCCAGGCCTCGATCTTGGAGAAGCGCCCCGCAAGTTCCTCCTTCGATCGACCGGCCCGCTCGCGGGCCCACCGCAGGAGACCAGGCTGTACAGGGACGCGGATCACGGGCGACACCTCAACTCGGCGCTCGCGATTCGGCGATGGCCACCCAGACGACAGGACCTCAGCTCGGCGAGGTCACCTATCCAGCCCGACCCCCGCATATGCCTCGCCTCTTCCAGCTTCAAGGGCTGCGAGACCGCTGCCAGTAGAGAGGGCTTGGCGGCACTGCGTTTCCCAGGTAGCTCGCCTCGCTCGGCCTTGGCACTGCCGCCGTTATCCACGCCTGGCTTCAAGCTAGCCATGTACCAACCCTATACAGATTCGCACATGCCTCCGCCAGCGGCACCGCCTTGTACATCGTCGGTTTCGCGCTCTGACGGCCGAACGGGAGCCGGCGCACCGGACGGTGCTCCCCCTATAATCCGGCCCATCATGAAACCCACTCTTCGCCGGTTCGCGCCGGCTCTTGTCCTTCCCCTCTTGGCCTGCTCCACCGACACCTTCGACCCTGGCCCGGTCGAGTATCCGGATACCCGGACGGTCGACCAGGTCGACGACTACTTCGGGGTCCAGGTCGCGGATCCGTACCGCTGGCTCGAGGACCTCGACGGCGAGGAGACGGCCGCCTGGGTGGCCGCACAGAACGCCGTCGCCGAACCCTTCCTGGCCGCGCTTCCGGGCCGCGAAGCGATCGAGAAGCGGCTGCTGGCGATCTGGGACTACGAGCGCTGGAGCACGCCGGGCAAGCGGGGCGAGCGCTACTTCTACAGCCACAACGACGGGCTACAGGACCAGAGTGTGGTCTACGTCGCCGAGTCGATGGACCAGGAGGGCGACGAGCCGCCCGGGCGCGTCCTGCTCGATCCGAACGGTTGGAGCGACGACGGAACGGTGGCGCTCGCCGGGATGACGCCCAGTAGGGACGGCCGCTACGTCGCCTACGCGCAGTCTGACGGCGGCTCGGACTGGCGGAAGTGGAAGGTCCACGATGTCGAGATCGGCGAAGACACGGGCGACCTGATCGATTTCACCAAGTTCACGTCGATCTCCTGGATGCCGGACAACTCGGGCTTCTTCTACAGCCGCTATCCCCCGCGAGAAGACGACCCGACCCGGGGTGACGGCTCCAAGGCGGTGTCCGTCTACTTCCATGCCCTGGGCACGGACCAGAGCGAGGACCGGCTCGTGTTCAGCCAGCCCGAGCATCCCCGCCGCAACCCGTACGCGTCCGTCTCGGAAGACGGCGAGTACCTGCTGGTCAACCTCCAGGAGGGCTACCTCGAGAACGCGGTCCACTACCGGAAGATCGGCGAGCCGGACTCGGCGATCCGCCCCCTGCTCGACCAGTGGGACGCGCTCTACGGCTACATCGTGAACCTCGGCCCCGTGTTCCTGTTCGAAACGAACAAGGACGCGCCGCGCAACCGGATCGTCGCCGTGGACCTGAACGACGGTTCGCCAGCCGGAAACCCGACCCTGCACGAGGTGGTCCCGGAAGCCGAAGACACGCTCTCCTACGCGTCCGCCGTCGGCGGCAAGCTGGTCCTCAACTACCTGCACGACGCGCGCACCGTCGTCCGCCTCGCCGAACCGAACGGCGCGAAGCCGGCCACCCCGGCCGGCGAAGTCGAACTGCCGGGCATCGGCAGCGCCGGCGGTTTCGGCGGCCGCTGGGAGGACACGGAGACCTTCTACTCCTACTCCAGCTTCGGCACGCCGTCACAGATCCACCGCTACGACGTCGCCACCGGCGAGAGCACGCTGATCCGCAGCCCCGCGATCGACGCCGACCTCGACGGCTACGAGACGGAGCAGGTCTTCTACGAGAGCCGCGACGGCACCCGCATCCCGATGTTCATCACCCACCGCAAGGGGATCGAGAAGAACGGCGACAACCCCACGCTGCTCTACGGCTACGGCGGCTTCAACATCTCGTTGACGCCGGGCTTCTCCTCGTCCCGCCTGGCCTGGCTCGAGATGGGCGGCATGCTGGCGATCCCGAACCTGCGCGGCGGCGGCGAGTACGGCCGCGACTGGCACCTCGCCGGCACGAAGGAAAAGAAGCAGAACGTCTTCGACGACTTCATCGCCGCAGCCGAGTGGCTGATCGCCGAGGGCTACACGAGCGCCGGACGGATAGCGATCCAGGGCGGCAGCAATGGCGGCCTGCTCGTCGGCGCCACCCTGAACCAGCGGCCCGACCTGTTCGCCGCGGCGCTGCCTGCGGTCGGCGTCCTCGACATGCTGCGCTACCACCTGCCGAGCGCGAACGCCCGCAACTGGTCGACGGACTACGGCCTGTCCGAGAACGAGGACGAGTTCCGCGCCCAGTACGCGTACTCGCCGCTCCACAACGTGCAGGAGGGCGCCTGCTATCCGCCGACCCTGGTCACGACCGCCGACCACGACGACCGGGTCGTGCCCTGGCACAGCTTCAAGTACGCGGCCGAGATGCAGCGGGCGCAGGGCTGCGACAACCCGGTCCTCATCCGGGTCGAAACCCGGGCCGGCCACGGCGCCGGCAAGCCGACCTGGATGCAGATCGAGGACGTCGCCGACCAGTGGGCCTTCGCCGCCTGGGCGGTCGGCCTCGAACCGGGCCTGTAGCCGCCGTTCCCGTGGCAACGCCCTACCGGCACACGATCCGCGTCCGCTACGGCGAGGTCGACAAGCAGGGCGTCGTCTTCAACGCCCACTACATGGCGTACATGGACGACGCGCTCGAGAACTGGCTGCTCGGCATCCGGGAGGTCCGCCAGAAACTCGGCTGGGAAATGATGCTGCGCCGCACCACGATCGACTTCCTCGGTTCGGTCACCGACGGCGACCTGCTGGACGTCGATCTGGCCATCAGGCACTGGGGCCGGACTTCCTGGACCCTCGGCTACCGCGGCACGCACGAAGGGCGGCTCGTGTTCACGGCGGAGGTGCTCTACGTCAGCGTGCACGACCCGGAGTACACGAAGATGGAGACTCCGGCCGAGATCCGCGCCTACATGGGGCCGGAGACGGACCTGGACGAGGTGGCCGTCTGAGCACCGGCTCGTCCCGCTTCTCGCCGCTACTCCGCTCGTTCTACAGGCCCACGGCGCTCGAGGTGGCGCCGCGGCTCCTCAACAAGATCCTCGTCCGCGGCAACCGCGCCGCCCGCATCGTCGAAGTCGAGGCCTACGAGGGCGCGAACGACCCATCCAGCCACGGCCACCGCGGGATGACGAAGCGCACCCGGACGATGTTCGGGCCGCCCGGACATCTCTACGTCTACTTCACCTACGGGATGCACCACTGCGCCAACGTCGTCTGCGGCGAGGACGGCGTCTGCTCCGCCGTCCTGCTGCGCGCCGCCGCCCCCCTCGCCGGCGCCGGCATCATGCGCCGCGCCCGCAACGCGGCCAGCCGGCGGCGTTCCACCGAGCCGTTCCGCTCCGTCGACCTCTGCTCCGGCCCCGCCCGCCTGTGCCAGGCCTTCGGCCTCGACCGCCGTGACGACGCGGCCGATCTGGTGAGCGCGTCCGCGCACCCCCGGCAGCGCCTGCCCATCTTCATCGTCAACGACGGCAGGCCGCCTCCGGCCCAACCCGGTCGCAGCGGCCGCATCGGCGTCTCGAGAGCGCCGAACCGGCTCTGGCGCTTCTACGTCGCAGGCGACCCGAACGTGTCCAGGGGACCGAGCGCCTGAACGCTAGCCGCCGCCCTCGCTCATCGCCCGCAGCCGCACCACCAGGCTCGACGTGTCCCAGCGCTGGCCGCCGAGCGCGGTGACCTCGCTGTAGAACTGGTCGACCAGGGCGGCCAGGGGCAGGTGGGCGCCGTTCCGCCGCGCCTCCTCCAGTGCGATCCCCAGGTCCTTGCGCATCCACTGAACCGCGAAGCCGTAGTCGAACTTGCCCTGGACCATCGTCTCGGCGCGGTTGTCCATCTGCCAGGACCCGGCGGCGCCGGTCGAGATCGCGCCGATCACCTCCAGCGGATCGAGGCCGGCCTTCTCCGCGAAGTGGATGCCCTCCGAGAGGCCCTGGACGATGCCGGCGATGCAGATCTGGTTGACCGCCTTCGTCAACTGGCCGCTGCCGGCGGGGCCGAGCAGGGTGACCGCGCGGCTGTAGCAGTCGATGATCGCGTTCACCCGCTCGAAGACGTCCGGCTCGCCGCCGCACATTACGGTCAGCGCCCCGTTCTCGGCGCCGGCCTGGCCACCCGAGATCGGCGCGTCGACGAAGCCGAGGTCCTTCTCCGCGCAGGCCCCCGCGAGTTCGCGGGCGAGCCGCGCCGACGCCGTCGTGTGGTCGACGAGCACGCTGCCCGCGGCCATGCCCTCCAGCGCGCCGCCAGGCGCCAGGGTCACCGCCCGCACGTCGTCGTCGTTGCCGACGCAGCAGAAGACGAACTCGGCGCCCGCCGCTGCCTCGGCCGGAGTCGGGGCGCTCCTGCCGCCGTGCTCTCCGACCCACTGCTCCGCCTTGGCCGCCGTGCGGTTGTACACCGTCACCCGGTGGCCGGCGACCGCCAGGTGGCCCGCCATCGGGTAGCCCATGACTCCAAGTCCGACGAACGCAACGTCTGCCATACCAAGCGCCTCCCCAAGCGGCCTGTCGCACCGCCCGAACTGATCGATGAGGCGCGATCCTAGCGCCGCCAACGAAAAGGGCGGACGCCCGAAGGACGCCCGCCCATGCAATGGAGTCTGGCTGCGTACGGGTTCAGTTCCGAGGACGAGGACCGCGCCCGCCGGGGCCAAAGGGTCCCCGGAAGCCACCGCGGCCGTTCTCCCGCAGGGCTTCCCAGCGGATCGTCTGGTCGCGGTCAAGCAGCCGCGCCAGGTCCTCGTCGACCTGGGTTCGCGACTCTCTCAACTGGCGCACGATGCCCCGCCGGTCGAGCTCCAACTGCCCGACGACGGTCGGGTCGGGGTTCTGGAGGTTCGCCTCGGTCTCGAGACGTTCCGTGACGTCCCGCATCTGACGCATCAGAGGCCGCACGCTCGCGTCGTGCTCCTCACGCAGACGGCGCCACTCTTCCTGCTGGGATTCGGTCAACTGGAGCGCTCGGGCCATGCGTTCGGCGTCACGCTCCGCGAAATCGCCGCGCGCGCCGCGCTTCGACCTGGCGCCCTCACCTTCCTCGGCGGCCGCGAATGCGGTCGCGGCCACGACGAGCAGCGCGGGAAGCAGCGTACGGGCGATGCGGATCGAACGGTTCAGGGATGTCTTCATGTCAAGCACCTCCTAAGGGGGCTGGGAATCAAACGTGGAGAAACAGTACGGGTCGCCGCGCCGGTCAGTCATCAAGCCGCTGCAAGATGTTTGTAACGCTTGTAAGTACCCTGCGCCAACCGGGTTCCCCAGCGGGCTACCTGCGGTCTCGCTGCCCGGGGGGCCGCAGGAACGCGAGCAGATCGGCCATGTTCGCAGGTTCGAGACCAGCCAACAGCCCTTCGGGCATCATGGACAGGTCGTCCTTGCGCACCTCTCGAATCCGCCTGCCGGGGACTCTGACCACGGTGCCTCCGGCAGCAAGCAGGATGACGTCGCCGCCTGGACTCTCGGCCAGGAGTCCGGAGAACACCTCGCCCTCCACCGTTTCGACGACGTAGCTCGCATAGTCGGCGTCGACCTCCGCGTTCGGATTCAGAAGGTCGTGCAGGAGCCTCTCCGGACTCCAGCCGCCGACGCCGGAGAGATCCGGGCCCGGTCCACCGCCGATGTCCCCGGCAAGGTGGCAACGCGCGCAGAGGTCGCGGAACAGGGCCTCGCCCCGCTGCGGGTCGCCCTGGAGCTCGAGCACCGGTCGCATCGCCGCCAGCGCTTCCGGGCCGATTTCCTCGCGCGCGTCGCCGCGCGGCCAGCGCTCGTCCGAGCGGCGCTCCCACTCCTGGCAATTCGCGGACGAAGCGGCGGCCACGAGCAGCAGGCCAGGCAGCAAGGTGCGCGTGAACACGATCGAACGGTTCCGGTGTGTCTTCATTTCAGGCAGCTCCTCCTTTGGCGGGACGGGAATCGAACGCGAGGAACCGTACGGACCTTCCAGAGGCCAGTCATCAAGCCGCTGCAAGATGTTTGTAACGCTTGTAAAGCCCTGCGCCAACGCGGTTTCCCTGGCGCTGCCTGCGGCTACACTGCCGCCCATGGCTGTCCGGCGCATTCCCGGACTGAAGACCGGTTCGAGCAACCGCTGGACGCTGATCGTCGCCGCGGTCGCCTCCGTCCTGCTCGTGACCCTCGCCGTCCTCCAGTACCGCTGGACCGGCGAACTCAGCGCCGCCGCCAACGAGCGGATGCGCGCCAACCTGGAAGAATCGAGCCGGCTCCTTGCCGGGGACATCGAGACGCCCCTGGCTCAGCTCTACACCGCTCTCCTGCGTGTCGCGACCCTGACCGAGCCGGGCCGGGCTCCAACGGCAGGGCAGCCGGCACAGTTCGAAGAACTGTTGGCGCGAGTCGTCCGCGACTGGCGGAGAAACGCGGCCTTCCCGCACACTCTCGACGAAACCTGGCTCGTGCTGACCAACCGCCGGGAAGGAACGCGCAACGCCTTCCGGCTCGACGAGGACAGCGGGCGACTGGAGCCCGGCGGGGCACCCGCCGACCTGGAGGAAGCGGTACGCGCGCTGCGGCCGCCCGGTCGTCTGACGCCGACGCAGCGTACCGACTTGCTCGTGATCCCGATACCGACGCGGATCCGGAGCGGCCGCCCCGGGCCACCGACCAGTCTCATCGTGGCCAGGGTTGACGTCTCGGTCCTCGAACAGGAGATGCTCCCGGCGATGATCGAACGGCACTTCGGCGCCGTATCTCCCGGCGAGGAGCCGCCCTATCGGGTTTCGGTGACCGACGTGTCCGGCCCCGCGCCGCGCCAGGTCTTTCCCGACCCGGCAGGCGCTCCAGGGCGCACGTCCACCATCCCATCCGGGGCAGCGGACATCCAGTTCCGGGTGCTGCGGACGCGACCGTTCCGCGAACGTCAGGGCGACCGCGACAGGCCGGGCTTCCGACCGAACGACCGCGACGACCGGCGTCGCTTCTCACTCGCCGAACGAGAACGCCGCAACGGCGGCCGCGACCGGGACCGGTCCGCCGGAGCCTGGCAGGTTCGGATCACCCATCGCAGCGGATCGCTTGAGGCGGCCACGAGCGCCGCCCGCCGACGGAACCTCTACGTCAGTTCCGGAGTCCTGACCCTGATCGCGGTGGGCTTCGGCCTGGTCCTCGTTTCCGCCCGACGCGCGCAGTCACTCGCCGCCCAGCAGGTCGATTTCGTGGCCGGGGTGTCCCACGAACTGAACACTCCGCTTCAGGCGATCCGTTCGGCGGGCGAGAACCTGCGCGCGGGAATCGTCCACAGGCCCGACGACGTCCGCGGCTACGGCGAGATGATCGAACGCGAGGGGCGCCGATTGTCCCGGCTGGTCGCGCAGGCGCTCCAGTGGGCGGGCATCGGCCGCGCTTCGGCCCGGAACGCGACTGCCGAGATCGACCCCGGCGAACTGCTGCGAACGACAGTGGCCGAATCGACCTGGTTCCTGGAGGAGAACGGTGTCGAACTGGAGGTCGAAGGGCTGGACGACCTGCCCTTGATCCCGGGCGACCGCGACGCCCTGATCACGGCCTTCATGAATCTCCTGCACAACGCGGCGAAGTACGGCCGGGACGCCGACGGCGCCGTGCGGGTGCGCGTCGACGCGAGCCATGACCCCGACCGGCGGCGGGTCACAATCGCCGTCACCGACAGCGGCCCCGGCATCCCGAAGGCCGAGCAACGCCGGATCTTCGACCCCTTCGTCCGCGGCCGGACCGCAACCGAGGGTACTCAGCCCGGCTCCGGACTCGGTCTGAGCCTCGCGCGCAACACGATCGAGGCGCACGGCGGCTCGATCACCCTGGACAGCGAGCCCGGGCGCACGACGTTCAGCGTCTCGCTGCCGGCGAGCGCCGCATGACGTCCCGGCGCCTGCTCCTGGTCGAGGACGAGCCGAGCCTTGCCCGCACCCTGCGCGACCGGCTGGCCGCGGAGGGCTACGACGTCGAGGTCGCAGGTGACGGCCCCTCGGGGCAGCGGCTGGCCGCGGACGGCAGCTTCGACCTCGTCCTGCTCGACGTCAACCTGCCGGGCAAGAACGGTTTCGACGTCTGTCGCGATCTGCGCCAGGGCGGCACGTCGACGCCGATTCTCATGCTCACCGCCCGCAACGAACTCGTCGACCGCGTACTCGGTCTCAAGCTCGGCGCCGACGACTACCTCGCGAAGCCGTTCGAGACGTTGGAGTTGCTGGCGCGGGTCGAGGCGCTGCTGCGACGCAGCCAGGCCGGAGCGACGGCGGCCGCCGGCACGTACCGCTTCGGCGACATCCGCGTCGACTTCGACAGCGCCCGGGTGTGGCGTATCGACGACGGCGGCGCCGAGTCCGAAGTCGCCTGCTCGGCGCTCGAGTACCGGCTGCTCAGGTTCCTGATCGAGCACCGCGGGCAGGTCCACGACCGCGACCGCCTGCTCGACGAGGTCTGGGGCTACGACGCGACGCCGACGACCCGCACCGTCGACGTGCACGTGTCGTCGCTGCGGCAGAAGGTGGAGCCGAATCCGGGCCGGCCGGCGTTCATCGTGACGGTGCACGGGCTGGGTTACCGCTTCGACGGCTGACGACGGATCGCCGGCCGCGATAACCTTCGCTGCTTCGCAGCAAAGCGCCCCCGGCCGCCCGCCATGCCCGACGATTCCAGCACTTCCAGGCCCCTCGACTTCATCCGCGAGCGGGTGCGCGCCGACGTCGCGGCGGGCAAGCACGGCGGCAAGGTCGTCACCCGTTTTCCGCCGGAGCCGAACGGCTACCTGCACATCGGCCACGCGAAGGCGATCTGCCTCGACTTCGGCGTCGCCGAGGAGTACGGCGGCCACTGCAACCTCCGCTTCGACGACACGAACCCGACCGCGGAGGACACGGAGTACGTCGAGGCCATCGAGCGCGACGTGCGCTGGCTCGGTTTCGACTGGGGCGGCGAGGCGCTCTACGCCTCGGACTACTTCGACCAGCTCTACGACTGGGCGGTCGAACTGATCCGCAAGGGCAAGGCCTACGTCTGCAGCCTGAGTCCAGAGGAAGCGCGCGCCTACCGCGGACGCTGGAACGAACCCGGCCGCGAGAGTCCCTACCGCAACCGCTCCGTGGAGGAGAACCTCGACCTGTTCGAACGGATGAAGAACGGCGAGTTCGCCAACGGAGCGCACACGCTCCGCGCGAAGATCGACATGTCCTCGTCGAACATGAACCTGCGCGACCCGGTGCTCTACCGGATCCTCCACGCGGAGCACCACCGCACGGGCTCGAAATGGTGCATCTACCCGATGTACGACTGGGCTCACGGCCAGTCCGACGCGATCGAGGGCGTGACCCACTCGCTGTGCACCCTCGAGTTCGAGGACCACCGGCCGCTCTACGACTGGTTCCTCGACCACATCGATGGCATCCACCTGCCGCAGCAGATCGAATTCGCGCGCCTCAACCTGACCTACACCCTGACCTCGAAGCGCAAGCTGAAGCGGCTGATCGACGAAGGCCTAGTCGACGGCTGGGACGATCCGCGCATGCCCACCCTGACCGCGCTCCGCCGCCGCGGCTGCCCGCCCGAAGCGATTCGCGACCTCTGCGCGCGCGTCGGCCTGACCAAGAACGACTCGGTCGTCGACCTCAGCCAGCTCGAGTTCGCCATCCGCAACGAACTGAACCGGACGGCGCCGCGGGCCATGGCCGTGCTGCGGCCGCTCAAGGTCGTCATCGAGAACTACCCCGAGGACCACGAGGAGGAACTCGAGGCGATCAACAACCCGGAAGACCCTTCGGCCGGAACCCGCAAGGTGCCGTTCTCCAGGGTGCTCTACATCGAGCGGGACGACTTCCGGCGCGACCCGCCGCGAAAGTTCTTCCGGCTCGCGCCGGGCCGGGAAGTGCGGCTCCGCTACGCCTACTTCATCACCTGCACCGAGGCGATCGAGGACGAGGACGGCAACGTCGTCGAACTCCGCTGCACCTACGATCCGGCGACCCGCGGCGGCGACGCGCCGGACGGCCGCAAAGTCAAGGCGACGCTGCACTGGGTCTCGGCAGCGCACGCGATCGAGGCCGAGGTCCGGCTCTACGACCGCCTCTTCAACCACCCGAACCCGGCCGGCGCGCCGGGCGAGATCGAGGACCACCTGAACCCCGGCTCGCTCGAGGTCCTGAACGACTGCCGGCTGGAACCGAGTCTGGCCGAAGCCGCCGCGGGCGATCGGGTCCAGTTCGAACGCCTCGGCTACTTCTGCGTCGACCCGGACAGCCGTCCCGGCGCGCCGGTGTTCAACCGGACGGTGACGCTGCGGGATACGTGGGCCAAGATCGAGCGGGCGCAGAAGGCAGCCGGGAAACACTGAGCCTCGCCTCCACGGCGGACACGCAGAATCACGCTATAATGCGTCACGAACCGTGGGGTTTCGAGATGCGTTTCCAGGAACTCGTCGAAGATCAGGTCTTCTCACCAGTACTCATCGCCGCCGAACTGCGCACGACGAAGGCGGAGATCGCAGGCACACTTGGTTTGGGGCGTGACGCCCTCTCGCGTGCCTCACGGATCAGGGCCCGAAAGACCCAGGTCCGTCTCCGCCAGATGCTGGAGATTCTGAACCGCGTCGAAGCCGAGACTGGATCGCCGCTTGCGGCCTACGCCTGGTTTCGCGCGGAGCCGCTGCCGGGTTTCGGTGGAGCCACCGCGGACCTGCTGCTGCGGGAAGGTAGGGCCGAGCACGTCCATGCCTATCTCGACCGAGTCGCGGCGGGCGGCTACGCGTAGGGACCTAACTGCCGATGCGGTTCCGAGGGGTCGTCTATCGGGCCCACAATCCTCAATGGTCATGGGCGCCGCTGTCAGGTGAGGGCGCGCGGCGCCATGGCGGCCGCTTCAACCGTCGCGGCGTGTCGGCGCTCTACACGTCCCTCACGCTACTGACCGCCATCCGAGAAGCGCAGCCGCTTGGCCGACCAATGCAACCTCTGACTCTCTGCGCCTACGAGGTCGACGCGGAACCGGTGTTCGATTCGCGGGACGAAGCCGAGCGAACTGCCTTCGGCGTGACCGATTCCGAGTTGCTGTGTGAGGCTTGGGAGTCGGAGATGCTCGAAGGAGCAGTCCCTTCGTCGCAGGCCCTGGCGGATCGGCTGATCGCTGCGGGACAAGTCGGAATGCTGGTACGGAGTTTCGCGCGCGGAACAGGGCCGGACGACCTCAATCTCGTGCTTTGGAGGTGGGGTTCCGAGCCGCCCGGCAGGGTCGTCCTGATCGACGATGAGGGGCGGCTTTCCTGAGGGAAGCAGGTCTTTCGCCGACATGCACGCTTGCGTCGCAAGAAGGTCGCCGCTTCGCGGCGCGTGCTCCTGGCCGCCTTCGGCGGCAGCGGGTCAGAAGACCCGCGAACCCAGCCGGCCAGAAGGCCGGCGCACCGACACGGCGCACCGACACCGGGGCTGCGTCAGGCCAACTCGTCGAAGCGCTTCTGCAGCTTCTTCATCCGCTTGCCGGAGATGCCGCCCAGCGCTTCGATGGCTCGGCGGATGCGAGCGCGCACCAGGTCGGGGCCGAGGATCTCCATCGACTGGAACAGCGGCAGCGAAGCGGTCTCGCCGGACATGGCGACGTAGAAGGGCCGGGTCAGGTTGCGCAGGCTGACGTCCAACGCTTCGGACAGGCGCCGGAAGTGGCCCTGGACGACCTCGGCGGTGAAGGTCTGCTCGCGTTCCAGCGTCCACAGCATGAACTGGAGCGCTTCCGCCACCTGGGCCTCTTCCAGACCCTTGACGGCCAGCTTCTCACGCTCGACGGCAGGCGCATCGACGAACAGGAAGCTCGTCAGCCGCCCCCAGTCGCCCAGGGTCTCCAGGCGCGGTTGGGCTAGAGCGGCGATGGCGGCGAGCCGCTCCGACCCCATCGACCAGTCGCGGACGAGACCGGCGAGACCGGCCGCGTCGTAGTCCTCTCGCAAGTAGCGGGCGTTGAGCCAGCGCAGCTTGTCGAGGTCGAAGACGGGACCTCCGAGCGAGATGTCCTCGAACCGGAAGCCGTTGGCGAGCTCCTCGAAGCTGAACTTCTCTTCGCCCTCCGACCGGCTGGACACCATGAGCCCCAGGAAGTTCAGCAACGCCTCGGGCAGGAAACCGGCATCCCGGAACCAGGTGATCGAGGTCGGATTGCGGCGCTTCGAGAGCTTGGAGCGGTTCGCGTCGTTGTTGCGCAGCAGCGGCAGGTGGCAGAACACGGGCGGCTCCCAGCCCAGCGCCTCGTAGAGCCGCAGGTGCTTCGGCAGGGAGTTGATCCACTCCTCGCCGCGGATCACGTGGCTGATTCCCATCGCGTGGTCGTCGACGGTGCAGGCCAGGTGGTAGGTGGGATAGCCGTCGGCCTTGAGGATGACCTGGTCGTCGATCAGCTCCCACTCGCGCCGGATCTCGCCGCGCAGGAGGTCCTGCATGACGCATTCGCCTTCGGTCGGCATCGCCAGGCGAATCGTGTGAGGCTCTCCCGCCGCCGCCCTGCGCTCGGACTCGGCAACCGGCAGGCTCCGGCAACGGCGGTCATAGCCCGGGAAGCGCTGCTCGGCGCGGTTCTCCCGGCGCATCTCGTCGAGCCGCTCCCGCGTGCAGAAGCAGCGGTAGGCGCTACCCGCCGCGAGCAGGCGGTCGACTTCCGATCGGTACAGGTCCAGTCGCTCGCTCTGGCGGTACGGTCCCTCGTCCCAGTCCAGACCCAGCCAGCGCAGGGCGTCGAGAATCGCCGCCTCGGACGCGCGGCTCGACCGGGCGCGGTCCGTGTCTTCGATCCGCAGCACGAAGACGCCGCCGCGGCTGCGCGCGAAGGCCAGGTTGACCAGCGCCTGGTAGGCGGTGCCGACGTGGGGATCGCCGGTCGGCGACGGCGCGACCCGTACCCGTACCGGCGCGTCGGTCCCGTGTCCCGCGTCGCTCATCCGCGCGCCCTTTCCCGGTACTGCGCAAGCCGGCGCCGGTGAAGCCGCAACTCGCTTTCGCTGGCCCCGCCCTGCTCCAGCGCTTCGATCACCTGCTCGATCCGGCGCGCCGCGTCGTCGTAGAAGCCTGCACCTCCCAGAGCGTCGGCCAGCTCGAGCTGGAGCTGAACCATCAGATCCCGCATCAGGTTGTCCGGGACGCCGGCCGCGGCCGCGCGGTCGAGCCGCTCGAGAGCCCGGGCCACGTCGTTCTCTCGCATCGCCAGCATGGTCGTGACGAGCAGCATGTGGACGTCGTCCGGATCTTCGGCAAGGACCCGCTCGGCCTCGACGGCCGCCTCCCCGAACTGCCCGAGCTTGAACAAAGCGCCAGCCAGCACCGCTCGCCCGCCCGCCAGCTCGGGGTCGAGTTCGAGAGCGCGGCGCGCGGCCGCGGCGGCCTCCCTCGGCCGGTTCATCCGGTCGTGAACGCCGGCCGCGGCGAAGTGCGCCTGGGCGTTCCCAGGTTCCAGTTCGATCAGCCGCCGTAGCTCCCCGAGGGAAGCCTGCAACTGCCCCGTCTCCCGGTAGGTCTTGCTCCGGCGCAGAAAGCTCTCCGAGTCCACGGCCAGCAGGTCGACCTGGGCGCGGCGCGGGTCGCGCTGGTGGAGCAGCGGCGGCAGGTCCCGCGCCGCCTGGGCGAGGCGCCTCGCCCCGTCGCGGTCGCCTGCCCGGTGCCGGGCCCGCGACAGCATGGCGACGACGGCCTGGGTATCGGGGCTCAGTTCGTAGGCCCTTTCGAGGTGTCGAATGGCCTGATCGACCTCGCCCTCGCCACGCGCCAAGGCGAGGCGACCGAGGCCGAGGTGCGCGACCGCGTTGTCGGGTTCGAGACGCGCGGCTTCCCGGTAGTGCTCGTCCGCGTCGGCGGCGAGGCCGATCTTCTCGTGGGCGGAGGCGAGGCGGATGCGGGCCGGCGCGTAGTTGGGGTCGAGTTCGACGGCCTGGCGGTAGAGCGCCGCCGCCGCGGCCGGATCGCGGGCCTCTTCCACGTTCGCTCGCAGATAGATCCAGCGGAAGTCGCCGGGCGCCAGGCGCGAAGCCTCGGCGTACGCGGCCGCGGCCCCCTCGTCGAACTGGTGGGCGTGGAGGGTCATGGCGAGGCGGCCCCAGGCGGTCGGCGAGTCGGGTTCGCGGGTGGCGGTGGCGAGTTCCTTCTCGATGGCGGCGCGGACGCGAGGTTCGACGGCGGTGAGGTCGGGGGTCGGGAGCTCGGCGGCTTGGGTGACGGCGGGAACGAGAACCAGGACTGCAATGGCGACGCCGCTGCGAATGCGGGTCAGATGACCCGCGCACCCGGAGATGGAGCAGTGCAGACTGTGAACTTCCCTACTGCACTCGTTCACTCCACGCTGCGGACGGACGCTCATCGGCCTTCTCCGCGTGCCAGGACGACTTCGTTGCCGCTCGCAGTGCCAGCGAACTCCTCGACCGCGCCGCCAGGCCAGGTCACCTCGAAGCGCTCGACGTTGGTGGCGTCCCCAAGGCCGATGTGGAGCGGCGCCTCGCCTCCGGTCAGGTAGCCGCCGAGGGGCAGCACGAGGCGGCGAACCGGCCGGCCGTCGATCCAGGCGACGACCGAGGCGCCGAACACCGTACGCCGGAGGCCCGGGTCTACGACACGAAGCCGCATCCAGCCCGCTGTGCCCGTCGCGACCTCCGTGATCGTCTCGTTGCGATAGACGCGCGCCGGCCCCTCCAGATTGCTGACCAGCAGGTCCAGATCGCCGTCACCCTCCAGGTCGAAGGGAACCAGGCCGCGGCTCACGTCGAGCGCCGTCCCGAAGTCGGCCGAGGCGGCGCTGGCATCGGCGAAGACGCCGGCACCGTCGCCCAGCATGAGCAGGTTGGGCTCGGCGTAGCCGCGCCAGAACCAGTCGTCACGGTCCGGGAGCGTCTCCGGGCGCTGCTTGACCGCGCCGTTGACCACGGCGAGGTCCAGGTCGCCGTCGTTGTCGGCGTCGAAGAACACCGTCCCGAAACCGGTGTACCGCGTGCTGGGCGCCGCCAGGCCGGCTTCGGCTGCCCGGTCCTCGAAGCCGGCCGTCGCGCCCGGCGTTCCGCCCAGGTTCACGTACAGCGTGTTCGTCTCCTCTATCAGGTGACTCAGGAACAGGTCCACGTCCCGGTCGCCGTCGATGTCACCCAGTGCTACGCCCATTCCCGCCTCGCCTACACCAAACCGATTGTAGGCCGCGCCGAGCAGCACCGCGTCATCCTCGAACACCCCGTCGCCACGGTTGATCCAGAGCTGGTTCGGGTCGGCGTCGTTGGCGACGTAGACGTCGGGCAGTCCGTCCTCGTCGAGGTCGGCGGCGACGACGCCCAGGCCCGCGTCCTCGATCAGCGAAACACCCGCATCCCGGCTGCGATCAACGAAGCGCCGGCCGCCCTCGTTCCGGTAGAAGACGTCCGCCTCGCCCTCGAACTGCTGCGGGCCGCAGTAGTCAATCCGCCCGCCCTGGACCTGGCACTCCCGCGCCTCGTGCCACTGGACGTAGCGGGCGACGTAGAGGTCCAGCCAGCCGTCAAGATCGGCGTCGAGGAACACCGCCGAGGTCGACCAGCCGGGTGTCGCAACAACGAGCTCGGCCGTCACGTCGACGAAGCGGCCGCCGCCTTCGTTCCGGTAGAGCACGTCGGCGCCGAAGTTCGTCACGTACAGGTCGAGGTCACCGTCGTTGTCGATGTCTCCCACCGCCGCGCCCATCCCGTAGCCAGGATTGTCCAGACCCGAACCCGCGGTCGCATCGACGAAACGGCCGCGCGGCTGCTGCAGGTAGAAGCGGTTGCGCCCCGCCTCTCCGGCGATCTCGCTGCCCGCGTTCGGGAAGTAGAGGTCGAGCAGACCGTCGCCGTCCGCGTCGAACGCCGCGACGCCGCCGCCCATGATCGCCGGCATCGGGAAGGTCCCGGCGGAGGCCGTCGCGTGAACGAAGTCGAGGCCCGTCTCGGCGGTCACGTCGACGAATCGCACACCTCCCGCGGCCGCGACGTCCGTCGACGAAGCGGCCGGCGGCTCCGAAGCGCCTTCCTCCACCGCGCAACCGAGGATCGCGGATGTGGCCGCAGCCAAGGCGAGGAGACGCATCAATTGACCCCGGCTGCGGCATCCGCCTCCAGCCGACGGCGCCGCCGCGCGTAGCGCCGGATCATCCCCAGCATCGTCTCCTCGTCGTGGATGCCGCACAGCGGGAAGACGTCGAGCATCAGGGTCGGCACACCCTCGACCCCGGCCGCCACCGCGTTCCGCGTGACTTCGGCCAGCCGGCGGCCGGCGGCAAGATCGTCGGGCGACCCGAGCGGGAAGGGGACACGGCGCTCGAAGTCCCGCAGCAGATCCTCGACCTCGACGTCGCGCTCGTAACAGGCCGCGAACACGGTCTCCCGCCATTCCCGTTCGATCGCCGGGTCGAGTCCGTGGTCGATGCGCTCGTCCAGGACCACCGCTACCTCGCCGGCCAAGCGCGAGTCGGGCCAACGCGCGGGTGGGTCGAAGTTCACGTCCAGCGCCGCAGCCACCCTCAGCAGGCTCTGCCGCCGTGCCGGGTCGAGAAGCCGGCCGCGCTGGAAGTTCCCCACGCCGGTCAGGTCGATCGCCTTCCACCGCAGGTCGACGCGCTCCGCCGCGAGCGCCTCGTCGACCCGGGCCAGCACCCGGTGCGCCACGTAGCTCAGGCTGGAGGCGAAGTCGTAGTAGACGAACACCTCGAGCGGCGCATCTCCCGCGCTCGGCCTGCCGTCTCCGCTCAACTTCCGTACCCCTCGGGGTTCGCGTTCTGCCAGCGCCAGGCGTCGGCGCAGATGTCGTCGAGGCCGCGCTCCGCCGTCCAGTCAAGGTCCCGGCCCGCGAGCGACGGATCCGCCCATATCTCCGTCGCGTCGCCTTGCCGTCGCCCTTCGAGCACGGCCGGTATCTCACGGCCGCTGGCCCGTTTCACGGCCTCGAGCACCTCGAACACCGTGACCCCGCGGCCCGTGCCCAGGTTGTACTCGAAGCAGCCGTTGACCGCCGGCAGGCGGTCCAGGGCCCGCAAGTGCCCTGTCGCTACATCGACGACGTGGAGATAGTCCCGGATCGCTGTCCCGTCCCGGGTCGGGTAGTCCGTCCCGAACACACGAAGCTCGCGCAACGTTCCTACCGCGGCCTGCATCGCGCTCGGCAAGAGGTTCTCCGGCAGGCCCCGTGGGTCCTCGCCGATCCGGCCGCTCGGGTGAGCCCCGGCGGGGTTGAAGTAGCGCAGCGAGAGGATCCGCCAGTCCTCCTCCGACGCGGCCACATCTCGCAGCATGCGCTCGACGCAGAGCTTCGTCTGGCCGTAGGGATTGGAGGGCCTGAGCGGCGCGCTCTCGGCCAGCGGGCAGGCGCCCGGCCCCGGATCGCCGTAGACCGTCGCGGACGACGAGAAGACCAGCCGGCGCACGTCGTGCCGGCGCATCGCCCTCAGGAGGCTGATGGTGCCCGCCACGTTCGTACGGTAGTAGCCAAGCGGGTCGGCGCAGGACTCGCCTACTGCCTTCTTCGCGGCGAAGTGGATGACCGCCGAGCAGCCGCCCTCGCCGAACGCCTGTTCGAGCGCCGCCTCGTCGAGCACGTCCCCTTCGACGAAACGCATGTCCCGCCCCGCCAGTTCCTGTACCCGGCGCAACGCCTCGGGCGAACTGTTCGAGAGATCGTCGATGACGGTCACGTCCCAACCGGAAGCGAGCAGCTCGACGCAGGTGTGACTGCCGATGAAGCCGGCTCCGCCGGTGACCAGAACACGCTCCGCCATGGGCGGGAGTCTATTGGCGCTTCGGCGGGCCTGAACCAACGAGGCTCGTCGCGACGCTAGCGCTTCTCGGGCAAGGGCACGGCGACCGTCACTTCCAGATCACCCGCACTCAAGTCGACCTCCGAGGAGCCGACAATGAGTTCCGTCGACAGGTTTCTGCCGGCCGGCCGGATCTCCAATCGATACGGCGCCGCGAACAGGCCATCGATGACGAAGGAGCCGTCATCCGCCGTGCGCGTGTTCGCCTGCCGGCGCATCGTCCGTGTCACGTCATTCTCCCTGGCGCTCCAGGCCGGTACCGCGGAAACTCGCATCCCTGCTGCAGGCAATCCCGTTTCGACATCGAGCAATCGACCCCGGACGGAGGCGGTGTAGGACTCGAAGTCGACGCGGGAACTCGTGTCTGCCACGCGAACCCGCCGCTGCTGGCCCACGGCGGCAACCGCGACCTCCTCACCCTTGCGCAGGCCGTCGATCAGGAAGCTGCCGCGATGATCCGTTCTCACGCTCCACGCCAGGTTGCGCCGCTCGTCGGTCACGAACACGCGTTCGCCCGCCAGCGGCCGGCCGTCGAGCGTGACCGAGCCCTCCAGGAGACCCGGATCGTCCGCGAACGAGAGCTCGACCTCGGTGACCCCGGTGGGCGCCATCCGCAGGGGCGCGCGCCGGGAGCGGCCAGTGGACTCCACGGAGGCGATCACCGTCGTTGTGCCCTCAAGCTGCCGGAACGGCATCTCGAACACCGGCTCCGTCGCGGTTCCGCCCGTGGCGGCGCGCATCCCGCGCCCCGACGTTCCTCCGGAGGGATAGATCGTCTCGACCATCAGAAGAACCCCGCCTGTCTCGGCAGGGGTCAGCCCGCGCACCGTGACCCGAAGCAGTCCCGCGCCAGGCCCGGTCAGTTCGACGTACGGCGCATCGCCCGCCACGACGTCCACGTCAACCTGCGGACCCTCCATGCTGTCGAACGTGGCGCTGACCGCATGGGAACCAGGCTCGACGACCAACTCGAAGTCGCCCTCCGGCCCCGTTTGTGCTCGGCGCGTGTCGCGCCAACCTCCATCGTCGCGCCGAGCCGCCACGAAGGCGGCCGGCATCGGCAAGCCGTCCGGCCCGATCACCCGCCCGCGCAGAACGACCGGCGTGACGTCGACCGTGATCTCGCCGAGGTTCGCGTCGACCTCGATCTGCCTCCGGCTCACCTGGGACGCACCCGGTACCAGGCACACCAGGCTCGCCTGTCCCTGCGCCGACCTCACCACGAAACGGCCCGAAGCGTCGGTCAGCGACATGGCGGACTCGATCCGAACCGACGCTCCCGCCACCGGTACTCCTTCCCGGATGACCGTACCCGCCACTTCCATCTCCGGCTTCGGCCGCAGGACCAGTTCCAACGGTTCCGCCGGGAGTTCGTTCAAGGGACGTTCAAGATCCTCGTAGCCCTTGGAAGACGCGCTCAGCACACCGGCGCCAACCGGAACGCCCCGCAACAAGAACTCGCCGACCTCGTCCGTCTCGGCCGTTGTGAAGCCGCCGCGAACGGTCTGAGCGAAGCGCACGCGAACTCCTTCGACGCCGTCGCCGGTTGCCTCGTCCGTGACGCGCCCAAGCAACTCCAGGGCCTCGCGAAGCCGGACCTCCAGTTCCTCCGCGACGAGCGAGGGGTCCACCCTGACCAGCGGGATCGATTCCCGCACGAAATCGGGCGCCGAGACGTGAAGAGAGACCTGATCGCCCGACGCCAACCCGGCGATGCGGAAGCGGCCGTCAGGGCCGGCGGTCAGCTTCTTGCCTGGAACGCGCATCGGGCCCCTTCGCATCGAATGAACGAAGGTCTCGCCTTCACCCAGAGCGATCGTGGCCGCTTCGACCGGCGCCCCGTCCCCGTCGACAACGCGACCCTGCAGGACGATCTCCGGTTCCAGGACCACGTCTCCAACACGCCATTCTCCGGGCGAACCCGGATCCGACGCGGACAGCTTCCTCCGCACAGTTCCATGGCCGGGAGCGGCCGCGACCAGCCAGGCATCTCTCGCGGCGGTGGGATCGAGTGCGAAGTCGCCGTCGTCCTCCGTCTCGACTACCTGCAGCAAGGCCGGGTTCTCGACGTTCCACAAAGCGGCCTCACCGATGAAGTGCACCGAATCCCGCGGCCCGGCCAACCCAATCGTCCCTCGAATCCCGCCGCCGGAGGCGGCTACAAGCCGGCCGAGAATGGCGCGGTGCGGGGTCAGTTCCAGGACGATCGGCTGCCGTCCCGCGCTCCGGACCTCACTCAAGTCGCGACGCGCCTCACCGTAACCGGCGGCCGACGCAACGAGCTGCTTCCGGCCCGGCGACTCGGCAACCTCAAACGAGAATCGCCCGCCGCCCTCGGACCAGGCCACTGGACGCGCACCGTATCCGCTGATCGACACCCTGGCGCCACCGACCCCGGCGCCGGTCGGATCCGCGACGGTTCCTTCAAGCCGGAGCGGCGGTTCCAGCGAGAGCGTCGGGGGCGGCGCCGCCCAATCGATCGTGAGGGGCGCGAAGCGTTCGGCCAGTACCGTCGTTGTTGCGGCGCCCGGCCGGCCCTTCACCGTCAGCGAGGCTCCAGTCAGTCTCCCGCGCTCAATAGCGAGGGGCATTCCCGCCGACGACCAGTGGACCGCCGACCACCGCGGCACTCCACCCGAACCCGACGCATCGGGCTGTGCTCCCACCACCACCTCCCGTGACGCGTTCGCGGAAAGCTCGACCGCACCCTCCACGACGATCTCGACCGCATCCAGACCACCGTCGGCCGTCAGAACGTGGTACACGCCCACCGGCGCCCGGAAGCGTCCTCGCTCGTCCGTGGCGCCGACCGGCCAACCGTTTTCGCCGAGCAGAATCGCGGCGGGTTCCGGCACCCCGTTCCTCCTCAGCACGCCGTTGACGGTCGGAGCCGTCAACCGCGTCAGTTCCACCGTCAGGTCGGCTCCCGCAACGCACTCGAGGACCTCCGGTTCGTAGCCGGGAGCGCCGACGGTGAGAACCTCGAAGCGGCGCGAGCCGGACCAGGACGAACCGTAGTACACGCCCCCGGATTCGTGCCGAACCGTCGTTCCGGCCTCGATCCGGCGAATCAACGGCCAGGCCGTCCAGGAGCGCGAGTAGCCGAAGTCGCGCAGACTCCCTCCGCGCACGATCCAGGCGCTCGCCGGGGCCTTCAGCAGCACCCTGCAGAAGGCGGGTTTCTCCAGGTCACCCGACGGCAACAGCGTGTCCGTCTCCGGCCCGACCAGAAGAAACGCCATCTCCCCGGCATCCGCCCTCCGCACCCTGATCCAACGCACATCCGGTTCGGCGACTTCGAGCGCGAAGCTGCCGTCCACAACGTCGGCCGTCGCTTCGACGGGGTACAGGCCGCCCACGTCGTCGTCCAGTACCGCGCTTAGCAGTTCATGAAGCGTAAGCGCCGGCACCAGGGAAACCTGGGCCGGGCCAGCGTCTGCCGAATCCCCAATCGAACCATGCACCTCCACCGAAGCCGAAGCTCCGGCGGCCGCCAGCATCCCGGCGCCCATCCCCGCAGCGGCGACCCGGGTCCAAACACCTCCGAGCACGTTGCACCGCATGACTCCTCCCCTCAGAAGGAACTGTGAATGTACCGGACGACCCGTCCAACCTCGCCCGGACGCCGGTGCTTCCGAGCCATCACACGCCCGTCCGGCGGTGCTACGATCCCGCGCCGGATCGAGGAGGAAACCACGCCATGCAGACACCCGTTCGAGTCGCTGTCACCGGAGCCGCCGGTCAGATCGGCTATTCCCTGATCTTCCGCATCGCCGCCGGCGAAATGCTGGGCCCGAACCAGCCCGTGAGCCTCCAGTTGCTGGAGATTCCGCCGGCGATGGACGCGCTCGCGGGCGTGGTCATGGAGCTTCGCGACTCCGCCTATCCGCTGCTCCACGACATCGTGACGAGTTCGGACGCGGACGAGGCTTTCGACGGAGCCGACATCGCCATGCTGGTCGGTGCGCGGCCGCGCGGGCCGGGCATGGAGCGGAAGGACCTGCTGCAGGCGAACGCGGCGATCTTCTCCGTTCAGGGCAAGGCGCTCGACGCCCATGCGAGCCGGGACGTACGGGTGGTAGTCGTCGGCAACCCGGCTAACACGAACGCGCTGATCGCGGCCAGCAACGCGCCCGGCCTGGATCGGCGGCAGTTCACGGCGATGACCCGGCTCGATCACAACCGGGCGATCAGCCAGCTCGCCGGGAAGACCGGCGCCCACACGACCCGGGTACGCCGGATGACGATCTGGGGCAACCACTCGGCGACGCAGTACCCGGACCTCAACCACGCCCTGGTCGACGGACGGCCGGCGCCGAAGCTGGTCGACGAGGCGTGGACCCGCGAGGAGTTCATTCCCACCGTCCAGCAGCGCGGCGCGGCGATCATCAAGGCGCGCGGCGCCTCCTCCGCGGCCTCCGCGGCCGCCGCGGCGATCGACCACATCCGCACCTGGGTCCAGGGTACGGCCGACGGCGACTGGGTCAGCATGGCGATTCCCGCCGACGGCAGCTACGGCGCGCGCGAAGGCGTCATCTACTCCTTCCCGGTGACCACCAGCGACGGCGACTACTCGATCGTCCAGGGCCTCGACGTCGACGAGTTCAGCCAGGGGCGGATGCAGGCGACGCTGGACGAGCTCTTCGAAGAGCGCGCCGGCGTCGAAGAGCTGCTGCCGTAGCGCAAGGCAGGCGGGAGTTTCCCGCTTCACCGCTTCTCCATCGGGCAGCGCTATGCTCGCGGCGTCCGCCTTCAACTGCCCCAATCGCCCGACCCGGAGAACACGATGGACCAGAAGCTCCACGACCGTTTGAATACCCACCTTGGCCTCGAGTTCGAGGCCGCGCATCGCTACCTGTCCATGGCGCTCTGGCTCGAGCGCATCGACCTGCCCGGCTTCGGCGCGTGGCTGCGCGGCCAGTCGGCCGACGAACTCGGCCACGCCCACCGCATCATCGACCACCTGGCCGACCGCGACCTCCTCGTCCGGATCCCCGAGATTCCGGCCCAGCCGACCGAGTGGGAATCGCCGGAAGCCGCCGTCGCCGACATTCTCAAGAGCGAGCAGCGGGTCACCAGGGCGATCGAGAAACTCTACGACCTCTCCGAGAAGGTCCACGACCGCGCCGCCTCGATCATGCTCCAATGGTTCATCAACGAGCAGGTCGAGGAGGAGAACGTCGCCCGCACACTGCTCGGCCGGCTGCGCCTGGTGGGCGGCGACGGGGTCGGTATGCTGATGATCGACCAGGAACTCGCGAAGGGCACCGTACCCGGCGCCATGGCGGAACCGGGAGCGGACGGAGCCGAATGACCACGGGAGCCGAATGACGTCAACAGAGCAGGACAGCCAGAACCCAGCCCCGCAGGCGCCCAGCCGGTGGTACTCCAACTACGTCCTGGGCGTCCTCGTCCTGGTCTACGTCTTCAACTTCATCGACCGCCAGATCCTCTCGATCCTCGCCGAGGACATCCGCAACGACCTGGGCGTCAGCGACGCCCAGCTCGGCTTCCTCTACGGCACCGCGTTCGCCGTCTTCTACGCCATCTTCGGGATTCCGATCGGCCGCCTGGCCGACATGTGGACCCGCAAGAGCCTGATCTCGATCGGCCTGGCCGCGTGGAGCCTGATGACCGCGCTGTCGGGAACCGCCCGCGGCTTCGCTTCCCTCGCCGCCTACCGGGTCGGCGTCGGCATCGGCGAATCGAGCGCCGGGCCGGCGGCGTTCTCCATGCTCGGCGACTACTACCCGCCGCGGCTGCGAGCCACGGTCACGGCGATGTACTCGAGCGGCGTCTACATCGGCGCCGGTCTCGGCATCCTGATCGGCGGTCAGATCGTCGACCGCTGGAACAACGCGTACGCGGACGGCGGCGCGCCCTTCGGCCTCGTCGGCTGGCAGGTCGCGTTCTTCGCCGTGGGCCTGCCGGGCCTGCTGATGGCGATCTGGGTATGGACTTTGAAGGAGCCCGTGCGAGGCCAGAGCGAGGGCCTCGTCACTCCCCCGCATCCCGCGCCGTTCAGGGAACTGGGGAAGGAGACGGCCGCCATTCTGCCGCCGCTCACCGTGTTCTCGCTCTTCGCGAACGGCGGCTTTCGCGCGATCAGCAGAAACCTGCTGATCGCCGTCGGATGCGCTGTAGTCGCTTTCGGCCTGATCCAGGTCTTCGGCAATCCGGTGCAGTGGATCGCGCTCGCCATCGGCGCCTACGCCTTTCTGTCCTGGGTGCAGGGACTGAAGTTGAGGGACCGGCCCACGTTCGAACTGATCTACCGGTCCCGCTCGATGATCTACGGCATGTTCGGCTTCGGCTGGATGGCCTTCGTCGGTTACGGCCTCGGCTTCTGGGCGCCGACGTTCTTCCGGCGGGTTCACGATCAGAGCGCCGGCGAAGCCGGTCTGATTCTCGGCCTCACGGCCGCCGTCGCCGGCTGGCTCGGCGTTGCCGGAGGCGGCTGGTTCTCCGACCGGATGAAGCGGAAGAGGCCAAACGCCCGGCCGCTCTGCGGGCTCATCATCGCCGTCGGCTCGATCCCCCTGGGCGCCTTCTTCGTGCTGACCGAGAGCGTCACGACCGCCTACGTGATGAACTTCCTCTTCACGGTCTTCGGATCGGCCTGGATCGGTTCGGCCGTCGCCATGGCCAACGACCTCGTGCTGCCCAGGATGCGCGGAACCGCATCGGCGTTCTACATCCTCATGATGACCTTCGTGGGCCTCGCCCTGGGCCCCTTCCTCATGGGCTGGCTGAGCACGACCCTGGAGGCCGGTGGCGTGGACTCTGGACGCTCGCTGCAACTGGCGATGCTCGCCAGCCTGGGCGCGTACGTCCTCGGCGTGATCTTCTTCTGGCTGGCCGGCCGCTCGGTGGCGAGCGACGAGAGCACGCGGATCGAGCGCGCCCAGGCTGTCGGGGAAGTCGTCGAAGCGGCCTGACCCCCCTACGCACCCAGCCTCGCCATCACCGGCGCGTGGTCGGAGGCGATGAGCCCCTCCTTCTTCTTCCTGTAGTCGCGGTCGGTCTCGACCTCCTGGACACGCTCCCGGACGGCTTCTGTCGCCAGCAGGAAGTCGATCCGCAGACCCAGGTTGCGGTGGAAGGCGCCGAAGCGGTAGTCCCACCAGGAGAACTTGACCGTCTCCGGATGGAGTTCCCGGAACAGGTCGACGAACCCGAGGTCGAGCAGCGCGCGAAACCGCTCGCGCTCCGCCTCCGTGTGGTGGATGCCGCCGGCCAGGCGGTCCTCGTCGTGGGTGTCGAGGCGCGTCGGCGCGATGTTGAAGTCGCCGCAGAGAACCGCGGACTCGTCCGCGCCGAGTGAACCGCCCAGGTAGTCCCGGAGCGAGTCGAACCAAGCCAGCTTGCGGGGATAGTCCAGGTGATCGATGTCCTTGCCGTTCGGGCAGTAGACGGTCGTGAAGTCGAGGCCCGCGGTCTTCACCCGTAGCAGGCGCGCGCCGGCCTCCTCTTCGCCCGGCAGGCCGGACTGGACCTCCTCGATCGGATGGCGCGAGAGGACGGCGACGCCGTTCCAGGCCTTCTGGCCGCACACGGCGGCGTGGTAGCCGAGATCCTCGAGCGCCGGGATCGGTACGTTGTCTGCGGTCGCCTTGAGTTCCTGCAGGCCCACGACATCGGGCCGCCGCGCCTTGAGCCAGTAGACGAGGAACTCGAAGCGCGCGCCCAGGCCGTTGATGTTCCAGGTGGCGATCAGCAAGCCGTCAGCTCCAACCGCAGGACCGGCCGGCGTTCCGCTCCTTGAGCCAGTCGGCGAGCGGGGCGAAGTAGTCGAGGATCGCCGTGGCGTCCATCTCCCGGCTGCCGCCCATGGCCTCGAGCGCCTCGGGCCACGGCCGGCTCAGACCCATCGCCATCATCTCGCGCAGGCGGCGGCCCGCCTCTTCCTCGCCGTAGATCGAGCAGCGGTGGAGCGGGCCTTCGTAGCCGATCGCCGCGCACAGGTCGCGGTGGAACTGGAACTGGAGGATGTGCGCCAGGAAGTAGCGCGTGTAGGGCGTGTTGCCCGGCACGTGGTACTTCGCGCCGGGGTCGAAGTCCTCCTCCGTTCGCGTCGATGGAGCGGTCACCCCCTGGTACTGCTCGCGCAGGCGCCACCAGGCCGCGTTGTACTCCTCGGGCGGCGTCTCGCCGGAGAACACGCCCCAGCGCCAGCGGTCGACGAGCAGGCCGAAGGGCAGGAAGGCGACCTTGTCCAGCGCCATCCGCATGAGGAGCGAGAGGTCGGCCTCGGCCGGCGGCTCCTCGTCGAGCAGACCGATGTCGACGAGGTAGCCCGGGGTGACGGACAGGGAGATCGTGTCGCCCAGCGCCTCGTGGAAGCCGTCGTTCGCGCTGTCCCGGAACAGGGGCGGCAGCTCCCGGTAACCGAGCTGGTAGTAGGTGTGGCCGAGTTCGTGGTGGATCGTCGAGAAATCCTCGGCGTTGATCTGGATGCACATCTTGATGCGGACGTCTTCGTCCAGGTCGAGGTGCCAGGCGCTCGCGTGACAGACGACGTCGCGGTCTCGCGGCCGGAGGAACTGGGAGCGCCGCCAGAACGTGTCGGGGAGTTCCTCCATCCCGAGCGAGGTGAAGAAGCCCTCGGCGATCTCCACCATCTCCCGCTCCGACGTCTGACGCTCGCGGAGAATCTCCGTCAGGTCGTAGCCGGGATCGGCCGTCTGCGGCGCGACCAGGTCGAACACGTTGGACCACGTCTGCGCCCACATGTTGCCCAGGACGTGCGCCGGGATGGCGCCCTCGGGATCCACGACGTCCGGACCGTACTGCTCCGCGAGTTCGGCGCGGACGTGGCAGTGCAGGTCGTCGTAGAGGGGCTTCACCTGCTCCCAGAGACGGTCCGTCTCCGCGGCGAAGTCGTCCGCCGGCATGTCGTAGCCCGACCGCCACATCGCGCCGGTGTCGTCGTAGCCGAGGCCCCGGGCGCCTTCGTTCGAGAGCTCGACGAAGCGCTGGTAGTCCGCGCGCATCGGCGGCGAGATCGTCCGCCAACCCTCCCAGGCGTCGAGCAGCGCGCCGGCGTCCCGGCTGTTGTCGATCACGTCCTCCAGATCGTCGAGCGAACGGCAGGATTCCGGCCCGTTCGGACAGTGGCTGCCCGTGCCGTAGGCCGCTTCCATCCTGCTCGTGATCTGGCTCAGTTCCTCGATCTTCGCCTCGTCGGCTGGCGCGGCCACGGTCAGTCCGCCCCGCAGCAGGCCGAGCTTGCGCGCCACCTCGTCCGCCTCCGACGCCGCGTCGTAGGTCGCCGCCTCCTGCGCGAAGTCGATCGCGCGGGTCAGCGCCTCCGCTCCGGCACGGGCCGCCAGGGCGGTCGTGTCCTCGTTGATGTACGTCGACTGCACCCAGGCCGCGCGGCTGCCGTCGTAGTAGTGCTCCATGAGCGTCTCCTCCGCCGCCGCCGTGAACTCGGCCGCCGACGGCCGCGCTTCGCCGGCGCAGCCGGCAAGCAGGACGGCCGCGGCAGCGACCAGGGGCAGGCAGAAGGGGCCCAGGTAAACAGGAATTGCTCGGGTTCGAAGCGGAATCAGCGACACGGCGAGTCCTCCCTATCGGTTCCAGGCCCCAATCGGCTCCAGGCGGCCAACGGCGGGACCGAGTATCGACTCTATTCCAGGGCTCCGCGCCGGCACGCCGGAGCGCGGCTCCGTAGAATCCCGGTCCGATGGCACCGATCGTCATCGGCACCAGGGCGACGCCACTGGCGCGGATCCAGGCCGACCTTGTCGCCCGGCGGCTCGGCGAACTGGGCGTGGACACGCTGGTCCGAGCCATGTCTTCCCAGGGTGACCGCAGCCTCGGGGGGAGCTTCGCCCAGGCCAAGGGCGTGTTCACGGGCGAACTGACCGCGGCCCTCCGCGACGGCTCCGTGGACCTCGTCGTCCACTCGCTGAAGGACCTGCCGGTCGAGGACGAGCCCGACCTGGTGACCGCGGCGGTGCCGGAGCGGGAGCGGCCATTCGATCTGCTGCTGTTCGCGCCGGATTCCGAAGCGAACGAGGCGAGCGAAGGGGCGCCGACGCTCGAGGAGCTGCTCGATCACGGCGACGACGCCCTGGAGGCGCAGGCCAGGCCGGCCCGCGCCGCGTTCGCGCCGCTTTCGGCCGGCGCGCGCCTGGGCACCTCGTCGCCACGCCGGCAGGCCGGGGCGCTCGCTCTGCGGCCGGACCTCGTCTGCTGCGCCGTCCGCGGCTCGGTGGGACGCCGGCTCGAGTGGCTCCAGAGCGGCGCGATCGACGCCCTGCTGGCGGCGGAGGCGGGCGTCCTGCGCCTGGCCCGAAGTGGCGAGCTCGACGCTGCAACCGCCGCTATCCGGGGTTTCCGGCTGGACCTTCGCTCCTGGCCCTGCGCACCCGGACAGGGCGCCCTGGCGGTCCAGATCCTGCGCAGCGGCCGGCTCGACGGACATGCGGCGATGGCGGCGCTCGACCACTCTCCGAGCCGCGCCGCGGCCTTCGCGGAGCGCTCCCTGCTTGGCCGGCTCGGTGGCGGCTGTCTCCGACCGTTCGGAGCCTGGGCGGACGCACGCGCCGCCGGCCCGGAGGGGCCGGTGTTACACGAGGTCCATACACTGATCGCGGCCGACGACTGGCGCGAACCTGCCTCGGTCGGTGAGGCGCCGCGTACCGTTGGTGCAGCGGCTTCAGCAGCGGACGGCGCGGTCGAGCTCGACGCCCTGGCTGAGCGGGTCGAGCGGGGATTGGCGGAGTTCGGTGCCGGCCTGACGGCCGGCGCCGTGTCTTCCACGGGTCAGAAGACCCGTGGTCACATGCCTCCGGCGGCAGCGGGTCAGAAGACCCGCGCACCCAGCGGACAGAGGGGCCCTACACCCAGCGGCCAGAGGATCGCTGCACCCGGTGGGGGACTACCAGACCTCGTCGTGACCTCCGGTCCAGAGACCGTTCGCCGTCTGACCGGTCGACTCGATCCTTCCATCCGGGTCGCGGCCCTGCCGTCGACGACCGTCGAGGTCTTCGATACCCCCTGGCCGGCCGACCGCATCGACCTGGACGGGCCGCGACGCCAATGGCCCTGGCTGCTCCTCTCGTCGCCGAACGCTGCACGCGTCGTGGCGGAGCGCGCCGTCCGGGAGCCGGTCTGGGGCCGGCTGCCGTGGTGCGCGCTGGGCGAGGGCACGGCGCGCGCGCTGCTCGCGGCCGGCGTGCCGCCGAACCTGGCCGCGCGGGCCTCCGGCGGCGAAGAGTTCGCCCGCTATGCGGCCCGGGTTCTCGACCCGCGTTGCCCGCTGTTCGTGCCGCATTCCGCCCGCGGCGGAGCGTCGCTCGTCGAAGCGCTCGAGGCAGCGGGCCGCCGGGTTTCTGCCTGGTCGGCCTACACCGTGCATCCGAATGACGAGCTCGACTGGCCGCAAGGTTGGCAAGCGGCCCGCGCCCGCGTACTCTTCACCGCTCCATCGGCGGTTTCCGCCTTCGCAGCGTCCGGCCTGGACTGGCCGCGAAGCTGCTGGGCGATCGGAGCCGCCACAGCCGCGGCGCTCCGGAGCGCCGGAGCCGGCAACGTGAAGTGCGCACAGGAACCGACCGCCGCCGGCATCGAACGCCTGTGGCTCGAGGAAGCGGGCGCCGACCCCAAGGGGGACTGAATGAGCGCCGGACGAAGCAGCGAAGACCTCTGGACGGAGGCGCAGCGCCACCTGGTCGGAGGCGTGAACAGTCCGGTGCGCGCCTACCGCGCGGTCGGCGGCACGCCGCCCTTCATCGCCGAGGCCGAAGGGGCGGTCATGCGCTCGGTCGACGGCAGGAGCTACGTCGACTTCGTCGGCTCCTTCGGGCCCCTGGTGCTTGGACACAGCCACCCGGCCGTGGTCGAGGCGGTGTGCGAGGCGGCAGCGCGCGGCACTTCCTTCGCCGCACCCCACGAGGGCGAGGTCGAACTGGCGCGGATGGTCAAGGAACTCGTGCCGGTCATCGAGAAGATGCGGTTCGTCAACTCGGGCACCGAGGCGACCCAGTCGGCGGTCCGGCTCGCCCGCGGCTGTACGGGCCGCGACCTGGTGCTCAAGTTCGAGGGCTGCTACCACGGCCACGTCGACGCGCTGCTGGTCGAGGCCGGAAGCGGACTCGCCACCTTCGGGATCGCCTCGAGCGCCGGCATCCCGGCGGCCACCGCACGCGACACGATCGTCCTGCCGCTCGACGACGAGGAGGCGCTGGAAGAGGCGTTCCGGCGTCATGGCGCGAAGCTCGCGGCCGCGATCGTCGAGCCGCTGCCGGCGAACAACGGCCTGCTGGTGCAGCGGCCGGACTATCTGCAACTCCTGCGCCGCCTGTGCACCGAGCGCGGCGCTCTCCTGATCTTCGACGAGGTGTTGAGCGGCTTCCGGGTGCCTGGAGTCACCGTCGGCGCTCAGCTCGGCATCGAGCCCGATCTGGTCACCCTCGGCAAGGTGATCGGCGGCGGGCTGCCGGTCGGCGCGTACGGCGGTCCGGCGCGGCTGATGGACCGGCTTTCCCCGCTCGGCCCCGTCTACCAGGCGGGCACGTTGTCCGGGAACCCGCTCGCCGTCGCCGGCGGGCTCGCCACCCTGCGCGAACTCGTGGCCGGCGATGGATGGAAGCGGATGGAAGACCAGGGGGCGCTGCTCGAAGCCGGGCTCGGCCCCGTCCTGGAAGCGAGCGGCCACCCCTACCGGCTCGTCCGCTGCGGGTCGATCTTCTGGCTCGCCTACGGCGACGACGAACCGCCGCGCCGGGCCGACCGCTTCCACCCGAACACGGCCGAGGTCTTCGGCCTGCTCCACCGCGGGCTGCTCGACCGCGGCTACATGCTCGCCCCGTCCGCGTTCGAGGTCGGCTTCCTGTCGCTCGCCCACGACGAAGACGCGCTCGCCGGCTTCGCCGGCGCGGTCGGCGAAGCGCTGGCGGAGATCCCGGCGCCGTGACGTCCCAGCCGCCGGCCGGGCAGCCGAGCGCCGAAACCGTCGCCACCTACTTCCGGGAGCTCCAGGACCGCATCTGCGACGCCCTGGTCGAGGTCGATGGCGGCGCCTTCGACGCCCGCGAGCTCCGCGGCGAGCGCCGTGGCGTCGCCCGGCCGCGGGTGCTCACCGACGGAGAAGTGATCGAGAAGGCGGCGGTGAACTTCAGTCACTCCCGCGGCGACTCGCTGCCCCTGGCGGCAACCGAGCGGCGGCCGGAGCTCGCGGGCCGGAGCTTCGAGGCGACCTCGATCTCCCTGATCGTCCATCCGCGCAACCCCTACGCCCCGACCAGCCACGCGAACATCCGCTTCTTCATCGCCCATTCGCCGGAAGGCCGTTCGCCAGAAGAAACGGGCGACGAAGAGGAAGAAGGCTGGTGGTTCGGCGGCGGCTTCGACCTGACCCCGTACTACGGCTTCGAGGAGGACGCGGTTCACTGGCACCGGACGGCGGCCGAGGCCTGCGCGCCGTTCGGCGACGGTCTCTACAGCCGCTACAAGGCCGCCTGCGACGACTACTTCTACCTTCCCCACCGCCAGGAGATGCGCGGCGTCGGCGGCCTCTTCTTCGACGATCTGAACCGGCTCGAACGACCGCCCGAACTCAGCCGCTTCGAACGCTGCTTCGCCTTCGCCCGCAGCGTCGGCGATCACTTCATGCCCGCCTACCTGCCCATCCTCGAACGCCGGAAAGACCTGCAATACGGCGAGCGGGAGCGCTGTTTCCAGCTCTACCGCAGAGGGCGCTACGTGGAGTTCAACCTGGTCTACGACCGCGGCACGCGCTACGGACTGCAGGCGAGGGCCCGCACCGAGTCGATCCTCGCCTCCCTGCCGCCGCTGGCGGCCTGGCGCTACGACTACGCGCCCGAACCCGGAACCCCCGAAGCCCGCCTCGCCTCCGACTTCCTGGTCCGTCGCGACTGGATCTGAACGGCGACCCGATGACCAGCGGCACATCCCTCTACGAACCCGAACCTCAGGTCGAAAGCGGCGTCGACCGCCGCGCGATCGGCGTCCTGCTCGCCAACGTCGGCACGCCGGCGGCCCCGACGCCGAAGGCCCTGCGCCGCTACCTCCGGCAGTTCCTGAGCGACACGCGCATCGCCGAGGTGCCGCGCTGGAAGTGGCTGCCGATCCTGTACCTGTTCGTCCTGACGACGCGGCCGCAGCGGGTCGCGAAGCTCTACGAGAAGATCTGGACGGACGAAGGCTCGCCGCTCCTCGCGATCGGCAGACGTCAGGTCGAGGGCATCGAACGACGGCTGCGGGAGGCTCAGGGAGCGGGCGAGCCGACCTTTCACGTCGCCATCGGGATGCGATACGGCACCCCCTCCATCCGAAGCGCGCTCGCCGAACTCCGCAACAGGGGATGCACGCGCCTCCTGTTCTTCCCGCTCTTCCCGCAGTACTCGGCGGCCACCACGGCGTCCACGGTCGACATGCTCGCCCGGCAACTCCGCCGCTGGCGCTGGGTGCCGGAACTGCGCACGATCAACAGCTACTACGACGACCCCGGCTTCCTGCGCGCCCTCGCCGCCAGCATCCGCGAGACCTGGGCCGACGGCGAGCCCGACCGGCTCGTCCTCTCCTACCACGGCGTCCCCAAGCGCTACATCGACAACGGCGATCCCTACCAGTGCCAGTGCCTGGAGACGACACGCCTGCTGGTGGAGGAACTGGGCATCGACGCGGAGCGGGTGATCAGCACGTTCCAGTCCCAGTTCGGCCGCGAGCTCTGGATCGGCCCGAAGACGGACGTCCTGATGCGCGAGCTGCCCGAGGCCGGCCTCGGGAACGTCGACGTCGCCTGCCCCGGCTTCTCCGCCGACTGCATCGAGACCCTCGAAGAGATCGAGGTCGAGAACCGAGGCTACTTCGAGGAGTCCGGCGGCGAGCGCCTCCGCTACATCCCCTGCCTCAACGACCGCCCCGACCACCTCGACGCGCTGACCGACCTGATCCTCCGCAACACCCGCGAGTGGCGCGGCGGCTAGCCGCGTAGGCCGTCCGGGTCGGCATGCCGGGGGAGGGTCCCAGCGGCCGCTCGCGCTCTCTGACTGGAGGGGAGGTCTGCGGTGTGTGACAGGGCCGTGACACTGCACAACGGTGCGTGAGGCAGAATCGCGCGATGGACAACTGTTGCGTCGTCGCGGTGACCTGGCGGTACGCGAGTGCCGAGGAGATCGCGCAGTACACGCTGCCGGATGAGCGGCGGGCCGCCGAGATGCGGCGGCTGAAGCAGCGGGTCGGTGCTCAGGGGCTGATCTACCTCGCCACTTGCAACCGGGTGGCGTTCGTTTTCTCGGCGGAGCCGGGAGCTACGTTGGCGTCATGCCGGCGGGAGCTGTTGCGGCTGGTGGCTGGCGCGGGGGCGGCACGGCGCGTGTTCCGGAGCTGGGAAGGGGAAGGGGCGGTCGAGCACCTGTACCTGGTAGCGGCCGGCCTCGACTCGGCCCAGCCTGGAGAGCGGGAGATCCGCGGGCAACTGCGCGACGCGCTCGACGAGGCGACGGCCAGCGGTACGGTCGACCCGGAGTTGCGGCGCGTGGTCGAATCGGCGCTTCGGGCCGGCAAGCGGGTCCACCGGGAGACTGGGGTCGGCGCCGGGCGCACGTCACTGTCGGAGATTGCGGCCGACCTGTTGACCGAGCGCGCCGCGGAGCATCCGGGGCCGGTGGCGCTGATCGGCGTGGCGGCGATGACCGAGACGTGTACGGAGCGGCTGCGCTCTCGCGGCATTCCTCTGGTCCTCGTCAACCGCACGCGCTCGAAGGCCGACGATCTTGCCGAAAGAACGGGGGGCGCGACCGGGGCGAACGGATCCGCAAAGGCGGTCGAAACGATGAGCCTCGACCGGTTCCGGTCCGAGCCGCCGCCGGTGACCGCGGCACTGTTTTCGACCGGCGCCCCGGGGCCGGTGGTCGATCGGCGGTGCCTGTCGGTCCTGGCCGCGACCGGCGACGTCCGGTACGGCGCCTCACCGCTGGTGATCGACATGGCGATCCCGGCCGATGTCGCTCCAACCGACGCCCGCATCGCGGGTCTGAAGCGGATCGGCATGGACCAGATCAATGAACTGGCCCAGAAGACCCTCCGCGACCGGCGCGGGCGCACTGCCGAAGCCCGCGTGCTGATCGACGAGGAACTCGACGCCTACCGTGAGGCGATGGCCACCCGGTCGGTGGCCGGAGCGATCCGGGCGATCGGCGCCAAGTACCAGGATTCCCTGGGCGCCAACCTGGACCGCCTGCTGCAGAGCGATCTCGCGGGCCTCTCGGAGGCGGAACGGGAGGCGCTCCGGACGTGGACGGCCGTGATGGCGAAGCGTCTGAGCCACCTGCCGGTCGTGGGGCTGCGCGCGGTGGCGATCGAGATCGGTCAGGATGGCGTCGACGCCTTCCTTGCCGCCGCGGCGCCGGAGCTGCTCGAACAGCGGCGTGCCGACAGGCCCTCCGAGCCATCGACCCGCTGGACGGCCGGCGAGTGAACACCCTGCCGACGACCGCGGCCGGGCCTGCTGCCGCCCCGGCCCCCGCCACCGCCCCGCCGGCCGAACCCCTGCTGCTGCGCGCCCTTCGATTCGAGGACACGCCGCGGCGGCCGCTGTGGATGATGCGTCAGGCCGGACGCATCCTTCCCGAGTACCGGGCCCTCAAGGAGCGCCACGGCTTCGGCGGCCTCGCGCGCGACCCGGAACTGGCGGCCGAAGTCACCCTGATGCCGCTCCGGCGCTTCCCGTTCGACGCCGCGATCACGTTCGCGGACATCATGTCGCCCATGCCGGCCCTCGGCGTCGACTTCCGCTTCGATCCGGGGCCCGTGATCGCCGAGCCGATCCGGAGCGCGCGGGACGTCGCCGCCCTGCCCGATCCCGACGACCTCGACGAGACGACGATCGCCCCGGAGGTCGCCGCCGCCCAGCGGATCGTGCGGTCCAGGCTCGTCCCGGAGACGGCCCTGCTCGGCTTCGCGGGGGCTCCGTTGACCCTCGCGGCCTACCTGGTCGAGGGCCGCGGCGTGCGCGACTTCCCGCGGCTGCGGGCGTTCGCCTACCAGGAGCCGGCGGTTTTCGACGCCCTGCTCGACCGACTCGGACGGCTCTGCGCCCGCTATCTGATCGGGCAGCACCGGGCCGGCGCGGACGCGGTCCAGGTCTTCGACTCCTGGGCCGGCCTCTTCCCGCGCGCCGAATGGCGGCGGAGGATTCGGCCGCACCTCGATCGGCTGCTGCGGCGGCTCGGCGACGCCGGCGTCCCCCGGATCCTCTTCCTCCACGCCGCGCCCCAGTTGGTGGACGACTACGCGGGCCTGCCCTGCGAGGCGCTCGGCGTCGACTGGCGCACCGACCTCGGCGCGCTGCGCCGGCGGCGGCCGGACCTTTGCCTGCAGGGAAACCTGGACCCCGCCGCGCTCCTGGCCGGCGAACAGGCGGTCCGGCGCGAGACCGGACTCCTGCTCGCCAGCCTGCCCCGTCGCGGCCACATCGTGAACCTGGGCCACGGCGTACTGCCGGAAACTCCGCTTCAGGCGGTGCAGGCCCTGGTCGAGGCCGTCCACGCCGAGGCGGAGGACGCTTGAACGAACAGCCGTCGGCCCGCCGCCTGGTTGTCGTCGGCGGCGGGCCTTCCGGACTGGCCGCCGCCTGGAAAGCGTCGGTCGAAGCGGAGCGCGCCGGCCGCGAGATCGAGATCCTCGTGCTCGAGGCGGACGGCGAGGTCGGCGGCAAGGCCCGGACCGGACAGGCCGGCGGCTTCCTGATCGAGACCGGCCCCCAGGGCTTCCTCGACGATCAGCCGGTCGTGCGGGAGATGATCGCCGCCTGCGGCCTCGAGAGCGAGGTGCTGGCGCCGGAACCGGCGGCGAACCGACGCTACATCTACCGGGGCGGCAGGCTGCGGGAGTTGCAGCGCAGCCCATTGGCTTTCGCGAAGAGCGGCCTGCTGGGACCGCTCGGCCTGGCGCGGCTGGCGATGGAGCCCCTGGTGCGGGCCAGATCCGGCGACGGTCGTACCGCGGGCTCGGCTTCCGCAGGCGACCTCCCCGCCGCGGACGCGGACGAGTCGCTCTACGACTTCGCCGCCCGCCGCATGGGCCGGCAAGCCGCCGCCCGACTCATCTCGCCGGTAGTCCTCGGCATCTTCGCGGGCGACGCGCGGAAGCTCTCGGCGGCGGCCGCGTTTCCGCGCCTGGTCGCGATGGAGCGGGCCTACGGTTCCCTGTTCAAGGCGATGCGCGCCGGCCGCAGGCGCGGCGTTCCGCCGCCGGGACACCGGACTCTTCGCCGCGGCATCCAGGCTCTTCCGCAAGCCGTCGCAGCCCTGCCCGGGATCGACGTGCGCTACCACAGTCGCGTGACGTCGATCGTCCGCCGGACGGACACCAACCGCTTCACTGTTCACCTCGCCGACCAGGAGTCGACCCCTGAAGCGTCCCAGTTGAGTGCCAGGACCGAGCTTTCGGCAGCGGCGGTCGTCGTGGCCGCTGACCTGCCCTCGGCCGCTGATCTCGTCGACGGCGTCTCGGCAGAGGCCGCGGCCGAGCTCCGGCAGATCGAGTCGCCCCCGATGGCCGTCGTCCATACGGCCTTCGACGCCGCGGCCGCGGCTCACATCGAGCCGGCCTACGGCTTCCTCGTCGCCCGCGGCGAGGGCATCCGCATGCTCGGCTGCCAGTACGAAACCGCCACCTTCCGAGGCCGCGGCCCGAATGGCACGTTCCTGGCCCGCTCGATGTTCGGAGGCAGCGTCGACCCCGAGGCTGCCGACCTCGGCGACGCGCAGCTCGTCGACCTGACTCTCCGAGAGCTACGCCGGACGGCCGGCATCGACGCGGAACCCACCTACACGAGCGTCGCCCGCTGGCCCCACGCCATCCCGCAGTACGCCCCTGGTCACCCGCGGCGAGTGGCCCGAGTCGAGGCCGCCCTGGACCCGATCGACGGCTTCTACCTGGCCGGCAACGCGCTCCACGGCGTCGGCCTGAGCCGGGCGATCGCCGTCGGCGCCGAGTGCGGGGAGCGAGCCGCCCGCCTGCTGCTCCCGTAGCTGCCTCATCCGGGCTACACTCACCGGCCCAAGGAACCAACACACACGCGGAGAGAGTCCCATGAAGGAAGCGCTGCAGTTCTACATCAACGGTGAATGGGTCTACCCGGTGGCCCCGAAGACGATGGACGTGATCGATCCGTCGACGGAAGAAGCGGTCGGCCGGATCAGCCTCGGCAGCGCGGCGGACGTCGACAAGGCCGTCGCGGCGGCGCAGGCAGCCTTCGAGTCCTTCTCACAGACCAGCCAGGAAGAGCGGGTCGAGCTTCTCGGACGGATCGTCGCCGGCTACCAGGCCCGGATCGGCGAGATGGCGGAGACGATCTCGATGGAGATGGGCGCCCCGGCCTGGCTCGCCAAGGCCGCCCAGGCGCCCTCCGGCCTCGGCCACTTCGCCGGCGCCCTGAACGTGCTGAAGGGCTACGACTTCGTCGAGACTCGCGGCACGACGAACATCGTCAAGGAGCCCGTCGGCGTCTGCGGACTGATCACGCCCTGGAACTGGCCGATCAACCAGATCGCCTGCAAGGTCGCGCCGGCGCTCGCCGCGGGCTGCACGATGGTGCTCAAGCCGAGCGAGGTGGCGCCGCTCAACGCGATCCTGCTCGCCGAGATTCTCCACGACGCCGGCGTTCCGCCGGGCGTCTTCAACCTGATCAACGGCGAAGGCCCCGAGGTCGGCGCCGCCCTGTCGGGGCACCCCGGCATCGACATGATGTCCTTCACCGGCTCGACGCGCGCCGGCCGCGCCGTGGCCAAGGCCGCCGCCGACTCGATCAAGCGGGTCGCCCAGGAACTCGGCGGCAAGTCGCCCAACATCGTCCTCGAGGACGCGGACATCGACAAGGCGGTCAAGGCGGGCACCCGGCAGTGCTTCCTGAACAGCGGCCAGTCCTGCAACGCGCCGACGCGGATGCTCGTGCCGGCGGCCTCGCACGCCCGCGCGCTCGAGGTGGCCAAGGCGGCGGCCGAAGCGACCTCCGTCGGCCCGCCGGGACAGGAAGGCGTAGCCATCGGCCCCGTCGTCAGCAAGGTCCAGTACGACAAGATCCAGGGACTCATCGCCAAGGGCATCGAGGAAGGCGCCGAGCTCGTCACCGGCGGCACCGACCGCCCCGAGGGCATGGACAGCGGCTACTACGTCCGCCCCACCGTCTTCGGCGGCGTCAGCAACGACATGACGATCGCCCAGGAGGAGATCTTCGGCCCCGTGCTCTCCATCCTCCCTTACGAGACCGAAGAAGAAGCGATCCGGATCGCCAACGACACCCCGTACGGCCTCTCCAGCTACGTCCAGTCCGGCGACCTCGACCATGCTCGCAGCGTCGCCTCCCGCATCCGCGCCGGCAACGTCCACATCAACGGCGCCCCCGCCGACTTCGGCGCCCCCTTCGGCGGCTACAAGCAGTCCGGCAACGGCCGCGAATGGGGCGACTTCGGCTTCGAGGAGTTCCTGGAGGTCAAGGCCGTGATGGGGGCGTTGCCGAAGGCGAGCTGAGGAGAGCCGACTGCCGGTGCGCCGGCCTTCTGGCCGGCATCCGGCGCGAAGCGCCGGCTCCGATCAGCCCAGCCGGCCGAAGCGGCCGGCCGGGTCGAGGGCTTGTTCGACGCGACGTAGCAACTCGCCGCCGGTGCGGTAGCCGAGGATCGGTTGGTTCGAAGCGTCGGCCGGTGCGCGCAGCGCGAGCGCCGTCAGCTTCGACTGTGCGAGGGCGCGGTCGAGGGACGGCATGTCGGCTGCGCGTTCGACGGGCCAGGCGACGAAAGCCTGCTGGACGCCAGCGCTGTAGACCCTGGCTACGTGGGAAGCGTCGAGGTCGGCCAGGACCTGTTCCAGGACGGCCGCCGTGGCCGGCGTCAGGGGGAGCTTGAGGACGGAGGCGTCCGGCGGAGCCCAGCCGAACTCGCGGCGGCTGCGCCAGTGCGTCGCGTCGGCGTCGCCCGAGAGAGTGGTGACGTCCGTGTCCAGAAGATCGGCGGCGCGCTTCAACCGAGCATCCAGCGCGAAGCTGCGACCTCCGATGCGGATCTCCAGGTCCCAGCCGGCCAGGCCGTGCACCAGATCGAGGCACTCGAGTTCGACCGCGCCGGACCCGACGCGGCCGGCGGCCTCGAGGGCCTCATCGAAGGCCATGCCGGCGACGCGCACGGTGGCGCAGCTTTCGGGATGCGGGAAGACCTTGAACGTGCACTCGGTGAGGACACCCAGACGCCCCAGGCTGCCGACCATGAGCTTCGGCAGATCGAAGCCGGCGGCGTTCTTGACGACCTTTGCGCCGCCGCGGACGATCTCGCCCCGGCCGTCGACGAAGGCCACCGCGAGCAGGAAGTCCCGCAGGCCGCCGTAGCGCAGCCGGCCGGGGCCGTTGGCCCCTGCGGCGACGGTGCCGCCGACTGTGCTGCCGGCGTCGACCAGCAACGGATCGAACGGCAGATACTGGCCTTCGGCGGCGAGTCGAGCCTCGACTTCGGCGAGCGGCGTTCCGGCCAGAGCCGTCACCGTGTACTCGCTCGGCAGGTACTCGGTGATGCCGCTGAGCGCCGACACGTCGAGCACTTCGGCGCCGTCCACGACGGCCAGCGGCGGCTTGGTACCGCCGCCGCGCGGGACGACCAACTCCGCACCGCGAACGGCTTCGGCAACCTCGGCCGCCGAACCCGGCTGATGGACAACGCCGGTCACAGGTCCCCCGGCCATCCGTCGTTGAACGCGCCGCCGCGCCTCATTCGCGCGAGATGACTCCCGCCACCTCCAGCGGATGGGGACCGTGGCTGAGCAGCGCCGGGGCCTCCGCATCCGGGAACATCTTGCCCCGGTTCGCCAGCTCGCCGGGGTCGATCGCCATGCGGATGCGGCGCATCGCGTCCAGGTCGGCGTCGTCGAACATCTCGCCCAGGTACTGCCGCTTCTCCATCCCCACGCCGTGCTCACCGGTGATCGAGCCGCCGAGGTCGATGCAGAGGCGGAGGATCTCCCCTGCCAGCTCCTCGGCGCGCTCCAGTTCGCCTTCGACCCGGCCATCGAAGAGGATCAGCGGGTGCAGGTTGCCGTCGCCGGCGTGGAACACGTTCGCCACGCGGATGCCGTGCTCCTCACCCAAGTGCTGGATCTTCGTCAACGCCTCGCCCAGCCGGGAACGCGGCACGACGCCGTCCTGGACGATGTAGTCCGGACTCAGCCTCCCCACCGCCGAGAAGGCGCTCTTGCGGCCCTTCCAGATCCGCGCGCGGTCATCCGGGTCGCTGGCGATGTGCTCCAGGTAGGGCTTCGATTGCCTGACGACTTCCAGCAGCAGTTCGCTCTCGGCGGCGACCTGCTGCTCCTCGCCCTCCAACTCGACGATCAGGAGCCCCTCCGCATCGAGCGGGTAACCGGCGCCGACCGCCGCTTCGGCCGCCTCGATCGCCAAGTTGTCCATGATCTCCATCGCCCCGGGCAGGAGGCCCGAAGCCACGACCGCAGCCACCGCCTCGCCAGCCGCCGCCAGCGAATCGTAGGCCGCCAGCAGGGTGAAGAACGTCTCGGGCTTCGGCAGCAGGCGCAACGTGATCTTCGTCGCGATGCCGAACAGCCCCTCGGAGCCGACGAACAGCCCGACCAGGTCGGGGCCGACGCCCTCCAGGCTGTCGCCGCCGAGTTCGATCACCTCGCCGTCCGGGAGTACGACCTCGAGACCGAGCACGTGGTTGCTCGTCATTCCGTACTTCAGGCAGTGCGCGCCGCCCGAGTTGAAGGCCAGGTTGCCGCCGATCGTGCACACGGACTGGCTCGACGGATCCGGCGAGTAGTAGAGGCCGTAGGGCTCCGCGGCCTCGGACACCGCGAGGTTGACGACTCCCGGCTCGACCACCGCGGTCCGCCGCACCGGGTCGACTTCGAGGATCCGGTTCAGCCGGTTCATCGCGATGACGACGCCGTCGTGGACCGGCAGCGAGCCGCCGGACAGGCTCGTGCCGCTGCCGCGGGCGAGGAAAGGCACTTCCGCGGCCGCGCAGAGGCGCACGATGTCGACGACTTCCTCGGCGGAATCGACGAGTACGACCGCCCGCGGACGGGCCCGGAAGGCGGTCAGCGCGTCCGACTCGTAGGCCGCCATCGGGGCCGCGCCGGTGAGGACGCGGTCGGCGCCGAGGCGCCGTTTCAGTGCGTCGAGAAAGTCGGCTGCGTCGGCCGGGGCCATGGGCAGTCAGCCTACCAACCCGGGTGGCGCGTTCCGCGCCACCCGCGACCCAGTCCGTGCGCGAGTCATCGAGCGCGCGGATGACACCCAGGTGGCGCACGGAGGTGCGGTCGCCGCTTCGCGGCGCGTCTCCGGGCCGCCTCCGGCGGCAGCGGGTCGGAGGACCCGCGCACCCAGTGACTGCGGCGTGGTAGCTCAGTCGCCGAGCGGCATGACGATCCAGAGCAGAATGTAGACGATGATCCCGGGAAACGCGACCGAGAGGATCGAGATCAGGATGTAGAGCAGACGGACGCCCGTCGGGTTCCAGCCCAGCCAGGCGGCGATGCCTCCACAGACGCCGCCGATCAGGCGGTCGGACCCGGAACGATGAAGGGGGCGGGACTGGGTGGCTGTCGCGGTCACGGTCGGTTCCTCCTCAAGAGACTGCTCACGTTCAACTACGGATTCTGCACGACCAGGGTTCCAAGTCCACGGCGTCGTCCGATTCATAGACGACTACGCATAGGATGAGTCCGATGGCCGAGCAGGAGCAGGCGCCGGAGCGGATCGGCACCTTCGAAAGCCTGGTGCAGGCGGTCCGCTCATGGCGGACACTATCGGTCGTCCTTCTCTCGTTCTCGTCCGGCATGCCGTTGGGCCTGGTCTGGATCGCGATACCTGACTGGATGCGCGATTCCGGCGTCGACATTCGCGTCGTCGGCCTGTTCACGCTGGCGCAGGTTCCGTGGACCTTCAACGTGGTCTGGGCGCCGCTGATGGACCGCTTCCCACCGCCGTTCCTGGGGCGACGCCGGGGCTGGGCGGCGATCGCCCAGGTCGGTCTGCTTGTTGGAACGCTCGGCCTGGCCGGCGTCGGCGGCCACCCGGACGCGCCGTTCGTCGTGCTCGCCCTTACCTTCGCGGTGGCGCTGGCGGCGGCATCCCAGGACATCGCGGTCGACGCCTACGCCGTGGACGTGCTGAGGAAGGAAGAGCAGGGCGCGGCCGTCGGCGCGCGCATCGCGCTCTACCGCGTGGGGATGTTCGCGGCGGGAGCAGCGGCCATCTCCCTTGCCGGACGCTCCTCGTGGGCGCTCGTCTGCGCGGGCCTGGCCGCGCTCTACCTGCCGATGCTTCTCGTGACGTTCTTCGCGCCCGAGCCTCGCAATCTGCCGCCTGAGCCGAAGACCGTCCGTGAAGCCGTCTGGCTCCCCTTCCTCGGCTTCCTCTCCCGCCACCGTGCGGTTGAGATTCTGGCTTTCGTCATCCTGTTCAAGCTCGCCGACAACATGGCCAGCGCCCTGCTTCGTCCGTTCCTCGTCGACATGGGCTACTCGAGCGACGACCGTGGCTTCGCGCTGGGGACGATCGGCCTGGTCGCGACGATCGGCGGCGCGATCATCGGCGGCCTCGGAACGAACGTGCTCGGCCTCGGCAGAGCTCTCTGGATCTTCGGCTCGCTCCAGATCTTCTCCAACATCGGGTACGTGGTCCTCGCCAACGTGCCGAAGAACTCCTTCCTCCTCTACGGAGCGATGGGGTTCGAGACGCTCTGCCAGGGTCTCGGTACCGGAGCCTTCTCGGTCCTGCTACTTCGCATGACCCAGAAGCGCTTCTCGGCCACGCAATACGCGATGTTCTCGACCTTGTTCGGCTTCGGGCGCATCTTCTCCGGGCCGGTTGCCGGGATCACCGTCGACGCCATCGGCTGGTCGAGCTTCTTCCTGGCCACGATGCCGCTAGGAATCCCCGGCCTCTACATGCTCTCGCGCTTCGTCAAGCCCACCGAACGCGAACCGGTCTTCGACGTGCGGCGGCGGGAGCCGCTACCACCCCGTTCCCGGGCTCGGCTGGCCGCGGATGGCGTGGCCTTCGGGACACTGAGCGCCATCGGCGCCGCCTTGCTGCTCAACGGCCTGGCGGCGCTCAAGGCGCTGCGCGCTGGCGAGCCTCTCGGCTTCACGGCGGAACTGCTGGCACTGGCGGCGCCGACGAACGCCGAGGGCTGGGTAGGACTCGTCGGTGTCTTGACCTTCGGCGCCGCCATGGGGCTCTTCGCGGCCGCGGTGCAGGCAGCGCGCCACGGTGCGGGCGCCGAGTTGGCGTCAGAGGCGATCGACGAACCCTAAGGGACGCTGGTCGGCCTCTATGGGAGGAACCTCAACAGCACGCCGACGCCGCTCAGCACCAGGGCGGTGCCACCGAGCACAATCCCCGCGCCCCACAGGACCAATCGTGTCTCCAGCGCCTTCAACTCGGCCCTGAGGCCGTCTCGCGTCACCAGCCCCTCGACGGCGGAGGCGCAGCCCGTTTCGATCGCGCGCGCTGTTGCCTTGGCGGTGTCGGCATCAAGACCGGCGCCTTCAAGTGCGTCGGCCGTGCCCAGCGTGTCCGTGGCGGCGCCCATGACTACAGATACGAACCCGCAGCGTTCTCCGTCTAGGTCCCTACCGCGCGACCTGACCCTGGCGCAGCGCCCGCTGCATCGTGGTCGGCTCGTCGGGATAGAGCTTCGAGACGTACTCGCCGTAGCCGTTGAAGATCGGTGTCTCGAACGGCTGGCTGTTGTGCAGCCAGTGGGAGGTCGCCTGACTCCAGCGCGGGTGCGGGATGTTCGGGTTCACGTTGGAGAGGTAGCCATACTCGTGCGGCTGGATCTGCCAGAAGATCTTCGGCTCCTCGGCCACGAATTCGATCTTGACGATCGACTTCGCGCTCTTGTAACCGTACTTCCACGGGATCGCGAGCCGCAGCGGCGCACCGTGCTGCTTGACCAGTGGCTCGCCGTAAATGCCGGTGGCGACAAACGCCAGCTCGTTCGTCGCCTCATCCATGCGGAGGGCTTCGAAGTAAGGCCACTGGTACCAGTGGGCCTCCCTGACGCCGGGCATCTGGTCCCGCTTGAGAGCGGTGAAGAAACGGACATGCCTGGCCGACGACTTCGGTTGCGCCTTCTCGATCAGCTTGCTGAGGGGGAAGCCGCTCCAGGGCACGTTCATGGCCCAGCGCTCGACGCAGCGGAAGTGGTAGAGCCGCTCCTCGTGCTCGAAGCCGAAGATGTCGTCGAGATCGAGCGTCATCGGGTTGTCGCACAGGCCCGTGACCTCGACCTTCCAGGGCTCGACGGTGAACTTGCCGGCGAACTTCCACACCGGGCCGCCACGACCGGGATAGAACTCGTAGAAGTTGTTGTGGCTGCCCGCCGCGTCGCGCGGCGTCAGTTCGCCGCCGATGCTGGCCGGCGGGCCGGCGAACTTCACGTTGCGCTTGGGCCGCGCGCTGAGCTCGGCGCCGTAGACATCGGGCCTCTCGAGGGCCGGTTTCAGCTTGTCCTCGAGCGGCGGCGCCGGAGGAGGCGCCGGCACCTGCTGGCGAAGGCGGAACTGGGCGGCCAGGGGCGACGCGGCGGCGACGCCGAGGCCGGCCGCCGCGACGAACTTGCGCCGGTCCATGTAGACGTCCCGCGGCGTCGGCTCGCGGCTCGTCAGCGCGATCCCGGAGTCTAAGGGAAGGTAGCGGGCGGGGTCGTACTTCTTGATCCACATGGCACTGGATCCGAACGGGACGGGCAGAGTCGCTATTCCGTTCGGCCTTTCCTCCTGTTCTCCTGCGCTCGGCGGCCGGACGCTACGTTCAAGCCTACCAGCCGGACAGGGCGCGCCCCCACCACGTCTGGGGCTCAACCCTCCGTCCGCGGCCGCTCCGGCGGTCGAGCCAGAGGGCGAGCCGGCGCAGACGGGTCCCCGCCATCCACCGCCAGATTCGGCTGAGGCGCCTGGAGTAGTCCCGATTGTAGGGGCAGACCCTGACGCAGATCGAGCAGTCGGTGTTCTGGTTCGACCAGAACCGGAAGCACTTCTCGGCGTCCGTCGTCCACTTCCTGACGCCGCGGATGTTGGAGATATTGTAGATCCGGTCCGTCGGTGCGTCCATCGCGATGGCCTTCGGCGGGCAGGCATCCGAACACGCGCGGCACACCTCGCAGGTCTCGCGCACACCGAAGCGCAGCGGACGGTCGTGCGCCAGGGGCATGTCGGTGAAGATCTTCCCGAGCCGCACCCTGGGGCCGAACTCCCTGGTGATCAGCAGACCGTGACGGCCGTACTCGCCCAGCCCCGCCTTGATCGCGAGCGGAATCGCCAGGGCCGTGTCGTTCATCGTCGGCACCGCGGCGTAGCCCATGTTCAGGATGTACTGGGCGATCGCGAGCAGCACCACCGTGTCGCTGCTGTAGCCCACTCCCGTCGCCGTCCCGCTCAGGGCCGACGGCACGGTCTCCACCAGACCCCGGTCCATCGCCTGCGCGATGACGACGACGTTCCCGAGTTCGCCCGGAAGCTCCTGCGGTTTCTCCGTCTCGGTCTCCCGCGAGTACGCGTGGGTGTACACCCAGCGCTCGTCGTATCCGGTGATGCCGATCAGGTCGGCGCCCAACGCGCGGGCGGCCGTCTTGAGATCCGCCGCGAGTCGAGCGGCGAGGACCTCCTCCGGTTCATCGCTCTCGTCCGGCGGACCCGGACCGTCCCGGAGCACCGTGTAGGGGTCGAGGAAGCCCTCGCGACGGTCGGCGTCTCCCCGGAGCTCCGCGAACAGATCGGTGACGTGCCAGGAAGCGTTGCGAAGCGCGTAGTCGCGCCGCGTGAACCCGTCGACCGGGCGCCAGCGCAGCTCCGGCGTGCGGTACGTCTCGTAGAACATGTCCGAGCGGGAGGTCCTCACCTCGGGGTCCCAGAACGAACGGCAGAAGATGTCGTCCTTCTGCGAGAAGCGTTCGAAGCCCTCGCCTATCTCGAAGCCTGCTTCGGCGTCGCTGACGGGGCGTGCCATGCGCGTCAGGCCAGCGCCTCGATGAACTGCGCCGCCCACTCGTGCACGGAGTGCCGCCGCACGACCTCGCGCATCGCCTTCATCCGGCGCGTTCCGTCCTCCGGGTCAAGGGTGATCGCCTGTTCGATCGTGGCCGCCATCGCGTTCACGTCGTGGGGATTGACCAGCAGGGCGTCCGGCAGCTCGGCTGCCGCGCCCGCGAACTCGGAGAGCACGAGCACGCCGTCGTCTTCGAGCCGCGTGGCGACGTACTCCTTGGCGACAAGGTTCATGCCGTCGCAGAGCGGCGTCACCAACATCACGTCGGCGACGAGATAGAAGGCGATCAGTTCCTCGAACGGCAGGTTGCGCCGGAAGTACTGGACCGGCACGACGCCGAGTTCGCCGTACTCGCCGTTGATCTGGCCGACGAGTTCCTCCACGTCGCGCCGCAGGATCTGGTACTCCGAGATGCGCTCCCGGCTCGGGACGGCGACCTGGACCATCACCGCGTCGCGGATCGACCGGTCCTCGCGACCCAGCCATTCGAGGAACGCCTTGAGCCGCAGGTCGATGCCCTTCGTGTAGTCGAGGCGGTCGACGGAGAGGATGATCTTGCGGCCGCGGCGAAGCTGCTGGAGCTGCTCGGCGCGCTCCCGGATCTCGGGCGCCAGCGCCGCGTTCGCGTAGCGGTCCGTGTCGATGGAGATCGGGAAGGCGCCGACGCGGATGTCGCGGCCCTGGTAGCGGATCGTCTCGCCCTGAGGCTCGGCCTCGATCAGCCGGTCGGCGAGTCGCGTGAAGTTGTAGGCGCCGGCCGGAGTCTGGAAGCCGATCACGTCCGCGCCGAGCAGGCCCTCCAGCACCGCCCGCCGCCAGGGCAGGCGCAGGAAGAGTTCGATCGGGGGAAAGGGGATGTGCAGGAAGAAGCCGGAGCTGATGTCCGGCCGCAGCTCGCGCAGCATCCGCGGCACGAGCTGCAGGTGGTAGTCCTGGATCCACACGCGGCCGCCGGGGGCGGTGCGGCGAGCCGCCTCCTCGGCGAAGCGGCGGTTGACCGCGACGTACGGGTTCCACCAGTGGCGGTGGTACTCGGGCGGCCGCACCGCGTCGTGGTAGAGCGGCCACAGGGTCGAGTTGCACATCCCCTGGTAAGAGCCGGCGACTTCCGCCTCCGACACCGGCACCGCGACGTTCAGGATGCCTTCGTGCCGGAAGGGCTCGGGCGCGTCGTCGGCGCCGCCCGTCCAGCCGACCCAGCAGCCGCCCGCGTCGCGGACGATCGGCGACAGGGCGCTGACGAGGCCGCCCGGGCTTTGCGCCCAGCCCAGTTCCCCATCCACCTCCTCGCGACGCACGGGCAAGGTGTTGGCGACGATCACCAGTTCCGACTGCTGGGCAGCCGGCAGATCCTGAGGGGCCATCGGTTTCAGTATCGTAAGGGATCTCGGTGGGGGCCCGTGTGAACCAGAGAGCGCATCCGCCACGCACCGCCTGGGCCCTCCTGGAAACAGGCTCCGTTGCCCCGCCGCCAGACTCCTGGGCCCTGTTCCTCGACGTGGACGGCACCCTGATCGAGATCGCCGAGGCGCCCGACGCGGTCCACGTCGACGAAGGCGTCGGCAGTCTGCTGGCTCGCCTCAGCGAGAACCTCGACGGCGCCCTGGCTCTCGCGAGCGGCCGCTCGCTCGACGTTCTCGACCGCTTCTTCGCACCGCTGTCGTTGCCGGCTGCGGGGCTGCACGGCCTGGAGCGGCGTTCGGCGGACGGCGCGGTCAGGCGGAGCGACGGCTCGGCCGCGCTCGAACCGGCGCGCCGCGACCTGGAGCGCTTCGTGGACGAGCATCCGGGCACGCTGCTGGAAGACAAATCGGCGACCCTGGCGCTCCACTACCGCCGCGCGGCCGCCGCCGAGGCCCCGGCCCGCGAGGCGATGGAACGGGTGCGCGCCGCACTCGGTTCGGGCTACCGCGTGCAGGAGGGCAAGATGGTGCTCGAACTCAAGCCGCACCGCCCCAACAAGCGCACGGTGGTCGAGGACTTCATGGCCGAAGCGCCGTTCCGCGGCCGGACGCCGGTGTTCATCGGCGACGACATCACGGACGAGGAAGGGTTCGAAGCCGCCCAGAGCGGCGGCGGCGCAGCGATCGTCGTCGGCCTGGAGCCGGACAGCAGCCGCGAGAGCGTCGCCAGGCACGGCCTGGGCGGCGTGCGGGAGTTGCACCGCTGGCTGGAGGCGCTGCGCGAGCGGCTGGCGGATCCATGACGAGCGGCGACGCGCGTCCGCTCGACGGCGGCGTGATCGGCAATTGTGGATTCGGAGCGCTGATCGACCCGCGCGGCCGCATCTGCTGGGCCTGTCTGCCCCACTTCGACGGCGATCCCGTCTTCCATTCCCTCCTCGGCGGCAAAGACGACGAAGACGGCGACCCCGAGGCCGGCGGCTTCTTCGACGTGCTGCTCGAGGGGTTCCGCGAGAGCGAGCAGCAGTACCTCGAGAACACCGCGATCCTGGTGACGACGCTCCGCGACGGCAACGGCGCCGTGGTCCGCATCACCGACTTCGCGCCCCGCTTCGAGCAGTTCGGACGCTCCTTCCGGCCGACGATGATCGTCCGCACGATCGAGCGGCTCTCCGGCGAACCGCGCATCCGCATCCGGCTGCGGCCGCGGTTCGACTACGGCGCGCGCCGCCCCGAGGTGACCCGCGGCAGCAACCACGTCCGCTACGTCGGACCGGCCCTGACGCTTCGCCTGACCACCGATGCTCCGGTCTCGCTGATCAGCGACGAGATCTCCTTCGTCCTGGAGCAGCCGCTCACCCTGCTGCTCGGGCCGGACGAGAGCCTGACCGAGCCCGTGGACTCGGTGGCGCGGGAGTTCCGGAGCCGCACGGAGACCTGGTGGCGCGAGTTCGTGCGCCACCTGGCGGTGCCCTTCGAGTGGCAGGAGGCGGTGATCCGGGCCGCCATCACGCTCCAGCTCTGCAGTTTCGAGGAGACCGGGGCCGTGCTCGCGGCGATGACCACCTCGATCCCCGAAGGGCCCGACAGCGGCCGCAACTGGGACTACCGTTTCTGCTGGCTGCGTGACTCCCACTTCGTCGTCCAGGCGCTCAACCGCCTGGGCGCCACGCGGACGATGGAGGGCTACCTCGGCTACATCACGAACCTCGCCGCGGCCGCCGAGGGCGGCGTGCTGCAGCCGGTCTACGGCATCAAGTTCGAGCGGGAACTCACCGAGCGCACGATAGACGGCCTGCCTGGCTACCGCGGCATGCCGCCGGTCCGGGTCGGCAACGACGCCTGGCGCCAGCTCCAGAACGACAGCTACGGCAGCGCGATCCTCTCCGTCACCCAGAGCTTCTTCGACCGCCGGCTGGTCAAGCCCGGCAACCGCCGCGTGTTCGGCTGGCTGGAGCAGCTCGGCGACCAGGCCGTGGCCCTGTTCGACCAGCCCGACGCCGGCCTCTGGGAGTTCCGGCAACGAAGCGCCGTCCACACCTTCTCGAGCGTCATGTGCTGGGCCGCCTGCGACCGCCTGGCCCGCATCGCGAGAGCACTCGGCCTGGCCGATCGTCAGCGGCACTGGACGAACCGGGCCGAGGCGATCCGTTCTCACGTCCTCCGGCACGCGGAGACCGAGGGAGGCGGCCTCGCCGCCACGCTGGACGGCGAGGGCATCGACGCCAGCCTGCTCCTGCTCCACGATCTGGGCTTCCTCGACGCCGACGACCCCTGCTTCGCGGCCACCGTCGAGTCCGTCGAGCCGCTGCGCTCCGGCAGCAACTTCTTCCGCTACCGGGAGGACGACTTCGGCGCCCCCGCCACTTCCTTCGCCGTCTGCAGCTTCTGGTACATCGACGCGATCAACGCCCTCGGCCGCCGCGAGGAGGCCCGCGAACTGTTCCAGCAGATGCTCGAACGCCGCAACCCGGTGGGGCTTCTCTCCGAGGACCTCGACCCGGAGACCGGCGAACTCTGGGGCAACTTCCCCCAGACCTACTCGATGGTCGGCCTGATCAACTCCGCCCTGCGCCTCAGCCGCCCCTGGAGCGAGGCCTTCTAGACTCAGGCGATGCGCGACACCCCCCTCCACCTCCACGAAGAACTGCTGCTTCTCGCCCTCCACGACACGAAGGGCACCCTGGGCGGCGCCCACACGAGCATCGGACTCGGCGGCGCGATCGCCGCCGAGCTCCTGCTTCGGGAGCGCATCCGCATCGACGAGTCGCGCCGCTGGCGCAAGCTGGTCGAGGTCCGCGAAGTCCGCCGCACCGACGACTCCATCCTCAACGAGTGCCTGAAGAGAATCCGCGACGCCAAGCGGCGGGCTTCGATCCAGACCTGGATCACGCGCTTCTCCTCCATGAAGAAGCTCCACCACCGGGTGGCAGAACAACTCTGCGCACGCCGCATCCTGCGGGCGGATGAGCAGGAGATCCTCCTCATCTTCAAGCGACGCGTCTTCCCGGAAATCGACCCGGGCCCGGAGCGGGAGATCATCGAGCGCCTGCGGACCGCGATCTTCAGCGACGACCGGGAAGTCGAGCCCCGGACGGTCGTACTGGCCGCGCTGGCGCACGCGGTGGGCCTGCTCAACCCGACCTTCGGCCGCCGGGAACTGAGACCCCGCAAGCAGCGCATAAAGAGCCTCACCAAGGGAGACGTCATCGGCAAGGCCACGTCCAACGCCGTCCAGGCAGCGCAGGCCGCCATCACCGCGGCCGCCGTCATGCCCGCCATCATCGCCTCGTCGACCTCCTCGAACTCGGGCTGAAGTTGCCCAAGCTCTACGCCGAGATCGCCCCCTGGTGGCCGCTGATCTCACCGCCAAACGAGTACGAGGAAGAAGCCGGCATCTACCTCCGGCACCTGCTCGAAGCCTCTGACGGCACGCCCGGAACCGCTCTCGAACTCGGCAGCGGCGGTGGTCACAACGCCTCCCACCTCAAGGCGCACTTCGAGATGACCCTCGTCGACCTGTCGCCCGGGATGCTGGCGATGAGCCGGGACCTCAACCCCGAGTGCCGGCACATCGAGGGCGACATGCGAACGGTCCGCCTCGACCGGACGTTCGACTGCGTCTTCATCCACGACGCGATCGACTACATGACGACGCTCGAGGACCTGCGAGCCGCTATCGAAACCGCCTGGGTCCACTGCCGGCCCGGCGGCGCCGCCCTCTTCGCGCCCGACCACCTGCGGGAGAACTTCCAGCCCAGCACGGACTGCGGCGGTTGCGACGGAGAGGACCGGAGCGCCCACTACCTCGAGAACACCTGGGACCCGGACCCCACGGACACGACGATCACGACGGACTACGCCTTCGTGCTGCGCGAGGCCGACGGCAGCGTCGAGGTCGTGCATGACCGGCACGTCACGGGCCTCTTCCGACGTGCCGAGTGGCTGGGCATACTGGCCGAGGTCGGGTTCGAAGCGAAGGCCGTGGACTGCGACCACTCGGAGATCGAACCGGGGGAGTACGAACTCTTCGTCTGCCGGCGACCGTAGGATCCCGGCGAATGGCAAAACCAACCCGGTGGCAAGTGCCGGAGCCCCTGGCGACGGCCGAGGCCCGCATGGCCGACGGCAGCCGCATCGTTCTCCGGCGGCACGGTAATCGCAGCGGCCCGCGGCTCGTCGTCAGCCACTGCAACGGCTTCGCGGCCGACGCCTACTACCCGTTCTGGTCGCTGCTCACCGACCGTTTCGACGTCGTCCTGTTCGACCTCCGCAACCATGGCTGGAACCCGGTCGGCGACGCCGAGGCTCACAGCGTCGCGACCTTCATCGACGACCACGGCCACATCGCGGAGGCGATCGACCGGCACTTCGGGGCCAGGCCGAAGATCGGCGTGTTCCACTCCGTGTCGGCGCAATCGGCGCTCATTGGCGCCACGCGCAGTTCCGCCTACTTCGCCCTGGTCCTCTTCGACCCCGTCATCTGCCCGCCCGGCTGCCGGCCGGAGGACGTCCGGAAGGTGGAGACGATGCTCCGGCACCTGGGCGAAGCCGCCCTGAGGCGCCGCGAACGCTTCGCGAGCCCCGAGGAGTTCATGGACCGCGTACTGCGCGCGCCCGGATTCCAGCTTCTCTGCCCCGGCGCGCCCGAACTCGTCGCGCGGACCACATTGCGACGAGCCTCGAACGGCGACGGCTACGAGCTGCGCTGCCCGAGGGAGTACGAAGCGGCGATCTCGCTGGAAGGTCCGCGATGGGCAAAGGCAGCGGACCTGAGCCGCGTTTCGTGTCCCGTGAAGATCATCGGCTCCGATCCCACGGTGCCTTTCTCGTTTCTGCCCACGGTGGATCTCAGGGAGATTCTGGCCCTCGACTACGACTTCGTTCCGGACACGACGCACCTTCTTCAGCTCGAGCAGCCGGCGGAATGCGTCGCGGCGATGCTGCCGTTCGTAGAGAGTCAGATCGAGGCCTGATGCGTTCCCCGAACACCCGCTGCCGCGCAAGCCGTCCTGCGTTCACGAACAGCGAAGCCGCCCCGGCGGTCTCCTGCGTTCGTCGAGCTAACACCGGAGGTCACGCGGCCCCTAGAATCGGGGATGCACCACCACCGGTCGCGCTTCCTCAGGAGACAACCTCAAGATGTTCACGCCCCGGTCCGCTCGCGGACTGCTCTCCCTGATCCTCGCCGCCCCTGTCCTCGGGGCCGCCAGCATCGCAGGCGCCCGGGACGACGACCGCGGCTTCTACATCGCCTTCGAGGCCGGCGTGGTCGACGCCTCGACCCTGGAGGCCACCGTCTCGGGCGCCGACCATCCGACGAGGTGCGACATCCTGCTCTACGCCGATCCGGCCATGGCGCCGACCGGCGATCCCGCGTGCGGCGGACCGGGTTCGGCGCCCGAAGTCACCACTCGCTTCGACCTGGGCTCCCGGTTCACCGGCACTCTCGGCATCGGCTACGACCTGGGCAGGCTGCGCGTCGAGGTGGAGCACACCGGCCGGCAGCACGACGGCGGCACGATCTACTTTCTGTCGCCAACCGGCGACCCGACCTTCGACGACAAGATGAGCGAGTGGAGTCCCGTCGATCCTCCCAGCGTGACCGTCTCGGACTTCGACTCCCGCGAACTCTTCGTCAACGCGTACTGGGACTTCGAGAACGCCACCTCCTGGACCCCCTTCGTCGGGGTGGGCCTGGGCCAGGCCCGTGTGAGCCTCCGCTACAGCACCCGCCTCCTGCGCAAGACGCTCGCGCAGGGCTACCAGGACGTCGACCCGCCGCTCACCCTCGCCGACCGCCCAGCCGCGGCAGCCGGCAGTCTCAGCCTCTTCGACAGCGAGTTCAGCGACACCCTCTCCGGCTACCAGGTCCTCGCCGGCGTGGACCACGCCCTCGGCGACAGCGCATCGTTCACGATCAAGGCGCGCTGGGCCCAGTTCGACGAGTTCAACGGCAGCGACCTGTGGAAGGTGCTCCGCAGCCACGAACCCGTCAAGGCGGACGGAACGACGCCGTTCACGAGCGACCTGGGGTTCGACGGGATTGGGTACGTGGGGGTCTCGGTGGGGTTGCGGTACCGGTTCTGAACCCGGCCGGGCGGACTCCTCGCAGCCCACTTCCAAAGCGCCACGCCGCCACGAGTCGGCGCACAACGTCAAACGTCTCTGTCAGATAGAGCGCGCGAGTTGATCCTTGGCTACACTCGCTGATCCACCATGGTGATTGCGACACAGAACGAGCCAGCCACACTCGCCGCTCGGACCGATCTCGACGAGCAGGTCGAAGAAGGCCGGCGGCAGATCCGGGCCGATGGCTACGCGATGTCCCTCGGAGAACTCGCGTCCCTCTACGAAGAACGGGAGCTGGAGATCCAGCCGAAGTTCCAGCGCTTCTTCCGGTGGACGATCGACCAGAAGACACGACTCGTCGAGTCCATCCTGCTGGGCATCCCACTGCCCCAGGTGTTCGTGTCGCAGAGGAGCGACGGCGTCTGGGAGGTCGTGGACGGCCTGCAGCGGCTCTCGACGCTCTTCGAGTTCATGGGCAAGCTGAGAGGAGAAGACGGAACGACCAGGGAACCCCTGTGTCTCACCCAGGCGAAGTACCTGCCGGCTCTGGACGGAGCCCGCTGGACCGATCTTTCACATCCGCTTCGGATCGACTTCAGACGGGCCAAGGTCAACGTCAGCATCCTGAACCGCGCAAGCGATCACCGGGCGAAGTACGACTTGTTCGAGCGCCTGAACACCGGCGGGACGCGTCTGAGCGAGCAGGAGGTTCGGAACTGCATCCTCGTGATGGAGAACGAGTCCTTCTACGACTGGTTGCAGGATCTCTCCGCTGCCGACTCGTTCCGGCGCTGCGTCGCCGTCAGCGAGCGGCTGGAAAACGAGGGCTTCCACACGGAGTTGGCCTGCCGGGTTCTGTGTCTCTCGACGGTCGAGATTCACGAACTGACCCAGGACATTGGGCCGTTCGTCACCGAACGCATGGTGGGACTCGCCAGCAACGACAGCGCCGACCGGCTGGAACTGGAGCGCGCGTTTCGGGACACCTTCGCCATCCTCGACGACGATTGCCTGAGAGAACAGACGTTTCGTCGCTACAGTCCTGAGCGAGACGATTTCCTCGGCGCGTTTCTCATCTCCCCGTTCGAGGTGGTCGCCTGCGGTATCGCGCACCATCTCCTCCACGGAGCGCGATTGAGCGACTATTCCGCGCCCGATGTTCTGGAAGCCGTCAAGACTCTCTGGTCGCGCGGCGGTTTCCTGGCCCAGTCCCGAACCGGCATGTCCGCGAAGCAACGTCTGGGAACCACCATTCCCCACGGCCGGAAGCTCTTCGCGCCGTGAATCAGGCGGCCAGCGAGGCCGTTGTTCGGCTGCAGCAAGCCAGCGGCTGGCGGAAGAAGGAGCTTCAGACGCTGCAATCCGCCATGCCCGTGATCGGCGTGTCTTCCCGCTTCAACATGATGCGCGGCTCGCTGGTGCTTCTCTGTGCACACTGCGAGGGGTTCCTCCGAGATGCGACGGCCATCTTCCTCCGGTACCTGGAGGATCGCTCGCCCGACCTCGACGATGTCAGAGAGAGCTACGTCATCCTGTTGAAGCCCGACGGCCTGGCAAGACCGTGGCGACGCGCCCGCAACCAACTGCTCGGCGACACGACCGCCCGGGGGCGGATGCTCGGCGACTTGAGACGCCACGTCTGGCTTCTGGGCCTCGACTACCCGCCGTTCGAAGCGCAAGAGAAGCCTCTCGGCGAACTCGTCAGGCTTCGGAACGCGATAGCCCACGGAGAGAAACGCTGGCTGTCGGACGACAGCTACTCCGAACACACGCGAAGAGCGCTCACCTTCATCGACACTCTCGAGGACGAGGTCATCGGCTCCATCCGGAACGAGCGGTACCTGAGGCCGGCGGCCTGAACTCGCACGTTGGCCGTCGCTCGCACGCCTCCGACCTCCTGACGCGACAAGGAGACATGCCGAACATGAGGACACACGAGACGGACCAACTCAGAAAACCGCAGACCCTGGCCGAACTCTTCACCTCTCCGTGGGAAGAGCTCCTGGAGTTGGTCAAGGGGAACCTCTTCCCCTTGCTCGACCGCAGGGGACTCGCCGTCGAGAGCACGCACCAGCGGCACAAGGGAAGACGAAACGGCGAGTACCTCGAGTTCGACCTCGTGGCCGTGAGCGAACTGGCCGTCGTGGTGGTCGAGGTCAGGCCGACCTTACGGTCGGAGGACGTGACCGAGTTCCTCTCCAGACTGCCGAGATTCACTGGACCACGGAGCAATCGGCCTGGAGCGGGCCGCGAAGGGTTTTCGGCTCGTCGTCTCGGACGACGTGCACGGCCAGAGCCCCGCCTTCCGGCAGCTCCTCGACTGCCACGACAAGCCGATTCGCAACCCTCAACGCGCACGGCAACGCCCCAACCCGGACTTCGTCGACTGGCACCGGAAGCAGGTGTTCAGGGGGTCACCGCGAGAGCACAACGCTTCCGGATAGGACTCCGTCCATTTGGCACAGCATGTTGTACGGTCGAGCCGGGCGGCAAGCGCCTCAAGGTCCGTCGGGAGACGGCCCATCGCCTCGCCGCTGACGCCGCACCCATTCCGCCGGGTCGTCATCCCAGTCGTGGCCGGTGTCGGAGATCCCGCCGAGCGCTGCTTCGAGATCGTCCCATCGCCGCTCGTCGTCGAGCCGACACCTAATCAGTTGGGCGATAAAGGCGCTTCGCTTCCGGGGACCGGCACGCCGGTCGATCTCGGCCACCAGAGCGTCGTCCAGCGTGATGTGCAACCGCATGGGTCGAACTTAGCTCAGGCCGGGCTCGGCCCGAACACCGTCGGGCGCAGCTAGCCCGCATGTTTCACCGGCTCGGGCGTGAGGGCTGAGTTCGGGGTGGGCAGTCCCCTTGAATGCCGTCCTGGTCTGTCGGTGGCTGGTCAGGTGTCCTGCGGAGTCGGAGTCGGTTCATTTCGGCGTCGGAGTGGCT
>JAJEBV010000049.1 GCA_022822365.1 Thermoanaerobaculia bacterium | reverse complement strand
CTATCACGTTGACTTCAATCCGCCGGCCACGCCGGGCACGGACGATGAAACCGGCGAACCCCTGATTCAGCGCGAGGATGACGCCGAGGACCGGGTGCGCTACCGGCTCGACGTCTATCGCCAGCAGACCCAGCCGCTGATTACCTTCTACCGCGGCTTGGCCAAATCCACGGATCTGCGCTACGTCGCCGTTTCAGGTTCTGGCACCGTGGAGGCGATTCAAGGCAAGCTGGCCTCCGCTTTGGCGGCTGTCAAGTAAGCGTTTACCTAAGGACGGAACTGCAGGACGCGGGGCGCAAGGCGAGCGGGCTGGGTGACGATCCGGTAGGCGGTGCGCACCCAATCGCAGATCATTCGGCGGGTGTCCCGGGGGTCGATCAGCTCCTCGATCTGGAACTTTGACAACGGTCCGACGGGGCCGCGGGCGCTTTCGATGCGGGCCATGAGTTCGTCGCGCAGGGCGCGGGGATCCTCGGCCTCGGCGAGTTGGCGCTTGTAGGCGGCTTCGATGCCGCCTTCGGGCGGGATGCCGCCGGTGTCGGCGGCGGGCCAGACGACGCGCATGGAGGGTTGTGCGCGCGGGGTCGCGTAGTTGTTGCCGGCGACGCCGAAGCTGCGGCGCATGATGACGGTGAAGACGGGGACGGTGGCCTGGGCGAAGGCGATCATCCACTGGCCGCCCCAGCGGATCGTGCTGGTGATCTCGTGTTCGAGTCCGACGGCGAAGCCCGGGTTGTCGACCAGGTTGAGGACCGGCACGTGGAAGAGGTCGCAGAGGTCGAGGTGGCGGATCAGCTTGCGGCAGCCGTCGGCCGTCAGGGCGCCGCCGTTCGCGTGCTGGCTGTCCGAGGCGATGACGCCCATCGGGTGGCCGTTCATCCGGATGAAGCCGGTGACCTGGTCGGTGCCCCAGAGGGGGCCGATCTCGAAGAACGAGTCCCGGTCCGCCATCAGGCGGATGGCGCGCCGGACGTCGAAGGTCGCCGTGCGCTTGCGCGGGATCAGGCGGAACAGCTCCTCGTCGCGCCGGTCGGGCGGGTCGCTCGGGTCGGCCTCCGCTGTGGGCGGCGCTTCGAAGACGGAGGACGGCAGGTAGGAGAGGAAGCGTCGGGTGAGCGCCATCGCCTCCTCCTCGGTCTCCGCCAGGTTGTCCACCGAGCCGTTACGGCAGTGGATGTGCCAGCCACCGAGGTCCTCCTTGGTGATGTCGTAGCCCATCGCGGGACGGACGACCGGCGGTCCGGCGACGAACAGTTGCGCGATGTCGCGCACCATGACCGAGAAGTGGCCGAGCACCGCCTTGGCGGCGCCGATGCCGACGACGCTGCCGAGCAGCAGGTTGACGACCGGCACGGTGCTCAGTTGCTCGGTGTACATCGTGCTGCCGAGGTGGCCGGGCAGGAAGGAGCCGCCCGCGCCGGCGACCCGTGGCCGTCCGGCCTTGATCGCGCCGCGGCTCTCCTTAGCCGTGCTCTCGCCCTCCTTCTGCTGTTGCGGCACCATCGCCGCGACACTGCCGCCGCCCGAGGAGCCGTCGAGCAGGCGGACCGAGGGAACGCGCATCTCGACGGCCAGGAGATCGAGATGGCGGCTCTTCTGGCCGATGGCGCCGTCCGCGTGGCCGCCCCGGGAAGTGAAGTCGTCGGCGCAGACGACGGCGGTGCGGCCCTCGATCCGGCCCCATCCGCCGACGTGGTTCGCCGGCGTGAAGTCGACGATGGCGCCGCTGTCGTCGTAGGACGCGAAGCCGGCGATGCTGCCGACCTCGTGGAAGGAGCCCTCGTCCAGCAGGAGGTCGATGCGCTCCCGGCAAGTCAGCTTGCCGCGGCTGCGCTGCCGCACGACGCCGCGCTCCTCGGAGCCGGGCGCCAGGCGCTTGTGCGCCAGGGCCTGCATCGTGGCCACGTCCTCGAGCATCGGCGCCCAGGAGTCCTCGGCTTCGTCCGCTCGGACGGCCGCCGCGCCTTCGGCGGGGGCGATGGCCGCCACGACCTGGCCCGCCTCGACCGTGTCGCCCGGTTGCAGCGGCTGGAGGGCGGCCACCCGGCCGTCGCAGGGCGACGCGACGGCGGACTCCATCTTCATCGCGCTCACGACGAGCAGGGTCTGGCCGGCGGCGACCCGTTCGCCGTCCGTTGCGCGCACCTCGAGGATCGAGCCGGCCATCGGGCAGGCGACGGCTTGCTGGCCGGCCTCGACGGCGAGTTCCGCGGAGGCCGCCTTCACCGCCGGCTGCGTCCCCGCGCCGCTGGCGACGGCGAGGCCCATCACCGTCGCCTGCTGCCGCAAGAGGGTCATGGCGCCGTTGGCGGCCGCGATGCCGGGGTCGGCCGAGAGCAGGTCGGGGTTCTCCTCGAGGAGCGTGGTTCGGGCGTCGCCGCTGCGGACGGAGGGGTGGGCGAGGATCGCCTTGAGCTGGTCGAGGTTCGTGGCGAGTCCGCCGACGTGGAACTCCGAAACAGCGCGCCGCACGCGTCCCACGGCAGCGGCGAAGGACGCGGCGCCGGGGCCGAACGAAGAAGAACTGGTGGCCGTCACCTTGGCGAGCAGCGGGTCGAACTGGGGCGGCGGCGAGTAGCCGACATAGCCGCAGCCGTCGACTCGCACGCCGGGGCCGGCGGGTTCCTTGTACGCGCTGAGCGTTCCGGCGCCGCGGGCCACCACCCGGGCCTGGACGGCGAAACCCCGGGGTTCTCCGACCGCCGTCTGGTCGCCGAGGCCCAGGGAATCGAGGGTGGCGCCGGCGGCGACCTGGAACTGCGCCTCCACGAGGTCGAAGCCGGTGACCTGCTCGGTCACCGTGTGCTCGACCTGGATGCGTGCGTTGCACTCGATGAAGAAGTGCTCGCCGGTCTCAGGGACGACGAGGAACTCGACCGTGCCGGCGTTGACGTAGCCGGAAGCCTCGATCAGCTTGACCGCATCGGAGAGGAGGCGGCTCCGCAGATCGGAGTCGAGTCCGGGCGCGGGGGCCGTCTCGATCAACTTCTGGTTGCGCAACTGGACCGAGCAGTCCCGCTCGTGCAGATGAACGACGTTGCCGTTCGCGTCGGCGAGGACCTGGACCTCGATGTGCCGTGGACGCTCGATCAGCTTCTCGACGAACACCGAACCGTCGCCGAAGGCCGCCTCGGCCTCGCTACGGCAGCGCTCGAAGGCCTCGGCCATCGCATCCCTGGACCGCACCGTGCGCATGCCGCGGCCGCCGCCGCCGGCTGCCGCCTTCAGCATGACGGGATAGCCGAGCAGATCGCTGAGTTCGCGCGCTTCGTCCGCCGACGCGACCGGTCCGTCGCTGCCGGGAACGACCGGGATGTCGAGGGAAGCGGCGAGCTGGCGCGCCCGCACCTTGTCGCCGAACAGGGAGAGGACGGCCGGCGGCGGGCCGACGAAGACGAGGCCGGCCTCCGCGCAGCGCTCGGCGAAGTCCGCGTTCTCGGCCAGGAATCCGTAGCCGGGGTGGACGCAGTCGCAGCCGCTGCCGAGGGCGGCGGCGACCAGATCCTCGGCGTCGAGATAGGCAGCGACGGGATCGTCGGGGGCGCCGTTGCCGATTTGCAGAGCCACCGTCGTCAGCCGGGTGTGGAGCGACAGGGAGTCGGCCGCGGGGAAGACGCCGACCGACTCGATGCCGAGGGCCTCCGCCGCCTTGGCGATGCGGATGGCGATCTCGCCGCGGTTGCTGATCAGGACCCGTTCGAGGTTGGCCATGTGAGGTCGTTTCCCGGCATGTGAGCCGATGCCTTGGTGGTGCGGGAGGCCAGGAGGATACAGGCGGCGGCGCTACAATCCGCCGCTCTTCCCGGACCGCTCCGGTCCGTTCGATGGATCCGATGGCCTTCACCTTCCGCACCGCCACGGACGCTGACGCCGGGGCGCTCGTCGCGCTCGTCAACGACGCCTTCGAGATCGAGGCGGACACCCTGACCGGCGACCGGATCGGGCTTCCGGACGTGATGGAGCGGCTCGAACGTGGCTCGTTCCTCGTGTGTGACGCGGACGCGAACGGACTGGCGGGCTGCGTTTACGTCGAGTTGCGTGGCGAGACCGGTTACCTCGGTCTGGTGTCCGTTGCGTCCACGCGGCAGAGCCTCGGGCTGGGCCGCGACCTGATGGCTGCGGCCGAGGGCTGGTTGCACGAAGCTGGCTGCAGCGTTTGCCAGCTCTGGGTGCTCAGCAGCCGGCCGGAACTGCTCGCCTGGTACGGCCGGCGGGGTTACCGGGTGGTTCGGAAGGAACCGTTCGAGGCGGTCAATCCGCCGCCGACGAGAAGGCCGCTTCGGCCTGTCCACTTCGAGATCATGGAGCGCGATCTGACTACGGCTCCCTGAGCGCGTCGTAGAGGTCGAGCAACTGGCGCCGGAAGCGACGTTCCCGGATCTGCTCCTCGACCAGCCGCCTGAAGTCGTCCCTCGACGCCAGGTAGCGCCCCATCTGCGAAACCAGCGAGAACTTCTCGGTGTCCGCGAAGCGGGCGTCGAGTTCGAGCAGGGCGTCGTAGTAGTCGAAGTCGTTCTTGATCAGGTCGGTCTCCCCGGCTTCGGCCATGACCAGGGCGACCCGGTGGTAGGGCGCCACGAGCGACCTCGTCGATCCGGGAGTTTCGTGGGCGACGATCTTCACTTCGTCGCCGACGGCGAACCGGTCGCGCAGTTCCCGTCCGGTGAGCGGTCGCTTCGCGCAGTTCCCGTCCGTCGTCTCGACGGTCACGGCGTAGCGCGACCGGGGTCGGGGCAGATGAACGGCCTCTTCGACCTGGACCTCGAGCTGGAAGGCGCCGCCGTCTTCGATCGGCAGCGCGGCCGCTTCGGTCACGAAGCCGCGGAAGACGTAGATGTCCTGGGGAAAGAGGCCGTGGAGTTCGGGACCGGGGCAGTTCTGGGCGGCCGAGGCGCCCGCGGTCAGGGCCGCGCACAACGTGACGGCGCAGAGCGCGGCTCTTCTCATGCCGGCTCCGCCGCCTTGGCCGCCGGGTCCACTGCCAGTTTGCGGGCGCCGCCGGAAGCGTCGAGGGGAGACTCGCCGCTGCCTATCCTCGCAATCGCCTGACGCAGGCCGGCCGCGAGCCAGACGAGGGCGATCGAGGCCGAGATGACGGTGCCGATCAATGACGAGTACCAGACCCACTGCACCGGTCCGCGCAGCCAGAAGGTCACTGCCCAGGCCAGGGGCGCGCTGATCAGGATGACCCGCAGCAGGGACAGCCAGAGCTCCGGAGAACCGCGGCCCAGGCCCTGCAGGCTGCGGCCGGTAAGGATCGAGACGCCGATGAAGGGATAGGCGAAGACGACCACTCGCAGGTAGTCGACGCCCAGGGAGCGGATGCCGGGGCTGTCGGTGAAGAAGGCGACGAGACCTGGAGCGAGCACGTAGAAGGCGGCGGCGATCGCGATGCTGAGCAGGATCGTCCGCACCATCGCGTAGCGGACGATCTCCCGCAGCAGATCTCCGCGGCGCGCGCCGTAGAACATGCCGACCAGGGTCACCAGGCCGGAAGCGACGGCGACCTGGGGCAGGATGACGACGTGGTCGAGGCGGCTGCCGATCTGCAGCGCGGCCACCGCGTCGGGCGTGTGCTCGACCAGGATGCGGTTGAGCACGCCGCCGCCGAGCGACATGACCAGGAACGACAGCGAAGCGGGCAGGCCGATGACGCAGATGCTGCGAATGATCGCGCTGTCGTAGCGGAAGTTCCGGAGGTCGAAGCGGACGTAGGAGAGCTTGGCCACGAACAGCAGGTAGACGAAGGTCACGGCGGCCGCCGCCTGGCTGACGATCGTCGCCAGGGCGGCGCCGGCAACCCCCATGCCGAAGGTGAAGATGAACAGCGGGTCGAGGGCGATGTTCAGCACGGTGGCGGCGCCCTGGACCATGACCGGCGTCTTCACGTTGCCCTCGCCCGAGAGGATCGACCGGAAGAAGACGGCCAGGATCATGAAGGGATAGCCGCAGGCCAGCACGCGGAAGTAGCTCCAGGCCTGGGGTACGAGTTCGGCCGGCACGCCGAGCGCGTGGAGCAGGGGAATGCCGAAGACGAGCGCCGAACCTGTCGTCACTGCCGCGACCAGGGCCCCGATCAGGACCGAGTGCTCGGCGGCCCGGTCGGCGCGCACCCGGTCGCGGGCGCCTATCGCCTGCGCGATCACCGCGGTGATGCCCGTGCCCAGGCCGAAGGTCACGCCCATCGCCAGAAACACGAGCGGCATGTTGAAGGCGAGGGCGGTCAGCGCCTCCGGGCTCACCCGGCCGACGAAGAACATGTCGACGATCATGTAGAGCGTCTGGATCGACATGCCGATCAGGATCGGCATCGCCAGCAGCCACAGCGCCCGCCGCGGATTCTCGACGAAACGGTCGAGGCGGTCGGCTCCCGGTCGCTCCTGCATCGGCGGAGGTTATCTTGGGCTCTCGGGCTCAGGCGCCCGCGGATCGGGACGGATTCCTTCCTGTATAGTCCCTGCCCAACTGCACCCCAAGCCACGCCAAGAAGGCACAGGAGGTCCCATGTCCCGACCCGCTCCGTCCACCCTGGTCGCGCTGACCAGCTTCGCGGCCCTCGCGCTCCTTGCGTCCGCGACCGTCGCGGCCGCTCCGAACGCGAACAACCTCGACGCGCCGCTCACCGTCTACACGGGCTCGGTCGTCGGCAGCGACGGCGAGCCGATCCGCGGCGCCACCGTGTCGCTGTTCTCGACCGACGAGCAGCGCAGCATCTCGGTCTACAGCCAGCCGGACGGCACCTACAAGCTGCCCGCCGTTCCCTCCGGCAAGTACAAGCTCCGTGTCCGCCTGATGGGCTGGCTCGACGAGTGGAAGGATCTCAAGGAAACGACCGAGCCGACGCCGATCCAGGTCCGGCTGCGCCAGGCCGAGGGCTGGGCGCTTCAGTCGCAGCGCCCGGCGCACGACCTGATGAACATGCTGGAGTGGGAGGACGAGGCGGACGCGCTGAACTTCAAGATGATGTGCGCCTACTGCCACCAGGTCGGCACCGTCGGCTTCCGTTCGCCCGAGGAGCCCGTCGACTGGGAGGTCATGCTGACGCGGATGGACGGCTTCCAGGGCCTGTACAAGCACACCCAGGACGTCCTGGTCAACAAGATCGTCGACGTCTACGGCCGCGACGCGGAAGAGAACTGGACGGACTTCGATCCGCCCGAGGCGCCGTCCGGTGAGTCGCTCAAGGGCGAGGTCCGCGAGTGGCTGATGGGCGACCAGGCCGGCGCCGTGATCCATGACCTGGAGCTCGGCGACGACGGTCTCGTCTACACCGTCGACATGGCTCAGGACGTGATCGAGACCCTCGACCCGGTCACCGGCGAGCGGGCCTTCTACACGGTTCCCGGCGGCAAGGACTACCTTTCGCCGTCCACCCCGACCTCGGGTATCCACTCGATCGAGAAAGCCGAGGACGGCAACATGTGGGTCACCCTGGCCTACTCGGGCCAGATGGGTGAGTTCGATGTCGAGACGAAGGAATGGCGGATCGGCTCCGGCCGCACCGCTCCGCGGCCGCGCGGCGGCTACCCGCACACCTTGCGCTTCGCACCGGACGGAATCCTCTGGTGGACCGACGCGGGCAGCCCGAACGGCGTCGGCGTCATGTCGCTCGACCCGGAGACCTGGGACGGCGAGCGGTGGGAAGTCACCGAGTACAAGCTGCCGACCAAGGACCAGGTCCGCGGCGGCGGCGCCCGCGGCGAGTCCCGCGGCGTGACCCCGTACGGCATCGACGTGGCGCCGAACGGCCATGTCTTCTACAGCAAGCTGAACGGCCAGCGCGTCGGCCGGATCCGTCCGCAGCTCGACGCCGACGATCCCGAGCGGATCGTCGAGTGGCAGCCGCCGGTCCACGGCCCGCGCCGTCTGCACGTGGCCCCCGACGGCATCGTCTGGGTGCCGGGCTGGGCTTCGGGTGATGTCGCGTCGTTCAACGAGGAGACGGAAGAGTGGAAGGTCTACGACCTGCCGCACGGCCCGAACTCGCTGCCCTACGCGCTGAACATCAACCCGACCAACGGCGAGGTCTGGATCACCGGCACCGGCACCGACTCGATGCTGCGCTTCGATCCGAAGACGGAGAAGTTCGTCGAGTACCGGATGCCGATGATGGTCACCTACACCCGCGAGATCGAGTTCGATGAGCAGGGCAACGCCTGGACGACGAACTCGAACGCCCCGTCCCGTCACGCCGAGCACCGTCAGGGCTCCGTGCTGATGATCTCCTCGGGCGGCGGCGAGTAGGGGTTACGCAGTCAACGGTCTGCCGGCATCGTTCGGCAGACCGTCGCACTTCGACGGCCGGTCCTCTTGGGGCCGGCCGTCTTGCGTTCCGGGCTTGTCTGCCGAGCCGACAACAGCCAGGTAGTCCGGGCGCCGGGTGCTAGCGTGCTCCTGCACGTGCTTCAGATGAGACAGCTCGGTGCTGTGGAACGACGACGGTGAGTGATTCATACGAGAGGAGCGCCGCGGAAAGACGGGGTGAGCTGATGGCCCCGGGCATGCGGTGGGTGTTCTTCTGGTTTCTCCTCACCTTCTACGGCATCTCACTGATCCTGATCGTTCGACTGCCGAGTGACCGTTCCTGGCTGCTCTATCTGCCGCTTGCGGTGCTGACTCTTGCCGTCGCTTGCGTGGCGGCCGTAGCTAGGCGAGCGTACGATGCCAGTGCCGACAAGCCGGCAACCCTGATGGCTCGGCTCGACCTGGTCCCCGACGGGTTCGTCCGGTGCCTGCACTTGGTCGCTCTCGCGGTTCTGATCTCCGCCCTGATAGGTGGCTGGCAGCGCGAGACCGGGACCACGGACTTCTGGTCAGCAGGGACGTTCACCGGAATGGGTCTCCTGATGCTGGCGATGTGCTGCGGGCCCAGGCCGTTCCGCTTCCGCCGGCGCCGCTGAGTCGTGGCATGCCTTGGCTGGTGGCGACCACGGTCGTGTGACGATAGGCCTTCGGCTGATGGACAGCGGCAAGGACGATCGCGATCGCCCTACGGACCAGGCTAGTCATAGCTAGACTCGGTCGGTGGACGTTAGCGATCCAGAACCGGTTTCCGAGCCGACCCGTCCGCTGGGCGCCGGGGAGGAGCGCCGGTACCAGATATGGGCGGTCATCGCGTCGTTCATGGTTGTCGTCGAGTTGTTCTTCGATGGCTTCCCGGAAGGTCCCGACGCCGGTTCCTGGGGAGAGGCCAGACGGCCGCTGGTCATCGTCGCGGCCGGCGTACTGACGCTCGTCCTCCTGGGGTTCGTCCAGGCCAGGTGGGGTAGGCGCGAACGCGGGGACGGTTGGAGCGTCCGGCCGCGGGGGCTCGGCGGCTATCCCCCGTGGTTTGGTTTCGCGGCCTTCGGTCTGGGGCTCGTCGGAGTGGGATTGTACGTCTACGCCGTCTTCTGGTCCCTCCGCGAGGGAGGATCGCTTCATGTCCTCGAGCGGCGGGTCGCCGTGATTCTGTTGATCGGTTCTGTCGCCTTCACAAACCTCATTTCGTGGCTGTCGAACCGCGACACCTCTCGCGGACGGGGCGTTCCTAGAACGAGTACCTGAGCGAGTTCGACAGCACGACATCCGTCTCCTTGACGCCGGTGGGCGGCTCGCTGTCGTGGGTGACGTTCAGGCTGATCGCCAGGGCAAGGCGACGGAGGAGCCGGATCTCGAACGAGGTCTCGGAGAGCACGCGGAAGTCCTGGGCCCGGTCGAACCGGGTCTGGAAGTAGAGGGTCTCGACCAGTCGGAGCCGCTCGTCCTCGCTGTTGTACCGGACGGTCATGTAGTTGGTGGACCGGTGGTGTTCGCTGCGCCGCGGGTCGGAGAGTTCCGAGGGGAGATCCAGGGTCTCCCGCTCGAGCATGTAGCCGGTGCCGAGGAAGACCTCGGCGCGCGGCGCCTGCAGCACCCGGAAGCGGACGCCGCCGCCGAACAGGAGCCGCTGTTCGAGCCTCGTGAACTCGTTGAACTGGTGCTGGCCGAACGCTTCGTACGAGAACCGGGCGCTGTGTTCGCGAATGAAGCGCAGGTGACTCAGCGCGTTGTTGACGAAGCGGTTCTCGTTCAGCCGGGTGAAGGAGTAGTTGGAGGTCAGGAAGACGACGTTCGTGGGACGCTGCACGTCCTCGTCGTTCGTCTCTTCGCCCTCGCCCGTCTCGGGTTCTCCGTTGGTGTGCAACCAGGCGTACTGGACGCGGGCGCCGGCGCCGAGAATGTCGCGCTCCGTGTTGCCGCGCTGGAGGGAGGAACTGAGGTCGATCGTGCTGGCCCACCCGGGCTCCTCGGCGCCGACGCGCATGCTCTCCGTGTTCACCTGGGCCTCGGAGGGCAGTGTGAGTGCGGTCGCCGTTGCCAGGGCGGCTAGCAGGCGCACGGCAAGGGCGCATCGGCGTGTACGTCTCATGGCGGGCAACGCTACTGCGGCCCTGTCGCCCGGGCTGTTCCGCTCCGCGGAAACGCGGATGTGTCGCTGAGGCCGCAGAAGGCGCGGCTCGGGTTCGTGTAGGTGCGCGACACACCACCGACCCTGTCCGTCACGGTCAACCGGTAGTCGACGTCGGTGAGGCCGGCGGCGAAGAGCCAGAACGCGTCGTTGTGTTTCCGGCCGTCGAGCACCTTTACCGCGAGTTCGATGTTGCCGGGCGAGAAGAACGACATGTAGCCCGTGGTGGCGGCGCCGGGGAAGGGCGAGGCGGCGCCGGTCTCGCCGTCGGTCTTCGTCCAATGGGCCGTGATCTCGAACCTGCCGTCGAGCAGGCAGAGCGCGCCGGGCGCGCAGTCGCCGTCCGCTTCTTCGGATGAGGAGGGGACGCCGGCGGGAACGGGCAATACCGACGCGACGCTGCCGCCTGCGGGCTCTGCGAAGGCCATCGTGTCGCCGCGTCCGCAGACCTCGCCGGGCGGGTTGCGGTAGACGACGACCTGGTCGCGCAGCGTGTCGGTGACGGTCAACCAGTACTCGACATCGGTGAGGGCGCCGTAGAACACCCAGCGGTGACCGTTGATGCCGCTGCCGTTGAGGATCTTCACGACCAGTTCCACGTTGTCAGGGCTGAAGAACGTCGCGATGCCGCTCTCGTCGCTCAGGCGGCTGAGCGAGCCGGTGCCGCGCTCACCGTCGTGCTGGGAGTCCCACTCGACCTCGACCCGGAAGCGCCCCCCGCCGAGGCAGAGTGCGCCGCCGTTCTCCCTGCAGCCCCCGGTCGCGGTCAGGTCCTGGATGACGCCCACGGCGCGGGCCTCCGGCAGGTCGGCGCCGCCCTGGACGTGGCTCAACGTGAAATCGAACAGTTCGCTTCGCTCGACCTCGTCGTCCACCATCAGGGGCACCGTGACTTCGCGGGGGCCGGACTCGCCGTGCCGCCAGGTCAGACGGCCGGAGACGGCGCCGAAGTCGGCTTCTTCGGCCGAACGGGGCGCCGTGCCGTAGTCGACCGCCACGTCGCCTTCCGCGCCGCCGCGGCGCTCGACCGTCACCGTGGCCAGGCCGCCCTCCTGGCCGACGAAGGCTGGAGCCGTGAACTCGATCGAACCGGCGGGGTTGATGGGCTCGCCGCCCGGGTCGATCCAGATCCTCATGCGAGGGGGAGCGTCGATGCCGGCGCTCATCGCTTCGAACTCGAAGCGGAGGTCGCGCGGTGCGGTGGCGGTGGCGTTCCGGAGCAGGGGCACGCGGACGGTGCGGGGCGACGCGTCGCCGTGCTCCCAGCGGAGTTCGCCTTCGGTACGGCGAAAGTCCCGGCCGGCGCGGGCGCTGCCGTTGCGGGCGCGGTAGGCGATCGTCGCCGCTCCGTCGCTGCCGCCCTCCCGCCTGACCTCGATCGCGATCATCCGTGGACCGTTGCCGTCGCTCAAGGCCGCGGTGGTGGCGGTCAACCGCCCTCGCCGTTCCGGCCTGATCGCTGCCCGGGCCAGGTCCTGCAGTTCCTCGAAGTAACTGCGGAACGTCTCCTGGGGCCGGGGCGAACGTTCCGAGAGCGTGATCATCGTCATCACGACGTCGGCCTCGGGATCGACGCCGATGTACTGGCCGTTGTAGCCGTGCGCCAGGTAGCGGCCCCGCGGCCTGATCCACCACTGGTAACCGTAGTTCGGGGCGCCGGCGATCCCGGCGGTCTGGCCGCGGGTGGACTCCGCGATCCACTCGCGCGAGACGAGGCGTCGCCCTTCCCAGAGACCCTCCTGGAGGGCGAGCTGGCCGATCTTCGCCATGTCCCGGGGCCGGATGCGGAGGCCGGTGCCGCCCCAGTGACGGCCGCTCAGGTCGGGGTCCCAGGTCGCGGTGCGGATGCCGAGCGGTCCGAAGAGGTGTCTCTGGACGAAGGCGAGGTGGCTCTGCCCGGAGGCGCGGTTGTTCGCTTCGGCGATCACGTGGGAAAGTCCGCTCGAGTAGAAGAACTCGGCGCCGGGTTGCGCCACCACCTCCCGGGTCAGCACGTAGTCGACGCTGTCGGGGTTGTTCCAGAACGTCTGGTCGGTGTCGTCCCATGCCAGGCCCGCGGTCATCGTCAGGGCGTGGCGCAGCGTCAGCCGGTTCTTCGGCGCCTCCGCGAGTCGGTGGGCGTAGTGCGGGATGAGGTCCGCCAGCCGGGCGTCGACTGAGGGGATGAGGCCGCGGTCGAGCGCGATGCCGGTTGCCAGCGAGGTGACGCTCTTGCTGACGGAGTGGACGTTCTTGAGCGTGGTGTTCGTGAAGCCGTCGAAGTAGGTCTCGGCGACCAGCGTGCCGTGGCGGACGATGACGATCCCGCGCACCGTCTGGAACTCGGGGCGGGAGCCGACCCGGTCGAGGATGTCCTGGACGGCTCCCTGATCCAGACCCTGGTGCGCCGGGACGGAGCGGACCCAACCGTCGCCGATGTCCGGCGGCTGGGCCAGACCGGGTTGGGCCGCAAGGGCGAGCAGGACGACGAAGGCCGCGGCCGCTACTCCACCTGGATCAGGATTCGACATGGGGTTCGGAATGGGCGCTATTCTTGTGCATTGAGCATAGTCACAGGTGGAGCCACAGAGTCCGTGTCGCCGGCGGGCGCGGAACCGGCTGGAAGGAGTTCATGATGAACCGAAGAGTTTCCCTGATCGCAGCCCTCCTCGTCGTTCCGATTGTTTGGCTGGCGGCAGCGGGCTGCGCCGTCAGCGGCGGTTCGGAGGCGGAAGCCGCGACCGACGTGTCCGACTTCGACGCCTCGGTCGATGTCGGATCGATCGACTTTCCGACCTCAGCGGGCGAGGAGGCGCAGAAGCATTTCATCCGCGGCGTCGCGATTCTCCACAGCTTCGGCTACGAGCAGGCGCGCGAACAGTTTCAGGCCGCGCAGGAGATCGAGCCCGACTTCGCCCTCGCGTACTGGGGTGAGACGCTCACCTACAACCACCCGCTGCTGCCCGAGCGGGACCTGGACTCGCCGCGCGAGGCCTTGGCGCGGCTGGCCGAGACGCGCGAGGAACGCGCAGCCAAGGCTGGTGACGACCGCGAACTGGGCTTCCTGACCGCGGTAGAGGAACTGTTCGGCGAAGGCGAACTGGCCGAGCGCCGGATCGCCTACATGGAAGCGATGGAAGGGCTCCACGAGCAGTATCCGGACGACGACGAGGTGGCAGCCTTCTACGCCCTGTCCCTGCTGCAGGCGGTTGGCCCTCTCGGCGACGACTCCTTCCGACTGAACGTCCTGGCCGGATCCATCGCGCTCGGTGTCTTCGAGCGCAACCCGTATCACCCCGGCGCGGCCCACTACATCATCCACGCCTTTGACGATCCGGTGCATGCGCCGCTGGCGCTGCCGGCGGCCTATCGCTTCGCCGACATCGCGGCCGCCGTTTCCCACGCCCGGCACATGCCGTCGCACATCTTCATCCAGCGCGGCATGTGGGATCGAGTGTCGAAGTCGAACGACTCGGCCTACGAGGCCGCGGTAGCGCTCTGGGATCCGGGCGAGCGAGTCGGCGACATGGTGCATTCGCTGGACTGGGGACAGTACGGCGACCTGCAGCGCGGCGACTATGCCAAGGCCCGCGAGTGGATCGCGGAACTCGACGACCTGGTGGAGCGCACCGGCGACGAGGGCCGCGGGAAGAGCACGGTACCCCTCGTGCGGGCCCGCTACATCGTGGAGACGGAGGAGTGGGAGACGCGCGAGATCACGGACGACACGTCCAGTTCGGAGTTGCTGGCGACCGGGATCTCGGCGGTCCACACCGGCGAGCTCGACCTGGCCCGCGAAGCCGCCGCGCGGCTCAAGAAGGCGGGCGAACGGCAGAGCGGCGACAGCTCGACCTTCCAGCGCGGCCCCAAGCCCGCCCAGGTCATGCACCACGAGGTGGCCGGCCTGATCCGGCTGGCCGAGGGCGACCCCGGCGGCGCCGTCGAACTGTTCGACAAGGGGCTGGCGATCGCCTCGACGATGGGGCCGCCGCGAGGCGCCGCGTCGCCGATCAAGCCGATTCGGGAGCTCTACGGCGAAGTGCTGCTGCAGATCGAACGCCCGGAGGACGCGATCGCGCAGTTCGAGGATCAGTTGCTCTACACCCCGAACCGGCCGCGTACTCTGCTGGGACTGGCCCGCGCGCAGGCCGCGGCGGGCGACAGGGCGGCCGCCTCCGCGACGTATCAGAGTCTGCTCGAGATGTGGTCAGGCGCGACCGAGCCGAAGGAGCTTGCCGAGGCGCGGGAGTTTGTCGCCGCCTCCGCGTGAGGCGTCCCGGGTGACCTTCGAGACCGAGTTCGAGACCAGACACAGCGACTGCTTCGCCGCCACCGGCTTCGTGCACGCCGGCGTGCTGCTGGCGCTGACCGAGATGGCCTACGCGCGGTTCGAGCAGCACTGCGGCATCGATGCCGGACTGAAGCCCGAGCACGTCTACGCGGTGCAGCGGTCGACGACGGCGACCTACTTCTCGCCGCTTCGCTGGCAGGAAGGCGCGCGGATCCGGGTGCATACGACGGAGGCGACGGAGCGCGGCTTCTCACAGGACTTCGAGGTTCTCTCCGCCGCCGCCGGCCGCGAGGTCGCCCGCTTCACTCACCGCTGGGTATGGCTGGACACGGAAGCCGGGCGGCCGGTCACCATGTCCGGGGAAGTTCAACGACTGCTGCTCCGCGGCTGACCGCGGGAACACGGAAGGAGGACGCACATGAGGCGTCGACGTCACTCTCTACTCACCCTGTGCCTGTGTCCGATAACCGCCGTCTGGGCGTGTGATGCGGTCGATGAGCCCGAGGCCGGCGGTCCTGGCGTGGTGATCGAGACCTCTTACGGCGAGATCGAAGGCGCGCCGGTGGACGACGGCCGGGGTCCGGCCGGCGACGTGCTCGTCTTCCGCGGCGTTCCCTACGCGGCGCCGCCTGCAGGCGAGTTGCGCTGGCGTCCGCCGCAGCCGCCGTCCTCGTGGGAAGGTGTACGGCCGGCCCTTGAGTCCGGCGCGCCGTGCTGGCAGGCGATCAGTCCGGACACTTCCATCTGGAGCCGGGGGGAGATCGACCGGAGCGAGGACTGCCTGTACCTCGACTTGTGGACCGCCGCCGACGGTGACGGTCCGCGGCCGGTCATGGTCTGGTTCCACGGCGGCAGCCACGAGGTGGGGCACGGGTCGTCCCTCATCTTCGACGGCGCGGCCCTTGCCCGCAAGGGCGTCGTTCTGGTGTCGATCAACTACCGGCTCGGCCCGTTCGGCTTCTTCGCCCACGAAGCGCTGACCGCCGAGTCGGAGCATGGGTCGTCCGGCAACTACGGCCTCCTCGACAAGATCGCCGCGCTGCGGTGGGTGCGGGATAACGCGCAGGCGTTCGGCGGCGACCCGGAGCGAGTGACCATCTTCGGGCAGTCGGCGGGTTCGATGAGCGTCTGCAGCCTGGTCGCGTCGCCGCTCGCGGCCGGCCTGTTCCATCGTGCGATCGGCCAGTCCGCCGGTTGCTTCACTCCGCTCGAGAGCCTGGAGCGGGCGGAGCGGCGGGGCATGCTGCTCGCCGACGAACTGGGAGTCGCGGAGGGTGCCGCCGCGGCTGAGACCGCCGCGGCGATGCGGGCCGCTTCGCCCGAGGACGTGCTGGCCGGGGCCGGCAGTTCCGGGTGGTCGGCGGGCGCGAAGACGGTGGTCGACGGCTGGTACCTGCCGGATCAACCGTCGGCGATCTACGCTCGCGGGGAGCACAACCAGGTGCCGATGATGGTCGGTTTCATGGGAGACGAGTCGCGGGCACTGTTCGCTCCCGGCCCGGCGCTTGAACGCCCGGCACTCCGACGGCAGTTGGAAGAGCAGTACGGCGAGGCGGCCGCCGGGCTTCTGGCTGCCTACGCCGCCGAGGCGGAGCAGGCGCCTGCCGCGGTGCCGAGCCTGATCTTCTCCGACACGATCTTCGGCTGGGGCAGCCGTACCTGGGTCCGCCACGCCGCGGAGGCCGGCGGCGACGCCTGGCTCTACTACATTCCCCACGCGCCGCCGGTGTTCCGGCTGTACCTGCCGGACCGGCCGGACCTGGGCGGTGAAGGCGGTCCGCGACGGATGGGCGCCTACCATTCCGGAGATCTTGCCTATGTCTTCGGTAACACCGACCTGGTGGGGATCAACTGGGAGGACTGGGACCACGAGATCGCCGACCTGCTGTCGAGCTACTGGACCAACTTCGCGAAGACCGGCGACCCGAACGGCGAGGGGCTGCCCGAGTGGCCTCGCTATCAGCCCGAAACCGACCAGGCGCTCGTCGTCGGCGACGCGGTGAGCGTCGAGTCGGGTGTGCTGAGAGAGAAGCTCGACGCCCTGGACGTGGCCTTGGGTGGCGGCTAGCTTCGCATCGTGACCGCGATTGCCGAGCCGCTGCCCGCGGCCATCGAGGACTTCCGCGACCAGGTGCTGGAGTTCACGGAGCGCGAGGTGCTGCCGCGGCACCAGAGCCGCCCCGAAGTCCTCGACGATCCCCGCGGTCGCTACGACCCAACCGGCCGGCTGCGGCCCGAGGCCGTCGAGCTGATCCGCGAAGTCCGCATGGCCTCGGCGCGCGAGGGACTCTTCACCGCGTGCGTCCCTGAGGAACTCGGGGGCGGCGGTCACGGCCATCTCGCCTACTACGCTGGCTGGCAGGCCCTCTTTCACCGCCTGGGGCCGCGTCCATGGCTCCTGCTCCACGTCATGGCGCACTGGGCGTTCGGCCCGAGCCGGCTTCTTTCGCAGCTCTCCGAGCGGGCACGCGAGCGCTTCCTGCCCGGGCTGATGGACGGCTCGAAGATCATGTGCTTCGGCCTGTCCGAGCCGGGCGCCGGTTCCGATCTCTCGGCGCTCGCGACCCGTGCCGAGCGCGACGGCGACGGCTGGCGTATCACGGGCCGGAAGATCTGGACGACGCACGGACCGATCGCCGACTACTGTGTGCTCTTCGCGCGCACGGGCGAGGGCGGGGTTACGGCCTTCATCGTGCCGACTGAAGCGGAGGGCTTCAGGCGGGTGCGGGTCGTGGAGCTCTTCGGCGACATCGGCGGCGATGAGGCCGAGATCGCTCTCGATGGCCTCTACGTCGAGCCGTGGCAGGTCATCGGCGAAGTCGACCGGGGTCTGGCCGCGGCGCTCTACGGTGTCTCGCTCGGCCGGGTCTACAACTCGGCACGGGCCGTCGGCACCGGTCGTTGGGCGATCGAGACGGCGCTCGCCTACGCGCAGAAGCGTGAGGCGTTCGGCGCCCCGATCGCCGAATACCAGGGCGTGACCTTCCCTCTGGCCGAGTCGGCGACGGAACTCCACGCGGCCCACCTCATGGGCCGAAACGCCTCCCGGCTGCTCGATGGCGGCAGCCGCGCGATCAAGGAACTCAGCATGACGAAGGCCTACTCGGTCCAGGTGGGGCTGCGGGCCGTGGACCGGGCGATGCAGACCCACGGCGCCCTGGGCTTCACGAACGACATCGGCCTCACCGAGGCCTGGAAGGCGCTGCGCGTCGTCAACGTGGCCGACGGTTCGAACGAGATCATGAACCGGATGATCGCGAGACAATTGCTTCGGGGCGACACGGACCTCTGAACGAGCGCGAAGCGGGCCAGGCGGCATAGACTGCTCGCGCTTCGTACGTTGAACCTGTCCCATCCGGAGTTTCGATGAGCCTACCCGCCGAGGCGACTGTCTTCGCCCCTTCGACGTCAGATCGCGACCACCTGTCCGTCCTCCATCCGACGACGGACCTTCCCGCTCTCCGCCGTGACGGCCCGCTGGTGCTCGAACGGGGGCAGGGCATCCGGGTCTGGGACGAGGACGGCAAGGAGTACATCGAGGGGTTGGCCGGCCTGTGGTGCACGGCGCTGGGCTACGGCGTGGAAGAACTCGCGGAAGCCGCCGCGGAGCAGATCCGGAAGCTCTCCTTCTCCCACCTGTTCGCGGGCCGCAGCCACGAACCGGCGGTTGCACTGGCCGAGAAGCTGCGCGAGATCGGGCCGGTCGAGAACGCGAAGGCGTTCTTCGGCACGTCCGGCTCGGACGCGAACGACACCCAGGTCAAGCTCGTCTGGTACTACAACAACGCGCTCGGCAGATCCGAGAAGAAGAAGATCATCAGCCGCCGCCGCGGCTACCACGGGGTTTCGCTGGCCGCCGGCAGCATGACCGGGCTGCCCCCGTTCCACAAGAGCTTCGACCTGCCATTGCCGCAGTTTCGCCACGTGACCTGCCCGCACCACTACCGGGAGGGCGAGCCGGGCGAGACGGAAGCGGAGTTCACGGCCCGGCTGGCGGTCGAACTCGGCGAGCTGATCCGCGCCGAAGGCCCCGAAACCGTCGCGGCCTTCATCGCCGAACCGGTGCTCGGCGCCGGTGGCGTCGTCGTGCCTCCCGAGGGTTACTACACGGCGATCCAGAAGGTCCTGGACGAGCACGACGTCCTGCTGATCGACGACGAGGTGATCTGCGGCTTCGGACGGCTGGGCACGCCCTTCGGCGCCGAGGCGATGGGGATGAGGCCGGACACTGCCTCGGTCGCGAAAGCCCTGTCGTCCGCCTACGTGCCGATCAGCGCGGTGCTGGTACCGGACGAGATGGTCGACGTGTTCGTCGAGGCGGGCGAGCGCTGGGGCGTCTTCGGCCACGGCTTTACCTACACGGGGCATCCGGTCTGTGCGGCCGTGGCGCTCAAGGCGCTGGAACTGATGGAGGAACGGGATCTCTTCGCTCACGCGGATCGGGTCGGCCGCTACTTCCAGGCCGGGCTGCGGCGCTTCGCGGACCATCCGTTGGTCGGTGAGGTGCGGGGCAGGGGTCTGCTCGGCGCCTGCGAACTCGTGGCGGACAGGCGGACCCGTGAGGCCTTCCCGGTTCAGCGCGGAGTGGGAACGTACTGCATGAATCGCTGCCTGGATCACGGCGTGATACTGCGTGCGCTGGGCGACACGGTGGCGTTCTGCCCGCCCTTGATCGTCACGGAGTCGGACATCGACGAGATCCTGGAGCGCTTCGGCCGCGGCCTGGACGAGACCCTGGCCTGGGTCGAGGCGGGCGGAGGAGCGTCCTGATGACGGAACTGAGTACGCTGAGCCGGTCGGTGGCCGGCAAGACGGCGCTGGTCACCGGCTGCGCCTCCGGCATGGGCCGGGCCACGGCGAAGCTGTTTGCCGCCGAAGGCGCGAATGTCGCCGCAACCGACATCAACGCGGACGGAGTTCGGGCAACGGTCGCCGAGATTCGCGCCGCCGGCCGGGAAGCGACCGCCTGGACCCTGGACGTGGGCGACGGCGATGCGATTCGCCGGGTCGTCGACGAAGTCGCCGACCGCTACGGCGGCCTGGACATCCTGGTGAACAATGCCGGCATCTCCCGCGGCGGCCCGATCGACGCGGACGAGTACGAGGTGCGCTGGCAGGAGACGGTCAATGTTCTCCTCACCGCCCACCAGCGGACGATCCGCGCGGCGCTGCCTTACCTCCGCAAGTCCGATTCACCGCGGATCGTCAACATCGCTTCGACCGAGGGCCTGGGCGCGACCGCCATGAACAGCGCCTATTCGGCGGCCAAGACGGGAGTCATCGGCTTGACCCGGGGTCTGGCGGTGGAGCTCGGCAAGGAGGGCATCACGGTGAACTGCATCTGCCCCGGCCCGATCCGCACCGCGATGACGGAGCGGATTCCCGAGGAGCACAAGCAGATCTACGCTCGCCGGCGCACCGCGCTACGCCGCTACGGCGACCCGGAGGAGGTGGCGCACGGCACGCTGCACCTCTGCCTGCCCGCCTCGTCCTTCATCACCGGCGTCGCGTTGCCGGTCGACGGCGGGTTGACCGTTCGCCGCGCCTGACGACAACGCGCCGCGCAGCGGCGACGCTTCAGTCCAGGTAGCCGAGTGCCTCGAGCGCTCTCCGCTGCTCGGGCGGCATGTCCGGTTCCAGACCGGGTTCGAGTTGCTCCCGCGACCCACGGCGCATGAGTCTGCCGACCGCCCGGAGGTAGCCGGCCCAGTGCGGTTCCTTCGCGCGTAGATTGCGCAGTTCGGCCGGGTCGTTCGTCGTGTCGAAGAACTGGTGAGCCTCCCCGAACGAGGCGCTCCAGTAGTCGATCAGCTTGCGGCGGGGCTCGTCGTCCTGCTGGAGCAGTAGCGCGTCCACGGCTTCTCCGTCGTTACGGAGATCAGACATGGCGATCCGGTGCTTTCTCCGGGTGCCTTCGGATGTCATCAGGGGCAGCAGCGACTCGCCGTCGGTTTCGATCAGACCGGGGCGTCCGATCGCTTCGAGAATCGTCGGCACGATGTCGATCTGTCGCACCTGTTCCTGGACCACCGAGCGTTCGACCGTCGCGCGCAGCCGGGCCGGGAGCTGAACGATCAGGGGTACGTGGATCTGTTCGCGGTAGAGGTTCGAACCGTGACCGTGGTTGCCGTGGTCCTGAAACTCCTCGCCGTGGTCTGAAACGAACACGACGAGAGTGTCGTCGAGGAATCCCCGCCTGTCGAGTTCTTCGAGCAGGCGTCCGAAGTGCTCGTCCACCGTGGCGATCTCGGCGTCGTAGACATCGCTCAGGTGAGGGATTTCGAAGGGCTGCAACTTGCCCATGTTCGTCCCCAAAGGGCCGGCGGGAGCGTCGGGCGCGAAGCGCGAGCGGTGCGGTTCCGGGGGGTAGTAGGGAGCGTGGGGATCCATCGCGTGCATGAACACGAAGAAGGAGTCCCCGGGACCTATTCGTTCAAGCCAGTCCAGCGTTTCGTCGACGACCCGCCACACCGGAATGTGGATGCCGGGGCTCGAGAGGTTCTCCGGCAGTTGCTTGAAGTGGCTGAAACCGCGGCGGAACCCGAAGGTCGGTCCGGCAATGCTGTTGCTGGACACGCCGAGCGCCCGATAGCCGATCGAGCGGAGGATCTCGGGCAGGTAGGCAACGTCGCGGGCCAGAACGTGGTTTCTGCTACGAGCGCCGTGATTGTGTGGATAGAGGCCGGTCAGAATGCTGGCGGTCGCCGGCCGGGTCCAGGAGGATTGGGCCACCGCGTGCTCGAACCGAACGGCTCTGGCCGCGAACCGGTCGATGTTCGGGGAGGTCGGGCGGTCGTAGCCGTAGCTGCCGAGTCGATCGGCCCGGAGCGTATCGACGAGGAAGATGAGCACGTGAGGGAACTTCTCCCCGGGACTGGCGGCGGCGTCTTCCGGTCCGGGGGAGGTCGTCGGTATGGAAGTAGTTGAGGCGGCGTGCGGCCACGGGTTGCCCGCGCTGTTCAATACGCCGGAGAAGCGGAATCCCGCCTCGGCCTGTGGCAGTCGCGCGCCGGCCACCGGTTCGATGCGGACCCTGATCGGGAGGTGGTGCGGTCGCAGACGGACGCGCCCGCGCCCCTCCGTGATCGTCTCACTCACTGCGGCCGGCGCCGCCGGGTAGCGATGAACGGAGACGAGAAGGGCGGGAGCGGGATCGGCGCTCCGCCAGGCGCCCTGTGGACCGTAGAGCGCGATGTCGTCCAGCACGAGAGAACCGCCGTCGGGCAGCATGACGTAGAAGTCGACTGCCGTTCGGAAGGGCAGCTGCAAGGCGCCGTCGGCGGCGACCGCCGGCCTCGCGCCGGTGCCGGCGCCCTCGATTCGGATGCGACTCCAGGCGACTTCCGGCAATGTCGGCGCTGCGCCGGACGTGGAGTAGTCGAGAAGCACGGTGTTGGCGCCAGTTCGTTGCACATCAAGCGGCACTCCCAGCCGGTGCTCCTGCATGCCGGAGTCCGCAGGCAGACGGAGGTCGCCGAGCAGTTCGCCGTTCCAGGAGACCTCGACCTTCGTCGGTGCGCCGTTCGCGGCAGCCATGGAACGACCTGTGAGCACCAGTTCGAGCGGTCGCGTCCAGGCGAGATGCCAGGCAAGCTCCGATCGGAGTCCCTCGTTTGTGGCGAAGGTGCCCTCGGCATCCTGTTCGGGCGGGGACCAGCCAGCCATCAGTTCCCGTCGCTGGTCGTAGTCGCTCGGTACGACCTCGCTCGATTCGGCCGTGACGTCGGCCAGATCCAGATGTGAGGCGAGATCGGTGGCGACCGGCGGCGACTCGTCGCCTCCGCAGGCGAGGAGCGCCAGGGCGACCGCAGCGAGGGCGCGATGGGGCTCGCGTAGCGCCATCGTCACCGACTGCCGCCGTCGATCCGCAGGATCGCGCCCGTCGTGTAGCTCGAGGCGTCGGAGGCGAGGTAGAGCGCGGCGCCCACGATCTCGTCGGGCTCGCCGCCGCGGCCGAGCGCGATCGAGGTCTTCGCCCGCTCGTTGAATGCCTCCAGGTCCCAGGCCTTGGAGATGTCGGTCAGGAAGGGACCGGGCATGATCGCGTTGACCCGGACCCTGGGGCCGTAGGCCTGGGCCAGCGACTCGGTCAGGGCGTTCAGGCCCGCCTTGGCCGCTCCGTACGGTTCGGCGTTGGCGCTCGGGTGGATCGCGGCGGTGCTGGTCACGTTGATGATGCTGCCGCCGTCGCCTTCGGCCATCCTCGCGCCGATCACCGCGGCGAGTCGGAAGGGCCCCTTCAGGTTGACGCCGACGACCTTGTCGAACAGCTCTTCGCTGACCTCTGCGAGGCTCGGATAGAGCGGCGACATGCCGGCGTTGTTTACCAGGACGTCGACCTTGCCGAAGCGCTCGTAGGCGGCGTCGATCAGGGCGTCCACGTCGTTCCAGCGGCCGACGTGGCAGGCATGGGCCAGGCCTTCTCCGCCCATCGCTTCGATCTCCGAGACGACGGAGCGGCAGGAATCGATCTTCCGGCTGGTGACGACGACGTTCGCCCCGGCGGCGGCGAAGGCGAGCGACATCTCGCGGCCGAGGCCTCGGCTGCCGCCGGTGACGAGGGCGGTGCGTCCGGAGAGGTCGAAGAGTCGGCGTGTTTCTCGGGTCGTCATGGCGGGGGAGATTACAACCGCGGCCCGCGGCGGGGTAGATTCCGCGGACGATGAGCGACGCTCCCCCTGCCGGAGAACCGCGCCTGATCCAGATCCAGGCCGGACCGATGGCGAACTTCGTCTACGTGCTGGCCGACCCGTCGACCAGCCGTGCCTGGGTCGTCGACCCGGCATGGGAGCCGATCCGCGTGGTCGAGATCGCGCAGGAGCAGGGCTACGACGTTGTCGGCGTGCTGGCGACGCACTTCCACCAGGATCACATCGGCGGCGACATCTTCGGCCAGCACGTCCCGGGGGTGCGCGAGCTGCGCGCCGAGTTCGACGTGCCGATGCTGATTCACGAAGCCGAGGCGGAACGCGGCGCCGAGATGACCGGTTGCCCGCCCCACCGGGTGGAGTCGTTTCGGGACGGCGACGTCCTCGAACTGGGCGACCTGGCGGTCGAGGTGCTGCACACGCCGGGCCATTCCCCGGGCAGTTGCTGCTTCCGCGCCGGCAGCCACGTGCTGACCGCGGACACGCTCTTCGTGCAGGGAATCGGCCGGATCGACCTGCCGCACAGCGACGCCGACGCGATGTACCGCTCGCTGCAGCGGCTGAAGAACCTGCCGCCGGAGCTCGCGATCTACCCGGGCCACGACTACGGCCCCGAGTCCAGCTCGACGATCGGCCGTGAACTCATGTGGAACGCCTATCTCCGACCGGACAGTCTCGAGCAGTGGCGGGCGATGCTGGGCTTCCTTTGAGTCCCGGGGAGGCTTCCGGGGCGGCGGCGCTCGCGTCGCAGGGGGCTACGGCCCGTCTCGAGACCCGGGGGCTGCGTCGCGAACTGCGTTCGGGGGAACGCACCCTGGTCGTGGTCGACGATGTCGATCTCGAGGTGGCCGCCGGCGAGTGCGTTTCCGTTCGGGGCCCCTCCGGGGCCGGCAAGTCGACGTTGCTCGCGCTGCTTGCCGGACTCGACCGGCCTACCGCGGGCAGCGTTCTGATCGACGGCCAGCCGATCGAGCATCTGAGCGAGGACGAACTGGCCCTGCTGCGGCGGGAGAAGATCGGCTTCGTCTTCCAGGCGTTTCAGTTGCTTCCCAACCTGACCGCGCGCGAGAACGTCCAGTTTCCGCTCGACCTCCTGGGGCGCAGGCGCTCCGGCCGGCGGGCGGAGGAACTCCTGGCGGACGTGGGCCTGGCGGAGCGCGTCCACCACTATCCGTCGCAACTCTCGGGCGGTGAGCAGCAGCGAGTAGCTCTGGCCAGGGCGTTCGCCGCCGAGCCGCGGATCCTCCTGGGCGACGAACCGACGGGCAACCTGGACTCGGTGACCGGCGCGGCGGTCCTCGATGCGATGATGGCGCTGCGGGATCGATTCGGATCGACCCTGGTGCTGGTGACCCACGATCCGGCGGTGGCCGCGCTCGCCGATCGCGAGCTGGTCATGGTGGACGGCCGCGTCGCGGAAGCAAGTGCCCGGTGAGTCCGCGGGTCGCGCTCCGGTACTCGCTGCGGGAACTCCGGGGCTCCCTGGGGCGGGTCTGGGTCTGGGTGGCGTGCCTCTCGGTCGGCGTCGGCGCCGTCGTTTCGGTCGCGGGACTTGCCTCGAGCGTCGACGGCGCGATCCGGGGGGAGGCGCGGAAGCTGCTGGCGGCGGACCTGGCGGTTCGCTCGCGGGGCCCGGTTCCGGAGGACGTGCTGGAGACGATCGATCGCGTCTCCGGGGCCGCTCGCGCCGAAGTGCGCGAGCTGGCGGCGATGGTGGGCCGCGCTTCGCCCCGCGAACGGGGCGGCGACGGCCCGTCGAGCCTTCTGGCCGAGCTGAAGGCGGTGTCTGGCGGCTATCCGTTCTATGGCGAACTCGTGACGGAGCCGCCGCTGCCTTCCGGAACGAGCCCGGCGGACGTCCTGGGCGACCATTCCGCGCTCGTGTCGCCGGAAGCGCTGTCCCGGCTCGGCCTGAACGTCGGCGACGATCTTCGTCTCGGCCGGCGGACGCTCCGGATCATCGGTTCGCTCGAAGCGGAGCCGGACCGGCTGCCAACGGCGTTCGCCTTCGGGCCGCGGGTCGTCGTGGGCGTGGCCGCGCAGGAGGCGGCTGGTCTCTTTCCCTTCGCGGGCTTCGGCGGCTACCGGGTGCTGGTGCGGCTGCCGGGGGAGCACTCGCTCGAAGAGCTTGAACTGCGGGCGGACGCCCTGCGCGAGGAGATCGACGACAGCGCAGTGCGGGTCGAGACCTACGCCGATGCCCAGCCCGGCATTCGTGAGGACCTCGAGCGGCTCTCGCGCTACCTGGGCCTGGTGGCGCTGCTGTCGCTCCTGGTCGGCGGCGTCGGCGTGGCCCAGGGTGTTCGCGCCTGGCTGACCCAGCGTCTCGACGCGCTCGCGGTGCTCAAGTGCCTGGGGGCCCGGCCGCGGGACTTGATGCGCACGTACGTCGTCCAGGCGGTCCTGCTGGGTCTGGTGGCCGGGGTGATCGGCGGCGTGGCCGGGCTGCTCTCCATCCTCCTCGTGCCGGCGATCCTCGGTGGCGCGCTGCCGGTCGAGGCGGTTTCGATCTGGCAGCCCTGGGCTTTCCTCCGGGGCGTGGCTCTCGGCGTCGGCGTATCGACGGCGTTCTCGGCTCCGGCGCTGCTCGTCGTGCTGCGCGCGCCGCCGGTGCGCGTGTTCCGCAGCGGCGCCGAACCGTTGCCGGGTTCACGGCTCGCGGGCGCTCTCTCCGTGGTCGCGGTGGGTGCCGGCGTGGCGGGTTCGACGGCGCTTCAGGCCGGGTCGCTGTGGCTGGCGCTCCGGTTCGTGGGCGCGGTGGCGGCGGCTGTCGTCGCGTTGATCCTGGCGGCGCTGCTGTTACGGCGGCTGGCCCGGTTCCTGGCGCCCAGGTGCCGCTCCTCCTGGCTTCGGTACGGCGTCGCGGCGCTGGCGAGGCCCGAGTCGGGCACGCTGGCGGCCTCGGTCGCACTGGGAATGGGCCTGATGGTGTTGCTCGCCATGTTCGTCGTCCAGGGGCACCTTCATGACGAACTGGCGGCCGGGCTTCCCGAGGAGGCGCCGAGCGCGTTCCTCCTGAACGTGCCGGCGGCGGGCTGGGATGACCTCGCAGGGCTCCTGGAGCGCCAGGGGGCCCGGAGGGTGCAGTCGGCGCCGGTGGTGATGGCCCGCGTCCGGGCGATCGACGGGGTTCCGGTGGCGGAGCGGCTGAACGACCGCAACCGCTGGGCCCTGAGGCGGCAAATGCGGTTGACCTTCCTCGATGAGCTGCCCGAGGACAACGTGATTCTCGAGACCCGGAACAGGGGTGCCGCCGGGCCGGCGACGGCGGCGCGGCCCTGGGTCGATCCGGCGGTTGGCGAGGTCAGTGTCGAGCAGGAGTTCGCGGAGACGATCGGAGTGAGCGTCGGCTCGACGATCGACCTGGAGGTGGGCGGCCGGGAGACCCGGATCACCGTGACCAGCCTGCGACGGGTGGACTGGGAGGGTTTCGGCATCAACTTCTTCCTCGTGGTCGAGCCGGCAGTGCTGGACTGGGCGCCGCATACCCGGCTCGCGGCAGCCTGGTTGCCGCAGGAGCGCGAACAGCGGATCCAGGACGAGATCTACCTCGCCTATCCCGGCGTCGCCGTGGTCCGGATCCGGGAAGTGCTCCAGAAGGTGATCGACCTGGTGGGCAACCTTCAGGTCGGCGTGCGAGTGCTCGGCAGCTTCACGGTTGCCGCGGCCCTGCTGACGCTGGCCGGCGCGGTCGCCGCGAGTTCGGCGCGACGCGGCCGTGAGGCGGCCCTGCTCAAGACGATCGGCTCGACCCGCTTCGATGTGCTGCGAGCTTTCGCGGCTGAGTACGCCCTGGTCGGCCTGTCGGCGGCGGCCGTGGCGGCCGTGCTCGGCTCGGCGGCGGCCTGGTGGCTGGTGACCCGGGAGCTCGAACTTGCCTGGTCGTTCAGGCCCTGGGCGGTGTTCGGGGCGCTCGCCGCGGGCAGCCTGCTGTCGCTCGCGACGGGGCTCCTGGCCAGCGTCGGCGCGTTGCAGCGGCCTCCGATCGACTCCCTGCGCGAGGCCCGTTGATGCGGCGCATCTCCACCCGCTGGCAGATCGTCGGAGCCCTGTTCGTGATGATGATGTTCTCGTCCGGCCTCGGCTTCTACAACCAGTCGGTGCTACTCGAGGCGCTGACGCGCGAACGCGGGCTGACCGTCTTCGCGGCCTCGCTTGCCCCGACGATCTTCTTCGCCGTGAGCGGTTTCGCCGGCCTCGGCGTCGCCAGTGTGATCGAGCGCGTCGATGCCCGCTGGTCCGTCGCGGCGGGCGTCGCGATCTGCGCCGCGGCTCTGGTCCTGATCGGTCGCGTGGAGACGATCCTGCAGGTCTACTCGGCCTTCGCCCTCTTCGGTTTCGGCTTCTCCGCGACGAACATGCTGACCGCGAGCACGGTCGTCACCCGGTGGTTCGCGCGCCGCCGGGCACTCGCCCTGTCGGTGGTGTTCACGGGTCTCTCGGTCGGCGGCATCGCGGTCGCGCCCTTCGCGGCCTGGGTGATGGGCGAGTACGGTCTGCGGCGCGGCAGCGAGATCGTGGCCGCCGTGTACGTCGTGGGCATCCTGCCCGTGTCGCTGTGGCGGCTGATTCCGCGGCCGCGCGGGGAGAAGGACCGGCTGGGGGAGTTCGATGGCGCCGAGGAGCCCGGTGTCGGAGCCCGGGAGGCGTTCCGCTCGCGGTACTTCCTGGGCATCGCCGGCACGTTCTTCTTCGGCCTGATGGCGCAGGTCGGCGCCATCGCCCACCAGTTTCGGCTCGTCAGCGTCCACGAACCGGGTGTGGCGGGCCTCGCGGTCTCGGTACTGGCCGCCTCGAGCGTCGTCGGTCGGCTGGCCTCCGGCGCGTTGCTGGCGCGGATTCCCTACCGCGGTTTCTCGCTGGTCTTGCTCGTTTTTCAGGGGGTGACGCTGGTCGTCCTGGGATCGAGCACGAGCGTGGCGGGCCTGCTGGTCACGTCCAGCGCCTTCGGGCTCACCATCGGCAGTTTCCTCATGATGCAGCCGCTCCTGATCGCCGAGGCTTTCGGCACCAGGAGCTACGCGCGGATCTACTCGGTGAGCACGCTGCTCGCCTCGATCGGCGTCGCGCTCGGGCCGTTCCTGCTGGGATGGGCTCACGACCTGGCGGGCGGCTATCGGAACGCCTATGCGCTGGGAGCGGTCATGTCCTGGCTTGGCTGCGTGACGCTCTGGGCGGCGGGGAAGGACTTTGTGCGCCGGCCGGCGTGAAGCCGGACGGGTGGCTTCAGTGACACCAACAAAGTTGGAACAACTGTCGGATCGACTGTAGACTCTGCGCCCATTCCGGGCGCGCGGGCTCCCGGGCGAGGAGGTTTCTTGGCGGGTCGAAGAGAACTGAACATGCGTCGCCGCAAGCGGCGGATCCTGGAGGCGGCCACGAAGCTGATCTCCAATGGAGGCGTCGAGGCATGCACCATGCGCGAGTTGGCCCGCAAGGCGCGGCTCGATGTCACCACCCTCTACAACTACTACGGGTCGAAGGAGGAAATCCTCGAGGCCCTCCGCCGATCCGGAGCTCGGAAACTGGAGCGCCGGATCGGGCAACTCGAGGAAACGGAGCCCTTCGACCGCATTCGTGCGATCGTCGATCTGATGCTGGGCGTAAGGGAGTCACCACCCGGTCTGGCGAGGCCCATCAATCAACCTGGACCACGGCGTCGCCCGGGGAATGGCCCGATCGAAGGGGTCGCGAGGGTGCACCTGGAAGCTGAACTGCGACAGGCCGCTGCCGACGGCGACCTGGTTCCTTCGGTCGACATCGAGCAGTTGGCCCTGGTCATGCTCGGTCACGCCCATGTGTGGTTGCCTCTTTGGGCGCGCCGGGTCGTCGACGCCGAGGAGACGGCGGCGCGGGTCGGGTACTTCGTTAGCCTGTGCCTGCTGGCGGCCGCAACGGACGCGGCGCGTCCCCGACTGGAGCAGGAGATGCTGGAGAGCCAGAGTCGGCTGGCCGCTCTCGACGCGGAGCTTGAAGTCGCGGCCGGGTGACGCGGCTCCAGGGCCGTCTAGATCAGCCCGGTGTACGCTCCGCCGTCGAGCAGAATGCTCGTGCCGGTGATGAACTTCGCCGGCTCGGAGCACAGGAAGGCGACCGCCTTGCCGAAGTCCTCGGCGGTGCCGAGTGTCCCGGTGGGCACGCGCTGCGCCACGACGTCCGTGTTGCCCAGGGATTTGATGCGGTCGGTGGCGTGGATGCCGGGCTGGGCCGAGTTGACCGTCACGCCGTCCCGGGCGACCTCCGCCGACAGGGTCTTGAGGAAGCTGCTGACGCCGGCGCGGGCCACGGAGGAGGCGGCAAGGTTGCCGATCGGCTGGCGGGCGCCGATCGAGGTGATCGCCACGATCCGCCCCCAGCCGCGCTCGCGCATGCCGGGGAGAGCCGCCTGGCACATGACGATCGTCGACAGCAGGTTGAGGTCGATTGCCTCGCGGTAGCCGTCGATCGAAGTGGTGGCCGGGGAACCGGGCGGCGGGCCGCCGGCGTTGGCGACCAGGATATCGACCTGGCCCAGCTTCTCGGTCGCCTGCTCGACGAAGGAACGCGCGCCTTCCTCGGTGGACATGTCGGCGACGATGGGCACGGCGCCGGCGCCCAGTTCCGCGGCGGCTACCCTGATCCGCTCCTCGCTGCGGCTGCAGATCGCAACTTCCGCGCCGTCCTCGAGCAGCGCCCTGGCGCAGCCGAAGCCGAGTCCGGTCGATGACGCGGCCACGGCGGCTTTCTTTCCCTGGATTCCCAGATCCATCCTTGCCTCTCCCCTCTGTTGTCGGTCCCTGGTTGGGTCAAGCGTCGGAAGCCGGCGCGCTAGCGCCTGCGCGCCTGTGCCAGTTCGGCCATCCGCGTGAACAGCTCCTGCATGTGGGTGCGTTCGCCGGCGGCGCCGCTGAACTCCCGGTACAGCGAATCCACGTTGATCGCGATCCGTTCACTGTCGCCCCAGGATTCGAAGTCTCCGAGGGCGATGTCGAACGCGGCGTCGCGCGCGGACAATCCCGCGTCGTAGCGCTTCCTCGCATCGTCTCGGATGTAGACGAGGTAGGCGCGCATGGCCTCCACGCCACGGTTGTCGGTGATCGGGCCGTGGCCCGGCACGATCGTCAGAAGATCCCAGCTCAGCAGCAGGTCGCAGGCGTCGATCCAGTTCTGGACGGGTCCCGCCCAGATGATCGGCGCGCCCTCGATGAACAGGATGTCGCCGGTGAACGCGGTGCGGTCGTCCGGGACGTGGACCATCGTGTCGCCGGCGGTGTGAGCCGGCCCGACCTCGGTCAGCTCGACTCGCTTGTCCCCCACCGTGAGCGTCAACTGGCCGTCGAAGGTCCGGTTCGGCAGCGTGTGGGTGATCCCCTCGAAGTCGAAGCTGCCGAAGCACTCGACCAGGAAGTCGCCGACCAGGCCTCCGTCGGCGCGAGCCGCTCGCATCAGCGCCGCGAGCGCCTCCGGTGTCGTCGCTTCCATCTCGGCGACGGCGGTCTTCGAGGCGACGATCTCGGCGCCGGCGACGAGCTCGTTGCCGTGGGTGTGGTCGCCGTTGGAGTGCGTGTTCACCAGCCGGTCGATGTCGGCCGCCGCCGTGTGCGCCTTCTTCATCGCGTCGAGCATCTCGCGCGTGTTGGGGAGGTCGAACAGCGTGTCGACGAGCAGCGACTCGTCGCCGCTCACGATCAGGCCGGCGTTGCTCCAGCCCCAGCCGCCGTCCGGCTGCAGCCAGGCGAAGGAGCCGTTGCCGAGGTCGTGCAGGCCGCGTTCGAAGGCGAAGCGCGGCGTACCGAGTCCTGTCCAGGGTGATCCGTTCGTCATGGGGCGCACTCTAGCGCCGCTTGGATACGATGGCGCGATGACCGCCCCGACCGCGGTCGAGCGATCCCGGGTCACGCTCGATCTCGATACCTTCTGGAACTGGCTCGTCCTCCATCCGAACTGCGTCATCCGGGCCGGATCGGTCGACGCCTTGCTCTGCGACGACGAAGACTTCCACTGGCAGTTCGTTGCGGAGGAGAACACTCTCCTGATCGCGCAGCTCGTTTACGGCAAGCGCCTGGTTGGAGAGATCCTGATCGACCGCGAGCGCGTCGCCTATGTCCAGTCGTTCCAGGGCGAGCACGAGAACGAGTACGTTTTCGAGTTGATCTCGGAGACGGAGAGTGAGCGCATGGCCGCATGGGTCTTCGTCATGTCCCACGGCCTGGACGACGAACCCCAGGAGTCGGCCCACTCGACTCCTTCGCTGGTTCACTGACGGCCGAACGGCCGGGGACCGACCTTGACGCTGCGCATCCTTGGCGTCGTCGACTTACACTGGTCCGGCAAGAGGCCGCCGCGCCTGCCGGACCCGTCCAGCTTCGACTTGGTGCTCCTGGCCGGCGATCTGACGAACTTTCTCGGCCCGGACCATGCCCGCCGCATCGTCGAGCCGCTGCTTGACTCCGGTGTGCCGGTGCTGGCGGTGTGCGGCAACTGCGACCAGCCGCCGGTCGAGGACTACTTCCGCGAGATCGACATCGACCTCGATCGTCGGGCTCGCGTGATCGACGGCGTCCGCTTCCTCGGCCTCTCCGGCGGTCTCCCTTTCGGCGACCTTCCCTACGAGCGGACCGAGGAAGACTACGAGCGGGTTGCCGCCGAGGCCTTCGAGAACGCCGCCTCGGTCGAAGGCAGGCCAACGATCCTGGTCTCCCACCAGCCGCCCTTCGGCACCGCCTGCGACCTCGCCCGCGGCCAGCACGTCGGCTCGAAGTCGCTCCGCGACGCCGTCGAGCGCCACCAGCCCGACCTCGTCTTCTCCGGCCACATCCACGAATCCATCGGCGCCGGCACGGTCGGCCCGACCCGCGTCGTCAACCCCGGCCCCTGGTTCCAGGGCCGCTCCGTCGTCATCGACGCCGACCCGGAGTCCGGCTCCGTCGACTTCGAGATCCGCGCGCCGGATTGAGTCGGTTCAGGCCGCCTGCCGGCGGGGCCGGAGGTGAGGTTCCCAGCGGACGCTCGCAGGCAGGACCGCACCGGGTCGCGTGGCACCGGTCCAGGCGGGTGTCACCTACCCGATCCGGCCGAGCCGCGTTACCAGCTCGTCGATGGCGGGGAGGTCGACGTTGGCGAAGGCTAGGCGGAGGTAGCGGTCCTGGCCCGGGCCGAACATGGAGCCGGCCAGGCAGAGGATGCCGTGGTCTTCGGCGAGGCTGCGGCCGACGGAGGCTGAGGAGCGGTCGGTGAAGGGGTGGCGAAGGTAGACGAAGTAGCCGCCGGAGGAGACGACTTGAAAGCCGGTCTTCGCTTCGCGTAGGCGGCGGGCGGCGTAGGCGACGCGGTCGCGGACGGTGCGGCGGTACTCGCGTTTCCAGTCGTCGAGGTGTTCGAGGCAGAAGGTCGCTGCCAACTGGCCGATGTGGGATGGGCAGAGAGCGACGCAGTCGGCGATTTTCAGCGTTTCCCGGAGCAGGCCGGGGTTCGTGGCCATGCAGCCGATCCGGTAGCCAGCCATGCAGTAGGCCTTGGAGAAGCTGTAGAGGTGGATCAGCGTGTCGCTCCAGTCGGGACGCGAGAAGAGCGTGTGCGGCGGTTCGGAGTCGTCGCGGAACTCCCGGTAGGTCTCGTCGATGACGAGCGCCAGCCCGCGCCTTCGGGCGAGTTCGAAGAAGCTCTCGATTAGGGCCGGCGGGTAGACGGCGCCGGTCGGGTTGTTCGGCGTGACCAGGACGATGGCGCGTGTTCTGTCGGTGATCGCGGCCGCGGCCTCCGCCGGGTCCGGGGTCATGTCCGGGCCGGGTTCCAGGTAGACCGGCGCCACGTCCTGGGAACGCAGCCACATGTCGTGGTTGAAGTAGGAGGGCAGGGGCAGCAGGACCTCGTCGCCCGGTTCGGTCAGCGCCATCATCGCCAGGCAGAAGGCCTGGTTGCAGCCGGCGGTGACCGCGACGCTCTCGGCCGCGACCGGGGCGTCGTAGTCCACCGTCAGAGAGCGAGCAAGGCCCTCGCGAAGTGGGAGGATCCCCTGTTGGTCCGTGTACGTCGCCGTGGCCACACTCTGAGCAACGGCTGCGATGTGGTCGCGCAGTTCCCGAGCGGGCGGGTAGGTCGGGGCGGCCTGGGAGACGTCGATGAGCGGTAGGTGGGGGGCCGCCGCTTCCTTCCAGCGTCCGACCTGGGTGATCGGGGAATCGATCACTCGTTGAACTACCGGTCTGATCAGCACGGAGCGTAAGCTACCGGATCGTCCGGCCGGCCAGAACGGAGCCGCCGGCAGCGATCAGGGAGGCGAGGCATGAAGTACCTGCACACGATGGTCCGCGTTCGCAGCCTGGAGGAGGCGATCGATTTCTACTGCGGCAAGCTGGGGATGGTCGAGATGCGCCGGTTCGACAGCGAGCAGGGACGGTTCACGCTCGTCTTCCTGGCCGCGCCCTCGGACGTCGAGCTGGCCCGCGAGCGGACCGCGCCGCTGCTTGAGTTGACGTACAACTGGGATCCCGAGGACTACACCGGTGGCCGGAACTTCGGCCACCTGGCGTTCGAGGTCGAGGACATCTATGGCACGTGCCGGTCGCTCCAGGATCAGGGCGTCGTGATCAACCGGCCGCCTCGGGACGGCCGCATGGCCTTCATCCGTTCGCCCGACGGGATCTCGATCGAACTGCTGCAGGAAGGCGGCTCGCTGCCGGTGGAGGAGCCGTGGGCCTCGATGCCGAACGAGGGCACCTGGTAGGAGAGCCTGACCTCCTCAGTAGTCGGCGTAGTCCTTCTCTTCGACCAGTTCGGAGCCCAGCAGCTCATTGATGCCGCGTTTCGCGGCCGCGCGCCGGTCGTTCGTGCGGTAGACGGCCCTGGCGAGCTCGATGAAGCGCTCGCCGAAGTCGCTCTTCCGCTCGCAATCGCGGATGTCGTCCTCGATTTCCCACAGCCGCTCGTTGATCCCGCGCAGTTCCGCGGTCAGCTCGTCCAGTTCCCGGGAACTCGGCAGCGCCGCGCTGCGGGCGGCGACCAGGCTCCGGAGTTCGCGCTGTACGTTGGCGACCTTGTCCGGGTCGGCGATCCTTTCGGCCTTGATCTCGAGGATCGTGATCTTGTCGACGAGTTCGCCCGCCGATACCTCGACCTGCAGCACGGTGCCCACGACGGCGCAGACACTACAGCAGTTCGGGCCTTCGGACCCGGCCCCTCAGCTTTGCTCGCGCCGGACCAGTTCGCTCCCGGTTTCGACGACCTGGGCGGCCACTTGCCGCCAGTCGTAGCCGGCCGCGCGCTCGACCGCCGAGCTCGAAGCGGCGGCGAGTTGCGCGGGGGTGTCGAGCAGCCGCTGCAGCAGGCGGGTCAGTTCGCCGGCGTCGGGGTCGACCGCCCATCCTTCCCGGCCGTTCCGAACCAGCTCGGACACAGCGCTGTTCGGCGACCGGCAGTGCACCACCGGCACGCCCGCGGCCATCGCCTCCAGCGGGAAGAGCCCGAAGCCCTCCCGGGCGGAGGGTTGTACCGCGATCTGGGCGCCGGCTACGGCACGCCATACGTCCTCGTTCCCGGGCAGCCGGCCGGCGAAGTCGACGACGCCGGAGAGGTTCTCGCGCTCGATGTGCGCGCGGATGTCGTCTTCCGCCGGTCCGCCGCCGATGATCCGGAGCAGGGCGCCGTGCTCGTCGATGAGCTGGCGGCCGACCTCGGCTGTCGCCAGCCTGGCCGTCGCGTCGAGCAACAGATCGATCCGTTTCTCCGGGATCAACCGGCCGGCGTAGACGAGGGGCGGTGCGGACGCGTCCGCGTCGGCCGCGAGGGCCCGGATTCTCTCGAACGGAATACCGTTCGGGATCACGTCGACGGCATCGCCGCGCACCGTCGATACGCGGTTGGCGGTGAGCCGGCTGACCGCCACCGCCTGCGTGCCGAAACGAAGCGACAGCCGTTCGCAGAGAGCGTAGAACCGCCACATGCCCGGGCCGAACCGGCCTGGAGGCCGGTGCCGACGCCAGTAGCTGCCCCAGTGCTCGTGCCAGGTGACGAGCAGCGGAATCCGCCGCCGTCGGCAGCGCCTGGCCAGTAGCGGCAAGTGCAGATAGGGGATGTTCGCGGTCTCGACGATGTCGATGTCGTCGAGCGGAATGCGGCGCACCTGGGAGGCGAGCGTCAGCGCTTCGATGCCCGACCTGCGGCCACGTGCCAGGTAGCGCCGGCTCGCCCTGGCCACCGGTTCGACGCGGACGTTCGGGTGGGGTTCGGTCGGTGCCTCAGCCCAGCCCGACAGCACGACCTCGTGGCCGAGCCGACCCAGCTCCCGTGCCAGCTCGTAGTTCCGGTGCTCGACGCCCCCGAGCGATTCCGGGTAGATGCAGTCGTAGAAGAACAGCCAGCGCAGTGGGCGTTCGGTCATGGCCGAGAGCGTACCCGCCGCCCGCTGCTGCTAGCGTCTCGACTGCATGGCGCCGCGGTCGGAACGGGGAAGATTCTCGCGGGAACGCGGGATGCGGATCGCGCTGCTCGTGGTCTTTGGCTGGGCGCTGGTGGCGACCGTCCTGGCGATCGGTCCGGAACGCATCGTGGGATGGCTGGGGGCGCCTGGAGGAGCCGAGCCGCCGGCGGCGCCCGAGGCGCCGGCGGTCGCCGTCTACGGGCCGCCGGTCGAGGTCGCTTCGCTGCCGGGTTGGAGCGCTGACGATGTGTTCGAGGCCTTGCCGGCGCTGCTCAGGAGTTGCGATCGCGTCCTGGCGCAGCCAGCGGACCGGCCGTTGAACCCGGTCGATCTCGGCGGCACTCCCGGTGACTGGCGGCCGTTCTGCGGCGCCCTGCGCGGCTTGGGAGACGAAGCCGGCCAGGAGGAAGTCCGCGCGGTCATCGAGCGCGAACTCGTCGCGGTACCGCTTGCTCGGTCCGACGTGGAGGAGACCGGCGGCCGGCCGGGCGAAGGCTCGGGCTGGTCGCGCCGGATCGGCCTCTTCACAGGCTACTTCGAGCCTTTGCTTCATGGCAGCCGCCGCCGGAGCGAGCGGTACGGCGTGCCGCTGTACACGCAGCCGTCAGACCTTGTCATGGTGGACCTCGGCCGATTCCGCGACGATCTGCGGGGCCGCCGCGTAGCGGGCCGCGTTCAGGGCGGGAGCCTCCAGCCGTACGACGACCGGGAGGCGATCGCGTCCGGTTCGCTCGCGGGCCGCGGCCTGGAGTTGATCTGGGTGGACGATGCGATCGACGCCTTCTTCCTCCACATCCAGGGATCGGGGCGGGTCGAACTCGACGACGGAACCGTCTTCCGGGTCGGCTACGCTGCGCAGAACGGCCACCCCTACCATGCGATCGGCCGCACCCTGGTCGACCTGGGCGAACTGACGCTGGAGGAGGTGTCGCTGCAGTCGATCGATGCCTGGCTGCGGGAGCATCCCGACCGCGCGGACGAGGTCATGGCGACGAACGACTCCTACGTCTTCTTCCGTGAGATCCGCGGCGACGGCCCGATCGGCGCGCAGGGCGTCGCCCTGACCCCGGAGCGTTCCCTGGCGGTCGACCGGCTGCACGTTCCGCTCGGCGTTCCCGTCTGGCTCGATGCGATGGTCCCGGCCGCGGTCGCCGATGCTCCCGACGAGCGGCGACAGTGGCTGCTGGTTGCCCAGGACACGGGCGGGGCGATCCGGGGAGCGGTGCGGGGCGACGTCTTCTGGGGTGCCGGAGAGCGGGCGCGGGCGATCGCCGGCCGCATGGCGCACCGGGGCCGCTACTGGGCGCTGGTGCCGCGCGGTCTGTCGTCGCCGCCGTAGCGTTCTCCGATATAAGCCCATAGGGTTGGCGCATGGAGACGGTTCGCGACCTGCAGCCGACGGCGGCCAGTGGCGACATCGGCGTCGTCGAGACCCGGTTCGAGCACTTCGACGAACCGCTCGAACTCCGCTGCGGCGACACCCTGTCCGGCTTCACCCTGGCCTGGGAGCAGTACGGCGAACTGAACGCCGCGCGCGACAACGTCGTGTTGCTGTTCCACGCTCTGACCGGCAGCCACCACGCGGCGGGTACGAACCACGGCGTTCCCGGCCTCGGCGACGCCTGGACCGACGAGATGGTGGTCGGCTGGTGGCACGAGTTCATCGGCCCCGGTCGGGCCATCGACACGGACCACTTTTGCGTCATCTGCGTCAACTACATCGGCGGCTGCTACGGATCGACGGGCCCGCTGTCGATCGACCCGGCCACCGGCGAGCGCTGGGGCCCGTCCTTCCCCCGGGTACGGTTCTCCGACTCGGTGCGCGCCGCGATGCGCCTGGTCGACCGGCTGGGAATCGACGTGCTGCACGCGGGCATCGGACCGTCGACCGGCGGCATGGCGGTGCTCGATCTCGCGGTCATGTTCCCGGAGCGGGTTCGCAACGTCGTCGTGATCGCGGCCGGCATGGAAGTGACGCCTCTCCAGCGGATCCACAACTTCGAGCAGATCCAGGCGGTCGCCAACGACCCCCGCTTCGACGGCGGCGAGTACCCGCCGGGTACGGAGCTCGAGGGGATGAAGATCGCCCGCCAGATCAACCACAAGACGTTCGTGTCGCTGCGTACCCTGCGGCGGCGGGCCCGGAACACGGTTGCCGAGGCCTCGGGCGTACCGTGGTACGGCGTGAACCACCCGATCGAGTCCTACATGCGGCATCAGGGCCGGAAGTTTGCCGCCCGCTTCGACGCGAACTCCTACCTGCGGATTCTCGACGCCTGGAGCCAGTTCGATCTGGCCGCGGCCGCCGGCGTCGGTTCCCTTCAGGAAGCCTTCGAGCGCTGCCGGGACCAGCGCTTTCTCATCTTCTCGATCAACTCGGACGTCTGCTACTACCCCGAAGAGCAGGGCGAGCTGATGGCGACGCTCGAGGATGCCGGCGTGAGTTGCATGAGGATCATCGTGCACTCCGACAAGGGGCACGACTCGTTCCTGCTGGAACCGGCGCTGTACCACCCGCACCTGACCTTCCTGCTGGAAGGTCGCGGTTCCTGGCCGGAGTCGTAGCCGCGACACGAATCGGCGGCGCGCCGGGCATTCGTGCCATGATCCGGCCTTCCGTCCGAACCGAAGCACCCGAAGGAGACTCGTCATGTGGTTGCGCCTGCGGCAGATCTGTCTGGTAGCCGAACAACTCGCCCCGGTCGTCGACGACCTGGAGGCCGTGTTCGACATCGAGGTTTGCTACAACGACCCGGGCGTCGGCCGGTTCGGCCTGGAAAACGCCCTGCTGCCGATCGGCAATCAGCTACTCGAGGTGGTCGCGCCAGTCGAGGAGAACACGGCGGGCGGCCGCTACCTGGAGAAGCGCGGCGGCGACGGCGGCTACATGTTCATCACCCAGTGCGACGACCATGCCCCGCGCCGGCGGCGGGTCGAGGAGCTGGGCATCCGCCTGGTCAACGACTTCGAGCGCCACGGCTTCCAGAACATGCAGCTCCATCCCAAGGACACCGGCGGCACCTTCTTCGAGATCGACTGCCAGACCAACGGTCTCGAGCCTGACGGGCCGTGGGAGCCTGCCGGCGACAATTGGCAGCGTTGCCGGCGAACGGACGTCATCGACGCGATCGTCGCGGGGGAGATCCAGACCCCGGACCCGCCCCGGCTGGCGGCTCGGTGGAGCGAGATCGCGCAGATCCCTCTGCACGACGTCGAGGGCGTGCCGACGATTCCGTTCGAGAACGCCGACCTGCGCTTCGTGCTGCCGGTCGACGGCCGGCCCGAGGGCCTGGGCGGAATCGACGTGCGCGCGGTGGACGCGGACCGCGCCCGTTCAGCGGCGCGCGACCGGGGCTGCCTCGGCGACGACGGCGTGATCCACATCTGCGGCACGCGCTTCCGGCTCGTCGACTGACGGCGGCTCGCCGGCCGCTTCTTCCGGCCCCGCGCCGTTCGAGCCATCCAGGAAGATCGACTTCCGCCGGCTGCCGTCCCAGCGGATGTCGGGGAGGAGCACGTCCCGCTTCGCCGCGATCCGGTCGTGGTGCGGCAGGAGGTCTTCGAGCATCGCCCGGATCTCCGAGTCCATGTCGCGGGTCGGCTGGTAGCCCAGCGCCAGCAGATGGTCGTGGTCCGGGTTGTAGTGGTGCTCTTCCATTTCCTTGCGGGGATTCTCGATCCGCCGGATTCTCGGATCGAGGCCCATGTCGGATGCGACGGCGGCGACCTTGGAGGCGAGTTCCGAGATGGTGTACGTCTCCTCGAACTGGTTGAACACCCGGTAGTCGCCCGCCTCGGGCGGGTTGTCGACCGCCAGGGTCAGGCACTGCATCGAATCGCAGATGGGCAGGAAGCCGCGCCGCTGGTTGCCGAGGCCGAAAAGGGTCATCGGCTCGCCGATCACGGACTGGCAGCAGAAGCGGTTGAGCGCCGTGCCGAAGGCCTGATCGAAGTCCAGCCGGGTGTGGAGCGCGGGATCGGCGGGGTGGTCGGCGGAGCTGCCGAAGAAGCGGGTGCCGTAGACGACGCCCTGCATCACGTCGGTGGCCCGGAGCCCGAAGATGCGGCAGGCGAACATCACGTTGTTGCTGTCGTGGACCTTGCTCCAGTGGTACCAGGAGCCGGCCTGCCGGGGGAAGGGCAGGCGGTCGCGGCGGCCGCGGTACTCGATCTCGAAGAAGCCTTCGGGGATGTCCAGGTTCGGCGTGCCGTACTCGCCCATCGTGCCGAGCTTGACCAGGTGCGCCTCGGGCGCCAGGTCGCGCATCGCGTAGAGCACGTTCATCGTGCCCTCGATGTTGTTGCGCTGGACCCAGATCGCGTGGTCCGCGTCGATCATCGAGTAGGGCGCCGAGGGGCACTCGCCCAGGTGGACGATCGCCTCCGGCCGGGCCTCTTCGAAGAGCCGGTAGACGACGTCCCTGTCGGTCAGGTCGCCCTGGACGACGTGGGGGCGCGTGTCGCAGACGGATTCGAAGGCGTCGAGGCGTGCCTCGACGGAGGCGACGGGCAGGGCCGAGCGGCCGCCCATTTCGGCGACCCATTCGCGGCGGAAGCCGGCATCGATGCCGGCAACCTGGTGACCTCGAGCAGTCAGGTACTGCGCCAACGGCCAACCGAGGTAGCCGTCGATGCCTGCGATGAGAACGCGCGTGATGTCACCCCCCTGCTGATTGCAACGCGGGGATCAGACCGCGCTCCCTGGTACGCAACGGGAAGAACCGGCAAAGAAACGAGGAAGTTCAGTCGGACGGTCAGTGTAACAGCGGCGGATGCTTGCGACGGCGAGTCGGCGGGTGCTACCTTCCGCCCGGGTGCTCTGGTCCGGCACAGCACGACGGGCTCGGTCATGAGGATTCTGTACGGCGTTCAGGGCACGGGCCACGGCCATCTCGTGCGGTCGGCGGCGATGGTGGCCGGTTTGCGGAGCCGGGGCCACGAGGTCCACTGCCTGCTCACCGGACGATCCTCCGCGGCGTTCGCCGACCCGGAGATCCGGGCGAGTCACACGCTGCTTGAGGGGTTCACGGGTCAGGCAGCCGGAGGCCGAGTGCGGCTGCTTCAGACGATTCGGCAGTTACGGGTGGTGCGCTTCCTGCGCGACGTGCGCAGCTTCGATGCGTCCGGCTTCGATCTCGTGCTGACCGACTACGAGCCGGTTTCCGCCTGGATCGCTCGTCGCTGCCGGCGGCCCAGCATCGGCGTCGGCCATCTCTACGCATTCCACCGGCGTCTGCGACTGCCGGGCCGGACCGGGCCGGCAAGGTGGATGCTGCGGATGTTCGCTCCGGTCTACACGCCGGTCCGGACCGCGGTCGGTCTCCACTGGCATCGCTTCGGCGGCGCGAATCTGCCCCCAACGATCAGTCCCGACCTGGTCGCGGCGGCGAGGGCCGGCCGGCCGCCGGACACGGACGAGCGGTTCCTCGTTTACCTGCCGGCGGAGAGCGAGGAGAGCATCACGGCGCTGCTCGGCCGCCTGCCGCACCGCCGGTTCGTCGCCTACCGGCCGGTGCCCGAGCCGGTCGAGCGCGGCAACGTCTCGATCCGTCCCTACGACCGCGCGGCGTTCCTGACCGACCTGGTCGCCTGCTCGGGTGTGATCACGAACGCGGGCTTCTCGCTGATCAGTGAGGCGCTGCATCTGGGCCGCCGCCTCCTCGTACAACCCATCGGCCGTCACCCGGAGCAGTTTCTCAACGGCCGGGCGCTGGTGGCGCTTGGCCTGGGCACCGTCGTCGAGCGGCTGACGGTGGACTCCGTCGAGTCCTGGATCGACACCCCGGAGCCGGCGCCCATGAACTACCCTGACGTGACCGGCCGCCTGATCGACTGGATCGACGAAGGAGGCGTGCGTCCGGTCGACGACCTGGCGACCGAGGTCTGGAGAGAAGTCTCGTGGCAGCCGACATGAACGCACGCTCCCGGGCTCGTCCCTCCGATCCGGACCTCGACTTCACCCTGGACCACTACCGGGAGATCCTGGCGCGGATCACCTCGACCCACCGCACCTTCTCGTTCGGGGAGGTGGCGCCGATGGGGAAGGCGCTGCTCGACGTGGAGCGCTTCGTCCTGATGCGCCACGACGTCGAGTTCAGTCTCGACGCCGCGCTGACCCTGGCGCGGGCCGACCACGACGCCGGGGTCCGCTCGACCTTCTTCGTGCAGATCGGTTCCGACTACAACCTCTTCGAGGCCGATGGCGCCGAGGCGGTCGAAAAGGTCCTCGACTTGGGGCACGACCTCGGCTTCCACTACGACCTGGCTCTGCTGGAGCGTTCGGGCGGCGATCCGGTCGCGCTGGCGGGCCGTGCGATCGAGCTGATGGAGAGCTTCTTCGGTACCCGCGTCCAGGCCGCGAGCCCCCACATGCCGATGCGGTCGGGGCGGACCCTGCCGATCCCCGGCGTGGTCGACGCCTACGATCCGCTGTACTTCGAGCGAATCAAGTACCTCTCCGACAGCACCCAGGTCTGGCGCGAAGGCGTGGTGACGTCGCTGCTAGACCGCTACGACCAGATCCAGCTCCTCACCCACGAGTACCACTGGACGGAGGAGGGCCTGGGGTGGGACGAACTGCTCCTGCTCGAGGCCGAGTTCAAACACCGGCGGCTCAGGCGCCGCGCCGAGGCGAACATCGAGCGCTTCCGGGAGGGGCTTCGCCTGCGGGCCGAGCGGGACGAGGCGTTTCGGGCTGGACGCGGCGGCCAGGAGGTTCCCTGAACCAGCCGTCCGATCGCGGGCACGAGCCTGAACCGCGACTGTGTCGACGACCACACGCTGGAAGACCCATCACGCCGCCCTGCCCCAGTGGCGTAGCGGCCGAATCTGAAGTCCGGAGCGCGGAGGCTGCGACGGCGGCTTGACGGGCTTGCCGTCGTCTGGCAGGTTGAAGCCGATGGCGGGCGTGACGGGCGAAGCCCGATCACACGCATCACCGACCACACGACAGGAGTAGCGCGCTTGAGACACCTCGTTCTGATCACCACGTTGACGCTCGCATTCGGACCGGCAGTGATCGGCCAGGAGAAGCCGCCGCTTCCGGAGACGTGGGGCCGCTACTGGGCCGATTGGGGGCACGAATGGATGTCCGTGTCGGTTGCGCTGAATCCCGATGGCAGCGTGTCGTCCCGGATCCCCGCCAACTCGCGCGAGAAGTTCGAGGAGCAGGTCGCGGACTTCAAGAGGCTATTCGGTTCTGTTGCCGAGCATGGACTCGAGGAAGGAACCGTACCGCCGAAGAGGTTCTGCCCGCCCAAGGGTTCGATCGGCTGGGGCGACAAGATCGCGGAGAATCTGGGATCCATCCTGCTTCTCTCCGAGGTGGCGGTGAAGGCGACGATCGACTCAGTTGCGCTCGGATTCGGTACGGGGTTTTATCCGAAGGCCCTCGTACGTCTCGCGGACGTGGAGCCTCTGACGAACCGCTCGCCATCACCCGAGTATGCGGTGATTCCGATCGGGCAACTGGTAGCCCGTGGCCATGTGTTCTGTGGGGATCGGGGACAGATCGGTACGGGGGACTTCCGTGGCCCGTATCAGCCACGAGTGGGTTCGGAGATCGTCCTGATCGGACGCTGGCGAGATGGCACGGTGTTCTTGGGACCATCGGACGCTTGGTATGCGGAACTGAACGATGGCGTTCTCGAGTGGAGGTTCGGTGGGTTCGGAGGTCACGCGAGAATGACGCTCGAAGACGTGACGAACCTCGTTTTCGAGCTCGAGACAAGAGGCCTGTTTACGCAGACGGACCACTTGGCGAGAGCCGATCAACAATCCATGGAGCGGGTGCATTTCGGGAAGGCATGGGCACGTGCGGTTGAGCGTGGCTGCGAGCCGACGGTCATCAGTCGCAACGGCGGCGCGACCGTCGGCTGCGAGATCGAGCCGTGATCGTTCGGGCGATTCTCGTAACTCTCGTCGCTCCTACTCTCTACCCGACAGCCGAGGCTCAAGCCCAAGAGACGACTCAATGCACTCTCAAGCGCGACCAGAATCGAGGCCCGATACCCGAGAACATCTATTACAAGTCGTCTGACGACAGCAGCCATTCGATAGCGGGGAGCAGGATCGAGCAAGCCGTCAGGGGGTGGAACGGGTGCAAAGCATCGACGCCGGAGATGCATCACGCCACGGACGAGAATCCGGCACCCAAGGGAGCACGGGTCTGGACCATCGTGAGAGGCACCTACGATTACTTCAAGGTCGATCTCAATAGGAGGAATCGTTGCAGCGATACTGAGATACGGGCAACCGCGCACGATCCGCGTGTACCAGGATGCGCCGACAAACATCTGCGGCGAGAATGGCGAGTACCTGCACAAGAGCTTGATGCACGAGATGGGCCACACCATCGGCCTGCATCACATCACCGAAGTCGGACCCGAACATCCCGACTACGCAAACGCCCAAGCGTGCCGGGCGACCAAGGCAATGATGACGGACGTCTCGCTGGACGTCCGGGAGTTGTCCGAGGAGGTCGACTGCAAGTTCGCTCACGAGTTCCTGCGCGACGACCACCCGGTCGACTGCGCCGAGACGCCCGACCATGAAGACTGCACCGAAGACGACGACGATGACGACGACGACGGCGGCGGCAACCCCGACATCGAGTGTTCTGGGACCGATGCAGGCGGCTGCCGGACCGGACGCGACGACGATGACGAAACCGGCGCATGCGCTTTCCCCGCGCCGGGCTGCCCGGGCTACTGCGACCTGAACCCGTTCCACCGGGATTGCTCGCCGGATTGCACGCTGTTCCCGGGTGACCCGCGATGCGGTGACGTCACGTGGGACGTCTGCTGGGGCCGATTCGAGGACACGGATGGCGACGGGGAACTCGAATGCGTGCCGGCGGCGTATCTTCGCGTAGGCGGCGACGGGAAGGACCCGGTCGTCATCACGGCCGCGTCCGCGCCTTCGCGGAGCTACCGGATCCGCCTGGAGCACGCCGGGAAGCTCGGCGTCAAGCTGACGGGGATGAAGCGGGACTTCGACTGCAAGCTCTACGAGTCGGCCCCCCTTCCGAGCAGCGACAGTCCGGATACCGTGAGCGATTCGACGTCGACCTGGAGTTGCACGAACCGGGGCGGCGCCCGCGACGACTCGCTGGAGAAGAGCCTGCCGGCGGGGATCCACACGCTCTCGGTGTACCCGTTCTACGGCGGAAGGGGCGACTACACGCTGACCCTGTCGTATGTCGCGGATCCTCTTCCCTCGCCGATCGCAAGGATCCTGCCGTTCACGAGCCAGGTGACGACGTCTTCGTCGAGCACGTTCAGGTTCACGCTGGCGGAGACCGCCAATGTCTCGGTGCTGATCTCCGGGATGACCGCGGACTTCGACTGCCGCGTCGGAGCCAAGAGCGAGTGTTCGAACAACCGCGGAACTCTCGACGACACCTGGTCCGAAGCGCTCGGGCCCGCGACCCACTCGTTGACCGTGTATCCGCACAACGGGGCGAGCGGCCTGTTCAAGCTCGCCGTGTATCGGACCGGCGAGACGCCGCCGTCGCACGACAGCGACGCCGACGGGGACGAAGACGAGGAAGACGGCAACGACGATACCGGTAGCGATGACGATGAGAACGAAGGCGAGGAGGAGGACGAAGACACCGGCGGCGGTGACGGCGAGGAAGACGATGGCGACACCGGCGACAGCGAGGAAGATGACGGCGACACGGACGAGGGCGAGGACGATGACGACGACGAGCCGGAACCGATGCCCGAACCCGATCCGCCACCGACCCCGACCGTAGATCCGCCGGGCGCTCCGACCGTCAGGGGTTCGGTCGTTCGGCAGACCCAGACGGTTACGTGGACCGAGCCCGCGACGAACGGCGGCGCGATCACGCGCTACCAGATGGCGGTGCGCAACTCGGCGTCCCACCCGTGGAGATGGGCCACGGCCGGTTCGCCGTCCGGATCGTCGAACTTCGCGCCGACAGTCCGGTCGTGGAGCGTGACGACGCCGGCGGGGCTGCTGCGGCACTACCGCGTGAGGGCCACGAACTCGGCCGGCGACGGCGAGTGGTCGGCGCATGTGGAGTTGCGGTCCGAAACCCCGCTTCCACCGCCGCCTCCCGATCCGGACCCCGACCCCGACCCGGTACCGCCGCCGCCGGCGGCAAAGCCGGGAGCGCCGACGCTCACCGCGTCGGTCGCGAGGCAGACGCACCGTCTCTCGTGGACCGCGGCGCCATCCACCATCCCGATCACGGGCTACCAGATGCAGACGCGGAACTCTTCCCGGCACGGGTGGCGGTTCACGTCCGCCGGACGTCCGAGTCCTTCGAGCAGCTTCGGCCCGTCAGTCCGGTCATGGCGAGTCACCACGCCGCCGGGCATGCATCGGCAGTATCGCGTCCGTGGCCGCAACGCGAGCGGGTACGGATCGTGGTCGAACGTCGTCTCGCTGACTTCCGCCGGCGGTTCGGATGCTTTGGACCGGCTGCGCGGCGCCGGCGACAACGATGATGGCGACGACGACGGCGATGGCCGGACCGACGGCTGCAGCGACCCGAGCGACCCGACCGTGGATGACAGCCTGCCACCGTGCTAAGGCCTTCGGACCGGCACTTGGAGGTTGGGGCAATGGATCGTGGTGAACGGCCAAGCCAGGTGCGTACGGTTCGGGACGTCCTGCTGCGCCCGAGCACCGAGAGCGAACTCCCTCGTCTCTCCGAACTGACCGAGGTCGTCTACGGCGTCCGGCGCGAGCCGGAGGTCCTCCGCTGGCTTCTCTTCCATCCCGGTCCGGGGCCGGAGGTCGAGTCTTCCGTCGCCGAACGGCATGGTCGGATCGTCGGCCACGTGGCTTCGCTGCACTGCCGCTACCGGGTCCATGGCGGAACGGTGACGGGTGCTCACCGGATGTTGTGGATGGTTGAGCACGCTGCGAGGGGCAGGGCCGGCGTCCCCCTTGCCGGCCGCACGCCCGACACGGATTTCGAGGTCGTCCTCGGCGGCACCGCCGCCACGAAGGCCATCCTGGTGATGCGCGGCTTTCGCGAGGTCGGCGAGGCGCTGGAAGTGCGTCTGAGCGCGGTGGCGGCGTCGACTACGGCGGAAAGCGCCGGAGTGTCGCTGCGTGAGTACGACCCGGCTGTGGCCGGCCCGGCTGCTCCCGACGACACGCTGGTCAACCTCGCGGAGCCGGACCACCTCTCGTGGCTGGCTGCCTGTCCGGAGCACGACGCCCTGCTGTTCACCCTGGAACGGTCGGGCGAGGCGCTGGGCCCGGTCCTCCTCTACGTCAACCGGGCGAACGACCCGCCCACCGGCCGGGTCGTTCACATGCCCTGTCTCGCCGAGGGCGCCGGGCCGGTTCTGGCGGCGATCCTCGACCGGCTTCACCGTGAGGGCTGCGCCGAAGCGACCGTACTGACCACCGAGGAGAGCCTGCTGCGCGCGGCCGAGTCGCTGGGAGGCGACGTCTTTTACCGGCGTCCGCTGTGGTTCCGCAGCCCGAACGGCACGGTCGAGCCAGCCCGCTTCTATCTGACGTACATGGAGGGGGATCTCGCCTACAGGCGGGTGTGAGGTGGCCGATGTCGGCGCGTCGGCGCCGCCCAGCCTCCACTTCCGTCACTGGGTGCGCCGACGTCACCGTCGGCCTCTGGGGATTCTGCGCCGCGAAGCGGCGACCATCATCCGCCGCTACCCGTGCGGTGGTGTCCCCATCGAGCCGAGGCTTCTTGCGGGGTCAGAATGTTCACGTCGCCCCCCAGCTGCTCTTGCAGATCTGCTTGCTTCTTGCGGAAGTTGCTGTCCGACGTGACGAAGAACCCACCGCCGTGGTGCAGATGGGTCCACAGAGCGCAGGTGTCAACCATGCGGTTGCGCCACTTCTCGTGTCGGTCACCATTCGCGCCGGAGGCCTTGAAGGGATGGTTCGGGAAGAGAATTCCGTGGACTTGCTTCAACTCCGCTGACCTCTCCTTGTCCATCCACAGGGCGCAACCCCAGTAGACCTCGTTCCAGATGGCTGGCGCGGGCAGAATGTCGACGGATTCCAGGTCAAGGCCAGCTTTGGACAGCTTCCGCTTGAATGTATCCAACGTGGCGCGCCTTTCCGATGCGCTGATGGCTACGACACGAAGGTCCAATCCCTGGTCGGCCGCGTGCCGGACGATGCCTCGCAGGGCGGAGGCCGTGGGCTCGCCCTTCTCCAGAGCGATGATGCAGTTGGTGTCAAAGGTGACGTTCATGATCGGGGCAGTGGCTTCGGCTCCCCCGGGGCCTCGCGTAGCCGACCCGAGAAAACCTGATGCCGTTGTGGGATGGGGCCGGCAACCTCCGCTCAGGCCAGCAGGGCCGCGAGGCTCTGCCGCCACTCCGCCTCGTCCACGACCTTGAAGCTCGTCGACCTCCCTCGCATTGCCGGGACGAAGTCCGCCCAGTCGGCGCGTTTCGCGTGCTCGTTGCAGAGGTCGAAGACGGAGCGCTTGTAGGTCGTGTCGGCTGCGTGCTCCAGGTGCAGGCCCTTCGTCTCAACCACGAACACACGGTGGAACGCGTCGTCGACGTTCGGTTCGTCGGGCCTCAGCGTGAGGACGAAATCGGCGTAGATGCGGCCCCGTTTCCATCCCTGAACGTAGTAGTCCTTGCGGGCCCGGTTGCGGTACCAGAAGAACAGGCGCTCCTGCTGGTCGAGGTAGGTCGCGACCTTGTTCTCCAGTCCGTTCAGGTCGTCTTCGTCGGTGCGGTCGAAGAGGTTCAGGAGGTACTGGCCGCCGTCTTCGCGGTTCGCCTGCCTGCCCGAGCGCGATTCGATGGTTTCCGGGAGGCGGTTGAAGCCAAGCTCGTCGGCGACGACGATGAACCGCATCTCGCCGCTGTCGAGCATCCGGCGGAAGGCGTCTCTCGCCATACGGTCGCGCTCGACGTGCAGATGGCGCCGGAGTTCTTCCAGGACGTAGACGAAGTTGGTCCGAACCCGCGGCGGCGGGTGGCGTTCCAGGAGTTCCGAGAACACGCGCCGGGCGAGATCATGCCCGTGCCAGGGGTTGGGGACGACTTCCAGCAGGTGGCGCGAGGCGAGGGCGTAGCTCAACTCGGCCGTACCGCCGTTCCGGCCGTTCGCGGCCCGGTCCCTCTCCTCGGCGTCGAGACCGACTCGAAAATCGGCCCCGCCGGGCGGCGTGTCGTCCAGCGGGAGGCCGAAGAGCTTGTCGACGTCCGCTCGCGACCAATCGACCCGGGAGAGCAGGTCCGTCTCGTAGCGGACCGTCCGCCAGCCGCCGTCGTCCCGGATCATGAAGGCCGGCAGCACGAGATCCCGTGCCGCGACGCGGAAGTCCTTGCGCTGCCGTTTGACGGTGAGCTTGCGCACGAGACCGCTCTCGCCGCCGTCGTCGACGATTCGTCCTTCGAGGTCGCTCAGGCCCTCCAGGCCGAAGCCCTTGCGAACCTGGGCGAGCAGGTCGGCCCCCCGGCGCTGGAAACAGAACACGTAGCTCTCGTCGAGTCCGGCGTTGTGCGTCTTGTGCGCGTACGGCTGCCGGAGGATGCGGCCGACCAGTTGCGTCAAACCGGTCTTTGAGCTGGGGCGGGTGAGGATTGTCAGCACATAGGCGAAGGAGCAGTCCCAGCCCTCCTGCAGCGCCTGCTTGGTGATGATGTAGCGAATCGGGCAGTCGCGGGACAGAAGGCCTCCGACGTCGTCGACTTCCTTCAACTCGTCCGTCTGGCTCGTCTTGACCGCGACTTCGGCGGGCGCGATTCTGCCGTGCTGGTGCAGATACTCGCGCACATCTTCCGCGTGGACCAGTCCGGACTCGCGTTGGTCCCTTCCCGTGCGTTCGACCTGAACCAGGCAGATCGGGCGAATGTAGGTGCCGTCCGCGGCGCGCAGCTTCCGAGCCTCTTGTTCCAGCCGCTCGCGATGTTCGATGGCGGCCAGCAGAGTGTCCTGCCAGGAGGCGTTCGGCCGGCAACTGATGTGCAGGTCGAGCTTGACCATTTCTTCGGCCAACAGGTCGCGGCCGAGGATCTCGACCAGCACGTTGGCTTCGCGCGGCGGCGTCGCCGAGAGTTCGACGATCGCGCAGGGGTTGAAGCCTTCGAGGGTTGCCCGCGCGTTGCGGCTGTACGCCTTGTGCCCTTCGTCGAGGACGATCAGGGGCCGATGCAGCCGGAGCGTGTTGCCGAGCGAGGTCTTGATCTGCGGTCCCCACAGCCCATGGGCCTCGTCGAACGTGTCGAGGTTGGGAACCTCGCGCAGAAGCTCCTCGTGGGCTCTCAGGTCCCCGTCGTCCGGGAAGAACCGGTCGAATCCTCCGCTGTCGCGGAACATGCGGAGTTGTTCCTTGGTCTTGCGGTTGGCGGATGGAAGCATGAGGAGGAGGATGCAGAGGTTCTCGGCCACATCCCGCGGACCGAATCCGTTCTTCTTCTCCAGAATCAGCGTTCGGCCCGCGGAGGCAAGGTCGAGGCGCTGGCGATAGTAGTGGTCGCGGTCCTTCAGGGCGGCCAGAGTCTGCCGGTAGATCTGGGTGGTCGGAACGATCCAGAGCACGAGTCCGGTCTGGCTTCGCCGGAACTTCGTGGCGACCTGGTCGATGACGTGGAGGGCCAGCAGCGTCTTGCCGCCGCCGGTGGGGATCTTCAGGCAGAAGGCGGGCAGCTGCCTGCCCGCGCCGTCCGTGCGGTCCGTGTACTTCGGACGCGCCGGGACGGATTTCTCCCATGCTCGCCGGACCCAGTCGAAACCCCACTCCGGGTTCCGGGCCCGGGCCTTCGCGTCTTCGGCGCGGTAGTGGGCGAGATGGTCGAGGAGTTGGCCGGTTGCCGCCAGGGTGCGGCGCTGGTAGTCCTTCAGGATCATCGCGCGCCGCGGCTCAGGAATCCGCGACCACGCGGTAGATCTCGAAGGGAAGCTGGCAGAACTCGACTTCGTACTGGTTCAGGAAGCACTCGTCGAGGTACTTCGTGGGCGCGAACACGACCCGCTTTCTCCCGTTCGGCGGCGGCAGCGCCTTGGCGAAGGCCAGATCGAGCGCCAGCACCTTCAGACGCTCCGCGTCGGGCTCGTAGACCAGGAACACGTCGGTGGAGGCCGTGCTGCCGATCAACCAGCGGGTGCGGTCCATCTCGCTCGGTCTCAGCTCTTCACCCGTCGCGGTGAAGAAGATGTAACCGGCCAGCGCTTCGTAGGTCGGGAGTTCTCCGGCGTCGAGGAGGGATTCCTCGCGCATCGGTCCGCCGAGTTCGAAGTAGCTGAACGTGCCTCCCGTGCCTTCCCGGAGGCCCTCGTCCTTCGCGTCCGGCACGCCTTGCGCGACGCGGCGGACCCGTTCCGCTGTCAGGGTGTCCGCGTAGTCCTCGCACTCGATGAGCACGAAACGGCGGTTGCCGCTGTCCTGCTTGTTCAGATCCAGGACGGCGTGCGCCGTCGTGGCGGAACCTGCGAAGGAGTCGAGCACAATGGAGTCGTCGTCAGTAGCGAACGAGAGTAACTCCTTGATCAGCGTCGATGGTTTCGGGTTCTTGAAGATGCGAGGGTTCTCCGGAAACAGGCGCCGGAGTTCGTTCGGGCCGCGCCGCGAGTCGATCCCCTGGATGATGCTCCCCAGTTTTGCCTGGTAGTCGTCCACGTGAGCCTTCAGTTCGATGATCTTCGACTCGTCTTTTCCGAAGATCACGCGATCCTCTTCCAGCAGGCGCGTCATGGTGGACTCCGGGAAGCGGTAGCCCATCAGGGGTTCTCGGCAAGGCTCGCCGGTCACCGGATGGATCACGTTATAGCGGTAGCCTTCGCGGCCCGGGTTGTGAACGCTCTGGCTCCCCGTGAAGACCCCTGAGTCGTCGATGAACTTGTAGCGGTCCAGAGGCTTGAGCTGTGATCGGTGCTCTTTCAGCCAGCGCGAGTACGCGCGCTGTCGCAGGTCGGGGTCGGGGTGCGCTTCGATGAGTTCCGCGCCGATGCGCTGGAGTACGGCCTTCGGTTCGAAGCACGCCGACTTCCACTCTTCTTCCAGTTCGTCCTTGTTGGCCGCGTAACACACTATGTACTCGTGCTCGGTCGCGATGTTCGTCGGGTTGTTGTCGGTCGAGCCGTGCCAGATGACCTTGCCGACGAAGTTCTCTTCCCCGAGAACGTCGTCCATCAGAGTCCGGAGGTGATGAACCTCGTTGTCGTCCGTGGACACGAAGATCACGCCGTCGTCCCGAAGCAACTCGCGCAGGAGCTTGAGGCGAGGCATCATCATGCAGCACCACTTGTCGTGGCGGGTCAGATCGTCCCGGTCAACCGTCTTGCCGAGCCAGTCACGCATCATGGGCGAGTTCACGCGGTCGTTGTAGGCCCAGCCCTCCTTCCCGGTGTTGTACGGCGGGTCGATGTAGATGCACTTGACCTGCCGGTACAGCGTCGGCTGCAGCGCCTTCAGGGCGGCGAGGTTGTCCCCGTGGACGACGAGGTTGTCGTAGAGGCTCGGGGTCGTTGACAGCCCGCGGCTCGGAGCGGCGCGCAGCTCGTGGAAGGGCACGGTGAGATGGTGGTTCTCGACCAGGTTGCGGCCCTTGAAGTGGAGGCGCGGCATCGCTCCTAGAGAATCGTCGTTCTGGGCGACGGCGTCAAGGTCCTTTGGAGGATTGCTGGCGTTGCAGCTTCGGAGTCGAGGCCAACTGTGACTCTGCCGGCCCCGCCGGGCTTCGTGAAGAGCAGGCCGGCGCTTGGCGGCGCAGATACCGGTCGCCCCCGTCGGAGTCCCTCGCCCAAGGGAACATGTGCCGACACCTAGCGCTTGAGCAGTTCAAGGAACCTCTGGGTGCTGATCTCTGCCCGACGCAGAACATCCTTGAGCGTTCCCTTCGGCATGTCCTTGCCGTGCATGGGGACCGGAACGGGGAATCTCATCCCAGGCTTCTTCATGATGGCGTGAGAACCCTTCCGCCTCCACTCCTCCCAGCCGTCCTTCTCCAGAGCGCGCTTGACGTTCCTCGGTCTAGTGGACGGGAGCTTGGGGCGCGGCGGCACTGCTGAGGTGGGGCGGCAAGGTGTTGATCGGAAGTCGCTCCCATTCGGGAACGTTCAGTGTGGGGGAGATCCCCCCCGCAACGGCTCCCGCCACCGGGAAAGCGCTTATCACGCCGGGTTCCTCGATGGCATCCTGGAACGTTCCCGTCGCGGCGCAGCACTCGAAGAAGCCGGTAAGCGCCTCGCGCAGCATCGCCCGGGCCTCCGCTTCCGTCTTGCCGTGGCTTCCGACATGGAGGCCGGGGCAGGCAGCAAGCCAGACGTCGCCTTCCTTCCGTACTTCCACCTCGACGGTCACCGTCCACTCGAAGCCGTTGGCCTTCATCCTCCTGCTCCTTCCGAAACCTGCCAGTGGACCTTTCCCCGTAGCCGACAGCGCTCCAGCGCGCCGCCGCTCTTCATGTAGGCGGTCAGGTTGTTCGACACGACGCGTTCGGGGTTCTTCGACGCCGTGTGCCACCCTCCGCCGGTTAGGGCAGTAGCGATCTCTCCAAGCGTCCTCCATCCCCTTGCACGGCGCAGATAGCTCAAGCACGCCTCGAGCCCCGAAACATTCTTGTAGACCGGGTATGGGACCGAGTGCCATTTTTCGTCCAGCCCGAGTTCCCACTGAAGCGTCTTGTTGTATCGCGCCACGGCCTGCCAATCCACGCCGAGGTACTCCAGCACCCGAAGCTTGAGGAGGGCTCGAGCCTTTCGGACGAGTTTGGACACGCTGCCGAGGTTAATGTCGGCGGGAACGCCGCCGTGACTCCACGGATGGCGCAGTCGGAGCAGTCCGGCGGACACTTCGCACTTCTCCTTTCCGGTCAGCCCCATCACTTCGCGTTCAATGGGGTCGAAGGTCCGTCGCACCTTCGACCCCGTCGATTGCTCATCAAGCGGTTGCAGCAGGTCCTTGATCCGGCGTCCGTACAGCTCCGCCCAGCCGTTCTCATCGAGGAGGCGCGCGATTCCATCCTTGACGACTTGAGGCGGCGGATCGACCGGAGGCGGGTCGGCACCGTCCTCGTCGCTGAGCATCTGGGTGTACCAGAGTTCCGCGGCGCCACAAGCAGAGACGGCCTGACTGTCCACGAACTGGTCGCTCTGCATCAGGCCGTGGAGACGAATCAACGTGCCTTGCGCAGCGAGGGGAAGCTCCAGCCACCTTCGCAGGACGCGTGCGGGGTCTCCGACCACGCCCCCCTCCTTCGGATTCGCCGTGAACAGTGCATCGAACCGGACTTGGCCAGGCCTGTAGGGCGCTTCGCCCGCGGTCCGCATCCCTTGCTCGACTATCTCTACGCTTCCGCCGTCGGTATCGACCGTGAGCTGCTTGACGGCGCAAAGTCGATCGAGGGCGAACCGGAGAAAGCGGTGAGCGTGGTAGACCCCGTCGCTTGCCCTGTCCCACGAAACCTGCCGCTCGAGTGTTAGCGCGGCGTAGCCGGATTCTCTTATCTCGTATGTGTTTCCCTTTTCCCTGCTGAATCCTCCAAGCAGCCCCATCGTGACTTCGACCTTCCCCAGCCCCTCGACCCTGGCGCCCGTTTTGACGGAAATCTGGGGGTGGCGAAGGCTCTCGGTCCCGGCAGCCGTAGGGCCAGCCGGATTCAGCCAGCCCTCGATGCCTTCGGCGATCCAGCTCGCCCTGCTGCACTGGAGCTCCTCGTCGCATTGCAGAGCCACTCCTATGTAGGCCCTATTCACGATGAAGGCGATGTGCCGCGGCTGTGTCAACCATCCAGATGTCAAGAGATGGCAATCGTCGAGAGTAATCTCCGTATCCGTGACGGTGCGGCCGGAGGCGGTCTTGCCAGAAACGACTCCCGCCAGCCGACCGTGCTTTCCGCCGAGGTGCCAGGAGCGCGCTCCGTGGATCGGCATGCGAGTCATCCTCGCCATCTCGACGTCGCTGTCCAGCGAATCTACCTGGTTGATGACCTCAAGTGTCATTTCACCGTTAGGCTTCGCCACCAGCCTTCCGGGAAGCTTCTCCGAGGAAGCCTCGGGAGACCAGAACCATCCGACCAGCGTCTCCGTGCTGGCGTTGCTCTCTGCCATTGCGGAACTGCGCTCTTGATTCGTGTCGTGCGTCAGGCTCTTCGGAGGTGCTTCCGGAACTACGGAGAAGCCGGGTTGAGGCGATCCGTGGAGGCCATGTGCCTGAATGCCTGCGGCGGAACAGTCCCTCCTCGGTTCATCGCCCCCGGCAGGAGAGTACTACGGTGCCTGTTCCGGGCGCGAGGAAGCTGACGCGAGGGTCTACCGGGCGTGCGGAGTGACCAGGTACTTCTCGCCGGTCGCCTGCTTCGCGTAGACCGCGATCGACGCCGGATCGAGCGCCTCCTGCAAGGTGACCGTCTTTGCGTAGCTCGACGCGAACGTGGTCCTGATCTTCGCGGCGACGCGCTGCCGGAGCCTCTCCGATGCCTCGTAGCCGATTCGCTGCAGGAAGTGGGGCAGCAGCCAGCCGCCCAGGCCCCAGGCCATGCCGAAGTTGCGCGTCAGGACGGTCTGGCTGCGATCGAGGCCGCCGTAGATGTAGACCTGCTTGAGGGTCGCCGAGCCGTAGCGGTTGTACTCGGGGGCGTTGGCGGAGAGCGCCGCCTCCATCGCGGTCAGGATCTGGCCCGCCAGCCTGCCGCCGCCGGTGGCGTCGAAGCCGAGGGTCGCGCCGGTGTCGGCGAGGGCGGCGATCAGGTCGGCCATGAAGCTCTCGGAACTCGAGTTCACGACGTGGGTGGCGCCGATTCCGCGGAGAAGGTCCTCGTGTTCGGTCCGCCGAACGATGTTGACCAGAGGCACGCCGTCCGCGGTGCAGATCTTCTGGAGCATCTGGCCGAGGTTCGAGGCGGCGGCGGTGTGGACCAGGGCCGTGTGGCCCTCGAGCCGCATCGTCTCGACCATGCCGAGGGCGGTCAGGGGGTTGACGAAGCAGGAGGCGCCTTCGGCCGGCGCCGTGCCCTCGGGCAGCGCCAGGCAGCGCCTGGCCTCGGCCAGGCGGTACTCCGCGTACATCGAGCCGCCGAGGACGGCGACCGTGCGGCCGATCAGTTCCTGGGCGGCCGCTGACGAACCGGCGGCGACGACCACGCCGGCGCCCTCGTTGCCGGTGGGGATGGTCCGGTCGAGACGGCCGGCGACCTGCCGCGCGAACCCCTTGGGGATGTCGGCAACAGCTGCCGGGCCGTGGTCGCCATCCGCCGCCCGAATCGTGGAGACATCGGCCGGCCCGAACAGCACGCCCAGGTCGGAGGGGTTGATCGGCGACGCCTCGACCCGGATGACGACCTCGTCCGGTCCCGGCTGGGGCACCGGGACCCTGAGCAGCGCGAGTTCGACGGTGCCGCCGCCGGCGTCGTTCGCGCGGATCGTGGAGTGGAGAGCGAGTCCGTCGGCGGGGAGTTCGGTCATGGGTTCCTTCCTCGTTGGTGGGCGGCAACTCTATGCTCCACCGGTGCCGGATCTCGCCCTTTCGTTCGAGGAGTCCTACCGGCGTCCGTTCGACGTTCGGGGCCTGCTCGAGTTCTTCGCCGCCCGCGCTCTGCCGGACGTCGAGGCGGTCGATCCGGAGCGCCTGCTCTATCGGCGGACGATCGACCTGGCGACGGTCGGTGCCGAGACCGGCGATCGCGCTGGACCCCACCACGCGGTCTTGCAGGCTGACTTCGGAGCGGACCGCCACGTCCGGGTCCGGGTACGCGCCAACAGTGAGCGGACCGTCGGTCGGGCGGACAGGAAGGCGATCTCCCGCCGGGTCCGCCGGCTGTTCGATCTCGACGCGGAGCCGGATGCCATCGCTTCGAGCCTCGGCGGTGTAACGGAGCTGGCGACAGGCGGCCGCCCTGTCGCCGGCGTACGGATTCCAGGCGCCTGGAGCAGCTTCGAGACTGCGGTGCGGGCCGTGCTGGGCCAGCAGATCTCCGTGGCCGGCGCCCGCACGCTGGCCGGCCGGCTGGTCGCGGCCCTGGGTTCGGAGCTCCCGGCCGCGTTGCGTGTGGACGGGCTGGAGCGGACGTTCCCGAACCCGGGCCGGGTCGCATCGTTCGACCTGCGCACGATCGGCCTGCCCGCGTCCCGGGCGCGGGCGCTCGGGGACCTGGCGTCCCAGGTCGCCAGCGGCGAACTGCGCTTCGACGCCGATCCACAGGAGGTCAGGCGGCGATTGCTCGCCGTCAAGGGCATCGGACCCTGGACGGTCGAGTACGTCGCGATGCGCGCCCTCGGCGACCGCGATGCCTTCCCCGCGAGCGATCTCGGGCTGCGCAAGGCGATCGACAAGGCGGAGCCGCCCGGCGCGGCCGAACTGGAGGCGATAGCGGAGGCCTGGCGTCCGTTTCGCGCTTACGCGGCGATCCTGCTGTGGCGACGGGCGGGTGGCGGCTGATCCTGGGTTGAACCGGAACCCTTTCGGGCAGCATCTGGGAGTAAGCTCCGGGCATGGTCGAACCGATTCCCGAGGCGCGCCCGGCGCCGCCCGACGACGGCCCCGCGCCGACGGCCGTGGAGTTCCCGGGCTGCCGGCCGGTCCGCGTGCGGCGCGAGGAACTCGAGGACTACGGCGACCGTCGCTTCGAGTACTGGGATGCCCGGACGGAGATCGCGATGGTGGCGGAGAACCCGACCACCCATCACGAGTGGGGCGCCATGCGGCTCGCGAGCTGCGTCACGCTGATTGCCGCCAAACGGGGCGCGCCGATCGACCTGATCGGAGCGGCGGCTCTCGTCGTGCGAGGGCCGGACGGCAGAAAGGAACGCGTCATGTCGGCGGATCAGGTCGTCTACGTTCATCCGGCCGAGGCGAGACCGAGCGGCCGCGACATCGAGTACGGCGTCGACACGCTGCCGGATGTCGTCCTGGAGGTGGACTACAGCACCGACGTCCGTCGGCGAAAGCTCCGCATCTACGAGGCCTGGGGCTTCCCGGAGGTCTGGGTGGAAGTGCCCGACGCGAGTTGGAGCTACCGCCCGAAGTCGCGTCGCTCCGCGCTGACGATTCACGTGCTGGAAGCGGGCCGCTACGTGGAAGCGGCAGTCAGCCGGGCTTTCCCCGGTTGGACCGCCGAAGAGATCCATGTCGCCCTGAACGAACCGGAGGCCTCGTTCGAGAGCGTCGACGTGCTCCGGCGGGTCGGCGCCGCACTCGGCGCGACCGAGGGAACGAGCGCGGCCGATGACCCATTTCTCGGCCGGGAACTGGCCGAAGTACGGGACGAGGCGACAGCCCGAGGGCGCGACGAGGGAAGGGCCGAAGCGCAACTGGAGATGCTCCGCGCCATGGTGCCCCGGGCGTTCACGGCGCGAGGACTCCCAGTGACGCCGCAACTCCAAGCGTGGCTCGACGAGGTCAGGCGGGGCGACGATGCGGCGGAGTTGATGGAAGTGGCGCTCGAGTGCCGGGACGCGGCGGACTTTCTCCGTCGCGCTCGCGGCCTTCGCTGATCTGTCTCGGACGTCCCGCAAGGCTCCGCGGGGATGGGTCCTGGCGACGCGGCTTGCCGACGCCGCGAGGGGCGGTCAGGGTTTGCTGACGTCGATTACGCGGACGGCGATCTTGCGAAGTTGCTCCGGTGGCAGTTGCTTGGCGATGCAGCCTTCCAGCCGTTGCCGGAGCTCCTCGGGAGTCCCGGGGCGCGTGCCGGTGTCGTCCGGAGCCGCCTTCTCGGGATCGCCGAACCAGAGCGCGAGAAGGATGCCGTGACCGCCCGTGGCCGGATCTTGTGCGTACTTGGCGACAAGCTGGTCGCGCGCTGCGCGGTACAGGGCGGGGTGGGACTGCTTCTTGATTTCGATGGGGACGTGGAAGCCGGCGCACGACAGGCGAATGTCGGCTCGGCGGTCGGCGGCGTAGCGGCCCTCGGGCTGGGCTTCGACTTCCGCGGGGAGGAGTCGCTCCAGGTGTGACAGGAGAGCGTCTCGGCAGGATTCCTCGCGTTTCGGGCGGGTGGGGCGACCGTACTCGTCCTCGTTCCAGAACTGACGCCAGTCGTTCGTGTTCGCGTAACGGATCGTCCTGGAGAGATCGTCGAGCCGGTCAAGTGCCAGGGCGGCAAGGTCGGCTGCGTTGGCGGGCGCCGCGTTGTTCAGCGTTGCACGGATCCGGTCGAGCTCGGGGCGCTCGTAGGAGGCGTCCCGGTGCACGTCGGTTTGACGATCGATGGCGAGCCGCAGGTTGGGTTGCCATTCCGAGAGGGACTCGTCGTTCGCAAGCCGATCAAGCGCCTCGGCCGCTTCTGCGTCCGGAGCGGCCGCCAGGAGTTCGATCAGGCCGCCTAGGCGTCCAGGGGACGGGTCGGGAGAGTGTGGAAGTTCGTTCCGGTAGATGCCCGCTCTTCCGAACTGCCGAATGAGCGCCTCCAGCGCTCTCGGAGGCAGATTCTTCGGTTTCAGGGTGAAGTCGAACCAGACGAACTTCGCAAGCCGGCTTGCGCGCTGTTCGATTCCGTCGACGAACTCCTCCAGAGGTCCCGCGTAGGCGTGTGGGTCCACGATGACGGCCGCTCCCAACCAGACGACTCTTTGGGCGACGGTCATGCTCCGGGCCGCCAGTTTTGCCGCGACGACCGCGCTTAGTTCCTCCCCGTCGGCGTACTGCAGGGCGGCCCAGAGCAAGCGGTTCAGGTCGGTCAGTTGCGTTGCGCGGCCCCGGACCGGGAAGCCGCGCAGGAGGGGCAGGCTCACCAGCGCCGCCAGCTCGGCGTGATCCGGATCGTGAGCGAGTTCCTCGAGCCCGGCAACCGGGACGCCGACGCCGCGATTGCTGCCGCCTCGGAGTTCGGCTCGCGCGAAAGGCAGCAGAACGGAGGCCGCAACCTCGGGGTGCTGCCGGATCAGGGCGCGGCGCCAAGCGGGGCGACGGCCCCAGCCCGGCGGCACGCAGTAGTGGACCGCGAGAGCTTGGCGTCGTTGGCGTTCGGTCAGGTTCTCGACGAAGCCAGGCGCTTCCCGGTGGCGGTCGTGAAGCGCCGCGAGAAAGGGTAGTGACAGCCGGTGGAGTCTTGACTCCGAGTGGAGGCGGAGAATCTCCTCGGGTTCAGGCATGTCGGCTCGGTCCAGGACGCCCCGCAGGCCTTGAAGCGCCGCGGTGGCTAAATCCTCGTCGGGGTCGAACTCCTCGCGCAGCCAGTCCCTCAACTGGGGCCGCGGTTGGTCTGGCTCTTTGGGATGGCGCGGCTTCGATTCCCCACCAAGCCAAGCCTCGTATGTGGTCTCTGCGCTTTCCGCATTCTTGAACCACTTCCCGGCGAGGCGTTCCAGCAGCCAAGGGGCGCCCCGGTTCTCGCGGAGCGCCGGAACTTCCTGGCGAACGGCAGCCAGCCACTGCCTCCGCTTTTGCTCGCGTTCCTCTTCAACGGTCCTCCTGGACGCTTTCAGCTTCCGCATCCGGTCTCGGAACTTCTCTTCCGCGTTCGGATCTTCGAGTGCCGGTCGCCAGGAGGGATAGCGCTGAACGCACTCGTCCAATCGGGCCTGCGAGAGGCCGTACTCGCCCTGCCGGAATCGCCTCCAGGCATACATGAACAGCCACCGAGCAAGGGCGGGCCGGGAATCGGCGAGTGCTTCGGCCTCGTCGAGGCACCAGGAACCGAAGTCGTCCGGCGGTTCTGCCTCGTACAGCCGTTGCTCGATGGCGTGAACGACATTGTCGGGAGGCTCGTTGTCGCCCGCTCGTCGCAGGCCCTCGCGGAACGCCTCCTTGTAGGCATCGGGGTGGCCTTCCAGCCAGGAGGAAATCCCGGTCCGGGCGTCCCCGGTTTCCAGGCTGCCGGCGTCAGGCTGACAGCCCACCGGAGCGCTGAGCCAGTCATACAATCGGGTCGGAGTCAGGTCCGTCCCGGTCGTTTCCAGACCGCGGACGAGGAGTTCCGCGGCGACTCTGGTTAGTAGGAAGTCGTCGAGGACGGCGCGCAGGTCGGATATGTACTTCGGCAAGGTATCCAGAAGGATCGTGACCTCGGTGTCGGAGGACCGCTCCGGTTCGGCCAGGCCACTCCAGAACTGGTGATGCGTTCCGAAGTGGTTCGAGGGTCGCGTCCGCGTGAGGCAGCCCCAGACATCCGCTGGGCCGACCATGCCCGGATAGAGCTGTTCCAGTGCCGCTCCGGCGATCCGGTTGTCGGGGTCTTCCAGTCGACCGTCGTGGACATCCGACAGGAGTCGTTCGAGGTGGGCGACGCTCTGGGCCCTGTCCGGGCAGTGGCGAAGGAAGGCGTCGAGTGCCCAGTGCCTGACCCGAGGCCACCAGCCGGACCCGCGCAGAATCGCGAGAATCGGTTCCGCGAGAGTCGGGATCGGGTCGGCGTAACGGAGCAGCAGGAGGAGGAACTCCGTCGAGTGCTGGTCGTCCTTTTCCCGTGGCGGGATCGTCAGCTTGCCGTGAATCTCCTCCGCCGAAGCATCGGTGGCAAGCGGAACGAAGGCGCGGACACTCCGCCAGTGGAGGTCCTTCAGTTTGGGGCCCTGCGTCAGTAGTTCGCGCAGAAGTCCTCGCTTTTCTCCGGCCGAGAAGCTGCTGACATCGCCGTACAGACCGACGCCGATTGGGTCGCGCTCGATCAGTTCCGACCGTGCCGGTTGCGAGTGGGCGGCCAGCCAGGCGGAGAGCCCACGGTGCTCGGTGACTACGCCACCGTCTCCTGCGGTGACCATGGAGACGACACGTGCTGCCGGGAGGCCGTCTTCGATTCGCTGAGCCAGATAGCGACCGGCGAGGAACTCCGCGACATGCCGGTGGGCCGGCTCGAAGCACCGCTCCGCGGGCGGCGCTTCCGCCGCGGCCCGGAACAGCCTGCTGGAGAGTGCGGCCCGCTGCCGGCGACTCCAGGCTTCGGCATCTCCGGGGGAGGCAGCCGGCGGTGGCGGGTCGACCAGATCGGCGGGCCTGTAGCCCGTGGCAGAGCCGGTCTCGGGGGACGAGAGCCGGACGCCGGTCGTTCCTGACAGCAAGAGGAAAGAGCAGAGGCGCCCGGCGGTTTCCAGGAGGAGGTCCGGGGCGGCACGCCGGACGCCGGCGTTCAGATGCTCCTCGTTGGGCTCGGATGCGAGGTGGCGGCAAGCGAACTCGAACAGCTCGGCCCGATTCTCGGGCCACTCCCCCGCCCGGACGCCGGCGGCCAGCAGTTCGAGATTCTGGGGATTGCGAATCAGATCGCCGAGCCCCCTCTGCTTCGCCATGTCGAGGAATCGATTTCCGTCGGCGAGGTAGGAACGCGACTCGACGACCTTCACTGCTTCCTTCTCGGTGAGCGGACGGAGCCGGAGCACGGTCACCTCGCCATCGGGCGCTACTGCCTCAAGGCGTTTTCGGTCGTTCGTGCCCAGCCAGTCCGCTTCGCGGCAGGAAAGCCGGAACCGGGGTTGCCCGAGCCGGTCCAGTTGCCTCCTCACGTCGTCCAGCGGTGTGCGGGCGTCGTCGCTGCCGGCTCGGATCTCGTCCAGACCGTCGATGAAGAGTGTCTTCCGCCGCCATTCCGGGTGGTGAGCGGCGTCGAGGGTGATGAAGTCGCGGGCCGAGATGAACTGTGCCTGTTCGCCCAGATTCCGGCAGGCCTCCCGGAAGGATGTCGTCTTGCCCATGCCGGGGTCCCCGAGCAGCACGTAGGCGGGTGCCGAGTCGAAGTCGGACAGGGGCTTGCTGGCCTCTTCCCGCCCCTGCCGTTCGCCGATCTCGGTGCAGTTTCTCTGTACGAACTCGCTTCGGAACCAGGCGGAGGCGGGGCGGGACAGGAAGATCTCCAGCGGGATGCTCCCGTGCGGTTCGCCGCTCTCGGTCACCAGCAGCGTGCGGTGGGGGCGGAACCGCTCCTTGAAGATCCTCATCCCGCGGGAGGACCGCACTCTTGAACCGGTCTTGACCTCGATTGCCACGCTTCGGAGCCCCGATTGCAGGACGAAGTCGACCTCGTCACTGGCCTCGCGCCAGTAGAGCACCCGGGTCGCAGGGTTGCAGGTGTTCAGGAGATGGGCGCCTACCGCGCTTTCGACCAGGCGCCCCCAGAAGCTCCTGTCCGCTTTCGCGTCCTCGAAGGAGCGGTTCGACCCCACGGACATCAGCGCGGTGTCCAGCACGTTGAACTTCGGCGGCGAGTTGCGAATCCGAAGCGTGCTCGGCGAGTACTTCTGCAGCCCGGTGAGGAGCCCGATGCGGGAGAGCAGGTCGAGATAGCGGGCGAGGGTGGTGGCGTTGCCGGCGTCCTGCAGTTCGCCCAGCATCCTGTGGAGAGGGAGAATCTGGCCCGAGTAGGCCGCGCCGAGTTCAAACAGGCGTCGGATCAGGGCGGGTTTGTCCACCCTGGTCATGGCAAGCACATCCTTCTCGATCGCGGGTTCGATCAAAGACGTCGTGACGTACCTGCGCCACCTTGGCTCGTAGTCCCGCCAGTGCGGCGGCCACGCCTCCGTCAGGCGCATGGCGCCCGGGTTGCCGCCGAAGTAGATGTGCTGGTCCAGATCGAGCCCGAAGGCCGTCTTCATTTCTCCGAATGACCAGTGGCGGACGTCGATGACCTCGAACCGGCCAGCCATGCTCTCGTTCAGGCTCGACTGAATGGACATGGGGGCCGAGCCGAGGATCACGACGTGCAACGGAAGCTCTTCCCACCTGTCCTTGTCCCAGAGGCCCTTGACGGTGCTGGACCAGTCGGGGATGCACTGAAGCTCGTCGAACACCAGTACGCTTCCTCCGTGCTTGGCGGCGTCCGTTCTTGCCAGCCCCCAGACTTCGGTCAGCCAGTTCGTATCCCGAGGCGCCGTAGGTGACCGCCGTCGAGCCGTCGGCTGGTTTATCTGGCGGCTTGTCGCGTCGTTGTCGGGGGAGTCGACTGCGTAGTAGCGCCAGGGGCTGGCTAGAGTTCGCAGTGTCTGCTTGACGATCGTCGTCTTGCCGCTTTGCCGCGGTCCGAACAATGTCTGGATCGTCCGTGGAGGTTCCTCCAGACGTCGTTTCAGGATGGCGACCTGCTCGCGTTCATACTCCATCGCACGGATCAGTGTAGGATGCTGAGTAGATTTATTCAAGAGAGTAATCCACCTTAGGTGCTGGGTGCCTTCCTTCTTGGGCTTCGCGTAGGATGGGACTCACTCTGCCCACCGCCACCTGGAGAACCTGAATGAACGCCACGTACCACGACCTCGACACTCCGATCGGCACACTCCGTCTGGTCGGCGGAGAGGACTCGATCGACCGCATCGACCTGCCGAACCGGGCGGCCGAGCCGCCGGACGCGGCCTGGGAGCGCTCGAACGGCGCGCTGCCCGCGGCGTTGGCGGAGGCGAAGTTGCAACTGGAGGAGTACTTTGCCGGCGACAGGCGGGAATTCGACCTGCCGCTTGCGGCTCGGGGCACGGAGTTTCAGCGTCGGGTGTGGGCGGAACTGCGGCGCATCCCGTTCGGTGAGACGATCTCCTACGGCGAACTCGCGACCAGGATCGGCAAGCCGACGGCGTCTCGCGCGGTGGGTGCCGCGAACGGCCGCAACCCGCTGCCGGTGGTCGTGCCCTGCCACCGGGTGATCGGAAGCGACGGGCGGTTGACCGGCTTCGGTGGCGGTCTGCCGACGAAGCAGGCTCTGCTCGACCTGGAGCGGCGGGCGCCGGTGCTAAGCTGACCCGCGCTCTCGAACGCACCGTTTCGCCATAGCCACCTCCGCCTGGAGACTCCCATGCGCACACCTCGACTCGTGCTCGCGGCTGCCGCCGCCGGCCTCCTCTTCGCCGGCGTTGCTCTGGCCGCGCCTCCTTCGACCGAGAACTGGCCGGCCTTCCGCGGACCGGACGCGATGAGCGTCGCCGACGACGATCCCCGTCTGCCGGAGACCTGGAGCACGACGGAGAACGTGGTCTGGGCCACCGAGGTGCCAGGGCTCGGGTGGTCGTCGCCGATCGTGCAGGGCGACCGGGTCTTCGTGACTTCGGTGTGGAGCGAGGGCGAGGTGGAGGAGCCGAAGAAGGGCCTCTACCTGGGCGGCAACCGCATGCAGCCGTCCGTCGACGAGCACCACTGGTCGGTCTTCTGCTTCGAGGTGGAGACCGGCGAGAAGTGCTGGGAGCGTGAGGTGCTGGTCGGGGCGCCGGACTTTCCGCGGCACCTGAAGAACACGTACGCATCGGAAACCCCGGTCACGGACGGCGAGCGGATCTATGCGTACTTCGGCAACGTCGGCGTCTTCGCCTTCACGCTGGACGGCGAGCCTGTCTGGGAGCGGCGCTTCGAGGTCGTCCGGACGCGTTTCGGTTGGGGAACGGCGGCGTCGCCGGTCGTACACAACGGACAGCTCTACGTCGTGAACGACAACGAGGACCAGTCCTTCCTGATGGCCCTCGACGCCGCGACCGGCGAGGAGCTGTGGCGCGACGCCCGCGAGGAGGGCAGCAACTGGGCGACGCCCTTCGTCTGGGAGAACGAACTCCGCACGGAGGTGATCACGCCGGGCACCGACCAGGTGCGCTCGTACGACGAGCAGGGGAACCTGCTGTGGCACTTCGGCGGCATGTCGTCCATCGCGATTCCGCAGCCGTTCTCGAAGTACGGCCTGCTCTACGTGTCGTCGGGTTACATCGGCGACCAGGTTCGCCCGGTCTACGCGATCAAGCCGGGCGCCGAAGGAGACATCACGCTGGAGAAGGACCAGCAGAGCAATCGCTGGGTGGTCTGGTACCAGCCCCAGGCCGGCGCCTACAACCCGACGCCGTTGATCTACCGTGACCGCTTCTACACCCTGCTCGACCGGGGCTTCTTCACCGCGCACGATCCGAAGACCGGCGCGGAGGTCTATGGCAAGCAGCGGATCGAACGCGGCTCGGGCGCCTTCACGGCCTCTCCGTGGGCGTACAACGGCAAGATCTTCGTGCTGAGCGAGGACGGCGACACGTTCGTGATCGAAGCCGGCGACGAGTTCCAGGTCGTCGGCAAGAACTCGCTCGACGAGATGAGCATGTCGACGCCGGCGATCGCCGACGGCAGCCTCTACGTCCGCACGCGGAGCAAGCTGTACCGGATCACGAATCAGGCGGGCGCCGCGAGCGGCCCCTGAACGCCGGACCTGGCGCGGCGGCGCTCTGGTTCGGCCTGACGGCGCTCGTCCAGCCGGCGGCCGCCGTCGACTTCGACGCGGTAGCGGAGGTGTTCAGGAGCCGCTGCGCCGGTTGCCACACGGAGGGCGGCCCGGCGCCTTTCGCACTGCGGACGTTCGAGCAGGCGCGCGCCTGGTCGTCCTCGATCCGCCGCGCGGTCGCCTCCGGAGCGATGCCTCCATGGCACGCGGATCCGCGCTACGGCGAGTTCGCGAACGACCGCCGTCTGCCGGCGTCGGAGAAGGCGAAGCTGCTCGCCTGGATTGATGGCGGCAGCCTGGCCGGGTCGGCGCCGCGGTCGGCGGCAACGGTGGAACGGCCCGCATCTTCCGGGAGAATCGACTGGAGCATCGGCGTTCCCGATCTCGTTTTCGAGCTGCCGGAAGAAGTGACCGTACCCGCTGCCGGGGATGTTCCGTACCACGGCTACCGGGTGGAGACGGGTCTGGCCGAGGACGTGTGGATCCAGGCGGCGGAGACACGGCCCGGCAACTTCGCCGTGGTCCATCACATCATCGTGCAGGCGTTCCCCGGCGAGGGTGCGGTCCGGGCAAGCCCCGACGGCGACCCGCGTACGGTGGGAGACCTCGGCGGCTACGCGCCGGGCACCGGGCCCCTCGTGATGCCGCCGGGCGTCGGCCGCCGGCTCCCCGCCGGCGCCGTGCTCGACTTCCAGATGCACTACACGCCGACCGGAAGGGAAGAGACGGACCGCAGCCGGATCGGCCTGGTCCTGGCGGCGGAGCCGCCCCGCCACGAGTCCCGCACGGCGCTCTGCTCGACGCCCTTCCTGTGGATTCCGGCGGGCGAGCGGGACGTCCGCTTCGAGGCCGACCTGACCTTTCCGCGCGCCACGCGGCTGCTGTCGCTCAGGCCGCACATGCACCTGCGCGGCGACACGTTCGAGTTCCGGGCGGAGTACCCGGACGGACGCTCCGAGATTCTGCTCCTGGTCACCGGCTACGACTTCAACTGGCAGACGACCTACCGGTTCGCCGAGCCCAGGCCGCTTCCCGCCGGGACGCGGCTTCGCTGCACGGCGACCTACGACAACAGCGGCGGCAATCCGCTGAACCCCGATCCGGCCCGGGACGTCTCCTGGGGACGCGAGACGACGAACGAGATGATGATCGGCTTCGTCGACTACTACGAAGTGGACGAGTAGGACTCAGCCCTCAGGCGGGGTTCCACGCGCCGCGGGCGACCGCGGGGACGAACTCGTCGAGGCCCTCGGGCGGGTAGTCGACGGCGCGGCCGAGTTCGGCGCTCATGTAGGCGGCCATCAGCAGGCGGGTGACCTCCAGGCCGTCCTCGAACGTCTCCCGCGGCCGTTCGCCGCGCCGGAAGCTCTCCACCATGTGCCGGTTCTCGGCGTCGTAGCCGTAGGCGGCCGGCTCGTTCGCGAGCACCGGCATGAGGCCCATCTCGGCGTTCTGTTTCTCGACCAGGTCCTCGCCGCTTCGCTGCTCGAGGTCACGGCTGAAGAAGAGCTCGAGCTCCGTGTCGAGGCTGTTCGCCCGCATGGAGTACTCCGGTCCGAGCAGCTCCATGGACAGGCGCAGGCCGGCCCCCACGTAGCTCCACGAGGTTGTCGCCTCGACGACGAGGGGCGTCCCGTTCTCGTCTTCGTACTCGACCATCGCGCGAGCGAAGTCCTCGGCCGGCCGGCGCGCGTAGTCGACGGCGTCTCCGTACTGATCGCGCAGCTTGCGGGCGTACTCCGGACGCTGCCACTTGAGGCAGTGGATCTGGGCGTGGACGCGCTTCGGGGTCAGGCTGTTGCGCGGCTTGCCGGGCTCGGTCAGCAGGAAGCGCGCGGCCTCGACCGAGTGGCACATCATGTCGTTCAGCACCCCGCCGCCCTGGAGTTCGCCCTGCCAGAACCAGGCGTTGTGCGGGCCGGAGTGTTCTTCGGCCGCGCGCGCCAGGTACGGGCGGCCCGCTGCCCGGGCGCCGCGCTCCCAGGCCAGCTCGCGGCCGCGGACCACGGAGGGGCTGAACACCTGGTTCTCGAGGTAGCCGTCGAGAACGCCGATCTCGTCGACGAGCTCGACCATCCGAAGCGCTTCGCCCGCGTTGCGGGCGAGCGGCTTCTCGCAGGCGATGCCGACCAGGCGGCCGCTGCCGTTGGCGACGGCCTCGGCGATCTCCTCCATGTTGGCGATCCGGTGGTCGTTGCGGCCACAGATCCAGATTGCGTCGATGGCTTCGTCCGCGACCATGTCCGCGATCGACCCGTAGGCCCTGGCGTCCCCGACGTCGAGCTCGGTCGCGAGCGCCGCCGCGGATTCGGCGCTCTCGCGGTTCGGGCTCCACACGCCCCGCACATCGGCGCCCCGGACGGCGGTCCAGGAACGGATGTGGAAGCGGGCGATGAAACCGCTGCCGACGAAGCCGATACCGAGAGGTCGCTGAACGGGCACCGTGGCCGCGGCCCTAGTCGGCCGCCTCCTTCAGCTCCTTCGCCGTCGCGATCCAGCGCTCGACCATCGGCGCCGACGGCGCACGGCGGCTGAGCTTCTTCCGGGCCTTGACGGCGCTCATCTTGAGCGCGAGATTCAGGGGCCGGCGGCGGCTCAGGTCGCGCACGGTGCGGACGCCCGAGGCGACGAGCAGTTCCGCGAAGTCTCCGCCGACGCCGCGAATGCGCATCAGGTCGGCCCGGTTGACGAACTTCTGGATCTGGCGCTCCGGCAGTCCGGTCCGTTCCGACAGGAGCCGTCGCTCGCGACGGTCGCGGCAGGCCGCGAGGAGACCTTCCGTGGTCCGAATTCCGGCCTTCGCCAGTTTGGCGGCTACTGCGGGACCGACGCCTCCGATCTTCCGGACGCCGTAGGGCATCAACCTACGGAGTGGAAGAGCGTCGTCACCTACTCGCTGCCTTCGAAGGTGAGGTTCAGACCCTCGACGTCGGCGGTGACTTCGACCTCAACGATCTGTTCGCCGAGCTTCTCGTGCCAGAACACGAGTTCGTAGGAACCGGCGGGAAGTGCGTCGATCCGGTACTTGCCGTCGCTGCCGGTCGTGGAGTGGAAGGAATGCTCCATGACGAAGACAAAGGCGGACATCCAGGGATGAACGTCGCACTTCACCTGAATCGGCTTCTCGGGCGCGCGGAAGGACTTCGTCCTCGTGCCGCGCGAAGGCTGGCCGATGTTGAACGGCCGGTTCGCCTTGGCCAGGGCGCGGACGTTGTGGAGAGTGGGGTCGTCGTTGACGATCTCGATGTCCTGCTGGACGCGGACGCCGATGATCCGGGGCGTGTAGAGGCAGCCGCGCTGTTCCAGCCGGACGGCCTCCTCCGGCTGGTCGCCGGCTGCGCCCTCGGGCGCCTCCCGGAGGTAGACGAAGACGTTCTCGACCGCACCGTCGTCGGCGATCAGGCTGTCGCGCGAGAGGACGCGCTTCCCGTCGTACATCGCCGCGCAGTTCGGGTCGGCGTCCATGCGCAACGGGTAGCGCCTGAGCGGTTCACCTTCGTAGGTGACCGTACCGCTGATGCTGAAGTCCGCGGCGGCGGCGGGAGCGCTGCCGGAGACCAGGACGATGGCGGCCAGAGCCCAGGCGGCGACGACGGGGCCCGAGCGGCGGGCGCGCAGGTGGAGCATCGATCGTCGTCTCTTCGCCGTCAGCGGGAGTAGAACTCGATGACCAGCGGCACTTCGCAGACGATCGGGACTTCGTCCCGAACCGGCGTGCTGCGCAGGGTCGCCTGGTAGCCGGTTTCGTCCGTCTCCACGTACGTGGGGACCGTCACGCCGCGCGGCTCGTTGAAGCAGCGGAGTTTCCGGCTCTTCTCCCGCACCTCGACGACGTCGCCTTCCTTTACACCGTAGGACGGGATGTTGACCCGCCGGCCGTTGACCAGGATGTGGCCGTGGCCGACGAACTGGCGCGCGGCGAACACGCTGGGCGCGAAGGCCCGATGGACGACGGAGTCGAGACGGGTCTCGAGCAGGCCGACTAGGTTGTCGCCGGTCACGCCCTTCATCCGCGTCGCCCGCTTGTAGTAGTTGCGGAGCTGGCGCTCACTGACGTTGTACTGATAGCGCAGCCGCTGCTTCTCGAGCAACTGCCGCCCGTAGTTGCTCTGGCGCCGCCGCCGCTTGAGGCCGTGCATCCCCGGAGGGTGGCCCTTCTTTTCCATGTACCGCGCGGCCTTGGCGGTCAGTGGGATGCCCAGCTTGCGCGAGAGCTTGACCTTGGGCCCGTTGAACTTCACCTTCTGTATCTCCGAATGTCCTGTGCCGGGTTTTCTGGGGTTCTGCGCCGCTCGATCCGCGCGCGGGCACCAGGCCGATCTCTTGTCCCGAACTGTCGGTTTGACCGGCGTCGTGGCCCCTGGCTGCCTTGCCGGGGCTGGCTGGCGCCTGCAGCGGAGCGCGGATTGTAGCAGCGAGTCGTCGCCGGCCCAAGCCCCTATCCGGTCCGTTCCGGTTCGTCGAAGAGACTCCGCTGGTCCGTGCGACGCCGGAACGCCGCTGTCGATGGGCTGGTCGTGCCCCTGCTTCGGCCGCCGGCGAGGCCGACCCGGCGGCGCACTGTCTCGAACAGCCTGCCGATCTGTTCCGCGTACTCCCCGCCGCCTTTCATGCGGTGGTGGAAGCGGGGATCGTTCAGGTTCCCGTCGCGCGCTTCCCGCAGCCGGTTCAGCACCCGATCGCGGCGATCCGGGAAGTGGGTCGCAAGCCACTCGGAGAAGAGCTCCCGAAGTCCGTGGGGCAGGCGCACCAGGATGTAGCCCGCCCGGCTCGCCCCGGCTGCGGCCGCCGCTTCCAGAATCGCGGGGATCTGCTCGTCGTTCAGGCCGGGGATGATTGGCGCGGCCATCACGCCGCAGGGTATGCCGGCGGCGCTCAGTTCACGCAGCGCCTCGAACCGCCGGCGCGGCGTGGAGGCCCGTGGCTCCATTCGCGCCGACAGCGAGGCGGAGACCGAGGTGATCGAGAGGTAGACGCCGCAGGCCTGGAATCGGTTGAGCTCCACGAGCAGGTCGAGGTCGCGGGTGACCAGGTGGTTCTTCGTGATGATCGCCACCGGGTTGCGGAACTCGGCCAGGACCTCCAGACAGCGCCGGGTGATCCTGAGCTTTCGTTCGATTGGCTGGTAGGGGTCGGTGACGCCGGAGAGCACGATGACCTGGGGTTTCCAGCGCGGGCTCAGGAGCGCCTTTCGCAGCAGTTCCGACGCACGCTCCTTGACGAGTATCCGGCTCTCGAAGTCCAGTCCGGCGGAGAAGCCGAGGTACTCGTGGGTGGGACGGGCGTAGCAGTAGATGCAGCCGTGCTCGCAGCCGCGGTAGGGGTTCAGGCTGTACTCGAAGCCGATGTCGGGCGAGTCGTTGCGAGAGAGGATCGTCTTCGAGTCGTCCCGGAACAGCTCGGTCGGCGGCGCCTCGCCGCGTTCGGCCAGGCTCTCGCCCGGTTCGAAGTCGATGTCGAGCCGTTCGAAGCGATTGCGGGGGTTGGCGGCCGCGCCTCGGCCGCGCACTGCGCCCGGCGGAGTCTTTCGGGGGTTCGACCGGCGGCCGGAGGCACTGTCGGGGAGCTTCACGAGGAGGGCAGCCTAGCACGACTTACGCCCTGTTTGCGGTTCCTGGCCGGCCTCGGAGCCGGGACGGTCGCGGGCCAGGGAGTCAGCGCAGAACCAGCCGCGGGCTGGCTGAACCTGCCGCCCGGGCGCGAGCGACGACCGAGGCCGTGTCGAGGTTCCGGGCGTTGAGCGCGCGGATCAGGCCGTCGGCCTGCTTCGGAGCAACCGCGAGCACCAGCCCGCCGGCGGTCTGGGGGTCGAAGGTCAACTCCAGGTGCGGCCCCGGCGCGGCAAGCCGCTCGACCTCGACCGGCAGCCGCGTGTTCTGATCGTGGCTCGTGCTGCGCTCGCCGCGGCCCAGGAGCTCGAGCGCGCCCGGTAGCGCGGGCAGGGCGCCGACGAAGATCTCGATATCCAGGCCGCTCGCCTGTGCCATTTCACCCAGGTGACCGGCCAGACCGAAACCGCTGACGTCGGTCGCGGCGGCCACGCCGGCTCGTCTGGCCACCTCCATCGCGGCCCGGTTGCTCGCCTGCATCGAGGTGAGGCATGTCCGCAACCAACGGCCGGGACAGAGACCCATCCGGTCGGCGGCCAGCAGCACGCCGCTGCCGAGCGGCTTGGTCAGAACGAGCGCGTCGCCGGAGCGGACCCGGCTCTTGAGCAGCAGGTCGCAGCGGTTTTCGGGAACGCCCTCCACGTGGAAGCCGACGACCAGTTCGGGGCCGGTGTTCGTGTGGCCGCCCAGGAGCAGAACGCCTTCCGGGTCGAGCGCCGCACGGGCGCCTGCCAGTACCTGGATCAGAAGTTCCTCGGCCGCCGCGCCGTCGGCCGCCTGGGGCAGGGTGACCAGAGCCTGGGCGAAACGGGGCGTTACGCCGGTGGCGTGGAGATCGGAACAGGCGTTGACAGCGGCTACGCGGCCCACGAGCCAGGGGTCGTCCGTGAAGGCGGGGAAGGCGTCCAGCGAGGCGACGACCCGGTCTCCGGCCGGCGTCCGGTAGGCGACCGCGTCGTCCGGCGTCGCCGTGTCCAGGATCACCTGCTCGCCGGTCTCCGGGCGAGCGTCCAGACCTGCCCGCGCCAGAGCTCTGCCCAGCCGGTCGGGTCCGACCTTTGCCGCGCAGCCGCCGCAGAACATGTGAGTCGACCCCGGCTCTCCGTCCGCACCATGCGCCTCCGGGCCGGTCTTCATGGTTCCGAACGCGGGCAGCGGCGCGCCGTCCGGGTCAAGCGCCTGGAAGCGTTCCATGAACCGGCGATCGATCCGGTCCTTGAGCCGCATGACCCAAGGACCTTCGAAGGCGGCGCCCCACTTGGCGCCGGCGGCGCTGCCATCGCCGAGGTTGAGCAGAGCCAGGAAGTCGCCTTGGGGCCGGTACCGCCGGAGTCGCTGGCCCGTGTTCAGGCGTTCCAGATTATCGATCAGGTAGGGCCCCATGCGCACCGCGTAAACGCCGGCGCGAGGCCGGTTCGGCTGGTCGATCAGGGTCGCGCAGTCGCCCACGGCGAAGATGTGGTCGTGGCCCTCCACCTGCAGAGTGGAACGAGTGCGTGCGAAACCGCGATCGCAGAGGGGCAGGTCGGAGCCCCGGAAGATTGGCAGCGCGGCGGCGCCGGTTACCCAGAAGGTCAGGTCCGAGTCGAGGCTTCTGCCGTCTTCGAGCCGTACGCCGCGCGCCTCGACCGCGGCGACCGGCGCCTCGACCAGCGTCAGGAGCCCGCGCTCGCGGGCCGCGGCCTCGACTCGCCGGGCCAGCGCCGGATGGTAGCCGGGCAGGATGCGGTCGCCCGCCTCTACGATCGTTACGTAGGGTTCGAGTCCCAGACCGCGCAGCCGGGCGTCGATGCAGAAGGCCAGTTCGATGCCGCCGGCGCCGCTGCCGACGATGACCACGCTCGGCTGCTGGCTGGTCAGAGCCTCGACCCGGCCCGAGATCGCCGCCGCCAGACGGTTGATGGGCCGGGTGGGGACCGCGTGCTCGCGCACGCCGGGCAGCTCGAGGCCGGCCACGGTCGAGCCAACGTCGAAGGAGGCGATGTCGAACGGGATCGGCTCCCGGCCCTCGACCAGCAAACGCCGGTTCGCCGCTTCGACGCCGGTGCAGGGCGCGAGGACGACCCGGACGCCCGCCCGGCGCGCCAGCGGCACCGCGTCGATCTCCAGTTCATGCCGTTCGTACTGGCCGGCCACCAGTCCGGGCGCCATGCCGGAGTAGACGGCGATCGGCGTGTCGACGACGAGGGTCGCCTCGACGGTCGGGTCCGGGTGCATCATCCAGTGGCGGAGAACCTGGATGTGGGTGTGCCCGGCCCCGACCAGGACGACCTGCGGCATCAGTGCCCGTCTGCTGGGTCCGCGGCCCGCACCGCGCCGGACGCTTCGAGACCGGCGATCCGCTCCGTGCCGTAGCCCAACTCCGCGAGCACTTCGCCCGTGTGCTCGCCGAGACGAGGGGCGGGCCTTCGGATGGTCCCCGGCGTTTGCGAGAAACGCCAGGGTACGCCGGCCATGCGCAGGTTGCCGAGTTGCGGGTGCCTGACGACCTGGCTCATCGCCATCGCCTCGACCTGGGGATCGTCGAAGAACTCCTCGGCCGAGCGGACGGCAGCGCAGGGAACGCCGACCGCGACCAGCTCGGCCTCCAGTTCGCGTGCCGGTCTTCGTGCCACGATCGGATCGATCTCGTCGCTCAACGCGGCGGCGTTGCTGACCCGCTGGGGGTTCGTCTCGTAGCGCGGGTCACGGGCGAGGTCGTCGCGGCCGATGGCTTCGCAGAAGAGCCGCCAGAACTTGTCCGTGCCGGCGGCGATGAAGATCGGCCCATCGGCGGCGGCGAACATCCGGTACGGGAAGATGCCGGGCGGGCCGGTGATCTCGGCGTCGAGCGGCTGAAGGTAGGACTGCGCCTGGGCGCTCATGATCGCCTGAAGCAGCGAGGTCTCGATCCGCTGGCCTTCGCCGGTGCGTTCGCGGTGGAGAAGCGCGGCGTTGATCGAACAGACCGTGAGCACGGCGGCCATGTAGTCGGAAACCGCCACCGGACAGATGGCGGCGACGCCGTTCATGAGCTGCTGCAGGTGGGCCGCCCCCGCCATCGACTGGAGCACCGGGTCGTAGCCGGGTCGCTGGGCGTACGGCCCGCTGCCGCCGAAGGCGCTGGACGAGGCATAGACCAGTCCCGGGTTGTGGCGGCTCAGGGCGTCGTAGTCGATGCCGAGCCTGGCCGCGACGCCGGGGCGGAAGTTCTCCATCGCGACGTCGGCGGTCCGGGCGAGGTCGTAGACCACCTGCCGGCCCTGCTCCGTCTTGAGGTCGACGGAGATACCTCGCTTGTTCCGGTTCCACGCCTGGAACATCCGGCTCTCGCCTTCGATGAAAGGTCCCCAGTGTCGGGCGTTGTCGCCGCCGGGCGATTCGATCTTCAGGACATCGGCGCCCATGTCGCCGAGCAGCATGGCGCCGTAGGAACCGGCGATGAAGCTCGTGAAGTCGAGGACCCGGATGCCGTTGAGCGGGCCGCCCGAGGCCGACCCGGGCGAAGACGTCTCAGACATTCGGGGGATTGTAGCCGCAGGGCTTCGCCGCGGCGTGCTCTCGGGACAGCCGCTCCGACAACCTGCTCGCAGCCGCGGCGACGGTGTCCTCGACCCGCGTATGCTACGAGTATGCGCCGTAGAACGCCGCGACGAAGGGAGCACCCGTGAAGATCAAGCTGGACATCGACTGCACGCCCGAAGAGGCGCGCGCCTTTCTCGGCCTCCCCGACCTCGCGGGGATCCAGAACGAGATGCTGGAGAAGTTCCGGGATCGCATGGCCGCCAACCTGAAGTACGCCGACCCGCAAGAGATGTTCAAGCTCTGGTTCGGCGGTCTGGGGACCGGCTTGCGGCCCCCGGCCAGAGCGAACAAGGCGAACCGCGACGCCGACTGATCCGTTCGCGCCTTGGCGGCAGCGCCGACGCTAGGGACGGAGCAGCTTCATCACGGAGCCCCTGGTCAGTAGCTCCACGTCCGCCGTTCGCTCCAGAAACGGCGCCACGTCGGCGACGATGCGCGGCCAGTCCAGCGCCTCCATTCGGTTCGCGACGGCTGCCCGCCACGTCCCGGGCGCCAACTCTTCGCCTGACCAGGCTGTCTGTTCCAGGGCCGCGTTCAGTAGCGGGAGATTGGGCGGCGGCCATTCGGGGTCGCTGAGGTACCAGATCAGGTCGTAGAGATCGCGTCCCTTGGCGTACGGACGCTGGAGGATGGCGTGCAGCTTGCCGGCGAGCAGCGAGGCCGGGTTGTGGTGGAAGAGTCGGAGCGTCTCGTGCCTCCGCACGAGAGTCGTTTCGGTGGCGACGCCCGCCGGCGGTCTGGTGTCCACTTCGATCCTGACGGCGAGCACTTCCGAGGGATGCGGAGACAGGCCGACTTCGTTGAGGACGCCGGGGAAGCGGACGAACGCCCCATGCACGGGGCGTTCGTCGCGCACACGCAGTTGGACCTCGTAGCCCTCGGCCGACAGCGCGGTTCGGATGGCGCGGAGGTACCTCCGAAGATCGTAGTGCGCTCGGGCGCCGTCCAGCGTGAAGTCGAGGTCCTCGGAGTAGCGGGGAAGACTGTAGAGGAAGCGCAGACAGGTCCCGCCGCAGAATGCGATCGAAGTCATGGCGCCGGCCCGCTGCAATGCGGCGAGAATGCGGGCCTGAAGGTACTCGCGCGCCACGTTTCTGCCCTTCAGCGGTTGTTCGTCCCGAACCAGGCTCTTGAGGTGGTCCTTCACAGGGTCTCGTAGGTTTCTGCGCGTTCGGCGAGTCGGCGAACGACGCCGGCGGCCCGCCGGAGCTTCGGCGCGTCTTGTGCCTCGGCGGCGCCGTCCAGTGCATCGAGATCCAGAACGTCGAAGTTCAGGCGGAGCTCCCCCAGGTGCTCCGGGCGGTCGCCTTCCGGCTGCTGGTGGACGATGTCGAGGAGCGCCTTCTCCGGCCGGGCGACGAAAGCGCTCTGGTCGTCTCCCAGGTCAACCTCTCGATAGCCGAAGTGCAGAGCCGGCTTCATGTGGCGAAAGGAGAAGCGCCCGAGCGGAGTCTCGCGGCCATGGGAGCGGCCGCGGGTGGAGTTCGTGACTTCCGGCACGTACTCGGGGATCGCGCCCGCGAACGCCAACGCGGACAGTCCGCTCACGTAGGAGCCGGGAACCAGACGATTCGCGGTGAGGAAGGGATGCGGCAGGCGCTTGCGCCAGGGCGGCGCGAGCGCGTACAGCCCCCGCCGGAGTTGCACCACGCGGCCACTGGCGGCCCAGCGCGTGAGCTGACGGCGTACATCCGCCGGGTCGACCGGAGGAGTCAGCAGAAGACCGGTCTCGAAGAGCGGCTCGTCGCCGGCAATCTCGACCAGATGCTCGAATCTCATGGCAATAACTTACCATTTCTGGCAAGTTATCGTCTTCCAGGTTGGAGTCTACGCCCCTGCTCCCGCTTCCAGCCCCGTCACGTCGTACGACATGAGGATCAGGTCGTGCGTGGCGTCGTTCGGGTCGATGACCCAGTCGGCCAGCAGGGCCTCCACCGAGAAGCCCAGGTTCTGGAACATCTGGCGGGCGCCGCGCTGCTCGCGGGCCATCTGGGCCACGATCTTGGTCAACCCGATCTGCTGGGCCAGGTGGAACACGTCGTGGGG
>JAJEBV010000050.1 GCA_022822365.1 Thermoanaerobaculia bacterium | reverse complement strand
GGGCTGGTACAACCCCCATCGGCGCCACTCCGCCCTCCGATACCTCTCGCCCGTCAACTTCGAGAAAGCCTGCAACCAACACTACGAAGCCGCCGCCTGAACCCTAAACACAAACTGTCCACGAAAGCGGGGCAACTTCAGGGGCGTAGACGCCAAGAAGTTGGGCCAAGATCTGCATCACCTGAGGGACCAGCCGGCCCACGGTAAGTCATACGACGAGGCCAGGTGGCCTGACATACAGGCCGCGCGTCGAACGGTCGTCTGGTTGATGAAGCTGCACGCCCTTATCGAACTCGGCTTCAATGAGGATGAACGGAAGGGCATCGCGGTGAATCAACGGTGGAATGAACTGGCGATGGCGTTGTTGCCTGGTCCATCGTCCTCGTAGAAACCCGTCGTTGGCCGTGGCTCCGCATCAGCTCGTTGGTGTCCGGCGTCCACAACCCGTGATCCGCATACCTCGTTCGGGGTTTCACGCGGACCGCCACCTGAGCTATGTGGGCGGGCCGACGTGGCGGGTCACGCCGCGGGGCGTAGGGGCGTCACCATCTACGGCTCACTAGCACGCTCTTCCTCCCAAGCCTCGTAGACGGCTTGGGCGAGTACGGTCAGGCTCACCTTGTGCTCGTCCCAGACTTCCGGCGTCAGTTGGAACTGGATCTCCGGCTGTTCGTCCTCGTTCGCTGGCAGGGCTTCACGGTCCGGTGGCCACGTCTTGAACGGGACTTCCTCGACTCGTGACCTGAACTCCTCCCTGCACGGGCGAATGGCGCGAGGGAAGAAGACCATGGTTACCCCGTCTTCGTTGGGACCGACCCGCGCATACTGAACCGAGAGTCGTCCCGATGGCGTCGGTCTCTGGAGCTTGAAGACAAGTCCGTGGACATTCGGCCTCTTCATGGCTCGCGGCCAGGCTGTCTCGAACACGCCCTTGACCTCGTGGAACAACTCCGGGACTCCGCATCGACTGAGCTTCTCATCGAGTAACTGCTGGAGTTCCTGCCGGCTCCTGCGCCTGCGTCTTACAGTCCGTTGGGCATTGTCCGTTGGCTCCACTTCCACCTGCTTGGCCAGCAGGCTCTTTCCACCTTGGTCGAACCTGCGCCCGAACTGTTCGGGCTCGAGCGGCCGCGGGAGGTCGAGAAGCGCCGCCGCGGCCGCCGAGTCTTCCCCCGGGCCGCGACTGATCTGTCGGCGACGAGACGGGAACCTGCGGCCGCCTCGAGCACGTCAGCCATTCCGCCGCAGGCGGACCGAGGTCTAGAACGCGCTCCCGACTCCGCGACAGTACAACGGCCGCGCACAAACGGTCTGGGCCCTTGAGCGGGCGCCTTCGTCGAGCCCGAACTCGAAGTTGGACCCGCGACGTCGCCGCATCGGCGGTAAGGGTTGACTACCGTTTGTCTCAGTTTCCTGAGGATGGCGACGAGAGAGGCAGTGTGACCCGTTGGTTCCGGCTCCGTCCCCGCGTCCGTCTCGTCCCCACCACCGCCGACCCACCGAGCCGCTCCCGCACCGCCACTCGCGCCTCCCGATACTGCGCAATCAACTCATCGCACAGCTCCGCCGTCGTCTGCACCTCATTGACCATCCCCACACCCTGGCCGGCGGAGAAGATCCTCTTGTAGCGCCCCCGCGCCTTGCCGGGGTCGACGATCTGCCCGGGTGGAGTCGCCTTGACGTCTTCGAGGTCCAGGCCGGCGTCCTCGATGCTGGGCGCCAGGAAGTTGGCGGGGAACCCGTCGAGGGCGGTGGTGAAGAGGACGTCCTTCGCGGTCGCCCCGAACAGGGCGCTGCGGTAGTCCTCGCTGGCCAGCGACTCGCGGACGGGGATGAAGCGGGTGCCCATGTAGGCGAGGTCGGCGCCCATGGCGAGGGCGGCAACGATGTCGCGGCCGGTGCTGAGCGAGCCGGCGAGGACGATCGGCTTGTCGGTGATCTCGCGGACTTCGTTGAGGAGGGCGAAGGGGTTGAGGGTGCCGCAGTGGCCGCCGGCGCCGCCGCAGACGGCGATCAGGCCGTCGGCGCCGGCTTCGAGCGCCTTCTCGGCGTGGCGCCGGGAGGCGATGTCGTGGAAGGCGACTCCACCGTAGTCGTGGATCTGCCGGAACACGTCCTCGGGCGCGCCCTTGGAGGTGAGGATGACGGAGACCCTGTGCTGGATGCACAGCTCTAGGTCCCCGGGGTAGCGCTCGTTCGTGCGGTGGACGACGAGGTTGACCGCATAGGGCGCCGGCTCGATCCCCTGGTCGCGCAGCTCCTGCATGCCGCGGGTCATCTGGTCGAGCCAGCCGGCGAAGACCGCGCGGGTCCGGGTGGAGTGGGCGGGGAAGCTGCCCATGACGCCCCGCGAGCAGGCGGCGAGCGCCATCTCGGGCGACGACACGAGGAACATCGGTGCCGCGATGAGCGGAATGCGGAGGCTGCCTCCGAAGGTGAGGTCGAAGGTCATGGGGTTGGGTCGCCTGCGCGCGAACACTCGGGGGTTACAACGCGGTCTAGATCCCCAGGTAACTTGTCTGGCCGACTGTCCGAATACCTCTACTTGACATGCCGGCGTAACGGATTCCGGCTCCCTTCCGTATGGAGGCGCGACAGGCCGACGGGCCCGGAGTCGTGGCCCCTACCCCTAGACGCCGATAGGCCTCCGCTTACCATGGGGGTCTATTGGCGTCTTCGGCTGGTGCGTTAGGTCGCTTATGGGCGAGAGAGGACGGCGCGCTTGATGGCGAGGGTCCGTTCGTCAACCTTGGCCAGGGTCGCTTCCACTGCCTCTAAGCGTTTGTCCACAGAGTCGAGGCGCGCCTCGGTCGCCTTGGTGGCCTTCTCGATACCGTCGAGACGGTCCTGGACGCCGTTGACCGTCCGGTGAACGCTGTCGAGATCGCGGCGAACTTCGTCCAGCGTAGTCGCCTTTCTCGACGTGGCGGTTGCCGTGCCTCGGGCGCTCCTCGCTTCAGTAGCCTCTGGACGATTGCGGCGACGGTCAACAGCCCTCGGCTTGTAGCGAGCGTTCACGATTCGCCTCACGTCGTCCACGGTCGGGTCTCGACGTAGCAGGTCCTTGCCGTTCCTGTTGAGCCTATAGAACCCTCGACGCGGCCGGTCCGCGAAGCCAGACCGGAACAAGGCGCTGGCTGCCCACCGTCCCTCGTAGTGGACCTTGCCGTGCGCGTCCCGGGGGTGCTTGCGGGCGAGTTCATCGCAGACTGCGCCTACGTGTCGCGGGGTGTCGTCCAGGGCCTCCAGGAAGGGCAGCAGTAGTTCAAAGCGTCCGACGGTCATTCCGGGGCCGGACTGTACACCAGCGCGAAGAGAGGGGGGACTATGTGGGAGAGTTGCCAGCGCCCGCCGGCGGCCGAGTAATCTGAGGTCACCGCCGTAGCCGCGCACACCGCCTTCGCCGTCGTTGGGTGTAGCCGTCCGTCAACTCGCGGACGGTGATCTGGCGAGGTTCAATCTTCATGATGGCTCCTTAGGCTCTGCGAGCTTTTCAGCGATACGCTCTATCCTCTTTGCGTGAACCGACAGTCCGCGCAAACCGTCCGCTGTTTCACGGAGTGGGCGCACCAAGAAGGAGAAGGCACTGCGAAGCTCGTCTAGCCCTCGTGGGTCCTCTTCCTCAAGGGTAGCGATCATGTACTCGAGCAAATCGAGGCCGTCAGACAGGTTTCGGACGAGACGGTCCATCGTTCCTACCATCAACTTAGATTGAGCCTCTAGTGTTGCCCCGATTCTGTTCGTGTCCACGAAACCGATCTCGCGGGAGCCAGAAAGCTCGACTCGAACCGACCGAGGGCGCACGAACCCAGGTAGACGTGTGATCGCTTCCGCCACGGACCGGCGACTGTACTCGGGTATCAAGACTGGCCCATCAGACGCGACTGGCTCGACACCGTGCCAAGACGACCCCTCTGGATGGTTAGCCCAACACTCCTCCACAACGTAGCCCGAACCCTCAGATTCGTGTGCTACGCGCACTCGAATGCACAGGACGCCGCCGTCCTCGTTGGTGGTTCTTGGAGAGACCGGGTACAGGTGCCGCTCTTGGCCTACCGGAGCCGATTCTTTGATCCAACTTGCTGTCATTCTTACCTCCTCCGGCCCAGCGCTTCTGCCGCCGGACGTTGTAACTGGGGGCATCAAGCGTCGATCCTTCAGCCCGGGAAGGTAGCGCACTGTGGAGGGTTGTAGCCTCCGAACGGCCCGAGGATAGTAGCCTCGACACTTCCCGGTACACGCCGCGGGCGAGCGCTCCACTGGTTCGAGGGCGCTCCGCTCACGGCAATCGGGGAGCGGTGGCCGGTCTCAACAGACGAGGACATTGAGAAATGAGAATCCACCTGACCGGCGTTTTCGTGGACGACCAGCGGAAGGCGCTTCGCTTCTACACCGAGACGCTCGGCTTTCGGGTAAAGCACGACATCCCGGTGGGAGAGCACGCCTGGATCACCGTTGTATCCGAGGAAGCTCCGGAGGGGACGGAGTTGCTGCTCGAGCCTGCTGAACACCCCGCGGTCGGGCCGTACAGGACGGCGCTTGTGGAGGACGGGATCCCCCTTGCCTCCTTCGCCGTCGACGATGTCGAAGCCGAGCACGAGCGTCTCGTGGCGAAGGGTGTGCGCTTCGTTCAGCCGCCAACGGACCTCGGGACTGTCGTTACCGCGGTCTTCGACGACACATGCGGCAACCTGATCCAGATCGTGGAGGAGAAGGCTCAACCGTGACGATCGCAACAGCCCTCGCCGGAGCCACGTGCTGACGGCGGCGTGGGCCGGGCAGTCTCAGGGAGGAACATGATGCTCAGGAACATCCTCGCCGCCATCGTCGGCTACATCGCCATGGCCGCCGTGCAATTCGCACTCTTCTCGCTTCTCTGGCTGACGGTGGGGCCCTCGCGCGCTTTCGAGCCGGGTTCGTGGGAGGTATCCGGCGGCTGGGTACTCGTCCAGGTCGTACTGGGGCTAGTGGGCGCGTACATCGGCGGGCAGGTCTGTGCCTGGGTGGCGCACGATGCCCGGGGCGCCACGATCCTGATCGGCCTGGTGATCGTGCTCGGAGTCGTGAATGCCCTGATCGCGCCGGAGATGGCGGCGGGACCGCGCCCCGACGATGTGTCGATGATGGAGGCGACCGCGGGGGCTCGGCAGCCGGTGTGGTACCTCTGGCTCAACCCGGTGATCGGGGCCGTGGGGGTGTGGTTCGGAACGCGGAGGTTGCGCGCGCGTTCAGGAAAGGCTCGCTAGCGCCCGGCGCGCTGCTTGGTCTCGACCAACCGCCCTTCTCCGCGGTGGCTGGGTGGCCCGACGACCCCTCGCCCAAGGCGTCCAGAAACCTGCTCGGGCCTTGGCTGACAAACGTAGTCATATCTGACAACATGCCGGGGTGAGCGGCGACACGCGGCCAGTCGGGTGGATTCGAGCAGCACGCAGGACCTACGCGAAGTTCCCCGAGCCCGTCCGGGACCGGGTGAACGCGGCCCTGACCGTCGCGGCAGAGGGAGGGAAGGCCGACATTGCGAAGCCTCTAAGGGGACTCGGCTCGGGCGTGCTCGAGATCGCCCTTCGGTATCGGACCGGCGCTTACCGGGTCGTGTACGTGACGGAGATAGCCGGCACGCTGTGGGTGCTGCACGCGTTCGAGAAGAAGTCGATGAAGGGGATCAGGACTCCGAAGCGTGAGATCGACTTGGTCCGGGCGCGTCTCGCGCGGCTAAGGAGGGAGCTACTGCCATGAGTGAGAAAGACAACGAACTTGTCCACGGAAGCGGGAACGTCTTCCGAGACTTCGGTGACCCCGAGCCCGACCTGAAGCAGGCCAAGGCCGTCCTCGCTGCGCGGATCATCGCCGTGCTGGACGACCGTGGTCTCGCCGTCCGCAAGGCGGCGAGTCTCACCGGGTTCGCCGCGGCGGACTTCTCCCGCGTCCGCAACGCCGATCTCAGGCGCTTCACGCTGGATCGGTTGATGAAGATGTTGGCCGCTTTGGACGCCAACGCCAGGGTCACGGTGAAGGTCGACCTGTCTCGGTCGGCCCCGGCTGGCGCGTCGAGTTCGGGCTGATCTACCGCAGACCCTGCTGCGCGACCTCACCGGCCGCGCCGTCTCCGAGTGCGAGGCGAAGCGCTTGCCCGGAGGTCTCGCCGTAGCCTCTCGTGCGCTGGCAGTCAGGCGCTCACAGTGAATACCACGCGCTCAACATGAGGGATAGAATTCGCCGTGTGGAGGTAGCCACCCTCATCGTCGCGATTGTCGCGGCAGCGGGAGCCCTTGCGACGCCGTACATCGCGTGGAGACTGTGGAGGCACACAAGACGTGTTGACGAACGCCGGGCCAACCGGGAAATCGCGGAGCTCCGCCGGGCGCTGTACGAGGATGTTGTCTACAAACGGTTGACCGTGAATGCTGCGTACAACCGAAGTCGTGCCCGACATGCAGGTCTGAATCCGAACGAGACAAAGTTCATCCTGTCCTACAGGGAGGAACGGGATGCTCTGGACAGCGACAACAGGCTCGCTGGAGACGAACGGAACCGGAGGTCAAGAGCGCTAGACGAGAAGCTGAGGCTCATCCTCTTGACCTCGGACTGCTAGTTGTCGTTCATGGCCCGCAGTACCATGAGCCGAAAGGCGCCTGCGCCTACTGCGGGACGACAGATGGGCCGCTTTCGGACGAGCACAAGTGGACGAGGAAGAGATGAGAGTATGGATCAATCCGTTGTTGTGGGTGGGCTCCTCCCATGAGCCAGTGGACCACGAGGACTTGTGGAGGTTTGTGAGTGCTCGGCCGGACGGGCCGCCGCCGGACCTGGACGAAATCGCCGAACGCTGGCGCCAGGTCGCTCCCGACGGGTCGACGCTTGCGTTCGTGCCGGCCGAAGAGGGGATCATAAGCAGGATAGTCTGGCCCCTCCGTTCGGCGGTGGTGGCGTTTGGACTCGGTGACAAGACTGCCGCTGTTGCGATGTGTGGGATGGCGGCCGAGATGATTACCATGCTCTGGTGGTCGGTAGAGAATCCCGGCAAGGATGGCAAAGATGCGCCGTGGTTTGCCGGTCGCATCAATGAGATGGAGAGCGCCGGGGTAGACGAGTCTCTAATCAGTGATCTTCGCCAGTTGAAGGACTGGCGAAGGAGGGTCCTCCACGATTGGTCACCGAGCGTTACAGAGGAAGAGGCTGCGGATTGTTGCCGTACTGCCATTCGCGTGGCGCACAAGGCGGTTGGGCCTAGCGGCTTCTCGAATGGCGCGGTGCTCTTCCCGCAGAGCTTGCTGGACTATCTTCGGCAAGCGGCCCGAGAAGATTGAGACCTCTTGGAACTCGCCGTATCGCGCGGCGAACTGGAAGGGAAGAGGACGATGGAACGCACGGGGGATCCGACACCGGCTGATGGCCCCGGAAAGTGCCCGCATCCACGAAGTGCTCCCTTTACCGCCGTGCCACCGCCGCGGGACTCCGGCCTTTCAGGACGGCGCTCACAGCGCGGTCTAGGGCGATCTGCCGAGTAGCCGGAGCAGAGCGCGCGTCGCGCCGGTCAGGCCGAGCCGCTGGCGAACCCGGCGTGCGCGCGACGCGACGCCCTGCATCGCGTCGGCGTCATCGTCGCGCTGCTGCAAGCCGATCTCCGTGGGGCCGGTCGACTACACTCCTGGCGCAGCGAGTTGCCCGTGCCGCCACCAAGGAGGAAGACCATGCTGACACGAGACGAAATGTTCAGCGCGTTCGCCAGATGGGGCGCCGCCTGGAACGAGCACGACCTCGACGGGGTGATGGACCTGTTTGACGACGAGATCTACTTCGAGAACTGGACCGGAGCCTCGGTCCGCGGCAAGGAGAATCTCCGTGCGGCATGGGCACCATGGTTCGCCAATCATGGAGACTTCAAGTTCACGACCGAAGAGACCTTCATCGACGAAGTCGAACAGAAGATGCTCTTCCGCTGGCAGCTCGACTCACCCTCGTTCGAGAAGGGCCAGGGAGACAAACACGAAGCCAGACGCGGCCTCGATATTCTGCACTTCAGGGACGGCAAGATCGTGCAGAAGCTGACCTACTCCAAGACCACGGTCGAACTGGACGGGGAACGGGTGCGTCTGACGGCGGCGTGATGCCCGTGGCGGAGATCAGCTACGTCTCCTCAGCTTCTCCGTAGTCCGCGCTTGAATGGCAGAGTCCATGACATGAGCAAGAGGCTGCCGACGACGGGGCGATAGTCACTGCCTAAGGGGATGCGATTATCCCGCTCGATGACGAGTCGTGCCCAGATGTGCTGAGCTCGCTCGAAGCGCCATACCTGTGTCCTCTGGAGGAGGTCCGTGAATCCAATCAGAGAGCGTTCCCGCGCCATCAGCTCCCGTTTGCCTCTCAACCCGCTCGCCATCGTGGCGATCTCGCTTGGTCTCGTGGAGGTCGTGGCGGGAGTGACGATAATACAGGGTGAGTTCCTCACAGTTCCGGAGCGCGTTCCCCTCGTTTACTTCGTGGTGGCGTTCCCGGTGGCAGTACTTACGACATTTGTGTGGTTGGTCTCCAAGCACAGTGAGAAGCTCTATGGCCCCGAGGACTTGGCGAATCTCATCAGAGCAAGTGTCTCTCTAGGTGCCGCGACGACGAAGGGCACAAGCGCCGCCAACAGGCCGGAGAGTATCGAGCCTCTAGTGAGTTCGATTCTCTTCTCGACCCCTTGGTTCACGGGCGGCCACGAGACGCGTCGGGAGATTCTGTGGGTTGATGACAAACCAGACAATAACGCTTTCGAGCGAGAGTTGTTTGAGAGCCTGGGCTGGAGCGTCACTTGTGCCCGCTCGACTCAGGAGGCTCTAGAGAAGCATAAGCTTCGACGTGCTGGCGTGATCATCTCAGATATGGGCCGGCCGGAGGACAAGCAGGCGGGCTACGCCTTGCTCAGCAAGTTGAGGAAGGACGGGGATCAGACGCCGTTGATTATCTATACTGCTAGTTCTACGGAGAAGGAGAAGAAGGACACGCTTGAGCGGCAGGGGGACGGTCACACGGCGCTCCCTAGAGAGCTGTTCGAATTGGTGAGTCGAGCCGCGAGGGCGTGACGCCGTTTCGTGGGACGACGAGGGTGCCGGCGCACTTGGTTGTTGCCGCAGAGACGCCAAGCGCCAGCCCTACAACCGCCCAGTAGCCCGCGCCCTCTCCAACACCGGCTCATAGATCCGCAACGTAGCCGCATCCACCAACTGCCCCCCCTTGCCTCCAGCCCCGGCCCCCTTCGCCACGGACTCGTTGTAGAGATCGACCATCTTCTGCGCCTGCTCGATCTCCCTGGGCGACGGGGCGAAGACGTCGTTGGCCAGCGGAATCTGGTCGGGATGGATGCACCACTTGCCGACGGCGCCTAGGCTGGCGGACCAGGTGGCCTGCTTGAGGTAGGCCTTGTCGTTCCTGAAGTCGCCGAAGGGGCCGTCGATGGCGTCGATGCCGGCGGCGCGGCAGGCGGCGATCATGCGGACGCGGTGGGCGGACCACATGTCGCCGGGGTAGCGGAAGTCCTTGTCGAGCTCGTGGCCGAAGCGCATGCCCATGCTGGCGGAGAGGTCGCCGAAGCCGAGGATCAGGGCTTCGAGGCGGGGTGAGCAGGTGGCGATGGCCTCCACGTTGGCGAGGCCTTCGGCTTCTTCGATCAGCGCTTCTAGGCCGATTTGGCGCGTAAGACCGAGCTTCTGTTCGAGGCCGTCGAGCATCGTCTCGAAGAACCAGACGTCGCGGGGCTGCTTGACCTTGGGCAGGATGATGACGTCGATGTTCTCGCCCGCGCCTTCGACCATGCTGATCATGTCGTCGACGGCCCAGCGGGTGGTGTGGTCGTTGACGCGCACGGAGCGCACCTTGCTGCCCCAGTCGAGGTCGTTCAGGCCGTCGATGGCGATCTGGCGCGCGCCTTCCTTCCTGTCGGGGGCGACGGCGTCTTCCAGGTCGAGGAAGACGAGGTCGGCGTCGCTCTGCGCCGACTTCTCGACCATCCGCGGGTTGCTGGCGGGCACGGCCAGTTCGGAGCGTCTCAGTCGCATGTGTCCTTACTCCTTGATCTCAGGCCTTGATCCCGAACTGGGCGAGGATCTCGTCGTGGTGCTCGTCGAGCAGGGGCGCCCGCCGGCGCACGCCGGTCTTCGTTTCGGTGTACTTGATCGGGCTGCCGACGATCTTGACCGGCGCGTTGTCGCCCGGGAGCTCGATCTCGGCGACCATCTCGCGGACCGCGGTGTGGGGGCTCTCGAAGATGTCGGCCGCGGTCTGCACGGGGCCGCAGGGGACCCGGCCGGCCAGCGCGTCGACGACCTCGGCGCGGGTGAGCGAGCCGGTCCACCCGGCGACGACGCCTTCGACGTAGTCCCGGTTGTCGCGGCGGGCGGCGAAGTCGCTGGTGCGTTCGTCGTCGACCAGGTCGGGCCGTCCCATCTCCCGGCACAGGATCTCCCACTGCGCCGGCAGGGGCGCGGCGATGGCCACGCCGCCGTCCTTCGCGTCGTAGATGCCGAACGGGCTCAGGCTGTGGTGGTGCTTGCCGCGCGGCGGGAGCTGGTGGCGCCTGGCGGAGCCGTAGTTCGCGAACACGGACTCGCACAGGAGGTTGACGCCGTCGATCATGGCGACGTCCATGAACTGGCCCTTGCCGGTCCGCCGCGCGTGGTGCACCCCGGCGACGACGCCGAGCGCCATCAGCGCCCCGGGGAACAGGTCGCCGACGGAGGCGCCGCCGGGGTAGCCGCCGCCGGGACGGTCGCCGTCGCCCCGGGGGCCGTTGACGTGGGCGAAGCCGCCCATCGCCTGGGCCACGATGTCGAAGGCGGGCCAGTCGGCGTAGGGGCTCTCGCCGGTCCGCGGGTCGCCGAAGCCGCGGAGCGCCGCGTAGACGATTCGCGCGTTGCGCTCGCGGATGACCTCGTAGCTCAGCCCGAGCCGGTCCATCACGCCGGCGCGCATGTTCTCGAGCACGGCGTCGGCCTGCTCGCACAGGCGGAGGAAGGTCTCGCGGTCGGCTTCGTCCTTCAGGTTGAGGGCGATGCTGCGCTTGTTGCGGTTGATGCTGCCGAAGTAGCCGCCGAAGTCGCAGCCCCCGTCGACCCCGGCCTTGCCCTGGGCGGGGTGGATGAAGTCCTCGGGGATCGGCGGGGACGGCCGCGACATGTCGCCCGTCGGCGGCTCGACCTTGATCACGTCGGCCCCGAGGTCGGCGAGGATGGCCGAGCCGAATGGCCCGGCGAGCGCCATCGTGCAGTCGATGATGACGATGTCGGAGAGGGGGCCTGTGGCTGGGCCCACTACGACCCCCAGTGCGAGCGGCGCTTGATCAGGACCTCGCGCTCGCCTTCGAAGACGATCGTGCCGTCCTGCTTCGTGCCCCAGTGCTTGAAGCGGACGACGCCGGCGTCGTCGCGGTCGGCGTCGCGGACCTCGAGCACCTCGGTGTAGGCAGTCAGCGAGTCGCCGAGGAAGACCGGCGCGCGGAAGCGCATCCTGTCGAGGCCGAGCTCGGCGAGCGCGTTCTCGGCCGTGTCCTGGGTGGCCAGGCCGATGACGGTGGAGCCGGTGACGAGGCCGAAGACGAGGCGCTGGCCGAAGGGGGACGCCTTCATCTTGTGCTCGTCGAAGTGGCCGTCGGCGGTGTTCATGACGAGCTTGGTGAGGAGCTGGCTTTCGACTTCTTCGATGGTGGTGCTGCGGGCGTGCCGCATCTTCTGGCCGGCGGTGAAGTCTTCGAAGTAGGTCGTGCCGGAGGTGAGCGTCGCGGTCATGGCGTTGGTTCCACGCACGGTGCGGAGGCCGGAAAGCCGGCCAGAAGGCCGGCGCACCCAGTGGCGGCCGTCATGACGCGGGCTCCCGGCGCTTGGCGACGAGGTTGGTGCGCTGGTAGCTGACGACGATGTCGCCGTGCTGGTTGAGGGCCTCGGTTTCCCAGGTGACGATGCCGAAGGCGGGGCGCGAGCCGGACTCGCGGCGGCCGACGACGCGGCTCGTGGCGGTGATCGTGTCGCCCGGGTAGACCGGCCGGTGGAACTTCACCTGGTTGACGCCGAGGAACGGCCCGCCGCCCTCGGAGAGGTCTTCGACCGACATGCCGACCACGGTGCAAAGCACGAGCAGCGGGTCGATGACGACCGAGTCGTGGCCATGGGCGCGCGCGTACTCGGCGTTGAAGTAGAGCGGCGTGAACCGCATCGTCGACGTGGCGAAGAGCGCGTTGTCCGCCTCGGTGAGGGTGCGGCCCCAGTGGTGCTGGAAGGTGCGGCCTTCCTCGAAGTCCTGGTAGCGGTTGCCCTTCTTCTTGAGGGGGAAGGTGGAGAAGTCAGGGTCTGGCATTGCGGCGAAGTTTCTACCACGAGGGGTGGCGATCGCCCCTCCGCTGGCTGCCTCTGCTGGGTGCGCGGGTCTTCTGACCCGCTGCCGCCGAAGGCGGCCTTGAAACGCCGGCCGAAGGCCGACCTTCCTCCGGGCGGCTTCAGTATCGTCGCCGGCTTCGCCGGCGGCAGTTTCCTCCGGGCTCCGCCGCTCCGCGGCTCCGCCCGGGGCGGGTCAGAAGACCCGCGCACCCAGCGGAAGTGGACCCCGCACGCCCAGCTACTCATGCCTCGGTCTCCCGGTACGCTTCGCCGGCTCGAACGGCCACAAGGGAGGATCGGTCTTGGAAGAGATGAAGCCCGCACCGGTGAAGCCCGCCATCGACATCGGTGTCGTCAATCAGGTGGACGCCCGCGTCGGCACGATCGAGAGCGTCAGCGAGGTCGAAGGATCGACGAGGCTCGTGCGACTCGAGGTCGATTTCGGCGACCACAAGCGGACGATCCTCGCGGGGATGAAACAGGAGCGCGAGGACCCGACCGAGATCGAAGGTCGGCAGGCGTTGTTCATCGTCAACCTGGAGCCGAGGAAGATGATGGGGATCACCTCGCAGGGCATGCTGTTCGATGTCGGCTATGAGGATGGTCTTCTTCCAGCGTTGCTGACTCCCGAGCGCCCGGTCCCGAACGGCGCCCGCGCCGGCTGAGAAGTTCTGCTGGGTGCGCGGGTCTTCTGACCCGCTGCCGCCGAAGGCGGCTTTGAAACGCCGGCCGGAGGGCCGACCTTCCCTCCGGGCGGCTTCAGTATCGTCGCCGGCTTCGCCGGCGGCCGCCTTGCTCCGGGCTCCGCCGCTCCGCGGCTTCACCCGGGGCGGGTCAGAAGACCCGCGTACCCAGCGGAGGTTGCCGCGCTACGATTCCCGGATGATTCCCTGGAACAACCTGAAATCGACCCTGGAGCAGGACGCCGAGTTCCGGTACACGATCCGGCACTGGACGGCGAGCCTGCGCCTCAGCGTGGGCGACACGCACCACGCGATCCGCTTCGAGGACGGCGCGGTCGCCGCGCTCGAGCCGTGCGAGGCGGACACGGCGTCCGACGTGTTCCTCGCCGGACCGGAGGAGGAGTGGCGCGAACTGCTGCGCAAGGTGCCGCGGCCCTTCTACCAGGACCCGTTCTTCGCCAGCGTGCACCACGGCATCGAGATGAACCACGATCAGCTCGCGTACGCCGCGTACTACCCGGCGCTGCGCCGGCTGGTCGGGGTGCTGCGCGAGATGTCCAACCCAACCGAGGGAGCTTCCGCATGAACGCGTTTCGCCTGTTTCTCGGCGCCGTCTTCGGCGTGATCGTCGTCTACACGGTGTTCGTCGCCATGGAGCACGGCCTGGGCCTGCTCCAGATCTTCTTCGGCGACATCGCCGCGATGACCTGGAACGGCCAGTTCAACCTCGACTTCATGGGATTCCTCACCCTGTCGGGGCTGTGGGTCGCGTGGCGCAACGGTTTCTCCCCGGGCGGCCTCCTGCTCGCCGTCGTCGCTCTCTTCTTCGGCGTGCCGTTCCTGACGCTCTACCTCTTCATCCTGAGCCAGAAGACGGACGGCGACGTGAAGCGGATGCTGCTCGGCGACCAACGGGCGGCGGCCTGATGCCTACGTTCGCGCGCCGCCGGGCGTACGCCGCCGCGACAACCGGGAGACGTGCCTGATGCCCACGTTCGCGAAGCGGGTCGGCCGCTACCTGGACCTCGAAGTCCAGGGCGTTTCCTACGAGGTCTACTTCGAGTCGGCCGGGAACCCGGACGGTATTCCGCTGGTCCTGCAGCACACCGCCGGTTCCGACGGCCGCCAGTGGCGCCACCAGCTAGAGGACGAGCGGATCGGCCGGCACTACCACCTGCTGGCCTACGACCTGCCCTACCACGCCAAGTCCGTGCCGCCCACGGGCGTCGAGTGGTGGAAGCAGGAGTACAGGCTGACGAAGAGCTTCCTGCTCGACTTCGTCGCCGGCTTCGTTGGCGAACTCCAGCTCGAAGACCCGGTCTACATGGGCAGCTCGATCGGCGGCCACCTGGCCCTCGACCTGGCGCTGCACCGGCCAGGCCTGTTCCAGGCCGTCATCGGGCTGGAGGCAGCGATCAAGTCGGACCCCGGCAACATCGACCTGCTCGACCACCCCGAGATCAACAACGGCTACAAGAGCGACCTGATGATCGGGATCACCTCGCCCAAGGCGCCGGAGGCCTTCCGCCGCGAGGTCGGCTGGTGCTACAGCCAGGGCGCGCCGCGGGTGTTCCGGGGCGACCTCTTCTACTGGGGCACCGACCACGATCTGGGCGACCGGGCGTCGGAGATCGACACCTCGCAGACGCGGGTGTTCCTGCTGACCGGCGAGTATGACGCTGCGACGCCGCCGGAGGCGTCCGAAGAAGTCGCGAGCCAGATCAAGGGCGCGACGTACCGGACGATGGAGGGCCTAGGCCACTTCCCGATGTCGGAGGACCCGGAGCGGTTCTTCGGGTACATCGAGCCGGTGCTGGCGGAGATTGTCGGCGATCAGACGCGGCTGGGTTCGCCGGACTGGCATCCGCGTGCTCGATGACGGGCGCACGGACCGTTTTGGGGCTGGCGCAGCGCCTCTTCGCCCAAGTGATACCGTCTTGATTCGCTCGGTAGGGTTCAAGCTCTGCTGTACTCGGCTTCGGCACGTGCCCCCGCAACGCTCGTCATCTGAACTGTGACCAAGGGCCGGCCTCCCGGACTGCCTGACTTCCGCAAGCCGCCGCTTGTGGAGGTCGCGCTATCGGTACAGTTCGAGCCCTTGCCCGGACTGACAACGGCTCACGTCGGGCTCCTCTGGCAGAGCAACTACCGGCAGCAACTTCCTCTTATCGAAGAACATCCTCCGCTCGAGTCGGCCAAAGAAGATTTCGGCCCGCCTGCTCCCCAGGGGGTCTCGATCGCCTTCGGCAACAAACCGCCTGCACCGCGTGTGTGGTTTCTGAACGAGGAGAAGACAGAGCTGCTCCAGATTCAGCCTGACCGATTCGTCCACAACTGGCGCAAGACGGGTGCACAGGACCACTATCCGCGGTACGAGACGATTCGGGACCAGTTCAAGCGTGAAGTCCGTGCTCTTGTCGGATTCCTCAACGAGCAACGCCTGGACGGCCTTTCGATCAACCAGTGCGAGGTCACCTACGTGAACCACGTCGATCTGGATGAGCCGGAGTTCAGTCGCGTGGAGAAGCTGGTCGCGAACTGGCAGCCGCTTCGGAAGTCCTCCTTCCTGCCCGTCCCAGAGGACCTGTCGTTGAGCTGGCGATTCCGAATGCCGGATGAAGCCGGCCGCTTACACGTCTTCGTCCAGCCAGCATGGGATTCCAGCGGAAAACGCCTATGGGCATTCCGGCTCATGGCGCGGGGTCGTCCGACCGGGGAGGGACTGGAAGGCGCCTTTGGGTTTCTCGACGTGGGCCGAGAGTGGGTCGTCCGCGGATTCGCGGATCTGACGACTGGCTTGATGCATCGTCTATGGGAGCGAACAGATGCTTGACACAGCCCAATCGGGCCACATGATTCTCTCTGAACCGCTTGGTTCGCCGGACGAGCACACGACATCGTGGAGCGCGTCGAGCCAACTTGCGAGCGATCCTGCTCTGCCCGGGGTGCGGTTCCGAGTTGATAGTGGACCGTATCGCGTCTTGATCGACGCGGCTCAACTCCCGTCGAAGCCCGTACTTGAGGCGATCCGTCGGGCAGCCGAGCTACTGCAACTCCCTCGGGGCTGGAACTCCTACGATGCCGCGCCCATCTCTCAGGAGTCCCTTAGGGAGGCACTCACGTTCCTCCTCGAGGCCGCAACAACGATCCCGAACTTGGCGTCACCCGCCGTCGTACCGACGGCTCCGGGGGGAATCCAACTCGAATGGCACCAAGGCGGAGTGGATATCGAAGTTGAGTTCTGCCCCGACATCCCGCCGTCTTGGTTTGCCGAAGATGTGGCAAGCGGCGAGACAGCGGACGAGGTCCTTGCCCCCAATGACGCCGCCCTTCGCGTGTGGTTGGCTCGGGCTTCAGACTGACCTCGTGACATCGCCCGAAGAGTGCCGGGCGCGGTTTCCCGACGATCCAGAGATCGACGACGACGTGAACCTGCTGAGGCGGATTCCACCAAGGCACTTCGTGCCCGACAAGAACAGCGGACGTCGTCGGCTTTCTTCGGCAGCCTTCTACGACGACCGTCGCGAGGATCCCATGTCTGTCTATCGCGAGGACATCATCGTGGCGGAAGGCGGCCGCCCGGACCGGGTGATGGCCGGGCATCCGGGCTTCGGTCTAGTGTCGACCACTGCCAAGAGGTTCCGCCAGAAACAGCAGACGGTCCATCCCGATCCGCTTCCTGACGAAACCGCCCACGCCTTGGTCTGCGGTCCGAAGACGAGGAGCCGCCGGAGATGGTTTGCGAAGCACTCGAACTGGGTCATCATCCCTCCGGCGTAGCAAGGACCCCAGCTCAGGGGGACAGAACCTCTCGGGTCGCATGGAGACTGAAACATGAACGATGATCAACCCTCCCCATCCAGGCCACAGTATCCGTGAGAACTGCCTCCAACCGCTCGGTCTGATGTGACCGATGAGGCGAGAGTGCTGGGCGTCGGCCGTCACATGAATCAGCGTCGCAGGACGGAGACAGCCGGAAGCGGTGCTCGAGGTTCCACGCCGTCCTCCTCGCACGACACCAGGTACTCGTCGATGGAACGCTCGAACTCGCTTCGCATCGCGTCGGCGTCGTTCGCTTCAAAGGTCGCGATGGGATAGGGGCTGGTGTTGGCCGTCCAGCCTTGTAGACGACCTTCCGAGTCGTCGTAGTCGACGGCGGCGATGTAGCCCTTGTACTTCATTCGGCCTTCTCTGCCGAGCGCCCGCGTGTGGCACCGGCAAGGTACTTGCCGGCGAGCACCTTGTACCGCACATCGTCCCGGCGTGACTCCCGGAACTTGCCCCTCCACCGGGAGGCGAAGGAAGGTTCGCTCTCCTCACGCACCTCCAGGCGACGTACACTCAGGTCTTCCATTGACTCCACTCCCTAGGCCCCGTGGCTCGCGACGCTAGCAGGGGTCGCCGTAGTGCTCGCCACCAGTTGACCACCGCATGAACGACGTCACACCCACCCAGACCGTCGGCTACATGACCCCGGAGCGCGAGATGCTCCGCCGGATCGCCCGGGACTTCACGGACAAGGAGGTCCTCCCGGTTGCCAACGAGCTCGACCCGAAGAAGGAGACGATCCCGCAGTCGCTGATCGACAAGATGGGCGAGTTGGGCTTCTTCGGCATCGTGATCCCGGAGGAGTACGGCGGTGCAGGGCTGGGCGCCTTCGAGTACTGCCTGGTCGCCGAGGAGCTGGCGCGGGGCTGGATGAGCGTGGCGAGCATCATTGCCCGCGGCAACGGGTTCTACCGCTCGATTCCGTTCGAAGGCGAGGAGCGCCTGAAGCGGATCCGGCTGATGGCGGAGGGCAAGTACCTCGGCGCGCTCGCGATGTCGGAGCCGGAGGTCGGGTCGGACATTTCGTCGATCACCTGCCGGGCGCGGATGGAGGACGACCACTGGGTGATCACCGGCAACAAGTACTGGTGCACGTTCGCCGACGGCGCGAACTTCATCCAGGTCATCGCGCGGACGGAGGGCGACCCGTCGAAGCGCCACGCGGCGCTGACCGGCATCGGGATCGAGAAGCCGCCCGGCGAGCTGCCGGAGGGCGTCACGGGCTCGCCGATCCCGAAGATCGGCTACCACGGCTGGAAGACCTGGGAGCTCCACTTCGAGAACGTGCGGGTGCCGGTCACGAAGCAGCAGCGAGAGTCCAAGGGCCAGGCGTTCTACGGCATGACGCGCGGCCTGCAGTCGGCCCGGGCCCACACGGCGGCACGGTCGATCGGCCTCGCCCAGGGCGCGCTGGAGCAGGCGATCGCGTACTCCAAGGAACGCATCCAGTTCCGGCGGCCGATCGCCGACTTCCAGGCGATCCGCTTCAAGATCGCGAACATGGCGGCCGAGGTCGAGGCGGCCCGGCAGTTGAACTACTCGGTGTGCGCCAAGATCGACACCGGCGTGTCCTGCGCCAAGGAAGCGGCGATGGTGAAGTACTACGCCGCCGAGATGTCGGAGCGGGTGTGCTCGGACGCGCTGCAGGTGCTCGCCGGCGCGGGCTACACGACGGACTACCCGGTGGAGCGCTACTGGCGCGACGCGCGGCTGACGAAGATCTTCGAGGGGACGTCGGAGATCATGCTGAAGATCGTGTCGGACGCGTTGCTGGGGAAGCCGTCGAGGAGGAGCTAGCCGCTTGCGTTTCGGGACCTTCGCGGAGCCGACTGTCGGTGCGCCGGCCTTCTGGCCGGCATCGAGCGCGATGTCGCGGAGCGACGAGCCCGAACCCGTCGGAGCGGTGCCGGCCTCCGGCCGGCGCTCAGACCTGGCCGCCATCGGCGGCAGCCGGCCAGAAGGCCGGCGCACCGACAGTCGGACTGTGAGAGAGGACTTGCCATGAGACTCGCCAACCATCTCTGGGACCGTTTCGGTCGCCTGACGCTCGACGACATTCCCGAGTCGGCCCGTACCGTGGCCGGCCAGTGCGTGCTCGACTGGTTCGGCTGCGCGCTGGTCGGTAGCCGCGAGCCGCTTTCGGAGATCCTGCGCGATGAGCTGGGCGGCCAGGCCGGACCGTGCTCCATCGTGGGTACGGATCTGCACTGCGCACCCGGCGTCGCCGCGCTCGTCAACGGCGCGGCGGGCCACGCGCTCGACTTCGACGACACGCACAGCATGATGGGCGGCCATCCCACGGTGCCGGTGTTCCCGGCTGCGCTGGCGCAGGCTCAGGAGATGGGCGCGAGCGGCGAACGGTTGCTGGTCGCGTTCATCGTCGGCATCGAGGTGGAGTCGCGGGTCGGTGCGCTGGTCGGGCCGTCGGCTTACAAGAAGGGCTGGCACTCGACGTCGACGATCGGCGTCCACGGCGCCGCGGCCGCGGCATGCCATCTGATGGGAGCGAGCAACGAGCAGTTCGCGCACGCGCTTGGGCTCGCGGCGTCGCAGGCGAGCGGTCTCAAGGCGAACTTCGGCACGATGACAAAGCCGTTCCATGCCGGTCACGCCGCCGAGCGCGGTCTGCTGTCGGCGCGGCTGGCGATGCGGGGCTTCACCTCGAACCCCGAGGCCGTCGACGGGCGGCAGGGCTACGCCGACGCGGCGGCTTCAGGCCACGAGGAGGTCAACTGGGAGCGGCTGGAGGAGCAGGACGGGCGCTTCCTTATCGAAGACACGCTGTTCAAGTACCACGCGGCCTGCTACCTGACGCATGCGGCGATCGAGTCGGTGGGGCGTCTGCGGCCGCGGTTGGCGGCCGCGGGCGTCGCGGCGGGGGACGTCGAGAAGACGATCGTGACGGTGCATCCGGGCTTGCTGGATGTCTGCGGCATTCCGGAGCCCAAGACGGGGCTGGAGGCGAAGTTCAGCCTGGTTGCGACGACGTCGCTGGCGATGCTGGGGATCGACACGACGGATACCAGGACCTTCGTTGACGAGACGCTCGACAACCCGGATGTCGCGCGGATGATCGACAGGATCGAGGTGCGGACGGATCGCGGGCTTGGGCACACGCAGGCGCGGGTGGAGCTGCGGGCGAATGGACATTCACTTGAGGAGTTCTATGACACGGGGATTCCGGCGACGGACCTGGAAGCGCAGGGGGCGAAGCTGGCGGCGAAGATGACCGGGCTGACGGCGCCATTGCTTGGCGCGGAGGCGAGTGATCGGCTGCGGGAGGTTTCGCTGCGGCTGGAGTCGGTGGGGGATGTGCGCGACCTCGCCGGCTTCATCGCCGGTTCGCGCGAGGCGGCTTGAGGGTCGGCCTTCGGCCGGCGTGTTCTCTGGCCGCCTTCGGCGGCGAGCGGGTCAGAAGACCCGCGCACCCAGAGATAGGGCGTGGGTGCGGGCGCGGTTCTGTTCTGGAACCGTCAGGGCGTCACCTCGAGCGGTGTGTTTGCAGTAGAGATGCTGGCTTTGGGAAGGCTGTGCTCTGGGTGCGCGGGTCTTCCGACCCGCTTCGGGCGAAGTCGCGAAGCGACGTAGCCCGAGGCAAACAGCCACCGGCCGCAGGCCGGTGACCTTCCTCCCCTACGCCTCAATCCCACCAATACACATGTACTTGATCTCCAGATAGTCATCCAGCCCGTACTTCGACCCTTCGCGACCGTGGCCGGATTCCTTCATGCCGCCGAAGGGGGCCATTTCGTTGGAGATGATGCCTTCGTTGATGCCGACGATGCCGTACTCCAGCGCCTCGCTGACGCGCCAGATGCGGCCGACGTCGCGGGCGTAGAAGTAGCTGGCCAGGCCGAACTCGGTGTCGTTGGCCATGGCGATCGCTTCCTCTTCCGTGCTGAACTTCAAGAGCGGCGCGATGGGGCCGAAGATCTCTTCACGGAAGACCCGCATGTCGTCCGTCACGCCGGTGAGGATCGTGGGCTGGACGAAGCAATCGCCGAGATCGGACGGGCCGCCGCCGATCTCGACCGTGGCGCCGCGGTCGACCGCGTCGGTGACGCGACTCGTCACGTTCGCAACGGCCTCGGTGCTGATCAGCGGCCCCACGGTGACGCCGTCCTCGGTGCCGTCGCCCATCTTGATCCCGGCCACCGCCGCAGCGAGCTTCTCGGCGAACTCGTCGTAGACGCCTTCCTGGACCAGGATGCGGTTGGCGCAGACGCAGGTCTGGCCGGCGTTGCGGAACTTGCAGATCATCGCGCCGGCCACCGCCGCATCCAGGTCGGCGTCGTCGAACACGATGAAGGGCGCGTTGCCGCCCAGTTCCATCGACATCCGCTTCATCGTGCCCGCGCATTGGGTCATGAGCAGCTTGCCCACCGCGGTCGAGCCGGTGAAGGTGAGCTTGCGAACCGTCGGGTTGGACGTCAGTTCCTTGCCGATCTCCTCGGTCTGGCCGCAGAGGATGTTGATCACGCCAGCCGGGATGCCCGCCCTCTCCGCCAGCTCGGCCAGGGCATTGGCCGACAGCGGCGTCTCGTTGGCCGGCTTGCAGACCACCGTGCAGCCGGCGGCAAGGGCCGGTGCGATCTTGCGCGCGAGCATGGCGTTGGGGAAGTTCCAGGGCGTGATGCAGGCCACCACTCCCACCGGCTGCTTGATGCAGACGACGCGCTTGTCGTTGGAAGGCTGGGGGATCGTGTCGCCGTACACCCGCTTGGCCTCTTCGGCGAACCACTCGACGTAGCTGGCGCCGTAGGCGATCTCCCCGCGGGCCTCGAAGAGGGGCTTGCCCTGTTCGGCCGTCATCATCTGCGCCAGGTCTTCCTGGCTCTCCATCATCAGGTCGAACCAGCGCCGCAGCAACGCGGCGCGCTCCTTGGCCGTCGTGTGCCGCCACTGCTCGAAGGCCCTGGCGGCGGCCTCGATGGCGCGCCTCGTTTCGGCGGCGCCGCTGCAGGCGACCTCGGCCAGGGTTTCGCCCGTGGCCGGGTTCTCGACGGCGAAGGTCTCGCCGGAGTCCGCGTCGACCCACTGGCCGTCGATGTAGGCCTGGGCTCGGAGCAGATCGGGGTCGTCCAGGTCGGGAGGGGACGTGGGGACGCTGGTGGGTTCGGAGGCGGCGATGCTCATGGGTCACTTCCTGTCGGTTGGCCGAAATGGTCGCCGCTTCGCGGCGCGTTGTCCTCCGCGGGTCAGAAGACCCGCGGCCACAGCCGGCGGGGGCGCCGGCGCACCCAGTTTGATCCTATAGAGCAGCTGCGACGCCCGCGCTGGGTGGCAAGGCGGCTCGATTGTGTCAGCCTCTGGCTGCACGAGGAGACGCGATGGTCCGTTTGTCCGACATGGCCGAAGTCGAAGCCGCCCACGTGGTGGCGAAGGAGTGCGTGCCGTTCGCGACGAAGCCCTGGGTCGAGGGTCCGCCGCTTTCCGAGCGGCGGGTCGCGCTGGTGACCTCGGCCGGCCTGCACCGGGTGGGCGATCGCGCGTTCTCGACGGTCGACCTGAGCTATCGCGTGATTCCCGGCTCGATCTCGACGCGCGAGCTGACGATGACGCACTCGTCCGTCCACTTCGACCGGACCGGATTCCGCGAGGACGTGAACGTGGTCTTCCCGCTGGATCGGCTGCGCGAACTGGAGAGCGAGGGGGAGATCGGCTCGGTGGCCGACTTCCACTACTCGCTGATGGGCGCCGGCTGGCCGCCAGAGGCGATCGAAGACACGGTGCGCGAGCTCGCGGCGCGGCTCAGGGAGGACGAGGTGGAGGCGGTCTGCCTCTGTCCCGTGTGACCGAACTGCACCCGCGCCGTGGGCGCGGTGAGTCACTTTCTCGAAGACGAAGGCATCGCGACGACGGGCATCAGCCTGGTGCGGATCAACACGGAGCGGATGGAACTGCCCCGGTTCCTGTGGGTGCCGTTCGAGCTGGGGCGGCCGTTCGGCGCGCCCCATGAGCCGGACTTCCAGCGCCGGGTCCTGCGGGCCGCGCTCGGCTTGCTGGAGCGGCGGGACGGCCCGGTCATTCTTGAGGACTTTCCGGACGACGCGCCCGTTGTTCACGATGACGACGCCGGCGGCTGGTCCTGCCCGGTCTCGTTCGCCGGGGCTGCCGCCGACGATTCGGTGCTGGTGGGCGAGGTCCTCGCGGAACTGCGCCGCCTCGCACCGTGGCAGGAGGTCTACGCGGCGCACCGCGGCCGGTCGGCGCCCGCGGCGAGCGGCCTCAGCCACGAGCAGATCGTGCGCGGTCTGGGCGAACTGGCCGGCGGCGCCAACGACCCCTCGGTCGCCACGAACCTGCCGCTCCCCGAGTGGGTGCGCCTGGGCTGCGACGACCTGCGCACCTGGTACATGGAAGCGGCCCAGGGCCGGCCCGGCCGTGCGACCTCACTCGAGCTCCGCGACTGGTTCTGGCGCGAGACGGCGCTGGCACGGCTGATCGGCGCCGCCGCCGTGCGACTCGCCGGCTCGGAACACCGGGCGCTCGGCATGTTCGGCCGCCGCGCCATGGTCCCCCGGGTCTACATGGACCAGTTGATGCCCGGCGTCGAGCCCTACATCTGAGGGTAGGCGCCCCCTTGAAGGTCACCGGCCTGCGGCCGGTGGCTGTTTGTCTCGGGCTTCGTCGCTCCGCGACTGCGCCCGAAGCGGGTCAGAAGACCCGCGCACCCAGAGCACGGCCCTTCCCGCAGCCAGCATCTCTACTGCAAGCCCACCGCTCGAAGTGACGCCCTGACGGTTCCAGAACAGAACCACGCCCGCACCCAGCCCTATCTCCGGGTGCGCGGGTCCTCTGACCCGCTGCCGCCGCAGGCGGCCAGGAACACGCGCCGGCTGTCAGGCCGGCTCCGCTCCGTTGGGTGCGCCATCTACTCGCGCCGGCCGCCAGGCCGGCTCCGCTTCGAAGGCCGGCTCCGCCCCGCTAGCGCTAGCATCGGCCGCATGAACATCACGCCGCTCTCCCCCGCCCTCGGCGCCAACATCGACGGCGTCGACCTGGCCGCGATCTCCGACGCGGAGTTCGAGACGATCTACCAGGCGTGGCTCGACCACGGCGTCCTGCGCATCCGCGGCCAGAGCCTCGACGACCCGCAACTGGAGCGCTTCAGCGCGCGCTTCGGGCCGCTCGAGAAGATCCCCGTCAAGCTGCCGGAAGAGAAGCTGAGGAAGATGTTCGACAGCCTGTACGTCACGCCGCTCTCGAACATCAGGAAGAACGGCAAGCCGATCGGCGGTCTCGGCAACGCGGAGGCCAGATGGCACTCGGACATGACGTACGAGGAGACGCCGCCGCCGGCCAGCGTCCTGCTCAGCATCGAGGTGCCGGAGGAGGGCGGCGACACCCAGTTCGCCTGCCAGCAGGCCGCGCTCGCGTCCCTGCCGCCGGCGCTCCGCGAGCAGGCGGAGACGATCGAGATCAAGCACGACGCCGCCCACACCAGCATCGGCCAGTTGCGCGTCGGCTTCGAGGAAGTGGACAGCCCGAGAGAGTCGCCCGGCGCGGTCCATCCGGCGATCCTGCGTCACCCGGAGACCGGCCGCGAGGGCCTCTATCTCGGCCGGCGCGAGTGGGCTTACGTGATGGGAATGGAAGTCGACGAGAGCGAGGCGCTGCTCGACGAACTCTGGAGCTACGCGGCGCTACCCGAGAACGTCTGGACCCAGAAATGGACGGTCGGCGACGTGCTCATCTGGGACAACCGTCGCGTTCTTCATCGCCGGGACGCGTTCCCCGACCACCTGCGGCGGCTGATGAAGCGTTGCCAGGTGCTGGCGCGCGAGGGCCAGGAGACACTCTGAGTCAGCTCCTGCAGGTTCTCGTCAATGGTCTGGCCGTCGGCTGCATCTACGGCCTGATCGCTCTCGGCTTCGTCCTCGTCTACAAGGCGACCGAGATGGTGAACTTCGCCCAGGGCGATCTGATGATGCTGGGCGCCTTCATGGCGGTGACCCTGATCGGCGACGTCGGTATGCCCTGGGTGCTGGGGCTGTTCCTGTCGGTCCTGGCGCTGGCGGTCTTCGGCTATCTGCTCGACGCCTTCGTGCTGCGCCGGGTTCTGGGTGAACCGCAGTTCGCCATCGTGATGCTGACGATCGGGCTGGGCTTCATCTTCCGCGCCGTGGCGGGACTCGTGTGGGGCTACGACCCGCGGAGCTTTCCCACTCCCTACACCGGCGAGTCGCTGCGGGTCGGCGGAGTCGTCGTGAGCTACGAGAACCTCGCGATCCTGCTGGGCACCCTCGTCCTCTGCGTCGTGCTGTTCCTCTTCTTCCGCCACACGCGGCTGGGCATCGGCATGCAGGCCACGTCGCAGAACCAGCTCGCGGCCTACTACGTCGGCATCCCGGTCAAGCGGGTCTTCTCCCTGGTGTGGGCGATCTCCGCCGGAGTCGCCGCCGTGGCCGGGATCCTCCTGGCGCCCGTCTCGCTCGTCCAGCCCGGGATGGGATTCATCGGGATCAAGGCCTTCGCGGCCGCGGTGATCGGCGGCTTCGGGTCGATCCCGGGCGCGTTGCTCGGCGGCTGGATCATCGGCGTCTCCGAGCAGTTCGCGGGGGTCTACCTGCCCGCCGGCTTCCAGGAGATGGCCGCCTACGGCATTCTCATCGTGGCCCTGATCCTGCGGCCCGAAGGCCTGTTCGCGCAGATTCAGCGCAAGAAAGTCTGACGGCCGGCGAGCATCATGCGGTTCCTCTTCAAGACCCACTACAACCAGGACATCGACCACCTGAAGCACGGTGGCGACCGGTTCTGGTACGGCCTGCTCCTCCTGCTGGTCGCCGCGGCGCCGGCGGCGCTCGGCACCTTCTACCTGGGCGAGCTCAACCTGGTGATGATCTACGCCATCGCCGGCGTCGGCCTGATGCTGCTCGTGGGCTACACCGGCCAGGTGAGCCTGGGCCACGCGGCGTTTCTGGCGATCGGCGCCTACACCCACTCGCTGCTTCTGGGCGCCGGTCTCCCGTTCCTCCTCTCGCTCGTCGCGGCGGTCCTGGTCTCGGCGCTCGTCGGCGCCGGCGTGGGGTGGATCGCCCTCCGGATGACGGGCATCTATCTCGCCATCGCCACCCTGGCCTTCGCCATGCTCACCGAGCAGACGATTTCGCGCGCCGAGTGGCTCACCGGGGGCTTTCGCGGCCTCGCCGTTCCGCAGCCGAGCCTCTTCGGGATGCCGCTCACGGAAGGCTGGCAGCGCTACTACCTGACGCTTGCGCTCCTCGTCGTGACGCTCCTTGCGGCGCTCAACATCCTGCGGTCCTCGACGGGAAGAGCCATGGTCGCCATCCGCGACTCGGAGATCTCGGCCGAGAGCGTCGGCATCAACCTGGCCGTCTACAAGACCCTCGCTTTCGCTCTCAGCGCCGGCATCACCGGCCTCGCCGGTGCTCTCTTCGCGCATCGCCTCGGCTACCTCTCGCCCGACGCCTTCACGTTCCTCATCTCGCTGCAACTCCTCCTGATGGTGGTGGTCGGCGGGGTCGGCTCGATGCGGGGCGTCATCTACGGCGCGCTCTTCATCGGCTTCCTGCCTCAGCTCCTCGCCATCGCCCGCGACACGCTGCCGCCGCAGATCGCTCAGGCGCCCGGCCTCGAGCCGGGGATCTTCGGCCTCATCCTCGTGCTGGTGATCCTCTTCGAGCCCCAGGGCATCTTCGGCCGCTGGCTCAAGATCAAGAGCTACTTCCAGTTGTTCCCGCTCTACCGCCGGGCGACGCACCGCCGCCAGAAGACCTACCTGCGCACGGAGCGACTGCGGTGAGCTACCTCGCCGTTACGGACCTGTCGATCAGCTTCGGCGGCATTCGTGCCGTCGACGACGTGAGCTTCGAGGTCGAGGAGGGCGAGGTCTTCGCCATCATCGGACCGAACGGAGCCGGCAAGACGACGCTCTTCAACCTGGTGAGCGGCATCTACTTCCCCGACGGCGGGAGCGTTCGCTTCGCGGGCCGCGACATCACCTCGCTGCCGGCGCATCGCATCGCACCGCTCGGCCTCGCGCGGACGTTCCAGAACATCGAGCTCTTCGAGCACGCCACCGTTCTGCAGAACCTCCTGATCGGCCGTCATGTCCACCGGCGCTCGACGGCGCTGTCCCATCTCCTGTTTCTCCCCGCGGTGAGGCGGGAGGAGCTCGAACACCGGCGCCGCGTGGAAGACGTCATCGACCTCCTCGAGCTCGCCCACTACCGCGAGCAGAGGATCGCGAACCTGCCCTACGGGGTGCGCAAGGTCGTCGAGGTGGGCCGCGCGCTCTGCCTGGAGCCGAAGCTGCTGCTCCTCGACGAGCCGACCTCGGGGCTCAACCCCGAGGAGAGCGAGGACATGGGGTTCTGGATCGAGGACATCAACCGCGACCTCGGCGTCACGGTCGTCATGGTGGCGCACGACATGGGTCTCGTGAGCCGGGTGGCGGGGCGGGTGCTCGCCCTCAACGAGGGTCGCGTGATCGCGGAGGGCAGCCCCGCGGAGGTGCAGAAGAATCCCGCCGTCGTCGACGCCTACCTGGGAGCGGACTGAGGTGCTGCTCGAGCTCAAGAACGTCGAGACCTACTACGGTCCGATCATGGCGATCCGCGGCGTCAGCCTCGCGGTGCCCGAAGGCCGGATCGTCGCCGTGCTGGGCGCCAACGGCGCGGGCAAGACGACCATCCTCCGGACGATCTCCGGCGTGATGGATCCCCAGAAGGGCGAGATCCTCTTCGCCGGCGAGGACATCGCGCGTCGCGATCCCGACGCCGTCATGCGTCTCGGCCTGAGCCACGTGCCGGAGGGCCGGGAGGTCTTTCCCTTCCTCTCGGTGAACGAGAACCTGCGCATGGGCGCCTTCAGCCGCCGCGACCGCGCCGGCATCGCCGGCGATCTCGACCGCGTCTACGACTACTTCCCGGCGCTCGCCGATCGGGGCTCGCAGCCGGCGAGCCAGCTATCCGGCGGCGAGCAGCAGATGCTCGCCATCGGACGCGCCCTGATGGCGCATCCGAAGATGCTGCTGCTCGACGAGCCGTCGCTCGGCCTGTCTCCGATCCTGGTCCACCAGATCTTCGAGATCATCAGGCGCATCAACGAGGAGGCGGGCATGACGATCCTCGTCGTCGAGCAGAACGCCCACGTCGCGCTGCGACACTCGCACTACGGCTACGTGCTCGAGAACGGCAGGGTGGTCATGGACGACACCTGCGAGAAGCTCGAGAGCTCGCCGGACATCCAGGAGTTCTACCTCGGCATGAAGGACCAGATGCCGAGGGGGGTCCGCCGGTGGAAGAAGCGCAAGACCTGGAGGTGAGCATGGCCGGCCCCGAATCGAACCCCGATCTCGTGCGTGAGACGCGCACGGCCGACGACGGCCGCGAGCTCGAGATCTGGCGCGACACGAGCTTCGCCGGCACCGTACCGACGATGTTCTGGAGCCGCGTCGAGAGGTACGGCGACCGCATCGCGATGCGCGAGAAGGACTTCGGCATCTGGCAGGACGTCTCCTGGCGCACCTTCGGCGAGAAGGCGCGCCACACGGGGCTGGGGCTGCGGTCGCTCGGCTTCGGCAAGGGCGACGTCGCCTGCATCCTCTCCAACACGATCGTCGAGTGGATGTTCGCCGACATGGGGGTGCTCGGCGTCGGCGGCGTGTGCGCGGGGATCTACCCGACGGATGCGGCCGAGCAGGTGGACTACCTGGTCAACGACTCGGGCTGCAAGGTGATGTTCGTCGAAGACGAGGAGCAACTCGACAAGGTGCTCGAGGTGCGCGAGAAGTGCCCCACGCTCGAGCAGATCGTCATCTTCGACATGGAGGGCCTGCGGGACTTCGAGGATCCGCGGGCCATGAGCTACGACGACCTGCTCGCTCTCGGACGCGAACAGGACGAGCTCCACCCCGGGGCCTGGGCCGAGTGCCTGGAGCTGGCGAAGCCCGAGGACCTCGCGATCCTCGTCTACACCTCCGGCACCACCGGGCCTCCGAAGGGGGCGATGATCAGCCACCACAACCTCGTGTTCCAGTGCGTCAACGCCCCGCACGTCCTCTCGCAGGACGAGGACGACGAGCGCATGGCCTTCCTGCCCCTGTGCCACATCGCCGAGCGGATCTTCGTCTACGGCTCCCTCTACACCGGCACGAAACTCAACTTCGTCGAGAACCCGGAAACGGTGCCCGAGAACGCCCAGGAGATCCAGCCGACGCTGTTCTTCTCGGTTCCGCGCGTGTGGGAGAAGTTCTACTCGGCCATCAGCATCGCCCTCTCCGACGCCACCTTCCTGCAGCGATGGGCGTATGGAAAGGCGATAGGGATCGGCTTCAAACGGGCGGACAGACGCCTCGCGGGCAAGAAGCCCGGGGCGGTCCTGGAGCTCGCCTACCGCGTCGGCGACGCGCTCGTGCTACGCAACATCCGCAGGTTCCTGGGCCTCGACCGCTGCCGCTGGATCGGCACCGGGGCCGCGCCGATCTCACCCGATCTGATCCGCTGGTATCTCGCGCTCGGCATCGACATGGTGGAGGGCTACGGCCAGACCGAGAACACCGGCATCGCCTCCATCCTTCGGCCGGACGACATCAAGCCCGGCACGGTGGGCCGCTCCGTTCCCTACGGCGAAGTGAAGATCTCCGAGGAGGGCGAGATCCTGATCCGCGGAGAGTTCGTCTTCATGGGTTACCTCAACCAGCCGGAGAAGACGGCCGAGACGATTCGTGACGGCTGGCTCCACACCGGCGACGTCGGCGAGATCGACGACGAGGGCTTCCTCAGGATCACCGACCGCATGAAGGACATCATCATCACGGCCGGCGGCAAGAACATCACGCCGAGCGAGATCGAGAACCAGCTCAAGTTCTCGCCCTACATCGCCGACGCGGTGGTGATCGGCGACAAGCGCAAGTTCCTGACGTGTCTCGTGATGATCGACCACGACAACGTCGTCAAGTACGCTCAGGATCATCATGTGCCCTTCACCAACTACCAGAGTCTGTGCGCCGCGGAGCAGATCGTCGAGCTGATCCACGGACAGGTGGAGGCCGTCAACGCGAAGTTCGCGCGCGTCGAACAGGTGAAGAAGTTCCGCCTCATCGACCAGGAGCTGACCCCCGAGGACGACGAGCTCACGCCGACGATGAAGCTCAAGCGCAAGTTCGTGAACGAGAAGTACCGCCCCCTGATCGATTCGATGTACGGAGGACAGCAGGCATGACCGACAGACACCGTTCCCTCACCGTCGCTTGCATGTTGATCGGCGCCGTCCTGGCGGGATGCGGGGGCTCCGATCCCGAGACTTCGGAGGCCGCCGGGGAGATCGTGCTCGGCACCTACAGTGACCTGTCCGGTCCGGCCGCGGCCATTGGTGTCGGCAGCGTGAACGCGGCGCGAATGATCTTCGATCGCGCGAACGCGGAAGGCGGCATCCATGGCCGCCAGATCCGCTTCGTCGTCGAGGACGGTCAGTACCAGGTGCCTCGCGCGGTCCAGGCGGCCAACAAGCTGATCCACCGCGACAACATCTTCGCCATGGTGGGCGCCCTCGGGACGCCGATGAACAACGCCGTCATGAGCAGCCAGTTCGAGGCGGGCGTTCCCAACATCTTCCCGCTCTCGGGCGCGCGTTCGATGGCGGAACCGCTGCATCCGCTGAAGTTCGCCGGTATCTCCACCTACTACGAACAGATACGCGCCGCCACGAAGTACTTCATCGAGGAGAGGGGCAAGGAGCGCATCTGCACGATGGCCCAGGACACGGACTTCGGAACGGAGCTGACCGACGCGGCGAACGATCAGCTCGGCGAGATGGGACGGGAGGTCACCGACTCGACCGCCCACAGGCCTCTCGACACCGATTTCAGCGCGGCGATCCTCAAGCTCCGGCAGGCCGACTGCGACCTGATCCTGCTCGGAACGATCATCGGCGACACGATCCTGGCGATCTCGGCGGCACGGGGGATCGACTGGGACGTCGACTTCGTCGGCACGATCGCGGCGTTCGAGTCCGAGGTCGCGGAGGCGGAGGGCGGTGTGACGAACGGCTTCTACGCGATGACCTCGTTCGAGTTCCCCTACCCCGATCATCCCCGCCAGGAGGTCCGAGACTTCGTCGCCGCTTACGACGAACGCTACGGCCAGGAGCCCAACACCGGCTCGCTCTTCGGCTGGGTGCTGGCCGACTTCACGGTCCGTGCGCTGCGCGACGCCGGGCCGGACCTCACGGTCGACGGGCTGGTCGCCGCGATCGAGTCGGTAGACGACTACCAGGACATCTTCGGCGGCCCCGTCCTGAGCTTCGGGCCGGAGAAACACCTCGGCACGAACGAGTCCTTCCTCTCCCAGGTGCAGGACGGACGGTGGGTCCGCGTGACCGAGAACCTGTCCTACTGACACGGCCCTGCTGGGTGCGCGGGTCCTCTGACCCGCTTCCGCCTACTCCCCGCCGGTCGTCTCGATCACGCCGGGCAGGCGCGCCCTGGGCGGCTCCTCGTCGTTGTAGACGCAGGAGATGAAGCCCATCAGCATCTCGTCGGTCGACTCCGGCCCGAACGTCACGACGCGGTCCGGGTTGAAGCCCCAGCGCTCCGCCTCCTCGGGCGAGTTGTCGAACCACATGTCGATGCGCAGGGTGCTGCCCGCGGGCAGTACCTTCGGCTCGTCGTACCAGTAGATCTCCTGCCAGTCGAAGTCCCAGTCCGGCACGTGGAGGATCTGCTCCTCGCGGCCGTCCGGGTAGAGGACGGTGTACTTCGCCTCGCGGCCGCGCATGTGCATGTGGGGGAGCATGCCGAGGATCGTCACGTCGCGTTCGAACGTCCGTTCGGCCGTGTCGTGCCAGTAGTCGTGGTTGGCCGGAATCTCGAACTCGAAGTTGCTGATCGGGAAGAAGTGGATCGGGTGCTCGACCGGCTTCGTCGCGAACTTGAGCGCGATGGACGACTGGTCCCAGCCGCCGCTGCCGGGGCCCGGCTCCTTGTGGTAGTGCAGGTCGAAGGTCAGCGTGTCGCCGGTCCGCAGCAGCGAGCCGTAGCCCTCCGGCCACACGTGCGGCGGCGAGCCTGACGTGGCGCCGCCGAGGTAGTTCCCGTCGCCGCGGGTCTCCTCGTCGTCCGGACTCTTGACGAAGATGTTGAAGTGGTGGACGAGCTCGCTGCCGCGGCGGAACTCGATCTCCTGCACCCACTTGTCCTCGGGCAGGAGGTCCGGAGTCAGGATCAGGCGGTGCTTGGTGTAGACGTCCTTGATGTCGTCCTCGACGTAGTAGGGCTCGGGCATCTTGAGCACGAGGTCGGGATCGGTGAACACCCAGCCGTCGTCGTCGGGCCACTCGATGGGCGCGGGGCCGTTCTCGGGACGGCCGGACTGCGCGCCCGCCTCGACCCAGCGCTTCAGCGTTGCGATCTCCCCGTCGGTCAGGCCGCGCTCGTTCCGGAACACGCCGTCGAAGTGCTCGGAGGCGTCCCACGGCGGCATCTCCTTCGACGCCGTCATGCGGACGATCGAGCGCGCCCAGGGCCGGGCCTCCTCGTACGTCGTGAGCGACATGGGCACGCCGCCCCGGTAGATCTTGCTGCCCGACGGCCGGTGACACTCCTGGCAGTTCTGCTGCAGGATGGGCAGGACATCCTCATAGAATGTCGGCCCTTCCGCGTCAGCAGCGCCGTGGGCCGCCGCGGCAAAGACCAGGCAGAACGCAAAACCAACCAGGCGTCGACTCGTCATCGCTACCCTCCCGCAGATGAAGTCCGGATCCGCGCGAGTGTACCGCAGCCGTTGGGCCTGCGGAGTGCTTGCGCCGGCTCTGGTCCTCGGTCTGGCGGTTGGCAGCGCCGGCGCCCAGGAGACGGCCGGCCCGGACGCGGAGGACTACCGGGCCGCGGCGGCGCTGGTCGAAGGCAACCTGCTGGCCCTGCTCCGCAACGCGGAGATCACGCCGCACTGGCTGGACGCCGACCTCGAGACGACCGGCTTCTGGTACGGCCGCGACGGCGAAGCCGGCCCCGAACTCGTCGTGTTCGACCTGGAGGCGCGGTCGCGCCGGCCTGCCTTCGATCATGCGCGGATGGCGGCGTCGATCGCCGAGGCCCTGGCGACCGCCGGCGGGAGCGCGGCGGAGGGCGACGAGGAAGGCGGGGAGAGCACCCCGACCCTGGAGGGGCTGCCGGGACTCTCGCTCTCGGACGACCTGGCGACGCTGACCGCCCGTCAAGGCGCCCAGCGGGTCACCTGCTCGGTAGCCGACTTCGACTGCGCCGCGCAGGCGATCAAGCCGCCCGAGCCCGGCCTGCTGCCGTCGCCGGACGGAACCCGCGCGGCCTTCACCCGCGACGACAACCTGTTCGTGCGCCATCTCGAGACCGGCGAGGAAACCCGCCTCACCCACGACGGCAAGACCTACTTCTCCTACGGCAAGTGGCCCGACTCCTCGCTGCTGACGGTCGCCGCCAGGAAGACGGGCCTGCGCCAGCCGCCCTACCTGTCGAGCTGGTCGCCGGACGGCCGCTTCCTGCTCGCGCCGCGCATGGACGAGCGGCTGCTCGAGGCCGTGCCGTTCGTCGAATGGGTGCCGACCGACGGCAGCCGCCGGCCGGTCGTGCACCTGTTGCGCGAACCGATCGCGGGCGACGAAGACGAGATGAACGTGGACTGGTTCCTCTTCGACACGAAGAAGGGCGGGAGGGTCCTGGTCGACTTCGAGGGTGCTTCGCTGCCCGACGAAACCGACAGGCCCGGGCTCGGCGCCGTCATCGGCTGGGATCTGGAGCGGAACCGGGTCTACCTCCGGGCCGGGGGCTACGCCGGCAAGAGCGGCGCCCTGGTCGCGATCGACGTCGAGTCAGGCAAGGCGACGCCCGTGATCTGGGAGACGAACGAGACGCGGGTGGAGTCGAACACCCACATGTACAACCGTCCCAACGTCCGGCTGGTGCGTGGGCCGGAGGACGAGCGTCGGGTGCTCTGGTACTCGGACCGCAGCGGTTGGGGGCACCTCTACGTCTACGAGCTGGCGGACGACGACTCGGCCGATCTCGTCGGCAAGGTGACGTCCGGCGACTGGACGGTGCTCGACATCATCCACGTCGACGAGGCCGGCCAGCAGGTCTACTTCACGGGCGGCGGCCGCGAGCCCGGCCGCGACCCGTACCTGCGCCATCTCTACCGGGCGTCGTTCGATCCCGCATCGCCTCGGGCAGGCGAAGTCGTGCTGCTGACCGCGAACGATGCCGACCACCACTTCGAGCCGGCGCCGGTGCCGATGATGGAGGCCCTCTTCGGCCTCGCTCCGCCGCCGCCCCGGATCCGCCCCGACCTCGGCGTCTTCCTCGACACCCACTCGACCGTGGATCGCCCGCCGATCACGGTACTGCGCTCGACGGAAGACGGAAAGGTGCTGGCCGAGGTCGAGCAGACGGACGCCTCGGCGCTGTTCGCGGCCGGATTCGTGCCGCCGGAACGCCGGGCCTTCCTCGCCGCCGACGGGGAGACGAAGGTGTACTCGGTCTACTTCGCGCCGCAGCGCGAGGTCGAGGGCGGCCGGCACCCGGTGATCGACGCGGTCTACGGCGGCCCGCAGGTGTACGTGGCGCCGCGGAACTTCGTGCAGGCCGTGGGAGCGCGCAACCCGTCGGCCGAGCCGGCGCTGGCGCGCCTGGGCTTCGCCGTCGTCGTCACGGACGGCCGCGGCACCCCGGGCCGCTCCAGCGCCTTCCGCGACGCGGGCTACCCGGAGTTCACGCAGGTCGCCATTGAAGACCACGTGGCCGCGATCCGCCAGTGGGCGGAGCTCAAGCCCGAGATGGACCCGGAGCGGGTCGGCATCTACGGCTGGTCCTGGGGCGGGACGTTCACCGCCCAGGCCATCCTCAGCCGGCCGGACTTCTACGACGTGGCCGTCTCAGGCGCCGGCGTCTACGACTACGCGGCGATCTACCCCGGATTCGAGGCGTTCACGGGACCTGCCGTCTACTCAGACGGCGGCAGGACCCGGACGCGGCCCGACGAGGCCCCGAAGAGCTGGGAACCGCTCGACATCACGGCAATGGCCGGGAAACTCGAGGGGCGCCTGCTGCTCGTCTACGGCGACATGGACGAGAACGTGCCCCCGGCCCAGGCCTTCCGGATGGTCGACGCGCTGATCAAGGCGAACAAGCCCTACGACCTGCTCTACCTTCCGAACCGCAACCACGGCGGCGGCGCCGAGCCGTACGCCCTGCTCCGCACCTGGGACTACTTCGTCGAGCACCTGCTCGGCGTCGAGCCGCCGCGCGACGTGACCTTCGAGGTCAAGCCGGCGGCGACCGTTTTCTGATCGTGCAACTCAACGACTCAATACCAGAGGGAGACAGACGATGAGACGAATCCTGTTCATAGCCTTGCTCGTGGCGCTGGCCGCCGCGGGCCTGAGCGCCCAGGACACCGCGACCGAAGACGCGCAGGCCGGGGCGGAGTCGCCGGTCGGCACCGTGATCGAGGAGGTCGTCGTCACCGCCCAGAAGCGCGAGCAGGGCATCAACGATGTCGGCATCACGGTGAACGCCTTCTCGGCCGAGCAGCTCGAGAACTACGGCGTCGACAACGCGGAGGAACTGGAGAAGCTGGTGCCGGGGCTCACCGTCACGAACTCCCAGCCTTCGGGCGCGCCCGTCTACACGATCCGCGGCGTCGGCTTCAACGACTTCTCGACCTCGTCGTCGAGCACGGTCGGCATCTACAACGACGGCGTCTCCATCCTCTATCCGGTGATGAGCCGCGGCGCGCTGTTCGACATCGACCGGATCGAGGTGCTGAAGGGTCCCCAGGGCGACCTCTACGGCCGGAACACGACGGCGGGCCAGATCAACATGATCACGAACCAGCCGACGGCGGCGACCGAGGCCGGCGTCAAGCTGGGCTACGGCACCTACGAGACCGTCGACCTCGAGGCGTTCGCGGGCGGCTCCCTGGGCGAGCGGGCCCGGGCGCGGGTCGCGGTCAGGTCGACCCAGTCCGGCGAGGGCTGGCAGAAGAGCATCACCCGCCCCGGCGACGAACTCGGCGAGCGCGACGAACTGGGCGCCCGCGCCCTCTTCGATTTCGACCTGAGCGAGAGCGCCGTGCTGCGGCTCAACGTCCACAGCTACCAGAACAGGTCGGACAACATCGCGGGGACGCCGACCAGCATCTTCGGCGTGCCGGTGGCGGCGGACTACGGCAACGAGGACGCCGACTGGACGCCTCACCACCGGCCGACGAACGACGCCGTGATTCAGGGCGCCTCGGCCACCCTCTCGGCCAACGCGGGCAACGTCAGCATCACCAGCATCACCGCCTTCGACAAGTTCGAGCGGGATGCGCTGTACGACACGTCGGCGGTGCCGGAGTCCGACGCCGACATCACGAACGACTCGGAGATCGACGTCTTCTCGCAGGAGCTGCGGCTCGAGTCGACGACGGACGGCGGCACCTACTGGACAGCCGGCGTCTTCTACTCCGAGGACGAGATCACGGAGAGCTACGAGATGGACTTCACGGCGTTCCAGGGTCTCCACTTCGACAACCGCTACGTGCAGGAGAGCGATTCGCTCGCGGCCTTCGGGCACGTCGAGGTGCCGCTCGCCGACCGGTTCCAGCTTACGCTCGGGGCGCGCTTCACCGAAGAGGAACGCAGCTTCCGCGGCTGCACCTACGACACGGGCGACGGCCTGATCGCCGGCTTCTACAACTTCTTCGTCACGCCCTTCTTCTTCAATCCGCTGGGCTTCAACCCGTCGCCGCTGGCGCCGGGCGACTGCGGCGTGTTCAACGACCTCGCGGGCACGCCCGGCTACGGGCAGTTCGCCGCGTTCGACGACTCGATCAGCACGGACGACCTGATGACGAAGGTCTCGCTGAACTACAGCCCGAACGACGACGTGCTCCTCTACGGGACGATCTCGAGCGGCTTCAAGTCGGGCGGCTTCAACGGCGCCGGCGCTCTGACCCACTCCCAGTTGCAGCCCTACGACAAGGAGGAGCTGACCTCCTACGAACTGGGCCTCAAGTCGACGTTGCTGGGAAGCGCGCTGCAGCTCAACGCCGCCGCGTTCATGTACGACTACACGGACAAGCAGGAGCTGTTCAACTTCATCTCGCCCGTCGGCGACGTCGTCGGCATCAACAACGTGCCGGAGTCCGAGGTCTTCGGCATCGAGATCGAGTCCGCGTGGTACCTCGCGACGGGCCTGCGCTGGGATCTGGGCATCGCCTACCTCGACAGCGAGATCCTCGAGTTCATCGGCAACTGCCCGGCCGGGCTGTTCTTCCCGCCGCCGCCCGAGTCGCTGCCGGTGGGCTGCCCGGCGCCGAGTTCCTTCGGCAACGTGCTGACCTTCGACGCCTCGGGCAACCGGCTCGACAACGCGCCGGAGTGGCAGATCGCGAGCACGCTGAGCTACACCTGGTCCGTCGGCAGCAGCCACTTCATGAACCTGGCCGCGGACGTGAGCTACAAGGACGACAACGAGGGCAGCGGCGCGGCGCCGACGGCTCTCAGCCTGTTCTACATCCCGGACTACACGATCATGAACCTGAGGATCGGCTTCGGCGACGTGCTCGGCCGCTGGGATGTGGAGGTCTGGGGCCGCAACGTGACGGACGAGGAGTACTGGCACTCCACCTCGTCCAGCAACAGCACGACGATCCGGCTGAACGGCATGCCGGCGACCTATGGCGTTTCCGTCGGTTACAAGTTCTAGGCGCCACTGGGTGCGAAGGAGAGGCCTGCGGCCTCGCGAGTTGACCTCGGTCGCCACCGCTCCGCGGCGTCGCCCGAGAGCCGGCGAGGGTGCCGGCGCACCCAGTGTGCGGCCGCTCCTGCTGCTGATCGCCCTGGCCCTCGCCTGCGCTCCCTCGGGCGACGGCGACGTCGACCTGATCCTGACCAACGGCCGCGTCTACACCCTCGACGACGCCCGGCCCTGGGCGGAAGCGGTCGCGATCGCGGGCGGCGAGTTCACGTTCGTCGGCTCGACCGCCGGCGCACTCGAGCACCGCGGCCCGGACACCGAAGTCCGCGATCTCGAAGGCCGAATGGCGATGCCGGGCATCTACGACGTCCACGTCCATCCGGTGCTGGGAGGCACGGAGGTGCTGCTCCAGTGCCTGTTCCCGCCGACCGCCGGACCAACGGAGATCGAGGAGACGCTCTCCGCCTGCGTCGCCGCCGATCCGGACGCGGCCTGGATCGAGGGCGGACGCTGGACGAGCAACTTCTTCGTCGACCACGAGATCGGCTCGCCGCGCGAGTGGCTGGACCGGCTCTCGGGCGGCGTGGCGATCAGCCTCGCGGACGACACGGGCCACAACCGCTGGGTGAACAGCAGGGCGCTCGAGCTTGCCGGTATCGACGCCAGCACGGCCGTCGAAGGCGGCGATGTCGTGCTGGACGAGCACACCGGCGAGCCGAACGGCCTGCTGCTCGAGGCGGCGATGTACCCGGTGTTCCAGGCGATCCCCGAGAAGACGGCGGAGCAGTTCCTGCGCGCCGCCCGCGAGTCGATCCGGACGGCGAACGGCTTCGGCATCGTCGGCCTCAAGGAAGCGGGCGACGAGGGCACGGGCGTCGCCGCCTACAAGGCGCTGGCCGACGAGGGCGCGCTGACCGTCCACATGGCCGCCTCGATCGCGATTCCGCTGGTCGCCGGCACGCTCGACCTGGACGTCGACGCCCTGGAGCGTCTGCGCGAGGAGAACCGGGCCGCCAACCTGGACGTCGACCACGTGAAGATCTTCCTGGACGGCGTGCCGTCCATCGCGCGGACGGCGGCGATGCTCGACGACTACGAGCCGGAAGTGCCGGGAGGCCCGAGCCACAACGGCGAACTGCTGGTGCCGCCGGAAGCGCTGAACGTCTGGCTGCAGCAGCTCGACGCGCTCGGCGTTACGGTGAACATCCACACCGCGGGCGACCGGTCGGTCCGGGTCGCGCTCGACGCGGTCGAGTTCGCGCGCGAGCAGAACGGCGACTCCGGGCTGATGCACCAGCTCGCCCATACCGGCTTCGTTGCGGTCGAAGACGTGCCGCGCTTCGCCGAGCTCGGCGCCATCGCCGACATGTCGCCGGCGATCTGGTACCCGTCGTTGATCTCCGACTCCATCCGCGCCGCCATCGGTGACCGCGCCGACCGCTCCTGGCCGGTGCGGGAACTGCTCGACGCCGGCGCCCACGTCATCGTCGGCTCGGACTGGCCCGCCGTCATCCCGGACATGAACCCCTGGCCCGGCATGGAGGCGCTGGTCACCCGCGCCGACCCCTGGGGCGGGTATCCCGGCACCCTGGCGCCGGAGCAGGCCGTGACCCTGGAAGAAGCGATCGAGCTCTACACGCTGGCCGGTGCACGCCTGCTGGGCGTCGAGTCGCGAGCCGGAACGATCGCCGCCGGCAAGTCCGCCGACCTGATCGTCCTCGACCGCAACCTCTTCGAGGTGCCGGTCGAGGACGTCAGCGACACGACCGTCGAGTTGACCCTCTACGCAGGAGAGATCGTCCATGAGAAGTAGGAGTCCTCGCCGCGAGAATCGTCGCCGACCTTCGGCCGGCGGCCCTGTTGTCCGGGCTGCGCCGCTTCGCGGCTCCGCCCGGAGGCGGGTCAGAAGACCCGCGCACCCAGAGAGCCATCTCGCCGGGAGCCCGCTTCTGTTCTGCAACCGTCATGGCGTCACTGCGATCGATGCGCTTACAGCAGACACTCTCCTTCCGGCCAAGCGCGTGCTCCGGGTGCGCGGGTCTTCCGACCCGCTGCCGCCGAAGGCGGCCGGAAACGCGCGTCGGCCGTCAGGCCGACTCCGTCTTGCCGCGCACATCCTCAGCCTGACCCTCGCTGCGATCGCCTCCCAACCCGCCCTCGCCCAGTTCCAGGCAGGCGAACCGGCGCCGTCGCGCAACGACCCGGCCGACACGATCCTCGACGGCGGCCAGGTCTACACGCCGGCCGGCTGGGCGGAGTCGATCGCGGTCCGCGACGGCGTCATCGTCGCGGTCGGCGACAGCGCCTCCGTCGCCGCGTTCCGCACGGACTCGACCGACGTGATCGACCTGGCGGGCCGGACCGTCTTCCCCGGCTTCCACGACGTCCACGTCCATCCGCTGATCGCCGGCATGCAGGAGTTCTCCTGCCGCCTGCCTCCGGGGGCGACGCCGGACATCATCGCGGAGTCGGTCGGCGACTGCGCCTCCCGGGCCGAGCCGGGGGAGTGGATCAACGGCGGCAACTGGGTGGCGGCGGTGTTCGAGCCCGGCCAGCAGACGAGGCAGTTCCTCGACGCGGTGGCGCCGGACAACCCGGTGTTCCTCTACGACGAGTCCCACCACAGCGTCTGGGTCAACACGAAGGCCCTGGAAGTCGCCGGCATCGACCGCGACACGGCGGATCCGGAGGGCGGGATCATCGAGCGCGGCCCGGACGGCAAGCCGAACGGCCTGCTGCGCGAGACGGCCAACGCCATGGTGGCGTCCGTGATCCCTCCCGCCTCGGACGCGCGGAAGATGGAGGGCATGAAGATCGCGACCGACGAGATGCTGGCCCACGGCATCACCTCGTTCACGGTGGCCTACGCGAACTCCTGGCAGCTCGGCGCGCTGGCCCGACTGGCGCGCGAGGGCACGTTGAAGCAGCGGGTGCGGGCCTGCGTCGCCTGGGGGCACGACCCGGCCCAGGCCTACGCCGCCGAGTCCCAGCTAGCGATCCGGGCGACCTACGAGAGCGAACGCCTGAAGGTCGACTGCGTGAAGATCATGCTGGACGGGGTGCCGACGGAGAGCCACACGGCGTCGATGCTCGCGCCCTACGAGGACACGACCGGCGAGGACGATCCGCGGCCGAAGCTCGGGCTGCTCCTGGTTCCGCAGGAAGCGCTGAACAATGCCGTGACGGCCTTCGACCGCCAGGGACTGCATGTGAAGATGCACGCCGCCGGCGACGGCGCGGTGCGGGCCGCGATCGACGCAGTCGCGGCGGCCCGGGAACGGAACGGCTTCGGCGGTCCGATGCACGACGTCGCCCACAGCACCTTCGCCGACCCGGCCGACATTCCCAGGCCGCGCGAGCTCGGCATGGCGTGGGAGTTCTCGCCCTACATCTGGTTCCCCACGCCGATGGCCGCGATCGACATTCGCAAGGCGGTCGGCGACGAGCGGATGAAGCGCTGGGTGCCGATCCGGGACGCCCTCGAAACCGGCGCCCTGGTCGCGGCCGGCTCGGACTGGCCGGTCGTGCCCCTGGTCGACCCGTGGCTCGCCGTCGAGACGATGGTGACCCGCCAGGTTCCCGGCGGCAGCGAGGACACCCTCGGCCTCCAGGAGCAGGTGACGCTGGAGGACGCGCTGCGCATCCTGACCTGGAACGGCGCCCGCCTGATGGGCCAGGGCGACAAGGTCGGCACGATCGAGGTCGGCAAGGAGGCGGATCTCGTCGTCACGTCGCAGAACCCGTTCGACGTCGAGCCGACGGCGGTCCACCGGACGAAGGTGGAGATGACGTTCATCGCGGGTGAGAGGGTGTACACCGCCGGTGGCAACTAGGAGCAACGCCGGCGGCAGACGCTGGGTGCGCGGGTCTTATGACCCGCCCCCCGGTCCAGGCGCCGCGGTGCGGCGCAGGCCGGGGAGACTGTCGGCCTTCGGCCGGCGCTTGGTCCGCCTCCGGCGGAAGCGGGTCAGAAGACCCGCGCACCCAGTGGGAAGCGTCCTGCTTCTGTTCCTTGCCGCCCCCGTCGCGGCGGCCGAACCGGACGCGCGTGCCCTCTACCGCCTCCACTGCGGCGGCTGCCACGGGCAGGCGCTCGAGGGCGGACTCGCGGAGCCGCTGATCAAGTCGGACTGGCGCTTCGGCCGGGACGGTTTCTCGGTCGAGAGCAACATCCGGCATGGCATCCCGGGCACGGACATGCCGGGCTACCTCGGCGAGCTCTCGGACGAGGAAATGTCGGCCCTGGTCGAGCTGATCTACAGCCGGCAGACGGAGCCGACCTGGATCGCCAGGCCGCTGCCGTCCACGGTGGAGACGGAGCACTACACCCTGCGGGTCGAGTACCTGGCCACCGACGAACTGGAGAACCCCTGGGGCATCGAGTTCACCGGGCCGGCGGAGGGGCTGATCTCGGAGGACGCGGGCTACCTGCTGCGGTACCGGGATGGCAGGGTCGACCCGGATCGGATCACCGGACTGCCGCCGGTCGACCTTGCAACCTCGACCGGCGGGCTGATGGACATCGCGCTCGACCCGGAGTACGCGGAGAACGGATGGGTCTACGCGGCGATCAGCCACTCGGAAGACCCGAACGACCGCTACGCCCCGGGGCTGACGCGGATCATCCGCGGCCGCGTCGACGGCAACCGCTGGCTGGACACGGAGTACCTGTTCCGGCTCGGTCCGGAGTACCACCTGCCCGACAGCAAGCACTGGGGCGGCCGCCTGCTCTTCGACCGCGAAGGCCTCCTGTACTTCTCGATCGGCGACATGAGCGCGGCGATGAACTCGCAGGACGCCGCCATGCCCTCGGGCAAGGTCTTCCGCATCCGCCCGGACGGCGGCATCCCGGAGGACAACCCCTTCGCCGGCGAGGACGGAGCGCTCGGCGCGGTGTTCACCCTCGGCAACCGGAACGTCCAGGGCATGGCCCAGCACCCGGAGACCGGCGCGATCTGGGCCGCCGAGCACGGCCCGCGTGGCGGCGACGAGCTGAACCTCCTCGCTCCGGGCGGGAACTACGGTTGGCCGGTCGTCACGTTCGGCGTCAACTACGACGGCTCGGTGATCAGCGACCGGACGCACGCCGACGGCATCGTGCCGCCCGTCGTCGAGTGGACACCGGGGCTCGCCGTCGGCCCGATCGAGTTCGTGTCGAGCCCCGGCTTCGAGCGCTGGCGGGGCGACCTGCTGGTCGGGTCGCTCTCCTTCGAGGAACTCCGCCGCCTGGAGATCGACGGCGGCCGCGTCACCCGCCAGGAACTCCTGTTCAAGGGCCACGGCCGCATCCGCGACATCAAGACCGGCCCGGACGGCGCGCTCTACCTGCTGCTCAACAACCCCGGCGCGCTCGTGCGGCTCACCGCCGCCCCGACGACTGCCGCGACCGCCGCGACCGCCATCGAGCACGCGACCCTCATCCCGATGACCTCGCGTACGCCTTCCGTCCTCGAGGACCACACCCTGGTCATCCGCGACGAGCGGATCGCCGACATCTGCCCCAGCAGTCCCGGCTGCACGCCCGCCGGCGCCCAGGTCATCGACGGCGCCGGCAGGTTCGTCATACCGGCGCTCGCCGACATGCACAACCACTTCGGCGGCTTCGCCTGGGACGGCACGGATGCCTCGCGGATCCGGATGCGCGACCAGAACCTGAGGCAGTACGTCATGTTCGGCGTCGCCACGACGAGAGATCCGTCCGGCGGCCGCCTGATCCTGGAGATGCGCGACGCGATCGAACGCGACGAGCTGTTCGGGCCGCGGATCTTCGTCTCGTCGCCGCTGATGGACGGCGACCCGCCGCTCTTCCCGGTGCCGCGGACGTTCACGGAGCCCGGGGAAGCAGCGGAGTTCATTCGCCGGAGCGCGGCGGAGGGGTACGACCTGGCCAAGGTCTACACCGCGCTCAGCCCGGAGGTGTTCGACGCGGTGATGACCGCCGCCGCGGAAGTGGGCCTGACGGTCGCTGCCCACGTGCCGATCCGGGTGCCGCTGGAACACGCGCTGGAGCGGGGATTGCGCTCTATCGAGCACCTGACCGGCTACGACGTCGCCTGCGCGGCGCCGCACGTGAGGATGAAACCGGTTCCGCGGGACATCTACCAGGGCTGGGCGTGGTGCTCGCCGGACAAGGTGGCCGAGCTGGCGGCGCTGACCGCGAGGTACGAGGTCTGGAACGTGCCGACCCTCGCGCTGTGGGACAGCACGGTGACCGAGTTCGACCGGCCGGAACGCGACGCGGGCGAGATCGGCAAGTACGAGCACCCGACGACGCCCGGCGGCATCGCGTGGCTCTACAACCTCTACGGACCGCGCGAGCGGGCTGGGATCACCGGGACGCGCTCCGCGCGGCTCGGCCTGGTCAAGGCGCTCCACGACGCGGGGGCGCCCCTTCTCATCGGCACCGACGTGTCGGCCGCCGGCTACACCGTCCACCGGGAGATGGGCCTGTTCGTCGAGGCGGGTCTCACGCCGTACCAGACGCTCGAGGCCGCGACCTCGGAGGCCGCCCGCTACATGAACCGGGAAGGCGAGTTCGGCGTGCTTGCCGTGGGCGCGCGCGGCGACGTGCTGCTCCTCGACGCGAACCCGCTCGACGACATCGCCAACGCGCGTAGGATTCGCGGCCTGATGTTCCGCGACAGGTGGTGGTCGAAGCAGGCGATCGACGCCGAGCTGGAGGCGATCCAGCGCGAGTATGCGGAAGACGAGGCGCGCCTGCGGGAACTGGGGATCGGACCCGCCCAATGAGCGCCGGTACGCCCGAATCGCCAGGTCAGGGGACTCTGCGCTCCGGCGCGCTCGGCCTCTGGGGCATCGTGTTCCTGGTCGTCGGCTCGGCGGCGCCGCTGACCTCGATGATGGGCGCGGTGCCGCCGCCGCTGTCGATCGGCAACGGCATCGGCGCGCCCGGCGCCTGGGTGCTGACCGGTCTCGTGCTGACCCTGTTCGCGGTCGGCTACGCGACGATGAGCCGGTTCGTGACGAACGCCGGCGCGTTCTACGCCTACATCGCGCGCGGTCTGGGGCGGCCGGCGGGCCTTGGCGGCGCGCTGGTCGCCGTCCTCTCCTACAACACGATCCAGTGCGCTCTGTGGGGGCTGTTCGGCTTCTTCTCCGTGAACATCCTGAACCCGAAGCTGGGCGTCGACATCTCCTGGTACTGGTGGTCCTTCGCGCTGATGGCGATCACCGCGGTGCTCGGCTACTTCGGGATCGAGCTCTCGGCCAGGGTCCTGGGCGTGCTGCTGATCCTTGAAGTGCTGGTTCTCGTCGTGCTCGACGTCGCCGTCGTGTTCACCGGCGGTGCGAGCGGCCTCCAGCTCAACTCCTTCAACCCCGCCGAGATCTTCTCGGGAGCGCCGGGGGTGACCTTCGTCTTCGCTTTCGCCACCTTCGTCGGCTTCGAGGCGACCGCGATCTACGGGGAGGAGACCCGGGATCCGAAGCGCACCGTGCCACGGGCGACCTACGTCGCGGTGGCGATCATCACCGTCTTCTACGCTCTGACCTCCTGGTCGATCGTCCAGGCCTACGGCGAGGACGAGGTCGTCGCCGCGGCGACCGGGAACCCGGACGGGCTGTTCCTGGACGCGAGCGCGAGCTACGTCCATCCGCTGTCGGCGAGCGTGATGGAGTGGCTGATCCTCACCTCGATCTTCGCGGCCCTGCTCGCCTTCCACAACGCGGCCGCGCGCTACTTCTTCGCGATGGCCCGCGAGGGACTGCTGCCGCGCGCGATCGCCCGCACTCACCCGCGCTACGGCTCGCCGTACCTCGCCGGCATCCTGCAGGCGGAGGTCGCCTTCGTCATCACGCTGGTGTTCGTGCTCGCGGGCCTCGATCCGTACGCCGGCCTGTTCGCCTGGCTGAGCGGCATCGCGGCGCTGGGGATCATCGGCCTGCAGTGCCTGACCTCGCTCTCCGTCATCGCGTTCTTCCGGCGGACGGGCCTGGACGCGCGGGCGTGGCAGACGAAGGTGGCGCCGGGGCTGGGCGCGCTCGGCCTGGCGGCGGCGATGGTGTTCGTCGTCGTCAACTGGGACGCGCTGACCGGGGCGAGCACCGGCCTGGTCGGCTCGTTGTGGGCCGCGGTGCCGTTGTTCTTCGTGTGCGGCACCGCCTGGGCTGCCGCCATCCGCCGGCGCGACGCCGAGGCCTACGAACGCCTGGGCCATTTCATCGACGAATCAACGGACGCGGCGTAGGGAGCCGCGACGTCAACAGGGGTCGAACATGAGCGACATCGAACGGCTGACGGAGCAGGGCGCCAGGACGCTGCGGGTGATGTACCCCGATCTCCACGGCATCGCCCGCGGCAAGGACCTGGTGCTTGCCGACGCCGGCCACGAGATCGAGGACGGGGTCGCCTTCTGCTCGGCGATCATGACGACGGACCTCGCGCACACGCCGGTGATGGGCGGCGAGATCGGCTACCCGGACTTCTTCGCCCGGCCCGACCTCTCGACCGCCGCGGTGCTGCCCTGGGCGCCGGACATCGCGGCCTGCCTGGTCGACCTGGTCGACGAGGAGGGCAACCCCCATCCGTTCGACCCGCGCGGCGCGGTGCGGCGGGCCGCGGACGGTCTCGCGGAACTCGGCCTGGCGCCGATCGTGGGCCCTGAGCTCGAGTTCTTCCTGTTCAAGCCGGACGACGGCGCGCCGGAAGGCGCCGTCCGCTACGTCGACACGCTGTCGCGGGTCTACACCGTCGGCGCCGAGAGCGATCCGGGCGGCATCTCGGGCCGGATGCTCCACGCCTGCGCCGGGATGGGGCTGGGCGCCTATGCCGCGAACCACGAGTTCATGAACTCGCAGTACGAGATCAACCTCCGCCACGGCCCCGCCCTGGACGCCGCCGATCGGGCCTTCCGCCTCAAGGCGACGGTCAAGGAGATGGCGGTGCTGGAGGAGATGCGGGCCACCTTCATGGGCCGGCCCTTCAACGACCAGGGCGGCTCGGGACTCCACCTCCACGTGTCGCTTCAGGACGGCGACGGCGCCAACCGGATCGGCGATCCGGCGGGACCGAACGGCCTGAGCGCCGCCGCGCTCTCCTTCATCGCCGGAGTGCTGGAGCACGCCGGGGCGCTGATGGCTTTTCTCAATCCGACGGTCAACGCGTTCAAGCGGATCGCCCCCGACTCGCTGGCGCCGATCAACGTGTCCTGGGGGCTCGACAACCGGACGACCTTCGTCCGCGTGCCGCCCGAGCGCGGCATGGCCGCCCGGCTGGAGATCCGCGTCGGCGACGGCACGGCGAACTGCCACCTGGCGATCGCCGCCCTGCTCCAGGCCGGCCTCGACGGCGTCCGCCGGCAGCTCGAAGCCCCCGAGCCGACCGCGGGCGACGCCTACCGGCGGGAGGATCTTCCGCCGCTGCCGGGCTCCCTCGACCAGGCCCTCGACGCGCTGGAGGCCGACGAACTGCTGTGCGACGGCGTCGGCCGCGAGATCGTCGACGCCTTTCTGACCCTCAAGCGCTTCGAGCTCGAGCGTTACCACGGTTGGGTGACCGACTGGGAGCGCAACGAGTACAGGATCCAACTGTAGGAGTCGGCGAGGCCGTGGCGCACGCAGCCAACCTCCCGGCCGTGGCCGGGATCGACCTCTGCGATCACGACCGGTTCGCGCGGGGCGTGCCGCACGAGTGGTTCGCCCGGCTGCGGGCGGAGGCGCCGGTGTACTGGCAGCCGGAGCCGAAGGGGCCGGGCTTCTGGTCGATCACGCGGCACGAGGACGTCGTCCGCGTCTCGAAGGATCCGAAGCGGTTCTCGTCCGAGGTCGGCGGCACGTCGCTCGAGGACCTGGAGCCGGAGCACGTCGAGGCGCGCAAGTCGATGATCGACATGGATCCGCCGCGCCACTACAAGCTGCGCGCCCTGATCAACAAGCGCTTCCTGCCGCGGGCGCTGAAGGCCTTCTCGGACCACATCCGGCAACTGTTCCGGGGCATCCTCGAGTCGGCGATCGCCCGGGGCGACTTCGACTTCGTCGACGACGTGGCGGTCGAGCTGCCGATGCGGGTGTTCGCCGAGATGCTGGGCGCGCCCCAGGAGGACCGGCGCCTCATCGTCGACATCGGCAACCGGATCCTCGGCGCGACCGACCCGGAGTACGTCGACGACTACGAGACGGAGCGCGAGCGCTACAAGCACCTGCCGTTTTCCAGCCCGGCCAGCCTGGAGATGTTCGAGTACGGCCGCAAGCTGGCGGCCGCGCGCCGCGCCGAACCGCGCGACGACATCGTGACCGACCTGGTGTTCGCCGAGGTCGACGGCGAGCCGCTGACGCCGCACGAGTTCGACCTCTACTTCCTGCTGCTGGCGGCGGCCGGCAACGAGACGACGCGCCACTCGCTGTCGGGCGGCATGCACGAGCTGCTGGGCCACCCCGACCAGGCGGAGCGCGTCGTCGCCGGCGACGAGGATCTGGCGACGACGGCCGCCGACGAGATCCTGCGGATGGTGACGGCGGTTCACCACTTCCGGCGCACGGCGACCGAGGACATCGAGATGCGCGGCGAGGTCATCCGCGCCGGCGACAAGGTCGCGATGTGGTACACGAGCGCCAACCGGGACGAGGACGTGTTCGAGGATCCCCACCGTTTCGATGTCGGCCGCAGGCCGAATCGGCACCTGACCTTCGGCATCGGGCCGCACTTCTGCCTCGGCGCGTACCTGGCGAGGCTCGAGATCAGGATCGCGCTGGAAGAGCTGCGGCCCCACCTGGGCCGGCTCGAGCTGGTCTCCGAGCCGGAGCGCCTGCGCTCGAACTTCTTCAACGGCATCAAGCACATGGGGGTTCGCTACCGGTGAGCGGAGGCGCTGCGGACAACTCGGGGCGGGGCCGGCGGCCGCGGATCGGCATCGTCGGCGACGTCCGGGACGCGATCATCGGTCCGTGGGACGAGGTCGTCTCGATGGTCCCGCACGATTACGTGTCGGCGATTGCCGCCGCCGGCGGCGCGCCGGTCATCATCCCGAGCGTCGAGCCGTACGACGAGGACCCCGAGGCGGCGCTCGCGGGTCTCGACGGCATCGTCTTCATGGGCGGCAAGGACTTCGATGCGAAGATCTACGGCGCGGAGCCGCACCCGGAGAACGACGAGCACGACGAGATGCGCGACCGCGTCGAGCTGGCGATCGGCCGCGCCGCGCTCGAGCGCCGGATGCCGATCCTGGGGATCTGCCGGGGCTTCCAGCTCCTGAACCTCCTGTACGGCGGCGACCTGGAACAGCACCTCGGCGACCGGCTCGACATGAAGCCGCACCGCGACGTGCTGGGCGAGTTCACGCGACACACGGTGACGATCGAGCCGGGGACGCACCTGGCGGCGGCGATGGAGGCGGGCGGGCCGCTCGCGCAGGAGGGTGACGTCGAGATCGCATCGCACCATCACCAGGGCGCCGGCCGGCTGGGTGAGGGCCTGCGGGTGGCCGCCACCGCGCCGGACGGCGTGATCGAGGCGCTCGAGGATCCCCGGCTCCCGTTCTGTCTCGGCGTGCAGTGGCACCCGGAGGTCACCGCGCCGGAGGACGGCGGCCGGCTCTTCCGCGCCCTCGTCGACTTCTGCTCATCCCATCCATCAACGGCCTGAGGGTTCGACGCACATGCCACTCAAGGGCTACAGCGGCCCGCTCTCCGCCAGCGGACGCGGCGGCCTCGTGCCGGCGCCGCCCTGGCACTACTCCTGCGACTTCCTGATCGTCGAGTACAGCACCGATCCGGACGCCATCACGGCCCTGCTGCCGGCGGAGCTCGAACCGGCCGAGCGGCCGGACATGGCCTGCGTCATCTTCGCCGACTGGCAGTCCTGCTCCGACGACCTGCACGAGCTGGAGGACCCGATCCAGTCCCAGTACAAGGAGTGCTTTGTCGTCGTCGGCGCGACGTGGCGCGGCGAGCCGGTGTCGCGCTGCGTCTACATCTGGGTCGACAAGGACTTCGCGATGTTCCGCGGCTGGGTGCAGGGCTTCCCGAAGAAGCTCGGCTCGATCCACATGACCCGCAGCTTCGAGGTCGGCAAGGCGGCGTGCAGGCTCGCTCCCGGCACCCGCTTCGGGGCGACCTGCACCGCGAACGACCGCCAGATCGTCCGCGCCGTCGTCGAACTCGAGGGGATCAGCGAAACCGGACCGACGGTGAACGCTCCGCCGATGTTCAACACGCGCCACTTCCCCGCCGCGGCCGGGCTCGAACCCACGGTGTTCGAGATGGTCCGGGCCGGCGGCTACGACCGGGACTCGACCGAGGTCTGGGAGGGGCCGGCCAGGCTCGCCTTCGGCGGCGACACGCTGGAGGACCTGCAGGCGATCGCGCCGCGCGAGGTGCACCGCGGCTTCCGGTTCTCCTTCGCTTACAGCGTCGACGGCGTGGAGGTCGTCGGCCCGCACGACCGGGAGCAACTGCGATGAAACACGAGCGCCGCGCCGGCGACGGCGCCTGGCTGCCTCCGATCGATCCGCCCTCGAAGATCATCGGCGTCCACCTGAGCTACCGCTCGCGCTGCGTGGAGTACGAGATGGAGCGCATCCCGGAGGTGCCGTCCTACTTCATGAAGCCGACTTCCTCGCTGAGCGCTCACGAGGCGCCCGTGGCGCGGCCGCGCGGCTGCCGCTTCCTGAACTACGAGGGGGAGATCGCGGTCGTCATCGGCCGGCGGGCGACCGGCGTGGCGATCGAGGAGGCGCTCGACTACGTTCGCGGCTACACGCTGGTCAACGATTTCGGCATCCACGACTTCCGGCACGCCGACCGCGGCTCGATGCTGCGGGTCAAGGGCCAGGACGGCTTCGGGCCGATGGGGCCGGCCCTGGTCGATGCCGGCGACGTCGACCCGAACGACCTGACGCTGCGCACGCTGGTCAACGGCGAGGTGGTGCAGCAGGGGAACACCGGCGAAGACCTCCTGTTCTCGTTCGCCTACCAGGTAGCCGACCTGAGCCGGCTGATCACGCTCGAACCCGGCGACGTCATCATGACCGGCACGCCGGCGAACTCGCGACCGGTCGAGCCGGGCGACGTGGTCGAGGTGCATTGCGACGAGATCGGCACGCTGCGCAACCCGATCGTCGAGCTGGACCGGGACCTGCAGCCGGTCGGCGAGCAGCCCGAGGTGACCGGCAACACGCTGCATGTCGCGCTCTGCGTGCCCGAGGACGAGGCCGAGGTGATGGCGGCGGCGGAGGCGGCGGGTTCGTGACGGCCGAACCACTGGGTGCGCCGGCCTTCCGGCCGGCATCTGGCGTTCCGGCGGCGCGCGTCGATGTCGAAGGCGTCGCCGTACCGACGGGCCACCTGATCGGCGGCCGGCGGGTCGGTGCCGGCGCCGCTTTCGAGGTCCGTTCGCCGATCGACTGGGACTGGAAGCTGGCCGAGCTTCCCGAGGCGGGGGCGTCGGAGGTCGACGCCGCCGTCGCGGCGGCGAGCGACGCGTTCCCGGACTGGGCGGCGCTGGGTCCTGAGGGCCGGGCGCCGTACCTGCTGCGCCTTGCTGCCGAGGTCGAGCGGAGGGCCGCCGAGATCGCCCAGGTCGAGACCGTCGACAACGGTTCCCTGCTGGAGGCGATGCGGGAGCGGGTGATCCCGCGCGGCGGGATGAACTTCCGTTTCTTCGCCGAGTACGCGGTGTCGCGCCTGGCCGAGCCGGCCCGCACGCTGCACGGCGGCGAGCGGAACACGGTCCGTCACGATCCGGCCGGGGTCGTCGCCGTGTCGACGCCCTGGAACGCGCCCTTCATGCTGGCGACCTGGCGGGTCGGCCCGGCGCTCGCCGCCGGCGACACGGTCGTCCTCAAGCCGCCGGAGTGGGCGCCGCTGACCTGCTCGCTGCTCGGCGACCTGGCCGAGGAGGCCGGGCTGCCGCCGGGAGTGCTGAACATCGTCCACGGCGGGCCGGAGACGGGGGCTCTCCTGACCGGCCACCCCGGCGTCGACCGGATCGCCTTCACCGGCTCGCCGGCGACCGCCCGCTCGGTGGGGGCCGCCGCGGCGGCGGAGCTCACTCCCGTCTCCTTCGAACTCGGCGGCAAGTCGCCGTTCCTCGTCTTCGCCGACGCCGACCTCGAGGCGGCTGCCCGAACCGCTGCTTACCAGTACGACAACTCGGGCCAGGTCTGCCTGGCCGGAACCAGGCTGCTGATCGAGCGGAGCTGCCTCGAGGCCTTCATGGAGCGGTTCCTGGCGGAAGTCGAGGCGATCCGCGTCGGCGACCCGCGGGAAGCCGCGACGACCTACGGCCCGCTGATCCATCCTCGCGCGCTGGCGCGCGTCGAAAGCCACGTCGAGAAGGCGCTCGCCCAGGGGGCGGCGCTCCGTTTCGGCGGGAAGAGCAGCGGCGGGCTCTACTATCCGCCGACCCTGTTCGCCGACGTGCCGCCCGGTGCCGACATCCTCCGCGAGGAGGTGTTCGGGCCGGTGCTCACCCTGCAGACGTTCGAGGGCGACGAGGAAGCGATCGCGCTCGCCGAGTCGACGGACTACGGGCTCGCCGCGATGATCTTCACCGGCGACGAGGCCCGCGCCGACCGTCTCTCGCGGCGGATCAGCGCCGGCACGATCTGGGTCAACTGCTTCTACGTTCGCGACCTGGAGACGCCGTTCGGCGGCACGAAGCACTCGGGCATCGGCCGCGAGGGCGGCCGCCACTCGTTCGACTTCTACTGCGACGTGAAGACGGTCTGCGAACGGACCTCCGCGTTCGCGGCCACCGCGACAGGAGACAGCCCGTGATCGGCGGCATCCACCACGCAGGCCTCACCGTCACCGACCTCGCCGAGGCTTCCGCACGCTGGCAGCGCCTGTTGGGCCTCAGCCCGGCCACGGATGACGGCGCGCTGCTCCGCTGCGCCTACGAGGACTTCTGCGTCCGCCTCTCCGAGGGCGACCGCGGTTGCGTCGATTACATCGCCTACGAACTCGAACCCGGCGTGACGCTGGCCGAGGCCGGCGACCGGCTGTCCGACGCCGGGACGCTCGCCGTACCGATCGAACTCCCGTCCCGCCGGTTCGGGCTGCGCACCGCCGACCCGGACGGCAACGGCGTGGTCGTCGTCGAGCACACAGCGCCCGACGACCCGCGGCCAGACGTCTGCAAGCAGTCGGACACCCTGCCGGGCTTCCATCCGCGCCGTCTCCAGCACGTGAACTACCTCACCGCCGACACCCCGCGCGCCGTCAAGTGGTACGTCGAGGCGCTCGGCCTCAAGATCACCGACTGGATCGGCGACGACGCCTGCTGGCTCCACGCCGACCGCGACCACCACGTGCTGGCCTTCCTCGACAAGGGGTACTCCCACATCCACCACGTCGCCTTCGAGCTGGCCGACTGGGGCGAGATGCGGGTCGGCCTCGACCACCTCGCGGCCCACCGGCGGCCGATCGTCTGGGGTCCGGGCCGCCACGGCATGGCCCAGAACCTGTTCGCCTACTGGCGGATGCCCGAGGAGGACACCTTCATCGAGTTCTTCGCCGACATGGAAGTCCTCGGCCCGAACCACCAGGTCCGCCACTTCCCCGACGACGCCTTCGCCTCGAACACCTGGGGCCAACTGCCCCCGCGGTCCTACTTCCGCTTCGACGAAGAAGCGATGCGCGCCGAGTGGGAGCAGTCCCAACAGCTAGGTGCCCCGCTCTCCTGACCGCTCCGGACGACAGGTAGCGGCCGTGGTCAGGCGGCGGGCTTTCCGGTGGGGGCGAGCGGATAGTGGCAGACGACTTCCGGAAAGCGCCGGAAGTCGTGATCCGCGGTATGCACTTCGCCTCGATGGGCGCGGGCCAGCGCGGCAATCTGCGCGTCGGTGACGAGATCGCCGCCCGCGGATCCCGCTGCGGCGAGCAGTTCCACGACGTGTCGCACGTGGTCTTCACCCGGCAACAGGAGGCGCGTGACGGGATGGGCGGTCCATTCGGCCACGAGATCGCCCGCAGTCTCGAGCGGGAGCGGTTCCCTGAAGGCGCGCCGGTTCGTGCTGATCCGGAGGAAGGCGAAGAGAACCGGCTGGCAGAGTCCGACCGGAATCGAGCCGCTCAGGCAGCCGTTCCACCACTTCGCCGCGGGCGCGTGGAACGGGCTGGCTGAATCGACCGAGTACAGAAGGAGGTTCGCGTCCGGAACGATCATTCCGTCCCGGAGCCTTCAGCCGTCAGGCGACGGGTCACCTCGAGGAACGCCTCGACATCCATTTCGGCTTCGAGGGCGGACAGCTTTCCGAGGTCATAGCCGGCCCGCAGGCCCATGGGAAAGGTCCGCTGGACGAACGGCGGGCGCTCCGGATCGCCGGCAATTCCCGCCAGACCCTGTCGGACCGCGTCGTTCAGGGCCTGCTTGAAGGTCTGTCCCCGTTGCCGCATCGCTTCGCGCAGCAGGGACTCCGTGTCGGCGTCGAGCGTGACGGTGGTTCGCATGGAGGCATCATGATGCTATTCACCAGAGCTGTCAAGATGACGTTCGGCTGCGGGAGAATTGGCGGCCTTCGGCCGGCGATTCAAAGCCGCCTTCGGCGGCGGCGGGTCAGAAGACCCGCGCACCCAGCGGAAACGGAGGCGGAGCCGGCCTCCGGCCGACCCGTTTCCTCAGCAGCCGGCGGGGACGCCGGCGCACCCAGTGGGAAGCGGCGCTACTACCCCGAGAAGTAGACCATCACCGCGGCGACGATCAGCACCAGAACGACCGACAGCGTCCGGTCCAGCCGGCGCTTGGCCGGGTCGGATTCGGCCAGGAGGTCGGCGTTGCCGGCCCGGCTCCAGGTCAGGCCGGCGACGCGCTGCTCGGAGGGCGGCGGGAACCAGAGGCTGACCGCGACCAGCACGGCGGCGCAGATCAGGAACAGGAAGATCGCGACGTGCATGAAGTTGATGTCGGCGAAGGTGTAGAGGAAGCCGCTCAGGCTGTCCTTGTTCAGCTCCGCGATGAGCCGGCCCATGCCCAGGACGAAGCCGACGGCGAGTGACGCGATCGCGCCCTGGGCGTTGAGGCGCTTCCAGAAGAGCCCCAGCAGGAACACCGCGGTAATCGGCGGCGAGATGTACCCCTGGACGCTCTGGAGGTACTGGTAGAGCGTGCCCGAGATGTTCTGCATCAGCGGGATCCAGAGCAGTCCCAGGCCGACCAGGCCGATCGTCGCCGTCTGCCCGACCAGGACCAGGCGGCGTTCCGAGACGCCGGGGTGGAGCTTCTTGTAGATGTCGATCGTGATCAGCGTCGAGCAGGAGTTGAAAACGGAGGAGAGGCTGCTCATCAGGGCCGCCAGCAGGCCGGCGACGACGAGGCCCCTGAAGCCCGCCGGCAGGAGCGCCACGACCAGGGCCGGCAGCGCCTGGTCGGAGGAGGCGAGTTCGAGCTTCCCGGACTGGGCCAGGCAGTAGGCGATCACGCCCGGCACGACGAACAGGAACAGCGGCAACTGCTTGAGGAAGCCGGCCAGAATCGTGCCGCGCCGGGCGTCGTCGATGCCGCGGGCCGACAGCGCCCGCTGGACGATGAACTGGTCGGTGCACCAGTACCAGACCGCGATGATCGGCGCGCCGAAGGCGATGCCGGTCCACGGGAAGTCCGGGTCGGACATCGGCTTCCACATGTCGAAGAAGCCGGGACCGGCGGTCTCGACCATGACGCGCCAGCCGCCGAGTTCGGCGAGGCCGAGGATCGTCACGGTGGAAGCGCCGACGATCAGGACGATCGCCTGCAGGAGGTCCGTGTAGACGACGGCGCGGAGACCGCCGAGGACGGTGTAGACCCCCGTGATCACGACGACCACCAGGGCGCCCGTCCAGAAGTTGATGCCCATCAGGGTCTCGAAGACGACGCCGCCCGCGTAGATCGTCACCGAGATCTTGGTCAGGACGTAGCCGATGACCGAGATCACCGAGAGGTACCAGCGGGCCGCGGGCGAGTAGCGCCGCTCGAGGAACTCGGGCATCGTGAAGATGCCGCTCTTGACGTAGAACGGCACGAAGAGCCAGCCGAGAATGAGCAGGATCAGCGAGGCCTGGAGCTCGAACTGGCCGAGAACGAGGCCGCTCTGGGCGCCGGTGCCGGCCAGTCCGACGAGGTGCTCCGAGCCGATGTTCGAGGCGAAGAGGGAAGCGCCGACGACGAACCAGCCGACGTTGCGGCCGGCGAGGAAGTAGCTCGACGAGGTGCGTTCGCCGTGCCGGACCCGCCGGATGGCCCAGAGCGCGATGGCGAAGACGCCGGCGAAGTAGAGGGCGACGACGGTCCAGTCGAGGGTCGTGATCTTCGCCGTCAGCATGGCGTGTTCTCCTCGCTCAGCAACCCGCCGTCAGCGCGGCGGGATCGGCGGGCGCGATCGCGATGCGTGAGAAACGAAGGGTGAACGGCCCGTCCGTCGTGATCAGGAAGGGCGTGTCGATGCGGTCCATTTCGGCGCCGGAAGCCTCGAAGCAGCGGAGGGGAATCTGCAGAGTGTCCCATGTTCCTTCGGGAACGCCCGAGAAGACGGGCGTGACGAGGAGACCGCCGGTACAGGGGAAACCGCAATCCATCCGCATCTGGACTCTCCCGGCGGGCGCCTGCTCCACCAGGAAGTCGATCTCCAGAGTCATGCCGGCAGCCGTTTCGGCGTCCAGGTCGATCGGACTCGACTGGAGGTAGATCTGGGCCTCGTTGCGGCCTCTCCACTCCGCTTTCCGCGCATCCTCCTGGACGTTGCGATCGACGGCCGAGAGCACGACGCCGGACACCCGGCGGCGGGTCTGGCCGCGGCCGTCGGGCGCCGAGACGCGCCAGTCCGCTTCGTCGCCCAGGTAGAACTGCCACCCTTCCGCCGTCCGTCCCTCGAAGAGGACGAGGTCGGTTGTGCCGCTGGCCGTTGTGTCCGTCGTACGAACCGGCGACGATCCGGCCGGCCGCGTCTCGTCCAGCTCGGGGAGGTCGCCCTCGTCGGCGTAGGTCAGGCCGTAGCCGTAGGGGAAGAGCGGGTCGTAGTCCGGGTCGCCGACGTTGAGGACCGTCTGGTCGAGCGAGCGCGGCCAGGAGAAGGAGAGCTTGCCCTTGAAGTCGTGGGCGACTCCGCCGCCGGCCGCGCCGAAGATGACGTCGGCGACCCCGCCGCCTTCGGAGCCCGGCAGCCAGGCGGCGACGAAGGCGTCCGATGCGTTGATCTCCGGGTTCGTCCACAGCGGACGCCCGGACAGGAAGATCGTGACGACCGGGATGCCGGCGGCCCGGAGCCGACCCATCAGCTCGACGTCCGACTTGTCGCCCGGGCTGAACTCGAGGCTCGTGATGTCGCCCTGGCCCTCGGCATAGGGCGTCTCGCCGGTGACGTAGATCGCCGCGTCGGGCAGCTCGCCGCTGTACGCGCAGCCCTGGCAGAGGACGGCCCGGCCGCCCGCCGCCTCGACGGCCCGCTCGATGCCGGTCCAGATGGACGTAGCGCCGGGGAAGTCGGCGTTCGTGTTCTCCGTTCCCTGCCAGGTCAGCGTCCAGCCGCCGCTCTGCCGGCCGATGTCGTCGGCCGCGGGCCCCGCGACCAGGACGAGTGAGGTCGGAGGCAGCGGCAGGAGGCCGTCGTTGTTCTTCAGCAGGACGAGGGACTCGCGCACCGCCTGCCGGGCCACTTCGCGATGCTCGGGAGCGCCCAGCAGCTCGAACCGTCCGCCGAGCGCCCGTTCCGACGGCGGGCCGCCGTCGAGCAGGCCGGCGCGGATCTTCACCCTCAGGATGCGTCGCACTGCGTCGTCGAGCCGCTCCTCGGAAATCGCGCCGGAACGCACCTGCCGGAGCGTGTTCCGGTGGAGCGCCCTCCAGTCTTCCGGGACCATGAACAGATCGAGGCCGGCCTGAATCGTGTCGGCGCAGTCGTCGTTGCTGCAGCCGGGCAACTGGCCGTGGCCGTTCCAGTCGCCGACGACCAAGCCGTCGAACGCCATCCGGCCTTTCAGCACGTCCGTCAGCAGGCCGGCGTGGCCGTGCATCTTCCGGCCGTGCCAACTGCTGAACGAGGCCATGACCGCCTGTGCGCCGGCGTCGAGCGCGGCGACGTAGGGCGGGTTGTGGGTGTCGCGGAGCTCCTCCTCGCCCGCCCGCGTGTCTCCCTGATCGATCCCCTCGAAGGTGCCGCCGTCACCGAGGAAGTGCTTCGCCGTTGCGATCACCCGCTCCTCGCCCAGGAAGTCCGGGCTGCCGACCGCGCCCTGGAGGCCTTCGACCAGCGCGCGGGCGTACAGGGTGACGATCTCGGGGTCTTCGGAGTAGCTCTCGTACGTGCGGCCCCAGCGATCGTCCCGGGCAACGGCGACGGTCGGCCCGAAGTTCCAGTCCAGGCCGGTGGCGCGCACCTCGCGGGCCGTGACCTCGCCGATGCGGCGGATCAGGTCCGGATTCCGGGCCGCGCCGAGCCCGATGTTGTGCGGGAAGATCGTCGCGCCGATCACGTTGTTGTGGCCGTGCACCGCGTCCACGCCCCAGATGACGGGAATACCGACTCCGCCGTCCGAGGTGTCGGTGGAGGCTTCGTGGAAGGCGTCGGCCAGCGCCAGCCAGTCCGCCGGCGCGGCGTGCTTGTCGTTGCCGGGGAACGAGCCGCCGCCGTTCAGGACCGAGCCGAGGTCGAACCTCCGCACGTCCCGCGGCGTGACGGAGCGGATCTCCGCCTGGATGATCTGGCCGACCTTCTCGCGGATGGTCATCCGCTCGAGCAGATCGTCGACTCGCGCCTCGAGCTCCGGATCGGCCGGCAGCGGCGGAGTCAGCTCGGGCCAGAGGTCGGCGCGGACATCCGGGACCTGCTGCGCCGATCCGGGAACGGCGCAGCAGGCCGCCAGGGAGACCGCGAGCAGAGCAGCGGGCGCGGCGCGTAGGCGTCGGACCACGTTCGGCTGCTCTGCGTTGGCGGTGAAGTTGTTCCTAGAACAACAGCTTGAAGCCGACCTGAATCTGCCTCGGATCGCGAGCGGCCTGGGCCTGTCCGAAGTTGTTCGGCAGGGTGTAGCCGGTGATCGTCCGCCGCTCGGTGGCGACGTCGCTGTCGTAGGTGACGCTGCTCGGGTTCATCACCGAGTTGATGCCGACGAAGTTGTCGCGGTTCGTCACGTTGAAGACCTCGAACCGGAACTGGCCCGTCATGCGGTCGGTGATGCGGATGTTCTTGGTCAGCGAGAAGTCGACCTGGAAGAAGTCCGCGCCCTCGCACACGCCCGGCCGGGTACCGCTGAGCGTGCCGAGCTGCCAGCCGACCAGCGTGAAGGCGTCCGGGTTGACCACCTGGAGGCCGCTGCCGCCGCAGGAGGCGCCCGTGAGGAGCGGCCGCATGTTGTCGGTGAAACCGGTGCCGCCGGCGCCGTTGATCCCTGTCAGGTTGCCGGTCCTCACGGTCAGGGCCTGACCCGATGAGTACTGGACGATGCCGCCGAACTGCCAGGCCCCGAACAGGGCGCGGACGAAGCCGCCCTGGTTCTCGAGCGTGGGCAGGTTGTGGAGCACGTTCGCGTTGAACACGTGATCCCGATGCAGGCCCGCGTAGCCGAAATCGAGATCCGGGTTCTCACGGTCCGTGATCTGACCGGCGAAGACGCCGGCGCCCGCGTCGTTCAGCGGATCGTTCGCCTTGAAACTCGACAGGGTGTACGAGGCCTGGAACTGCGAGCCCGTGCCGTAGCGATGCACGTATTGCATCTGGAGACCGTCGTACTCGGAGATGCCGTTCGATTCCCAGAACAGGATGCCGCTGTCGCCGAAGACGGAGAACGGTCGCAGGGTGCCGCGGAAGGCGGCGCCGCCGTCACCTTCCGGGGCGGTGACGTACTCGAGCCGGTCGGGAATGCCGTTGCCGTTGTTGTCGCCCGAGGGCACCTGGTTCATGTCGGAGCGTCGCGTGATGTGGCGCCCGCGGGTGCCGACGTAGGCGATCTCGATCGTGCTGCTCCGGCCGAGGCGCTGCTCCCAGGCCACGTTGAACTGCAGGTTGTACGGCGTCTGGAAGTTCGGGTCGATGCCCGTCTGCGGTCTTCCGAGGCCGCAATCGAGGCACGGCTCCGGCGCTTCGTCCAGCTTGCGGATGCCGTTCAGGCTGGAGCGGAAGGGCGGATTGCCAGCGAACTCGAGCTGGATGTTCACGCGGTCGCGCTGGAAGAACTGACCGAAGCCGGCCCGGACCACGCTCCGGCCGTTGCCGAAGAGGTCGTAGGCCAGGCCGAGGCGCGGCGCGAAGTTGTCCGTGTCCGCGTCCACCAGCCCGCGGCCAGGACCGGTGGAGCCGCCCATCAGGCCCGCGTCGCCGCAGGGATCCGTTCCCGGCACCTGGAGCAGGCCGTTGCACGGGTCGCCGCCCAGGGCGGGATCGAACGTCCTCGGATCGAATGCCGTGAGCAGGTCGTCGCTGGCGTAGGGCCACTTGTAGTTCGAGTAGCGGACCCCGTAGTCGAGGTTGAGGCGGGGGTTCACCTGCCAGGAGTCGGCGACGTAGAACTCGATGTCCTCCCAGTTCAGCTCCGGCGTCGGCTGGTGCGAGTTCTCCGCGTAGCCGAACGTCATGTCCTGGAGCAGGAAGTCGGCCAGGATGTTGCCGGTGTTGGCGCCCCAGCCGTTGTGGCCGGTGCTCGGACCCCAGAACTGAGGCGTCTCGGAAGCCGAACTGCCGCCGATGTACTCCTTCTTCTTGTTCTCGCTGTACAGGGCGCCCACCTTGAGCCAGTGTTTGCCGAAGACCTGCGAGTAGTCGTCCTTGAGCACCATCAGGTCCTGCTTGTTCTCCCAGGGCGCGATGTTCCACAGCGCCCCGTAGCCGGCGGCGCCCCAGAACACGGGGTGGCTACGGTCCGCGCCCCCCGTCTTGCCGTCGAAGATCGCGGGGATCGCCGCGTTGATCTGGCTGTTCAGCTCGGGCTGGAAGCCGCCCCGGTTGAGGCTGATCTCGTTGCCCGAGTAGGAGAAGGTGACCGTGTTGACGCTGTCGTCGCCGATCGTCTGGCTGAGCTGGGCGACGAGGGAATGGCCGGGCTGATCCCAGTTCGTGTCGACGGCGGGGTAGGGGTCGTCGCCCCACAGGCCGTTCGCTTCGCCGGCGTTCGGAGCGCCGTTCACCCAGTTGTCACGGGTGTAGCGAAGCATCAGCCGGCTGCGGTCCGTGGCGTCGTAGTCGAGCCGCAGGTTCGCCTGGTCCCAGTCGATCGGCGTGACCACGGCCTCGACCCAGTTGTTGCAACTGCCGCCCGTGGGCGTCACGTTGGGAAGGGGGTAGAGATTCAGCATGCCCTGACCGCCGGCGTTGATTCGGTCCGAGGGAATCACGTTGCCCGGGAAGGGCTGGCCGGTGGTCGGATCGGTCGGAATCGCCGGGGTGCACCCGGGAATCGACGGACCGCTGAAGTCGCCCGCGCGCTCGGCCGCGGTGGGAACGAAACCCGTGCGCGCGATGCCGCGCTCTTCCACGTTCCACTCGCCGGAGAGGAAGAAGTGCAGCTTGTCCTGCTGGATCGGGCCGCCGAGGGTGAAGCCGTAGTCCTGGCGGTCGAGCGGCTCGGTGTCCAGCCCGGCCTGCTCCAGGAAGTAGTTCGTCTCGTTCCAGGAGTCGTCCCGCATGAACGTGTAGGCGCTGCCGCGGAAGTCGTTCGTGCCGCCCCGCGTCACGATGTTGATCTGGCCGCCGGCCGCGCCACCGAACTCGGCGCTGTAGCTGTTGCTGTGGATCTTGAACTCCTCGATGGCGTCGACCGAGGGGTAGATGAGGATCGTGCGGTTCGAGCCGATGTCGTTGTTGTTCGCGCCGTCGATCGTCCAGAGGTTGCCGGTCGTGCCGCTGCCGCTGATCGACAGGTCGACGCCGGCCAGCAGACCCTTGTTCTTCGTGTCGAAGCCTTCGGGAGCGCTGACGCCCGGCTGCAGGAGGGTCAACTGGACGAAGTTGCGTCCGTTGAGGGGCAGCTCGCGGATCTGCTCGCCGGTCATCAGGCGGGAGACTTCGCCGCTCAGCGTGTCGACGGGGATGGCCTCGGCTTCGACCGTGATCGTGTCCGAAACGTCGCCGAGCTCGAGCGCCGCGCTCACTTCACGTACGTCAGCTACGTGCAGTTCGATGTCGCTGATCACGGAGGACTTGAAGCCGTCGAGCGTGAACGTGATCTCGTAGGCGCCGACCGGCAGGTCGCCGAAGGTGTAGATGCCGGCCGCGTTGGTGAACGTCGTCCGGTTGAGGCCGGTTTCGGTCCCCTCCAGGTTCACCGTGGCGCCGGGCAGGGCGTCGCCGTTCGGGTCGGTGACGGTGCCGCGGATGCTGGCCGTGAAGCGCTGCGCCGCTAGGGGCGCCGCGAGCAGCGCGAGGATGAGGATGAGGGAGAGTCTTCGTGCCATGGACATGGTCCTCCTTGACGGGTAAACCGATTTAGCCGGTAGCCGTGAAAAGGGCCCAGCTTCCTGCCGCTGCAGACGGAAGGGTCGGGCTAAATCGTTTTAGCATGCTAGCCTGAGTCTGCACACGCCGCGTAGGGTTGTCAAGATCCTGTGAATGGCGTCACTTTTTTGGATCCGGCCGTGAGGAAGATGAACCCCGCCAGAGGAACCAGCTCCCCACGGGACGAGCCGAACACCGGGAAGCCGACCCGGCTCAAGGACGTGGCGGCCCATCTCGGCCTGTCGCCGACCACCGTTTCCCTGGTAATGAACCGGTCGCCGGCCGCCAAGGGGATTCCTCCGGAAACCCAGGAGAGAGTTCGCGCGGCGGCGGAAGAACTCGGCTACCGCCCGAACTTCATCGCGCGCTCGCTCCGGCGCCAGCGCACGTTCGCGGTCGGCGTCCTCCTGCCGGAGATCAGCGAGGGCTACGCGGCCGGCGTCCTCGGAGGTATCGAGGACCAGCTCTTGCAGGAGGGCTACTTCTACCTGGTTGCGGGCCACCACTCGAAGCCCGACCTCTTCGACGACTACCTGCAGCTCCTCACGGAGCGCTCCGTCGAGGGGTTGATTCTGGTCAACACCCCGATCGAGGACGCTCTGGCCCTGCCGGCGGTCGCGGTGGCGGGCCACCGCGAGATCGGGGGCGTGACCAACGTCGTGATCGACCACGAGATGGCGGCTCGGCTGGCGTTGGCCCACCTCGCCGAGCTGGGCCATCGCCGCATTGCCTTCTTCAAGGGACACGCCCACTCGGCGGACACCGAATCGCGGTGGCGGGCGATCGTCGCGGCCTCGGCGGATCTCGGGCTGGAAATCGACCCGCGGCTGACCCTCCAGTTGTCCGGCGACCCGGCGGGCGAGGAATTCTCGCCCGAGGAGGGCTATCGCGAGGGCGACGTCTTCGGCCGCAAGCTGCTCGAGGTGGGCACGCCGTTCACGGCGCTGTTCGCGTTCAACGACGTCTCGGCGATCGGCGCGATGCGCGCGTTCAGCGAGAGCGGCCTGCGCATTCCCGACGACGCCTCGGTCGTCGGCTTCGACGACATCCTGAGCGCGGCCTTCCAGAACCCCAGCCTGACCACTGTGCGGCAGCCGCTGCACGAGATGGGCCGGCGGGCGGCCGCCGAGCTGCTGCGCAAGCTGGCCGCTCCGGGCGAGGAGTCGCCCCCCGCGATCACGATCGAACCGGAACTGGTCGTTCGGGATTCGACCGGTCCGGCACGGGGCGGTGGCTGAAGTCAGGGCCGGGTCGCCCCGCCCGGGGGTGGCTGCCGGGCGCACCGTGCCGCTCTACGTGGGCTTCTTCGCCACCGGAGTGGCCACGGTGCTGCTGGGCCCGCTGCTGCCCGAACTGGCCGGAGAGTGGCGCCTGCCGGTCGAGGAACTCAGGTCGCTCTTCGTAGCCCAGTTCCTGGCCAGTGCCGTTGGCTCGCTCGTCTCGAGCTACCGGCTCGGCCTCAGCCTGTTGGTCGGCTACCTGTTGATCGCTCTCGGGCTGGCGCTGCTGGCGATTGCCGACTGGCCGGTCGCCCTGGTCCCGGTGGCCGCGATGGGCCTGGGCCTGGGGCTGGCGATTCCGTCCACCAACCTGTGGGTCGCCCACGCCCAGCCGGCCCGGCGCGGCGCGGCGCTGTCGTCGCTCAACCTGGTCTGGGGCGTCGGCGCGGTCACGTGCCCCCTGCTCTTCGCCGCGCGGCCTCGGGGAATGTCGAGCGACGCGGTGCTGGTTGTCCTGGCGGTGTTCGCCGGAGTGATCCTGCTGTCTCTCGTGGCCACGCGGGGCGAGGCGCCGGGCAGGGACGCCTCTGCCGAGGCCCCCGGGTCCCGGCGGTCGGCCGGCCGGCGACGGCTGGCCGCCCTCTTCGCGATCGCCGGGATCATGTTCCTCTACGTCGGCATCGAGACCTCGGTCGGCGGCTGGCTGGTCAGCCTGGCCGATCAGATCCAGGACTCGCCCGCCGCCTCGTCCCTCTTGATCGGATCGGGGTTCTGGGCGGCGCTGCTGGCCAGCCGGGCACTGGCGCCGCTCCTGCTTCGCCGGATGACCGAAACCACCCTGTTCGGGGCCGGCATTCTCCTGGCGGCCGGCGGGCTGGTCGGACTCATGGTGGCCCGGACGGCTGCCGGGATCGCGGTTTCCGCCGCCGCAACCGGCGCCGGACTGGCGCCTCTCTTTCCCCTGGCCCTGTCGTTCCTCGCCGAGCTCACCGCCGCGACACGCTCCCGCGGCACCGGCTGGGTGTTCGCCCTCGCCGGCACCGGAGGCGCCGTGCTGCCCTGGCTGACGGCGCAGCTCGCCGGCGGCCCGGACCGGCTGGCGGCCGGCTTCGTCGCTCCGGTCGGCGGCCTCGTTCTTCTGGCTCTCTGCTTCGGCGTGCTCCGCCGCTTCGAAGACACGCAGCCGAACCACTACTCACCTGACAGCGAAAGTAGACTGACGTGATGATGTTGAGAAGTTCAGGCCGCGCTCCTGCCGCCCCCCCGCGCGCCTGTGCCGCGCGGACGCGACGCCGACCCCCGGGTTTCTGGTCCGCGTGGCCGGCGATGGCGTTCTCGGTGCTGGGGCCGGCTTTCGCCCACGCCCAGGCGCAGGAGTCCGAGCCACCCTCTTTCAGCGAAGTCGTCGACGTTCAGCTCGTGAACGTCGAAGTCTGGGTCAGCGACAGGCGCGGCCGTCCGGTGACGGGCCTGGGTCCGGAAGACTTCGAGGTGCGCGAGGACGGCGAACCGGTGACGATCGACTTCTTCAGCGAGGTCACGGATGCCGTGTCCGCCAGTCCGGTTGGAGAGCCTGGCGAGCCGGCGGCCGAACGGGAAGCAACCGGAGCCGGGGCCGCGGCCGAACCCGCGCATCTCGTCCTCTACTTCGACGAACTCCATCTCGGTCCGGCCAGCCGCAAGCAGGCGATCGAGGATCTGAGAGCTTTCCTCGACGAGGAGAGGTTCCCGGCGGAACGCGTGCTCATCTTCCGCCAGGATCGCGACCTCGTCACCGAGGCCTACTTCGGTTCCAGCCGCGAGGACCTGGACGCGGCGCTCGAGCGCATCGCGGCCTCGCCGGGAATGGGCGGCCAGTCGCAGCAGGCGAAGCGGCTCGCGATACGGCGGTTGAACCAGCTCTGGCAGGACGCGAGGACGCTCGCTTCGGCGGGCAGCAGCCGCCGGAACTCGGCGCCGGCGCCCTGCGGAACGTTCGTGCGCCAGGCGCTGCCCGAGGTCGAGAACGCCGCCCACATCGGCCGCGACCGGATCGGCGCGACGCTCGATCACCTGACGACGACCGTCCGCTTTCTGGCCGCGCTGCCCGGCGTCAAGACGCTGCTCTACATCAGCGACTCCCTCGAACGGACTCCCGGCAGCGACTTGCGGGACTTCATCACCGGCCTGTGTCCCGCCGGCGACCGGTTCCGCTCGCAGTCGCCGGTGGCGGAACTGTCGGGCGGATTCCACGAGCTCACCCGTCACGCCAACGCGAACCGCGTGACGGTCTACTCGCTCCAGACCAGCGGCCTCCGCCCGGCGTTCCTGAGCGCGGCGGAGCAGTCCTCGATCGACTTCCAGGGGGCGAACCCCTTCAACAGCTCGGTTCGCGAAGCCGAACGCGACGGCATGGCCGTGCTCGCCGACGAGACCGGCGGCCGCGCCATCTTCAACCGCAACCAGTTCGCGGACGAACTCGAGCAGATCGCCGACGAGATGGCGAGCTACTACTCGCTCGCCTACCGCCCGCCCCATGGCGGCGACCGCGGCGAACACCAGATCCGCGTGCGGGTCCGGGGCCGGAACGTGCAGGTCCGCCACCGCCGCGGCTACCGCGACAAGAGTTCCGACCAGCGAATGAGCGAGCAGCTCGACGGCGCGCTCTATCTCGGTCTGGTCGAGAACCCGCTGGGCGTGCGGCTGGGCGCGGGCCGCGTTCGCGCGGCCGGCGGCGGCAAGCGGCGGCTGCCCCTCCACGTCATGGTGCCGGCCGCGGGAGTCGCCTTCCTGCCGTTCGAGGACAAGGAGATGGCGCAGATCCGGGTGGAGGTCGCCAGCCGCCACGCCCAGACCTCGAGGGTGGTCAGGGACGAGAAGACCTTTCTGGTGGAAGCGCCCCCGGATCGCGACACGCGCCTTCTCGACCTGGTCTTCAACATCGACATTCCGGACGGCCTGAACCTGGTCGCGGTCGGCGTGCGGGACGACGCCACGCGCGAGACCGCGTTCGTCTCGACCACCCTGGCCGTGGGCGAGGGGGCCGGGAACTGACGTTGAGTTCGGTGCACCGCCGAACTGGCTGCGTCTGCTGGGTGCGCGGGTCTTCTGACCCGCTGCCGCCGGAGGCGGCGGGAAAGACGCGCCGGCCGTCAGGCCGGCTCCGCTTTGGCGGTCTGACCCTGGTTCTTGCGGTCGCGGCGCCGGCGTCGACGCCGGCCCAGGAAGAGCCGCCCGACGCCGCCATGCAGCGCGCCCTGTCGGAGGCCGAGACCATGCTTCGCCGCGACGAACCGCAGGCGGCCGAGAGCTGGTACCGGGAGGCCCTGCTCGAAGGCTGGCTGCTGCTCGGCGACCTGCAGCGCGCCGGCGGCGCCCCGGCCGAGGCCGAGACCGCCTACGAACGCGCCCTCGTCTCCGCCCTCGAAGCGCGTCGCCCCTTGCTCGCCCTCGCCGAACTCGCGCTTGAGCGCGGCGATCCCGATGGCGCGGCGGACCACCTCCGGCGTCTGCTGGCGCGCAGTTCGGGAGACGGTCGCGCCGTGCGGCTCCTCGCCCGGGCCTTCAACGCGAGCGGCCAGCCGGAGATGGCGGTGCAGCAGTTGGAGCGAGCCGTCGAGTCCACGCCGGAAGACGTGGAAACCCGATTCGCCCTCGCCAGCGGCTACCTCCGCCTGGAGCGTCCGGAGGCCGCAGAGAGGCTCTTCCGGGACGTGGCCGAGGAGCGTCCGATTCCGCAGACCTGGATTCTGATCGGCAGGACCTACCGCGACTACGGCGAGTACGGGAAGGCCCGCGAGGCGCTCGAACGCGCCATCGAGGAAGAACCGCGGGTGCCGCGTGCCCGCTTCTACCTGGGGACCGTGGAGCTCCTGGACCGGGGCCGCGGCGCCGTCGAGGAGGCCATCGACCACTTCAAGGAGGAGCGCCGCATCTCGCCCGAGGATCCGGTGAACCACCTCTACCTGGGAATGGTGCTGGTCGATGCCCGGCGCTTCGAGGAGGCGCTGGCCTCTCTGGAGATCGCGGTGGAGTCGACGTCCACGCGTCCCAACGCGCTGCACCATCTGGGCCGGGCTCTCCTCGGCCTCGACCGGCCGGGGGAAGCGGCGACCGCGCTCGAGAGCGCGATCGCCCTGGCGGAGGGCGGCTACGGCGGCTCGTTCAACGCCAACCAGATGGAGAGCCTCCACTACCAGCTCGCCCTGGCGCTGCGCCGCACCGGAGACGAGGCGCGGGCGCTGCCTCACTTCGAGGCCGCCGAGCGCTTCTCGGTGGCCCTGGCCCAGACCTCGCGCGATCGCATGTCGAACTACCTGGACGGCCATGGCAAGGAACCGTCGGCCGGGGTCGTCGGCCTGTCCGTCTTCAGCGAGACGCCGGTCTCCGGCCTCTCGCCGGAGGTTCGGGCACAGCTCGTGCGAACGGCGCGAACGACTCTCGCCCGCGCCTCGTTCAATCTCGGCGTGATGGCGACGCAGGCCCGGCGCTTCACCCGGGCCGCGGGTCACTTCGAGCAGGCCGCCTCGGTCGATCCGGGCTTCCCGAGGGTCCAGTACTCGCTGGGCGTCGCCCGGTTCAACGCCGGGCAGTTCGGGCAGGCGACGACGCCCCTGTCGACGGCGCTGGAGCGGCAGCCAGACGACCTCGCGCTGCGGCGGATGCTCGCTCTGGCCTGGCTCAACGCCGAGGTCTACGACCGCGCGGCGGAGCTGCTGGCCACCGATCCGGCCCGCGCCGCCGACCGTTCGCTCCAGTACGCCTACGGCCTGGCCCTGGTCCGGAGCGGACGGACCGTCGAGGCGCAGCCGATCTTCAACCGCCTGCTCGCCGAGCACGCGGACTGGCCTGAACTCAACGTGCTGCTCGGCCAGGCGGCAGCCCAGGAAGGCGACTTCGAGGCCGCGGTGGAGCACCTGGAGCGCGCGATCGAACTGCGGCCCGACGTCGCCGAGGCGCAGGCCACGCTCGGCAACATCTATCTCCGCCAGGGCCGCCTCGAGGAAGCCGGCGCCGCGCTGCGCGCCGAACTGGTCTCCCATCCCGCCGACCACCAGTCGCGCTACGTCCTGGCCACCGTCCTCGAACTCGACAACCAGCCCCAGGCCGCGTTGCGCGAAGTGGAACTCGTGCTCGACGCGGAACCCGACTTCGTCGATGCCCGCTACCTCCGCGGCAAGATCCTGCTCGAGGACGGCCGCGTCGACGAGGCGGCCGCGCAGTTGCTCGCGGCCGCGGAACTGGCGCCGGAAGATCCCAACATCCGCAACCAGCTCGGCCTAGCCTACCAGAAGCTCGGCGACCGCGAGAAGGCGCGCGAGCAGTTCGAGATCTTCCGGCGACTCAAGAGAAGGTCCGACCAGTGACCTTCCGCTGGGTGCGCGGGTCCTCTGACCCGCTGCCGCCGAAGGCGGCCAGGAAACGCGCCGGCCGCAGGCCGGTTCCCCTCCTCCGCGCAGCCCTCTTCTCCCTCCTCCTCGCCCCAACCACCCTCACCGCCCAGCCCGAAGCCGCGCCGACCGAGTCCGTCCGCTCACTCCTCGACCAGGCCCGCACCCTCGCCGGCCGCAACCAACCCGAAGCCGCCGCCGAAGCGCTCGGCCGCGCCATCACTTTGGCGCCCAACTCCGAGGACGTCCTCAACGCCTACGCCCGCTTCTCCCTCGGCCGAAGCAACCCGATCCAGGCGATCCTGGCGCTCGAGCCGCTGGCCCGGATGCACCCCGGAGAGGCGGAGTACGCCTACCTGCTCGGCGTGGCCCGCATGCAGGTGGGCGAGATGGCGCAGGCGGCCGAGGTGCTCCAGGATGCGGCGGCCCTCGACCCGCGTCGAGCCCTGACCCACATCGGTCTCGGGCTGGCGCTCAACCGCGTGGACCGCTTCGAGGAGGCCCGGGAAGCGCTGGCCGTGGCGCTGCGGCTGGAGCCCGGCAACGTGGAGGCGCTGGCCACCATGTCCGAGGCCGTCGAGGGACTCGGCGACCTGGACGAAGCAACCCGACTGGCGGACCGGGCTCTCGCGGTCAATCCCGACCATCCGACGGCGCTGGTGACGATCGGAACGGCTCGCGTGAAGGAAGGTCGCTTCGACGAGGCCCGGGAAGCGCTCACGCGAGCGGTCGCCGTCGAGACCCAGTCGATCAAGGGGCACTACCAGCTCAGCCTCGCCCTCGCCCGCCTCGGCGACCGCGAGGGTGCGGAACGCCACTTGCAGTTCTCCCGGGAGGCCCAGGCCGCGATCGAACAGCACATCGAGCGCCTGCGCGCCCAGCCGCCGCTGGGATCGAGGGCCGAGCCTTGAACGGAGCAGCGACAGCGATGGCGGCGCTCTTCGTCTGGCCCGTGTCGGCGCTCGTCCAGCCCACCGGCGACGCGCCTCTCTTCCGCGACATCACCGAAAGCACCGGCATCACTTTCCGCCACAACTCCGCGCCCGAGAAGAAGTACATCGTTGAGTCGATGAGCGGCGGCGTCGGGCTCTTCGACTTCGACCGCGACGGCCTGCTCGACATCTACTTCGTCAATTCCCTGACGGTCGACACCGCGAACGACCCGGAGTCGTCGGACAGCGCGCTCTACCGCAACCTCGGCGACGGCACGTTCAGGGACGTGGCCGCCGAGGCCGGCGTCGCCCACCCCGGCTGGGGAATGGGCCTGTGCATCGCCGACGTCGACGGCGACGGCTGGCAGGACCTCTACGTGACCGGCATCGGCCGGAACCGGCTCTACCGCAACTCGGGCGAGGGCGCGTTCACCGACGTGGCGACGGAACTTGGCGTCGCGGCCTCGGGCTGGTCGGCGGGCTGCGGCTTCGCCGACTACGACCGCGACGGCGATCTCGACCTGTTCGTGAGCCGCTACGTGGAGTTCGATCTCGACAACCTGCCGGAGTTCGGCAGCGGCAAGACCTGCGAGTACCGCGGCGTCGCCGTCCAGTGCGGCCCGCGCGGCCTGCCGGGCACCTCCGACCTCCTGTTCCGCCAGGAAGAGGACGGCGCCTTCACCGAGGTCGGCGAGGAGGCCGGAGTTCGCGACCCGGACGGCTACTTCGGCCTCGGCATCGCCTGGGTCGACGTCGACGACGACGGCTGGCTCGACCTCTACGTCGCCAACGACTCGACGCCTAACTACCTCTACATGAACCGCAAGGACGGCACCTTCGAGGAGTCGGGCTTCTTCATGGGCGTCGCGGTGAGCGAGGACGGCGGCGAGCAGGGAGGCATGGGCGTGGCGGTCGGCGACTACGACGGCAGCGGCCGGCTGAGCCTGTTCGTCAGCAACTTCGCCGAGGAGTACAACGCGCTCTACCGCAATGAAGGCGACTACTCAAGCGACGCCTCCTTCCGGTCCAGGACGGGTGCGTCGAGCCTGCCCTACGTCGGCTGGGGGACCGCTTTCTTCGACTACGACAACGATGGCTGGGAGGACCTGGTGGTGGTGAACGGCCATGTGTACCCCCAGCTCGACGGCGCCCGGCTCGGCGCTTCGGCCGGCTACCGCCAGCGCAAACTGCTCTACCGGAACCTGGGCGACGGCACGTTCGAGGAAGTGGCCGAACGGGGCGGTCCGGCCTTCCTCGAACAGCGGGTCAGCCGCGGCCTGGCGATGGGCGATCTCGACAACGACGGCCGCGTCGACCTGGTGATCAACGACCTCGACGGCTCACCGACGGTCTTGAAGAACGAGGCCGGCGGCGGCCGCTGGCTGCAGGTCAGGCTGGAGGGCGCCGGCAGGAACACCGACGCGATCGGCGCGGTCATCCAGGTGACGGCTGGCGAGCGAAGCCAGATCCGCAACATCCGCAGCGGTACGAGCTACCTGTCCCAGGACGACTTCCGCCAGCACTTCGGCCTGGGCGATGCCGGCATCGTCGACTCGGTGGTCGTGACCTGGCCCGACGGCTCGACGACGGAGCGTGAGAAGGTCGCGGTCGATCAGCTACTGGTCGTCGAGCAGGAGTAGCACGGCCCCACACTGGGTAAGCACGTCTTCTGACCTCTGCTGGGACTCTCCACCCTTTAGCAAGGGTGTTGATGGGAGATTCTCGTTCAAGCGGCCTGCACGAGGTGGCGTTTCTGGGGGTCGAAGAGAGCACGGTTCCGGAGCATGGCGCAGGCGACGCCGAGGAGTCGGTCGAC
>JAJEBV010000025.1 GCA_022822365.1 Thermoanaerobaculia bacterium | reverse complement strand
CCAGGCCACCGTGCCGATCTTCACGGTGCTCATGCGGCGCAGCTTCGGCGTGGCCGGCAACAACTTCGCCTCGCCCCGCTCCAGGCCCTCGATGCGCGTCGCCTGGCCGGCGGCCGATGTCGGCGGCATCCCCCCGGAGGGTGGCATCGAAGCCGCCTACAAGCGCCAGCTCGCCGAAGCCGAAGACCCGAGGGCCTTCCGGGAGGAACTGATGGAGAGGATCGAGGGCGCCCGCGGCCCGGTCGGACCCCTCTCCCGCTTCCAGATCGAAGAGATGATCGATCCTCGGGACACACGCAGGATGATCTGCGAGTGGCTAGAGATGGCGTGGAAAGTCGTCTCGCAGCCGGCGCGGCTGAAGCCCCGGGCGACGCAGTTCCGGCCCTGACGGCGGCGGCGCCGACGAAACGGAGCGGCGCGGATGGAACGGCGACGGTCACACCCGCCTGAACCGGGCCGAGGGGGAGGGTCCCAGGGGAGGCGCCATCCGTGCACCCGCTGACGGGCGCACGGACTGGTTCACGGGTGGCGCGCGGATCGCGCCACCCGGGTTCACCCCCTCTTGGTGGATGAGGGGTTGGGGGTTCGCTTCGGTCGGCTTCGCTCCGGTCGGTTCCCGGTTGCTGAAAGGACCTCGACAGTCGCTCGCCTCCAGCCCCCTGGGACCCTCCCCCTCGGCCCGGTCCAGGCTGGAAGACGTCAGATCTGCCCTCCGTACCGGCAGGTGCCGGTGCGCCGGCCTTCTGGCCGGCATCCGCTCATCGTGAGCAGCTACCGCTCTGGTAGAGAGCGGCCCGACAGCAAAGGCCGCAGCTCTGGGTCCGCGGGTCTTCCGACCCGCTGCCGCCGAAGGCGGCCACATGACGCGCCGGCCGCAGGCCGGCTCCGCATCCAAGGCCAGTCAGCGCTTGCGCTCCGATTCGACAGCGTCCAGGAAGTCGGCGGTGGCGCGCACGAAGAACCGCGCGAGAAAGTCGCCTGCGACCCAGGAAACTGCCACCAGCAGCGCGATGAAGGCGAGCAGGGCAACCAGGACCTCCAGCATGGCGTGGACCCTACCAACGCGAGCTCGGCAAGCTGGCTGAACGGGCCCGCCCTTCGCCGCGGTGCTTCCGAGCTCCACCAAGTCGCCTGAACCTCTAGACTTCGCCGGACGTGCCGGCCTGCGCCGGCCCAGTGGCTCGAAGGAGACGGTAATGGCGACCCTCACCATCAGGATTCCTGACGCACACCGGGATCGACTCGCCGCTCTGGCGGCGCAGCGCAACCTGAGCGTGAACGAACTGATGAAAGAACTCTCCATCCGTGCGCTGGCCGAACACGACACCGAGGTGCGCTTCCGGATGCGTGCGGCGAAAGGCGACCCTCAGCGCAGCCTGGAGGTGCTGGACCAGCTCGACCGCCGGCACGCTTCGCGTGTCCGGACCAGCGACGCGCCACGGTACGACGAGGCGTCGGAGCGAGTTGAGCGGCCAAAGTCGAGGAGCGGTATCGCTATTTCGTGTCACTTAGGGGAGTCAGGTCCGACGGGACCAGTACTTCCGCAGAGTCGAACTGGACGGCGCGACCAACCGAGGAAGTAGGGGACTCGAAAGATGCAGGAGAAGCCGTTCCGAGCTTGGTTGAACGCCGAGAGAGGGCTACAGAAGAACACCATCAGCTCGCGAGTCAGCAACTGCAGGAGGGTCGAAAGAGAACTCCACGTGGATCTGGACTTCGAGTGGGAGACTGACGAGCTGAAGGCGCTGATCAAGCGGTTCGACGAACAGACGCCCGTCGCGATTGACGGCGACGTCTCCGACGGAACCGCAACGCTGAAGTCGGCCATCCGCCTCTACCGGGACTTCCGCCACGCCCAAGACGACAGGGACTCCGCTGCCGAACGCGAGCGGTGGGACCGCTACCTTGAGGACGTTCGTCTCTACGTCGCCAGCGGACTCCTCGACAGCGAGGAGCTCGACTACAAGCTTGGGCTCGGCGACGCTCTCAAACGAGCCCGACACGCAGCATTGGCGGGCCGACACGATTGGCCAGACCTCGTGAAGGAGGCCACGAAAGGCAACCCGATGGCCTGGAGGGAGGCCGGGAAGCTGCGCCAGTGGATCGACGACGCGCCCGACGCGGTGCTCCAGGCGCTTCGCGCTCTATGGACCGAAGACGACCGGCCAACCGGCGAGCGTATTCGCGCCTTCTCCAATCTCTACCCTTGGGAGTCAAAAGGCGGGGAGGTACCGCCAGGGGGCATACGGCACTCAAAGTACGGCACCAATGGCAGAGGCACGCGACTCAGGACTATCTCCGTCCTGCTGATGGCGCTCGACCCGTCCAAGTATCCACCGTTCATGCGATCGGTGTTCGATTCCTCCTACCGACGCCTAGGCGTCACGGTTCCGCCGGGAGAAACGGCCGAGGAGGCTCAGTATGAACACGCATTGGGCTTCCTCGACGATTTGATCCGCCGCGCAGCCGAGCACGGCTTGAAGCGCCCGAGCACCCGTCTCGAATCCCAATCCGTCGTCTGGGCCCTCCAGAACGATAACCGACCGCCAGAGCGGACACGCGTCTCCGAGTCGCGGCCATGCTGGTTCGTGGGCGCATACTGGGACGTAGGCGACCAAACGGACCGCTTCGTCCAGGAGGGCATCTGGCAGAACGGTTACAAGGACAGGTATCTGGACCTTGTGAAGGAAGTCGAGCCAGGAGACCGAATCGCTATCAAGGCGGCCTTCGTGAAGAAACACGATCTTCCCTTCGACAACCGGAACGAAGACGTCTCCACCATGGCGATCAAGGCAACCGGCGTCGTGACCGAGAACATGGGAGACGGCCGCAATCTCCGTGTGGGCTGGACGTCCGCGGAACCCAGCCGCGAGTGGTACTTCTACGTGTACCAGCCGACGGTCTGGAAAGTCACACGCGATTCGGGAACGCTCCCGTGGGCCGCGAGAGCCTTGATCGACTTTGCGTTCGACGGGGCCAAGCAGGATTACGACCAGTTCCTGCGGCACTGGTACCCAGGCTGGTTCGACGACGCCGGCAAACCGCTGGCGGAAGCCGACTTCTCGCAGGTCGCCGAGGAGTTGCTCTACAACGAGGCCGAGCTCCGCACGATCGCCCGCCTGCTTGACGACAAGCGGCAGGTGATCTTCCAGGGACCGCCCGGCACCGGCAAGACCTACGCCGCCCGCAAGCTAGCCCGCTTCCTGGCCAGGTCCCAAGACCGCGTCACCCTCGTTCAGTTCCACCCGTCGTACGCCTACGAGGACTTCATTCAGGGCTACCGGCCCACCCTCAATAGCAGCGGCCAAGCTGGCTTTGAACTCCGAAACGGCCCGCTGGTCGATGCCGCCAGGAAGGCCCGCAACCAGCCGGACTCCCCCCACTTCCTCATCATCGACGAGATCAATCGCGGCAACCTGGCCAAGGTGTTCGGGGAGCTCTACTTCCTGCTGGAGTATCGGGACGACACGATCCGTCTGCAGTACGCCTCCGAGGACGACGAGTCGTTCGGCCTACCGAGGAACCTCTACGTCATCGGCACGATGAACACGGCCGACCGGTCGATCGCTCTGGTCGACCTGGCATTGCGCCGGCGATTCCACTTCGTCGAGTTCCATCCCGACAAGGCGCCGATCGAAGGACTGCTCGGTCGGTGGCTCGAGCGATACGCGCGCGGCATGGAGTGGTTGCCGGCCCTCGTTGACCTGGCGAACGGGAAGCTCGACCGCGGGGGCGACCGGCACGCCGCCATCGGACCGACCTACTTCATGAAAGACGACCTCGACGAGAACAAGCTGGCCCTCGTCTGGAAGCACAACGTACTTCCGTACATCGAGGAGCGGCTCTACGGACAAAGCGACCGGCTGGCCGAGTTCGATCTCAAGAGGCTGCGCAGCGAAGCGGAGGGCGGAAGCTCGAGGCAGAAGGAGAGTGGAAACGAACCGGAGAGCGATGGCAGCGTTGACGGCGCGGACCAAGAAGCGCCGCGCCCCGCCGCCGCCGAGGACACGCCCAACGATGCCGCAGATTGATCTCCAAGAGTGGCAGAGTTCGCAGCACCGGCTGTCGACCGAGAAGCGCGACGCTCTTCGCAACCTCCTCTCTCGGGACAAGCTCTCCATCGACCCCGTGCCCGGGACCGGAGACAAGTACTTCCTCAGGCCTGCCTCCACGATCGGCGCAGTGGACGTCGGCGATCTGTCGGTTTCCATCCGACCAAAGCTGCCCATCGGCCGTGTGCTCTACCTCGCCTCCTACGCCATGGGCGCCGTCGACTTCCGGGAGGAGCGCTTCGACTTCGAGCGCCGAAAGTCCCTCGTCGAGGCTCTGGTCCCGGCGCTCGCCCGAGCCGCACGCCGTGCCTTCGGGCGCGGCCTGCTGCACGGCTACCGCACCGAGGAAGAAGCGCTGCACACGGTCCGCGGACGCATCCGCATCGCCGACCAGATTCGCCACAGGTTCGGAATCTCCGTCCCCGTCGAAGTCCGCTACGACGACTTCACGGATGACGTGCTGCCCAACCAGCTCGTCAAGGCTGCCGCGGTTCGGCTCGCCAGCATGCGCATCCGTTCGCCCCAGTCGCGCCTCGACCTGGGCTGGATCGCGGCCACGCTCGACAACGTGAGCCTCGTCGACTTCCCGCCAGGGAGGATTCCGGAGGTCAAGTTCGACCGTCTGAACGAGCACTACCGCGAAGTCGTAACCCTGTCGCGCCTAATCCTCCGTCACACGGCCATCGAAACGGCCCGGGGCGCGGTACGTGCGAGCGGTTTCCTGATGGACATGAACAAGGTCTTCGAGGAGTTCGTAACGCGGGCCCTGCGTGAGGAACTGCGACTGACGGAACGTGCGTTCCCCGCCGAGCGAGAGGTCTGGCTCGACGAAGACAAGGACGTTCGCATGCTGCCCGACCTGTCCTGGTGGGACGGCTCAAGATGCATCTTCGTCGGCGACGTCAAGTACAAGACCCTCGAGGACGAGCCCGTACGCCATGGGGACCTCTACCAGCTCCTCGCCTACGCCACCGCCCTCGACCTGCCCGGAGGCGTTCTGATCTACGCCGAAGGCGGGCAACCTGACGCCTGCCACGAGGTTCGTCACGCCGGTAAGCGGCTCGTGGTCACGTCGCTCGATCTGTCCGGCTCAATCAGCGAGCTCCATGAGGAGATCAGCAAGTTGGCCGGCCGCGTTGAAGTCCTCCAGCGTCAGGCGGCAACCCACAGGCAGGCGGCCTGAGGCTGTCCCGCGCAGCGAGCGGTCTAGCCGTACGCGGTAGAGAGCTACGCCCGCGCTACGCGAGGGTCTTCCTCTTGACACGCTCCAACTTCCTCGCCTACGCTTCTCGGCGAGGCGCAAGGCTCTGCCTTACCCTCTTTCCGAGGCCCACGCTCCGGCGTGGGCTTTCGTGCATCCTGGGAGTCTCGTGACCTTCCTGGCATACCTTGACGAGTTTGGGCATATCGGCCCCTACGTTGGTCGCGAGGACCCCAGATACAAGGACAGCCCGGTGTTCGGCTTTGCCGGCTATGTCCTTCCCGCAGATCAGGTGCGAGGATTCGGGACCTGGTTCTTTCAACGCAAGTGCGATCTTCTTCGCTTCGAGATTCAGCGCTCCGGCCAGCATCCCGCACTATGGGAGAAGAAGGGCGCCAGCCTCTACACAGTGACGAACGTCACGGAGTACCGAGAACTTCGGCACTTCACGAATCGCCTCTTCAACAAGATCGCACGACTGGGCGGATTCGTCCTCTACGTTGGCGTCGAAAAGACCGAGTCTCCCGCAGCGCACGACCCGAAGGACCTGTACGTTCGGGTCCTTCTGGAAGCCATCAAGCGAATCGACCAGTTCTGCATGAAGGACCGCAGCCCACCAGACAACTTCCTGTTGGCTCTGGACGAACACGAGCAACGCTCTGACCTGCTTACCCAGGTATCGCAGGCGATGTACGGAGGAGCAACACCAAGGCGTCGGCTCATCGAGCCGCCATTCCACCTTGAGAGTCACCGCTACCAGACCGTACAGGCCGCGGATTGGATATGCGGACTCGTCGGACGGCTGGGAGCATTCTGGGCGGACCCTTCAGGCTACTCCGAAAACGCAGTGTTCCTTCGATACTTCGGGCACCGCCTCAACAAGGTCAGCCGGCGCAGTGGAATTCGCATCGGAACGGACAACCGATAGAAACCACATCGCCCCTTCATCGCCATCAGCAGTCCGCGCTCGAACGGCCAGGCCCTACCGCACGCCGGCCTGCGCCAGCACCCAGCCAGCCAGGCGGTCGTCGGGGAGCAGACCCTGGGAGGCCATCCGGTAGTCCAGGCCCTCCATGCGTTCGCGGATGCCCTTCTCGATGCCGCCGTAGGAGAGGAGCAGCGGCACGATCAGCACGGACTTCCCTTCCTCCGCGCCGCGCTCGACGACACTTCGCAGTTCCTGGGTCGCCTTCGCCTGGACGTCGTCCGGCGCATCGTCGCGCACGGTCAGGTGGTCGATTCGGCTGAAGCTGGCGGCGGCCCGCATGCGCTTCACCAGAAGGCTCATGTTCCCGAGCCACAGGTCGTTGTCTTCTTCGGAGGACGGTCCATGGGCCACGACGACGACCACCTCGTCGGCCGGGGTCTCGCTGACTTCGAGAGCGCGGGCGATGAGGATCTCGGCCACCGTGGCGTGGGCGTCCAGCGCGGCGGTCAGTTCGACGGGAAGGGCCGTCTCGATCGGCGTCGTCCATTCGAAGCCGGGATCGGTCCCGCCGTCCGATTCGGCGTGACGGGCGCTCATCCGGGCGAACGCCTCCATCTGCGGCGGCGCATCGTCGCGCTTGCCCAGCAGGTACTCGGTGGCCCGGATCACGCTGCTGTGCGAAGAGATGAAGAGAGGGACCGCGACGATGCCGGTCACTTCCCGCTCGGCCAGCCGATTCACGGCATCCTGAATGGCGGGTTTGTTCGCCATGCCGAACGCCACCTCGACGGGGCGTTCCGCGTCGACTTTCGACGCCAGTTCGAGGACCTCGCGGTTCCAGTCCTCGCGGCCGCCGTGAGCAAGCAGGAGGATCCCCTGAGCCTGGGCGATGGCGGGGAGAAACAACGCGGCGATCAGCGCGGCGCACAAGCAGGTCGGCACAACACGCGGCGCGCGAACGGTCCGGCGGGCCCGGCGCGAACCTGAATGCAGTCCGGCGGCATGAGCAGAGTCTGAGATCTTCATCCTGTCCTTCCTGGTCCGGGAATGGAGGCCGCGGCAGAACCGTCGCCAGCGGCCGTCGGGTCCATTGCCAACAGTGGACCGATTTGGTCCTGTTTGTCAAGGAGGCCGAAAGTGCTACACAGAGAGACATGCCAAAACCAACCGACTACAAGGTCCTGACCTTCGACTGCTACGGCACCCTGATCGACTGGGAGACCGGGATCTGGGACGCGCTCCAGCCGCTGATCATGCAGAACCCGGGCGCGGAAGCGACCCGCGACGCGGCGCTCCTTGCGTTCGGGCAGTGCGAGAGCCTTCAGGAGCAGGAGACGCCCGATCTCCTCTACCCTGAGCTACTGGCTCGCGTCCATCGCCGCATCGCCGACCGCCTGGCCATGCAGACGGCCCCGGAGCTCGACGAGGCCTTCGGCGCCTCCGTGCCCGACTGGCCGGCGTTCCCGGACACTGCCGACGCGTTGCGGGTGCTCAAGCGACACTTCCGGCTCGTCATCCTCTCCAATGTCCACAGAGCCGGCATCGCCGGCTCGAACCGCAAGCTCGGAGTGGACTTCGACGCGATCTACACCGCCGAGGACATCGGTTCGTACAAGCCTGCCGACAGGAACTTCGAGTATCTGCTCGCCCATCTCGAGTCCGACTTCGGGCTCGATCGTTCCGACGTTCTGCACACAGCGCAGAGCCTGCACCACGACCACGCGCCGGCGAACCGGTTCGGACTCGCGAACGCCTGGATCGACCGGCAGCGGCTCTCCGAAGGAGGGAGTTGGGGCGCAACCGAGCGTGTCGAGACGATGCCGACCACCGACTTCGTGTACTTCTCGATGGGTGAGATGGCCGACGCCGTAGCGGAGTGCGCCAACGCCGAAGCCTAGCGGGCCGAACCACAGGCACCGCTCCTCAGCCGTCCTCCTCCACCGTCAACCGAAACTTCGCAGCAGCCAGGAACTTCGCCTCCTGGCGCAGGTCGGCCCGCGTCAACGGCGACCTCTCCACCCAGGTCTTCGGCAGCACGAGGCGCAGGTCGCGGCCGTCGACTTCGAGCTTGACCGCCAGTGGCTCGTCCCGCCGGCTCCGGTGGAGCACCGCCGCGAGCCGCAACAGGACGGCGCCGCGCCGCGCCGGTTGCCGCCACCCCGAGGGGAGGCGATCGAAGATCTGGCGCGGGAACTTGCGGCGGTGACTGCGCACGAGGGAAGCCAGCAGCAGATGCTCCTGGAGCGAGAAGCCGTGCATCTCCGCGTTCTCGACGATGTAGGCGCCGTGCTTGTGGAAGCCGGCGTGGTTGATGTCGAGGCCGACCTCGTGCAGTTGCGCGCCCCAGGAGAGCATGAGCCAGGGGAGCTGGCCGGTCAGGTTCCACGATTCGGCGCACTGCGCGAGGAGCTGGAGAGCGGTTTCCCGAACTCTCTCGGCCTGTTCGGGCTGCACGTGGTAGCGCCGGGCCATCGACTCGACCGCCGCATGCCGGGTGTCCTCATGGTGCAGCCGGCCGAGCAGGTCGTACAGGGCGCCTTCCCGCAGGGCGCCGCCCGCGACCCGCATGCGCTCGATGCCCAGCGCCTTGAACACCGCGAGCAGCACCGCGACGCCGCCGGCGAACACCGGCGCCCTGCCCTCGCTCAGACCCTTGATGCCTCCGCGGATCGTGGTGCCGCGTTCGATCAGCAACTCCCGAAGGCGCAACAGCGCTTCCAGCGTGATGCCCTCCTCGCACCAGCCTGCCGTCTGTACGACTTCCGCCACCGAACGAACGGTCCCCGAGGAGCCCACCGCCACCCGCCAGCCGGCGCCGTCCCGGAAGCGACGCTCGACCGGCTCAAGCTCCTGCAACGCCTCGATCTCAGCCCGTCGCCACCGCTTCTCCTTCACCCGACCGTGCGGGAAGTACCGCAGGCTGAAACTGACGCAACCCATGTACAGGCTCTCCAGGTCGAGCGGCTGCGAGCCCTCGCCGATGATCAGCTCGGTCGAACCGCCGCCGATGTCGACGGCGAGCCGCCGTTCGTCGCCGGCCAGGCTCCTCGACACGCCCAGGTAGATCAGCCGCGCCTCCTCCAGGCCCGAGACGATCTCCACCGGATGGCCAAGCCATCGTTGCGCCGCTTCCAGCAGATCGCGGGCGTTTCGCGCCTGGCGCAGCGTGTTCGTGCCCACGACGCGGACCGTTCCCGGAGGAAACGAGCGCACGCGCTCGCCGAAGCGGCCGAGACAGTCGAGCGCCCGCGCCATCGCCTCCGGGGTCAGGCGCTTCCGCTCATCGAGTCCGGCGGCGAGCCGCACGAACTCCTTCCGGCGGTCGACGAACACGAGCTGGCCGCCCCGCACTTCGGCCACGACCAGGTGAAAGCTGTTGGAGCCCAGGTCGGCGGCGGCCACCACGTCCGGATCCGTCGGAGGGAGGGGGAGCGAGTACTGCGCGTCGGCCATTCGGGCGGCAAGTATGATCGCTCGCCATGCCGGTGGAACTCCGTTCCGACACGATGACCCGGCCTTCCCCGGCCATGCGCCGGGCGATGGCCGCGGCGCAAGTCGGCGACGACGTCTTCCACGAAGACCCGACCGTCAACCGGTTGCAGGAACGCGTCGCGGACATGCTCGGCCGCGAGGCGGCCCTGTTCGTTCCTTCGGGCACGCAGGGCAACCTCTCGTCCCTGCTCGGGCACGAACTGCCCCGTGGCAGCGAGGTGCTGCTCGAATCGAAGGCTCACATCATCAACCACGAGAACAACGGGATCACGGGCATCGGCGGCCTCCTGCCGCGCGCGGTGACGGCGGAGGCCGACGGCATCCTGGCGCCGGACCAGATCGAGGCGGCGATTCAGCCCGACTACCCGACCCTCGCCCCGACCCGGCTTCTCTGCCTCGAGAACAGTTGCAACCAGGCCGGCGGCACCGTCTACGAACCGGAGCGCACGCGGGCGCTCTGCGACCTGGCGCAGCGCCGCGGCCTGCGCGTCCACCTCGACGGCGCGCGGCTCTTCAACGCCGCGACCGCGCTCGGCTGCACGCCGGCCGAGGCCGCGGGGCCCGTCGACTCCCTCTCCTTCTGCTTCTCGAAGGGACTGGGCGCGCCGGCCGGATCGATCGTGGCCGGTTCCCGCGACTTCATCCGCAACGTCCGGCGTTACCGGCAGATGTGCGGCGGCCAGATGCGGCAGGTCGGCGTGCTCGCCGCCGCCGCCGAGGTCGCCCTCGACGAGAGCCCGCCACTGCTGGTCCAGGATCACGAGAACGCCCGTCTGCTCGCGGACACCCTGAACGATCTTCCCGGCGTCGCACTGATCGCCGAACAAAGGACGAACATTCTCATCTTCTCGGTCGAGGGAACGGGCCGTGGCGCGCAGGAGTGCGTCGAAGCCCTCGCACGCGAGAACGTCCTGTGCCTGACGACCAGTCCAACCCACATCCGGTTGGTGACGCACCGCGACGTGAGTCCCGAGGAGACCGCGCAAGCGGCCGAAGCCCTGACCCGGGTGTTCGGTGGGTAGCGAACGCGGCCTGGTCCCGGTCAGACCGTTCGACGAGCTGAAGGTCGGAGAGACCTTCCCGCTGCCCAGCCGCACGGTGACCGACGCCCACTTCGCGGCGTTCCAGGCAATCTCGGGAGACAACCACCCGATCCACTACGACATCGAGTACTGCCGGTCCCAGGGCCACGACGGTCTCCTTGCCCACGGTCTCCAGGTGCTCTGCTACACGGCCGCCGGGTCCGGCACCTTCGCCGACGTGGTCGGACGGGCCATGATCGGCTACATCGACCAGTCATGCCGGTTCCTGAAACCGGTGTATCCGGGGGACACGCTGTACCCGACGCTACGGATCGCGGAGCTGAATCGCCAGCGGACAACCGGCGTCATCGTGCTGGAGAGCACGATCGACAACCAGCGCGGCGAGCGGGTGCTGGAGGGGCGGCAGAGCTACCTGGTACGCCTGTAGCGCGCCAGTGCGGAGCCGGCCTTCCGGCCGGCACGTGTACCTTGGCCGCCTGCGGCGGCAGCGGGTCAGAGGACCCGCGCACCCAGCGGTTCGAAGTCGAACACGGGCGCCGCGGATCCTTCGAGCGGCACCGCCTCGACCCGGAACACGCGGCGCAGCAGGTCCGGGTTCAGCACTTCCGCCGGCGGGCCCTCGGCAATCAGGGCGCCGCCGTCGAGCACCGCCACCCGATCGGCGAAACGGGCGGCGGCGTTCAGATCGTGCAGCACCAGCACGACGGAGCGACCTTCGTCGACCAGGTTGCGCGCCAGCCCCAGCAGGTCGAGACCGTGGGCGAGATCGAGGTTCGAGGTCGGCTCGTCGAGCAGCAGAACTTCCGCCTCGGTGGCCAGACAGCGCGCCATCAGCACGCGCTGCAACTCGCCTCCCGACAACGTCGTCACCCGTCGCTCGGCGAGCGCCAGAACGTCCGTGTCGTCCAGGCAGCGGTCGATCCATCCGCGGTCGGCGGAACGGGTGCCGAACAGGCGGCTCTCGTGCGGGTAGCGGCCCAGGGTGACGAACTCCCGTACCGTGAACTCGAAGGTCGGGCGGACCGTCTGCGGCACGTAGGCCACCCGCCGGGCCGCCTGGCGGCGCGGCAACGCCGACAGGTCGAAGCCCCCCAGCAGGGCCTTGCCTTCCGTCAGGCGCCAGGTACCGCTCAGAAGCCGCAGGAGGGTCGACTTGCCGGCGCCGTTCGGCCCCACGACGGAGGTCAGCATGGCCGGCTCGATGGTGAGGTCGACGTCGCGCAGCAGCCACCGTCCCCGGCGCTCGACGCCGCCGTCGACGAGCTCGAGTCGCGGCGCCCGGCGTGCGGAGCCCCTCGTTTCCATCATCGGGACGCCGCCACTTCACTCTCGTGGCGAACCAGCAGGAACAGGAAGAACGGAGCGCCGACGAAGGCGGTAACCACTCCCAGGAAGACCTCTTCCGGCGCCACCAGGGTCCGCGCCAGGAGATCGGCGCCGACGACGAACCAGGCTCCGGTCAGGAAAGCCGCCGGCAGCAGGCGGCGGTGCACCGGGCCCAGCAGGAGGCGCACGAGGTGCGGTACCACGAGACCCACGAAACCGACCACGCCGCTGACCGCGACCGCGCTGCCGGTGAGGATCGCGGCGCTCCAGAGCACGGCCCGCTTCGTCTTCTCGATGTCGACGCCGAGCGAGGCGGCTACTTCCTCGCCCTCGAGCAGCAGGTCCAGATCGCGCGCGAACCAGACCGCTATCGCGCAGCCGATCACCATTCCCGGCAGCACCATCCCGACATGGACCCAACCGCGGTCGGTGACACCGCCCATCATCCAGTAGGCGATGCGGCGGGCAGCCTCGTACTGCTCCCAGGAACGGGCGATGAGCCACGAATTGAAGGCCGCCAGCAGCGCGTTCAGGGCGACGCCGGCCAGCAGCAGGGTGGTGACCGGCGTGTAGCCGTCACGGGTCGCGATCCGGGTGACGATCAGAAGCGAAAGCAAAGCGCCCGCGACCGCGAACAGCGGGGCGGCGAGCAGGAAGGTGCCGGCCAACCCGAAGGTCAGGGCGAAGACCGCGCCGGCGGCGGCGCCGGTGCTCGTGCCGACGATCCCGGGTGACGCCAGGGGATTGCGGAAGAGCCCCTGCATCTGGGCGCCGGCCAGGGCCAGACAACCGCCGACCATCGCCGCCACGACCACCCTGGGCGCCCGAAGCGACCAGACGATCGTGTCCACGCTCGGGTCGGCGGCCCTCTCGCCGGGAAGCAGGTGGCGCGCAAGGACCGCCAGCACGTCGCCTTCGTCGATAGGCACAGCCCCCCGGAACAGGCCGATGCCGGCGAACGCCAGGAGCAGCACCGCGCCGGCGGCCATGTACCACCAGAACCCGGCCTGATTCCCGCCGAAGGCGATCCTCATTCCGCCGCAGCCACGGGCTTCCCGGTGCCCGCGGCCTCGATCCGCTCCGACGCCCGCACGAGTGCGTCCGCGAGCCGGTCGACCATGCCGGCAACGTGATGCGAGATCGCCGCCATATCCCGTCCGTCGAGCGACTCCAGATTGCCGAGCCGCGCCGCCCGCGTACCGGCCAGCGTGCCCTCGCCGGCGTCGTTGGCCCCGTAGGAATCCGTGAAGATGACGTCCGGGTTCCAGATCACGACCTGCTCGGCACTGATCCGGGGCCAGCCTTCGAGACCGTTCTCGGCCGCCAGATTCACCGCGCCGAGGTAGCGAACAGCATCGTCGAAGACGGTCCGGCTGCCCAGCACGACGCCCCCGCTCCAGTGGACGATCCGCAGGCCGGCGACCCGCGACGCGGCCCGCGCGCGCGTCTCGGCAAGCCGCAACTGCATCGACTCGACGAGCCGCTCCGCCTCGCGGTCGCGGCCGATCGCGAAACCGACGGTGCGGATGTTCTCCGCAATCGCCGCAAGGCTCTCGTGATTGAGCAGGACGACGACCGGAACGCCCGCGGCCTCCAGTTGGGCGAGGGTCTCCTGCGTGTTGAAACTCGCGGCGAACACCAGATCGGGGGTGGCCGCCAGGACCTCCTCCGTGCTGAAGCCGCCGACCCGCCCAAGACGCCTGGCCCGGTCCGCGCTGGCGCTGAACTGCGGATCGCCGGAGAACGGCGACAGGAGCACGATCCGCTCCGGTTCCGCGATCTCCAACAGGATCTCGTCGGTCGCCAGGGTCCGCGAAGCGATCCGCTCGGGCGGCGCCGTCAACCTCACCACCCTCCCGCCGCCTCGAATCTCCCGCCAGGCGCCGTCCGTGCCGGGTTCGACCAGTTCGAGCCGGGCGCCCTCAACGCTAACCAGGTAGTGCGCATGATCGCCCGTCAGATCCAGCGGCGTGCCGCCCTCGGCTTCCGCGCCGCTGCCGGAAGGACGGGCACAGGCGCCGGCCAGAATCGCCGTGGCGACCGCCAGGCCGAGCACCTTGCGAACGCCGTTCGCCGCGGTCGTAGCGAGCATCGGGATCGAAGCTATACTGCCGCCCCCTCAGGACCAAGAACACGAGAGAGCAATCCATGAGCATCAAGACCGGGGAGCCGATCCCGGAAGCCAGTTTCAAGCAGATGACCCAGAACGGCATCGTCGACATTTCGACCCGCGAGCTGTTCGAGGGCAAGAAGGTCGTTCTCTTCGCGGTGCCCGGCGCGATGACCCCGACCTGCTCGGAGGTCCACATGCCGGGTTTCATCGAGAACCTCGCGGCGATCAAGTCGGGCAACGTCGACACCGTGGCCTGCCTCGCCGTCAACGACGTCTTCGTGATCAACGAGTGGCGCAAGGCGCGGAGCATCCCCGACGACATCGTGCTGCTGTCCGACGGCAACGGCGAGTTCACCTCGAAGATCGGGCTCGAACTCGACGCTTCGCGTTTCGGCATGGGCACCAGGTCGAAGCGCTACGCCGCGATCGTCGACGACGGCGTGGTGACGTACCTCGGCGTCGAGCCGGCCGGTGAAGTCGGCGTCAGCGGCGCCGAAGCGGTCATCGAACAGCTCGGCTGAGTCGCCCGGCAGTTCTCAGCCTGGGAGTCTCTTGACCAACCACAGGGTCGACAGCCTCACCGATTCGATCTACGTCCCCTTCGACGAGGAGGCGTGGGGACGGCTGCGGGCCGAGACGCCCCTGCCTCTCTCCGAACAGGAACTGGAGCGCCTGCGCGGCATCAACGAGCAGGTTTCGCTCGAGGAGGTCGCGCAGATCTACCTGCCGATGTCGAGGCTGCTCAATCTCTACGTCGGCGCCACGCAGGATCTCTACCGGGCCAGCAGCACGTTTCTGGGAGGCCTGACGGCCAAGGTGCCCTACATCATCGGGATCGGCGGCAGCGTCGCGGTCGGCAAGAGCACCACCGGACGCATCCTCCGCGAGTTGCTCGCCCGCTGGCCGAACCATCCCCAGGTCGACCTGGTGACGACCGACGGCTTCCTCCACCCCAACGCGGTGCTGGAAGAGCGCGACCTGATGGAGCGCAAGGGCTTCCCGGAGAGCTTCGACCTGCGCACGCTGGTGAACTTCGTGCTCCAGGTCAAGTCGGGTGAGCGGAAGGTCGAGCATCCCGTGTACTCGCACCACTCGTACGACATCCGGCCCGGCGTCACCGAGGTCGTCGACCAGCCCGACATCCTGATCCTCGAGGGCCTGAACGTGTTGCAGGCCCGCTCGCAGTCGCCGTCGCGGAACAGCCGGCTCATGCTCTCCGACCTCTTCGACTTCTCGATCTACGTCGACGCCGAGACCGAGGTGATCGAGCGCTGGTACGTCGAGCGCTTCCTGACCTTCCGCGACACCGCGTTCCGAGATCCGGACGCCTACTTCCACCGCTACGCCAGCCTCAGCGAGAGGGACGCGATCGACACCGCCCGCGGCATCTGGAAGACGATCAACGAACCGAACCTGGTCCAGAACATCCTGCCGACCCGCGAGCGCGCCGATCTGATCCTGGAGAAGGCGCCAGACCACGCCGTGCGGCGGATCCGGCTGCGGAAGCTCTAGGCGGCGCTAGCGAGGAGGCAGCCAGCTCGGCTCCCGGAGAGCCCCCGTCTCGTCGAGAAGCTCATCGAGCCGGGCCGAGAGCCGGTCGAAGAGCGCCTTGAGCTCCAGCACGTCGCGCGCCCAGTCGTCGCGGGGGTTCCGGGCGGCGTTCGCGGCCGCCACCCGAAGCCGGGTCTCGACGTTGCCGGCGCCGTGACGGGTGATGAAACCGCCGAGGAGATTGTTCCGCTCCTCCGGGTCGGCCTGCACGTCGTAGAGCTCGTAGCGATCCCAGACGCCGTGGAAGCGCATGAACTTGTAGCGGTCGGTGCGCACGCCCAGCACCGTCGGCGTCTGGGGAAAGGTCCGCTCCCAGAAGTACTCGTAGAGGAAGGCGTCGCGCCACGGCGGCCGCTCGGCGCCGGGACCGGCCTCGAGCAGGCCGAAGAAGGACCGGCCCTGGACCGTGCCCGGAACGTCCAGCCCCGCGGCCTCGAGGAAGGTGGGGGCGAAGTCGAGGTTGACGATCATCTCGGGACGCCTGAGGCCCCCGGCGCCGCCGTCGAGCCACGGCGCCATGACCACCAGGGGCACCCGGATCGACGCCTCGTACATCGTCCGCTTGTCGATCAGACCGTGCTCGCCGAACTGAAAGCCGTTGTCCGACGTGAACACGAGCAGGGTCTCTTCCAGCAGGCCCCGCTCTTCCAGTGCCTCGACGATCCGCCCCACGCTGTCGTCCACGCCGCGCATCGTCTCCGCGTAGTCCACGGCGAACTGCTGGAAGTCGACCGAGTTGTCGTACAGACCGTCGACGCCGTGCCAGCTTCGCCGTTGCGCCTCGACCCAGTTCGGCTTGCCCTCGTAGTTCTCGTGCCGATTCGGCATCGTCACCGGCGGCGGATACCGCTGCCCGGCATAGCTGCCGAGGTGGCGCTCCGCGGGGCGGAACGACGCATGCACCGCCTTGTGCGACACGTAGAGCAGGAACGGCGCCGCCTCCCCTTCGGCGCCGGCCAGGAAGTCCAGCGCGTAGTCCGTGATCAGGTCCGTCGTGTACCCCTGCCGCGGCACCCGCTCGCCGTCGATGTTGAAGGTCTGGTTGTAGTACAGGCCCTGGCCCGGGAACGAGACCCAGCGGTCGAATCCGGGCCGGGGGGCGTCGGACGTGCCGCCCATGTGCCACTTGCCGACGAAGGCCGTCCGGTAGCCCGCGCTCTGGAGTTCCTGCGGGAAGGTCGGCGTCTCCGGATCCAGCCGCGTGCGGTTGTCCAGGACGCCGTGCCGGTGGGCGTACTGACCGGTGAGGATCGAGGCGCGGCTTGGCGAACACAGCGACGTGGTTACAAAGGCGTTCTCGAACAGCACGCCCCGCTCGATCAGACGGTCGAGGTGAGGCGTCTCGAGGAACGGGTGGCCGAGCGCCGACGCGGCGTCGAAACGCTGGTCGTCGATCAGGATGAAGACGATGTTCGGCCGCTCGGCGGCCCGGGCCGGCGCCGCGGCCACCAGCGTCGCCATGCAGGCCGCGGCCAGGAGCCGCCCGACACTCGGCGCCGCCATCCGTCTTCGTTGATTCGTCGTCATGATGAGTTCCTCATACCGCTTGCCCCGGAATCGGTACGCCCCAGGCCCACGGCGGCCAGTTCCTCCGCATCGTAGTTCCATCGCCGGTAGTTCCACATCCACTGCTCCGGCTGCAGCCGTACTCTCCGCTCGATCGCAGCCGCGATTCTCTGCGACAGCTCCACCGGATCCCGCGAGCCGCCGGGCCGGCGCAACATCTCGCTCTCCAGGCGGTAGCTGAAGGGCCCTTCGCGGATACAGAAGGCGGCGATCAGCGGGCAGTCACGCTTGGCCGCCAGCGCCGCCGGACCACCAACGAACACGGTGCGGCGACCCAGAAAGTCCACCTCCGGGCCGCGCCTCTGGTCGGGTCTCTGGTCGACCACCATGATCAGGGTTTCCCGCCGCTTGAGGCAGCTCAGCATGTCCCGCAGGAGGGAGGTCCGGCCGCTCCAGATCACCCGGACCCCGGCCCGGGCGCGCATCCGTTCGACGAACACGGACGCCGCCCTGGCGCGCGATGGCTTGGCCACCGCGCAGACCGGCGACGAGGAGGCGCGGACGGTGCTCTGGGCCAGCAGCTCCCAGGCGCCCAGGTGGCCTGTCACCAGCACCTGACCGCGGCCGTGCCCCTCGACCTCGGCCATCAGTTCCCGCAGATCGTCGAAGCCATCCATCGACGCGACGTCGAGCCGTTTCCGGTCGAAGCTGATCCGGACCGTCTCGAGCGCCGCCACGATCTGGTGGCGCACGCAGCGCCATTCCAGGTCACGCGCCTCCGCCGAGCCCGGAGGCAGCCTCAGCACGACCGCCAGGTTCTGCCGCATCAACCGGACGTCGCGCGGAGTCACGCCCCGCAGATGCGCCAGCAAGCCCGAAACCGGCCCGAACGCGGCCGCCGGCAGCAGGCGGACCAGCCAGGAGATGGCATAGAGGAAGGCGGCCATGGCACGGTCGGACATTCGTCTCAGTCTAGGAGCTTGAGTGACGGTGTACTATGCCCGCTCTTGAGCGAACAAGCTGATCCTTCCGCCTACTGGCGGGCAAACCTGCGGCTGATGGCGATCCTCCTCGCCGTCTGGTTCGTATGCTCCTACGTCCTCGGCATCTTCCTCGTCGAGCCGCTGAACGAAGCCCGCGTCGGCGGCTTCCCGCTCGGGTTCTGGTTCGCGCACCAGGGATCGATCTACGTCTTCGTCGTCCTGATCCTCGTCTACGCCGCCGTCATGGACCGCCTCGACCGCCGATACGGCGTCGGCTGAGCGATCGACCCGCCGACGCCGCACCAACCGCACGGGAATGACGACGGAGGGCCTATAGGCGATGAACGTTCAGGCCTGGACCTACCTGATCGTCACCGCGACCTTCGCGCTCTACGTGGGCATCGCCTGGTGGAGCCGGGTCAGGACGACTTCGGGTTTCTACGTCGCGGGCCGAGGCGTACCGGCGGTGGCCAACGGCATGGCGACCGGCGCCGACTGGATGAGCGCCGCCTCCTTCATCTCGATGGCCGGCCTCATCTCCTTCATGGGCTACACCGGCACCATCTACCTGATGGGCTGGACCGGCGGTTACGTCCTGCTGGCGCTCCTGCTCGCGCCCTACCTTCGCAAGTACGGCAAGTTCACGACCTCCGAGTTCGTCGGCGACCGTTACTACTCGGACGCCGCGCGGCTGGTGGCGGCCGGCTGCACGATCTTCGTCTCCTTCACCTACATCGCCGGCCAGATGCGCGGCGTCGGCGTCGTCTTCTCGCGGTTCCTCGAGGTCGAGGTCCACTGGGGCGTGATCATCGGCGTCGTCATCGTCTTCTTCTACGCCGTGCTCGGAGGCATGAGGGGAATCACCTACACCCAGGTCGCCCAGTACTGCGTTCTCATCGTCGCCTTTCTGATCCCGGCCGCGGCCATCTCCTGGAAGATCACCGGGAATCCGATTCCTCAGTTCGGCTTCGGCGGCACGGTTCAGGAAGGCCAGCAGGCCGGCGTCTTCCTGCTCGAGGCCCTGGACGCGCTGCACCGGGAGCTCCGGCTGCCGGAGTACACGGCCGCCTTCGTGCCGGGCAAGAAGAGCATGATCGACGTCACCGCGATCACGCTGGCGCTGATGGTCGGCACGGCCGGACTCCCCCACGTCCTGGTCCGCTTCTACACGGTGCGCAGCGCTCGCGCCGCCCGCTGGAGCGCTCTCTGGGCGCTCGTGTTCATCGGCCTGCTCTACACGACCGCGCCGGCCGTCGCCGCCTTTGCCCGCGTCAACCTGATCTCGACGCTGCACAACACGAGCTACAGCGAAGTGCCGGAGTGGTTCAGGAGCTGGGAGACGACCGGCCTGATCTCGTTCGACGACCAGGACGGCGACGGCGTGATCGACATGACCGACGGCGTGGGCGAACTGACCGTCGACCAGGACATCATGGTCCTCGCCAACCCGGAGATCGCCGAGCTGCCGGCCTGGGTCGTCGCACTGGTTGCCGCCGGCGGACTCGCCGCCGCGCTCTCGACCGCCGCCGGCCTCCTGCTCGTCATCGCATCGGCCATCTCTCACGACATCGGCAAGTCGATCCTGTGGAAGGACATGAGCTCACGCCGGGAACTCCTGCTCGCGCGCGTGACGGCTTCCATCGCGGTGATCGTCGCCGCCTACTTCGGCATCTCGCCGCCCGGCTTTGTCGCCCAGGTGGTCGCGTTCGCCTTCGGACTCGCCGCGTCCAGCTTCTTCCCCGTCCTGGTGCTCGGCATCTTCACCCGCACCACGACGAAGGAGGGGGCGATCGCCGGCATGAGCAGCGGCATCCTGTTCACCGGCGCCTACATCGTCTACTTCCGCCTGATCCGGCCGGAAGCGACCGCCGAGGACTGGCTGTTCGGCATCAGCCCCGAGGGCATCGGCGCCGTCGGCATGCTGATCAACTTCTCCCTGGCCCTCATCGTCAGCCGGTTCACGAAGCCGCCGCCGGAAGAGGTGCAGCAACTGGTCAGCGAGATCCGTCTGCCCCGCGAGCGGGCGGCCGACGGCTAGCGCAAGCCAGCGGCCGGCCGTGGCGGTCGCAGGCGGTTCTCCCGGCGGCGGGTGCGGTTCCGCCACCTGAAGATCACAGTTACATCGCACAACAGGCCTGTTGGATCGCGCCACGGTCACTCTTGCGGGCTATGCTCCCATCACTCGCCATTGAACAAGGTCCAACACTGGGACGACTGCTCCGCGCGGCGACCCGTCGAAGACCGGAGGAGTCGATGCGTACGACACCACTGCTTCTGGTTGCAGCCGGTCTGATGGCGCTTCCAGCCACGGCCCAGGACGGTCCCCGAACAGTTATCGATGGCGCATTGGGCTCCGGACGTCAATGGCCCATGGGTGTTGCGGCGGAGCCGTTCTCGACAACGGTCTTCCAGGGCAGGGAACTCTCGTACGAAGTGATCGATGGGCTCGCAGTCCACGCGGGCGACATCATTCTGGGCACCGCCGAGCAGGCCGCGGCGGCGGATCCTCGGCTTCCGGCCGTCGCGCCCGGCCAACCAGAAATCGCAGTGACGGCGATCCACGACGAGAGTCCGATCTGGCCCGGAGGCGTCATCCCGTACGTGATCGACGCGGATCTGGTCAACAGGGACGACGTCCTGGCCGCGATCAGCGAATGGAACGAAAAGACGGTGATTCGGCTCGTGGAGCGGAAGACAGAGCAGAACTACGTGCGATTCAAGTCAGACGACACGTCGTGCCGCGCACATCAGGGCATGATCGGCGGGGAGCAGTTCATCCTGCTCCATGAAACATGCAGCGCCCCCATCGTCGTGCACGAGATCGGGCACGCAGTTGGCCTGTGGCACGAGCACCAGCGCCAGGATCGCGACCGCTACCTGATGGTCTACGAGGAGAACGTGGCCAATTGCTCGAGCCCCTTCGTTCTCGTTCCTGACGCGCACGTCGACAGGCCGTACGACTTCGCCTCGGTCATGCACTACGGGCGCGGCCCGTTCTCTGATCTGCCGTGGCTGGAAACCGTGCCGCCCGGGCTCTCCATCGTGTCGAAGAACGTACCTGGACCTTTGTCGAGCGGAGATGTCGACTACGTGGCCCGATTGTACGGACAGCCGCCGACGACGACCACGATTTCGACCAATCCGCCCGGCCTCGACGTCGTCGTGGATGGCGTGCAGGTGACCTCGCCTGCCACCTTCGCTTGGGCGCCGGGCAGCAAGCACCGACTCGAGGCGCCGGTTCTGCAGGCGGGAGACGACCGCACGCGCTACGTGTTCGGACGCTGGACCGACGACGGAGCGCGGTCCCACGTCATCACTGCCGATCCCGACACAACGTGGTATCAGGCCAGTTTCATCGTTCAGCACCACCTTGTGCCTCGTGCTGAGCTTGCCCCGGTTTCGTGGACACGGCATCCTTTGAGGAGGAGGTATCCACGATGCCAAGATCAAGACCCCGGTACCCGGCAGAGTACCGGCAGCAGATGGTGGATCTGGTCCGGTCCGGGCGGAGCCCGGACCATCT
>JAJEBV010000024.1 GCA_022822365.1 Thermoanaerobaculia bacterium | reverse complement strand
GCTGGAGGGCTTCAGGAAGCAGATCTCGGTGATCAGCAACCTGGAACTGAAGAACGCGTATCCCGGGACCCACGCCACGTCGAACGCCGCCTTCCTGAGCGCGGCGAAGGCGAAGTGGACGGAGAGCACGGACTACTACCTCGGCACGACGGTCGATCAGATCGCGGCGCAGCAGATCGGCCAGGAAACCCAGTTGCCGTCGCTCGAGCTGGCGATGGACCTGATGGACATGGTCGGCCAGTGCGACAACGGCTACGCCTGCGTGTACCAGAACAACCTGTCCTGGTCGTCGCCGACGACTCCGTTGCCCGCCGAAGCGCATCCCCGGATCGTCTTCGAGCGCCTGTTCGGCGAGGGCGGTACGGCGGCCGAGCGGCGCGAGGGGCTGCACCGCAAGGCCAGTCTCCTCGACTGGGTTCACGAGGACATCACCCGCCTTCAGGGCATGCTCGGCCCTGGTGACCGGGTCAAGGTCAGCGAGTACCTCGACTCGGTGCGCGAGGTGGAGCGGCGCATCCAGAAGGCGGAGGCCCAGTCCGACGACGGCGCGCTGCCCGACGTGGACCGGCCGGTCGGCGTGCCGGCGGCCTACGCCGACCACGCCCGGCTGATGTTCGATCTGCAGGTCCTGGCCCTCCAGGCCGACGTGACCCGGGTCATCACCTTCCAGCTCGCCCGCGAGTCGAGCAACCGGACCTATCCCGAGATCGGAGTGCCGGACCCGCACCACCCGACGTCGCACCACGGCAACGACCCTGAGAAGGTGGCGAAGCTGGCGAAGATCAACGAGTTCCATGTCTCGCTCTTCGCCCACTTTCTCGAGAAGCTCGCGGCGGTACCGGAGGGCGACGGCAACCTGCTGGACAACTCGCTCTACCTCTACGGCAGCGGCATGGGCAACCCGAACGTCCACGACCACGTGGACTTGCCGATCGTCGTCGCCGGCGGCGGAGGAGGCACCGTCCGCGGCGGCCAGCACATCGTCTACGACGAGCCGGCGCCGATGGCCAACCTCCACCTGACCCTGCTCGACAGCGTCGGCGTTCGCCTCGACTCCTTCGCCGACAGCACCGGCCGGATCGACACCCTGGCCGAACCGGTTCACCTGGCCGGCTGAGACAGGTGGTGGCAGAACTTATGCAACAGTCGAACTGTCGGTGCGCCGGCCTTCTGGCCGGCATCCGCAGGTCTGCCTGTCGGTGCGCGGGCCTACTGGCCCGCATCCGGCCGCAAGGCCGGAATCCGCTCCGGATTCTTGGCCTGACATTTCTGTTGGCCACCCCGGCAACGGCGGCCACCAACGCCCCCCTCGCCGACGCGGCCGAACACCTCGACACCGCCACGATCGAACGCCTCCTCGCCGCGTCTCCGGCCTCCGACGAGATCAACGCCGCCCAGGTCGACGGGATGACCGCCCTCCACTGGGCCGTCTACCACGACCGACCCGAACTGGCCGGCCGCCTCCTCGATGCCGGCGCCGATGCCTCGGCCGCGAATCGCTACGGCGTCGTCCCGCTGTCCCTCGCCAGCGCCAACGGCAGCCTTGAGATCGTCGATGCGCTCCTCGCGGCCGGCGCCGATCCGAACGCCGTCCTTTCCGGCGGCGAGAGCGTCTTCATGACAGCGGCGCGGACCGGACGCATCGAAGTCGTCGAAGCGCTCTACGAGGCCGGCGCCGACGCGCACTACCGCGAACCGAAACGCGGCCAGACGGCGCTCATGTGGGCGGCGGCCGAGGGCAACCTGGAAGTCGTCGAACTGCTGCTCGAGGTGGGCGCCGATCCGAACGCGAGGCTCGACTCCGGTTTCACGCCGCTCTTGTTCGCGGTGCGCGAAGGCCGGATCGGGGTAGCCGAGGCCCTCCTGCGGGCAGGCGTCGACGTGAACTCGGCGACGCCGCGCAAGCCGGTGGAGCGCGACCGCCCGCTGCCCGGCGGACGCTCCGTCCGTCCAGGTTCCACGCCGCTCCTGGTCGCGGTGACGAACGGCCACTTCGAACTCGCCGCGCGCCTGCTCGACGCCGGCGCCGATCCGAACGCGGCCCATCCCGGGTACACGGCGCTGCACATGCTGGCCAGGGTGCGCAAGCCCGGAGCCGGCGACAACAACCCGCGGCCCGACGGTTCGGGCGCCATGGACGGTCTGGACTTCGTCCGCGACATGGTGGAGCACGGCGCCGATCTGGAAGCACGGATGACGACCAGGGCGCGGCTCAACAACACGAGCCTCAACGAACTGGGAGCGACGCCCTTCGTCCTGGCGGCGCTGGTCGCCGACGCCGACCTGATGCGGACCCTTGCCGAGCTCGGCGCCGATCCGCTGACCCGGACCGATGACGGCTCGACGGCGTTGATGGCCGCCGCCGGCCTCGGCACCCGTTCGCCCGGAGAGGACGCCGGCACCGAGGAGGAGGTGCTCGAGGCGGTGCAGCTCGCGCTCGATCTCGGGGCCGACATCGACGCCGTGAACGCCAACGGTGAAACCCCGATGCACGGCGCCGCCTACAAGAACCTGCCGCGGGTCGTCCACCTGCTGGCGGACAGCGGTGCAGACATCGAGGTCTGGAACCAGCGCAACAAGTACGGCTGGACACCGCTGACCATCGCGCGCGGCTATCGCTTCGGCAACTTCAAACCGTCCCCGGTCACCGTCGCCGCGATCGAGACGATCATGCTCGGCGAAGGCGTTCGTCCGCCGACGGAAGAGGAAGAGGACGCCAAGGCGGTCGACATCTACGCCAAGCCGGCACCCAAGCCTGCGCCGGACGAGGCGAAGAAGGACGCCGTGAGCAAGCCGCCGGCGAACTGAGCGGTCTTGCATCCACTGGTTACCAAAGCGGAGCCGGCCTCGCGGCCGGCGCGTATCTCTGGCCGCCTCCGGCGGCAGCGGGTCAGAAGACCCGCGCACCCAGCGGCGACAACAATGCGACTGACCGCGGTCCCGCTGGCTTCCGCCGCACTCCTGGCCGGCGCGTCGATCCTTCCGGCCCAGGACACTCCGCGGCCGGTGCGCAACGACATCCCCCGGGCGGGCGAGGAGTTCCTCGTCCTTCGCCACCAGAAGCTTCAGAAGGGGGCCCATGAACGCTTCTTCGAGCTGAGCCGCGACGGCGTCTGGCCGATCTTCGAGAAGATCGGCAGCCGCGTGGTGGGCCAGTGGCAGGTAGTCCACCCGGATGGCGGCGCGAGTCCCGACTTCGACGAGGGGTACCGCCTGGCGCGCTATCGCAGCTACAACCACTGGGCCGCCACCCGGGCCTCCGACCGGTTGGGCGGCAACGGCGAGGACTGGCAGGCGTTCCGCGAGGCGCTTGCCGCCAGACGTCAGTTGGAGCTGGGGTCGGACGGTCCGATCTATCTCGCAGGGGACATGGCGCCCGGCGGGCCGTACTACATGCCCGGTCTCGACGAGGAGTACGAGATCGCCGAGCCGGGAGGCGCGGCCGACGGCGGCGCCGAACTACCGGTGCGAAGCGCCCGAGCCCGGCGGGGCGAGGAGATCGTCACCCTGCGGTACTTCCGCATCCGCAAGGGCACCTTCGAGGAGTTCAGTCGGCTGAGTCGCGAAGGCGTCTGGCCGTACTTCGAGAAGAACGGCGCGCGGATCGTCGGGCAGTGGCGGCGCGTCTACCCGACGCCGGAAGATCTCGATCGCCGCGGGACCGAAGTCGGCGCCGTCGAGAGTTCCGACTTCGACGAGGTCTACATGATGGCGCGCTACGCCAGCTACGAGCACTGGCAGGCGACGCGGCCCGCCGTCATGGCGCGGCTCGGCGGCAACGGCCCGGACTACGAGGCATGCGTCGAAGCCCTGGAACGCCGGCGCGGCCTCACGCTCGACACCTCGGTGCGGTTCCTGCGCGGTCACTTCTACGGCAGTCCGCCGGTCTTCCTGCCGCCGCTTGACGAAACGTACCGCCGCGTGCGGTAGCGACGCCGCATGCGCAGGTCCCTTGGGCGGAGCGAGTCCCGCTCCGGCGGAGTCGCCACCAGGGGTGCAAGTCTCCGGGCCGCGGTTCTGGGCGCGAACGACGGCCTGGTGTCCAACTTCAGCCTGGTCATGGGAGTGGCCGGAGGCACCGGGAACCCGGACTTCGTGTTGCTGGCCGGGGCGGCTGGCCTGCTCGCGGGCGCCTTCTCGATGGCGGCCGGAGAGTACATCTCGGTGCGTTCGCAGCGGGACCTCTACGAGAACGAGTTGCGCAAGGAAGAGGTCGAGTTGAGCGAGTGGCCGGAGGAGGAGCAGGCGGAGCTCGAGCGCATCTACCGGGCCAAGGGTCTGTCCGAGGAGGAGTCGCGTCGCGTGGCGAGCAGGCTGATGGCGGATCCGGAGGTGGCGCTGGACACGCTGGCGCGAGAGGAGCTGGGTCTGGATCCGTCGCAGTTGGGCGCCCCGGTCGCTGCGGCTTCGAGTTCCTTCGTGGCCTTCGTCGTCGGCGCGGCGATTCCGCTTCTGCCCTACGCGCTGGGGGCCGCGGACCTCGCGTTCTGGCTGAGCGGATCGTTCAGCGGTCTGGCGCTGCTGCTGGCGGGAGGGATCCTGGCGCGTCTGACCGGCGTGAACGCGGCGTGGGGCGCAGGAAGGATGCTGCTGGCCGGCGGCGTCGCGGCCGCGGTCACGTACGGTATCGGTCGCCTCATCGGTGTGTCGGTCGGTAGTCTGGGGTAGAGAAGGCGGTTGCGGATCATGGAAGAGGTCCATATGCCTCATCCGAACTGGAAGCCGCCGTCGGACCGCTAGGCGACGCGGTCCGCGGGCGGTGGAACCGGCGCGCTAGCGGGCTGGACGCGCTATGTTGTTAGAGTAGTTGGCCTTAGAGGCGGGTGAAGCTGGCTGGGAGGTCGGCCCTGGTGCCCCGATCCGCCGATTCTCGACACTCCAAGAATGAGAATCCCTGGCGCATGATCACGCAGACGGATGGACGTCCGCAGAGTTCCGACGAAGAGCTACCGCCCTTCCCCGAGGGCTGGTACTTCGTAGCGACGCGCGACTCGGTCCTGCGGGAGAAGCTGATCGAGAAGACCTGGATGGGTCAGGAGATCGTCGTGTGGTGCGACGATGACGGTCGCGTGTGCGTGTCCGGCGCCTACTGCCCGCATCTCGGCTCGCACTTGGGACCGACAGTGGGCGGCGCCGTCCGCGACGGCTGTCTCGTCTGCCCGTTTCACGGGTTCCAGTTCGATGCGACGGGCCAGTGCGTCGCGACGCCGCACGCACCTGCCCCGAGCGCCGCCAGGCTCAAGGTCTTCGAGACCAGGGAGGTCCTGGGGTTGATCTTCGCTTGGTGGGCGAGCGACGGCCGACCGCCAACGTGGCACCTGCCGGACGATCCGCCGACCGGGCAGGACTGGAGCAAGCTGCGGTCCACCGTCTTGCGGTTCCGCGGTCATCCCCAGGAAACGACCGAGAATTCCGTCGACATCGAACATCTGGGCTACACGCACGGCTACTACGACGTGCTTCCGGTTGGTTCGACGCTGGTCGAAGGCCCCTATCTGAGGAGTTGCTTCGACTTCAAGAACGTCCGGAGAATCGCGGGGCCGGTGAATGTGGTGGTCGAGGTTTCGGCGATCACCCATGTCCATGGCCTGGGCTACTCCCTTGTCGAGTTCCATGAGAAGACGATCGGCATGGACTCGAGGCTGTGGGTGCTCGCCACGCCTGTCGACGGAACGCTGGTCGAGGTCGTGCTGGTAAGTCAGGTGCGGAAGATCCGCGGGCCAGGGCGCTTCTTCGCGGGGCTGAGGTTCCTGCCGGTGGCGATGCGCCACAGGGTGATGAATCGAATCGTGCTGAGTGAAGAGAGACGCTTCGTCCTGCAGGATGTCGTGATCTGGGAGAGGAAGAAGTACCAGGCCCCGCCCCGGCTCAGCCAGGCCGACGGGCCCGTGGGGAAGTACCGGCAGTACAGCCGGCAGTTCTACCCGGAACTCGAGTCGGAGCGCAGGCCGACGTTGCGGGCAATCTGAGGCCCAACGATGAGATTCGCCGAGCAGTTGCTACTGCTCCTGCATAGTCAGGACACGGGGTACTTCGTACCCATTCCCGAGTGGAGGATGTCCTGCGCGCTCGCGGGGGCCGTGCTCATGGACCTCGCGCTGGAGGACCGGATCGACTCGGACCTGGAGACGCTCACCGTAGTCGATGCGACCCCCACGGGGGACAGCCTGCTGGATCCCTCCCTGGAGGATCTCGCCAGCGAGGACACGGTTCATCCGCCCCAGTACTGGGTGGAGCGACTGGCCCGGCGCGGCGACCAGATCAGCGACGAGGCGATCGAAAGGCTGGTCCAGAAGGGCATCTTCGAATCCGATGCCGGCGGCTTCTGGACCCTGTCGAAGAAGGTGACCCGCACCGGTCGCTATCCGCTGGTCGACGGCTGGGCGGGGGAAGAGATCAAGGGGCGGATCTTCCGCACTCTCCTGGACAAGGAGTTCCCGGATCCCAGGGACATCGTGATCATCGGTCTCGTCCACTACTGCGATGGCTTCAAGGCCATGATGGAGCCGGAAGAGTACGAGGCCGCCGAGGAACTCATCGAGCTCTACAGCAACATGGATCTGATCGGCAGGGCGATCGGCCCGGCCGTGCGCAATTCCTACCGGCCGCCGGCCAGCATGCGCGCGTCGCGGCGGCGGCGGGCCATGCCGAGCGTGGGGCTCCGCGACGCTTTCGCCTCGAAGACGTTCCGTAGCGCGAACCTACCGAAGTTCTTCGCTGAGAAGGCGCAGGAGTTGGGCCCCGTCTTCGAGTTCAAGCTTCCGGGCAGGCGGTTCGTCGTGCTCGCCGGGGTCGACGTCAACCGATGGGTGGCCAAGAAGGGCCGTCTTCATCTCCGGACGCGCGACTACCTGGAGGACTTTCAGCAGGAGTGGGGTACGGCACGTTCCATCGCCAGCATGGACGGGGCCGACCACTTTCGCATGCGCAAGGCGGTTCGAGCCGGCAATTCGCGCAAGGTCGTCGAGGACCGGCTCGACGAGGTGCTGACGCTTGGCCGGGGCTCTTTCAGGGGGTGGGAAATCGGCAGCGTGCTCCCGGGCGAAATGACCTGCCAGCGGCTGATTGGCGCGCAGATCGCGCGGCTCAGCGTGAGTTTCGATCCCCCGACCGAACTCCTCGATGAACTGCTGTACTTCGAGTATCGGGCGCTCATGGTCCATACACAGGGCGTGCTGCCCAGGTTCATGCTGCGCACGCCGAAGATGAAGCGTTACAAGCAGCGTGTGCTGGAGTTGTACGCCATGATCCACGCAACCCACACCGAGGCGCAGCGAGCCGGTAAACGCCGGGACCTGGTCGATGACCTGATGGAGTTGCACCATGCGGACCCGCAGTTCCTGCCCGAAACCGACCTGGGTTTCGCGTTCATCGCCCCGATCATCGCCGGCCACTACACGGGCAGCGCGGTTGCCTTCTCGCTCTACGAACTGCTGAAGCACCCGGATTACCACGAACAGGTCGCCGCCGAAGCCGACGCGCTGTTCGCGAACGGAGACCCGACGGCGGCGGACCTGACGCCGGAAGCGACCGATGTGTCGCGCCGCTTCGTCATGGAGGTGCTGCGTCTTCACGAGGTCGTTCCGGTGCACCTGCGCACGGCCATGAACGCCTTCGAGATCGATGGCATCGAAGTGCCGGCCTACAGCACGGTGATGATCTCGTTCTCCGCGCCGCACCACATGGAAGAGCACTTCGCAGAGCCGGACAAGGTCGATATCGATCGGTATGTGGAACCGCGCAACGAACACAGGCACCCGGGGGTCTACATGCCGTTCGGCGTCGGGACGCACGTTTGCGGAGGGGCGAACTGGACCCGTCTGCAGATGGTGCTGAACGTGATGATGTTCGCGCACTACCTGGACTTTGAAATGGTGCCCCGGGACTACCAGTTGAGGCGGAGCCCGCTGCCCAAGAACAGCGTCAACAGGAAGTTCAAGTTCCGGGTCACCGGACACCGGCATCCGCTCGTCAGAGGCCAGTAGGCCCACCGGCTCAAGAGCGCGGGGCGAGGCATGGAAGCAGGGGGAGATCGGCGCAGAGTCGCCATCATTGGCGGAGGCGTCTCGGGGCTGGGCGCCGCCTGGGCGCTTCATCACAGCTCGGACCGATTCGACTTCCGGCTGTTCGAAGCCCAGGCGCGGCTCGGCGGCAACGCGATCACCGCCGACATGCCGCAGGAGGACGGCAGCACGATCCCCTTCGACATCTCCGTCACAGCGTGCATTCCGTCGGTGTACCACCACCTCGTGCTGCTGATGGAGAAGTTCGGCATCGACCTGCTCGATACCCGGTTCAGCTACAGCGTGAAGTACGGCGGCCAGGTCTACGCCCACGACTTCGACTCGGACATCCGGGAAGAGCTGCAGCCCGAGATCGTGAAGTTCCAGCGGCTCCTGAAACGGCTGCACCGGTGGGGCCGGTTGACTCATTCCCGGTCGCGGTTTCTGAACGCCCTCAACCCGTACAACTACATCAGCATGGGGACGGTGCTGAACTGGGGCGGTTTCTCCGGCGACTTCAGGTACAAGGTACTGAAGCCGATGTTCGTCAACTTCCTGATGGCGACGAACGTGTTCGACATGCCGGCGTCGCTCTTCAGCAGATACCTGGAGTTCTTCGACATCGAACGCGCCACGCCGATGCAGACGTGGGACCAGGGCACGCGCCGCATCTACGAGAACCTGTCCGCCGGCTTCCAGGACAAGATCTACCTGAACCGCCCGGTTCGGAAGGTGTTTCGCCGGCCGTCAGGCGTCGTGGTGAAGGACGCGGACGGGGTGGAGGAGACCTTCGACCAGGTGATCTTCGCCTGCAACGCGAACCAGACCCTGATGATGCTGGACAGGCCGTCGTTCCTGGAGCGCTACATTCTCTCGTCGATCCGCTACGAGAGCGAACTCCACAACCACACGGTCGTGCATTCGGACTCCTCGGTTCTCCCGGACAGCGAGGTCAAGGCTCTCGAGACCCGTAGCAACCACATCGAGCAGTACGGGTCGAGGCCGGACAACTACGAGATCACGTACATCATGCACAACCAGCAGCCGTGGGCACATCGTTCCGACAAGCCCTGTCTGGTGACCTACAACCCGATCAGCCAGATCGACGAGGAGAAGGTCGTCAAGCGGTGGTGGTTCCAGCACGTCGTCCATGACGTGCGCCAGATGGTGTTGCTCGTGCCCCTGTTCCGCTTCATTCAGGGGAAGCGGGGCGCCTGGCACTGCGGCGCCCACACGCTGATCAACAGCCAGGAGACCTGCTTCGTCACCGGCTTGGCCGCGGCAAGGCAGATCGGTGCGGACTACCCCTTTGACGACCGCGAGGCGCGGGCGTCGTTCAACCACTACGGCGGCATCATGTACGGCTGGAGGCTGAGGAAGGCGAAGGGCTGATCCCCTAGCCCGCAGGCTGGGCCTCCATCGCCGTGTCGGTAGCGGGCAGGTCGCGGTGGGCGCCGGTCACGTGAAGGTGGAGTGCCGACAGCGCGGGCACGACGAACATCAGGATGGCCGTCGTGATGACGATGCCGCAGCCGAGCGACGCGGCGAAGGGGACCAGGAACTGCGCCTGGATGGCCGGTTCGAGAATGAGCGGCGTGAAGCCGAGGAACGTGGTCACCGAGGTGAGCATGATGGGACGAAAGCGCCCCTTGGCGCCCTCGACGATCGCGGTCCGCGCGGGAGCGCCCTCTCGGAGTTTCTGGTCGATGAAGTCGATCATGACGAGGGAATCGTTCACCACGACTCCGCTGAGGCCGAAGATCCCCATGAAGGAGACCGCGCTCATTTCGATTCCGAGGATCAGGTGTCCGAGGATGACGCCGATGAATCCGAACGGAATGACGGCCATGATGATGAAGGGCTTGGTGTACGAGCGAAGGGGGATCGCCAGCAGCGCGAAGATCATCAGCAGGGCAATGGCGAATCCGCGGTACAGCGAGTCCACGGACTCGAGTTGCTGCTGCTGCTCCCCACCGAAGCTGTAGGTCAGCTCGGGATCGGCGGCGACGAGCTCCGCGAGGATGGTGTCTTCGAGGATGCTGTTCGCCTCACCGCCGGAAATCACGGTCGAGTCGACGTCCGCGGTGACGGTGACGACGCGTTGACCGTCCTCGCGGCGAATCGCGGGCGGCGACGTGCCGGAACTCAGGCTCGCCACCTGGTGGAGCGGAACCTCGGCCCCGTTCGGTGTGCGGAGCAGGTACCTCTCGATGTCGGTGATCGCGTTGCGTTCATCGGCGGGTAGCCGGACGTAGACCCGAACCTCTTCCCCGCCGCGCTGTACCCGTAGGGCCTCCGAGCCGAAGAAGGCGTCGCGCGCCTGTCCGGCCAACTGGTCGACAGTCAGGCCGAGGGTCTGGGCCTCCGGCCGCAGCTCGAGTTGAATCTCGGGAACGCCGGGTGTGTGGTCCGAGCGGATGTCGAAGACGCCGCCCAGTTCCTGCAGGCCGTCCACGACGGTTTCGGCGGCGTCGACGAGGTCCGTCGGCTCCGGGTGGGACAGCACGGCCGCGACGGGGCTGCCGAGGTCGATGATCTCGCCACTGAAGGTAATGCCGCGCACGTAGGGCAGAACGCCGACTTCCTCGCGCCACGCCTGGACGACCTCGCCGCTGGAGATCTGTCGTTGCTGCGCGCTCAGCAGCTTGAAGTCGATCGTGGCGACGTTGGCCTCCGGATTCAGGCTGGGCTCCGGGCTGAGGCCGCCGCCTTCGACCCGCGGCCGCTGGCCGATGGTCACCGTGACGCCCGACAGCAGCGGCGGCGCGTCCGGTGGCCGCTCGCGGGAAAGCCGCTCGATCACCCGGTGGCCCGCCGCTTCCAGTTCCAGGGCGACTTCGTACGTCCGCTCCGCCGTCGTGCCGTCGGGCATTTCCAGACTGGCGGTGGCGAAGTCCCCCTCGACCACATCGGCGAATGTCGTCGGGACGATGCCGGCCGGCAGCAGGGAGATGCTCAGGACGAGGAGCCCGACGGCGCCCGCCATCGTGACAACCGGCTGGTCGGTCGCGAACTGAAGCCCCCGGTCGAGGGGGCCCTGCACGAACCTGTTCAGCCCGAAGTCGACTCGACCCTGAATCCGCTTGATGAACCGCTCGACAGGGTTCGTCGGTGCGCTCGCCGGGTCGCGCAGGTGCGACAGGTGGTTGGGCAGGACGAAGACGGATTCGACGAGCGAGAACAGCAGCATCGAGATGAGGATGATCGGCAGGGCGCCCCATATCTCTCCGATGCCGCCAGGGATGAAGAGCAACGGAACGAACGCCGCCACCGAGGTGAGGACGGCGAAAGTCAACGGCACCACGATCCGTCGCGTGCCCCGGATCGCGGCAACGACGCCCGGCGTGCCGCGCCGCCGCTCGGAGTAGATGTGGTCGGCCACGACGATCGCGTCGTCGACGACGATGCCGATGGCGAGGACGAACGAGAACAGGGAGATCGTGTTGATCGCGAGATCGAGCGCGAACATCACGGCCAGGGCGCCGATGCCCGAGATGAGGAGTCCGGCCGCGACCCACACCGCGAGCCGGATCTCGAGGAACAGACCGAGCGCGATGAGCACCAGCAACAGGCCCAGAAGGCCGTTCTTGAGGAGGAGGGCAGCGCGCTCCGCGTAGGCGGAGGACTCGTCGTTCCAGATCGTGACGCCGACGCCGTCGGGCAGGGAGGGGATCACCTCGTTCGCCACGTGCTCCTGGACGGCGCTGGCGACGCTCATGACCTTCTCGTCGTCGGCCCGGTAGACCTCGATGAAGACCGCCGGCTGGTCCTGGTGCCGGACGATCAGGTCGATGTCCTGGAAGCCGTCGTGGACCTCGGCGATCTCGCCCAGTCGCAGCACGGTGCCGTCGCTTCGGCTGAGAACGACGATGTCCTCGAACTCCTGCTGTTCGTAGCGCTGGCCAAGGGTGCGGACCCGCACCTGCGATTCGCGGGTATCGATGCTGCCCGCGGACAGGTCGAGCGAACTGCGGCGTACCGCGGCGGCTATGTCGTTCAGGGTGAGCCCGAGAGCCCGAAGCTGCCGCAGCGGCACCTCGATCGAGATCTCGTAGTTCCGCACTCCGCTGATCTCGACCTGGGAGACGCCGGAAAGGGCGGTCAGTTCATCCTCGATCCGATGCGCCAGTTCCTTCAGGGAGCGCTCCGAGACGTCGCCATAGACGATGAGCCGCATCATGCTCTGGCGGTTCGTCATCTCCCGGAACTGGGGGCGCTCGGCTTCGCCCGGGAAGGACTGGATACGGCCGACCGCGGACTTGATCTCGTCCATCGCCTGTCCCATGTCGGTGCCGGACTTCACCTCGACACGGACCGAAGCCATGCCGGGCGCCGCGATCGACTTGACCGACTTCACGTCGTCCAGACCGCTGACTTCGTCCTCGATCTTGACGACGATCGACTCCTCGACCTCCTCCGGCGTGGCGCCGGGGTAGGCCATCGAGACTTCGATCTGGAAGAAGGGTACCTCCGGCCACGCCTCCCGCTGGAGACCGGTCAGCGACACGACTCCCGCGGCGATGATCGCCCACATCAAGAGGTTCGCGGCAACCCCGTTGCTCGCCATGTAGGCGATCGGTCCGGATCGTTCGCCGTGGTTGCTGCCGTTGGAAGTCACTGAGTGGGGCAACTTTACCGCGACGGGAGCTGTCCGGCCGCTTGAACGGCCGGTCTGGGCTCGACACCCTTGCGTGACATTCCACAACAGGAATACACTGGCCCATGCCTTGGGACGTGGAGTACACAGACGAGTTCGGACCCTGGTGGCGTTCGCTGTCGGAGGGCCAGCAGAACGCAGTCGCGGCGGGTGTGGAGTTGATGGTGGAGCATGGCCCCAACCTGCCGCATCCCTACTCCTCGAACATCCGGAGCTCCCGCCATGGAGTCATGCGAGAGCTTCGAGTGCAGAGCGGCGGCAGGCCCTTGCGGGTCTTCTACGCCTTCGACCCCAGGCGAACGTCGATCCTGCTCATCGGTGGAGAAAAGACGGGCAACGACCGCTTCTACGAGGAGTATGTGCCGGTCGCTGACGATCTCTACGACGAGCATCTGGACGAACTGCGTAAGGAGGGGCTGATCGAATGACTGGACACCGTCCGTTCAGCGAGTTGACCAAGGACTTCACGCCGGAACGCCGGCGGCGAGTCGACGCGCTGAAGAGCAAGCTGGCCGCGGAGATGCCGTTGCACGAGCTTCGCAGGGCGCGGGCTCTGACCCAGCGGGATCTGGCCGAGACACTGAAGGTGAACCAGCCCGCCGTCTGCAAGCTGGAGCAGCGGACCGACGTGTACGTGTCGAGTCTGCGGTCCTACATCGAGGCAGTGGGGGGCACGCTGAAGATCGTGGCCGAATTCCCGGAAGGGGAGGTCGCGATCACGAACTTCTCCGACGTGGGGGAGTGAGCGCGGCGGTCCAGAACGCCATCATGTCCTCGTGGAACGCCTGTGCCTGGTCGCCCGCGGTGCCGATTCGGGCGCCTCTGCGGCCGTAGGGCGACTTGACCTGGTAGATCATCGCGTCGCGTTCGGTGAAGCGGGGATCGGCCTCGCCGCTTACCGGGTGCACGAGGGCGCCGTCTTCGCGGATGTAGATCGTCGGCGCTCCCGGACTGGTTGATGCGTCGGGGACGAGTTCCACCGGCGTGTCGCGGTCGAAGCTGTGGTGGGTGTCGGGGAAGAGCCGGAAGCTGGCGTCGCATCCGCAGAGCGTCATCGCGTGCATGTGGGCCTGGACCTGGAGGGGCAGGCACCACTCGTCCAGGTCGCCGATGACGGAGCGGACGACGGTGCCGCCGACGTCGGGCCGCAGGAACTGCATGCCGGACCACGGGTAGGCGGCGTAGACGGCGGCGAGTTTGGGCGCCGGCTCGGGGCCGACGAGCGGCACCATGCACGCCGCGGAGAGCACGGCGGAGCCGCCGCGGCTGTGGCCCTGGGCGCCAATGCGCGCGGCGTCGATGTCCGTGTGCTCAACGAGGACCGCGGCCGTGGCGAGCACGTCCCAGGCGCTGGCCGCGAAGGAACACTGCGCCTGGTTGGCGACGGTGGAGGTCACGCCGCGCGTGCCGAACGGGTCGATCACGCAGCCGGCGATCCGGACTTCCGTCAGCAGGTCCGCCTTGGCGACGTGCGACGGCGCGACTCCCAGGCTGCCGGGCACGACGATGACGACGGGCCACGGGCCTTCTCCCGGCGGCAGGAAGAGGCTGCCGAGAATCTCCGTCGTCGGCATGGCGTCCGGCTCGGAGATCGCCTGGTGGAAGCCCGATGGATCGGCGGTCGGGATGCGGAGCGTCTCGCCCGCGATGCCGTTTCCGAGGACGACCGGTCCGTCCGTCAGGCTGACCGTCGCACTGCCGCTTGTTGGCACTTGATCTCCTCCTTCACCGCGTTGGCCGTCTGGGTCGGCAGCTTACGCTCTTGGATCGTCCCGGCCCACAGCGACGTTTTCTGAGACGATTGGCTGGTGACTGGATCGCAACCTCGGCCGGCGCTCGCGGGCGTCCGCGTCCTTGAACTCGCCGGCGGCGTCGCCGCCGCGTACTGCGGCCGCCAGTTCGCGCTCTGGGGTGCCGACGTCGTCGTCCTGGAGCCAGAAGGCGGCTCGCCGCTGCGGCGCCTGGGTCCGCATGCGGAGATCGGGGACCGCCCGGAGTCGCTGCTCTGGCAGTTCATTGCCGCGAACAAGCGAGCGATGTCGCTTTCGCGTGCGTGCTCCGACGGGGAGGCGCTGATCGATCTCCTGCGATCTGCCGACGTTCTGGTGACCGACTGGCGCGACGTCGACCTGGACCGATGGGATCTCAGCCTCGATGATCTGCGAGACCGGCTCCCGGGCCTCATTCTGGTGTCGGTTTCCCCGTTCGGCCTGGACGGCCCGTTCGCCGGCCTCGTCGGCTCGGAGCTCGTGGTCCAGGCTCTGTCTGGCTACGCCAGTCTGAACGGCGAGAAGGAACGAGCGCCGCTCAAGGCGCCCGGCCACATCCTCGGCTATGCCTGCGGCGTCAGCGCCTTCGTGGCCGCGCTCGCGGTGCTCGTTTCGCGACTCGCGAGCGGGCGAGGCGGGTTCATCGAGGTCTCGGCTCTCGACGTGATTGCCGGCATCCTGCCGTTGCTGCCGATCGAGTACGGCGGCGTGCATCCCCAGCGGGAGGGCGGCTCGACGACCGGTGTGCGGGCCCATCGCTGCCGTGACGGCTGGGTGACCTTCATGCCCCCGCTGGAGGAACAGGTCGGCGACTACGGCGGGGTGCTCGGCGTCGACGAGAAGGAGTGGCCTCTGGTTGAGGACGGGGAGGAACCGCCCGCGTGGCGCCGGAGGCTGATCCCCTTCCTGGCCGGCAAGGTGCAGGACAAGTCGGCGGACGACGTGTTCCTCGGCCTGCTGAAGCGCCGGGTCGTCTGCGGCAAGGTGTTGTCGCCGGCCGACCTGCTGGTCGACGAGCATCTGGCCGCTCGCGGCTTCTTCCGCACGCTCCACCATCCGCGGCTCGGTGAGCTGCCGTTTGCGGGGCCCGCGGCAACCCTGGGGCGAACAGGACCCGCTCCGCCGGCGCCGGCCCCCGGCGCGGGGGAGCAGGTCGACGTGTCGCAGCTCGACTGGCAGCCGTTCATGACGGCCGTGCCGGAAGCCGGCCCGGGCGAGGCCCTGCCGCTTCAGGGCGTGGAGATCGTCGACATGACCCAGGCCTGGATCGGCCCCTACGCCGCCATGCTGCTGGCCGATCTCGGCGCCGACGTGATCAAGGTCGAATCGCACGAGCGGCCCGACGTCTGGCGACGATGGCTCGCGAATCCGAAGCCGGTGGGGAACGTACTCGGCGGCCACATCAACACGAGCCCCTACTACAACAGCGTCAATCGCAACAGGCGGTCCCTGTGCCTGGATCTCAAGACCGGGGAGGGTCGGGACCTGCTCTGGCGCTTGATCGCCGATGCCGATGTTCTGATGGAGAACTTCACGCCCCGGGTCATGGAACGGTTCGGCTTCGATTGGCCGGCCGTGGAGAAGCTGAATCCCAGCCTGGTGATGACCTCCTGGTCGGGCTTCGGCAAGACCGGGCCACTCAGCGACTACAAGGCGAACGGGACCTCGATCGAGGCGCTTGCCGGCTGGGACTGGCTGCACCGGTACCCCGACGGGGAGCCGATGGTCATGGGCTTCTACCAGGCAGACGCGATCACAGGATTGCAGATGGCGGCGACGACGCTCGTCGCTCTCTTCCACAGCCGGCGCACAGGCGAGGGACAGGCGATTGACGGCAGCATGGTGGAGGCGGCTGCCGGCTACCTGGGCGAGGTGCTTCTCGACGCTGCGCTCGGCGGCGAGCAGACGCCTGTGGGCAACGGTGACCTCGACCACGCACCGCACGGCGTCTATCCGTGCGCGGGCGAGGATCGCTGGATCGCGCTGGCGGTCGACTCGGACGAGATGTGGGAACGGCTCGTAGCGCTCTCGGGTTCCGAGACTCTCGCGGATCCGGCTTTCGATCGTCATCGCGACCGGGTCGCCAACACGGAGAAGCTCGACGAGGCGTTGACCTTGTGGACGTGTTCCCGGGAAGCCGAGAACCTGATGGAGCGTCTCCAGGCCGCCGGCATTGCGGCCGCCGTCGTCCGTTCCGCCACCGAAGTCATGGCGTGTCGTCATTTGGAGCAGAGGGCCTGGTTCCGCCGGATCGAGCACCTCGACGTCGGTGAGAAGCGCTACGCCGGCCACTCGTGGCGGATCGACGGTTTGGCGGAGCGAACCGACCTGCCGCCGCCGCGCCTGGGCGAGCACAGCCGGGAGTTGCTGGCGGAGCGCCTTGGCCTGTCGAATGCCGAGATCGACGACCTCTTCGAACGGGGCGTCACCGGGGCAGTGCTGAGTTAGCGCCGGGGCTAGTCTCGCCTTCTTGTCTTGTGCGTCTCACTGTGCGAGTATCCGCACATGGCGACGAACCTCGCGATCGACCCCGAACTCCTGGAAAGAGCCCTCGAAGTGAGCGGCGAGAAGACGAAGACGGCTGCCGTGACCGTGGCGCTCCGGGAGTTCCTCGCGCGGAGGGAGCAAGCCGGCATTCTCGAGCTGTTCGGAACCCTGGAGTGGGACGCAACCTACGACTACAAGCAGGAGCGATCAAGAACGCTGAGGTCGCCTGGAGTCGACCAAGGCTGACGCCGAAGCTGCTGGCGCATGAACTTCCTGGTGGATACGAGCGTCTGGTCGCTGGCTTTGCGTCGAAGTGAACCTGGAGCAGAGAGAGAGGTGTCGCGGCTGCGCGAAGCGCTCTTTGCGCGAGAGTCCGTTTGCACCACGGGGCTCGTCCTTCAGGAGCTACTACAGGGTTTCCGGGGTCCTCGTCAGCGCGACGCGATCCTGCGTCGTTTTTCTGCGCTACCAACGATCACGCCAGACCGCAACGACCACATCGAGGCAGCCGAAGTACGCAATCGCTGCCGGCGGAACGGCGTGCAGCTCGGAACGATCGATGCACTCCTGGCTCAACTCGCGATTCGACACGAGTTGGTCTTGTTGAGTACGGACCAGGACTTCCGTCACGCGGCCGCGCATGTGCCGCTGAAGGTGTGGCGTTAGCCGGGTCTCTTCGCCACGAGTTCCTCGACGTAGCGGTCACACTCCTTCTGGCTCCGCAGGACGATGACGTCGGCCTTCCGCGAGTGCTTCCTGATCATCCGCCTCAAGCCGTCGCGCCTGCGGGATCTGAAGGTCCAGATCCAGTGGAGGAAGCCGAGCGTCAGTCTTTCCTCGCATCCGGGTGCCATGTCGGGGCGGCTCGACCCGCGATGTCTCAAGTAGCGCTTGATGACTCGCCAGATGCAGATCAAGGGCGAGAAGTCCAGGAACAGGACCGTGTCGGCTTCAGCGAGCCTGGTGTCGATCGTGGCGCTGTAGTTGCCGTCGAGAATCCACTCGTCTCTTGACATCGCGTCCTGCAGGCGCTGGTGCCAGACATCCCGATCGGGCACCGTCCAGCCGGGCTCCCAGTAGAGCCGGTCGAGGTGGACGACCGGCAGGCCGGTGATCTCGCCGACCTGAAGCGCCAGGGCGGTCTTGCCGGCGCCGCCGCTGCCGATGACCAGGACCTTTCTCATCTTGGGTTCAGGACGCCGCGGCGGACCTGCTCTACACCGCCGGGTCGGCCGGCTACGGCCGGTAGCTCGGCCCCTTAGCCGGTCCGATCAGTTCCGCGGCCACGACCCGGCGCGCGTCGCGCATGAAGTCCACCAGCAATGGCCGCGTGTCCCGCGGGTCGATAATCTCCTCGACGCCGAAGGCGTGGGCGTTGCGGAAGGGCGAGGAAATGGCGAAGAGACGAGCCTCGATCTCGGCGCGCTTCGCCTCCGGATCCTCGGCTGCCTCGATCTCGCGCTTGTACGCGATCGCGGTGCCGCCCTGGATGTGCATCGAGCCGCCGTGCGCCGAGGGCCAGGCGTAGCGCCGGTAGAAGCCCTGGCCGCGCCAGTGGAGGCCGCCGGCGACGCCGTAGAGCTGGCGGACGACGAAGCAGACGTACGGCGTTCGGCTCGTGTTGAGCGCCGTCACGACCCGGGCGCCGGCCCTCACGATGCCCAGACGCTCCTGCGCGGGACCGACCGAGAACCCGGGCTCGTCGGCGAAGTAGACGAGCGGCAGGTGAAACGTCTCGCAGAGTTCCAGGAGACGGAGCATCTTCTCGCCGGCCGCGATGTCCATCGAGCCGCCGTTGAAGCGCGGGTCGTTGCTCATCACCCCGCAGGGAATGCCGTCGACGCGGGCGAGGCCGGTGACGCGGGCCTGGCCGTAGTGCGGGCCGATCTCGAAGAAACTGCCCTCGTCGACGACGGCCTCGATGATCGCGTGCGGATCGTACGTCCGGCGCCGGTCTTGCGGCACGACGGACAGCAGCGATTCGGCGCGCCGGTCCGGATCGTCGTTGGGTGTCTGCTCGGGCGGGGCCTCCCAGACGCTCGCCGGCAGGTACGAGAGGAACCGCCGCACCTGCGCGATCGCGTCGGCCTCGTCCTCGGCCAGGTTCATCACCACGCCGTTCTTCACCTGAGTGCGCTCATCGCCCAGCTCTTCCTTGGTGATGCGCTGGCCGGTCGCCTGCTCGACCACCTTCGGGCCGGCGACGAACACCTGGCTCGTGCCCTCGACCATCACGCTGAAGTGACAGAGGCAGGCCTGCACGGCCGGCAGACCGGCGACCGAGCCCAGCACCGCGGAGACCACCGGCACGGTCTGCAGGAGATGGCTCGAGACGTCGGTCCCGGCGCCTCCGGGCAGGTACGTCCTGCCGATCTGCTCGAAGGTCTTGACGCTGCCGCCGGTGGCATCTAGAAGCCGGACGAAGGGCAGCCGGCTCCGCAGCGCGAACTGTTCCGTGAAGCGGCTCTTGTTCCCGATGTTCGCGTCCGAGGCGCCGCCGCGGATCGTGAAGTCGCCGCCCGAGAAGGCGACCTTGCGGCCGTCGACCTGCACCGTGCCGACCACCATGTTGGACGGCTTGAGCGCCGCGACCGAACCGTCCTCCCAGGTCGCCGTGCCGGCTAGCGCCCCGATCTCGTGGAAGGTCCCTGGAGCCGCGAGCAGATCGATGCGTTCGCGCACCGTCAGCTTGCCGCGGCCGTGCTGGAACGCCACGCTGTCGGCGCCGCCCATCTGCTCGGCCATGCGGCGTTGCCGTTCGATCTCTTTGACGTCGTCTTGCCAGCTCATTGGTTCTCCGGTACGGATTGGTCGGGATTCTCTCATTCTGTGGTGCGCGTCGGGGCAACTGGACCCATCTTGCGCGGGGCAATGAAGAGGGGTGCAGACGTCGGCGTGCTCTGTCATCCGGCTGGACTCAGCGACCCGGGCTCTAGACGTCAGACTGGTTCCCGCTTGTCTTGTGCGTCTCATTGTGCGAGTATCCGCACATGGCGACCAACCTCGCGATCGACCCCGAACTCCTGGAAAGAGCCCTCGAAGTGAGCGGCGAGAAGACGAAGACGGCTGCCGTGACCGTGGCGCTTCGGGAGTTCCTCGCGCGGAGAGAGCAGGCTGGCATTCTCGATCTGTTCGGAACCCTGGAGTGGGACGAAACCTACGACTACAAGCGGGAGCGATCGAGAACGCAGAGGTCGCCTGGGGTCGACCAGGGCTGACACCGAAGTTGGCGGCGCATGAACTTCCTGGTGGATACGAGCGTCTGGTCGCTGGCTTTGCGTCGAAGTGAGCCTGGAAGGGAGAGAGAGGTGTCGCGGCTGCGCGAAGCGCTCTTCGCGCGAGAGGCGATTTACACGACGGGGCTCGTCCTGCAGGAGCTACTGCAGGGGTTTCGGGGCCCTCGCCAGCGCAGCGCGATCCTGCGTCGCTTCGCTGCGCTGCCAACGATCACACCCGACCGCGACGACCACATCGAGGCAGCCGAGGTTCGTAATCGCTGCCGGCAGGGCGGCGTGCAACTCGGAACGATCGATGCACTCCTGGCTCAACTGGCGATTCGACACGAGTTGGTCTTGTTGAGTACCGACCGGGACTTCCGTCACGCGGCCGTTCATGTGCCGCTGAGAATCTGGCGCCCTTAGGGGCAGACACTACGGCCAGTCCCGAACACGTACGGCTGCTAGCCTGCCTGCACCATGAGAGGAAATGCGGTGCCGCGGGAGTTCACCGTAGCGCCAGGCTTCTACCCGGGCGGCTTCAAGTAGTCAGAACGGTCAGCAGGTTGAATCCGACAGCGAGCGACTCGGGCAGGCTTCGGGCTGTGCTGTCGCTGTTGCCACTCTGCGCCTTGTCGGCTCTCGTAGCCGCGGCGCAGTCAGGCGCCGCTGTCCGCCAGGACGAGCCGGGCAGGTCGACCCGGACGGCCGCAGTCACGACCGTGTCGGAGCCGATCCTCGTCGACGGCGTCCTGGACGAACCGGCGTGGCAATCGTCGCCGCAGATCGGCAGCTTGATCCAACGCATCCCGACGGCAGGCATCGCGCCGAGCGAGCGCACGGAGGTCACCCTGCTGCGCGACGCCGACAACCTCTACATCGGCGTGATGTGCCATGACTCCGAGCCGGACGGAATCCTCGCGTCGCAGATGGCGCGCGATGCAGCCCTCAGGCCCGACGACTACGTCGAACTGCTGCTCGATACGTTCCGCGATCAGAGCAACGCCTTCTACTTCGCGACGAACCCGAACGGCGCCCTGGTCGATGGCCTCGTGTTCGCGAACGGCGAGACGAACGAAGACTGGGACGCCATCTGGAACGTTGCGACGGCGCGCTCGGACCAGGGCTGGAGCGCGGAGTTCGCCATCCCCTTCAAGAGCCTGAACTTCCCGCCGGACGGCACGGTCTGGGGTTTCAACATCAGCCGGAGCATTCGGCGGAAGTTCGAGGAGGCTCGCTGGGCGGGCGCCCGCTTCGACGCGCAGTTCTTCCAGGTCTCGGAGGCGGGCGAAATCACGGGCCTCGGAGGTCTGGAGCAGGGCCTCAGCCTGGACATCCGGCCGTTCGTCGCGGGACGCTGGGACTACAGCGCCGGTACCGGCGACGACAGCCTGCGCGGAAAGCCCGGGCTCGATCTGTTCTACAACGTGACGCCCAACCTCAAGCTGACGGCCACCTTCAACACGGACTTCGGCGAGACCGAAGTCGACGCGCGCCAGATCAACCTGACGCGCTTCTCGATCTTCTTTCCGGAGAAGCGGTCCTTCTTCCTGCAGGATGCCGGCGTCTTCAACTTCGCCACCACCGGGGTCGGCCAGCCGGGGGGCATCCCGAGTACGGGAGCGGAGATCTTCCCCTTCTTCAGCCGGCGGATCGGACTCCTGCGAGGACAGGAGGTGCCGCTCGACTACGGCGTCAAGCTGACCGGCAGGGTGGGACGGACCGAAGTCGGCGTGCTCAACGTCGGCTCGCGGGACACCTCGGTCGTCGACGACCAGAGCCTGTTCGTCGGGCGGGTCCGGCAGAACTTCTGGCAGCAGTCCTACGTGGGCGCGCTCGTTACCAGCGGCAACCAGGCCCTCGCGACGGACGCCACCACGATGGGCGTGGACCTCCGCCTGGCCACCTCCGACATCCTGGGCAGCGGCCGGAACTTCGTCTTCAATGCCTGGGGACTCCAGAGCGAGAACGAGGGCGTCTCGGATAACGATGCCTCGTTCGGCTTCGCGGCCGCGTTTCCGAACGACCGGTACGACGCCCAGGTGCAGTGGCGCGAGATCCAGGAGGACTTCGACCCCGCGCTCGGATTCGTTCAGCGCCGCAACGTGAGCATGCTGCGGCTCGGCGCCAGCTTCAACCCGCGGCCCAGGAACCAGTGGTTGGGCATCCAGCAGATGTACCACGACGTCTTCTACACGGAGTTCAAGAGGCTCGACAACGGCCTGGTCGAGAGCCGGGACTTCTACTTCACGCTCGTCGACTGGCACTTCCAGTCGGGCGACTCGCTGCACAGCCTGTTCGACGTGAACCCGACCTACGAGCGGCTGTTCGAGCCGTTCGAGATCTCGCCCGGCGTGGTCCTGCCGCCGGGCGAGTACGACTTCACGCCGCTACGGATCTTCTTCAGTTCGGCGCAGAAGCGGCGGTTTCAGGGGAACGTCGGAGTGACGTTCGGCAGCTTCTGGTCGGGCGACGCCGAGACGTACAGCGTGAGCCTCCGGTACTCGGCGCCCCCCCGGCTCACGATAAGCCTCCAGACGAACCAGACCTTCGCCCGGCTGCCGCAGGGCGACTTCGTCGCCAGAATCCACCGGGCCGAGTTCAACTATGCGGTCTCGCCCAAACTCTCCTTCGCGAACGTCCTGCAGTTCGACAACCGTTCGGGCAACCTCGGTTTCCAGGGCCGGGTGCGCTGGACCCTCGAGCCGGGCAACGACATCTTCTTCATCTTCGGGCAGGGCTGGATACAGGAGATCGGCGAACGGGGTACCGACTTCCGGCAACAGGACTCGAGGCTGGCGGTGAAGGCGCAGTACACCTTCCGCCTGTGACAGCATGCCGTCATGAGCATTCTGACGATCGTCATTCTGGCGGGTCTGGTCCTCCTCGCCGTCATCTTCGGCGCCTCGCTGATCGGGACGTTCAACAAGCTGATCACGCTGAAGAACCGCTACCAGAACGCGTTCGCGCAGATCGAGGTCCAGCTCAAGCGGCGCTACGACCTGATCCCGAACATGGTCGAGGTGGCGAAGGGCTACATGAGTCACGAGCGGGAAACGCTCGAGGCGGTGATCCAGGCCAGGAACATGGCGGCCGGCGGACTGGAGCAGGCCGCCGCGAACCCGGGCGACGCCGCCGCGATCCAGGGCCTTGCGTCGGCCGAAGGCGTCCTCACCGGCACGCTGGGCCGTCTCTTCGCGCTGGCTGAGGCCTACCCGGACCTGAAGGCCAACCAGAACATGATGCAGGTCAGCGAGGAACTGCGCTCGACCGAGAACAAGGTCGCCTTCGCGCGCCAGGCGTTCAACGACGCGGTGACCACGTACAACACCTTCAAGCAGAGGTTCCCGGCCGTCATGGTCGCCGGAATGTTCGGCCACGGCCAGGATGCGACGCTGCTCGAGTTCGACAGCGAGGCCATCGCCGAGGCGCCGAGTATCTCGTTCGACTAGTCCGGACTTCCCGGTTCAGGCGGCGGCGCGATGGCCACCGACTTCTTCCAGCAACAGGACGCGGCGCGCCGGGGCACGGCTCGCCTGGTGCTGCTCTTCGCAATGGCGGTGCTGGCGATCGTCGTGGCGGTGGAGTTGGTGCTGGCCGCCACGATGGGCTTCCTCGGTCGCGATCCGGAGACGAACGAGATCGACTGGAGCGCCGTCGCCGATCCGCGGCTGCTGCTCCTGGCCGTGGGCGGCACTCTCGTCGTGGTCGGCGGCGGCAGCCTGTACAAGATCGCGCAGCTACGCGGCGGCGGCCGCGTGATCGCCGAGGAACTGGGCGGTCGGCTCGTGGACGGCAGCACGTCGGACCCGGTCGAGCGCAGGCTGCTGAATGTGGTCGAAGAGATGGCGATCGCTTCGGGCACCTCGACGCCGCCCGTCTACATCATGGACGGCGAGGCGGGAATCAACGCGTTCGCCGCCGGCTTCGCGCCGCAGGACGCGGTCATCGGCGTCACGCGGGGTGCGGCGACGACCCTCGACCGCGACGAACTCCAGGGCGTGATCGCGCACGAGTTCAGCCACATCCTGAACGGCGACATGCGGCTCAACATCCGTCTGATGGGCCTGCTGCACGGGATCTTCCTGATCGGGATGATCGGCTACTTCATCCTGCGGATGTCGTTCTACAGCGGAGCGGGAGGGGGACGATCGAGAGACAGCAAGGGTGCGCTGCCGATCCTCGCGCTGGGCGCCGGACTGGCGGTCGTCGGTTTCGCGGGCACCTTCTTCGGCAACCTGATCAAGGCCGCGGTCAGCCGGCAGCGCGAGTTCCTGGCCGACTCCTCGGCCGTGCAGTTCACCCGCCATCCTGGCGGCATCGCGGGCGCTTTGAAGAAGATCGGCGGTTTCGTGACCGGCTCGAAGGTGGAGAACCCGAACGCCCCGCAGGCCAGTCACATGTTCTTCGGTCGGGCGACCTCCGGCTTCAGCGCGATGTTCTCGACCCATCCGCCGCTGGGCGAGCGGATCAGGCGGATCGATCCGTCCTGGGACGGCGGGTTTCCGGAGCTGCCGCCGCAGGTCGTTGGCGCATTGGAAGCGGCCACGGCGCCCGCCGTCGCGGGGTTCGCGGGGGCTGAAGCCGACGCATTGGCGGGCGCGGATCTGGAGAACGCCGTCACCCAGGTCGGCCAGCCGACACCGGCGCACGTCGAGTATGCCGCGGCGCTCATCGGCCGGCTTCCGGAACCGGTCGTCGAGGCGGCCCATGAGCCCTACGGCGCCCGCGCGCTGGTCTATGCGCTTCTGCTCGACCGCGACCCGGGGCCGCGGCAGTCGCAGCTGGCCCACCTCAAGGCGGCGGCGGACGACGGCGTCTACGAAGAGACCGTCCGTCTGGCTCCGCTGGTCGAGGAACTCGACCCGAGACTGCGTCTTCCCGCGGTCGAGCTGGCGCTGCCCGCGCTACGCGCCCTGACGTCGTGGCAGTACCAGCGATTCCAGGAAGACCTCGTCGAGCTCGTCGCGGCCGATGATGTCATCGACCTGTTCGAGTGGTCGCTCCAGCGCATCCTGTTGCGAGACATGCAGGTCTCCTTCGGGCGAACGGGGCCGACCAGGGTGCGGCATCGTTCGGCCGGCGCGGTGGAGTCCTCGCTGGCCGTGCTGCTGTCAGTGCTGGCTTACGTCGGCAATCGGGATCGACAAGCTGCCGAAGGGGCGTTCGCTGCAGGGTGGCGAGTCCTGTCGCTGCCGGAGCGGCGCTTGCTCACGCACGAGGAGTGCGGTTTCGCCCCGCTCGATGCGGCTCTGGTCGAACTGGACCGGGCCGCGCCGCAGGTGAAGAAGCGCGTTCTGGAGGCGGCGGTCGCCTGCATCAGCGCCGATCACGAGGTCACGGTGGAGGAGGGCGAACTCCTGCGGGCCGTTTCAGCCTGGATCAACTGTCCGATGCCGCCGATCCTAGGCCTCCCGGATCCAGCGCAGTAACTCGCGTGGGCTGGGGCGGTTGCCCTGGCTGAGGATGCCGACCTTGTAGATCCTGCCCGCCACCCAGGCGGCGCCCCAGACGGTCAGAGCCATCAGGACGATCGAGGCGGCGACCATCCAGGCGGGCACGTCGCCCATCACGGCTCGGGGGTACATCATGATCGGGCTGAAGAAGGGGAAGAGGGCCACCCAGTTCATCCACGGCATGGTGTTTCCCTGGAACGTCATCATCTGAAGCATGAACGGGACGATGATCAGGATGATGAGGGGCGCCTGGGTTTGGCCGGCTTCCTGCAGGTTCCTGCACATGGCGCCGACCGCGGCGAACAGGCTCGAGTAGAGGAAGTAACCGAGCAGGAAGAAGACGACGAGCAGCAGAACGGCGCCGGGGCCCGGCAGGTACTGCCGGAACTGAGCCAGCTCTTCGAAGTCGGAGGCCGCGGCGATCAGGCTTGGCAGTGCAAGGCCCGCCAGCAGAGCCACGCAGGCGATCCAGATCGCTACCTGGGTGAGCCCCACGGCTCCCACGCCGACGATCTTGCCCAGCATGAGCTGCCACGGCCGCAGTGACGAGATGACCAGCTCGACCACCCGACTCTGCTTCTCCTCGAGGACCGACTGCAGCGTCTGGGCGCCGTAGGCAAGCATCATGATGTAGAGGATGAGGCCGCCGGCGATGCCGGTGATCATGCCGGTGATTCGCTCGGCCTCGGCTTCTTCCGCTTCCTCCTCGTCGAGGCCCACCGGCTCGTACTCGAGCGCGCCGCCCTCGAACAGCCTGCGGACCGAGTCGCCGTCCTCCATCTCGCCGAGGCGCAGGTCGACGATCTCCTCTACGACGGCCGCCCGCATCAACTGCGAACGCACGCTTCCCGGCGGCTCCTTCCCCCGGTAGGCGAAGACGGCTTCGCTGGCGGTCGTGTCGTCGAGAACGATGTAGGCCTCGAGTTCCTCGTCCAGCACCTGCTGGTCCAGGTTCGCCATGTCGACTCCGGCGGCGGCGAGCTCCACCTCGTAGCCTGCTTGCTCGAGGGCCTGCCGGACCCGTTCGCCGAGCTGTCCGCTCTGGTCGACCAGCACGATCTGCCGCTCCGACTGCTCGGAGAGGACCGCGACGAAACCGACTATCGCCATGATGCCGATCATGAGCAGCGGCATGCCGAGCGTCGAGAGGATGAACGCCCTCGTCTTGACGCGCTCAACGTACTCGCGGCGGACCACCGACCAGATCTGCTTCATGACGCACCTCCCGTCTGCAAGGGGGCATCGTCTTCGGCTGGCTCTCCGGCGTGGCGGACGAAGATCTCGTGCAGCCGGGGTTCGAGCAGCTCGAATCGGCGCAGGCTGAATCCGTCTGCCACGACCTCGGCCAGAATCTCCTCGGGCCGTACCTCATCGCGCAGGGTCAAGTGGAGGGCGTCGCCGGCCTCCTCGACCTCCGACACGCCCGGCCATGTGGCGACTGGAGGAGCCTCGCCGTCGAACTCCACCGCCACGGCGCCGGAGCGCTCGCGGCGCTTCAGCTCCTTCAGGTCGTCGTCGAGCACCTTGCGCGCCCGCGAGATGAGGCAGACCCGCTCGCAGAGCCGCTCCGCCTGCTCCATCAGGTGGGTGGAGAAGAGGATCGTCTTGCCGCGCGCGCTCTCCTCCAGGACGATCTCCTCAAGCACGTCCTGGTTGATCGGGTCGAGGCCGCTGAAGGGTTCGTCCAGGATCAGCAGCTCCGGATCGTGGAGCACCGTGGAGATGAACTGCACCTTCTGCTGCATCCCCTTCGACAGTGCCTGGACTTTCTTGGACGACCATTCGCTGAGGCCGAGACGCTCCAGCCATTTCTCAGCGCGGGTGCGGGCCAGGGCTCGCCCGACGCCGCGGATCTCGCCGAAGAAGACGAGCTGGTCGAGGACCTTCATCTTCTCGTAGACGCCGCGCTCTTCGGGCAGGTAGCCGACCCGGCTGCGCCGGGCAAAGTCGGGTGCGCCGCCGAAGAGCTCCACGGCGCCTCCGTCGGGCAGCAGGATGCCCATCATCATGCGGATCGTGGTCGTCTTGCCCGAGCCGTTGGGCCCCAGCAGGCCGTAGATCGTGCCGGGCTCGATCTCGAGGTCGAAGTCGTCGACCGCGGTGTGGGTGCCGAACGTCTTGCGGACGCCGGAGAGGCGTACAACGGTTCCGTTCTGAGTCATCTGGGCCTACTCCGTTCGCGGGGCGGAGAGAGGATAGTCCATCGCGCCCGGCTGATGGATCGGGCGAGCGAAACAAGGGCCGGCGTTGTGTCGTCAGTAGGGCGAGAGGATGATGGCTTGTGCCATCCGCCAGCCTGTGCACGACCGAGTGGAGGACACGAGATGAAGAGATCACGGCGAAACGTCGCCATGGCGAGGCTGGCTGCCATCGTTGTGGCATTCGCGACGATTGCGGCGCCAGTCCCCGCCGAGGAGATCCGTCCCGGCGTGTACCGCACTCCGGACGCCCGGTTCGAGAACCTGCCGGACTTCGACTTCGAGCCCCACTACCTGGAGATCGACGGCTACCGGGTCGCCTACCTCGACGAGGGGCCGGCCGACGGCGAGGTGGTTCTGCTGCTCCACGGCGAACCGACCTGGTCGTACCTGTTCCGGAAGATGATCCCGGTGCTCGTCCAAGCGGGCCATCGCTGCATCGTGCCCGACCTGATCGGCTTCGGACGCTCCGACAAGCCGGCGAGCATGGACACCCACACCTACAAGTTCCACGTCGACGCGATGACGGAACTCGTCGAGGCGCTCGACCTGCAGCAGGCGACCTTCTTCGGTCAGGACTGGGGGAGCCTGATCGGTCTTCGCGTGGTGGCGGAGAACGAGGAGCGCTTCGCACGGGTCGTCCTCTCCAACGCCGGCCTGCCGGTGGGGACGGCGTCCGGCTGGGACGATTTCCCCGAGGACAGCGCCTTCATCCGCTGGAAGCGCTTGAACCAGACGATGATCGACAACGGCGACATTCCGACTGGCCGCATGCTGGCGACCAGCACCGGCGACCCGTCGGTCGCTGCCGGCTACGACGCGCCGTTCCCCGAGCCGGCCTACAAGGCCGGGGCGCTCATCATGCCGCAGCGGGTGCCGGTCTTCGCTGACGATCCGGCGAACGAGGCGAACCGCAAGGCCTGGGAGGTGTTCGAGAGCTGGGAGAAGCCCTTCCTGACCGCCTACGGCGACAGCGACCCGATCACGCGCGGCGGCGAGGTGCCGTTCCAGCGGCGGGTTCCCGGCGCGAAGGGCCAGGCCCATGTGACGGTCGAAGGCGCGGGCCACTTCATCCAGGAGACCCACGGCGCGGAGCTGGCGGGCATCATCAACGAGTTCATCGCGGCCAATCCGGTCGAGTAGGTCGGAGCCGGCCTGCGGCCGTGCCGGGCGCTAGCTGTCGGAAGCCGAGTAGTCGAGATCGGCCGGCTGGCAGTTCCGGTGGTCCGGCGGCGGATCGACGGGGAAGCGCTTCGCGGCGATCGTCGTACGTCCCTGGACGAGCGCCTTGGCCACGCGGTGCATTCCGTCCATCACCCGTGGCGGATCTCGAGCCGACGATCATCTTCTTCCGCGACCCCGACGGCTACGAGATAGAGCTGTATCAGGCGCCGTCGCAGTAGGAACTGATCGGGGCCACGCACTGGCCGTGCTGAGTCGTCAGCGCAGTTCCCTGCCGACCTCCAGAACGCGGTCCAGGACCTGCATGACGTCGTCCTCGGTGGTGCGGGTGTTCAGGACGCAGAACCTCAGCGAGAACCGGTCGTCGAGCCGCGTCGAGGCGATCATCGCGAATCCCGACTCGACGATGCGGTCCTGGATCTGGCGGTTCAGTTCGTCGAGGCGTTCACTCGAAACCGGCGGTTCCGCGCCAGGGCCGCGGTAGCGAAAACAGACCACGCCCAGACTCGACGGCGCGAGAAGCTCCAGTTCGTCCTCGCCTGCGACGCGATCGGCCGCCTTTGCGGTGATGTCTATGGCGCCGGCGATGGCTTGCCGGTGCGCTGCCAGGCCGTAGCGCTGGACCGAGAGCCATACGCGAAGGGCCCGAAACGCGCGGGTGAGCTGGAGCCCGCGGTTGCAGAAGTTCACCTGCTCGCTGCCGAGGTCGGTGTCCTGCATGTAGTCGGGGAGGATGCGAAAGGCGGACTCGAGACGGGTGACGTCGCGGGCCATGAGGCAGCCCGTCTCGTAGGGCTGCATGAGCCACTTGTGCGGGTCGAGAGTCACGCTGTCGGCCAGTTCGAGGCCCTGGAACAGAGGTCGGGCCTCTGGATCGAGGACGGCGAAGCCGCCGTACGCGGCGTCGACGTGGTTCCAGAGGCCTTCCGCCCGCGCGATCTCCGCCAGGTCCACCAAAGGATCGATGGCGCCGGTGTTCGTCGTGCCGGCGCTCGCCACGAGGCAGAACGGTTCCAGACCCGCCTCGCGGTCTCGACGTACGGCTTCCAGCAGGGTCGCCGGAACGAGCCGGAACTCATCGTCGGTGGCCAGGACCCGTATCCGGGCCGGATCGACTCCGGCAATCCGCGCGGCGCGCCCCACCGAGCCGTGACTTTGGTCCGAAACGTAGACCACACCACGCTGCGGATTTCCCGCGGCCTCGCGCGCCGCGACGACGGCCAGCAGATTGGCGGCCGATCCGCCGCTCGTGAACAGGCCGCCCGCGCCTTTCGGGTAGCCCAGCCACTCGCGAAACCAGTCGGTGACCGTGAGTTCGATCTGGGAAGGTCCTGCGGAGGCGAGCCAGGTCCCCTGGAAGACGTTGTAGCCGCTGATCAGGAAGCTGGCCAGCACCGAAGCCCAGGAGGGGCTGGCGGGGACGAAGGCGAGAAAGCGCGGGTGGTCGATCCGCGCCGCGAGCGGCATCACGTCGCGAACCACGGTCTCGAGCAGCGGGTCGAGATCCCGCCCCTCCTCGGGAGGAGGTCCATCGAGCAACGCCTCGGTGACATCTCGCGGTGCCGTCTGGAACGCCTTGTCATCGCCAAGTTCGCTCAGGCGCTCGACGATGGCGTCCACGACCCGGTAGCCGGACCGGCGCATCTCCTCGCGATCTTCGAGGATGGACATGTGTTGGTAGGTAGCCAGGTCCTCAGCGGGGCGCGAGTCTGACCTCGCCGCCAGCGATCAGGTTTCGTTCTGCGACGTCAGCTCGATCTGCTTGTAGCCGCCTGCCCGCCGGAAGTGAATGATCAGGTAGAGGAAGCCGAGCGCCATGAACACCGGTATCGCCGCGGTGATCCGGAGCGCGGTCTGGCCGCCGTGGAACGACGCGTCGCGCACCGCCTGTTCGTCCGGAGGCAGCTCGATGCCGAAGTCCTTCGCCTTCTCCATGACCGGACCGGCCTTGGAGCCGTCGAGGCCCTGGACCGGGGCGAAGAACAGGAAGCTGTTCGTGCCCTGGGCCTTGTACTCCTCGTAGACGGCGGGGGCGTTGGCCTGGAGGTCCTGCGAGGCGTGCCGGTCCTGCAGGTAGCCGATGCCCGGGCCGCCGAGGAGGCCCGCCGAGAGCATGCCGACGCCGCCGACGGCGCCCAGGGTGAGGGCGCCGCCCTTGGGGAAGCGCTCGGAGACGACGGCCAGCATGGTCGGCCAGAAGAAGGCCTTGCCGGCGCCGTAGATCGTGGCGGCGATCATCACGGTGACCGCGCCGGCCAGAGAGCCGAGCGAGTAGAGGCCGATGGCGGCGACGCAGGCGCTGACGAACAGCAGCCCGAGGGGATTGATCCGGTGGACGATCGGGCCGGCGAAGAAGCGCAGCACGAACATCAGGATCGAGGTGTAGAGGAGGATGAACAGCCCCTTGCCGCCGAGCACGGTGTCCATGATGTTGACGATCCAGCTGTCCGTTCCGAGCTCGACGTAGCCGATGCAGACGTGGAGCACGAGCAGGAAGAGCAGCATGGGCGCGGCGAACTCCTTGACCATGTCCATGAACTTGACGCCGGCGGCGGCCGCCTCGGACCTGGGGAACTTCTCCTTGACCATCATCAGGACGTAGATGAGGGTCGGAACGAGATAGAGCGCGAGAACGATCTCCCAGCGCACGCGGCCGATCAGGCCAATGCCCAGCAGAGAGCCGCAGATCAGGCCGGCGGGCCAGCCTGCGTGCAGGATGTTCAGGTAGTGGGTCTTCTCCTTGGGGTACAGGGTCGCGACCAGCGGGTTGATGACCGCTTCGCAGATGCCGTTCGCGACCGCGAAGATGAAGACGCCCCAGAACAGGCAGAAGTAGGCCGCGGCGCGGGCGAACTCCGGGTTCGTGTCGATCGATCCGTTGTAGATGACGGTGGCCGCAACGGCCACGATGACGGACAGCACGTGCAGAACGCCGGCGCCCATCAGGAACGGCTTGTAGCCGTAGCGGTCGAGGAAGGCGCTGGCCACGAGAATGACGAGTCCGAAGCCGACGAAGCCGCCGCCGGTGATCTGTCCGAGTTCCGTCTGCGTGAAGCCGAACGCCGTGCCCCACTCCAGGAGGAGGCCGCCGCGAACGGCGGTTCCCAGTCCGGCAACCAGGATGGTGAGGAAGCTCGCGATCAGTAGCTTGGTCTTGTTCATTGGCCCTCCTGAAGCCGGGGTTGTGGAGTCGGGGTCCTACGTTCGGAGCGTGAAGCCGGGCAGGCGGACGATCTCGCCGCCGTTCAGAGCGGATTCGTGGGCGCAGATGCCGACGCAGGTCCAGTTGGCGCTGGTCACCGCGTTGGGCCAGGGGTCACGGTCCTCGTCGAGTGCGCTGAGGAACTCGTGGACGAGATGCGGATGTGAGCCGCCGTGGCCGCCGCCCTGGATGAAGGAGAGGTGCTCCGCGTCGTGGATCTCCTGGGGCAGGGTGAAGTGCCGGATCGGTTCCGGCAGGAGATGCGCGTAGTCCGGCACCTCGATCTTCTCCGGGATCTCGTGCTCGGGCTTCTTCGCCGTGTGCAGGACGTGCGGCTCGTCCTCGATCAGGGTCCACTCGAAGCTCTTCTTCGTGCCGTAGACGTCGAAGCTCTCGCGGTACTGGCGGGCGACGTCGTAGAGGAAGCGCCAGATGTGGGCGGTCAGCTCACGGTCCTTGAACTTGATGTGGCAGGTCTCGACCGCGAAGCGGTTGCCGGACTTCTCGGCGATGTCGTCGCGGACGATGCCGGAGCCGAAGCAGCTCACGTACTCGGCCAGTCCGTCGACGAGTCCCAGGCAGGGACTGACGACGTGGGTCGCGTAGTGCATCGGGATCATCCGTTCCCAGTAGGACGGCCAGCCGTCCATGTCCTGAGGATGCGAGGCCGCCAGGTGCTGGATGTCGCCCAGGTCGCCCTTGTCGTGCAGCTCCTTGATGAACAGGAACTCGCGGCTGTAGACGACGGTCTCGGCCATCATGTACCTGAGCCCGGTCTCCTCGACCTTCTCGACGATCTTCCGGCAGTCCTCGACGGTCGTCGCCATCGGCACGGTGCACACGACGTGCTTTCCCGCGTCGAGCGCGGCGAGTGACATCCAGGCGTGGTCCGGGATCGGCGTGTTGATGTGGACGTAGTCCACGTCCGGGTCGGCCAGCACGTCGTCGTAGTCCGTGTAGCGCCGTTCGATCCCGAACTGGTCGCCGACCTTGTGGAGTTCCGCCTCGTCGCGGCGGCAGATCGCGTGGACGTTGGCGCCGGCGTAGGCCTGGTAGATGGGGATGAACTCGGCGCCGAAGCCGAGGCCGATCATCGCGACGTTCGTCATCCGCCTCGATTCCCTACGGGCCCTGTGAGCCCGCCTCTTGGGCGGTCATCAGATACGCGACGAGGTCGGCCACCTCGTCGTCTCCGTACCCATCGAGCAGCCCCTCCGGCATTATCGAGAGCGGGAAGTAGTCGAACGACTGGATGTCCGACTGCGGAATGACCACCTCGTCCTGGCCGACGACCCGGAGCGTCATGGAGCGGGGACTCTTCGTGGCCACGGTGCCCGAGTAGGTGCGGCCGTCCCGGGTGGTCACCATCAGGGTCTGGTAGACGTCCTGGATGTCGCCGCTCGGGTCGATGATGTTCGTCAGCAGGTAGTCCAGCTCCGTTCGGTTGGAACCGGTGAGGTCGGGGCCGATCAAGCCCCCTTCGCCGAACATCTGGTGGCACACGCCGCAGAGTTCGCTGAACATCTGCTCGCCGTGGGCAGTGTCGGCCGCCGCGATCGCGGCGTTGTTCAGGATCGTCGTGTACTTCGCGATGGCCGCGGTCTTCTCGCTGGAGACGCGGGTGATCGGCCCCCAGACTTCGAGGAAGCCGCTGCCCACGACCCGGTGGAGCTGGCGGGCGACGTACGCCGGCACGTCGCGCCGGGGAATGCTGCCCTCCTTGATCGCGCCCATCAGGACCCGGCCGTAGATGGGCCGGGACGAAAGCGTCTGCACCGTGGCGAGCTTCTCGTCCGCGTTGAAGGAGTCGTAGTGCCCCAGCAGCAGGAACCCGGATTCCCAGCGGCCGTCGAACGCGGCGTAGGCGCGAATCGCGGCGAGCCGCAACTCGGGCGCTTCCAGCAGGGCCGGAAGCCGTTCAAAGAGCTCCGAGTGCTGCTGGTCGGCGAGGCCCCGGATGGCTCGCCGCCGATCCTCGGCCGGCGCGCTCTCGTCGTCGAGAGTGGCGAGGAACTGTCGAGAGACCTCGACGCCGCCGAACTGCTGGTCGACTTCTTCGGCGAGGTCGGCCAGTGCGCGACTCCTCTTCAGCTTCCGGTAGACGGAAGCCCAGTTCTCCGGCCGGTCGATCTCGAACTGGCCTTCCAGCCCGGCCCGCATGCCCCGCAGGAGGGCAGGACGGGCCTCGGACCGGTCGTCGAGCGAGGTGACGAGGAATTCGAGTTCGTTCGCGGCGACGGCGCGGCGTGCGATGTTCTCCGTCAGCATCGGGATCTCGGAGTTCCGCGCCAGAAGGAGAGCACGCTCCGGGTCCTCCGGCACCAAGGGCTCGAGGCCGAACCAGATCATCTTCGGGATGTTGTGGTCGTCCGCGTCGTCGCCCTTCGTCGCCAGGTGCTCGGCGATCGGCCACCGCACCTCGTTCTCGACGCGCTGGAGAGCCGCCGCGAGGTACAGGCGGACGACGGGGGACTCGTCGCGGTCGGCCAGTTCGACGAACTTCGCCGTGGCGGCCGCGGGCGCGTCGTGGTCCTCGGTCAGGAGCTGGATCGCCCAGGCGCGGACGTGCTCGTCCTCGTCGTCGAGCGCGTCGGTCAACTGCCCGGCCGTGAAGCCGCCGACAACGTGGAGCGCCCACATCGCCCGCAGGCGGATGTCGCCGTCCGGGTTCGACGCGAACGTCTCGTGCAGAGCCTTGTGCACCGAAGCGTCGACTTCGCCCTTCGCCGCCCGGCCCTGCAGGACGACCCGGGCCCGGCGCGCGTGCCAGGCGCTCTTCGAGAGTTGCAACTCGACGAGTTTCTCGTTCGACATCGACTTGACGTCGTCGTAACGGCCCTCCCAGTTGTCCGCCAGGGACTGTTCGGGCGTGATGCGGAAGATGCGCCCGGTCTCCTTGTGCTGGACGTCGTTGCCGCAGATGTCGGCGTCGTGCCAGTCGAGGACGTAGACGTCGCCGCCCGGTCCGACCTCCATGCTGAAGCCGACCCACTGCTTGTTGTTGGCGAGCAGGAAGTCCTCGCCGTGGTGGGCGACGAAGCCGGAGCCCTTCGGTTCGAGCTCGTCGGTGAGCACGGCGTGCTCGTGGATGTTCGCCATGAACAGCCGGCCGTGCTGCTCCTCGGGGAACGCGTCCGACAGGTAGACGCGGGCGCCGCCGTGCGCGGAGCGGTGCCGGTGATTGACGATCGTGCGGATGTCGCCGTAGACGTACGGGTTGAAGTGGCTGCCGCCCTGGCGGTGGTAGATGCCTCCGGGGACGACGTGGAACAGGTGGGGGATCACGCAGGCGGTGATGAAGATCTGGCCCTTCGCGTCGTAGTCGATGCCCCAGGGGTTGCTGAAGCCATGGGCCACGACCTCGAAGCGGTCCTTCGTCGGGTGGTAGCGCCAGACGCCGCCGTTGATGTCGACCCCGTCCGCATCGAGCAGGTCCGCGGGGAAGGGATCGTTGTGGCCGTAGATCGTCTCTTCGGGACCCGGCTTGCGGATCACGGAGGGCGTCGCGAAGCCTTCGAGACCGTAGAGCCAACCGTCGGGCCCCCAGTGAAAGCTGTTGATCGTCTCGTGACGGTCGCGGATGCCCCAGCCGGTCAGCAGGATCTCGGCGTCGTCCATGTCGGCCACGTCGTCGCCGTCGCGGTCCGGGAGGTAGAGCAGGTGGGGCGGCGCGCCGACGAAGACGCCGTCGAAGCCGACAGCCAGCGCCGCCGGGAACGGGATGCCCTCCGCGAAGACCTTCCTGCTGTCGGCGGCCCCGTCGCGGTCCGTGTCCTCCAGGATCAGGATCTTGCTGTCGCCCGAGCTGGAGAAGCCGCGGCCGCGGGTTTCGTAGTCGCGGTTCTCGGCGACCCACATGCGGCCGCGGTCGTCCCATGCGAAGGCCATGGGCTGTGTGATCATGGGCTCGGAGGCCAGGCGTTGACCTGGAAGCCGTCGCGCACGGTCATCGCCTCGACCGCCTCCTCCGGGGTCAGGAACTTCTCCTGCTTCGCCTCCTGCTGGGCAATGCCCCAGAGCGACGCCGTCGAGTACGAGCCCTCGGCGGCGCCCGTGTACTCCTCCCAGTCCTCCGTCAGCTCCAGGTCGTTCAACTCGCCGGTGTAGACGATGAGCCGGTGGCGGATGACCTCCGTCGTTCCTTCCGGGATGTGCCAGTCGCCCATCCGTGACCGCGCCGGGCCGACACCGAGCTGGCCGTCCACCCGCCACGTCTTGGGGTAGCCGGCGTTCATCGGGTGGTCGAAGATGGCAACGTGGAGGAAGTCGTCGCGGCCCTCGACCTGCATGCCGACGTCGACCCACATCGCACGCTGGCCTTCCGCCTGGCGGTTGCGCTGCCGGGCCGCGTTGACGGCTTCGCCGGGCGTGTCCCTGGTCCACGGCATGCGCAGGAACATGCCGCCGTAGGACATCTCGTTGATCGAGACGTCGCCGGCGACCGCCTCGCCGGCCCATTCGAGATCCAGGATGAAGCGGTCTTCATCGGCCCGCATGGACCAGTTCTGCGTCTCCGTCATGAAGGCGTTGCCGTCCGCGTCCAGCATCCCGTAGACCGTCTGCCACTGCACCTCGGTCCCGGCCTCGGTGACGACCGTGGCCGAATCGCGGCGCCAGTAGTCGCCGCCCGGGTTGTGGAAGTAGTCACGCCCGACGGCGCGGGCGATCTCTTCCGGCTTGTCGCGGCGGTAGAACCACTGCCGGAGCGTGTCCTCGTCCATCGGCTCGCCGTTCACCCGGGTGAAGCCCCAGTAGAGCCCCGTCTGGTGGGGGTGGTGACCCGGGCTGTACTCCGTCGCCAGACCCTTGCCGTCCGGAGCGACGATCGGATGCAGGAAGGGCCGGTGTTCCGCGCCGGCGTTCTGGGTGACGATCGGCTCCTCTTCACCTTCGCGGTAGATGGCGATCGAGCCGGTTTCCTCGTCCTGGACGGCTCGCAGCGGAACCATGCTCGTGGACTCCTGGGCCTCCGCTCCCTCGGTGCCCGTGCCCTGGGTGCAGCCGGCGACGAGCGCCGCGAGAACCAGTAGAACGCTTAACACCCATACCGGCGCGGCCGGAACTCTCATCCGCCTTCCTCCGTCGATCCCTGAACCTGTCCTGGAGACAAGGGCGCATCCTATCGTCCCGGCTTCTACGAACCCTCGCCGGGGAAGTAGTACGTCATGTTGTCGAAGTCGATCGTCCAGGACCCCTTGGGCCACAGGTACTGGTGTGAGATCAGGACGTCCGCCATGAAGCCGAAGCGCCAGAAGAAGTCGTCCTCGACGAAGACGTTGCCGAGCGCCTGGGCGGGTCCGCCGGGCAGACCGTCGAGGCCGTGGGACTCGATCGGCGACCAGTAGTACGGGGTTCCGTCGATCTCGTTCTTCTCGAGTTCGAGGAACTTGACGGTCTCCTCGACGATGACGAGCGGCATGCTGGCGGCCAGGCCGGAGTCCAGGAAGAAGTTCATGCCCTCGTGGCCGTTCAGGCTGCCTTTCGCGAACATCAGGTGGGTGTTCGTCATGTAGAACGGCGCTTGGACGGGCGGCGTGTCTCCGAGCGTCGCCATGACTTCGGCAAGGGCCTCGGCGCTTCGCTCGCGGAAGGTGATGCGCCGGTTGTCATAGTCGACGGTGGTGAGGAACTGCTTGAGAACCTGCGTCGTCAGGACGCCGTCGGATGTCTGGCCGAGGGCCTTCCAGCTCGCGCCGATGACCGGCACGTTCGAGAGCGTCACGTCGCCCATCTTGACCGTCGCGGCGACCCCTAGCGGCTCCTCAACCGTTTCGCCCTGGGTGTAGGCGTAGCGGGCTTCGCGGTTGGCGAGCGTCGGCAGGCCGATGCGCTCGTAGATGCCCTTGTCGAGGTAGAGGCGGTCGCCGCCCGTGTCGAGGATCAGCTCGACCGCTTCGCCGTCGATCTCCAGCGTCACCAGCGGCAGGGCGCCGGGCTGCGTGATGTCGTTCGTCATCGGCAGATGGGCGATTCGCTCATCGCCGGCCCATTCGATTCCGTACGGCTCACCCTCGAATGCCTGCATGAAGGTGAGCAGGCTGGCCGAGCCTTCGGCCTCGGTCGGCGCGGGAAGTTCCCGGGTGGCCTTCGCGAAGTCGCTGGTCTGGTAGTGGGCCAGGGTCAGACCGCGGATGGCCTCGTCGTGGAGGTTCGAGCCCTCGTCGGCGAGGTCGAGGAGTCTTCGGTTCAGGCTCACGGCCCGGTCGTAGTCGCCGAGCACGTAGGCCGTCCTGGCCGCGAGCCGCAGGTCGCCTGCGTGGCAGGTAGTGGTCGTGCCCAGGGGCGCGATGACGTTGTCGGCTTCCCAGATGTCGCCCAGCTTGAACAGGACCTCGGCGTAGACGCGACGGGCCTCGTCGTTGCCCGGGTCGGCCTCGAAGGCCGTCTGGCGGGCTGGCAGAGCCGCTTCGACGTCTCCCCGGAGTCTCGGGTTCCACTCCTCGGCGTCGGTGCCGGAGAGCTCGTCGCAGGGAGTGGAACTGCTCTGGCAGGCGGTGGTCGTCATGCCGGACGCCAGCGCAACGAGCGTGGCCACGAGCGGCGCTACGTTGTTCATGGGCTACATTCTCCGGGTCGTTCTCGTCCCCATCCTACGAGTCCGCTTCACCGAGGAGTGCCTCGGGGTAGGGTGCCGCGACCGGCGCGTGGCCGGTGAGTACCCACGATCCCCGGAGCCAGCCATGACCGAGAACCGCCAGATCATCATCGACTCGCTGCCGTCGGGCCGGCTCGAGCCCGGCAACTACGCGCTCCGGACCGGCGAGGCGCAGGCGCCGGGCGACGGCGAGGTGCTCTGCCGCACGCTCGCGATCACGATCGGAGCCGGCCAGCGGGCCGGTCTTCAGGGCAGTGCGAGCTATGCCGGGGCGCCGCGCACAGGCATGGTGATGGGCGGCACGGCGGTGGCCCGCGTCGAGGCGTCGAACGACGACTCGGTTTCGGTCGGTTCGCTCGTCGTTTGCCCCGCCGGCTGGCAGGACTATTCGGTGCATGAGGCGTCGAAGGTCCGTGTCGTCGATGAGGGCGACAGCGTCGGCGACCCGGCCCACCACCTCGGCCTCTACGGCACGAACGGGATGACCGCCTACTTCGGTCTCTTCGATGTCGGCGAGCCGAAGGAGGGCCAGACCGTGCTCGTCTCGGCAGCCGCCGGCTCGGTCGGCCACCTGGTCGGTCAGATGGCGAAGATCGCCGGCTGCCGCGTCGTCGGCGTTGCCGGCGGGGAGGCGAAATGCCGCCTGCTCACGGACGAACTCGGCTTCGACGCGGCGGTCGACTACAAGAGCGCGGACTTCCGGAACGAGTTCAAGGAAGCGTTGTCCGAGCGCATCGACATCTACTTCGACAACACCGGCGGCGAGGTGCTGGGCGGCGCGCTCCGCCGCATGAAGATCCACGGCCGCATCGTCTGCTGCGGCGTCGTCTCCCAGTACGACACCTCGAAGCCCGAGCCGGGGCCCTTCGGCGTGCCGGGACTGCTGATCAACTTCCGGGTACGCATGGAGGGCTTCCTCGTCTTCGACTACGCGGAGCGCTACGGGGAGGCGAGGTCCCGGATGCGGGAGTGGGTCGACGCCGGCAAGCTGGTCCCGAAGCAGGATGTGTTCGAGGGACTGGAGCGCGCGCCTGAGGCGTTCGTCGATCTGCTGGCGGGTGGCAACGTGGGGACGCGGATCGTGCGGGTCGCGACGTGACGGGAGGAGGGGAGTGATGAACCGAACAGCACTCTGGACCCTGGCGTTCGCGGTCGTGATGGTCGGCGCGTGCGCCGGTTCTCCGAGCGGGGACGGCTCGGATGCCGAACAGACCGCCGAGGCGCTGCTCGAACAGGCGAGGGCCATCCATGGCCGCGTGCTAGTCCTTGACGCCCACGCGGACACCGAGCTTCCGGACGCGCCGTCTCCCTACGTCGGTGACGACGGGCTGTCCCAGGTCGATCCGGCCAAGCTGCACGCAGGCGGTGTCGACGCGGTCGTCATGTCCGTCGCGGTCGGCTCCGGGCCGCGAACGGCGGAGGGCTACGTCGCGGCGCGGGCGAGGGCGGACGCGGAGGTCGCAGCCGTTCTCGATCTGGCCGCGGATCCGGCGAGCAACGCGGTGGTCGCCCGGTCGGCGGACGAGATCGTCGCCGCCCACGAGCAGGGCAAGGCGGCCCTCGTTCTCGGCTTCCAGAACGCCATGATCCTCGGCACGGACGTCTCGGCGCTTGACGACTTCTACGACGCCGGAGCGCGGGTGTTCGCGCTCACGCACCTGGGGAACAACGACTTCGCCGACTCGTCCCGCCCGGTCTTCGACGCGGCGACGGGTACGCACGAAGGCGCCGAGCACGGCGGGCTGTCCGACCTGGGGGTCGCGGCCATCGAACGGATCAACGCCCTGGGCGGCATCGTCGACGTGTCCCAGTTGTCGCGGGACGGGGCCCTGCAGGTGCTGGAGACCTCGACGGTTCCCGTGATCGCCAGCCATTCCAACGCCAGACAGCTCACCGACGTCAGCCGCAACCTGAGCGACGAGGAGATCGACGGTATCGGTGCGGGCGGCGGCGTCATCCACCTCTGCCCGTTCCGGGGCTACCTCTACGACTCCAGCGACGCGGCGCTGGACGAGGCGATCCGGGAGGCGCGCCGCGCAGCCGGCGTTCTGGAGGACTACCTCTATCCCTTCGAGCTCTACTGGAGATCGACGATCCGGCCGCCCGCTCAGCCTTCACGGGATCGATCAGCGACCTCCTCGGTCCCGGGAGCGTGGACGCGATGCTCGACCACCTCGACTACATCGTCGACCGGATCGGCGTCGACCATGTCGGCATCGGATCGGACTTCAATCACGGTGGCGGCGTCGAAGGGTTCGCCGATGCCAGCGAGGCCTTGGGCGTGACGATGGGCCTGCTGGAACGCGGCTACAGCGAACAGGACATCGCGAAGATCTGGGGCGGCAACTTCCTGCGGGTCCTGCGCGCGGCGGAGAACGCCTCGAGTTCGGGGGAGTCGAACTGACCTCGTTGGCCCCGGAACCGCCCGAGGCGTTACACTAGGCCGATCCACATTGTCGGCATTGGAGAACACGAAGATGAAGCGCACTGCCACCCTGCTGTCCATCGCGGCTCTTCTCGCCCTCGTTCCGGCCCTGGTCGCCCAGGACGAGATTCCGCGCACCGCCAGCGGCCGCCCCGATCTGAACGGGACTTACGACGCCGCCACCTTGACCCCGCTCGAGCGGCCGGTCCATCTCGGCGAGCGGGCCTACCTCACGCCCGAGGAAGCCGCGGAGATCGCCGAGGAAGAGCGCGCGATTCAGGAAGGCGCGGTCCAGCGTTCCGACGCGAACCGTGAAGCCCCGCCCGAGGGCGGCGCCAAGGTGGTCGGACTCGAGCACACCGAAACCGGCGGCAACGAGTTCGGCGCCGGCAACGTCGGCGGCTACAACCTGTTCTGGATCGACCGCGGTACCGACACCTACCGGGTCGACGGCAAGATCCCGACCTCGATCATCATCGATCCCGCCAACGGTCGCATGCCGCCGATGACCGAGGCGGCGCAGCAACGGATGCGGGCCGCGATCGCCGGTTTCGTTCGCGGCAACGACGGAACGGCGTGGTGGGTCGAGCACGACGGACCCGGCCCCTACGACGGCCCCGAGTCACTTCCGACGAGCGAGCGCTGCCTCGCCGGCTTCACCGGTGCCGCGCCGACCTTCCCGAGCCTGTACAACAACTACAAGCGGATCGCGCAGACCGAGACCCACGTCGTCATCCTGCTCGAGATGATCCACGACGCCCGCATCGTGCGCCTCGACTCCGAACATCCGGGCCCCGAGGTCACGAAGTGGCTGGGCGACTCGATCGGCTGGTGGGAAGGCGACACGCTCATCGTCGACACGACGAACTTCCGCAGCGGCGGACGGAGCTTCCGCGGCGGCGGGGAGAACACCCACGTCGTCGAACGCTTCACGGTGCAGCCGGACGGCAACGTCGTCTACAACTTCACCGTCGAAGACGACACCATCTGGACCGCACCGTGGACCGGCGAGTACCTGTGGAAGGCCGCCGACGGCCTGGTCTACGAGTACGCCTGCCACGAAGGCAACTACTCGATGGGCGGCACCCT
>JAJEBV010000011.1 GCA_022822365.1 Thermoanaerobaculia bacterium | reverse complement strand
AGCCCGCGCCGATCACGAAGAGGTCGTAGTCGTAGTCCGTCATGACCGCAACGCTAGACCAAATCCAGTACCGGATCGCCAAGCGCCCTTAGACTCGACTCGATGGCCGACAGCAAGACCGGGTCCAGAGCCCCCGGAGCCGCCTCCTGGGTGCCCCGCGCGGTCGCCGGCGGCGTTCTGATGGGCCTCGCGAACCTCGTGCCCGGAATCAGCGGCGGCACGATGCTGCTCGCGGTCGGCATCTATCCGCGCTTCATCGAGGCGTTAGCGGATACGACCCGGCTGCGGCTGCGCCTCCAGCCACTGCTGCTCCTGTCCGTCGTGGCCGTTGCAGGCGGCCTGGCGATCCTGTTCCTGGCGGGCGTCCTGCGCGACCTCGTGGTTCACCAGCGCTGGATGATGTACAGCGCCTTCATCGGTCTGACCCTGGGCGGTGCGCCTCTGGTGTGGCGTCTCGCCCAACCGGCCAGGCGGAGCTTCTGGGCTGGCACGGCAGGCGGTTTCGCGGCGATGGCGGCGCTCGCGATCGCCCAGAGCGGCCCGGCCTCCGAAGGACTCTCCGGCAGCGGGCCCGTTCTCCTCACCGTCGCCGGGGCCGCTGGCGCCGCCGCGATGATCCTGCCGGGACTGAGCGGCGCCTACCTGCTCCTCGTCCTGGGCCAGTACGAGGCGATCCTCGGCACCGTCGATCTGCTCTTCCAGGGGCTCAGAGGTCTCGATGCGGCGGATCTGCTCGAGGCCGGCGCCGTCCTGCTGCCGGTTCTGATCGGCATCGCCGCCGGCGCGACGGTCATCAGCAACGCGGTGCGGTTCGCGCTGCGACGTTTCCGGCAGGCGACCCTGGGAGTACTCCTGGGCCTTCTGCTGGGCGCCGTCGTCGGTCTCTGGCCCTTCGAGGCTTCCCCGCCAGGCGCCGTCCAGCTCGGATCGGCGGTGGTCCTGGCGGGTGCCGGGTTCTTCCTGACCTGGGGCGTGGGCCGGTTCGGACGGCCTCCGACTGCTCCTGCGAAGTAGAGTCCCGCACCATGAGACACGACCTTCACCACCGTTTCGCGGCCTTTCTCTTCCTTGTCGCACCGCTCTTGCTGACTTCATCCCCCGCCCTCACTGCCGACGGCCGGACCGTGATCCACGCCGGCGCCCTGGTCGACGTCGAAGCTGGCGAGGTCCTCGGCAGGCACACGATCGTCGTCGAAGGCGCGATGATCACGGCCGTCGAGGAAGGGCTTGCCGATCCGGAGAGCGGCGACACCCTGATCGACCTTTCCGGCCACACGGTCCTGCCCGGCCTGATGGACATGCACGTCCACCTGACTTCGCAGCAGGCCGGCGCCGCCTCGTACCTGGACCGCTTCCAGGAGAACCCCGCGGACCTGGCGATCAAGGGTCTCATCTACGCGGAGCGGACGTTGCTGGCCGGCTTCACCACGGTGCGCGACGTGGGCGGCGAGACGACGGCGATTCTCGCCGTGCGCAACGCGATCAACCGCGGCGACATGCCGGGGCCGCGGATCTTCGCGGCCACGATCTCCCTGGCCTCCACCGGCGGCCACGGCGACCGGACGAACGGCATGAGGGCGGATCTGACCGGCGATCCCGGCCCCAGGGAGGGCATCGTCAACGGCGTCGCGGACGCGCGCAAGGCGGTCCGGCAGCGCTACAAGGAGGGCGCCGACCTGATCAAGATCACCGCCACCGGCGGCGTCCTCAGCCTGGCCAAGAGCGGCCAGAACCCGCAGTTCACGGAAGAGGAGATGCGGGCGATCGTCGAGGCGGCGAACGACTACGGCTTCATGGTCGCCGCCCACGCCCACGGTGCGGAGGGCATGAAGCGCGCCATACGGGCCGGCGTCACGACGATCGAGCACGGCACCTACATGGATGAAGAAGCGTTCGAGCTGATGAAGGAGCACGGCACCTGGTTCGTCCCCACCATCTCGGCGGGCAACTTCGTGGCCGAGAAGGCGGCGGTGCCGGGCTACTTCCCCGAGATCATCCGGCCCAAGGCGGCCGCTATCGGGCCGGTGATCCAGGAGACCTTCGCCAAGGCCCATCGGGCCGGCGTGCCCATCGCCTTCGGCACGGACTGCGGCGTCTGTCCCCACGGCAGCAACGCCCAGGAGTTCCTCTACATGGTCGAAGGGGGCATGGCGCCGATGACGGCGATCCAGTCGGCCACGGTCGTGACGGCGAAGCTGCTCGACATCTGGGAGGAGACCGGCTCCATCACGGCCGGCAAGGCGGCGGACCTGATCGCGGTCGAGGGCGACCCGATCGCCGACGTCACCAGACTCCAGGACGTCCGCTTCGTCATGCGGGTCGGCCGGGTCCACAAGACGCCGGGCTAGGCCCGCTTGCCGCCGAGCGTGCGCTCCGTGTAGCGCAGCCGGGCCGCCTCCGACTCGGCGTCGCCTCTCACCCACTGCAGGGTGTCGCCGTCGGCGAAGTCGGTGGCGCCGGCGATGGCCCGGCTCACCGCGTTCACGTGGTCCTTCGTGATCGCCGCCGGCACCGCGGGCATCGCGGCCAGGGTGCGGGCCAGTTCCAGCGTCGTCTCCACCAGGCGCTCGGCCGGCACGATGCGGTTGACCATCGCCGCCACTTCGGACGGACCGAAGCGGCGGCAGGTGATGACGAGCTCCTTGGTCAGGGCCGGTCCGATCTCGCGTACCATCCGTGGCACGCCGCCCCAGGCCAGGGGGAGACCCAACTCGACCTCGGGAATGAAGAACACGGCGTCCTCCGCGACCACCCGCAGGTCACAGGCCGCCATCAGCAGGAAGCCGCCGCCGACCGCGTACCCCTGGACCTGGGCCACCGTAAGGGCCCGCATCTGCTCCAGTGCATCCATCGCGCGACGGCCGAGCTGCCCGGCCTCGCGGCGCTGCCGCCAGTTCAACTCCGAAGCGGCACCCATCGCCTTCAGATCGGCCCCGGCGCAGAACGCGCGGCCCTCGCCGCGCAGGACGACCACATCGACCTCGCTCCGGTCGTCGAACCAGACGGCCGCGCGCGCCAGTTCGCTGAGCATCGTCCCGTCCACGGCGTTCAGCCGCTCGGGACGCGCGAGGGTCAGGAATCCGAGGTTTCCGTCGCTCTCGACCCTGATCGTCTCGAAACTGGTCTGCTCCCCCATCGCCTGGCTCCTCATGATCCACGGGCCAACGCCCTTGCCGGCCCCTTCAAACTGTCCCGTACCACGTCGATTCGTGCTCTATCATGCCGTCCGCCAGGCGGCCACGGCCACGGCCCCGCGCTCCATGTCCGGAACCCGATTCACAGCCCCATGACGTTCCAGCTCCAGGTCCTCGGCTGCGGCGACGCTTTCAGCAGCGGCGGCCGGCTGCACACCTGTTTCCTCCTGGCCGGCCAGACGAGCGACGGCCCGCTTTCTCCGACTCTGCTCGACTGCGGCGCAACCTCTCTCGTCGCGATGAAGGCCCGCGGCATCGAGCCCGCCTCGATCCGCACGATCCTCATCACCCACTTGCACGGAGACCACTTCGGCGGTCTGCCCTTTCTCCTGAGCGACGCCCACTACCGGGCCCGCCGAACCACGCCCCTGACCCTCGCCGGCCCGCCAGGGCTCCGGGAGAGAATCAGGCAGGCGGCGGAGGCTCTGTACCCCGGTTCCTCCAGGCGCGAGCTGGCGTTCGAACTCGAGATCGTCGAGCTCCACGAGCGCGAGACAGTCTCCGTCAACGGGCTCCGGGTAACCCCGTTCCAGGTCGTTCACCCCTCCGGGGCGCCGAGCTACGCCCTGCGGGTCGAGTACGGCGGCAGAACGCTCACGTTCTCCGGCGACACGGAGTGGACCGAAGCGCTGATCGACGCGGCCGCGGACGCGGACCTCTTCATCTGCGAGTGCAACTTCTACGACCGGCCCGTCCCGAACCACCTGAACTACGTCGAGCTGCTCGCCCGGAGGCATCGTCTGGACTGCGGCCGGATGCTCCTCACGCACCTCGGCGACGACATGCTCGAACGCTCCGACCTCGAGATCGAGACCGCCGTGGAGGGTCGAACCTACGAGGTCTGAAGGAGCTCGGCGAGAGCGGAGCGTGGCCCGATTTCGCTTGCTACACTCCGCGTCCGAAACTGACCAGGAGCAGCAATGAACTTCGATTTCTCGGATGCCCAGAAGGCATTGAAGCAGCAGACGCGCGACTTCCTGCGCGCGGCCTGCGACACGACGGTCCCCCGGCGGGTGCTGGAGGACGCGGACGAACCCTTCGCGCGTGATTTGTGGCAGCAGATCGGCGCCAACGAATCCCCCGGGATCGCGGTTCCCGAGGAGTACGGCGGCATCGGCTTCGGCTACCTCGAACTCTGCGCGGTCGCCGAGGAACTCGGTCGCGCGGTCGCGCCGGTGCCCTTCTCCTCCTCGGTCTATCTGGCAACGGAGGCGGTGCTCCTCGGCGGCTCGGAAGAGCAGAAGCAGCGGTTGCTTCCCAGGCTGGCGACCGGCGAGACGATCGGTACCTTCGCTCTCTCGGAAGGCCCCGGTCTGGCGACCCCGGCGAACCTGCAGGCGACGTTGAGGGACGGCACCCTGTCGGGCACCAAGATGCCCGTACCTGACGGCGACATCGCCGACTTCTGCGTCGTCGCCGCGAAGGATGGCAACGGTGTCTCGCTCGCGCTCGTCGACCTGGATGGAAGCGGAGTTTCCCGCGAGCAGGTCGAGACCCTCGACCCCTCCCGTTCCCACGCCAGGATCACGTTCGACAGCGCCGAAGCGGAGTTGCTCGGCGAGGCCGGCCAGGGCTGGGCGCTCAAGGACCGGGTGTTCGACCGCGCCGCCGTGCTGTTCGCGATGGAACAGCTCGGCGGCGCCGACGCCTGCCTCCAGATGGCGATCGGCTACGCGAAGGGCCGCTACGCCTTCGGCCGGCCGATCGGCTCCTTCCAGGCGATCAAGCACAAGCTCGCCGACATCTACATCAAGAACGAACTCGCTCGGGCGAACTGCTACTACGGCGCCTGGGCGCTGTCGACCGACGCGCCGGAACTGCCGGTCGCGGCGGCCGCGGCCCGCGTCGCCGCGACGCAGGCATTCCACTTCGCCTCGAAGGAGAACATCCAGACTCACGGCGGCATCGGCTTCACCTGGGAGTCCGATTGCCACCTCTACTACCGCCGCTCCAAGCTGCTCGCGCTCAGCATCGGCAGCGAGAGGGTGTGGAAGGACCGGCTGATCTCCGGTCTGGAACAGCAGGAGGCCGCCTGATGGACTTCAACGACACTCCCGAACAGGCAGCGTACCGAGCCGAGGTCCGCGCCTGGCTCAACGCCAACGCGGAGCCGCGCAGGGACCGCCCCAGCGTCAGCCGCCGGCTGGACGCCGACGAAGGCCTCGCCCTCGCCAAAGCCTGGCAGGCCAGGAAGGCGGAGGCCGGCTACGCCTGCCGCCACTGGCCCGAGGCGCAGGGCGGCCAGGGCCGGCCGATGATCGAGACGATCATCTACGACCAGGAGGAAGCGGGCTACGACGTGCCGACCGGCTTCTTCAGCATCGGTCTCGGCATGTGCGGCCCGGTCATGGCCCAGTACGCGACGGAGGAGCAGAAGGCCCGCTACATCCCTCCGATGATCCGCGGCGACGAGGTCTGGTGCCAGTTGTTCTCCGAGCCCGCGGCCGGTTCCGACGTCGCCGGACTCCGCACCCGCTGCCACCGCGACGGCGACGACTGGGTAGTCAACGGCCAGAAGGTCTGGACCTCGGGCGCGCACTACTCCGACTGGGGCATCCTGGTCGCGCGGCACGACTCGTCGCTCCCCAAGCACAAGGGCCTGACCTTCTTCTTCATCGACATGAAGTCCCCCGGAATCGAGATCAAGCCGATCAAGCAGATCAACGGCGGCTCGAACTTCAACGAGGTCTTCTTCACCAACGTCCGGGTGCCGGACAGCCAGCGCCTGGGCGCCATCGGCGAAGGCTGGCAGGTGGCGATCACCACCCTGATGAACGAGCGACTCGCCGTCGGCGGCGCACCGCCGCCGGACTTCCGCGAAGTGATGAAGCTCGCCGCCGCCTGCGAACTCGACGGCAGGCCCGCCCTCGAGGACTCCTCGGTTCGCGAGAAGATCGCCGACTGGTACGTCGAATCGATGGGCATGGCGCACACGAAGGCGCGCACGTTGACGGCTCTCTCCCAGGGCAAGGTCCCGGGACCCGAGAACTCGATCGGCAAGGTCGTCTCGGCCTCGAAGCTCCAGAACGTGTCCTCCTTCGGCGCGGACCTGATGGACATGGGCGGCGTGATCACCGACCCGTCCCTCATGCCCTCCGACGCCCTGTTCCAGCAGTCCTTCCTCTACAGCCCCGGCCTCCGCATCGCCGGCGGCACGGACGAGATCCTGCGCAACATCATCGCCGAACGCGTCCTCGGCCTCCCCGGCGAGATCCGCGTCGACCGCGACGTGCCGTACAACGACATCCCGACGGGGAACTGAGAGGCGGAGCCGCGGGCCTGACGGCCGGCACCGCCTCCTGGACGTCGGCGTCAGCTAGCTCTCGCTGGCGAGCTTGCGGAAGTACTCGTCGACGAGTTCGCGGTAGCCGGGCGGTACCTGGTCGGAGTTGCCGAGGTAGACGCGTTCGGCTTCGCCGCCGCGCAGCTCGCGCCACAGCCGGTACTCGAACTGCCGCAGGCCCTCGACGATCTCGTTCCGGAGCCGTTCGAGGGCTCGCGGGTCGCGGTTGAGACCGAGCAGGCTCAGATCGCCCATCTGCTGGAGTAGCTGGTCGAGGTCCGCCGTGTCCATCCGCTCGCGCCGCAGGTCGTTCCTCAGGCTCTCCAGGTCGGCGCGTCGCTGGTCCAGTTCCCGGTCGACTTGCCGGAGATCCTCCGCCTGGAAGATGCCCGGCTGGAAGTAGCCGCCTGAACTCGAGCCGTACTGGCTGAAGCGACCCCGGTTCCGGCCGCCCTGCGGATTGGCCGCGTCGCCCCCGGTCTCCGAAGCGGTGTCGCCGGGCCGGCCGCCTTGTTGCTCACCGCCCTGCTGCTGGCCGCCCTGCTGCTCGCCGCCCTGCTGCCGGCTCTCCTGCTCGTTCTCCTGCCCCGGACGCTGGCCGAGCCGGCCGCCCTCCTCGACGCGGTCACGCAAACGGGCCTCCATCGAGGCCAGGTTCTCGACCAGGTCGCGCGTCCGCTCGAGCATCCGCTCCTGACGCTCGCCGCCTCCCTCGCCGACGCTCTCCCGCGCCTCGGCGATCCGCTCCGTCACGTCGTCGATGTCCTGCCGGATCTGGTTCTCGAACAACCGGGCGAACTCCGGGTCGCGGCCGGCCAGCACGCCCTTCGAGTAACGGATCTTCTCCTTCAACTGTTCGTCGCGGATGATCGTCGCCGATTCGCGCAGCTTCCGCGCCGTCTCCGGCTGATCGTTGCGGGCGCCCTGGCTCATCCGGTTGAGCTGCGCCTCGAGGCCCGCCACCTCGTCGGTCAGACGGTCCTTGCGCTCCATGATCCGTTCGACCAGGTCGGCGCGTTCCCGCGCCGAGAGGTCGCTGCGCGTCTGACCATCCTCGCCTTCCCGGCCGGACAGTTCACCGACCTGCTCTTCGATCCGGCTCTGCATCCGTGACACACGGTTGGCGCGCTCCTGCAATTCCTCCATGTCCCGCCCGAGTTGCTGGCGCTGGTTGCGGTCCATCAGCCGCCTCGCCTCGCGCAGCTTGTCGAGAGCCGCGATCCCGTCCGCGCCGGCATTCGACTGCGACCGGGACGAGCCAGCCTGGGAACGCCTCATCTCCTCCGCCGCCTGTCGCAGCGCCTGCGTCGTCTCCCTCAGTTCCGGGCGCTGCTGTTCGCGCGCCAGCCGTTCCAGGCGCCGCGCGAGCTCTTCCGTTTCCTCGATCAGGTCCTGCTGTCTGCCGCCGCCACCGCCGCCTTGCTGCGAGCGGCTCCGCAGCCGGTTCTGACGCTCGTTCTCGCGCTGCTGGCGGCGGGCCAGCTCGCGGAGCTTCTGCATGAGTTCGTCGACTTCCGCCTGCGCCTGCTCCGCGGCGCCGCGCTGGACCGTTTCGTACTGGTTGCGCAGTTTGTCGAGCTCGAGCTCGAACAGATCCGCCAGATCCTCGGACAGTTGCTGATTGCCGCCGCCACCGCCGCCGCCCTGCTCGAACGAGACGCGCACGTCGCGGAACACGGACTCCGCGCGCTGCAACGACGCCAGGGCCTTCTTCTCCTCCGCCAGCGCCTCCTCGGGACGCTCCGCTTCGAGCTCCTTCTCCGCCATGGACATCTCGACATCGGCCTTCCCGAGAAACTCGATGATCTTCGAGAAATCGTCGTCCTGGAGCAGTTGCTGGCCGCGGTTGCCCATCCGCGTGACCAGGGATGCCACCTGTTCGCGCAGCCGACCCTGCATCAGGGCAACCGTCTTCACGTGCTCGGACAGTTCCTGGGCCGTGTACTCGTCCTCGTCGCGGATCAGGCGGAACGTTGCCGAGATGATCATCTTCTGCTGCACCGATAGCGTCTGGTCCAGGCCGCCGGCGCCGCCGCCCATGCCGCCTCCGCCCTGCTCGGCCTGGCGGTAGTTCCGGTCGAAGGGCCGGATCTCCAGGAAGTAGATGTCGCTGACCGTCGGCTGCGCATGGCTGCGATCCCAGGCCTCGGCGTGGTAGGAGATGGAGTCGCCGACCTCGAGGTCCATGTCCTCGAGGAAGAGCGTGTGCCCCGCGCTCACCTTCTTCATCGAGGAGGCGCTGTCGAGCAGCGTGACCTCCGTCTCGTCGCCGCCGTTCACGGCATAGCGGATGTTCAGGCGACGGATGCCGTAGTCGTCCTCCGCCTCGACCTCGGCGAACACCTCGTCGATCATCGACACCTTCACGTCCCGGCCGGGAGCGACGAAGCGCACGATGGCCGGCTGATCCTCGAGGGCCGTGACCATGTACTCCGCCGAGGCGCGGTGCCACCGGCCCTCGTCGTCCATCAGCTCGATCCGGTAGTAGGTGCTCTCGTCCACCGTGTACGCGGCGACGAGCCGGTCGCCTTCGATGTTCAGGTTCCTGGGTTCGTCGCCTTCGACCAGCAACCGCCCCGCCTCGACCTGGAAGATCGGCAGGATGCTGAAGCTCACCTGGGTACCCCTGAGAACCGCGATGTCGCCGCCGTCCTCGACGGCCTGGTCCGACAGCCCGCTGTAGCCGGGGAAGCGGTACAGGAGGTCGATCTGGTCGACGTAGGGCAGGTCCTTGACCCGGATCCGGTAGATCGGCGAGCGGACGCCGGAGGCGTCGACGTAGTAGTCCGTGTCGGCGCGCAGGTTCAGGGCGATGAAGTCGTGAGTCGCGGGTTCGCCGCCGATCATCCGCTCCCCATCCTCCCCGGGTTCCGCCAGTTCGAAGCCCTCACCGACGCGGTTCATCGGCCACTGCTGCCACTCGCCGTCCGGGTTGCCGGCGGCGTCCAGCGGCCTCAGCCCGAGTTCGACGCGGTCCGGGTCGAAGCCCAGCACCGCCGCGCTGATCAACTGATCGGAGCCGCGTGCGACCGTCACGTTCCCCGGCGCCACGACCAGGCGGTACGGATTGTCGACGGCCGCCGCCCGCCAGGGCGTGAACAGCAGCATCGCGCCGTGCTGAAGGAAAGCCGGGCTGAGCAACACGGCCACCATGCCGGCGCTCGCCACACCAGCCAGCGCCGCCGAGAAACGCTGCAGCGCGCCGCGCTCGATCCGTGTGGCGAAACCGCTCTGCTGGCAGCGCTCGATCGCCTCCTCCAGAACCTGCCGCTGGAGTTCCGGCGACACCCGCTCGGCGTCCGCGGGCGAACCCTGCTGCACAGGACCCAGTTCCACCGCGCTCAGCACCGAGGCCTTGAGCGTCGGCTCGTTCTCCTCCACGTAGAGCGCCACCTGGCGCGTGGACACACGTCGGGCAAGAGGAATCCCGAGCAACCGAACCGCGAGAGCGATCAGCGTCAGGTAGGCGAGCCAGCGGAACACGTCGACCGCGCGCTCGCTGTAGAGGAAGTAGTCCATGCCCCAGACCGAGACGGCGAACGCAGCGAAGCCGGTCACGATCAGCGTGACCAGCCCGCGCAACGCCACCTTCATCCGCCAGCGCAGGCGAACGCGACGGATCACGCTCATCAGTTCGCCGTAGGTCGGGTCGTAGATGGGATCGAAACCGGAAGCCATCGGGTCTCCTAAGTCAGCTCTCCTCGCCGGTGGGGCTCCATGCTGTCACGACCGGCGCCGCGGCGGCGCGGCGGCGGTTGGCCAACAGGGTTTCGGCGGCCAGTACCAGAGCCGCGGCAGCGATCAGGAACCACCAGAGTCGTTGCCGCCGCTCACGTTCTTCCGGAGTCAGCGCCGCCGCCTCCGTCGCCGAAGTGCTCTCCTCTTCTCTCGGCCGAATGCGGGACATGAACTCGTCCAGATCGAGCCGGTTCAGGTCGGACTCCGCCACGGGCACGTTGCTCGCCAGGGTCAGGGGCTCGGTGGAGACGTCGGCCCGCACCTGCCGGAACTCGTAGAAGCCCGGCTCCTCGACGTCCAGCAGCAGACCTCCGCCGTCCGCGTCGATCCGGCTCTCGCGGCCCGACGGAGCGACCGAGACGTATCCGTCCCCCTCGCTTTCCGCCCGCCCGCCGGGCAGTTCCACCTCTGCGACTTCACCCACGCGATACCAGGAGCGGGGCAGCGAGTAGCCGGCCAGGTACTCGACCGAGCGATGAACGAAGGGAAGAAACACCGCCTGAAGCGGCAGCGTGTTCCAGAACGTGTCGAACGAAGTAGGCAGCACGAGGACGCGGCCGGAAGCGGCGCCCGGCACCCCGCCGTCCTCCGCCGACGCCGGCATCAGATCGAGCAGCGCCGGGGCGCCGTCGTCGAAGCGGGCGATCGTCGCGGCGCCTTCCGGAGGCACCAGCCGGTGATAGCGGAAGAACGACGCGGAGGAGAAATCGCCGCTCCTGGCCGCGGCGAAGACGTCGAAGACCGGATGACCCGTGTCGAACCAGGCCAGGGAAGCCGCGCTGCCGGACAACCGGTCCGCCTGACGTTCGCTGGTCACGCCGAATTCCCTCAGCAACCCTGCAGTCGACGTCATGCCGCGCTCGACCGAGAGCAGCAGGCCACCGCCGTCCCGGACGAAGCCGGCGATCGCGTCGCCGGCCGAAGCGGACAGTTGCTGGGCCGCGTCGTTGATGACGACGACCGACTTGCCGTCCAGCATCGATCGCTGGAAACCGGACGCCTGCACCCGGTTCACCCGGAAGAACGGCCGCCGGCCGAGCGCCAGAGCTTCTTCGAGGTACCGGCCACGGCGGCGGTCGCCGTCCGGTTCGATCACGAGCACGCCGACTTCGTGCGCCGGCGACAGGACGAAGCGGAACTCGTTGTCTGCCGCGAGGGTGTCGTCGCGCAGACGCACCGTGCCGCGGGTCGTGCGTTGCCGTTCGAGTACCTCCGGCGCGAAGCTGACCATCGCCGACGAGTCGGCGCCCAGTTCGACCGCCCTGGTCTGGACCACCTCGCGATCGAGCAGCAGGTCGACTTCCGCCCGCAACGGCGTCCCGGCCGGGTCAGCCGACGGCTCGCGGACGACCAGGTAACTGACCCGGGCCGCGATGCCCACCTGTTCGCGGTCACCGCTGCGAGAGTGGTCGAAGGCGACGTCGGTAACGGCGGCGTTGCTCACCTCTTCGTCTTCGCCACCCACGTCAACGAGCCGCAGTTCCACGCCCGCAGGCAGCGCCGCGACGTTCTCCGGCGTCCAGGACGAGCGTTGGAAGTCGCTCACGATGAGGAGTTCGCGCCGGCCGAGTTCCCCCGCCTCGGCCAGCACTCCGCGCGCCATCTGGATCGCCGGCAGCAGCGAGGTGGACCGCGGCGCTATCTCCACGTCCTGGACCATCGCGGCCAGCAGCGCTGCATCCGTCGTCGGCGCGCTCTGGAGTTCCGCTTCGTCCGAGTAGACGACCAGGGCGCCCCGGTCGGCGGCTTCGAGGTCGGCGAAGGCCGACTCGACCTCCGCGGCGGCCCGCTGCCAGCGATCGCCGAAGCCCATGCTGAACGAGTTATCCAGCAGCACGACGACCAGCCGGCTGGAAGAGGTGGCGCCGGCAGCCGCGTCGCCCTGCCACAGCGGCCGCGCAAAGGCCAGGGCAAGCAGGGCCACCGCGAGGCAGCGCATCAGGAGCAGAAGAACGTCCCGCAGCCGGCGCCGGCGCATCGAACGGTAGGGCGCCTGGGAGATGAACATCAGCGACGGGAACCGGACCACCCGGCTGCGGTGCCGCAAACGCAGGTGAATGAGGACCGGCACCGCGACGGCGGCCAGGCCGAGCAGGAACAGAGGCGCCAGCAGACCCATCGGGCTATCGGGCCTTCATCGCGTAGAGCCGGGAGGAGAGGTAGCTGTAGAGCGCCGCGTCCAGGGGTTGAGAGATGTCGACCAGCGTGTAGTCGATCCCCGCCTCGACCAGGGACCGGTCCAGCGTCCGCGTGTGTTCCCGGATCAGCTCCAGGTACTGGTCCCGCAGCACGTCCGGCATCACGGCTTCCCGCACCCCGGTCTCCAGATCCCTGAGGTCGAGCTCGCCGTCGAAATCGAACCGGAGCTCCGCCGGGTCCAGCAGATGGAAGAGGATCACATCGTTGCCCTTGTGCCGGAAGCCGGCCGCGGTCCGGATGACCGTCTCGGGATCCTCGTAGAAGTCCGAGATCAGGACGACCATGCTCCGGCGCCGCACCGCGTCGACCACCTCGAGCAGCGGTTCGCGCAGGCTGCCGCCGCCACCCGGTTCGATCCGGTCGATCGTGTGGAGAACGACCTGAAGATGCTTGGCCGCCGGCGGCACGAAGTCGACGATCTCGCTGTCGAAGGTCACCAGGCCGATGCGGTCCTTCTGTTTGGAGGCGAAGTAGCCCAGGCACGCGGCGAGGTAGCGACCGTAGTCGAGCTTGGTCAGGGCGCCCGTGCCGAAGTCCATCGAGCGGGAGACATCGAGCGCGATCGTCAGGTTCGTGTTCGTGTCGGCTTCGAACTCCTTCACGTAGAAGCGGTCCGTGCGGCAGAAGAGCTTCCAGTCGACGCGCCGGATGTCGTCGCCCGGCTGGTACGCCCGGTACTCAGCGAAGTCCATCGACCGGCCGAGGAACGGCGACCGGTGCAGGCCGCTCACGAATCCCTCGACCACGGTCTTCGCGAGCAGGTCGAGACTGCTGATGCGCGCGAGCGTCCCGGTGTCGACGAACCTGCCGTAGCTCATGCCGCCGCCTTGCCCGTCAGCTCATCCCGCTCGGGGTTACCGGCGCTAGTTCTAGCAACCGGTTGACGATCTCGTCGGTGGTCACCCGCTCCGACTCGGCGTGGAAGTTCGTCAGGATGCGGTGGCGCATGACGGGCCTGGCAAGGGCCCGGACATCTTCGTGCGCGACGTGATAGCGCCCGTCCATCAGCGCCTTGGCCTTGGCGCCGAGAACCATGAACTGGGCCGCGCGAACGCTGGCTCCGTACTGCACCCACTGGTTCACGAAGTCCGGCGCCTCCGGGGTGTCGGGACGGGTCATCCGCACCAGGTGAACGGCGTAGCGGAGGATCGGCTCCGCGATCGGCACCCGCCGCACGAGCCGGTGGAACGCGCGCAGGTCGTCGCCCGTGACCCGGGTCTCCAGGGTGAACTCACGCAACGTGGTCGTGGCGTCGACGATCTCCATCTCCTCGTCCTCGGGGAGGTGATCGATGATGATGTTGAACATGAAGCGGTCGAGCTGGGCCTCCGGCAACGGATAGGTGCCTTCCAGCTCGATCGGGTTCTGGGTCGCGAAGACGAAGAACGGCTGCTCCAGCTCGTAGGTCCGGCCCTGGACCGTCACGCGGTGCTCCTGCATCGCTTCGAGCAGCGCCGCCTGGGTCTTCGGCGGGGTCCGGTTGATCTCGTCGGCGAGGACGATCTGGGCGAAGATCGGCCCGGGCATGAAGATCATCTCCCGCTTGCCGGTGTCCTGGTCCTCCTGGATGATGTCGGTGCCGGTGATGTCGCTCGGCATCAGGTCGGGCGTGAACTGGATGCGGCTGAACTTCAGGTCCAGGATCTCGGCGACGGTCTGGACGATCAGGGTCTTGGCCAGACCCGGCACGCCGGTCAGGATGCTGTTGCCGCCCACGAAGAGGGTCATCAGCACCTGGTCCAGCACCTCTCCCTGGCCGACGATCTGCTTGGCGAGCTGGGCGAGGACCTGCTCCCGGCCTGTCGCCAGCCGCGCGGCCAGCTCGATATCCGTTTCGCTGGTCAGGCCCTCGCCGCCGCCCTCCAGGACGGTCGTCTGGGCAAGGCTTTCCGAGGTGTCGTTCATCGAGTTCTCCATGCTTGCGGAATCGGGGCCGCGTCCGTTCGCGAACGGCTCAGTGGGTCATCCCGTAGATCAGGTAGTTGACCCCGAGCTTGAAGCCCTTCTGGGTCACGTCGACCGGGTAGAAGGTGGTCTCCGACCACTCCCAGAAGTCGCCTATGTCCATGTTGTAGTTGATGGCGACCATCAGCCGCCGGCTTGGATCGTTGTCCTCGAAAACACCGTAGATCCGGCCCCGCACGGGGTAGAAGCGGGCGTCCTCGATGTCGAAGTTGATGTCGTCGAGCACGAAGAAGGAGCGGAAGACGGGGTGTTCGACGGTAAGGGGGACGAGTTCGTAGCCAGGCAGGAGCCGGCCCATCTGCCGCTCGAAGTTCTCCCACTGGACGGGATAGCCCCGGATGTCGAAGAAGTCGTCGATCACCAGGAAGCCGCCCTTGAGCAGGTAGGAGCGGAGGTTCTCGAGCTCCTCCTCCGTCGGGTTCCAGAAGCCCGGCTCGCAGAGATAGGCCCAGGGATGCTCGAACAGTCGGGGATCGCTCAGCTCGAGGACGTTGCCGCCCTCCGTCTGCACCTCGACGTCGGTGATCTCGTCGACGATGCGGGTGAAGTTCTCCTCGGCGAACGGATAGTCGTGGTTCCACTTCAGGTCGAGGCCCCACATGAACGGGCCGCCGCCCCAGATCGTCGGCTCGAAGCGGATCCGGGCGAAGGTGAAGCCGCCCGAGTAGGGAAACGACGGCGTCTCCACCTCGGGCGCCGCGGGGCGCCAGTTCTCGTCGCGCGCGGACAGTCCACCCGCCAGCAAGGCGAGCGACAGGATGCCCGCCACGGCTGCGAACGTTCGACCTCTGTTGAGCGATTCCTTCACGGCCCCTCTAGTCCAGCCTTCGGCCCCTTCCCGACCAGGTCGAGCAGCAGTTCCTGCGCCGGATCGTACCCCGGCGCCACCTCCAGGGCTCGCAGGACCGTGCGCCGGGCCTGCTCGGCCCGACCCGCGTCCCGCTGGGCGAGCGCCAGCCGGTACAGCGCTCCCGCGCGGTCGGGCGGGTCCAGGGCGATCAGGGCGGCGCGCTCGCGCACGGCGACGTCGAACCGGCGGTCGGCGGAGGCGAACTCGGCGAGACGACGGTGCACGCCGGCGTCGAACGGCGAGATGTAGAGGGTTCGCTCCAGGATGTCCGCTTCTTCCTCGCTCCGGGCGGCCCCGGCCAGCAGATCGGCCAGGGCCAGGTGCTCGTCCCACGCCGTCTCGTTGTGCTGAACCAGACTCTGAAGCGCCTCGATCGCCTCCTCCTCGCGCCCCAGCTCCCGGTAGATCGCGGCCAACAGGGTGTAGGCGTTGCCGGGTCCGACGAAGTCGGGGAAGAGATCGCGGCCTCGCAGCAGCGGCGCCTCGGCCTCGGCGTAGCGTTCCTCCGCGAAGAGGGCGTTGCCGTAGGTCATCTGAATCCGGAAGTCCTCCGGCTTTTCCTTCGCGGCCTTCTCGAGCGCAGTGAGATCGGGGGTCTGGCCCGCGAACAGGTTCCGCCGAGGCGCCCTGGACGGTCCGCCCTCGTCCGATCCGTCGCCGTCCTCCGCCTCTTCGCCGCCCGGCCCGGGAACATCGCCCAGGGCCGCCATGACGGTGCCGAAACGCTCGCGCAGATACTCGAAGAAGGCCTCGTCGAAGCTCTCCAGGGACAGCGACATCGCCTCCTGGAACACCTCTTCGGTGCTCTCGCCTTCCCGATAGCCCGCGAGCATGAGGAGAATCGCGTCGAAGCCGTAGTTCTCCTCGATCCAGTCGCAGATCAGGGAGGCCTGGTAGTAGGAGAGTCCGATCTGGTTGGGGAACTTCGGCCGCATGAAGCCGTCGTTGAGTTCGGCGATCCCCAGTAGATCCCCGTCCCGCAAGGAAGTGATGAAGGGGATCTGTACGTCGTCGCCCCATCCGGGCCGTGCCCGCCGTTCCTCGAACACGGAGAGGCCTTCCGTGAACCAGCGCGGAATCTTCGCGTCGGTCACAAGCAGGGTGAAGGTGTGCGCGAGCTCGTGCCAGAGCGTGGCGCCCCAGTTGAAGTGTCCGACCTGGCGCGCCGAGGGCGAATCGAGCGCCAGTACCGGACCGAAGCACACGCCCAGGGCGCCCAGTCCGGCGAGCCCGACCGTGCGGACCGAAAAGTCGGCGTGCGACGGATAGAGCTCGACCCGGACCGGCGTCGGAGGCTCGAAGCGGTAGCGTTCGACCAGCACGGCCCAGGCCTCCTCCGCCAGCTCGACCACGTAGGGCGCCAGCAGTTCCGCCTCGCTTTCGTGGATATGGAACTCGAAGTGCTCGCTCTGGATCGTCCGGTACTGGACGAACGTGTCGACGAGGTCGAGCGTGTTCTTGATCCAGACGTTGTACGGGTCGCCCGCGAAGGCCGTCTCCAGGTTCGCCTTCCCGGCCTCGATCTCCCCCAGGCGAAGCTGGTTCTGGCCGAGCAGTCCGTAGCCGCGCCAGGACTTCGGATCCAGTCGCACCGCCTCGGCCGCGAAGTCCCGCGCCTGCGGGTAGAGCCGGTTCTCGACGCTGGCGTCAGCGAGTTCGTTGAACAGGTCGGCGTAGCGCGGGTTGTCCGCCAGGATGCCGTCGCGCACGCTGGCGAACTCCTCCTCACGCCCTTCGATGAACTCGACCGCCGCCAGAACTGTCCGTGCCGTGAGCGATTCGGGATCGGCCTGGATCGCCTTCTCCGCCTCCTCGCGGGCCTCGCCGAACCGCTCCGACGCCAGGCGGAGCCGGGCCCGGAACACCCGGGCCGCGAGCAGGTTCGGGTTCACCTCCAGGGCCGCGTCGAGAGTCTCGCCCGCCCGCGGATCGCCGTCGAAGCGCATCGTGCGCGCCATCGCAAGCAGCGCCTCCGGATGCCGCGGGTTCGAACGCAGCACGTCGGCGATCGACGTGCGGGCCTGGGAGCTGTCGTACTTCTCGAGGAAGAGCTCCCCGAGCCGAATCCGGGGCACGGGCCACGAGGGATCGAGCGCCACGGCCTCGTCGTAGGCCCTCAGCGCGTCCTTGAACAGCTCCGGATCATCACGCCCCAACCACTGGCAGGCCTCGGCGACCGCCACGAGTTCCTCGGCCGTGTCGGCCGCGCCGCGATTGTAGGCGTCGATCATCGCGTAGAAGCCCGTCGTGGCCTGTTCGATCGCGCCCTGGTCCCGGGCCAGCCGCGCCAGCTCGAACGAGGCGACCAGGTCTTCCCCGCGCCGGGCCACGCGCGCCGACTCGAACGCCTGTCTGGCGCCCTCGCGGTCACCGTCGAGCAGAGCCACCCGGCCGCGGAGAACGCCGAGTCCCACGTCCGCGGCATCGACGCCCTCGAACGCCGCGGCGGCCTCGTCGTAGCGCCCGGTAGCGATCAACGCCTCCACCAGCAGTTGCAGCGCGCGCGGCGCTGCCGCCTCCCCGGCGCCCGTTCGCACCTCCAGCCGGGAGATCGCATCCTCGTACCGGCCGGCCCGGAGCATCGACTCGATCTCGTCGAGCGACGCTGGCTCCTGTGCTCCGGCCGGCCAGACGGCCGCCAGCGCCAGCACGCACGCCGCGGTTCCCGCCAGGGAGCGCCCGCGAGGGATCACGGATCGGGCTCCCCGTCGCCGCCGCCAGCCTCCTCCAGCTCGCGATCAACCAGCGCCAGTTCGACCATCAGCTCCTGGAGTTCGCCCAGGTAGACGTCCTCGTCCAGCGTCTCCCGCTGCAGGCGCAGCTCATCGATTCGACGCTGTATCCCGGCACGCCGCTCCGTCAGTTCGCGCGCCTCCGCGGTGAGCGTCGAAGGCTCCGCCTCCTGCGCCAGGTACCGGAGACTCGCAAGCCGGCCGTCGGTCGCTTCCGACGCCTCCAGGCCGGCCGGCTCCGGACTGCCCAGGCCGTCGCCGTCGTCGTCGAGCAGCGCATTCTCGGTGCGCAACAGCCCGGTTTGCCGGTAGTAGCGCTCGATCTCGCGCTGAGCGAACTCGAAGGCCTCCAGCGCCGACGTGCGGCCGTCCTTGTTCGCGTCCCCCGCGGCGCCGTCGAAGGCCTCCGCCAGGAAGCCGCCGAACAGCGACTCGTTGCTCTGGCCTCCCGACTTCGTGGCGGTGATGATCACCCGGCCCTCCTGCGACAACGGCCCGATGAAGCCGCCGGACGCGGAACTCGCATTGATGAAGACGACGCGGCGGTCGGCAAGCTGTTCCAGCGCCGCGGCGTACTCCGCGGCGGCCAGATCGCGACCGGGAAGATTGAACCGCGGCGGTCCCGCGGCGCCGCTGCCATGGCCGAAGAGGACGATCCACACGTCCTCGCCAGGGCTCGACCGCTCGGCCAGGGCCGCGATCTCCGCCAGGACGTTCTCGCCGGTTGAGCGTGCGCTGATCCGCTCGGGATCGATGTCCTTGCGCTCCCCCAGGTAGACGACGTTCTCCGGCCTGAGGCCGGCGGCGACCGCCGCGTCCGCGACCCGTGTCGACCACAGGTGGAAGCGTTCGGTGTAGGTCTCCTCGCCACCGACGCCGGCCACGACCAGCAGGTGGGTATCGGCGGAAAGCGGAGCGATCGCGACAAGCCCGGCCACCGCCAGACAGGCAGCAAGGGTGCCGCCGCGACGCGAGTCCGGAGGATTCACGCCATCCCCAGACGGCGCCGCACGGCCCACTCCCCGCCGAGCAGCGCGACCAGTGCCAGGAACAGGATGGGCATGTCCCAGAGATCCCGCGCCTCGCGCACGAGAGTCCCCTCACTGCTCACCGAAAGGTCCTCGACCAGGCGATCCGCCTGGCCGAGTCCGACCTGCCGGCCGCCCGTTTCGCTCGCGATCCGCTTGAGCACGGAATCCCGGCGGGCCGCCCCGAACAGCTCCTCGTTCAGTTCATCCACGGCGAAGCGGGAGGTCGCAACGCCGAGCAACTCGCCTTCCGACCGCGCGTCGACCTCGACCCGGTAGAGGCCGGACTCCCTCGCCGTGAAGGTGCCGACGAACTCTCCGTCACGTTCCACCGACCAGTCGAGCGGTACTTCGACCTCCTCGCCGGACGGCTGCTCGATCGCCGCCACGACCTGGGCCCGGTTCACTTCCTGGAACGCCTCGTCCCGCACCGTCGCGCGCAGCGTCACGGTGCTTCCCGGCTCGAAGCGGTCGCGGTCCGCCTCTACCTCGATCCGATCGGGCACGTAGGACACCAGCCAGCGCAGCATTTGCCGCCAGAGGCGCTCGTGAGTCTGGTCCTCGAGCGGAATGTCGGCGCTCATCTGCCAGTGCCAGGAGTCGTGAGGCGTGAACGCGATCGCACGGCCACGGCCGATCCGGTGGTGCGCCAGGACGATCATCGGATCCCTGACCATCGGACTCTCCGCCTGAAGCAGCGCCGTAGCGCCGGCCTTCAGCTCCGTCGCCCGCTGGTAGGCGGAGAGAGGCGGCAGCGTGGGCCAGAGCTCGTTCGCCTCGTCCCGGTCGTCGCGCAGGAGCGTCGCCGGGTGGCCCCGCCCCTGAGGCGTCAGATCGATCCGCAGATCCGTCATCAGTTCCGGGCGACCCTGGTCGGCCGGCCGGTCGTAGAGCACGACCGGCGAGAGTTCGGCAAGCGGAGTGCCGGCAAAGCCACCCTCGGAGAAGGCCCGCCGACCGCCCAGGAGCAGCACGCCGCCGCCCCGCTGGCTGGCGAAGTCGACCAGCATCCGCATCTGGTCGTGAGTGAAGAAGCTCGCCTCCATGCTGCCCAGGATGACGCCGCTGTACTCGAACAGCTCCTCGCGCCGGGTCGGAAACCCTTCGAAGCGCCGCGTGTCCTCGTCGAAGTTCATGCCGTAGAACTTGTTGGCCGCCTGCCTCGTCATCGACACGACGTGCAGGTTCTCGTCCTGGCTGACCGCTCGCCGCAGGAACTTCGACTCGTCGCGCGGCTCGCCCTCGAAGAAGAAGATCTTCTCCCGCCGCTTCAGCACTTCCACCAGGGCGGTCCGCTCGTTGTTCAGCAGCAGTTCCTCGTCCGGTTGGCCGGCAACCTGAAACCGGAACTCCCTGGCGCCCTCGTCGTTCGCCGCGAACATGACGCGGGCCGTGACGGCCGAGCCGCCACGCGGGAAGGTCACCTGCTCCAGGTTGACGATCCGGCCATCGTCCTCCACCTCCAGGTCCACGGTGCGGCCGCCGAAGCCCGTCTGGGACAGTGTGACCTCGACCTCGACCGTTGAACCCTCGAGCACCCGCCTGGGGGCGACTACCCGGGAAACCTCGATGTCCTTGCGAAGCCTCGGCCGGCCGACACCAACCGTGTACACGGGAGTGCCGGCGGCCTTCAGCGTGAGCAGGGCGTCCCCGAGCTCGGCCGGCGCGGAGTCGGCGCCGTCCGAGAGCAGAACGAGGCCGGAGAGCGGCAGTCCGGCCAGTTCGTCACTCGCGGCAACCAGCGCCTCGCCGATCCGGCTGTCGGCGCGTCCGAACCGGAGCTGTTCCGTGGACTCGATCCGCTCGGCGCTGCGTCCGAAGGCCAGGAGCCGTACCTGGAAGCGCTCCGCGAGGCGATCCAGCATCGAACCCGACTCGCCGGACAGGGCCTCCAGCACGGCGCCCGCGCGCGTGCCGTCGGCGGCCGCCGCCTCGTCCGGCATGGCCATGCTGCGCGAATCGTCCACCACGACTCCGACGAACGTCTCCTGCGGCACCACGGTCGACAGAACCAGGGCCGGTTGCAGCAGGCAGAAGACGAGGACTCCGATCGCCAGCGACCGGAACACCGGAGGCAACCAGCGCAGGCGGTCAGCGCCGGCGGTGCGGTCGGCCGTACCGGCGCCCAGGCGGCGGTAGGTAAAGGCAGCAATGACGAGCAGCGCGCCGGCGAGGAGCGCCGCGACCTGCATCCAGCCCGGGCTGACGAAGGTGAACCGGCCCTCCTCGAACAGCGCCGGCCGGTACTTGAACAGGAACTCGAACAGGCCAACCATGGGAACGTCGGGAAGAAGAACGCCGAAGCCGGGAGACGTCGCTCAGTGCGACATCGCGTACACGACGAAGTTGACCCCCATCTGGTACGCGTAGTGGGAGAACCGCACCGGATACCACTCGTCTTCCGCCCATTCCCAGGCGTCGCCGAGGTCCGTGTTCCAGTTGATCACGACCATCAGGCGGCCGTCCTCGTCGAAGATGCCGCGAACGTGAGGGGTGAAGCCGTCCTGCTCCCAGGTCGGGCCCCCGTACCTGCCCTGACCCACGTTGGGCACCTGGATGATCTCCTCCACGTCGTAGAAGCAGTGGAAGATCGGGTGATCCAGAGGAATGTCGACGATCGGGTACTCCGGCAGCAGCAGGGACAGCTCCCGCTCCAGGTTCGCCCACTCCCAGGAGCCCCAGAAATCGTCGATGACCCAGAAGCCGCCGGCCAGCAGGTAGCGCCGCAGCGCCTCGCGCTCCGGTGGACTGAGGGCCATGTAACCGACCTCCACCGAGTACAGGAAGGGGAAACGGAAGAGTTCGGGATCCGTCGCCGGCAAGGCGTGGTCGTAGTCGTAGGCGTCCAACTGGTCGAGCAACCGCTTCAGCCCGACCATGAACTGGCGATCGGCCTTCGGATAGTCGATCGACCAGCTCCCTGCGAACCCCCTGTACATGTGGCCGCTGTAGGCCAGCCTGGTGAAGTAGAACTCCCGAAGCACCTCGTCCGGGTGAACGGGTCTGTACAGGTACCGCTCGAAGGTCCGCATCGCCTGAGGCGGCAACGCTCCGCGATGCCGGCCGCGAAAGGCCCGGCGCTCGTCGGAGGCGCCGACCTGAGGTGTCGCCGGCGGCGCCGCGCCCCTGGCCACCAGGGCCGCCGCTCCTCCCGCGAGGAGGGCAGCAACCAGGACCACGAGGGCTGTTCGCCGGCTCGGCACGACGGGATCGTACCGCACTGAACGGCCTGACGGTCGGCCAGCCGGAGTCCCCGCGGGGCCCTCGATCCTCCAGCAATCCTGCCCGGTCAGCGGTCGTGCGATTCCCAGACCTCGGGCAGCACTTCGACACCGGTCAGGGACTCGACCAGGGTGAAGATGAGGTCGTCCTCGTCCGCCCCGAGCTGCGCCGCGAGGTTCCGCATCACAGCGTCGATCGAAGAGATGAAAGAGCTGAACCGGAACTTCCACTGCCCGTCCTCGTTCACGAAGCGGTACTCGAGTTCATCCAACCCGCCGGCAAGGGAGGGGTCCTCGAGCGAGGCCCGGGTTCGGGCCGCGGCCACGGCCTCGTTTCCCTCGACCGGGCCATTTCCCTCGATACGGATGGTGCCGATCGCGAGCTGCTCGATCGCCGCGGAGTTGATCCAGCCCAGATCCATCGCCCGCACGATCACGTCCGCAAGTTCCATCGCCGCCAGTTCGTCGCTGGCGAACTGATGGCGGAAGGCGACGACCAGGAAACGGTCGACGAACGTGCGCTGGCGGACTTCCTCCTCGCTTCCCTCGAGCACCAGCCTCTTGAGCTGCCGGTAGTACTCCCCGGTCTCCCGATCGACCAGGGAGGCCGCCAACTCGCCATCGCCGGCCATCAACGCCTGGCGGTAGGCCTCGAAGGTCGCGCGGACAGCCGCCTCCGCCTCGCCCGTGCCGGCGGGTGTCTGCGCGGCAACCGGCAGGCACAGCAGCGCCGGCAACACGGCCCGGACGAGGCGCGGGCCGGCGAGCATCACGCGATCTGTCCCTCTCTCAGGAGCCGGTTCACTCCCTTGAAGTGCGGGTGGTTCTTGTCTCTGGCGAGCTCGAAGGCGACGGACTCGTGGTTCGTGATCTGGGCGCCCGCGTTGCCCATCCGCTCGAGCGCGTGGCGGCGGTACTCCTCGCCGCGCGAGCTGACGCAGTCCCAGCAGACGTGGACGTCGGTCCCGCGCGCCATCAGATCGAGCACGGTCTGCACGACGCAGATGTGCGCCTCGATCCCCGCCACGACGACCTGGCGGTCGGGCGCCGGCAGTCCCGGCCTCGCGGCATCCAGAGCCGCCTCGAACGCCGGCACGCCGCAGCAGCCGAAGGAGTCCTTCTCCACCCGCCACGTACGGCCGCCCTCCGGATCCGTTTCCAGGATCACCGCCTCCACCTCTTCGCGGGTCGACCCCAGCCCCTGCGGATACTGCTCGGTGACGATCACCGGCAGGTCGAACAACTGCGCCAGGCGCAGCAGCCTCGCGGTACCGTCGAGCAGCATCCGGGACCGGTCCATCAGGTCCACCAGCCGGCCCTGGAGGTCGATGACCAGAACGATCGCCCGCTCCCGGTCGAGCGTCGCAACGGCGGAGGCAGGGTTGACGACGGAAGAAGCGGCTGCGGTCATGAGGTGCTCCGGATGGTCGATTCGTGGCGGCCTTGCCCCGGACCGGCATGGCGGGTTCGACGTTGCCGACCGACGACGTTACTGAATCAGGTGCAGCGTCCGACGCAGTGCCTCCACCGCCTCCGGCCCCGAGATCGCCCGTTCCGGGCGGCACTCCGCCGGTTCCGAGATGAGCCGGCAGCGCAGGGCAGCCTCACACACGGCGTCCACGTCGTCCGCGGCCGGGCCGCCCGCCTCGCCGACGCAGGCCGCGCCGCCGCCGACCCGGCCCGGCATCCGGAGCAGCGTGGCCAGTGCCGGACCGCGACGCATGTAGTTGTTCGGCCCGAAGCGGCGCACGGCCGCGTCCGCCGGCTCCATCAGTCCCAGGTTGAGGAGCCGCGCGATCTCGCGACGATGCGGATGCTCCAGGATGTCACTGACGATCACCGTGCTGCCGGCCGGCCCGGTTCGGATGCCGGGCACGAGCCAGGCCGTGAGCGCCGCGAAGTCGCCGCGCAGGAGACTCGAGGCCTCGAAGAGCTCACGCACGCTCTCCGGCAGCAGCCTGGTTCGCCAGGTGAAGCGAGCCGCGGCCAGACCCGCCGCGATCTCGCCGTTGCCGGGATGCCGTCGGGCGAGATCTTCGTACAGCTCGAGTCCCCGGCGGGCGTCGCCAGCCTCGAGTTCCAACGCGGCCTGGCGATGGAGCACTTCCAGCGAGTCGTTGCCGGCCGCAACGAGTTCGCGCGTCGCCGCCAGTTCGGCCCCGGTGTCCCCGCGGGCTCGCGCCAGGCGCCGTTCCAGGTCGGCGACCGCCCGGTCGCCCGGCGACCACGCACGGAGGACCTCGAGCGCCGCGGCAGCATCCGCGATCCCGCCGCCGTCGATGGCCGCGGCGATCCGGTCGCTCAACTCCGCAATGGCCTCGTCCTCGAGCGCCGCGGCGCGCTCCGCCGCGACCTCATCGAGGGCCGCGATGCTCCGGTAGGCCCGATAGGCGGCGACCGCGTCACCGGTCCGTTCCGCCGCCCGCGCATAGACGAGCTGACCCGCCGTGTAGCCGGGACGAGCCGCCAGCGGCGCCGCCAGGAGGTCGACCGCCAGCGCGTTCTCACCGGCCGCGAAGTGGGTCTGGGCCAGCAACACGGAGGCCGGCAGCAGCGTCGGGTCGATGCCGAGCAGCGTCTCCGCGCTCGTACGGGCGACCTCGACCTCGCCGCGCCTCAGCGCCGCCGACGCCGCGGCCAGCTCGTAGCGGCTCTGCTCCGGGATGTTGCCCTCGTAGCCGAGAAGCGGTTCACGGAGAAAGGAGCGAATGCCGGTGTCGAGCTCGGTGACCTCAGGCGGCGCTTCGACAATGGCCGTCGTCACGCAGGCGACGCCCCACAGGCAGGCGACGAGCAGCGCCGCCACGCGGCGGGCGGCCCTCACGGCGCCGCCTCGAACGGCCGGCCGTCGATCAGCGCTTCGACGATCCGCCTCCGCGCCCGCTCCGTTTCGCCGGTTGCCACTGCGTCGATCCAGCAGACCCGCGGCTCCTTCCGGAACCACGTCTCCTGCCGCTTGGCGTAGCGGCGCGTCGCCCGGACCGTTTCCTCCAAGGCCTGCTCCAGCGTCAAGTTCCCATCCAGGTGATCGGCGAGCTGCCGGTAGCCGATGGCCTGGAACGCCGGCAACTCCCCGAGGGAGCAACCGCCACGCCCGCGCGCGTGTTCCCGCAGGCGCTCGACCTCGGCCAGCCAGCCGCGCTCCAGCATGCGTCCGGCCCGCTTCTCCACGGCATCGTACAGAACGGTTCTCGGCAGGGTCAATCCGACCTTCAGCACCCTTCGTTCCAGCCGGTCCTCCGTGCCCCGGCGCTGCCACTCGGACAGCGGCCGGCCGGTTGCCCGCACCACCTCGAGCGCGCGAAGGACGCGCTGGGTATCGCCCGGGTCAAGCGCCTCAGCGCTCTCCGGATCCACCCGCCGAAGCTCCCGGAAGAGCGTGCAGAGGCCGCGGGAACGAAGGTCGGCGCGCAAGGCCTCGCGCACATCGGCGCCGACCGGCGGCACCGGCGCCAACCCTTCGAACAGCGCGAGCAGGTAGAAGCCGCTGCCGCCCACCAGGATCGGCAGCGCCCCGCGCGCTTCGATCTCTTCCACCGCCACCGCCGCGCGTCGCGCGAACTCCCCGGCCGAGAACGCCCGGTGCGGCTCGATGACGTCGATCAGGTGATGGCGAACCCGGGTCCGCTCTCTCGGTCCGGGCTTCGCCGTGCCGATGCTGAGTCCCCGATAGGCCTGCAGAGCGTCCGCGTTGATCAACTCGACCGTGAGGCCCCGTTCGGCGAGGTCGGCGGCCAACGCCATCGCGAACGCGCTCTTGCCGGTGGCGGTCGGACCGAGGACGGCGATCACCTGCCAGGGAGGCGAGGACATGGTTGCAGGATAGCCCCGACGCCGACCCTACTCCGCCTGGCGCCGAGGCCAGGCCGCGACCCGCACGACCGGACGCCGGCCGCCGGCACCGTCGCGGCGGAAGCGAACCTCGATCCGGCCGTGGAGGTCCGTGCGAAGAACCCGGACTCCCCGGTCCTCCATCCGTGACACGACCTCCGGCGAGGGATGGCCGTACGGATTGCGTCGGCCGGCCGACACGATCCCCAGACGCGGCCTTACCGCCGCCAGCAGCCCGGGACCGGTCGAGGTCCGGCTGCCGTGATGCGCCACCTTCAGCACGTCGCTGCGGAGGGCAATGCCGTGGCGCCGTGCCCGCGCGACAAGTTCCCGCTCGCCCGTGACGTCGACATCCCCCGTCAGCAACGCGCAGGACCGGTCGACGCACGCCCGCACCACCATCGACGCGGAGTTGCCGCCGTCCGCGCGGTCCGGCGGAGGATGGAGGACCTCCAGACTCCAGGCCCCGAACTGGCCGCCTTCACCCTGCACCACTCCCCGCACCCGCCGGCCCAGGCGGTCGGCAAGGGCTCGCCCGCACCCGTCGCGAAGTTCCACCGGCACCGCCCACAACCGCTCGATCCTCAGGTAGTACGTCAACTCGAGCAGTCCACGGCAGTGGTCCGAATCGCCGTGCGAGAGGATCGCCAGGTCGATCCGTCGAACCCCTTCCGCCGCGAGAGCCTGAAGCAGCGCCGCCTCCGCGAAGTTGCCCCGCCGGTAGCCCCCGCCGTCCACCAGGATCACCGGGCCTCGCTCGCCGCTCCGCAGCAGGATGGCCTCCCCCTGCCCCACGTCGAGCATCGCCAGGCTCGGTTCGTCGTCCGGCAGCGCCGGAGTGCAAACCAGAACCAGCGCCACTCCCCAGAAGGCGCGCCGGAACCCGGACACCAGGACGCCGAGCCAGATCGCCAGCGCCAGCGCGGCGACCGGATCGACGCTCAAGGGCAGGGCCAGCCAGGAGCCCGCCGGCAGGTGTGCGAGCGACGCGAACGGCAGGGTGAGCAGATCGAGAAGCGCCTGAAGCAGGCGAGCGCCGGGTCCCAGGATCTCCCCCAGTACGGGAACCGAGGCCGTGAACGCCAGACCGACCCAGGCCAGCGAGACGCCGAGCGTGACGGCGGTGAGCGGAACAAAGACCAGGTTGAGCAACGGCGAGAACGGCGTCAGCAGGCCGATCTCGAAGGCGGTGACGGGCAGGGTGGCGAGTTGCGCGGCGATCGTCGCCGCCAGCCCGACCATCAGGGCCTCCGGGCCGACCATCGCCCGCCGCACCTGTCCGGAGAAGGCAGGGCGCCGCCACCACCTCAGCAGCCGGGGCGCCAGCACCAGGATGCCCGCGGTAGCCAGAAAGCTGAGCTGGAAGCCCAGATCGAACGCCGCAGGCGGATCGAAAGCCAGGATGACGAGGAGCGCGGCGGAGAGAGAGTTGAGCGCCTGCGGCGGCCGCTCGACGGACAGCGACAGGATGACCAGCAGCGCCATCACCGACGCGCGGAGCAGCGATGGCCGTGGACCGACGAGGCAGCCATAGAAGAGCAGCACCGCTACCCCGCCGACCGCGGCAACCCGGCCCGGGAGCGCACCGGAGAGCCACCAGAAGCCGCCCAGGAGCAGTCCGACGTGAAGCCCCGAGACGGCGAGCAGGTGGGACAGACCGGCTCGACGTAGCCCGGTGCGCCACTCGGGCGGCACCCGTCGCGCGTCGCCGAAGACCAGCGCCCGGGCCAGCAGGGCGCCAGGCCCCGACGTCTCGTCGAGCGGGCGCAGGAGGCGCTGCCGCAGATTGGCGGCGATCCGAAGGCCCCAGCCCGGCGTTCTCCCCATGGGTTCGATCAGCCCCAGACTCTTCACGTTGAGTCCCCAGTCGCCCGGCCGCGACCGGTTCAGGTTGCGATACGCCGGCCTCCGGCTGAAGTACCCGCGCACGCGAAGCCGTCGCTCGGCCGGCGGCGACCCCTCGCCGCGCAACCGGAGCCAGGCGCGGTCCGGTCCGGCGACCGGCCGCCCCGCCTGCTCCACCGCGTGGACGTCCACTCGTGCCGTCCACCCTTCGTCGGTACGCTGCCAGGCCGCGGCGCCGAGAGCGGGCACGGCCACGTCCACCGCGACCGGGCGTTCCGGATCGAATCCGGGAAGGTACGAGCGCTCCCTGCCGCCGGCGAGAATCGCCACCGCCAGCAGCACGGCCAGGGGCAGGAGCGGCGCCCGGGCCAGCGCCGTACTCCAGTCGACAGAGGTCGAGGCCGCGGCCACACTGACTAGGACGCAAGGGAACGCCGCGAAGCCGCCTGGCGGCCAGTTCCACAGCCGCTTGCGTCGGCCTGTCGCCGGTGAGATGCTAGGCGCCGTCGACGCCCGGCGCGAACCGGTTCGAGGTTCCGAGCGCGGCGTGGATTCTCAACATCCGAGCATGGCACCGGACTTCGTCCACCTCCACCTCCACTCCGAGTACTCGCTGCTCGATGGCGGCAACCGGATGGTGCCCCTGGTCGACCGCATCGCCGGCCTCGGCATGGACGCGGTCGCCCTTACCGACCACGGCAACCTGTTCGGCGCCGTCGCCTTCTACGAGGCCTGCCGGAAGAAGGGCGTCAAGCCCATCCTGGGGATCGAGGCGTACGTGGCGCCCGACATCAGGACGGAAACGTCCGACCGCCGGTTCAAGGAAACCCAGGGCGTCGCCGACGGCGGTTTCCACCTGGTACTGCTGGCCCGCAACGAAGCGGGCTGGCGAAACCTGGTCAAGCTCTCGTCCGACAGCTACACCGAGGGCTTCTACTACAAGCCCCGCATGGACAAGGGAACGCTCAAGCAGTGGAACGAGGGCCTGATCGCGATCAACGGCCACCTCGGCTCCTCCCTCGCGTACCACTTGCGGAACATCAAGACCGGCGGCGAAGACCACTACGAGCGGGCGAAGCGAGAAGCCGAGTGGCACCTGAAGACCTTCCCCGCCGATGAGACCGGGGAGCCCTGCTTCTACCTCGAGCTGCAGAGCCACGAGACGCCCGAGCAGGACGAGGTCAACGAGCAGATCCTGCGTCTGGCGTCCGACCTCGACCTGCCGATCGTGTGCGACAACGACGCGCACTTCCTCACCGCCGACGACTGGAACAGCCACGACACGCTGATCTGCGTCTCGACCGGCAAGTCGAAGGACCAGGAGGACCGGCTCCACTATCCGAGGGAGCTCTACGTCAAGAGTCCCGAGCAGATGGCCGAGCTCTTCGACAGGCCCGGGACCGCCGAGGCCCTGCTCAACACCCGCCGCATCGCCGACCGCTGCAACGTCGAACTCGACTTCTCCGCCAACCACGCGCCGCTCGTGCGCGTCGAGCGCCTGGAGCCTCCTCCACTGCCGGCGGGAACGGCGGAGCCGGAACCGGGCAGCGGAGCCTGGTTCGACCGCTTCTGCGCCGGCTACCGCGTGGAGCCGCTGGCCGAGCAGCCGGACGAGGAGGAACTGGCCGCGCTGCATGCCGACTGCGACCGGGCGCTGCGCGAGCTCAGCGAAGCCGGCCTCGCCTGGCGCTACGGCGACCGGGTCGAGGACGCGCACCGCCGCCGTCTCGACCATGAACTCTCGGTCCTCGCCGGCAAGCGGATCAGCGCCTACTTCCTGATCGTCTGGGACTTCGTGAACGAAGCCAGGAAGCGCGACATCCCGGCCACAGCGCGCGGCTCGGGCGTCGGCACGATGGTCGGCTACACGCTCGGGCTCTCGCACGCCTGCCCGGTGCGTTACGGCCTGCTTTTCGAGCGCTTCACCGACCCGGACCGCAGCGAGTACCCGGACATCGACATCGACCTCTGCCAGGACGGCCGGGCGGAGATCCTGGAGTACGTCCGCGAGAAGTACGGCTACGTCGCCCAGATCATCACCTTCGGCACAATGAAGGCCCGCGCCGCGATCCGCGACGTCGGACGGGTGCACGAGCTCCCGCTCGCCCAGGTCGACCGCATCTCGAAGCTGATCGGCGCCGAACTCGGCGTGACGATCGAGCAGGCCCTGGGCCGCGAGAAGGAACTGAAGGAGCTGTACGAGAGCGACGAGCAGGTTCGCGAGGTCATCGACACGGCGCGGGAACTCGAGGGGATCACCCGGCACAGCGGCGTCCACGCCGCCGGACTGGTCATCGCGACCCAGCCCCTCGAGAACCTGGTGCCACTGGCCACCAGCCGCACCCAGGGCTCGAAGGACGTGCTCGTGACCCAGTGGGACGGGCCCACGGTCGAGAAGATGGGCCTGCTCAAGATGGACTTCCTGGGGCTGACGACCCTGTCCATCATCGAGCGCTGCCGCCAGCTCGTGCGCGAGACCCTGCCGTCCGAGGCGATCGCCGAAGCGGTTCCAACCTGCCCCGAGGGCCGGCACCCACTCGATCTCGACCACATCGACCTCGCCGACCCCACGGTCCTGCAGGTCTTCTCCAGCGCCGACACCGCCGGGACGTTCCAGTTCGAATCGGAGGGCATGCGCAACCTGCTGCTGCAGATGAAGCCCGACCGGCTCGAGGACCTGGTGGCCGCCAACGCCCTCTTCCGTCCCGGGCCGATGGCACTGATCCCGACTTACTGCGACCGCAAGCACGGCCGCGAAGAGACCCCGCAGGTCCACGAGATCGTCGACCGGCACACGGCCGACACCCACGGCATCATGGTCTACCAGGAACAGGTCATGCAGATCGTCCACGAACTGGGCGACGTGCCGCTCCGCGAGGCGTACACGCTGATCAAGGCGATCAGCAAGAAGAGCCGCAAGACGATCAACGCGGCCCGGCAGCGCTTCGTCGACGGCGCACGGGACAAGGGGCTCGCGAAACAGCAGGCGACCCGGCTGTTCGGCCTGATCGAGGAGTTCGCGGGCTACGGCTTCAACAAGTCCCACTCGGTCGGCTACACCCTGCTCGCGTACCAGACGGCGTACCTCAAGACCTGGTTCCCGGTCCAGTACATGGCGGCCGTCCTCACCTATGCCGCCGACAGCACGGACAAGCTGGTCCACTACGTCGACGAATGCGCGCGCGTGAAGCTCCCCGGCGGCCGTCGCGGCATCGAAGTCGGAGCGCCGGACATCGACCGCTCCGGCGTCCGCTTCCATGTCGTGTTCGAGCCCGGGGAGGAGCAGACGAGCGGCAACGGACACATCCGCTTCGGCCTGTCGGCGGTCAAGGGCGTCGGCGAGAAAGCGGTGCGGGCGATCCTCGAGGCGCGCGAGGAAGGCGGCCGCTTCAGCAGCCTCTGGGACTTCTGCCGGCGCGTGCCGCTCCAGACCGTCAACCGCTCGACGATCGAGGCCCTGATCAAGTCCGGCGCCTTCGACGGCATCCACGGCAAGGACCAGCGGGCGGCGATGGTCGATGCGCTGGGCGCAGCGGTCAAGGCCGGGCAGCGGGCGGCGGCCGACCGCGAGAGCGGCCAGGCCAGCCTGCTGTTCGCCGGCGGTTCGGATGACTCGCCCGAGGCCGACGGGGACGCCGGCCAGGAACTGCCGGCGGTGCCGCCCTGGACCGCCGGCGAACTGCTGGCGCACGAGAAGGAGGCGCTCGGGTTCTTCGCCTCCAGCCATCCCCTCGACGACCACCGCGAGCTGCTCGAACGCTTCGGCAACGTGAACGTCGAGCAATTGAAGGCCCTGCCGGCCGACACGGAGGTCGTCCTGGGAGCGCTGCTCGGCTCGCTCCGCACCACCCGCACCCGGAAGGGGCGCAATCCCGGCCAGAAGATGGCGATGATCCAGCTTGAGGACAAGAGCGCGCGCGTGGAGGGCGTGCTGTTCGCCGACGCCTACGCCGAGTACGAGGAACGACTGGAGCGTGGCGCGGTGCTGTTCTTCACCGGCCGCGTCGACCGGCGGCGCGAAGAACCGAACCTGGTGGTCAGCAAGGTCGTGCCGGTCGAAGAGGCGCCGGTGAAACTCGCCCGCCGCCTGCGCATCCACCTCGACCTCCGGGGCGAGGCCGGAACCACGGACGAGCCCCTGAACGAGGAGCTGGAACAACTGCGCGACCTGCTCGACAGGCGCCGCAGCCGGGGCAGGAACGGCGGCGTCGAGGTCGAATTCGAGTTGGAACTCCCGGACCGCACGGTTCTCGCCGGCGCGAACGGCAGCCGCGCGCCTGTCGACGATGCCGTGGCCTCCGAAATCGACGATCTGCTCGGTGAGCGCGGCCATTGCCGCTACATCGGCGCACCGCCGCCGCCTTCCCGGCCCTGAACCCACCTGAGATGACCCGCGAGCGGCGAAACATCGCCCTGGTGCTGACCGCGGTTCTGGCGGTCGGGCTGTTCGGGCACTGCCGGGGAAGCGGTTACCGGAACTTCTTCCGCCACGATCCCCGGCAGGCCCACGACTACGCTCTCGACCAGCGCGACGGCACGACCTGGGAGGTCCGCCTCGGTCGGGACGGCTTCGACTGGCCGGCAGAGGCACCGAGCCGGGATGTCACAGCCCTGCTCGAGTTCCGGGCCAGGACCAGACCCCTGCTGCCGTCGCTGTCCCCCAGCATCGAGTTCCGCGCGGACGGCCGGAACTTCACCCAGTCCTTCGCGCCGCGCTCGACCGGCCGCCGCTACCTGAATGTCTCGCCTGCGGCGGGCGCCCACCGAATCGAGATGGTCGGCCGGCAAATCGGCTGGCAGCTCGGACCGACGCGCCTGGTCGTGTTCGAGAACCCGCCCATCGACGAGGCGACCCGCGTTCTCGTCGTCGCCCCTCACCCCGACGACGCCGAGATCGCCTCTTTCGGCCTCTATGCGACGACCCGTGCAGACGTCGTCACCGTCACGGCCGGCGACTACGGCGGCAAGAACTACGGCGGCCTGTTCCCGGACACGGGCGAGCACTACCGGATCAAGGGCTGGATGCGCACCTGGGACAGCCTGACGGTGCCGTTCCTGGGCGACGTCCCGTTCAACCGGGCGCGCAACCTGGGCTACTTCGACGGCACCCTCCGCCGCCTGTACGAGCAGCGACCCGAAGTCGTCGGCTCGATCCTGGCCGACCTCGACGATCCGGGCCTCTTCCGCCGGCTGAACACCGAGCCGCAACTGGCCACGCGGCCGTTCACGTCGAGCTGGCCCGAACTCGTCGCGGACCTGCGCCGGGAGGTGGACTGGACGGGCGCCGAGCTGATCGCCACGGCGAACCCGCTGCTCGACAGCCATCCGGACCACCAGTACGCGACGGTCGCCCTGATCGAGGCGCTCGAGCAGAACGGCTGGGACGGCCTCCTGCTGTTCTACACGAACCACGCGACCCGTGCCGAGCCCTATCCGCTGGGGCCGAACACGGCGCTCGAGTCGCTGCCGCCGTGGTTCGGCGACCCGATGCCCTTCGGCTCCGTCCTGTCCTATCCCGTCGACGAGACGGTCCGCCGGCTGAACTACCTGGCGCTCGAGGCGATGCACGACCTTCGGCCCTTCGAGCACAGGGTCGTGACCCCCTTCTCCGAACGCGCCCGTGACCTCGCGGCGGAAGCGTTCTGGCGCGCGCTCGGCCGTCACGACAAGCTCCCCGGCTATCTCTACGACTACCTCCGCCGCGGGCCGAGACCGAACGAGATCTACCTGGTGCTCGATCTGGACCAGGCGGTCCGGCTGAAGGAGCGCTTCCTCGAGATCGAAGCGCTCCGCCGGCGCTAGAGACTCAGGAACGCCAGCAGATCGGCCATGTCGGCGGGCTCCAGACCCGCCTCCAGCTCCTCCGGCATCATGGACAGGCCGTCGCTGCGGACCTCCCGGACGCGTTCGGCCGGCACTTCGATCAGGAGATCCTCCGCCGCCCGCAGGACGATCCCGCCGCTGGTGCTCTCGGCCAGCAAACCCGTGTGGATCTCACCGTCCGTCGTCTCGACGACGTAGTTCACGTAGGAGGCGTCGACCGCCGCGTTCGGGTCCAGGATGTCGTGCAGAAGGGTCTCCGCGCTCTTGCGACCGATGCCGGACAGGTCCGGTCCCGGTCCGCTGCCAGCCCCTCCGCTCCGGTGGCATCGGGCGCAGAGTTCGAGGAACAGGGCCTCGCCCCGTTCCGGATCGCCGTCGAGTCCGAGCGCCGGCCGCATCGCCTCGAGCGCCTCGGCGCGGGTGACGACGCCGGCATCGTCGAAGAAGGCCTGCGCACGCAGGCGGATCTCCGGCTCTGGCGAACGCAGCAGGAAGCGGCGCCGCTCCAGGACGAAGTTCATCTCCCCGACCCGGATGCGGCCGTTCTCGAGCGCGTCGAGAAGGGCCGCGTGCCGGCCCCGGCCTCGAATCAGGTAGCTGCCCGCGTCGCGCCTGGCGTCCGGTCCCAGGTAGGGCCAGCGTTCGATCACGTAGGCCGTGACCATCGCCTCGGCCGCCGACGCCAGCTCCGCCATGGCCGCTCGCTGGATCTCGCGCGGCTGCCCAACCTCGAGCAGCGCACCCATCCGCTCCAGCCAGGTTCCGCCAGACGAACCCGTACCGGCCGCCGCGGCGGCGTCCGGACACGAGCGGTCGACATCTTCCGATTCGCCAGGCCAATGCCGGCGAAGACCGAAGAGGGCGACCGCCTGAAGCCGCTCCTCCACCTGGCGGGTCCGGTCGGCCGCCCGGACGCCGGCGCAGTCGAGAAGGGCTACCTCCTCCGCCGTCGGCCGGGCACCCACGGCGGAACTCAGCCGCCAGGCGGCGGCCGCGAGGGCATCATCGTCCGACCGTCGCAGGCGACGCAGAGGCTCCGACAGGCCCGAAGCGTCAACTCCCCGGTCTCCGGCGCCGGCGGCGGCCACGGTCAAACCCGCGAGCAGGCCACGACCCGTAGCCGAAGCGCCGGCCCCGGACCCCGACAGGGCCCTCAGCACCTGATCGCCGGTGACGACCTCGGCCACACGTTCCGCGGGAACCAGAGCGGCGACCCGCTCGACCACATCGCCGCCGGAATCGCCGGCCTGAAGCAGTAATCCGAGGGAACTCACCGGATCCTCAGCCAGGACCGAGACCGCGGCGAGCCGCAGCCAGGGCACATCCCGCGGTGCCGCTGCCGGCGCGTCGCGTCCGAGCCGGGCCGCCTCCTCAACCACCGCCCGGATCGCCGCGCCCTGAGAGTCGCCGCCGCCCACGGCCTCCGACCCGACAACGATTCCGGCGGTCAGCATCGCCTGCAGCCGCACGCCCGGATCGGGATCGTCGATCGAGGCCACCAACTCGCCCATGAGCGTCATCCAGCCGCCCTGCGACAAGGGCTCGGGCGGACTGGCGGAGCGGCTCGCGTCCGGCGCGGGACGGGGCTCGGCCTCGAGCGGACCGGCGACTCCCGCGGTCGAGAGCATCTCCTCGAACGCCAGAATCGCGTTGCGCCGAAGCTCCGGCTCCAGGTCGGCGAAGGCCGCACCGAGGGACACCCGGTCGAGCGCGCCGATTCCGCTCAGGGTCCAGAGCGCGTGGAGTCTCCCGAGCGGCAGCGCATGCTCCAGCCGGTCGCGAAGTTCGCGGACAACCGTCTCCGGCGGGTCCTCCGCGAACTCCTCGACCAGGAGGCGCTGCGCGGTCAGCCGCCGCCACCGGTTCGGGCTGGACAGCGCGTCGAGGAGTTCGCCGGGCCGCGAGCGGTCGAAACCCCGGAAGTCCGCGAGCCCGGCCGGCAGGCCGCCGGCAGGCACGACGCGGTAGATGCGTCCCCGCTCGTCGCCCTCGTACAGGTTGAGCTCCACCTCCATCGGGTCCGGTATCCACTCGGGGTGTTCGATGACGCCGCGGTGCATGTCCAGGACGTAGAGCGCGCCGTCCGGCCCGACCGTCAGGTTCACCGGCCGGAAGAGCGGGTCGGTGGAGGCCAGAAACTCGACTCCGGGCCGGCCGCGGCCGGCATCCGCCGCGGCGCCCGCCGTGTCGACAACGGCGCGATGGACCACGTTCGCGGACGGGTCGGCCACGAACACGCTGATTCCCCGGTCATCCAGTCCGGCGCCGTCGAACGCGCCGGCGGCGTACGCCGTGACCGCGCACGCGGCCGAGAAGCGGTTCGACTGCTCGGGGTGGTTCGGACGCGTCTGCCGCACGCCGATCGGGAACAGTTCGGCCGGACCGCCGTCCGCGGGCGCCGCGAGGCGCAGCCGACCGTCCTGCCAGGCCGCCGGCAGCCCGGCGAGATAGCGGCGCGGGATGACGATCTGGCTCAGATGATTCAGGTTGTGGGTGCCGAAGGCGCGTCCCCAGGGCCCGAAGGTCATGCCGAAGCCGCCGGCGCCACGTCCGGTGCGCTCGAATCGGCCGGAGTCGAAGTCGACACGGAAGTCGTCCTGGCCGATGTCCTCGACCTCATCCGGAGCGCCCGGCCAGAACACGCGTGCCCCGTTGCCACCGTTGACGCCGTGGATCCAGTTGTCCAGGCCGTAGCGCAGCGCGTTGACGTTGTGCTGGGGATTGCCCTCGGCAAAGCCGCTCATGAGCACGTCGCGCCGGTCCGCCCGGCCGTCGCCATCCACGTCCTCGAGGTACACGAGGTGCGGCGGCGCCGCCACCAGCAGCCCGCGCCGCCACGGCAGGATCGAGTCCGCCATGCCGAGATCGTCCGCGAACAGCCGCCGGCCATCCCAGCGCCCGTCGCCGTCTTCGTCGGAGAGTGCGACGATCCGGGCCGCGCGCTCCATGTCGGGGTAGCCCGGCAATTCCAGGACGAAAGCGCGGCCCCGCTCGTCGAAGGCGAGGTCGATCGGGTCGACGGTTACAGGCTCGGCGGCCGCGAGCTCGAGCCCGAACGCCGGGTGGAGTTCAAAGCCCGGCGGCACACCATGGAGCACCCGCCCGTCGGACCTCGGCTCAGCGCAGCCCGCGACCGCCATTACGGCGGCCGCCAACGCCAGGCCGGCCGACCGGCCCCCCGGAACGCTACTCGCCGCCGCCGGCCGGGGCGGCCGCATCGGCCTCGAGCAACCGGGCGCCGCGCATGATGTTGCCGAGCGCGTAGTTCCCTTCGTGGCAGGCATACTCGTAGACCCGGCCGGCGGCGGTCGGCCACGGGAACTCGCCGCTCCAGGCCGTCTCCCAGGTCGTCGGATCCTCGACGGTGAAGCTGTAGTTCAGCGTGTGTTCGTCGATCCGGCTGAAGCGCTCGGTGACCTTCAGCTCTTCGCCGGCGCCATAGGTGTACATGCCGGGCTTGCCGCCGAAGTTCCTCGTCTCGACGACGAGCGTGTCGCCGTCCCAATGACCGACTGAATCGCCCATGTAGGCCGTCATCCCGGCCGGCAGGTGTGCGCCGCCGATGCGGATGATCCGGGCATCGTGGATCATCTCGGCGAGGATCATCACGTAGTCCTCGGTCTGCACCACCCGCTTCAGGTTGTTGTAGGCGGTCGGCAGCATCGGCGGACCGGAGGTCGAACCGAATCCGAGGATGCAACGCTCGCCGAGGGGACGCTGCTCCATGTCGTCGTAGGGACCCGGGCCGTCGTTCTCGATCCACCAGGCGGTCCCCGTGTTCTCGCGAAACAGCGAGAAGAAGGCCATCCGCTTCCGCTGCGCCTCCGGCGTCATCTCCGGCAGGCGGCCGTTCGGCGGATCGAAGACGAGCGACGTGCGGAACCGGCCGTCGATCGAGATCGAGCGGCTGCCGTAGTCGAGCCAGAAATCGTTGTAGCCGCCGACATTGCCCGCGGCGCCCGGCGAGCCGTCGCCACCCGGCGGCGGCGCCTCCCGGGTCGGGTCGCTGGCCTCGAGATCGGCGGCCCGGCGGTCGGCGACCGCCTGTGCGATCTCTTCGGCCTCTTCCGGGGTCAGGTACAGGTTGTCCCCGAACTCGGGATCGCGCTCGAGAGGCGTCAGCGTCGCTATGTCATAGACGCCGGTGAGGTCGGGGCGCCCGTTCGCCGTCCGCGGAATGTCGCCGTCCCCGTCGACGGCGGGCAGGGCGGCGGGCAGGAGCAGCGCCGTGCTCAACAGCGCGGCGGCCCCGGCAGGGAAAGCGATGCGGTGTCCGGTCGTCTTCATCATCTGCTCAACTCCATCCTCGAAGCTCATCTGCAACGGGCTGCCAGTCTAAGCTACACTCCCGCCGCCACGACCACCAAGCGACGCCGTCCGAACTCCAGGAGAGGGGCGGCCCCTGAACGGAGAACCGATGAGAAGCCTCGTGCCAGCCGCAATGCTCGTTAGCGCCGTCACGCTCGCCCCGGCGAGTGCGGCCGCCGCGGACCTCGCCGTCGGCGACGCCGCGCCGGACTTCACCCTGCCCAGCACCGACGGCAACGAGGTGACCCTGTCGTCCTTCGCCGGCCAGAAGAACGTCGTCCTGGCCTTCTTCCCCAAAGCCTTCACCGCCGGCTGAACGATGGAAATGAAGGGATACCAGGCTGGTATCTCCGACTTCACGGGCAGTGATTCCATCGTCTTCGGCATCAGCACCGACGTGCTGGACGAAAACAAGCGGTTCGCCGAGGAACTGGAGCTCGACTTCGCGCTCCTGAGCGACGTTGGCGGCGAGGTCGCCAAGCAGTACGGCGGCATGATGGAGAGATTCCCCACGGCCGCCAACCGCGTCACCTACGTGGTCGGCAAGGACGGGAAGATCGTCTACATCGGCGAAGGCGCCGAGGCGATGAACCCGGCCGGCGCGAAGGACGCCTGCCTGGGTCTCGAGTAGCGGCAATCAGGCCTGCGCGGCGCTGAGAGCCGCTTCCACCCGGGGCTGGTACAGCTCGACCCGGTTTCCCTCTCCGTCCAGGATCCACGCGAACAGGGCGTAGCCCTCGTCGTCCCTGCGCAGCGGCTCGACGCCCCGCTCGGCGAGGTACGCCAGCAGGGCGTCGAGGTCCCGCACCCGCAGGTTCACCATGAACGGCTGATCGCCGTACATGTCGCCCTGTTCCGCGCCCTCGTTGCGCGCCATCCGCGGCACTGGACGCTTCGCCTTCATGATCGCGAATGTCGTGTCCATTACCCATGCGGGATCGTCCGGATCCGCCGCCACGTAGCGGACGTAGAAGGCCCCGAACTCCTCGCTGCCCTCGAACTCGATGCCGAGGTGCTCCGCGTACCAGTCGGCAAGCCGCTTCGGGTCTTCGCTGAACACGAAGGCGCCGCCGACGCCGTCGACCAGGCTCAAGGCGACCCGCCTGTCGTCGTCGCTGCCATCCGCAGCCTCACCTGGGTCCGCACGCTGACGGTCTGGCGGCTCACCGGGTCGTGGACGGAGACGAGGAGGTCGTGCGGCCTCCGGCGCAGGGTCAGGACGGTGTCGTAGGGCACGACGGCATCCGGCGCCGGCTGCGTCCTGCCGGCCAGGCTGAGCGGAATGACCGGCATCCGCGCTTGCTGGCCGTTGCGGTCGACGACGGCGAAGCGGAGTTCCAGACGGGCCAGGAACCGATCCTCGAAGGGAAACACCGGAAAGTAGCCCACCGGGACGTGGACGGTCACCGGAACCAGCATCTTTCGGCGAAACGGCCCGGTCGGTTCGGGTTCGCCGATTTCCACACGCAGCACCGGCTCCCCGTGGGTCCGGGTCTCGTCGGGAAAGAGCAGCCGGCCCTGCGTCTCCATATCAGCCTCGGCTCGCCGCGAGAGATCGACGTAGCCCCTGCGCGAACGCACACGCAGGCCGGGCCGCCGGAGCTCGACCCGCACCTCGTGCGCCCGATCGTCGCGACGGTACTCCGGCACGAAGCCGAGCCAGTAGTAGTTCGAGGTGTCTTCACTGACTCTCCGGAGCGCTCCGAGGTTCGCCCCGGCCACGTAGGCCCTGCCGCCCGTCTGCTCAGCGATCTGCCGCAGGTTCTGCCAGCGCATCAGGCTCGGCCGCCTCTGCTGATCCACCGGATAGACGGTGTAGCCGAGGACGTTGGCGGTGTCGATCAGCGCGTCGAGGATGCTCCAGTCCGAACGGAGGCCGATCCCCTGGCCCGCCAGCCGAAAAGAGCCGACCGGCCAGTCGCCCGCCAGCAGCAGCAGGACCTTGCGGCCTTCCGGCACGTCGAGCGACCGCATCGTGGAACTGACCGCTGTGACGGAGAACTCGAGATCCCGCGCCAGACTTTCGGCCCTCGCTTCGCTCGCCGCGCTCGGCAGGTCCATCGCCGCGAACGGCAGGTCGGCAGTTACGGAGGTGAGGTCTTCGTCGAATCGGGCGCCCGGCGCCAGACCACCCTCCGGGGCCTGGACGAAGCGAGACTGGTCGATCAGTCGCGGCGACCTCAGCAGACCTCCGAAAGGGCGCCCGCGCTCGAGTTCCGCCAGCGCGGCGCGGGTCCGCCGGCGGTCCGTCGTGAACGGGCTGAGGACCTGCAGCCGGCGGCGGCTCTGCACGACGACCGCGACCTGATCCCGCAGGCCGAGGTTCGCCAACTGGTTGGCGAACCCGCGGACAACAGGCCTCCTGAACGTAACGTGGGTGTGGTCGTCGTCGACGAACAGGAGGTAGTTCGTCGGCACCGAATCGCCCTCGCCGATCGCCGGCGGCGCCTCCCCTCCGCGCGACTCCACCGCCCGGTTCTCCAGGATCTCGGTGAAGTAGTCGACGCCGACCTCCAGGTCGTCCACGAAGATCCGGAAATCATCGGCTTCCAGCCCGTGGACCCGGTCTCCCGACCGATCTTCGACCACCACCTCCAGGTTGACCACCCGGACGTCGATCTCCTCGCCGAAGAAGAGCTCGGGGGCCGGTTCCTCCGACTGCCCGGACGGCGGCTGCGCTTCGGCCGCCTGGGTCCAGGCAAGGATCAGGGCAGCCGCGAGTACGAGTGAAGACCTGGGAGAGTTCGGGTAACCCACGCGCAGCCGATTCTGTCAGGGATTGTGTTCGGCCGTCCGTTCTCAGGGCTTCACCTCGATGCGGGCGCTCGCCGTCTGGCGCGACACGGGATCGTGGACCGTGACGACCACGGTATGGGGCAGGTACCGCATCTCCAGGTCGGCGCGGAACCAGTGCACGCCGTCCTGGGAAGGAGCGGCGTCGTGACGCAGGTCGAGGGGAATCGCCGGCTGTTCCGCTCGCCAGCCGTCACGATCGATGGTGGCGAAGCGCACTTCCAGCCGCTGGACGTACCGGCCGTCCCAGGGCACCGCCGTGAAGCTCCCGACCGGGATCTCGACATCGACCGGCACGCTCATTCGCTTCCCGCGCAGGGACGTGGCGGCGCCGGTTCTCACCCTCAGCCTGATTTCGTCCGCTTCCGGCTGCCGCGGAAACAGGAGATGCCGTTGAGCCTCCATGTCGGCTTCCGCGACTCCCGACAGGTCCAGGTACCCGCGGCGGCCCCGCACCTGGACGCCGGGGTGCCGGACCTGCACTTCGATGTCGTGTACGCGGTCATCGCGGCGGTACTCGGGCACGAAACCCAGCCAGTAGTAGTTCGACGTGTCGCTGGCGACCAGCTCGAGAGCGGAGACGTTGCTCCCCGCCATGAACGCCCTGCCACCCGTGTCGCGCGCGACGTAGCGCAGGTTCTGCCACAACCTCGTGTTGGGCGAGCCGGTCTGCTGGTCCATCGGATAGATCGTGTAGCCCAACAGGTTCGCGGTGTCGATCAGACCGTCCAGCAACTCGAGATCGGTCCGCAGCCCGGCGCCGCGGCCGGAGGGCCGGAACTCCCCGGTCGGCCAGTATCCCGGCAGGAGCAGAAGCACCTTGCGTCCCTCGGGAGGATCGAGCGCCCGCATCGCCGAGACCACGGCATCGACCGACAGGCTCAGATCCTGCTCGAGGATCGAGGCTCTCGCTTCCTGCTCGAAGCTGTCCGGCTTCATGTTGGCGAACACCAGGTCGGACGCCACGATCCCTCCCGCGGCGCCCAGGCCCTCGGAAACGAACGTCCGGCTGTCGAGAAGCGTCTCGCCTCCCGCATCCCGGTCGACGACCGGCGCCAGCCCCCCGCCTCGAGCCGCGAGGTCGGCCGCGGCCCTTGACGCCGAGCGCTGAGGTCCTGCCCCTTCGAAGTACGCGACCGTTCCGCCACGACCTCCGGTGAACGTTCTGAGGATTCGCCGGGAATCCAGCAGCCCGCGAAAACGTCGACCCCGATCGAGCTCCCCGAGTGCGGCCAGGGTGGCCTCGCGGTCCGTCGTGAACGGACTCAGGAGTTCCAGGCGCCCGTCGTTCTGTACGACCACAGCCACCCGGTCGGCCGGATCCAGCACGCCGAGCCTGTCCGCAAACCCCTGCAACACCGGCCGCCTCTGGGCCACCAGAGTGCGTTCGTCGTCGACGAAGAGGAGGAAGTTCGTGGCAACGACATCGCCCTCGCCCACGGCCGGCGGCGTCTCGGCGCCGGACGTCGACCGCGCACGCCCCTGGGAGACCTCGGTGAAGAACTCGACATCGACCTCCTCACCGTCTACCAGCACCAGGAAGTCGTCCGCCCTGAGCCCCGGGACGCGGCGTCCCTCGCCGTCCTCGACGACGACTTCGAGGTTGACGACCCGGACGTCGATCTCCTCACCGAAAGCGACCTCGGATGAGGACAATGCGTCCGGCTCCTGGGCTCCCGCGGGATACCCGAAGGCCAGGGCGGCCGCGAGGACGGCCAGCAGAACCCGACAGGAGTCTCTCCCGCCACAGAGCCGCGGATGGAGGTTCACGATCGCCATGCCTGTCTCCTGTGAGGCCACACCATAGTCCAGATCCTGATTCGATCAGGCCAGGTATGTTGCAAGCGAGGTGCCATCGGGTGTGCCGCTGCTAGCCTGCGCGCCATGAGCGAACCCTCTCCCGTCATCTCCACCGACCCGGCGCCGGCCCTGGACGCGGCGTACTGGTCCGCCACCGAAGCGGCCACCGCCATCCGGACCCGCCGTGTTTCTTCCCGCGACTATCTCGAGCATCTGCTCGACCGAGTCGAGCGGCTGAATCCGCCGCTCAACACCGTCGTCACGCTCGACGCCGAGCGTGCCCGCCACGAGGCCGACGCCGCCGACCGGGCGTTGGCGGACGGCCGAAACCTGGGCCCGTTGCACGGCGTCGCGATGACGATCAAGGACTCCTTCCAGACCATCGGCATGCGCACGACCTCCGGCGCGCCCGAGCTGAGCGGCCACGTTCCCGAGGTGGACGCGGTACCGGTTGCCCGTCTGCGCGCCGCCGGCGCGGTCATCTTCGGCAAGACCAACCTCCCGATCTACGCCGGCGACACCCAGAGCTACAACGAGGTGTTCGGCCAGACGAACAACCCCTGGAACCTGGAGCGGACACCGGGCGGGTCATCAGGCGGGTCGGCCGCGGCCCTGGCGGCGGGACTGACGCCATTTGAACTCGGCAGCGACATCGGCGGCTCGATCCGCGGCCCGGCATCCACCTGCGGCGTCTTCGGCCACAAGCCGAGCTACGGCATCGTGCCGGCGCTGGGCCAGATCCCGGGTCCTCCGGGCACCCTGACCCAGGCCGACATCGCAGTCGCCGGGCCGATGGCGCGCAACGTGGAGGACCTGGAACTCGGCCTCGACCTCCTCGCCGGGCCGGACGACTGGCACGCGCCCGGCTACCGGCTGGAACTGCCGCCGCCTCGTCACAAGAAGATCTCCGACTACCGGGTAGCCGTGTGGCTCGAGGAACCTTCCTGCCAGATCGACGACTCGGTCCGCGAGCGCCTCGAGGCCGCAGCGGAAGCCCTGGAGGCCGCGGGCGCCACCGTCGATCGCGAAGCCCGGCCCGACTTCACTTTCGACTACGCAACCGGTGTCTTCGGCCAGCTCCTGGGCGCCGCCATGTGCGGCGGCTTCAGCCACCAGGAGATCGAGGAACTCGCGGTGCGCGGCCTGCGCGAGGAGGAGGAAGGCGCGCTCGCCGCGCGCTGGGCCTCCCAGCGACACCGTGCCTGGCTGTCCGCGAACGAGCGCCGCCTCCAGATGCGCCGGAAGTGGCACGAGTTCTTCAGGGAATGGGACGCCGTGCTCCTGCCCTGCCTGCCGACCACCGCGATTCCCCACGACCACAGCGAACCGATGGGCGCGCGCCGCATCACCGTCAACGGCGAGCAGCGGGCCTACGGTGAGCAGACGCTCTGGGTCGGCCTCACCGGGGTCGCCTTCCTGCCAGCGACCGTGATCCCGGCCGGCGCCGCCTCGGACGGCCTGCCGGTCGGACTCCAGATCGCGGGCCCCTTCCTCGAGGACCGCACGACCCTCGACCTCGCCCGGCGACTGAGCAGGCGCATCGGCGGTTTCGAGCGCCCGCCGGGCTACTGAAGCCCGGCGTCCAGGAAGGAGCGCAGATCCTCCCGGCTGACCGCCGGCTCGCCCGGAGCGACGTTGTCCAGACGACCCTCGCCGAGCCAGCGCTCCAGCCGGCGTACCTCGCGCTCCAGGTGACGGAAGCTGTCGACGACGAACAGCAGCGGCTGCAGCGAGTCGATCTCGAAGCCCTGGTTCACGACCCACTCGAGCTGGAAGGGCACCCGCTGCACACTGGGAGACTCGAGCGCGTGCCCGATCTCGCCCGCCGAACTCAACAGGCCGCTGCCGTAGGCGCAGAGTCCGTCGCCGCCCGGACGGCGCATCAGTCCGAACTCGATCGTGAACCAGAAGAACCGCGCCAGCGCCCTGAGCGCGCTCTCGACACTCCGGCAGTCGCCGTCCCGCGCCCGGAGCGCCGCCGTCCGCGCCGCGTCACCGAAGCGGACCAGCACGTCGGCGAAGGCCGGGTCCGTGTGCATCGGCACGTGTCCGGCCAGGTCGTGGAAGATGTCAGGCTCGGGAAGGTAGTCGAGCCGGTCGCCGTCCCGCACCGTGATCGTCGTCGGAAACTCGCGGCGGCGCAGGCAGTCGAAGAACAGGTAGGCCGGCACGTAGCCGCTGACCGCCCGCGCCCTGAACCCGCTCAGCGGCTCGAGAAAGCGGTTGACGTCCCGGAGCCTGGGAATGCGATCCGGATCCAGGCCCAGACGCGCCACGCCGTCGAGGAAGCGGGGATGGGCGTGCCGCTCCCACTTGCCGGCAAGCGCCCGGTACAGCCGCCTCCAGGTCTCCTGGTTCGCCTCGCTGTAGAGATCGTAGGGCTGCTCGACGAACAGGTCGCCCCGGGTCTGCGCGCGCTCGATGAAGGCGGCCCGGCCGGTCGTCAGATCCGCGCCGGCGAGCAGGCCGGGCGCGGCCCCGACCGCTCTCACAGGTTCCCCCTCGCCGCCTGCTCGCGCTCCAGCGCCACGAACAGGCTCTTGAAGTTGCCCGCGCCGAAGCCGGTGGCGCCGTGCCGCTCGATGATCTCGTAGAACAGCGTGGGCCGGTCCTCGACCGGCTTGGTGAAGATCTGCAGCAGGTAGCCGTCCTCGTCGCGGTCGGCGAGGATGCCGAGTTCCGCCAGGCGATCGATCGGCTCGTCGATCGTCCCGACCCGCTGCTCCAGATCCTCGTAGTAGGAGATCGGCACGTGCAGGAACTCGACGCCGTTCTCGCGGAAACGCGTGACCGTAGCGAGAATGTCGTTCGTCCGGCAGGCGATGTGCTGCACGCCGGGCCCCTCGTGGAACTCGAGGAACTCCTCGATCTGCGACTTCTTCCGGCCCTCGGCCGGCTCGTTGATCGGGAACTTGATCGCGCCCGTGCCGTCCTGCATCACCTTCGACATGAGCGCCGAGTACTCGGTCGAGATCGCCTCGTCGTCGAAGTGGACGAGCTGGCTGAAGCCGAGCACCCGCGAAAAGAAGGCCGCCCACTCGTTCATCCGCCCCAACTCGACGTTGGCCACCAGGTGGTCGATCGCGACCAGGCCGCAGTCCCGGCCGGCGGCAGCGCCGGGAATCACGGGCGCCGGCCGGAAGCCGGGACCGAAGACGCCGCCGTAGCCCCGGCGATCGATGAACTGGAGGACACAGTCGCCGTAGAGACGGATCGCCGCGTGCCGGAACCGGCCATGCCCGTCCGCGGCCGTCGCCGGCGCCGCGGCCACCTCGGCGCCCCGCGCCACGGCAGCATCGAACGCGGCGTCCGCGTCCGGCACGGACAGTGCGATGACCGCGACCGAATCGCCGTGCCGGCGCACCGAACGCGCGGCGGGATGCGACGAGTGGAGACCGCTGGTCAACAGGAGGCGGATGTCTCCCTGTTCGACGAGGTAGGACGCGCAGGCCCGCTCTCCGGTCTCCAGACCGCGGACCGCGGTGCACTCGAAGCCGAAGACGTGGCAGTACCAGGCGGCCGACTGCTTCGCGTTGCCGACGTACAGCTCCAGGTGATCGAAGCCGAGGATCGGGCAGAAGTCCTCTTCCGCGAGGGCGCTCGCCGCCAGATACCCCGTCCCTGTTGTCTCCGCTACTCCCAAACTCATGTTTCTTTCCTCCTGTTGTCTTCCTTTGCCGCCTTCGTCAGAGACAGGCCGCGAACTTCGCCACGGCCCGACGCAGCGATTCCGGCTCGAGCGTCGAGAAACTCAGCCGGACCGCGTTGGCCGGCGCGTCGTGGTCGTGGATATCGGCGAACGCCGCCGAGGGCACGAAGGCCACTCCGTGCTCGTCCAGGGCCCGCTCGAGCAGTCGTTCTCCGTCCGTCCCGGCAGGTAACTCGACCCACACGAACATGCCGCCGGCCGGTTCGGAGAAAGCGCAGCCGTCCGGGAGTCGATCGGCGAGCTCTTCGAGCAACGCGTCCCGGCGTCTCCGGTAGGTGGACCGCAACAGCTCGAGGTGGCGTTCAACGTCGAGTTCGGCAAGCAGACGACCGACGGCAAGCATGGTCAGCCTGGAGCACTCGAGGTCGCCCGCCTCCTTGACGGCCGCGAAGGTGTCGACCAGCGGCGGCGGCAGGCGCATCCAGCCCAGGCGCAGAGCCGGCGCCAGGATCTTCGAGAACGTGCCGACGTGGATGACCCGCTCCGAGTCGAAGGCTGCCAGCGGCCGTTCGAACTCCCCGTCGCAGCACAGCAGGCCATACGGATCGTCCTCGAGGATCACGAAGTCGTAGTCCTCGGCCAGGACGACGAGCCGCTCACGTTTCTCCCGGGTCAGACTCACCCCGAGCGGGTTGTGAGCGTCCGGAATCACGTATACGAGACGCGGCCGTTCCCCGGCCAGCAGGTACCGCTCCAGGGCCTCCACGTCGAGCCCGTCGTCCAGGCTGCTGGGCAGCGTGAGAATCCGCGGCGAGTGCGGCGCGAGCGCTTCGCGGATACCGGTGTAGACGAAGCGCTCGAGTGCGACGCATTCGCCGGTCGCCACCAGCGCCTCCACCGCGACCTGCAACGCCTGCTGGGCGCCCGCCGTGATCAGAATCTCCTCCGGGCGACATGGAACGCCGCGCCGCTGCATCAGGAGAGCGACCTGCTCCTTCAGCGCCCCGCTTGGCGGCCCGTACTGCACGGAGCACGGGTCGGCCAGAAGCTCGCACAGCTTCGCGCCGTACGTTTCGGCCGGAAACAGATCCACCGCCGGCAAGCCTCCAGCGAGCGACATCACGTCGCGTCGGGCAACCCGGTTCACCAGGCGGCGCAACAGGGAACGTTCGCGGCCGCGAAGCCAGGGCGCCAGCAGGTGCGCCATCGCGGGTTGCGCGGGCGGTTGTCCGCCGATCGGCGGAGGGAAGGCGGCGCTCACGGTGCGGTGATGTATCTCAACAGCCATTATCAGGACGCTATCAGAGCCAACAAGGCACAACAAGTTCAGATTTCCCTCTATCGGCTACCATTCGGGCCGACTCCCACTCTGTGTAAGAATCCGCGCGATGGATCCCAAGAGCAACCACCAGAGCACCGAGTCGCAGCGCTCGGTCGGCCGCCCCCTCGACGCCACGGACTACGCGATCCTCGAGTTGCTGCAAGAGGATTCGAACCGCACCGATGCGGACATCGCCCGACGGGTCGAACTCTCCGCCTCAGGCCTGAAGAAACGCCTCCGGAAGCTCGAAGACCGCGGCGTGATCCAGCGCCAGGTCACGCTGCTGGACCGCAACGCCGTGAACCTGGGATTGCTGTGCTTCGTCCAGGTCTTCCTCTCTCACCACCAGGCGGACGCGGTGCGCCACTTCAGCAAGGTGATCAGCGAGCTCCCCGAAGTGCTCGAGTGCCACTTCCTGACCGGCGAGCACGACTACCTGCTGAAGATCGTGGCCCGCGACTACCGGCACCTCGAGCACATCCTGGCGGACGAACTCGCTGCGATCCCCGGCGTCGACCGTCTGCTCACCAGCATCGTGCTGAACGAGATCAAGCGCACGACCGCGCTGCCGCTCGAGTCCCGACCCCGCACGGCGGCAGCGGAAGAAGGACACGAGCGCCCGTGAGGCGGCTTGCTACCCTCCCGCTCCGATGAACGGCGCCCAGGCCATGCTCCGGACCGCCGCGAACGCCGGCGTCGAAGTCTGTTTCGCGAATCCCGGCACTTCGGAGATCCACCTCGTCGCCGCGCTCGACGAGATTCCCGGCGTGCGCGGCGTGCTCGCCCAGTTCGAGGGCGTGGCCACCGGCGCGGCCGACGGCTACGGTCGAATGACCGGCAAACCCGCCCTGACTCTCGTCCACCTCGGACCGGGCTTCGCGAACGGATTCGCGAACCTCCACAACGCCCGCCGCGGACGCACTCCCCTCGTCAACGTGATCGGCCACCACCCGACGTGGCACCGGAACTACGACCCGCCGCTCAACACCGAAGTCGAGAGTCTGGTCCGGGCAGTGTCCGACTGGCAGCGCACCTCGGCCTCGGCCGAACACATCTCCCGCGACATGGCGGACGCGATCTCGGCCGCCCGCCGTCATCCCGGCCAGATCGCCACCCTGATCGTGCCCACCGACTGTCAGTGGAACGAGGCGTACGGTCCGATCGTCGAACCGACTCCCCCGCCCGCCTCGCTGGTCGGCCCCGAGGCGGTCGATCGAGCCCGCGTCGCCACGTCGAAGGGTGAACGAACGATGCTGATGCTCGGCAGCTCCGGCTTCACGGAAGCCGCCCAGCGCGAGGCGGCGAAGGTGCAGGCGAAGACCGGCTGCCGGCTCGCCGCCGAGACCTTCTGCGGACGCATGGAGCGCGGTCCGCATCTGCCGCCGCTGCCGCGCGTCCCCTACTTCCCCGAACCGGCGGTCGACTTCTTTCGCGGCGTTGACACCGTGGTCCTGGCCGGCGCGCTCGACCCCGTCGCGTTCTTCGGCTACGAGGGCGGCGTCAGCCGGTTGATCCCGGAGTCCACGGACGTCGTCGTCCTCAGCCACCCGACGGAGGACAGCGGCCAGGCTCTCCACGAGCTGGCCGGCGCGCTCGGCGCGAAGGAGGAACCTCCGGCCCGGAGTGTCGAGAGGCCGCCGGCGCCCACGGGGCCGATCGGCGTCCGGGTCGCGGCCCAGGCGATCGCCGCCACTCTGCCCGAGCAGGCGATCGTGATGGACGAGGGGATCACCGCCGGCGCCGGCTTCTATCCCGCGACGATGAACGCCCCGGCCCACACCTACCTCCAGGAGAACGGCGGCGCGATCGGCATGGGCCTGCCGGCTTCCCTCGGCGCCGCCATCGCCTGTCCGGATCGCAAGGTCCTGAACCTCGAAGGCGACGGCAGCGGCCTCTACACGATCCAGGCGCTGTGGAGCCAGGTCCGCGAAGGCGTCGACGTCGTGAACCTGGTGTTCGCGAACGACGTCTACCGCATCCTCCAGGTGGAGCTCCACCGCGCCGGCGTGGAGGAACTCGGACCGCAGAGCGTCAACCTGACCGACCTCTCCGGCCCCCGCGTCGAGTGGCTCGACCTGGCCCGCGGCTTCGGCATGCCGGCCGTCCAGGCGCGGACCGGCGAGGAACTGACGGAGGCGCTCGAACGCGGCTTCGCCGAGCCGGGCCCCTGCCTGATCGAGGCGATGGTCGACGACGCGGCTTGAAGTACGCGGTCACTCTCCTCCCGGGAGACGGAATCGGCCCCGAGGTCAGCAAGGCGATGGTGCGCGCGGTCGACTTCGTCACTGGCGGCCGGATCGAGTGGGAACCCGTCGTGGCCGGCAGCACGGCAGTCGACCAGGGACTGTCGCCGCTCCCCGACGAGGCGATCGACTCCATCCGCCGCAACCGGATCGCCATCAAGGGACCGCTCCAGACGCCCGTGGCAGGCGGCTGGCGCAGCGTCAACGTTCTCCTGCGGCAGTCCCTGGACCTCTTCGCCTGCGTCCGGCCGGTGCGTTCGATGCCGGGCAACACGCTGGCCCGCTACCAGGACGTCGACCAGATCATCGTCCGCGAGAACACGGAGGGGCTCTACAGCGGCCGCGAGCACGAGGTCGTCGACGGCGTGGTCGAGGCGCTCAGGATCGTCACCCGGGACGCCTCACGCCGGATCATGCAGTTCGCCTTCGAGTACGCCCGCAGCCACGGCCGCAAGAAACTCACCATCGTGCACAAGGCGTCCATCACGCCCCTGTCGGACAACCTGTTCCTGGACTGCGCCCGCGAGTGCGCGCGGCGCTACCCCTTCTTCCAGGTCGACTACCTGCCGCTGGACAACCTGGCGCTCGAGCTCGCGACGGACCCGACCCGCTTCGACATGCTGGTCATGGGCAACCTCGACGGCGACCTGATGAGCGACCTCTGCGCCGGCCTGGTCGGAGGCCTTGGCGTCGTCCCGGGAGCGAACTACGGCGACGGTTGCGCCGTCTTCGAGGCCGTTCACGGCACCGCCCCCGACATCGCCGGCCGCGATCTGGCGAACCCGATCGCCCTCATCCTGTCGGCCGAACTGATGCTCCGCTACGTGGGCGAAGCCGACGCCGCGGACCACCTCCGTGCCGGCGTCGAGCGACTGCTCGTCGACGGCAGCTCCCTGACCCGCGACCTGGGGGGTTCGGCCAACACGTCCGAACTCACGGACGCCCTGCTCCACGAACTCGAAGGCGTTGCCCGGGAGCGGGAGGCCGGCCCATGAGCGCGAACGGCGACGCCGGCCCGGGGCCGGAACGGGACACGGCGCGGCCACGGGTGGCCCTGATCGTCGGCACCAGCGGCATCGGCGCCGAGACCGCGCCGCCGGTACTGGAGATCCTCGAGTCCGCGGGCGCCCGCTTCGACTTCGTCCGCGTCGACGTGCCGACCGCCGTGCGACGGAACACGGAGACCGTTCTCGGCGAAGCGGCCGAGGCGATCCGCGACTGCCGGGTGGCGCTCAAGACGCGGCTCATCGGTCCTGGTCCCGACGCCGTGCGGGTCGGCCCCGGGCCCCAGAACCCGAACGTCGCTCTCCGGCAGATGCTGGGACTCTGGGCCAGCGTGCGCCCGGTCCGGTCGATGCCGGGCCTCCCCACCCGCTATCCGGACCTGGACGTGCTGCTGATCCGCGAGATCACCGAGAGCGTCTACCGCGGCATCGAGCACGAGATCGTCGACGGCGTGGTCGAGAGCATGAAGGTGGTCAGCCGCGACGCCTGCCGCCGGATCGCCGACTACGCCTTCCGCATCGCCAGGCGGCACGGCCGCAAGAGGATCACCGTGATCCACAAGGCGAACATCATGAAGCAGAGCGACGGCCTGTTCCTCGACACGGTCCGGTCCGTGGCCGCCGGGTACACCGACATTCAGGTGGACGACTGCATCGTCGACGCGGCGTGCATGCGCATGGTGCTCAACCCGTACGACTTCGACGTCATGCTGATGGACAACCTCTACGGCGACATCCTGAGCAACCTCGGCGCCGGCCTCGCGGGCGGCATCTCCACCGGCCACGCGATCAACGTCGGCGACGACTGCCACGTCTTCGAGGCGGTCCACGGCGACGCTCCTCACCTGATCGGCACTGGCCAGGCGAACCTGCTGCCGTTGCTGACGCCCGCCACCGCCCTGCTGCGGCACTTCGACCGCCACGACGACGCGGACCGGATCGATCAGGCCGTGACCGCTGTCCTCGAGGAAGGCCGGAGTCTCACACCCGACCTGGGCGGACAGTCGTCCACCTGGCAGATGGCGCGCGCCATCATCGCGGCAATGAACTGAAACCTGTCGGTGCGCCGGCCTTCCGGCCGGCTTCCGCCTGGGCCGGCCACGCCAGACCGGCGAAGCGCTCAGTCCCCCCGCGCGCGACCCAGCCCGGCCAGGAGACGCACCAGTCCGGCGCGCACTCTCTCTGTCTCCGCGCCGCTCAGGTACGGCGCGAGGACCTCGAGGTCCGCCGGGGCGGGCTCTTCGACCGCTCCGGCCGCCAGCGCCCGCAGGGCACGCACCTGACGCTCGCCGAGGCGGATCAGGGCCGGCCGTATCGCGTCCAGTTCCAGAGTCGGCGCCGCCGGCGCGGTCCGGCGCTGCACCGCCTTCGCCAGGTCGATCTGGAGCGCGAACCACTCGCGTACCGGCGCCGGGTCGAGCCCGAACTCCGCCGCCGTCCGCCCGGCCGCCTCCAGCACGATCCGTTCGCGTTCCCGATCCTCGATCGGCACGCCGCGCGCCGCTTTCCAGACGGCGACCGGCGGCATGAAGGCGAGCCGCCGGGCCACGAGATCGAGCAGATGATCCAGTTCGTCGCGGCCCTGGCCGCGGCCGAACCACTCCTCGCGCCGGCCTTCCAGCCAGCCCTCGTTGCGCTGGATCCAGCGGTCGATCACGGGTCCGAGGTCCTCCGCGCGCCCGGGAGCGACCCAGAAGACCTTCCGGTCGACCGGCGCTTCGCAACTGCGCCGCCAGCCGTCGCGTCCGAAGTGCTCGACCTCGAACGAATCGGTGACGAAGGCGTCGACCTCGCCGCGTTCCAGGCGGCCGGGGAGAGACAGGTTGTCGTCCACGGCGACGATCCGCGTGGCGCCGCTGCCGAAGCGATCCCGCGTCCAGCGCTCCAGGATGCCGCCGCGGTTCACGGCCACGCGGCCCGGCGGCGAAGGCGTGTCCGCCGCCGAGACGACGCACGGACCCCCGGATGCAACCGCCCGGCTCATCCATCCCGCCGCGGCGCGCCCGGGCCGCCAGGTCACGCCGCTCATCGCCACGTCGAACTCGTCCGCCGCGACCGCCCCGGCCAGGTCCGGCCAGTCGAACGGGACGAACGCGAGGTCGTAGCCGAGGTCGCGCGCAAGGCGGCCGGCAACCTCGACGGCGAAGCCGCTGCGGCTGGTGGAAGGGCCGGTCTCCTCGACATCGCCGGCGCCGGCGGGGCGATCGGCGTTCGGCGGCGGGTCGTCCGCCGCCTGCTCTTCCGCGGAGCCCCCGACGATCGAGAACGGCGGATAGTCGCCGCTGGTCCCCACACGGAGCACGGGCTTCGGCGGCGCGTCAATCGGCGCCGCCGATGAGGCCTCGTCCAGTTCCGCCGTCGTGAAACGCACTGTGGCGATCCACGGCTCCTCCCCCGGCGTGAAGTGGCCGTAGGTCGTCGTCACGAAGGTGCCGTCCGGCAGCAGTTCGAGACCGGGATACGCCGTGTCCGCGGCATACCTGTTGTCCATCAGCCGCACCCGCGCCTCGCCTGCCCAGGGCTCGCGGCTGCCCCGGCGGAGATCCTCGTAGCGGCCCAGCCAGCCCACCCAGTCGCCTCGCCAGGGACTGGACGGCGCCTGGTCGCGGAACGTGATGAAGAGGCGGCCGTCCGGCGTGTACCGGCCGACGTGCCGGTCGCCGGTCAGCGAGGACGGCAATTCGATCGGCCGGCTCCAGGTGCGGCCCTCGTCGGGCGAGAAGATGACGAAGGAGTTGAATTGGCGGCTGTTCTCGCGGAGCAGTACGGCAATCTCGCGGCCGTCCGGCGAGCGGATCAGACCCGGCTCGCAGAGGTGCGCCTCCGGATGCCGGGCAATCACCTCGGGCTCGGACCAGGTGAGACCGTCGTCTAGCGAGATCGTCTTGTAGACCTTGAACTCCGGTACGAACCCGGGAATCCGCTCGTAGCGGGACGTCGGCCGGCGGAAGAACCTCCCGTCGTCGTGGAAGAGCGCCATCAGTTCGCCGTCCAGGCTGCGCAGCCGCTCGACCGACGACATCGCGACGACGCCGCCGAAGTGGCCGATCGGGTCGAGCTCGGTCCAGGTTTCGCCTTCGTCGTCCGAGTGCGCCATCCGCACCGGGTAGAGCCCCGAGAACATGATGAGCCGCCGCCGTCCGTCCGCCAGATCGACCGCGAACACGGTCGGCGTCTCCATCGACGTCGCCCAGCTCGCCGGCGTCGGCAGCCGCTCGCTCCAGGTGAGTCCGCCGTCGCCGCTGCGCTTCATGACGATCGGGCCGGCGCCGTGGCCCTTCGGATAGACCGTCAGGATCGAGCGTTCGTCCGACAGCAACACCGTCGTCGGATGGCCCAGGTACTGCCCCGGTTCCCGGTCGACTTCGACCTGGCGGTGGGTCTCGGCCGCCCAGTCGACCCAGCGGAGCGACGAGTCGCTGCCCCTGCCCCCGCAGCCAAGCACGGCAAGTGCCGCGAGTGCGGCAAGCACCCGCAAACGGCTCATGCCCGCCCCACACCGGGTACGCCGGCGCCCTCGCCGGCATCCGCCGCAAAGCGGCGGCCTCCGGGAATCGAACGCGCGCCAGCCAGGTCTTCAACGCCCGCCGGCGGGGGCCGCAGTTCAGACATTCGCGCGAATGTAGCAGCGACGTCGCGCGGGCTATCCTCGACGCTGTGCCGCACGCCGCCTGGATCGCAGGGGGCCTCACCGTCGTCTGGCTGACCGTGTCGAACGCCCCCGCCCACGCCGTCCCGCCTCCCGGCGCCGGAGAACGTCCGCCGGAAGTCCAGGCCCGGCTGGAGGCGGCGCTGGCGTCGATGCCGGCCGACTACGAGCCTCGGACCGAGCACCTCGACGCCGACGGCCGGCCGCACTACCTGAACCGGTTGATCCTGGAGACATCGCCCTATCTCCGGCAGCACGCGCACAACCCGGTCGACTGGTTCCCCTGGGGTGAGGAAGCCTTCGAGCGGGCGAAGGCGGAGGACAAGCCGGTCTTCCTGTCGATCGGCTACTCCACCTGCCACTGGTGCCACGTGATGGAGCGGGAGAGCTTCGACAACGTCGAGGTCGCCCGGTTGATGAACGAGCTGTTCGTCTGCATCAAGGTGGATCGCGAGCAGCGCCCGGACATCGACGACATCTACATGACAGCGGTCCAGGTGACCCAGCAGCGGGGCGGCTGGCCGATGTCGAGCTTCCTGCTCCCCGACCGCCGGCCGTTCTTCGGCGCCACGTACTTTCCGCCTCAACAGTTCGTCAACCTGATGCGGCAGGTCGACGCGGCCTGGCGTGAGCGGCGCGCGGACCTCGAAGCCAGCGCCGCCCAGATCACGGACCTGGTGCAGCAGATCACCGCGGCACGCGGCGCTGCGAAGAACCTCGGCCGCGCCGTGATCGGCGAAGCGGTACAGGGCCTCGTGGCCAGCACGGACCGGGTCCACGGCGGCTTCGGCGGCGCGCCGAAGTTCCCGAACGAAACGAACCTGCTACTGCTGCTCGAGGAGGCGCTTCGCACGGGCGACAGGCAACCGCTGGACGCAGCGCTGATCACCCTGCGCGCGATGGCCCGCGGCGGCATCCACGACCAGGTCGGCGGCGGCTTCCACCGCTACTCGGTGGACGGCCACTGGCTCGTGCCCCACTTCGAGAAGATGCTCTACAACCAGGCCCACCTGCTCCGTGCCTACGCCCTGGCCTACCGCCTGACCGGCGACCCGCTGCTGGCACGGGTGGCCCGCCAGACCGCCGACTACGTGCTGCGCGACCTGACCTCGCCCGAGGGCGCCTTCTACTCCGCCACGGACGCCGACAGCGAGGCGGAAGACGGCGAGTCGCTCGAGGGCGAGTTCTTCGTCTGGACGAAGGACCAACTGCGGGACGCGCTAGAACCCGACGACGCCGAGCTCGCGATCCGGATCTTCGGCGTCACCGACACGGGGAACTTCGAACACCGGAACATCCTCTTCCTCGACCGGCCGCTCACCGAGAGCGCCTCCGATCTGGGCATGCCGCTGGACGATCTCCTGGCCCGCCTCGACGCCATTCGCGAGCGCCTCTACCCGATCCGCGAGGAACGCCCGCATCCCCTGCGCGACGACAAGATCCTGACCTCCTGGAACGGCATGATGATCCGTGCCCTGGCCGAGGCGGCGGACACACTTGGCGAGCCGGCCTACGCCGAGGCCGCGGCGCGAGCGGCGGAGTTTCTGTGGCGGCGCAACCGGCGTGACGACGGCGGCCTGTGGCGCGTCTGGCTCGACGGCGAAGCGTCGACTCCGGGCCTGGTCCAGGACTACGCCCACCTGGCTCACGCGTTCGTCGCGCTCCATGACATCACCGACGAACGCGACTGGCTCGAACGAGCCGAAGCCGTGGCGGCCGAAATGGTCGAACGGTTCTGGGATCCCGACCCTGCTCCGGATGCCGGCCAGAAGGCCGGCGCACCGGCAGTGGGAGACCCCTCCGAGCGCGGTTTGTCGGTGCGCCGGCCTTCTGGCCGGCATCCGGCGAGCCTCGGCAGCGGCTTCTTCGTCGCCGAGCGCGAGAAGGCCAACCTGCTGATCGCCCAGCCGAAGAGCCCGACCGACGGCGCCGTCCCCTCCGGCAACTCCGTGGCCGTCCGCGCGCTGGCCGAACTCGGCCGCCGCACCGGCGACCGGAACGCCACGGACCGGGCGCTCGCGACGGTGGCCGCGTTCGCCGCCAACATCGAACGAATGCCCGCCGCCTACACCTACATGCTGACCGGCCTCGCCGTGGCGCTCGACGGCGACGCCGGTCCCCGAGCCACCGCCGGCAACGGCGCAGTGGTCGCCGCGGCCACCCTGAGTCCCGCCAACGACGCCGGCGAGCACGAAGTCAGCCTCGACCTTGTGATCAGGGACGGATGGCACCTCAACGGCCCCGAACCCCTCCAGGAAGACCTGATCGGCACCACGGTCGAAGGCGCGGGCAGCCGCTTCGAGGTCACCAACCTTCGCTACCCGGAACCCCGGCGGACTCAGGTCAGCGCCCAGTCCGGCGATGTTCTGATCTACGAAGGCCGGAAGGGCATCACGTTTCGGCTCCAGCCCGGTTTCGACCCCACGCTCGAAGAACTGCCCGTCTCAGTTCCGATCTCCGTCAGCCTCCAGGCCTGCGACGACGAGATCTGCCTGCTGCCTGAGACGGTCGTCCTGGAACTGCCGGTGCGCCGGCCTTATGGCCGGCTGCCGCCCCAGGCGGCCCGCTAACCGGCCGGCGGGAGGCCGAAACCACCCGCTCTCCCGACACGCGCTCGCCGCTTCGCGGCATCGCGTCTCATGCCGGCCAGAAGGCCGGCGCACCGGCAATACGGCCGCGAGCGCGTCGGTTCAATCTACGGCGTAGCGATGCAGTACAGGTTGTTGCGGCCGCGCAGGTAAATCTCGTCGCCGACGATAGCGGGCGACGCGTCGAAACGGTCGTCCAGTTCGTTCTCGGCCAGGACCTCGAACGTCCGCCCGGCCCTGGCGACCAGGAACTCGCCGTCCCGGCTGGCGAAGTAGACGCGGTCGCCGACCGCTACCGGAGAGGCGTAGATGTTGCGCACGGGCCCCAGTCGCTGGTTCGCATAGAGCGCTTCGCCGCTGGCCGCGTCGAACGCCGACAGAATCCCGCTGTTCGACTTGGTGAAGTAGATGACGCCGTCATGCAGCAGCGGCGAGGGCACATAGGGAGTGTCCCGGTCCACCGACCACACGACGTTCTCCGTCCCGGTGATGTCGCCCTCGGCGCCCTCCAGTCGCACCGCGAGCAGCTTGCTGCCGCGGAAGCCGCTGGTCAGGTAGACGACGCCGTTCGCGTACACGGGCGACGGAATGGCGTTCAGGGTCATTCCCGTCGTTTGCCAGATCGGATCCCCGGTGTCCGCGTCGTAGGAGCGGACGCGGTTCGTCGCGCTCGTGATCACCTGCGTCCGGCCGCCGTGCTCGACCACCAGGGGCGTCGTCCAGGCCGTCATCTCGTCACGGTCGCGGCGCCAGATCTCCTCGCCCGTCTTCTTGTCGAGAGCGACCATGAAGGAGTCGTCCTCGTGGTCCCAGATGACGAACACCCGATCGCCGTGAAGCGCCGGCGAGCTTCCCTCGCCGAAACCGAGCCGCGTCCGCATGTCGCCGAAGTCCCGGCGCCAGAGTTCCGTCCCGTCGAGATCGAAAGCGTAGAGGCCCTGCGAACCGAAGAAGGCGATCAGCACCTCGCCGTCGGTCACCGGCGACCCGGAAGCCCAGGTGCCGTCGGGATGGGTGCCTCCGGACGGCGCCTCCGTGCGCACCGTCCGCTTCCAGACTGTCGATCCGTCCGTCCGGTCCAGCGCGTGCACCTCGTAGCTCAGAACCCGGTCCGGAGGGATGCCGTCGCCCCGGCCGGCCGCCGGCGCGTTCTCCAGCTTCTCGCCGGTCGGCACGGCCGTCGTCAGGAACAGCCGGTCGCCCCAGACGATCGGCGACGACAGGCCGAGCCCCGGCACCGCCTTCTTCCAGCGCACGTTCTTCGTTTCGGACCACTCGACCGGCGGATTGCCAGCCGGCGCCGACCCGGTCCGGCTCGGCCCGCGCCAGGCCGGCCAGCCGCCTTCCACATCCGAACTCACCGGCGGCGCCGCCGTCGCGACGCCGGCCACCAGGGCCAGCGCAGCTACCAGCACCACCCGCTCCGAACGCAGTACTCCACCCAGACTCATAACCGGCACGGCAACTCCTCCTACAGGCTCTCGAAGATGGACGTGATGAAGACCGACTCGTTGATGAAGCCGGAGGCCCAGCTTTTCCACTCGTCGGGGAGGCCGGCGGCCTGGATCTCCTCGACCGCCTTGCCGGCGTCCTTGCCCGCCTTCACCGTCGCCACGCACTCGGTGAGCATCCGGTGGTACGTCTTCAGGTCATCAACAGAAGAGAGGGGGCCGTGGCCGGGGATCACCTTCGCGTCGGCCGGCAGGTGGTCCAGCACCTCCCCGATGCTGTCCCTGAGCCCGACCGCGTTGCCGCCGTTCCCGACATCGACGAACGGAAAGCGCCCGGCGAAGAACTGGTCGCCAAGGTGCATGACGTTCGAGTCCGTGAAGTAGATGTAGCTGTCGCCGTCCGTGTGACCGCCGGTCAGGTGGCCGATCATGATCTCTTCGCCGTTGAAGTGGATCGATACCCCGTCGTCGTAGGTCACCACCGGCAGAGCCTCCTTCGGCGCCGGTTCGGCCGGCCGGCCGCGCACGCCGGCGCCTTCCGCCAGGCGCTTGCGAACGTTCGTGTGCGCCACGATCAGCGCCTCCTTGCCGAAGATCGCGTTGCCGCCCGTGTGGTCGAAGTGAAAGTGGGTATTGACGACGAACTCGAGGTCGCCGGGCGAGATCGCCGCGAGCTCCGCCCGGATCTTGTCGGCCAGCGGCGCGAACTGATCGTCCACGATCAGGATGCCGTCCTCGCCGGCCGAGACGCCGATGTTGCCGCCCGCGCCGGTCAGCATGTGGACGGCGCCGGAAACGTGTTCGCCCGTCACCTCGACGGCCGAGAAGTCCTGCTGGGCCGCGGCCGGAGCGGCGAGGAGCAGCGCCGCCATCACGGCGACGAACGCGAGAGAGAGGTTGCGAGGCGGAGTACGGGTCACGTATGTATCTCCTTCGTTCAGTGGGAGAGCGCGTAGAGCACCAGGTTCACGCCGAACGGGTACGACTTCGTCAGCGAGAAACGCTCGAAGAACTCCCGCGACTCGCCTTCCCGCTCCCAGCCGTCGGCGATGTCCGTGTTGTGGGTCATAGCGACCATCAGCCGGCCGTGCTCGTCGAAGATGCCCCGAAAGTGCGGCTCGGCGGAGCGCTGGCCCCGTTCCGACGTGTCCGCCCGGCCGGTCATGTTCCAGTACTGGATCGACGGAATCTGCGGCACCTCGTCGACGGTGAAGAACGTGCTGAAGATGGGGTGATCGAGCGGAATGTCGACGATCGGATACTCGCCCGGCGGCAGCACGCGGCCGATCTGCCCCGCCCAGCGGTCCCAGGCCTGCGGGCCCCAGAAGTCGTCGACGTAGAGAAAGCCGCCGGCCAGCAGGTACTTCCGGAGGTTCTCCGCCTCGACGTCGTCGATGCCGATCGTGCCCACGTCCGACATGAAGAGGAACGGGAACTCGAACAGCCGCGGATCGTCCAGGGTCAGGACCAGATGCTCCGGGTCGCCGTAGGCGGTCCGCTGGATCTCGACCGTCGTCAACTGGGCCAGCCGCGTCATGAAGTTGTACTCGGAGTCGGGGTAGTCCGTGAACCACCCCTGGCCGAGCCACTCGTCCACGACCTGCCGGTACTGGCCGCGGCAGAAGACGAAGCCGTCGAGATACTGGCGGCCTTCCTCGGGGTAGCGGGCGGGCACCGGCCGCCACCACTGGGCCGGCAGCAGGGACGCCAGGAGCAGGGCGAGCGCGGCCACGGCCGTGGGCGCCAACCACCTTCTTCCCCATCCTGCCCTGAACTTCATTGGAACGATCGTACCCCGGGGCCGGCGCTAAGATGGAAATCAGCCTCCTCACCTTCCTCAACGCTGTCCACCCGGAGACCCTTCCGATGAACACAGAGTCCCTCTCCCGCCGAACCCTGATCGCCGGCGCCGCTTCGGTCGCCGCCGCGGCCGCCGCGCCCGGAGCCCTCGCTGCCCAGCAGGAGCGGGTCATCAGGAACGGGAGGATCCGCCAATCCGTCTGCCAGTGGTGCTACGGCCGGATCCCGCTTGAGGAGCTTGCGGCCGCCGCCCGCGCGATGGGCCTCGAGTCGATCGAGATTCTGGGACCCGAGGCCTTCCCGACCCTGCAGGAACACGGCCTCTCCTGCGCCATGACGAACAGCCACGGCATCACCAAGGGCATCAACGATCCCGCCAACCACGAAGCCTGCCTGGAGGCGATCACCGCCGCCATCGACGCCACCGCGGAGGCGGGTTTCCCCAACGTGATCACGTTCTCGGGCAACCGCGAGGGCATGCCCGACAGCGAGGGTCTGGAGAACTGCGTCACGGCCCTCAAGCAGGTCGTCGGCCACGCCGAACAGAAGGGCGTCACGATCTGCATGGAGCTGCTCAACTCCAAGGTCAACCACGCCGACTACATGGCCGACAACATGCCCTGGCTGGTCGAACTCGTGGACCGGGTGGCCTCCGACCGCTTCAAGATCCTCTACGACATCTACCACGCGCAGGTCATGGAAGGCGACGTGATCCGCACGATCCGCGACCACCACGAGCACATCGGCCACTACCACACGGCGGGCAACCCCGGCCGCAACGAACTGGACGAGGACCAGGAGCTGTACTACCCGGCGATCATGCGCGCCATCCTCGAAACCGGCTACACGGGCATCGTGGGCCAGGAGTTTGTCCCCAAGGGCGAGGACAAGCTGGCCGCGCTAGCTCACGGCGTGGGCGTCTGCGACGTCTGATCCCTGAACAGCGCCCCGAACCCCAGCATCGTCACCAGGGCCAGGACCGACAGCGAGTACCAGAGCGCCGAGTAGTCGAGCACGCCGGCGTCGTTCGTGAACGCCTCGGACAGCACCTGGAGCACCGGCGCCGCCAGGACCGGCCCGAGACCCAGGATCACGATCCCGAACACCGTCTGGGCGGAGTGGCGAACGTCCGGCTCGGCGATCCGGTCGACGTAGATGAAGGCGGCGGCGAAGAAGCAGGCGTAGCAGAGGCCGTGAAGCGCCTGGCTGGCGACGATCACCTCAACGGGCAGGAAGTCGCTGCCGAAGATCGCGTAGCGGGCGCAGTAGGCGAAGGCCCCGATGACGATGACGCCACGGAAACCGAGCCGTGCCAGTAGCCAGCCGGTCGCCACCATGACCGCGATCTCGGCGAACTGGCCGATGCTCATCGCCGGCCCGATCCGGCTGTCCGGAAGCCCCAGCACCTCGCTCATGAACGGCGCCGTCTGCATGAAGTAGATCTGGTGGATCACCGCGATCGGCAGACTCGCCGCGACCAGCACCGCGAACGATCGCTGGCGGAACAGCCCGAAGGCCTTCGCGAAGGCGAGCTTCTCCTCCGCGTCCCGCCGCGGCGGCGTCGGCGGCAGGAAGAGGCAGAACAGGGCGTAGCCGAACGCCAGCACGCCGCTCCAGATCAGCGAATCGACGAGTCTCGCCGTCGCGTCGGCGGCCTCGGTCCCGACGTAGAACGGCGGCAGCCACGAGAACCGGACGTCGGAGAGCAGCCAGAACAGGGGGAACGCCCAGCTCGCCGCGATCCAGCCGATCGTGCCCCAGACTCGCACCTTGGGGAACTGGCTGTCGGGGTCGTCCAGGTGCGCGAAGGCGAGCGAGTTCGAGAGCGCCAGGGTCGGCGTGTACAGCACCGAGTAGGCCACGGAGAGCCAGAGCCAGGCGGAGAACGTCGTCTGGTACGCGGTGACGATCTTGATCGCGCCGCCGGCCAGCAGCAGCACCGCGAGAACGCGCTGCGTCGAGAACGCGCGGTCGGCGAGCTGACCGGCCACGAACGGCGCGGTGACGGCGCCGATCGAACTGGCCAGGCCCAGAATCCAGCCGACCTGCCCGGGGCTGAAGCCCAGGCCGCCCTCGACCTGGTCGGCCTGCAGGTACCGGGCCAGCACCGGCAGCCAGACGCCCCAGACCCCGTACTGCAGGAGCATCATGACGGACAGCCGGAGGTATGTCTGGCGTTTCACCGGAGGCATCCTACGCCGACTGTCGGCGCCGGTGCGCCGGCCTTCTGGCCGGCACCCGCCGCAGGCGGAATCCGGCACGGTCCCACCCCGACACCCTGCACGATCTACACTCCGCCCCGATCAACCCCATGCAGACCAAGGACACCAGCGCCGGCGCCCTGGCCGGCATCCACGTCGTTGACCTCGGCGGCACGGTCGCCACCGCCTACTGCGGGAAGCTCTTCCGCGACCTCGGCGCCGCGGTGACGAACCTCGAGCCGCCGGGTGAAGGCCAGCCGATCCGCCGCCTGCCTCCCTTCCATCCGGAAGCGTCGGCACCCGAGGCCAGCGCGCTCGCGACTTGGCTGTCCCTCGGCAAACGCAGTGTCGCCGCCGGACCGGAGGACCCCGAGGCCGGCGGCCTGCTCGACGGCGCCGATCTCATCCTCGACGCCGACGCCGCCGCGGAGAGACGACTGCTCGAGGGCCAGACCCGGCTCTCCATCTCCTGGTTCGGCGCCTCGGGTCCCTACGCCGGCCGCACCGCCACGGACCCCATCATCAGCACCCACACCGGCGCCGCAAGGGCGCTCGGACCGGCCGACGGGCCGCCGATCCTGGCCACGGGGCACACGCCGCAGGTGGTCGCGGGCACGCTGGCCTACGTGGGCGCGGTCGGCCACCTGCTGGCTCGGGAGACCGGACGGCTCGACGCCCCGCTTCACCTGGACGTCTCGATCCTCGAGGCGGCGATGTGCATCACCGAGCCCGGCCCCCCGGGAACCCTCGTGACGGGAGAGATCCGCCCCCGGGTCGGCATCAACCGCTTCTGGCCCACCTATCCGGTCGGCATCTATCGCTGCCGCGACGGCTGGCTCGGCGTGACGACGGTGACCCCGTCCCAGTGGCGGAGCCTCTGCTCGCTGCTGGGTCTCGACGAACTCGGCGCCGAGCCCCGTTACCAGGTGTCGATCAACCGGCTCGAGGATGCCGACCGGATCGACGCCGCGCTCAGGCCGCGCCTCCTGGAGCGAACCGCCCGCGAGTGGGTCGAGGCTGGGCAGGCGGCCCGCGTCCCTCTCGCGCTCGCTCCGACGCCGGCAGAACTCTTCGACCTCGAGCAGTTCCGGGATCGCGACGCCTGGGTTGAAGCCGAACACGCCGACCAGGGTCGTTTTCTCGCCGCCGGCACGCCGTTTCGCCTGCATCGCACTCCCGCGGCGACCGGAGGGAAGGCGCCACGCCTCGGCGCGCACGACGCCACCGAGGCAGCCGGGGGTCACGGGCACGCCGCGCAAACGGCTGGCGACCCCGAGCAACCGGACCGGATGCCGGCCAGAGGGCCGGCGCATCGACAGTCCGCGCACCGACAGACGGCACACCGACAGTCCGCGCGCCGACCCACCCTGCTCGGCGACATCCGCATTGTCGACCTGACGATGGGCTGGGCCGGCCCGCTCGCCACCCGCCAGCTCGCCGACCTCGGCGCCGACGTGATCAAGGTGGAGTCGTGCCAGTACTTCGACTGGTGGCGGGGCTGGGAGTCGACGCCGGAGTCGATAGCGCAGAAGCTCTACGAGCAGTCGACCGCCTTCAACACGACCGGCCGCAACAAGCTGGGGATCACTCTCGACCTGACCAGCCGGCGCGGCGTCGATCTCCTGCTGCGCCTCGTCGCGAAGTCGGACGCGGTGATCGAGAACTACACCGCCAGTGTCCTGCCCAGGCTGGGTCTCGACTACGAGCGGCTGCGCGAGGCGAACCCCGAGCTGGTCATGGTCTCCATGCCGCCCTTCGGCAGGAGCGGGCCCTGGATGAACCACCGCGCCTACGGCTCGACCGTCGAGCAGGCGTCCGGACTGCCCCACCTGAACGGTCGCGCGGCCGACCCGCCGACCATGCAGCACGTCGCCCTCGGCGACCCGATCGCCGGCATCAACGCCGCCGCCGCGCTCCTGCCCGCCCTCCGCCACCGCCGGCGGACGGGCGAAGGCCAGTACGTCGACCTCTCCCACGTCCAGTCCATGTTCCCGCTCGCCGCCCATGGCCTGATCGAGCAGGCGGTCCGCGGCGCCCCGCCCGAACGCACCGGCGGCCGCCACCCGCTGTTCGCGCCGTGGGGCGTCTACCCGTGCATCGGCGCGGAGCCCTGGATCACGATTACGGTCGAGACCGGGGAGCAGTGGAAAGGACTCTGCGACGCTCTGGGCATGGACGCGGAGGATCCCGCCTTCGCCGACGCCACCGGCCGCAAGCAGCGCGAGGACGAGCTCGACCGGGCCCTGGCGACACGCACGAGGCTCCACGACGGCCTGGCCCTGGAGCGGCGCCTCACCTCCGCGGGCGTGCCGGCGGCCGTGCTACGAAACTCGCTCGACGTGCTCTACGACCCGCATCTAGAGGCCCGCGGCTACTGGCAGTGGCGTGAGCGAGCGTACGTCGGCAATCAGCCCAACCCGTCCGCCCCGTTCCGTCCGGCGCCTGAAGACGGCCAGAGCCGGCCCTACGCCGTCGAATGGCCGGCGCCGACGCTCGGCCAGCACAACCGCGAGGTGCTGACGCGCCTGCTCGGCCTGGGCGCCGACGAACTCGACGCCCTGGAACGGGAGAAGGTGATCGGAACGGAGCCGATCCGTTAGCGGACGCGCCCGCACACTGGGTGCGCCGGCGCACCCGCCGGCTGGGTGCGCGGGTCTTCTGACCCGCTGCCGCCGAAGGCGGCCAGAAGTACGCGCCGCGAAGCGGCGACGATCCGGCGCACCCCGCGGCAGTCGTATGATCCTGTCCAGCCATGACGGTCACACTGGCGCTCGTCGCCACCCTCGCCGCGACGCCCGGAAACCTCGAGGACGCCCCGCCCGCATTCGTGGAAGCCGGCGCCGACGTGGGCATCGACTTCGTCCACTACAACGGCATGACCGGACAGCTCTACACCGCCGAGGTGGTGGGCGCCGGGGTCGCACTGTTCGACGTCGACAACGACGGCGATCTCGACGTCTACCTCGGCCAGGGGCGCTCCTTCGACGGTGACGAGAGCCGGACGCCCGTCTTCCCGCCGCCCGCGGCCGAACCGACCGACCGCCTGTTCCGGAACGGTCTCGCCGAGACCGGCGAACTCCGCTTCACCGACGTCACGGCGGAGTTCGGACTCCTCGAGCCGGGTTACAACATCGGAGTCGCCACGGCCGACTACGACCGGGACGGCTGGGTCGACCTCTACCTGACGAACCTGGGCTCCAACCGGCTCCTCCGCAACCTCGGAGGCCGCGGCTTCGAGGACGCCACGGAGGCCGCCGGAGTCGACGACCGCCGGTTCAGCGTGCCGGCCGTCTTCTTCGACTACGACGCGGACGGCTGGCTCGACCTGTACGTCGGCAACTACCACCGCTTCCACCGCGCTAACCGCAAGCGCTGCTTCCTGACCAGCGGGCAGCCGGACTACTGCGGCCCGCTGAGTCAGCCGGCCCAGGCCGACCGCCTCCTCCGCAACCTCGGCGACGGGACCTTCGTCGACGCCACGGTCAGCTCCGGCCTGGGCGCCGACACGGTGGCGCCCGCCACGGCGCTCGGCGCCGCCGCCGACGACTTCAACGGCGACGGTCTCGTCGATCTCTACGTCGCCAACGACCAGATGGCGAACCACCTGTGGCTCAACCAGGGCGACGGCACGTTCATCGAGGACGCCGTGTTCGCGGGCGCCGCCTTCGACCGCGACGGACGGCCGCAGGCCAGCATGGGCGTCGCCGTTGGCGACTTCGACGGCAACGGCTCACCCGACCTCTTCCTCTCCCACCTGGTCCGCGAGCACAACACGCTCTACCTGAACGACGGCGACGGCCTCTTCGACGACCGCAGCCGGGAGGCCGGCCTGATCGACGCAAGCTGGCCGATGACCGGCTTCGGCGCCGCCAGCCTCGACGTCGACGGCGACGGCGTGCTCGATCTCTACGTCGTGAACGGGGCGGTGCGACGGATCGAGGCCCAGGTCGAAGCCGGCGACCCGCACCCGCTGCGGATGGAGAACCAGCTCTTCCGCGGTCTCGGCGGCGGCCGCTTCGAGACCGTGCCGGCCGAACGCCGGGAGCGGCCGGTCCACCTCGAGGTCAGCCGCGGCCTGGCGGTCGGCGACCTGGACAACGACGGCGATCCGGACCTCCTCATCTCCAACAACGGCGGACCCGCCCGCGTCCTCCTGAACCAGCGCCGGCCCGGGCGCAACTGGCTCGGCCTGAGGCTGGTCGAGGCCGGCGGCGCCGACGGCCGGGGCCTCATCGACGTCTACGGCGCCCGCGCCCGCCTCGCCGGCGAAGGCGGCTGGCGCAGGGTCCGCACCGACGGCAGCTATGTCTCCGCCCGCGATCCGCGGCTGCTGTTCGCGCTGCCCGCCGCCGCCGAACCGGCCGGCGAAGCCGTGAACCGCACGATCGAGATCCGCTGGCCCAACGGCACCACGCAGACAGAAACGCTCGAGACCGGCCGCTACCACACCGTGCGACGGGACGCACCGCCTTGACTCTCTTCCGCTGGGTGCGCGGATCTTCCGACCCGCTGCCGCCGAAGGCGGCCAAGAGAACGCCGGCCGAAGGCCGACCTTTTTCTCTCTACGTCCTCCCCCTCGGCCTCTGCCTCGCCGCCGCGTCAGCCGCCGCCCAGGAGCCGCCACCGACCGAAGACGCCCGCAAGGTCCGCGCCCTGCTCTCCGTGGACGCCCTGCCGGCGCCGTCGCTCGACCACCTGGACCCCGAGCAACGCGAGCAACTCGCCGCCGACCGGACCGCCGCGGCCGACGCCCTCGTCGCCGCCTCGACGGACGAGCAGGCGCAATACGCCGCGAACATCTTCGGCGACCTCTGCCTGCAGTATCTCCACCACGAACTCCACGGCGCCGCCGCCGTCTGCCTCGCGCAACTCCGGCTGCTGGCGCCGAACGACTTCCAGTGGACCTACTACGAGTTGCTGCTCCACGACGCCACCGGCAACCTGGAGCGCGCCCGGCTCTCGGCCCGCGCCGCCCTCGCACTGAGCCCGAACGACACGGCGACCCTGATCCGCAGCGGCGACCTCCACCTCGACGCCGGCGACCTCGACGCGGCCGCGGCAGCCTATGGGCGGGCGCTCGAGATCCGGCCCGAGAGCGCCGCGGCACGCTTCGGTCTCGGCCGGGTGGCGCTGGACCGGGGCGAGATCGCGCAAGCGATCGCCGCCTTCGAGGAGGTGCTGGCCTCGCAACCGGAAGGAAGCGTCGTTCACCATCACCTCGGAATGGCCCTGCGGGCGGCCGGCGAGACGTCCCGGGCCCGCGCCGAGCTGGCGCGCAACCGCCAGGTCCCGATCGCGATCGTCGATCCGCTCCGGGACCGGCTCCAGATCTACGGCCTGAAGACCGAGGCCCGGTTCGACCGGGCGGTGCGCGCCGCCCGCTCCGGCCGGAACGACGAGGCGATCGCCCTGTACCGGGAGCTCCTCGCCGAGGACGGCAGCGACCCGGAAGTCCATTTCAACCTCGCCCGCTCCCTGATCGAAACCGGCGATCAGGCGGCCGCCGAGGAGCACCTCCGCCGGGCGATCGAGCTGAACCCCTCCCACGGCGCGGCGCACTTCAATCTCGCCCTCCTGCTGGGCCGAACCGGGCGCACCGGCGAGGGCGCCCGACACCTGGAGCAGGCCGCCGACATCGATCCGGAGAACCTCCAGTGGCGGCTCATGCGGGCGCGAGCCCGGGCCGACGCCGGCAACGCCTCCGGCGCCCGCTCCGAACTCGAGGAGATCGTCCGGCTCGACCCCGGAGCGATCGAAGCGCACCGGTTGCTCGCCGCCATGCTGCTCGAGGCCGGCGAACCCGCCCGAGCCGCCGACCACCTGGAAGCCCTGACGGCGCTGACCCCGGACGATCTGCGCGCCCACTTCAACCTCGGCCTGACCCGGTTCGGGACCGGCCAGTTCGCCGCGGCCCGGGAAGCGCTGGAGACCGCGCTCGAACGCTTCCCCGGCGACCTCGCGGTGCGACACCTGCTTGCCCGCCTTCTCGCCACGAGTTCCGACGCCGCCGTGCGTGACGGCCAACGGGCGGTGGAACTCGCCCGCTCCGTCGTCGACGAGCAACCGGCGATCGACCACCTGGAAACCCTGGCCATGGCAATGGCCGAGGCCGGCCGCTTCGAAGACGCCGTCTCCTGGCAGCAGCGAGCCCTGGACCGCGAACGGGAAACCGCCGGCGCCAACTCGCCGCAGCGCCTCGACCGTCTCCGCCTCTACCAGGCGCGGCAATCGCTCCGCGCCCCCGGAGGCGGCCGCTAGGCGTGTGCGTCTCCACACTGGGTCCGCGGGTCTTCCGACCCGCTGCCGCCGCAGGCGGCGAAAGGAGCGCGCCGGCCGCCAGGCCGGCTCCACTCTGGCGGTGGCTCCTCGCCACATTCCTGCTTGCTCCGACCACCGCCGCCCAGCAACCCACCGCCCGGACCGCGGTCGTCGACGCCAGCCACCAGCGCATGCTCGACGCCCTGGAGACGATCCGCAAGGAAGCCCTGGACAGCAACCCGTGGCTGGGCGAAGCGCCAGCCCGGGCCGCGCGCGAGGCGCTCGCGGCGGCCGCCGACGCGCCCGCTGGCACCCGCTTCCGGCTGCTGGTCGACCTGGCTGAGGAAGAACTCCGGCTCGGGGACGAGCCGGCTGCGCTGGAACGCTTCGACGAAGCGTACGAACTCATGTCCGAGGCGCCAGCGTCGCTCGGGAACCAGACCGAGGTTCTGTTCCGAATCGCCGTCGCCTGGCTTCGCTACGGCGAGAGCCGCAACTGCGCGGGGATGCATGGCGCGGAAGCGTGCATCCTGCCGATCCACCGTGAAGCGATCCACCGCGAACGCGAGGGCTCCGAGCAGGCGGCCCGCTTCCTCCGCGAGTACCTCGCGGCCGTACCACCCAACTCCGTCCAGCAAGTCAAGGCGAAGTGGCTCCTGAACCTGGCCCACATGACCCTGGGCGACCATCCGGCCGCGGTCGAGCCCGAGCACCGGCTGCCGCTCGCCGCCTTCGGTTCCGCCGCCGACTTTCCGCGCTTCGTCAACGTCGCGCCCGAACTCGGCATCGACAGCTTCAACCTCTCGGGCGGCGCGGTCGTCGACGACTTCGACGGCGACTTCGACCTCGACATCTTCACGACGACCTTCGACCCGGCGGGCTCGCCCCGGCTCTTCCTGAACGATGGGCAGGGCGAGTTCACCGACGCCTCAGCCAAGGCTGGGCTCAAGGGGCTCTACGGCGGCCTGAACGTCGTCCACGGCGACGCCGACAACGACGGCGACGTCGACCTTTTCGTGCTTCGCGGCGCCTGGTTCGGGCCCCACGGCCGGCACCCCAACTCGCTGCTGCTGAACGAGTCGGCCGACGGCGGCGAGGCGGGACCGCCCCGGTTCAGGGATGTGACGTTTCTCGCCGGCCTGGGCGAGGCGCACTACCCCACCCAGACGGCCGCCTGGGCCGACTTCGACAACGATGGCGACCTCGATCTCTTCGTCGGCAACGAGCACAGCCCGACGGTCGATGCGCCGTCGCAGCTCTTCCGCAACGAAGGGCCGGACGAGGACGGCATCGTCCGCTTCCGCGACGTCGCGGCGGAAGCCGGCATGGCCCTCCGCGCCTTCGTCAAGGCGGCGGTGTGGGGCGACTACGACGACGACAGCTTTCCCGACCTCTACGTCTCCGTGCTGGGCGGGCCCAACCGCCTGTACCGCAACCGCGGCGACGGCCGTTTCGAGGACGTAGCGGACCCGCTCGGCGTCACCGGACCCCGGCAGAGCTTCCCGGCCTGGTTCTGGGATTTCGACAACGACGGCCACCTGGATCTCTTCGTCTCCAGCTACACCGGGGACCGCGGCGGCCTCGGCTTCGTCGCCGCCAGCTACCAGGGCTATCCCGGTCCGTGGGAACAGGCCAGGCTCTACCGGGGCGACGGCGACGGCGGCTTCGAGGACGTGGCCGCGAGGAGCGGACTCACCCGCCTGCAGCTTCCGATGGGCTCGAACTTCGGCGACCTCGACCACGACGGCTACCTCGACTTCTACCTCGGCACCGGCTACCCGGATTACGAGGCGGTCATGCCGAACGTCCTCTACCGGAACCTGGCTGGCAGCCGGTTCGTCGACGTCAGCCTCGCCGCCGGATTCGGCCACCTGCAGAAGGGCCACGCCGTCGCCTTCGCCGATCTCGACGGCGACGGCGACCTGGACGTCTTCGAGCAGATGGGGGGCGCATACCCGGGTGACCGCTTCGGCGACGCCCTGTTCCGCAACCCGGGCTTCGACAACCGCTGGCTGGCGCTGCGGCTGGTGGGAACGGAGAGCAACCGCTCGGCGATCGGCGCGCGGATCCGGGTCGACCTCGTGGATTCGGACGGCGCGCGACGGAGCATCTACCGCTGGGTGAACGGCGGCGGCAGCTTCGGCGGCAACCCGCTGCGCCAGAGGATCGGCCTGGGCAGGCCGGCCGCGATCGAGCGGATCAACGTGTACTGGCCCGCGACGGACGTCTCCCAGACTTTCGGCCGTGTCGAACCGGACCGGCTCTATCGCCTCGTTGAGGGACGGGACGAATTGGAGCTCCTGGACCCGCGCCCCTGACTGCAGTGGCCACGTGCCGAGGGAACGGTGCTCCTGTCGGTGGACGTCCGCATGTCGGTGCGCCGGCCTTCTGGCCGGCTTGAGGCGAAGGCCCTGGGACGGACCCGGCCCGAGCTCTCCAAGACACTGAACGGCGAACCAACATCTTGAATCCAACCGCCCTGTTCGACCTCTGCGCGCACCCGATTTGACATTGGGCATGGACTCAGTGAGGATGCCTCGCTTCTTTATCCGCATCTCATCGAAACCGACCAAGGAGGATGATCTCGATGAAGCGACTTTTGGTGGCCGCGTTGCTGCTGCTTCTGCCCGTCGGCGCCATTGCCGACGCGCCGGAGACCGCGACGATCAGCGGCAACGTAGTTGACCCCGGTGGCTCTCCGCTGCCCGGCGTGAGCGTCACTCTGAGCGGCGATCGCGGCGACAAGTTCGGCATCACGGACGAGAACGGAGCCTACCGCTTCGTCGGCGTCGCGCCCGGCGACTACACCCTGAACGCCTCGCTGGAAGGCCTGGGCGAAGCGACCGCCGAGGTCCGCGCCGCCGCTGGCGACCGCAAGAGCCTCGACATCACCCTGCAGGCTGCGATCGAGGGCGAAGTCACCGTCACCGGCGAAACGCCGATGGTCGACAAGTTCAACGTCACCGCGGGCAGCACGGTCGCCGGCGAGATCGGGGAACAGATCGGCGGCACGACGCGCACCTACTACGGCATCATCAACGCCCTGCCGGGCGTTACCGCCGACGCGGAGAACGACGACATCCAGCAGACGCGTCCCTCGGTCAACGGCGCGCACTTCGCCGACCAGGGCGTGTTCATCGACGGCGTCGACACGACCTTCGCCAAGTTCGGCGGCAGCCGCGTCCGGGTGCCCACGACGGCGCTCACCGAGGTTTCGATGGAAGGGGGCGGATCTTCCGCCGAATACGGCCGCTACGTCGGCTCCCAGACGAACGTCATCGTCAAGTCCGGCACGAACAGGTTCCACGGCGACGCCCTGTGGAATCACCAGCGGGTCGATTGGGGCGCCGACTACAAGGACCAGCCGTCGCTCACCGAGCGGACGACCAAGCCCTACCCTGCCGACTGGTTCAGGCGCTGCCACGGCGATGAGCGGGACCAGGGACGCGGGCTGATCCCCGGCGGCACCGACGGCTCCCGCGAACTCGAGCCCTGCCGGCCCGGCGGCTCCGAGTGGGCCGGCGCCAGCGACGGCTTCGAGGTCTCGTTCGGCGGCCCGGTCGCGCGGGACAAGTTCTGGTTCTACACCGGCTACAGCGAGTTCGACGACGCCTACGCGGAGAGGCTGATCGGCGGTGACCCGTACGACATCAGCCTCGTTGACGACACGCGGATCGTGAAGCTGAACCTCCAGGCGAGCAACGCCCACTCGATGAACGCTTCCTGGATCGAGACCCCGACCTTCAGGAACTACTTCAATCCCCAATCGTTCGACTACTGGACTCCGACGCCCCACGAGAACGACAGCGACCTGATCACCGCGAACTGGAACTGGGCGATCTCGTCCAACTGGTTCCTGGAGGCCAAGCTGGCCGAGCAGGAAACCCAGGAGAACAAGTTCCTCGGCTGCCACAACACACTGGCACTGGACAACCCCGGAGTTCTCAGCGTGGGAGACGAACCGATCCTCGACTGGCTCGGCCTCAGCCACCTGCCCGATGTCCCGGCCGACATGGTCACGACCTGCCTGCAGGCGAAGGCTCTCGACCGCGGCCCGGAAGCGGGGCACAGCGAGCTCGACACCTCCGGCGGCGACATGAACTGGCCCCTGCGCTTCCCGTTCCTCCCGGACCAGGGCTTCTTCTGGCCGGGCAACAACTACAACGTGTACGTCGACGGTGAGAACCTCGGCGCCTGGCACAACGGCTGGATCCTCTCGGACGGCTTCGGCTTCAACGCCTTCCCGCGCGAGCAGGCGAACGTCGGCCTCACTCAGTTCGTCGGCGCCAACCATGAACTCAAGTACGGCATGGACTACCAGGACACGAAGTGGGAGGGCGAGAACGCCCGTACGTCGTTCATGAACGGCTGGGGCTACGACTCCTACAACCCGTTCGGCTACGGCGGCGCCGGCGGCATCGGCGACGACAGTTGCTCTCTCACCCGCAATGTGGGGACGAGTCCCGACAACCCCCACTGGTCGGGCCTCACCACCAGGGGACGCGGTTGCACCTACGTCGACTACAACTCGCCCAAGCTGAGCTGCCAGGGCGAGGTCGGTTCCGAGCTCACGCCGATCGAGATCACGCGGGTCAACGGCGAGATCCACCGAACGCCGTGGAGCCACCGAGACACGTGCATCGGTCGCGGTACCGGGGACGCCGAGATGGCGGATACGGCCCTTTACATCAGGGACCGGTTCACCGTCGGCGACCACTGGACCTTCAACATCGGCGTGCGCGGCGAGATCCAGGAAGGCTGGAACGACGTTCGCCGCAAGGTGGTGGACGCTACCTATGTCGATCCGCGGTTCAACATGACCTACGACCTGAAGGGCGACGGCCGACTGCTGTTCACCCTCAACTGGGGTCAGTACCACGCGATGCTGAATCAGGCCTGGATCTCCGGTGGCGGCGACACGGCCGGCGGCATGCACGATCAGTGGAACGGCTACGAAGGCTACGAGGTCTGGCTGTTCTGCGATCCGATCGAGGCCGCCGTGTTCTGCCCTGTCCCCGACCGGGAAGATACGCGGAAGGCCGGCACGGTCGGCGCCGCGCTCCCCGGCTACAACTTCGCCTGGAGCACCCTCGTTCCAGGGTTGATGTGGGACGCGGTGCGCCCCTGCGGAGACGGTGACACCGCCGGTGTCAACTGCGAGCTCTGGGACCACGACATCGACCCGTACTACCGGGACGATCTGATCATCGGCCTGGAGTGGCAGTTCGCCGCCGACTGGGCTCTTGACGTCAAGTACATCGACTGGAAGATGCAGGACATGATGTTCTCCAACACCCAGTACGACCATCAGTCGCGGAACATCTTCATCACCGGCAACTACCACGACCTCGCGAACATCGTGACGTCGCTGGCGGATGCCCGCGAGGCCACCGGCCAGGAGCGCAACCTCAACGACGAGGCGCTCGCCCAGGCGGACCCCGCCAAGAACTCCTACCGCGGTCTGCAGATCCAGCTCAACCGGCGCTTCGCCGACGGCTGGGCCCTGTACAACAACGTGTCCTGGTCCGAGACCGACACGACGGGCGCCGGCGCGTGGTGGAACAACACGAACAGCAGCTACCTCGAGAACCTCAGCGTGGTTCTGACCCAGGGGCACATCGATCAGTGCAACGCCGGGCAGATGGTCCCCGACCGTCGGACCGGCCGCACGGAGCTGTTCCCGATGGACTGCACTCAGGCGCTCACACCGTGGCTGGGTACACCGGTATCGATGATCAACCGTCGCGGGCTCAACAGCACCTACGACCGGACCTGGATCTACAACTCCTTCGGCTTCAAGACCTGGCGGATCGCCGGTCACGACTTGACTCTGGGCGGACATCTGAGCTTCCAGACGGGTACGCCCTGGGTGCGCACTGAGGGAGCGTCCATCGACTTCGAGGGCGTGGAGCGGGTCCAGCGAAACCCCAACGATCCGAAGCCCGGCACGCCGAACGACGGCGTCAGCTTCAACCTGCATGCCCCGGGCACGCAGGGGCGCTTCACGTCGGACGAGTACACCATCAATCTGAACGGCACCTGGGGTTTCCCCCTGGGCTACCGCGACGTGCGGGGTGAGGTCCGACTTGAGGTCCTGAACGCCACCGACCAGCAGCGGCGACGCTCCTGGGGCGGTGACGGCCAGGTCTACCCGGTACGGCGCTTCTTCCAGCGTCCGCGCCAGGTGCGCGCCTCGCTGAGGTTCCGCTTCTAGAAGCTGGACCGTTCAGAGCTTCGGTCCTTGCGCCCGGGGCTCAAGGAATCAAGGGAGAGGGCTTCGGCTCTCTCCCTTTTTCTTTGCCCGCTTCTCGCGCCGGCCGGCGCGCCCGCCAAACAGCCGCCCCTCGAGCCCTGATTCCCGAACTGTACGCACTCAACCGGCAGCTCTTCGATGAACCGGTACCGGAGGCGATTCCGCTGCGGATGACGTCAAGCAGGCTTGAGACGATCCGCTTGGCGGGATAGTGGCGAGCTTCACGAGGGCGCTTCCGGCAGCTACGACCCCGCAACTGCCAACGCTCCGGCTCACCCGAACGACCGCGGCTCGAAGTCCTCGGCGTTGACGATGCTGGCGCTGTTGCCGGTGGCGCGGATGACGAACAGTCCCTGACGCTCGGCGTAGGCCGTGACGGAGTCGCCGCCCTCGAGATAGGCCACGGCGCCGTAGACGGTCCGCCCGCGGTACTCGGGGTACCACTCCAGGAACCGCGACAGCTTCTCCACGAAACGGCCGACGGCCTCCGGGCGCAACGTCGTCTTGACCTCTACCGCGACCACCTGGCTGCCGTTGGTCGCCAGAATGTCGATCTCGAAGTGCTCGCCGTTCCGCCGCTTGCGGGCACGCTGGCCCGTCCCCTCGACCTCGACGCCCCGAGCCTGCAGCAGACGGACGAGATCGCCCTCCACCAGGCTCTCCACCAGCTTGCCCCACTGAGTCGTGAACAGGTTCTCGGCCCGCTTGAGACGCCGGTCCGTTTCCTGCATCCGGCGGTCCGTCTCTTGCATCCGGCGGTCCGTCTCCTGCATCTGGCGGTCCGTTTCCAGCGTCTTCGCTCGCTGGCTATCTCGAATCTCGCGAATACTCCTCGTCAGCTCGACGAGTTGTTCCATCGTGACGGGAGCCTCCAGGCTTCCTTCAGGTGAATGCGTAGCCACTGCCGTTACTCCCGGGTCGCGGCATCCGTGATGCCGAGGGGCTCAGTTGATGGAAGGCCGTCCCGCGCGCCGGGGTTCAGAACCAGGGCACCCCGGAACGCTTCCTTGAGGCGTCGCCTCGTCATGGCGCTGTCCGACTCTACTGCCGTTCGTTGCATGGTCTCGATCTCACGTGACGACCTGGAACCGGACATCGGTCCGGCCTCTACAGGATCCAGACGGATTCGAGGCCGTTCTTCCTGTGCCGCCGCCCACGCCGGACGACCTGCTTCACGCCGGCCGGCGACGGCTTGCCGCGCCCTTGACATTCGTGGCGCTCGTGTATAGTCCCCTTCTCGCATTCCCTACAACTTGATCCGAGGAGGAGCTCTATGAAGCGACTCGCAGTGGCTCTGATGCTGCTGGTCCCGTTCGGCGCATTTGCCGATGCACCGGAGACCGCAACCGTCAGCGGCACGATCGTTGACCCGGGAGGCTCGGCCCTTCCAGGCGTCAGCGTCACCCTGTCCAGTGAGCGCGGCGACAAGTTCGCGATCACGGACGAGAACGGCCAGTTCCGCTTTGTCGGCGTTGTGCCCGGCGCCTACAGCCTGAAGGCCGAACTTCAAGGCCTGGGCGAAGCCGCGGCCGAATTCCACGCCGCGGCCGGCGACCGCCAGGACCTCGACCTGACGCTGCAGGCAGCGATCGAGGGCGAGGTGACCGTCACCGGCGAGACACCCATGGTCGACAAGTTCAACGTCACCGCGGGCAGCACCGTCACGTCCGAGATCGGCGAACAGACGGCCGGCACGACGCGCACCTACTACGGGGTCATCAACGCACTGCCCGGCGTCACCTCGGACGCGCGCAACGACGACATCCAGCAGACGCGTCCGGCGGTCAACGGCACGCACTTCGCGGATCAGGGCGTCTACATCGACGGCGTCGACACCACCTTCGCCAAGTTCGGCGGCAGCCGCGTCTTCCTCCCCACCACGGCCGTGACCGAGGTGTCGATGGAGGCGGGCGGTTCCTCCGCCGAGTACGGCCGCTACATCGGCTCCTCCACCAACGTGATCGTCAAGTCGGGCACGAACCGCTGGCACGTCGACGCCCTCTGGCAGCGACAGGCGATCAACTGGGGCGCGGACTACAAGGATCAGCCCTCACTGGCTGAACGCCGCACTCAGCCCTATCCCGTGGACTGGTTCAAGCGTTGCCACGGCGACGAACGGGACGCAGGCCGCGGCCAGATCGCTCCCAGCCTCGTGCAGGAAGCCATCACGACCAACCGAGAAGCGTGTCTGCCCGGCTCCGATGAGTGGGCGGGCGCTTCGGACGGATACGAGTTCTCGGCCGGCGGCCCGATCCAGCGCGACAAGTTCTGGTTCTTCCTGGGCGTCAGCGAGTTCGACGACGCTTACAACGAGCGGCTGCTCGGCGGCGACCCGTACGACGTCAGCCTGTTCAACGACGCCCGCATCTTCAAGCTGAACATGCAGCCGAGCGCGAGCCACTCGTTCGCCGCTTCGGCGATCGACACGCCGGCGTTCCGGAACTACTTCAACGACCAGTCCTCCGACTACTGGACGCCGACGCCGCACGAGAACGACAGCGTGCTGTCAACGGTCAACTGGAACTACGCGATCTCCGGCAACTGGTACCTGGAAGCCAAGATCGCCTTCCAGGAGACGCAGGAGAACAAGTACCTCGCCTGCTACAACAAGCTGGAGCAGGAGAACCCCGAGGTTCTGAACGTCGACGGCCTGCCGATCCTCGAGTGGCTTGCCCAGGACAACTTCCCCAACGCGTCGGCGCGCATGGTGGAGACCTGCCTGCAGGCCAAGTCGCTCGACCGCGGCCCGATCGCCGGACACAGCGCGACGAACACCTCGGGCGGCGACACCAGCTACCCGCTGCGGTTCCCGTTCCGACCGGAGCTGGGCATCTTCTACCCCGGCAACAACTACAACGTATACCGGGACAACGAGAACCTGCAGGCCTGGCACAACGGCTGGATCCTCTCCGACGGCTTCGGCTTCAACGCGTTCCCGCGTGAGCAGGCAAATGTCGGCCTGACCCAGTTCATCGGCGCCAACCACGAGCTGAAGTACGGCATCGACTACCAGGACACGAAGTGGGAGGGCGAGAACGCCCGCGTGCCGCTGTTCAACGGCTGGGGCTTCGACCCGACCAGTCCCTTCGGCTACTACCAGTCCGGGACGCTGGCCGAGGATTCGTGCTCGCTCCTGCGGGGCATCAACACCTCGCCCGAGAACCCGACCTTCGTCGGCGGCACGACCCGCGGCCGCGGCTGCTACTTCGTGGACTACAACTCGCCGCTCCTGACCTGCGAGGGAAACCACACCGACGGTCTCCCGCACCGGCCGACCCAGATCGAGCGGGTGAACGGGGAGATCGTTCGCACCGTGGGCACCTGCGTCGGCCGCGGCAGCGGCGACACGGAGGTCCGGGACATCGGCTTCTACGTCCGCGACCGCTTCACGATCGGCGATCACTGGGTGGTCAACCTCGGCCTCCGTGCGGAACAGCAGGAAGCCTGGAACGACGTCCGGCGCCGGGTGGTCAACGACACCTACGTCGACCCGCGGATCAACATCTCGTACGACATCAAGGGTGACGGCGCCCTGCTGCTCAACGCCAACTGGGGGCAGTACCACGCCATGCTCAACCAGGCCTGGATCTCCGGCGGCGACGTCGCCCGGCCCAGCCTGCACGACCTGTGGAACGGCTACGAAGGCCGCGAGGTCTTCCTGTTCTGCGACCCGCTCGATGTCGTCGGCATGGGCATTCTGAAGTCGATCGGCTACGTCGACTACGACTGCAACTCGCCCTCCCGGCGAGACACGATCCGTGACGGCACGGTGGGCGCAGCGATTCCGGGCTACAACCTGTCCTGGGAGCTGGCTCAGCCGGGTCTCATGTGGGACGCGGTCGCGGCCGGGCTCTACGAGTTCGACATCCAGACCTACTACAAGCAGGAGGCGATTCTCGGCCTGGAGTGGCAGTTCCGCCCCGACTGGGCGCTGGATATCAAGTACATCGACTGGCAGATGCAGGACATGATGTTCTCCAACTTCCAGCTCGACCACCGGGGCCGGGCCATCGGCATCACGGAGAACTACCATGATCTGGAGAGGATCGTGCTGGCCTTCGACGACGCCCGCGCACAGCGGTGGGCGGATGCCGGCTTCGATGAGGCGGACCGTCCGAGCGCGGTCAATCGCGATGCGCTCGCCAACGCGGACCCGGCGAAGAACTCGTACCGCGGCCTCCAGGTCCAGTTGAACCGGCGCTTCGCCGACGGCTGGGCGCTCTACAACAACGTGGCCTGGTCGGAGACCGACACGACGGGCGGCGGCGTCTGGTGGAACAACACGGACAGCGGGTACCTGGAACTCGTCCACGTGAACCTCACGGCTGACGCCGTCGAGCAGTGCCAGACGTCCCAGACCATTCCGGACCGCCGGACCGGTCGGACCCGCACCTATCCGGAGGATTGCCATGCGCGGCTGGACGAGTTCGTCGGCCTGCCGGCCAGCATGATCAATCAGCGCGGTGCGAACGGCGTCGCCGACCGCACCTGGATCTACAACTCCTTCGGGTTCAAGACCTGGCGCATCGGAAACCAGGATCTGACGCTCGGCGGTCATCTGACCTTCCAGACCGGCACCCCCTGGGCCCGGTCGGAAGGCGCAGGCATCAGCGCCCAGAAGACCTGCGCCCCCGGCGCGCGTCCGACGGGACTGTTGACCTGCCCGCCGATCACGCCTTCCGACCCGACCAGCGACGCGCGGCCGGGCACGGCGAACGGCGGTGTCGGCGTCCGCCTGCACCCGTTCGGCGCGGAAGGCCGCCGGACCCTGGATGAGTACACGATCAACCTGAGCGGCGCCTGGGGCTTCCCCATGGGCTATCGGAACGTTCGTGGCGAACTCCGGGTCGAGGTCCTGAACGCGACCAACCAGCAGCGCCGCCGCCGCTGGGACGGTCAGGGTGAGGTCTACCCCGTGCGCCGGTACTACCAGCGCCCGCGGCAGATGAGGGCTTCGATCAAGTTCCGGTTCTAGGCCGGAACGACAGAACCTGGGGCTTCGGCCCCCGGTTCGAGGGAATCAAAGGGGAGAGGGCTTCGGCTCTCTCCCCTTCTCTTTCTCGAAGACCGATGGCGACTCTCACCGATCCAACCTTCTGGATCCGGCTAGGCCGCCTTTGACACGCTGCCGGTCGGTCATATAGTGGCTCTCACATTTCCAACTGATCCGAGGAGCAGTCCATGAAGCGACTCGCCTTGATCCTGATTCTCCTGGTTCCCGTCGGCGTCCTCGCCGACGCGCCGGAAACCGCAACGGTCAGCGGCACGATCGTCGACCCGGGGGGCTCTCCCCTGCCCGGCGTCAGCGTCACCCTGTCCAGCGGCCGCGGCGACAAGTTTGCGATCACGGACGAGAACGGCCAGTACCGGTTCGTCGGCGTCGTGCCCGACACCTACCAGTTGCAGGCGGAGCTGGAAGGCCTGGGTTCGGCCCAGGCGGAGTTCCACGCCGCGGCTGGAGACCGCAAGGCCGTCGACCTCACGCTTCAGGCGGCAGTCGAGGGCGGCGTCGTGGAGGTCACGGCCGAAACGCCGATGGTCGACAAGTTCAACGTCACGGCCGGAAGCACCGTCACTTCGGAGATCGGCGAGCAGACGGCCGGCACGACCCGCACCTACTACGGTGTGATCAACGCCCTGCCCGGCGTCACCGCCGACGCGGAGAATGACGACATCCAGCAGACGCGGCCGTCGGTCAACGGCACCCACTTCGCCGACCAGGGCGTCTACGTCGACGGCGTCGACACGACGTTCGCCAAGTTCGGCGGCAGCCGCGTCTTCCTGCCGACCACGGCCCTTACCGAGGTCTCCATGGAGGCCGGGGGCTCGTCCGCCGAGTACGGCCGCTACATCGGCTCCTCCACCAACGTGATCGTCAAGTCGGGCACCAACCGCTGGCACGCGGACGTCCTCTGGAACCACCAGCGGGTCGACTGGAGCGCCGACTACAAGGACCAGCCCTCACTGGCGGAGCGTCGAAACCGCCCGTACCCGGTCGACTGGTTCAAGCGCTGCCACGGCGACGAACGGGACCAGGGCCGCGGCCAGATTCCGCCGAGCATCATCGAAGAGGTCTCGACGATCAATCGCGACGCCTGCCTGCCCGGCAGCGACGAGTGGGCCGGTTCCAGCGACGGCTACGAGTTCTCGACCGGCGGTCCTCTCCGGCGGGACAGGTTCTGGTTCTTCGTCGGCGCCTCCGAGTTCGACGACGCCTACTCCGAGCGCCTGCTCGGCGGCGACCCGTACGACGTCAGCCTGTTCGCCGACGCCCGCATCCTCAAGCTGAACATGCAGCCGTCGGCCAGCCATTCGTTCGCCGCCTCGGGGATCGACACGCCGGCCTTCAGGAACTACTTCAACTGGCAGTCCTACGACTACTGGACGCCGACGCCGCACGAGAACGACAGCGTGCTCTCTACGGTCAGTTGGAACTGGGCGCTCTCGAGCAACTGGTTCCTGGAAGCGAAGATCGCCCAGCAGGAGACGCAGGAGAACAAGTTCCTCGCCTGCCACGACATGCTGGAAGAGGAGAACCCGGCCGCCCAGGCGGTGGACGGCATCCCCATCCTCGAGTGGCTGTCTCAGGACAACTACCCGGAGACGCCCGCGCGCATGGTCGAGACCTGCCTGCAGGCGAAGTCCCTCGACCGCGGTTCGCTCGCCGGCCACAGCGCGACGAACACCTCGGGCGGCGACACCAGCTATCCGCTGCGGTTCCCGTTCGACCCGAGCCTGGGCATCTTCTACCCGGGCAACAACTACAACGTCTACCGGGACGCCGAGAACCTCGCGTCCTGGCACAACGGCTGGATCCTCTCGGACGGCTTCGGCTTCAACGCCTTCCCGCGCGAACAGGCGAACGTCGGTCTGACCCAGTTCGTCGGCGCCAACCACGAACTGAAGTACGGCGTCGACTACCAGGACACGAAGTGGGAGGGCGAGAACGCCCGCGTGCCTCTCCTCCAGGGCTGGGGCTTCGACCCGACGAACCCGTTCGGTTTCCTCGGTGCCGGAACGATCGCCGACGACACCTGCGCCACGCCGTTCACACGGACTGAGACGTCTCCCATCCGCGGTCGGACGTGCTACTTCACCGACCACAATTCGACGTTCCTGACCTGTGAAGGCAACGCCCCCGACGGTTCGCCCCACCGGCCGACCACGGTCGAGCACATCAACGGCGAAGTCGTCCGCACGACGGGAACGTGCGTCGGCCGCGGCACCGGCGACAGCGAGGTGAGCAACGTCGGCTTCTTCGTCCGCGACCGCTTCACGATCGGCGACCACTGGACGGTCAACATGGGTCTCCGGGCCGAAACCCAGGAAGCCTGGAACGACGTCCGCCGGAAGGTCATCGACGACGCCTACGTCGATCCGCGGTTGAACATCACCTACGACATCAAGGGCGACGGCGCCTTCCTGCTCAACGCGAGCTGGGGCCAGTACCATGCGATGCTGAACCAGGCGTGGATCTCGGGCGGAGACTCGAACGTCCCCAGCCTGCACGACCTGTGGAACGGCTACGAGGGGCACGAGGTCTTCCTCTTCTGCGACCCGGCCGACATCGCGACGTTTGACTTCCTCCAGGCGGTCGGCCTGACGAACTACGGCTGCCGTGTCCCTCAGCGGAGAGACTCGCTCCATGCCGGAACGGTCGGCGCGCCGCTGCCCGGCTACAACCTCTCCTGGGAGCTGACGACGCCGGGTCGGATGTGGGACGCGGTTCAGGCGGGCGTCCTCGACTACGACGTCCAGACGTACTACAAGCAGGAGGCGATCCTCGGCCTCGAGTGGCAGTTCCGCCCGAACTGGGCACTCGACATCAAGTACATCGACTGGCAGTTGCAGGACATGATGTTCTCCAACAACCAGCTCGACCACCTGGGCCGGAACATCGGCGTCACCGAGAACTACCACGACCTGTACGAGATCCTGGTCGCCTTCGATGACGCGCGGGCCGCAACCTGGGCCGCCCAGGGTTACGACCCGGCCGAACGCCCGGCCCAGTTGAACCGTGAAGCCCTGGAGAAGGCCGATCCGGCCAAGAACGCCTTCCAGGGAGTTCAGCTCCAGTTGAACCGCCGCTTCGCGGACGGCTGGGCGCTCTACAACAACCTCGCCTGGGCCAGCACGGACACGACCGGCGCGGGCGCGTGGTGGAACAACACCAACAGCACCTACCTGCAGGCGGCTCACGTCGTTCTGAACCAGCAGAACATCGACAGTTGCCAGGCGGCCCAGACCAGGCCGGACCGTCGCACCGGCAGGACGCCGCTGTATCCGGAAGACTGCGTCGAGCGTCTCACCGACTGGCTGGGGTACCCGGCGAGCATGATCAACCGGCGGGGCGCCAACGGCACCTACGACCGCGAGTGGATCTACAACTCGTTCGGGTTCAAGACCTGGCGGCTGGGCAACCAGGACCTGACCCTGGGCGGCCACCTGACGTACCAGACCGGTACCCCCTGGACCACCTCGTCGGGCGCCGGCTACGAGCGGCCCTGCGGTCCCAGGCCGCCGGGCATCCCGGACTCGATTCCGATCTGCCTGCCGGTCGACGTGACGGACGCGAACGCGAACCAGCGCCCGGGAACCTCGAACACGGGAGTCGGCTTCCCCCTCCACCCCTCGGGCACGGAGGGTCGCCGGACCGCGGACGAGTACACGCTCAACATGAGCGGCGCCTGGGGCTTCCCCCTGGGCCTCGCCGACACCCGCGGCGAACTCCGGGTCGAGGTGCTGAACGTGACGAACCAGCAGCGCCGGCGCTCCTGGAACAGCGCCGGAGAGGTGCTGCCCGTGCGCCGCTTCTTCCAGCGTCCACGGACGATCCGCGCCAACTTCAAGATCCGGTTCTAGGCCGGATCACAGCCCCGGGGCTTCGGCCCCTGGGCAAGGGAATCAAAGGGGAGAGGGCTGCGGCTCTCTCCCCTTCTCTTTGCGCGCTTCGACATCCCCTCACGGCTGTCGATATGGTTCCCCCATGCTTCTCGCGGAGTCGACCTGACGAACGTTTCCGAGGGCCGCTCCGCGTCGCTGCCGCCGGCACTCGTCATGCTGGCGATCGCCGCTGCCGGAGCCAACGCCTGCGCCGGCGATCCCCGAACGGCGGACGGTCGCGAACCGATGGGCTCGGATCCACCCGCGCCGCCAGCCGCACCGCCGGCCGAGGCCGCCGCCTTCGAGGAACGAGCCGACGACCTCGGCCTCGCTTTCCAGCACCGAAACGGCGCCCGCGGCCGGTACCTGCTGCCCGAGATCATGGGTTCGGGCGCCGCGCTCTTCGACGTCGACGGCGACGGCGACCTCGACGCCTACCTGGTGCAGGGAGCGGAACTCGAACCCGACGCCGGTGACGGCGGCTCCCCCGCCCGGGACCGTCTGTTTCGCAACGAGCTGGCCGAGACCGGCGAACTGCGTTTCGTCGACGCGACGGACGACTCCGGCATCGAGTCCACCGGCTACGGCATGGGCGTAGCCGCCGCGGACTTCGACGGGGACGGCCGGATCGACCTCTACGTCACGAATCTCGGGCCCAACCGGCTGTGGCGGAACATTGGCGGTGGCCGCTTCGAAGACGCCACCGAGGCCGCCCGCGCCGACGATCCCAGGTGGAGCGTTCCGGCCGCCTTCTTCGACTACGACGGCGACGGCATGCTCGACCTGTTCGTCGCCAACTACGTCGACTTCAACCTCGGCAGCCACACGCTCTGCACCTTCGGCAGCGGCGAGCCGGACTATTGCAGCCCGAAGACGTACCGCGCCGAGCCGGACCGTCTGTTCCGCAACCTCGGCGACGGCCGATTCGAACAGACGACGGGCCGCGCGGGCCTCGCCGCGGAGTTCGGCAACGGCCTCGGCGCGGCGGCGGCCGACCTCGACCTGGACGGCCGGCTCGACCTCTACGTCGCCAACGACGGCACACCGAACCAGATGTGGATGAACCGCGGCGGCGGCCGCTTCGAGAACCGGGCCCTGTTCGGCGGTTCGGCCGTCAATCGCCGCGGCGAGCCAGAGGCGGGCATGGGCATCGGCGTGGGCGACATGGACGGAGACGGCGACGAGGATCTCTACGTGACCCACATCACGGGCGAGACGAGCACCCTCTACCTGAACGACGGCGAGGGCCACTTCATCGATGCCGGCATGCCCGCCGGCCTGGACCCTCCCAGCCTGCCGATGACCGGCTTCGGCACCGGCTGGTTCGACTTCGACAACGACGGCGACCTCGACCTCCTGGCCGTGAACGGCGCCGTGCGCCGCCTGGACCGCGCCCGCTCGGGCGACGCGGCGGCCGCCCGTGAGGCCGCCGGCACCGGCCACGAGCGGCGCTTCGGCCAACCGAACCAGCTCTTCCGCAACCTGGGCGGCGGCCGCTTCGAGGACGCGTCCCCGCTTGGAGGACCGGCCTTCGCGGCCTATGAGGTCTCGCGTGGCGCCGCCTTCGGCGACGTGGACAACGACGGCGACACGGACGTGCTGATCACGAACAACGACGGACCGGCGCGGCTGCTGATGAACCTGGTCGGCCAGAACGGCGGCTGGATCGGCCTCCGGCTCGTGACCGCGGACGGCAACCGGGATGCGCTTGGCAGCGTCGTCCACGTCGCGCTGGACGACGGCCGCGTCCTCATGCGCCGCGTGCGCGCTGCCATGAGCTACGCCTCGTCCAGCGATCCGCGGGTCCTCGTGGGGATCGGCGAGGCCGCCGTGAAGGACATCCGGGTGTCCTGGCTGGCCGGCGACGAAGAGTCGTTCGGCGCGCTCGCGCCCGGCGCCTACCACGAGCTGCGGCAAGGACAAGCCGGGCGCTAGGCCGGAGACTCCATGTCTCGCACGAGAACTCTCCGCTGGGTGCGCGGGGCTTCCGACCCGCTCCCCCCGGAGGCGGAAAATGCGGCGGCCGAAGGCCGACAGTATCTCCCGCCAGCCCCGCGTCGCGGGGCGAGGACCCGCAAGCGGGTGGGGA
>JAJEBV010000033.1 GCA_022822365.1 Thermoanaerobaculia bacterium | reverse complement strand
TTCGATACCCGTAACGACACGGGTTCAACGATTCGGCGGCTTACCGGGATGGCGGTCGCGATCCTCGCGCTGTACCTCTCTGCCGCCGGCGCGGCCGTTGCCCAGGACGGGGCCGCCACGGGCGTGATCCTCGATGGCCGTAGCGGCGCGCCGGTGCGCGGCGCCACGGTGGCGCTCGACGGCGGTTCGGTCTCGACCGTGACCTCGGTCGACGGCGTCTTCCAACTCGACCTTCCGGCCGGGACGCACGCGGTCGTCGTGTCGGCGGAGGGCTACGAGTCCCAGCGAATCCTCGACGTCGTGGTCGAGGCGGGCGGTCTGGCCCAGGTCAGCGCCGTGCTCATGCCTTCCGGCGCCGGCGGCGGCCAGGAAGCCGCCCTTTCGGAGACGATCACCGTCGAAGCGACGGCGATCGACGCTTCCGCCTCGGCCCTGCTCGCCGAGCGCAAGGCGGCCTCCGAGATTCTCGACAACATCGGCTCCGAGGAGATCTCGAAGAACAGCGGTTCAGACGCCGCCGACGCGCTCCGCCGGGTCACCGGCATCTCGCTTCAGGACAGCAAGTTCGCGTATGTCCGGGGACTTGGCGACCGGTACGGCAACACGACGCTGGACGGCTCGCGGATTCCCTCGACCGAGTTCGAGCGCAAGGTCGTGCCGCTCGACCTCTTCGACGCGGACCTGCTCGACAGCATCACGGTCCGGAAGTCCTACTCGCCGGACCAGCCGGGCGATTTCGCGGCAGGAGCGATCGAACTCGTGACGAGGAGTTTCCCGGCCCGCCAGGTGCTCTCGGTCGGCGCCTCGGCCGGTCAGAACTCGGAGACCACCGGCGATCCGTTCCTCGCCGACCCGATCGGCCTCGGCTCGTCGGGCGACGGCGGCCAGCCGCTTCCCGCCGACTTCCCGGATCGGGCCGTGGTTCGCCAGAGCCGCTTCCTCGGAATCGGCTTCGGCAGCGCGGACCTCGAGCGGATGGGCGAACAGATCGCCGGCCGCTGGAGCCCCAGCAACCGGGACGACGCGCCCTTCGGCCGGGGCGGCAAGATCGCCTACGGCAACACGTTCGGCGGCTTCGGCCTGATGCTCGCGGGCAACTGGGACAACAGCTACGAGACCCGGCACGAGGAGAGGACGTTCTACGCGGTGGGCGCCAACAACGCGATCACCCCCCTTCACAACTACGACTTCGACTACGGCGTCGAGCAGGTGAAGAGCTCCTGGATGGGGAACTTCGCGATCCGGGCCGGCGACAGCGGCCAGATCGAGATCCGCTCGCTGCAGACGACCCTGAGTTCGTCCGAGGCGCGCTTCCAGGAAGGCTTCTTCTCGGACATCAACAACGACATCGAGGACAACCGGCTGCAGTACGAGGACCAGGAGGTCTTCAACCTGCAGATCGGCGGCGATCACTACCTGTCGGGCGTCGGCTCGAACGGCAGCACTCTCACGTGGCGGGGCTCGACCTCGACGGCCGACACCCACGAGGATCTCCGGCAGACGATCTACGAGCTGTTCGACGAGGGCTTCCGGCTGACGAACAACGGCCAGAGCGGCTTCATGTACTTCAACGATCTCGAGGACGAGATCGATGACTACCGGGCCGACTGGGAGACGTTCTTCTCCGGCGCCGACAGCTACGGCAGCTTCAAGGTCGGCGTCCGCCAGTGGACCAACGACCGGACGTTCGGCGGGCGGCGCCTCCGGATGTTCCCGAGGTACACCGAGGGCATCGACCTGGGACGTACGCCGGAACAGATCTACGTGCCGGCGAACATCGACTTCTTCGGCTTCCAGCTGACCGAGGTCACGAACGCCACGGACAGCTACCGGGCCGACTGGGTGGTCGACGCCCTCTATGCCCAGGTCGACTACGGCTGGGCGGACTGGCGGATCGTCGGCGGGCTGCGGATGGAGGACTCGGACCAGAACGTCATCACGATCGACCGGACCGCCCTGGGCGGCGCCGAGACGACGACGAACAAGTCGGAATCCGACGTGACGGGTTCGTTCAGCCTGATCCGGAGCCTCAGCGCCTCGCAGAACCTGCGGTTCAGCTTCTCGCGGACGGTCAACCGGCCGGAGTTCCGGGAGGTCGCGCCGTTCCGGTTCAAGCACATCGTCGGCGGCTTCGTGGTCGTCGGCAACCCGGACGTGGAGCGCGCCCTGATCGACAGCTTCGACGCCCGCTGGGAGTGGTTCCCGTCCGCCGGCGACGTGGTCGCCGCGAGCGTCTTCTACAAGGACTTCACGGACCCGATCGAGAGCGTCGTCATCTCCGCGGTCGAGCCCACGGAGACGTTCAGGAACGCCGAGGGCGCCCGGAACCTGGGCGTCGAGCTCGAGTTCCGCCGCAGCCTCGGCTTCTTCGGGGACCGCGGCGAGGACTGGACGGCGATCCTGAACTACACGTTCATCGACTCCGAGATCCAGATCGACGCCCGGACCACGGTGCTGACGAATCCGGTGCGGCCGCTGGCCGGACAGCCGGACAATCTGGTCAACCTCGGTCTGGAGTGGGCGCCGGACGCTTACGACACGACCCTTCGGGTGCTCTACAGCCTGGTCGACGACAAGATTCACCTGGGCGGCGTGGAAGGCCTCCCGGATGTGATCGAGTCTGGTCGGAGCACGGTCGACGTGGTCTGGCGCCAGGGTCTGGTTGCCGGTCTCGACCTCAAGGTGGCGGCGACCAACCTCTTCAGCGAAGACCGCGAGTGGACGCAGGGCGGCGAGGTCTTCCGTCTCTACGATCCGGGTAGGGGCATCAGCCTCGGAGTCGGCTACTCGTTCTAGAGGCAGCGAGAACGGCAGCGGCGGCCGTCCCCTTCGTGGGCGGCCGCCGCCTGCTGGGTGCGCGGGTCCTCTGACCCGCTGCCGCCGGAGGCGGCTGGGGATACGCGCCGGCCGTCAGGCCGGCTCCGCTTTGGCGGTCCGGGCATCAGAAGTCGACGTGCAGCAGCAGGCCGATGAAATCGACCGATCCGGTTCCAGCGGGTTTGGTCGATACGTAATTCAGCAGTGTCCGCAGGTCGCTGCGCAGGTGCCAGTTCAGGCCGATGGTCACGCTTCTCTTGCTGCCGCCCGCGACCGTGCCGTCGGCCAGGTCCACGTCGTCCCATCGGAGCGCGACTTCCCAGGCGCCGGTGCCGGTCGGAAAGGGCGCGCTGGGTGACAGACGTCCGAAGGTGCGGAACGTGCGATGGTACGGCCGGGTTTCTCCGGTGAGGAACCAGCCGGCCTCGACGTAGTACCCGGCGAGCCGGGCCTGGCCACGACCGTCGAGCAGGTCGACTTGCGCATGGAGGGACTCCGCCTGGAACCACAGGGCGCCCCTGCTCATCGCCGCCTCGATTCCCCAGAGGCTCACCGTGTTCGACGGCAGGTGGCCGGTATCGACGAAGCGGGGCGCCAGTTGGGCGGCGGTCCGTCCGCGAAACCGGGCGCTGCCGGGGGTCGGCCGGCGCCTGGAGGCGCCGGCGCCGAGGTGGAGCAGTGGATCGCCTTCCCGCGCCGGGTCGAGTGCGAGGCCGGTGAGGCGGCCACTCAGGCTCCACTCGGAGCCGTCATGGAGATCGAAGCCCTCGCTGTCCCGGAAGGCCCCGACTGCCCAGCCGATCCGATCTCCGGCGGCCAGACCGTGAACGAGGATCCCGGCGTTGCGAAAGGGCGCCAGCGACGTGACGGACGCCGGCCTCTCGATGAAGGCGACGAAGTTGGCCGACGTCAACACGGAGAGGCTGAATGGCTCCTTCATGTGTCCCAGCCGCACGCCCGGCGTCACGCCGGCCGGCAACACGCCGGCGTAGACGTCGGTCGCGATCAGGTCGCCGGCGGTGAAGTCGTACTCCACCTTGAGTTCGAACTTCCCGCGGAGCTGACCGAGCAGCAAACCCCGCGTGCGGCGAAGGCCGATGCCGTCCTCGAAGGGGAAGAGCAGGGCCGTTTCGGGATGGGGCGAAGAAGCGCTCGCTTCGACCTCGATCCGGCCGCCGATGCTCAGCCAGGTCCGCTCCGCGGCCGGCGCTGGCGGCGGCGCCTGCTCCGCGGCGCCGGCGGCGAACAGGGGCGCGAGCAAGAAGGGAAGCAAACCCGCGCCGCCCGGCATGCCGTGAGCGTGACACGCCGCGGCGCGCGAGTCTACGTCCGGACCGGGTTTGAGGCTCGACTTTATCGGGCGTTCACGAAAGACCGACTAGCCTTGGCTCGGGCCGTTTCCGCTCACTCTGGGGGCCGCTGCATGGATGCGAAGAAGGTCGTGGTCATCGAGGATGATCCCGATATTCTCGAGTTGATCGAGTACAACCTTCGCCGGGAGGGCTTCGAGGTCGCCACGGCCATCAGCGGCCGCAGCGGCCTCTCGGTGATCGGCCGGGAGAAGCCGGACATCGTGCTCCTCGACCTGCTGCTTCCGGGTCTGGACGGACTGGACGTCTGCCGTCGGCTGCGGTCGGTGGCGACGACGCGCGACGTTCCCGTCATCATGGTCACCGCTCGCGGCGAGGAGCGCGATGTGGTGGAGGGCCTGGCCGCCGGTGCCGACGACTATGTCCACAAGCCGTTCAGCCCGCGGGAATTGATCGCGCGGGTCCGGGCAGTGCTTCGGCGAGGACCGCTCCGGGAGCGCGACCCGGAACGGCGGGTGATCCGGGGTGCTCTGGAGATCGACCCGGTCAAGCATCGAGTCAGGATCGACGGTCGCCATCTCGAGCTGACGCCGACCGAGTTCAGGCTGCTTCACGTGCTCGCTTCCCAACCCGGCAGGGTGTTCACGAGGCCCCAACTGGTCGATCGGGCGATCGGCGACCGGGTCGTGGTCATCGACCGCAACATCGACGTGCACGTGAGGGCCGTGCGCAAGAAGCTGGCGGCCCATCGCGACCTGATCGAAACGGTGCGCGGCATAGGCTACCGCTTCCACGAAGACGAAGCCTGGAGACGGAGCTAGAGTTGACCGTGAAGCCGTGATCCGCTCGCCCCTCTTCCTGAAGCTGGCCTTGAGTGGAGGGGGTCTGCTGGCGCTGGGCTTTCTGATCGGAGGTGGACTCACGGCGGGTGTGCTGGATGTCGCCCTGACCGGCGCCTTCCTCCTGGCGGGGCTGGTTGTGGCGGCCGTTGGAGCGTGGCGGTTGGCAGGGCGGGCGCGGCGTGTGTTGGGCAAGACCGGCGTCTCCGTAGCGGCGGAGGGCGGTCGGTGGCCGGGCGACGAGTTCGCACTCCTCGAGTCGCGCCTGGAAGCGAACCGGATCCGGTTCGCGGAGCAGCTCGAGGAGCTCAGAGCGGACCGGAACCAGTTGAACGCCCTCCTGGGCAGCATGGTCGAGGGGGTGGTGGCGATCGACCTCGAGCGGCAGGTGCTGCACCTGAACGCCATCGCCGCCAAGTGGTTTGGCCGCGTGATACCCGAGTCGGCGGTCGGCCGTCCGATCTACGAACTGTCGCGGCAGCCCGAACTCTCCGGAGCGCTGATCGAGGCGATGGAGAAGCGCCGGGAGGTCCGGCGGTCGTTCGGTCTCGTCGGCTCGATCGGCCGCGACGCCGATCTCAGGAAGTTCGAACTGACGGCATCCCCCCTGCTTGGGACTTCGGATGGTGGCGAACGGGTGGAGGGCGCGGTCGCGGTGATGCACGACATCTCGGAGCTCGAGCGCCTGGAGGGGCTGCGCCGTGACTTCGTCTCGAACGTCTCCCACGAACTGAAGACGCCGCTCACCGCCATCCACGGCTACGTCGAGACCCTGCTCGATCCCGCGGACATGGACAGGAAGACCCGGCGGCGCTTCCTGCGCAAGATCCGCAAGCAGAGCGCTCGCCTTGGCGCGCTGGTGTCCGACCTGCTCACCCTGTCGCGGATCGAGGCCTCGGCCGAACGGCCGGAGAACGTCGTCGACCTGCGGTCTCAGGTTGGCGAGGTGCTGGGCCTGCTGGGGCCGTCGAGCGAGGCCCGTGGTCTGGACATGGTCGCGGTTTTTCCCGACCGGCCGGTCACCGTGCGTGGCGAGGAGGAGGCGCTGAGGCAGGCGCTGTCGAATCTGGTCGACAACGCGGTGAAGTACTCGGCTGTTGGCGGGCGGATTCTGGTTCGGCTGCAGACCGACAACGGCCGCGCGGTTCTGGAAGTCGAAGATGAGGGCCCCGGCATCTCCGCGGAGCACCTCGACCGGATCTTCGAACGCTTCTATCGTGTCGACCGGGCACGCTCGCGTGAACTCGGAGGTACCGGCCTGGGGCTCTCGATCGTGAAGAACGTCGTGCAGCGACACGGTGGCGGGGTGGAAGTGGAGAGTGAGAAGGGGCGCGGGTCGGTCTTTCGCTTCTGGCTGCCGACCGTCGGCGAGTAGGCGCTTCACGCGGTCTTCACACGCCTGCGCGACATTTCAGCGGGTCTCATGAGAATCCACCTTCAGCGTGATCTGGACCAGTTGACGCGGTCCCTTCTGGGCGTGGCGGCACTGGTCGAGGACATGACCGCGAAGTCGTTGCGGGCGCTCAGGGAAGGCAGCGTCGATCTCGCGCATGAAGTCCAGCGCCAGGACCGGGTGATCGACGCCCGCGAGATCGAAGTCGAGGAGGAGTGCCTCAAGATCCTGGCGCTGCACTCGCCGGTGGCGTCGGACCTGAGGCAGGTCGTGACCTTCCTCAAGGTGAACAACGACCTCGAACGCGCGGGCGATCTGGCCCGCAATCTCGCGGAGCGGGCCGAGAGTCTGGCCGTGGCGGAGTCGGTCGAGGTGCCGCGGGAGATCTGGACCATGGCCGAGCGCATTCCGAAAATGCTGCGGGCGGCGCTGGACGCCGTCGTGGGCGGCGACACGGAGCTCGCCCGGACGGTCATCGCCGAGGACGAGGTCGTCGACCGAAGCCACGAGGCCATGTACGGCGTGGTGGCGGCGATGATCCAGGAAGAACCCGGGTCCGCGGCGGTCTGCATCCAGTTCCTGTCGATCTCGCGCTACCTGGAGCGGATGGCCGATCTGGCGACGAACATCGCCGAGGATGTCGTCTTCCTGGTCGACGGCGAGGTTGTGCGCCACCAGGCGCCTTAGGGGGGTTTACGGCTGCCGCAGAAGCGGCTAGACTCCGCCCCTTCCCCGCGAAGCACCGCAGGAGTCAGCTCCGAGGTGCGGGTCGCATTGCGTGTCGAGGGTCGACCTGGGGAGCGGAAACGGGGGTCCCGAACACACCAGAGACTTGAAGGCGGGGAAACCTGAGACGGCTGCCCACGTGGCTCAGGGGTAGAGCACTTCCTTGGTAAGGAAGGGGTCACCGGTTCAAATCCGGTCGTGGGCTCCAGACAGGTCTATCCAGGCAGAACACAAACACGGACAGTTGAGCCGCTGAGGCGGGAGAGGCAACGAGCGTCATGGCGAAGGAGAAGTTCGAGCGTACGAAGCCGCACGTGAACGTGGGGACGATCGGTCACGTGGATCACGGCAAGACGACGCTGACGGCAGCGATCACGAACATACTGGCGAAGAAGGGCGGCGCGGACTTCGTGCCGTT
>JAJEBV010000023.1 GCA_022822365.1 Thermoanaerobaculia bacterium | reverse complement strand
ACACATGCTTGCCCAGATCGATCCCGACTCGAGTAATCTCTCCCACGGTCCGCCTCCTCCTTGTTGTTTGGAAGAAAACACCATTCTGGCCCCAACGAGAGGCCGTAAAGGTGCGGGGCGGACCATCCCATTACCCAGAGAAAGGCCGTCGCCGTAGTTGCCGATCTGTTCCGGGCGCGTCACGACCCTGGCCGAGGACGATGGTCTGCAGCGGTGACCGCCGATGCAAGAAGAGCAGTGCTCTGGGTGCGCGGGTCTTCTGACCCGCCCGGTAGCGGAGCCGCGCAGCGGCGGAGCGAAGAACTGCCGCCGGCGAAGCCGGCGACGATACTGGTGCCACAGCTTCGCGCAGAATAGGCCCATGTCCACCGTTCGGCAGGCGCTCACCGCCCTCGACCGCGACGCCGCCGGCCGGTCGATGATGGACCTCGCCGGCGAGCTCTACCTCATCCCCCGCAGCCTGACAGGGGACGGCGTGCGCGAGACGCTCGAACGGATTAACCGGCGGATCCCGCTCGACGTCCACGAACTTCCCACCGGCACGCCGGTCCTCGACTGGACTGTGCCGAAGGAGTGGAACCCCCGCGAGGCCTGGATCCGGGATCCCGCGGGCCGAAAGGTCGTCGACTTCGCCGATCACGCCCTCCACCTCCTCGGCTACAGCGTGCCCGTCCGCCGCCGGATGATGCTCGACAAGCTGCGGCCGCACCTCCACAGCCTGCCGGAGCAGCCGGACCTGATCCCCTACCGCACCTCGTACTACGAAGAAACCTGGGGCTTCTGCCTGCCCCATCGCCTTCTGGCCTCGCTGCCTGACGGCGAGTACGAGGTCTTCATCGACGCCTCGCTCGAGGACGGCTCGATGACCTGGGGGGAGTGCCTGCTGCCCGGCGCGACCGCCGAAGAGGTCCTCATCTCCAGCCACGTCTGCCACCCCCAGCTCGCCAACGACAACCTCTCGGGGATCGCCGTCGCCGTCCACTTGGCGGAGGCCCTGGCGGCCGTGCCGGAGCGGCGCTACAGCTACCGCTTCCTGTTCGCCCCGGGCGGCATCGGCGCGATCGCCTGGCTGGCCCGGAACCGCGACTGCCTGGACACCTTCCGCCACGGCCTGATCGCCGCCAACCTGGGCGACGCCGGCGCCTTCCACTACAAGAAGAGCCGCCACGGCGACCGCGAGATCGACCGCGCCATGGCCGCCGCTCTGGCCGGCCTCGGCGAGGACCTCGTCGCCGAGGACTTCTTCCCCTTCGGCTACGACGAACGGCAGTACTGCTCACCGGGCTTCGACCTGCCCGTCGGCGTCCTGACCCGCACGCCGTGGGGCCGCTACGCCGAGTACCACACCTCGGCCGACGACCTCTCGTTCATCGGCGCGGAAGCCCTCGCCGGCTCGCTCGCCGCGTATCTGGCGACCGCCGCCGTGCTCGAGGAAGGCGCCGTCCGAAGCAACGCCGAAGCCACATCCTCCTCAGTCCGGACCCGCTCGCCGGCCGTCGCGGCCAGCGCCGCCGGCCGCCGCTACCGCAACCTCGAGCCCTTCGGCGAACCCCAGCTCGGCCGCCGCGGCCTCTACGGCGGCCTCGGCGGCGCCGGCCGGAGGGACTTCGAGATCGCCATGCTGTGGGTGCTCAACCAGAGCGACGGCGAGCACTCCCTGGACGACATCGCGGAACGTTCGGGGTTGCCGCCGGCCGTCGTCGGCGAGGCGGCCGACGCGCTGCAGGAAGCCGGTTTGCTGAAAGAGCTGGCCTGAGCTCCTCCCTCACTTCCGCGCCTCCCTCGGCGTACTTTCAATGCAGCGTCTGGCGAGTTACGGTAGAGACCTCGTGGTTCTGCGTGGCCAGTGGTGCGCCGTTTGCCTGGTCCACTGCCTGGTCGCAGTCTCCCCGGTGCTTGCAAAGCAGGCGGAGCCCTTTCGCGAGACCGTCGACGTAGAGGTCGTCGAGATCGACGTCATGGTCACGGACAGGAGGGGACGTCCGGTGCGCGGGTTGGAGCGGGACGACTTCGAACTGACCGTGGACGGTCGGCCGGTCCAGATCTCGAACTTCGCAGATTTCCGGACTTACGGGGCAACGCGGGAATCGGCGGATCCGGACGTTGCGGTCGGAGGGCCGGCTCCGCTCACAATCGTGCTTTACCTGGATGCCCCGAACACCTACGCGCAGCACCGTGAACGCTTGTTGGGGCGGCTCGAAGAAGCAGTCGCACCCTGGCGGCGGGTGAACGCCCGTTTCATGCTGGCGGCGCTGGACGAGCGTATGGAGATTCTCGTGCCGCCGACTCGTGACCTGGATCAGGTGCTTTCTGCTGCGGCCGGTCTCAGCGCTGGGTCGGCACGCGGCGGCCAATCTCGCGGAGTTCGACAGAGGACGATCGGGGAGATGATCCGCAACGATGAGGACTGTGGTGGCAATCCCTATTGCGCGCCGTGCGAGGACAATTGGGGTGATCTGATGGCGATCGCAAGGGCCTTTGCGTACGGGGAGTCGACGCGTGTTGTTGCCGCCCTGGACGGACTGGCGGATCTCGTGACTACCCTCGCCGGCGTCGCCGGGAGGAAGGCGGTAATCCATGTGAGCAGCGGACTACCGCAACGGCCCGGCGAGTCGGCTTTCGTGTATCTCGTGGAACAGCTTTGCCCACCGGTGAACTCCACCATCATGAGGAACCTCAGCGACGCGGCGGGAGCGATTCTCGACTTCGACAGGGGGAGTCGCTTCAACCGTGTTTCGGCTCATGCGAATGCGAATCGGGTGACTATCTACGCCCTGGACGCTGCCGGCATTCGGGCCGGCTCAGAATCGGATGTGTCCGCCCCTTTTGGACGGACAGCGCTGGGTGGACGGCGGCGGCCCTCTTCGAGCAACGAGAACCTGCACACAACGAACGTTCAACAGGGCCTGGTCTTGCTGGCGGACGAGACCGGCGGAAGAGCGCTGCTCAACTCGAACGATGCCACCGACCTCTTGGGCGATGTCGCCGAGGAGGTTTCGAACACGTACTCCCTTGGGTTCGTGCTCAACGACCGCCGCCCGGAGCAAGTGCGGCAAGTGGAAGTCCAGCTTGCCGGCGGCAAAGGCAAGGGCAGGCGCGTCAGGTATCGGCGGAGCTTCCGGGACAAGACGCTGGAGGAACGCCTGGCCGAGCGGTTGCTGTCGCTCGCGTACCTCGGCGACGAGGAAAACCCGTTGAGCGCCGACGTGGGCTTTGCCCCGTCCGGCGAGGCCAGGGGGAGGCTGGATGGACTGATCGTCGAAGTCGCCGTGCCGGCGGACTCCGTCACGTTGATTCCCGATCCGGACAGCGGTGAGGGGAAAGGCAGACTTCGGTTGTGGCTGCTGGCCGTGGACGAGGACAAGGGCACGCGGACCACCGTGCGTCAGACGGGAGCGCGTGTCGGCGCGGGCGGCGTTCCTTCGATCGCCGGTGCCTATCGTTTCGAGGTCGACGTCGCGATACCGGCAGGGACATACACGGTCGCCGCAGGTGTTCGCGATGAGACGACCGGGGTCATGTCGCTGGTTCGGAAAGATGTGGTCGTGCCCTTGGCGCCGCCGGAGTGAACTCTTCAGACCGGGCTTGAGCCGTCGTTCCTGCATGCGACAGGAAGCGCAGCCGAGAGTTGATAGCGTCCGCCCTTCACTCTTGCCGATCCCGATGCCGCTCCGGCCCACTCCGCCCCTCCTGGTGTCGGCCTTGTCCCTGCTCGTTGCTGGAGGACAGGCGCTGATTGGCCAACCGCCATCGATCGCCGGCGAGATCGAAACGGTTCTTGCCGCCGCTCGGACCGCCGCCAGCCCTGCGGAACTCGAGGCGTCGCGCGCGGAACTGCTGTCGCTGAGCAGGCGGCATCCGCGCGACCTGCTGCCCGCGTTCCCGGATCGCAGCCGCGCTCTGGTGGAGGCCGCCGGTCTGGGCCGCCGCCTGGGCGCAACGAACGCGGCCGCGGGCGAGTTGCTGCAGGTACTGGAGCGTGAACCGAGCAGCGAGTGGACCCCGAGGGCGCACCTCGAACTGGCCGAGGTCCTTCTCGACCGGGGCGACTGGCGGCTTGCGGCCGATCACCTGCGGCAGGCTCGCGCCGGAGCCCTGGCTCGGATCGAAGGAGAGATCCCGGGCGCCGGGAACGTCGATGGGTCGGGGGTCGACGTGGCCCGGCTGGCGCTGGAGCGGATGACGCGGATTCACCGGCTGCTGCTCCGGCCGTTTGCCGGTCGAAGTCCGTGGACCAGGAGCGACATCCATTTGCCGTCCGACTACCTGCCGGAACCGCTGAAGCTGAAGCGGCCGCGGACGGTCGCCGCGGGGCCTCGGGGCGAGCTGCTGGCGGCGGACGGGGACCGTGTGGTGTTGCTGGATCCGGATCGCAAGACGGTGGCGAGTCGGGAGTTGCGGGGCATCGTGCGGGCGAGCCTCGTTACGGCGGACCCGGTGGGGGGGCTCGCCGCCTACGTTGCGACACCGAACAGCGTGCTCCGCGGAGACGCCGCCGGCCAGGCCGCGGCCGTCAACTTCGAGCGGCCTTCGGGCGGCAGGCTCGATCAGATCGTCGGTTTGCACCGGGGACCGTTCGGTCGCTGGATCGTCCTCTCGCGCCGGGTGGATGTCGTCCTCCGCTACGACCGGAACCGGCGATTCCTGGACTACAGTCCCTCGACGCTCGAGCAGCCCGTCGATCTGGCGCCCGGTCCGGGCGCCACGGTCCATGTGCTGGACGCCGGTTCCAGGTCGTCGCCGCCTTCCGTGCTCATCTTCCGGGACGACTGGGAGTTGGCCGGAACGATAACCGGCGCCTGGCAGCGTCCGGAGGCGTTGGCGGTGGATGCCTTCGGCAACAGCTACGTCCTGGATCGGGCGGCGCGCCGCGTGCAGGTTTACGACCGCGAGGGCGTGGAGCTGGCGGCCATCGGCCCGGTCCTGCCGGGCGGAGGCCTCGAGCTGCGGAATCCGATGGACATCGCTGTCGACGGCATGGGCCGCGTCTTCATCGGCGAGGGCCGCATGGAAACCGTGCTGATCGTCGAGTAGTGGCGTGACGTTGACGAGGTTGGGCGTGCTTCCGCGCCGGGCGCCGGGAATCGCGGCGGCGTGCGCGGTGGGCCTTCTGAGCTGGGCGGCGGCGTGGCCGCAGACGCCCCGGGTGGACGGGAGCGCGGCGGCGGTCACCGCGGAAGAGACCTCGCAAGCGCCCGCCGGCGGGGACGAACGGTCGACAGGTTTGGGGCTCGCGACGTTCGCCGTCGAGCCGGCAGACGCCAACGTCCGGCTCGCCAGTCTGGATTCCATAGCGGCCCTGGCGCCGACCCTCGAACCGATCGATCCGTCCCTGCCCCTGCCGCTTACGGCTGGCGAGTACCTCCTGTACGCCGATCGCCCGGGCTATCGACCGGCGACCTTGATCTTCAGCGTGACGCCCGGAGAGGTTGCCCAGCCGGCCGCAAGCCTCGAGCGTACGAGCGCGGTCCTCAGGCTGCGGCTGCAGCCGCCCGGGGCGAGGGTGCTCATCGACGGCCAGGAGCGGCAGGGCCCTTTCGGCCGGTCAGGGGCTGCGACAGCCCCGTCGCCGGCAGTTGATTCCCCTGCGGTGTGGATCGAGGGCCTGCAGCCCGGGAGCCACGAGCTGGAAGTTGCCAGCGATGGTTTCAGGAGCTACCACGCCTCGCTGCATGTTCCCGATCTGCGGGACATCGAGTTGCCGGCCGTTTCCCTCGAGCGGCGGCGGGCCGCCGTTGGCTTTCCAGGGCTGCCGGATGATGCGACGGTCACGAGCGGAGGGCTGCCTCTGACGGTGGAGCGCGGCGCGACCCCGCCCCAGGCGTTCCTCGCGCCGGGCAGGTACGAGCTCGCAGTCACCCAGGGCACGACGGGTTACTTCGAGACGTCCGTCCTCGCCGAAGACCGGCGCCGGGTGGATGTCGACGTCAGGTTGCGGCCGGCCCTCGCCTTCCTGGGCGTCGTCGGCGGCGATGCGGCTCAGGGCGAGGCGGTGCGCGCCGCCATCGGGCTCTTCCGGGAGGAGAACGTCTGGCTGTTCCGGGACCGTGCCGATGTGGGCCTCGACCTGCTGCGCGACGCCGGACTGGGCGGCGACGCTCCGGACTGGGCGGCTTTCCGCCAGCGTTTGGAAGAGGTTGTCCCGGCGGCTCTCTACCTGGCCGTGGAACTGGGCGCCGGGACCGAAACGGCGCGACTCTGGTGGTGGTCCGCGGCGCCGGGCCCCAGCCGGCCCGACACGCGGGCCGTGCCGATGCGGGAGGGGCAGCTCGATTCCGGCGCCCTGGCCGAGCTTGTCGCGGCGCTCCGTCCGTCGCCCGATCGGCAGGCGCCCTCGATCGGCGCCACGGTCATCGAATCGCTGGCGAGCGGTGGCCTCGTCGTCAGCGGGGTCGAGCCCGGCTCGCCGGCGGAACTGGCGGGGCTCGCAGCGGGGCAGGAGATCGCCGCCGTGCGCCATGCAGCCGGGACCGAGTTCGAGACCTGGGAGGCGGCTGTTGCCGCCCTTCGACCGGGCGATGCACTGGAGGTTTCCCTCGTCGCCGGGAGCGGCGCGGTCGAGCCCCTTCGCGTCGAGCCCGTCTGGGGATGGTCCATGCTCGATCCGTTCGACCCGGAGCTTCTGCCGGTCGCCGCGGCCGCCCATCTCGTCCGTCAACTGGAGCAACCGGACGAGGACGTTCCCGCCTGGTTGCTGGAACTGGAGCTTGCTGCGATTCTCCTCGCTCGCGGCGACCTGGAGCAGGCCGTCGGCAGACTGCGGAGGATTCGGGCGCCGCGGCGAGGCGGCCTGGGTCAGGACACGGTGGAGTACCTCCTCGCCCTGGCCCTGACCGAGCTGGCGGAGAAAGGCCGCCCGGAGTACGCCGATCAGGCGGTCGCCGTCTTCCGGGATCTCGAGTACGCCGAGCGCAGCCGTCTGGTGAGCGACGGGGGGCCGTCCATCGCGGCCCGGTCCAGGCTTCATGCGAAGACGTCGCTGGCGCTCGTGCCGCCCCGGAGCGAGATCGTCATCGGAAGCTACCGCGCAGAGGTTCTGGCCAGCGGTACGGAGATCGCGGCGGTCCGCTTTCTGGTGGACGGGGAGTTCCAGACCACGCAGACCGGGTCGCGTCCCTGGGCGATGCTCCGCCTGGCCCGCTATCCGACCCAGCAGGTCATCCGCGTCGAAGGGCTGAACGCGGAGGGCAAGGTCGTCGCCTCGGACGAACTCGTGCTGAACCAGCAGCGCGGCGATCTCCGGTTGCAGATCGACGAGCCGCCGGAGGGCATTGGGGTGCAGGGGCCGGTCGAGGCGCGGGTAACGCTCGTCGTGCCCGAGGAGCGCCAGGTCAGCGGCGTGGAGTTCCGCGTCGGCGAGCAGGTGCAGGCGGTGCTGCAGAGACCGCCGTGGCACGCCGAGATCGCCGTGCCTGCACCGGAGAGCGTGGGCGAGCTGATCTACCTGACGGTCACGGCGACGCTGGACGACGGCACGAGCGCCGAGGACGTGCGGATTCTGACGGCCTCGGGGATCACGGAGAACGTGGAGGTCGACCTCGTCGAGCTCTATACGACGGTCGTCGACCGGGCGAACAGGCCGGTACTCGGGCTGCGCGAAACGGATTTCACCGTGTTCGAGGATGGGCGGCGGCAGGACGTTGCGAAGTTCGAACTGGTCGAGGACCTGCCCCTGACGGTCGGCGTGGCGATCGACGCGTCCGCCTCGATGGAGGACGTCCTGGACGAGGCGAAGGAGGCGGCGGGGCAGTTCCTGACTCGGCTGATGAAGCCCAGCGACAGTTGCTTCGCCATTGCCTTCGATACGCGGCCCCAGCTCCTGGCCGGCCGAACGTCCGGCGTCGGCGATGTCGTCGACACGCTTGGCGATCTCCGCGCGACGGGCCGCACGGCGCTGCACGACGCCTTGATGATGGGGCTCTACTACTTCCGTGGCGTCCGTGGCCGCCGCGCGCTCGTCCTGCTGTCGGACGGCGCGGATACGTCGAGCAGCGCGAGGTACGACGATGTCCTGGAGTACGCCCGCTACTCGGAGATCGTCATCTACACGATCGGCCTCGGCATCAGCCGAACGGAGGCCGTCCTTCAGAGCAAGCTGGAGGAACTCGCGGCGGAGACCGGCGGCCGGGCCTTCTTGATCGACGCCGCTCGGGAACTCCGTCCCGTCTACCGGGAGATCGAGCAGGAGTTGCGCTCGCAGTACCTGCTGGCCTACAACTCGAACCAGGAAGGCGCCGGCGACGCCTTCCGCCCGGTGGAAGTCCGCGTGGCGGGAGGCCGACGGGCCAGGACGATGAGCGGCTACTACCCGTGACCGCGCGGTCCGCAATCGTCCGCCGCCGGCCTGCCGCGGCGGGTCCTTCGCTTCCGTCTGCCGCCTGCTTCGCGCTCTGCGGCATGGTCGCCGCCGCAGGTATGGCTCAGCCGTCGGAGGAGACGGCCACGGATGCCGCGGCGCCGGTCGGCCGGGTCTTCTTCCTCGTCACGCCGGTCGACGCGACGATCCGGGTGGGACCGCTCGAGTTCAGGAGTTCCGGCTTTCCCCCGGCGCCCGAAGCCTTGCCGGCCGGCGAGTATCTGGCCGAGGTTCTACGGCCCGGCTACAGGACGGCGTTTGCCGGGTTTACCGTGGCCGCCGGGGAAGAAACCGAAGTCGAGGTCGGCCTGAGACGCGAGAGCGCCACTCTCCGGCTGCGCACCGCTCCGGCCGACGCGATCGTTCTGGTCGACGGCTATCAGAGGGGCAGCACGACAGGCGTGGCGGAGATGGGCTTCGTTCCTCCGGGAACGACGGCCCGGAATGAGCGTGAGGCATTCTCGCGGGGGCTTTGGATCGATGATCTCCCCGCGGGTCCCTGGAGGGTCGAGGTCAGGAAGGAGGGCTATCGCACGTGGTCCGCGGAGGTCCCGGCGCGTCGTCTCGGCGACGAAACGCTGCCGCCCATCGTGCTCGAGCCGGAGCGGGGCGTCGTCGTCCTGAAGGGACTACCCGAGGATGCGGAGGTGCTCGCCAACGGCCGGGCGCTGCAACCGAACCGTGAGGGGTGGACGCCGGAGGTCCTCGTGCCACCGGGGGTCCACACGATCACGGTCAGCCGCGGCATACATGGCTACTTCGAGACGTCCGTGACCGTCGAGGACGGTGGGCGAACGGAGGTCGACGTCGAGCTGCGGCCCGCGCTCGCGTTCCTCGGCATCTTCGGCAGCGACGAGGCGGGTCGCCGGGCGATGGCGTCGGCCATCGATGTTCTTCGCGAGGAAACGGTCTACATGGTGCTGGACCGCGCCGCGGAAGGTGCGGACCTGCTGGACGAATTCGGCGTGGAACCCGCCGTGCTCCGGTCGAGGGCGGCGTCCGCCCGGCTGGAGCTGGACTGGAAGACGATCCAGCGGCGGTTTCAGGAACGCTTGCCGGCCGCGCTCTATCTGGCCGCCGTCCTGGACGACGACCTGGTGGCGGAAGCGGTCGATCTGTGGTGGTGGGCGCCGGCCCCCGGACCGGCTCGGCCGGATTTGCGGAATCTGCCGATCGAGAACGGTCGTCTGGAAGCGGGCCCGCTGTGGCGGCTGCTCGCCGCGTTGGACCCGGAACCGGCCGGCCGGGCGCAACACGTCGGCGCCATCGTCATCGAGTCCCTGGCCGGCGATGCGCTGGCCGTGGCCGCAGTGGAGCCGGGAAGCGCGGCGGCGGCGGCCGGCCTGCGGCCAGGGATGGAGATCCTGTCGGTTGGCGGCAGGGAGGCGTCCGAGCTCCAGTGGAGTGCGGCTCTCGGGGAACTGGGCCCCGGCGGCACCCTGGAGTTGGAGGTCCTGGCCGAGCAAGGCGCCGCCGCGGTCACGCTCTCGCCCGAGTGGAACTGGGCGCCCTTGGACCCCTTCGACGCGGACCTGCTGCTGGCCGCTGCCGCCAGCGGCCGCCTGCGTGAGCTGGACGGAGAAGGCGACATCCCTCGCTGGCTTCTGGAACTCGACCTGGCGACGCTGCTACTCGGAACCGCCGAAGCCGAGGAGGCGGCCCGGCGTCTGGCGGCCATCGATGTTGCCGGACTTGAGGAAACCGATGCTCGGCTCGTGCGCTACACGCTCGGTCTCGCCCTCGCTTCACTCGCAGAAGCGGGGCACCATGAGTTCCGGCAGCGGGCTCGCGGAGTCTTCGAGGAAGTGACGTCGTCGGACCCGGGCCGGTTTCTGGCCATGCGAGCCCGCCTCCGGGCGGATTCGTTGAACGAACAGAACGAGTAACGGCTATGGAGGGCGGATTTCCCCGGACGAGGTCAGGATCGCTCCTGAGTGCGGATCGAAGACTGCAATGACAAATCTGTGCTCCCGCCTGCGAAGTTCCAGGCCGGTGTCGATGTAGTAGGTCTGGCCAGGTTCGGGCGGATAGTCCCCGGCGATCCGAAACGTCTGGAACGAAGTCTCCGAACGGTTGCCCGTCTCGTCCGTTGCGGCGATCCAGACCTCCAGTTCGGCCTGCCACATTCCCTCCCTTTTGAGGAACACGACGTGATCCAGCGGGACTGCCAGTTCGGCTGCTACGCGCAGCCGCCTTCCGGCCCGTTCCGGCTCGCCAAGGCGTACGCGGAGCGGTGCCGTCGAAGGCGGGTCGCCGAAGAGCAGGGCGGTATCGATGGCCGTCAGGACCTCGGCTTCGGGCGACAGGTCGACGTAGCCTTCCCGTGTACGCAGGCTGAGTTCCGAGCGGTCCACCAGGCGAGCCTCGACGTCGTGGACGCCGCCGTCCTCCCTTCGCTGCGGCTGCACGCCGAGCCAGTAGTACGAGCGGGTGTCGGCGATGGCCGCGGCCAGCGCCGTGTCGCGCTGGTCGTTGATCATCGCCAGGCCGCCCGTGGCGCCGGCCAACCGCTCCAGGGCGGCATGCTGCAGGGCTTCCCGTTGCAGCAGGAAGGTGCTGTCGCCTGCCTGGGTGGCGCCGATGGGTCGGGTGGGATCCGTGTCGGAAAATAGCGCCGCTTCCGGCTCGTCCCTCACGTCGAACGCCACCGAGACGTCGCCGGGGGCTTCGGGGCCGAAACCGGGTACGTCGACCGGGTAGAGGGTGTAGCCGGTCAGATTCGCGGCGGACATGAGAGGGCCGTACAGGGCGTCGCGGCTCATCAGGCTGTCGTCGGGCGAAAGCGACGGCCGATCGGCACTCGAGGGGAGGCCGCCGGCGACGAACGCCGCGGCCGACTCCGGCCATCCGCTGGCGAGCAGCAGCATCGCCTTGCGGCCGGGAGGGTCCGCGAAACCGCGGATCGTTGCCGTGGCGGCGAGCACGGAGCGCATCAGTTGGCGCTCCAGCCCTGCCGCGTTGAGCAGATCCAGGGATCCGTCGCGCGCCGTGTCCCCCGAGAGTCCGTCGAGAACGGTTGACCGCACGTCGTGGTCTCCCGACGTGTCTTCCAGCGTTGGTTCTCCCCGTCGAGCTTGCGGGTTGCGGGCCTGCAGCAGGGTGAGGTTCGAAGCACCTCGGCGGAAAGCCTCGGCGCCTTCGCGACGCAGGAGAATCTGCTCGCCCCGCGCCGTGTCGCCGACCATCTGCTCCCTCAGACGGTCGAGCCCGTAGGCGTCGCGCCCTCGCGCCTCGTCCAGAGCCGCCGTCAACTTCTCGGACGAGTTGGTCCAGTCCGTCAGCTTCGCTATCGAGTGTCCGTCGAAGGCAACGATGGCGACCCGGTCCGCCGGCCCGAGCTTCGCCAGGTCAGCTTCCAGGCGATCCAGAACCCGGTCGCGGTCCCGCTTGATCGAGAAGAAGTCGTCGATGAAGACCAGGAAGCTCGTGCCGACGGGCGCGTTCGGCCGCAGGGCGGGCACTGTCGGTACGTCGCCAGCCGGCGCCGCCACGGCGCGACCCTCACGGATCTCGCTGAAGTAGTCGAGTGCGACCGGTCGGCCGTCGACGAGCAACTCGAAGTCCGCCGCGGTCAGGCCGTGGACGCGGCGGCCCTGCTCGTCGGTGACCACGACCTCGACGTTCACGACCCGCACGTCGATCACATCGGCGAAAGTGGTTACACCGTCGTCGCGCTGCGCGGCCGCGGTGCCTGCAAGGAGTGCTCCGCACGCCCACACGGCCACACATGCGGGGCGGAGGTTCGTCATGCTGACCGGGAACCGCGCCGGCCGTCCAGAGAGTTCCGCATCATCAGTTCATCGTAGCGCGCGTGACCCTGGTGAGCCGGCCGCCTCCACCCGGATCGGCAGCCGGAGCGGTACGCCGCCGCGCTGCTCGAACCAGGCGACCTGCTCGTAGACGAGGTCGATCTCAAGGGTGTAGTCGCCCGGCTCGTCCGGTGCCCGGACCCGCAGCATCACCGTCTCGAAGCCGCCGGGCGCCAGCTCCGGCAGCAGGCTGCGCCGGCCTTCCGGGGCGATCCGTGGGCCGGGCTCCTCGCCTTCGTCCGTCGCGATCCCCTGCCGCCAGCGGGACGCGAGGTTGACCCCCACGTAACCCTGGCGCCGCCAGGTCACCTGGGACTCGTTCGTCACGCCGACCGGGAGTTCGACCTCCGCCCCGGCGGGAAGCGCGGCCGGCATCAGGCCGACGGTGCCGATCCGGGCCGCGAAGACCTCCGCGTTCATGTGCTCCTCGCTGGCGAGGAACCGCAGCTCGGCGCCGAGGTAGAAGGTCTCTTCGGTCTCGCGGTTCCAGGCGTAGACGGCGCACGGCGCGGGCGGCCGCACCCTGGTCCAGACGGTGGGCGCGCCGCGGGTGGTCTCGATGCGCAGGCGGTGGACGTAGCTCCGGTGGCCGTCGCGCCTCCTGACCTTGTGCGGCTTCGGGGACCGCAGCGTCACCCGCTGGCGCCGGCCGGCCTCGGCGAAGTCCAGGTCGGCCGCCGGACCGCCGTCGAGCTTCAGCCGCACGCGGTTCGGCGCCACGGGCGAAGTGACGAAGAGCGTCAGGCTGTCGTACCGGTGCCGGGACTCGAGGAACAGTTCGCTCGGACCGCGAGCGGCGACCCACCAGGCACCGCCGCGTTCCAGCACCCGGTCGGCACGGCCCAGGATCCGCATGCCCGCGATGCTCCTCCGCTCGTAGCCGGGTACGTTGCGCAACGAGAACTCGAACGGCAGGTAGCGGAGCGGCGCGTTGCGGGTGTGCGCCTGGAGCGTCGGCGCGGGCACGGTGACGCCGAACGGCGCGAGCACCATCGCGCCGGTGAACAGGCCGGCGGCGAGGCCCCCGGCCGGCAACGTCCAGGGCGGGATCCGGCCGGGCACGAGAAACAGGAAGGCCGGCATCACGCTGACGAAGTAGCGGTTGCCGATGAAGCCGCCGCCGCCCTGCCAGTTCCAGCCGATGAAGAGCAGGAAGTAGACGGCGACCGCTGCTAGCCCGAGGACCAGCAGCCAGCGGTCCCGGTCGCGGCGGCCGCTGAACAGGAACAAACCGAAGGCGAGGGCCGCGAACGGGTGGTAGGGCAGCAGGCCGGCATGGCGGCCGACCAGGAAGTAGCCGGCGTTCTCGACGACTTCGCCGAACGACTGGCGGGGAATGCGGAAGAGCCAGGAGAACGTGTTGCCGGTCGGCGATTCGGGGATCGTGACCGCGGCGGCCGCTTCTCCGGTGGTCGGGGCCTGGCCTTCGGCGACCCGCCGCGCCTCGACGATCTCCGCCGGCCAGCCGCCCGGCTCGCAGACGCGGACCGCCGCCCGCACGTCGGAGCCCAGGTAGGGCAGCAACTGGCCGGTCCAGCCGAGCGACATCGCGGACAGCAGCGCCAGCGTGGCCGCGAAGCCGGCGATCCAGAGGGCGGCCGTCCGCCACTGCCGCCGCAGCAGGAAGGCGCCGGCCAGAGGCAGCGCGATCGCGGCGAACATCGGCTTGTTGTACGCGGGCAGCGCCAGCAGCACGCCGGAGAGGGCCGTCAACCACCAGGCGCGCCGGCGGTTCTCGAAACCCCAGTAGAGGGCGCCGAAGACGCCGAACATGTTGAACACCTCGGGCTGGAGCCAGAACACGTAGCGCGAGCAGGCCGAGAGCAGCAGCAGGCCGCAGGCGAAGGCGGCGGCGACCGCGGGCGAGGCCCGCCGCGCCAGGAACATCGCGGCCAGCCACAGCATGGCGACGAAGAGCGCCATGTTGAAGAACAGCAGCCCGTTCGCGCCCCACAGGGCGGCGAAGGGCGCTCCGAACAGCGGGTAGGCCAGCGGCTTGCCGTAGTGGACGGTCTGCCAGCCGTCCGAGGTCATCAGGATCAGGTTGCCGGTCGAGGTGAACGGAAACTCCTCGAGCAGCCGGTCGCCGTCCGCGGGCTCGTAGCTCAGGTCGAGGTCGCGGGCGAGGCTGAGCGCCATCAGGTAGTAGGCGGGCTCGTCCGCCTTGAGCGTCGCCGGTTGACCGGGTTTGCCGATCGTCAGCGGCACCGCCAGCAGGAAGAGGCTCAGGGCCGCCAGCGTCACGACCGCCGGGCGGCTCGCGAACAGTCCTTCGCGGTCCTGGAGCCGGGCCTGGAAGCGCGCGGACAGTGCCCGGATCGTGCTCCTCACGGTCGTACCCCGGCGGGCCGTCCGGGTTCCGCGCGCCAGCCGGACGTGCCCGGCCAGAGCGCGCGCAGGAGACCCGACGTGGAGTCGCGGTCGAGAACGGGCGTCGCCGATGTCGACGTCGCCGCCTCGAAGCGCAGCGTCGACGCCGGCCCGGCCGCGGTCCAGGTCCGGCTCGCGCCCTCGAGGTAGAGCAGCGTGTCGTCGTCGCCGGCCCACTCGGGATACAGCGAATCAGGGGGAGCCGCCCAGTCTTCGTCGCTCCAGCGTCCATCCTCGAAGCGCGCCGTTCGCACCCGGTAGACGCGGCCGTCGTAGCGGCTCCAGGCGACCGCGGCGCCCTCCCGGGTGACGAGAAGCCGGGGCGTGATGTCGGGCACGCCGTTGTCGGCCGAGACGCGGCCGCCGACCCAGTTGCCATCCGGCTGGCGGTGCCGCCAGACGAGCTCGTCGTCCTCGCCGTCGAAGGCGCACCAGACGAGCAGCCAGGAACCGTCGGCGAGCACCGCCGCGTCGAGAGCGGTCTGGGAACCGGGGCCATCGGCGACCAGGCGGACGGCAGGTCCGAAGACGCCGCCGCCCCAGGGCGCCAGCCAGACCTCCTGGGCGCGGGGTCGGCTCGCTTCGAGCCAGGCAAGGCCGTGCAGGGGCTCGGGGCCGTCCGACGCGAGCCACCGGGCCGAGGCGAGCCGGTTCCCCGGTCTCGCCCGCTCCGGCGCCGGCAGAGCCGTCACTTCCGTCCCGCGACCGGCGTACAGCAGGAACCGCGGTCCGTCCGCGCCGCGGGTGAGGCCGGCGACCGCCCACTCGACGCCGTCACCGGATTGCGGGTCGAGCAGAACCAGGTCGTCGTAGCGAGCGGCACCCATCGCTCCGGCCTCGGGCAACTCCACGGAACGCTCGGTCCCCAGCCACAGGACGGGCGGTTCGGCGGTCGCCTGCAGGTGAGCCCAGGCCGATCCGCGGTAGGCGGTGAGCCCGTCTGCGGCGATTCCCGGGGGCGACGCGCCGGCCAAGGCGAGGATCGTCAGCGTCAGGCGAAGCGACCTCGGCATCAACCGCAGCTTACCGGCCGGTAAGCTCCGCGCGTGTCGAGGTTTGCCGATCGGGTCGCGGTCGTGGCCGGGGCCACCGGCGCGATCGGCGGAGCGGTCGCCCGGTCGCTCGCCGGGGAAGGGGCGTCCCTGCTGCTCCTGGGCCGGGACGAGGCGCGACTGCGGGAGATCGGGGTGGAGCTGGACGAAGGCGCCGCGGCCGTTCGGACCGTCGCCGGAGACCTCACCGGGCAGCGGGCGGTCGAGGCGGCCGGCGCGGCCGTGGAGTCGCTGGGCGACGGCGTCGACCTCCTCATCCACGCAGCCGGCGCCTTCCGCGCGGGCTCCGTCGAATCGGCGCCGGCCGGGGATCTCGATCTCCAGTTCGCCGTCAACGTCCGCGCTCCGTACCTTCTGACCCGGCGACTGTTGCCGGCGCTCCGTGCCCGCCGTGGCCTGGTCGTGTTCGTCAACTCGACGGCGGGTCTCGGGGCGGGCGGCGGAAGCGCCGCCTACGCTGCGAGCAAGCACGCGCTGCGGGCGGTCGCCGACGGCCTGCGCGCCGAAGTGAACGCCGACGGCGTCCGGGTGCTGAGCGTCTACCCCGGCAGGACCCGCGGCCGGATGCAGCGGGAGGTCTGCCGCGGTCTCGGCCAGCGCTACGACGCCGAGCGCTTCCTCGACCCGTCGGACGTGGCGGCCGCGATCGTCGACGCGGCCGCGCTGCCGCCATCGGCCGAGGTCTACGACCTGCGGCTCCGGCCCGCGAGCAAGCCGCGGCTGTAGCGGGCGACTCTGCCGGCTACTCGCCGTCCGTCGCCGGCTTGCGCGACGTCACGACGTAGCCCAGGGCGCGAAGCCGTTCCATCTCTTCCGGGCTGATCTCGGGCTCGCCGCGTTCGGCGAGCCGGGCGGCCAGGTCGGAACCGTTCTCCGCCTGCCAGCGCTCCTGCAGTCGGCGCGCGAAGTCGTCTTCCGCGGCGCCCGGCTCGACCGTGCCGTCGGCGCCCCAGTCGAAGGCCTGGAGCCCGGGCCGCGTGCCGGCCGCCCCCATCAGCGGCGGCGCGTTCTCGAACTCCCGTTCGAGGCGAGCCGTCAGCTCCTCCGGCGGCTCCGGCAGCGGCGACGGCGGCTCGGCGCCCGCGAGCGCCAGCATCGCGTCGTAGTAGCGCTCCTCGGCGGGCGCGAAACGGCTGGTCCACATGAGCTGGCGATCGCCTTCGACCAGGGACATCCGGTTCACGCCGTTGCCCAGGTAGAGCTCGGACAACGCTCCGTCCGCGCTGGGTTCGAACAGGCTGGGCGGACTGCCGGGCGGCGGCGTCCCGCCGGCGGCCTCGATCAGCGTGGAGAACAGGCGGTGGTTGGCGACGGTCGCGCCGGGATCGATGGCACGGGGCCAGCCCACCGGCAGCTTGACGATCAGCGGCACCTCGATCAGCACGCGGTGCAGGTTGTTGCCGTGCAGAACCTGGCCGTTCTCGCCGAACTCCTCCCCGTGGTCGGAGGTCACGGCGATCAGGGCTTCGTCGAAGTGTCCACTGTCGCGCAGCGCGGCCAGCATCTCGCCGACCTGGCTGTCCGCGTGGGCGGCGGTCAGTTGATAGAGCTGCCAGGCCCGCTCCCGCTGATCCGCGTCGAGCGGCCTCTCCGGGTCCGCGAACGGCCGCATGTCTAGCGGGGTGATTCGCTCCGGCAGGTCGTCGCGCGGCGCGTCCAGGCGGTCGAGATAGCGGGCGTGGCGGCGGTAGGGCGCGTGCGGCGGCAGCAGGTGCATCCACACGAACTGCGGACCGCCGTCGAGCGCCGCCAGGACCTCCGTGACCCGTTCCATCCGGCTCACGGGGCCGAAGCGGTCGAAGCCGCGGACGTAGCCGAAGGTCTGTGTGAGCCAACTGTTCGAACGGAAGGCCGCGTTCTCGTAACCGAGCTCACGGAGGATCTCGGGCAGGGTCGCCACGTCGTCGCGCAGGTGGGCGCGGGCGCTGTGCCAACTGCCGTGACGCCAGGGTTGCTGGCCGGTGAACAGCGACGCCATCGACGGCACCGTCCAGCTCGACGTCGTGATCGCCGTACCGGACCAGTCCGCCTCGGCTGCGAGCCGATCCAGGTTCGGCAGCAGCCCGGTGCCGACCAGGTCGGCGCGCAACGCGTCGATGGTGATCAGCACGATCGGCCCGCGGTGGACCGGGGGCGACTCGCCGCAACCCGTCCACAGGGCCGCCGCGAGGATCGCCGCCGCCAGTCGGTTTCCGGTCGCGGGACGTCGCCTCATGCCGGCAACCTTATGGCGGCCGCGCGGCGCGGCTACTTGGGCAGCAGTGCGATGTGGAGGTCGGACCAGCGCCAGCCGGGCTGGGCCGGCTCGTTCGAGTGCTCGCCGCGGAAGCCGAAGCCGACAGCGATCCGCTGTCCTTCCGCGAAGGGGATCTGGGAGATGTTCGGCCGGCCTTCGGACCTCATGACCTCGTTGCCGTTCGAGTCGGTCAGGGTCAGCACGATGCGACCGCCGCCGGCGTCGAAGTCGTACATGACGTCGTACGTCTCCCCGGCCTGCATCAGGTAGTGCTTGACCACCCGCTGCTTGTTCACGTGATTGATGCCCCAGTCCGTGCGGTAGAACACCTGCGCGGGGCCGCCGGGGCCCTTGGCGACTCCGAAACCGAACAGGTCGACGTGTTTCTCGCGAGCCAGCCAGAACAGGTTCTGGTTGCGGGAAGACACGCGGTTCCAGCCGCCGTGGTGGACCTTGAAGCGGAAGACGGCCCGCTGGTAGACGCCCACGGGCGTGTTCAGCCTGGTCTCGAAGCTCGGTCGGGCCGTTGTGGCGCGATGGAAAGTGCCTTTCAGGTCGATGCACCTCCAGTTCGAGAGACAGGAGCCGTCGGCCGGAGGTTCTTTCGGGGGCTCCGGTTCCGGCGGAACCTCTCCGGGGCGGCGCAGTGTCGAGACGCCGCTCTGTGAGGGTTGCAGGATCGTAAGCCGGTCCGCGTCGTCATCGGCGACCAGCCCGGCGACGTAGAAGTTGTCGGCGCAGTTCGTGGAGATCGTGTACTGATCGCCGACCTCGACACCGACCACCTTGAGCACGTCGGTGACGTAGGTCAGCGACAGCGGCAGGTGACTGAGAACCCGGGACTCCTCGGCCCAGTTGCCGTCGTGGCCGCGCACCCGGTGCTCGCAGGTGCTGCTGCTGTGCGACAGGTTGAGGATCGCGTAGTCCGAGCGGTCGCGGCTGTCTCTCCGTATCCCGCTCACGAAGCCCCAGGTGCCGCCGGAGACGAGGTTCTTCGAGTCAACGATCGGAACCTGCTGCCGCAGGCCGACCCGATCGCCGCTCGAGTCCCTGGGCATCGTGTAGGCCTGGAACGTGAGCTCGCCGTGGACCGTCAGCTCGACCATCGCGGGACCGTCGTGGGCGAGATCGGAGTAGACCATCGTGCGTCCGGCCGGAACGTCGATCCGGATCGAAGGGGTCGAGCGGTTGACGCCGTTGGTTCCCGCCGCGATCGGGAGAATCTCGAAGCTCTGGCCCTGGTCGGTCGGGTTGTGGACGCTGAGCAGGACTTCCCTGGCCTCGTCGGTGTCGCCGATCAGAACGTAGGACGTGCCCTGAGCCGAGAGAACGGCCGGAATCCCGAGTACCGCTGCCAGCACCAGGCCACAGGTTTGCCTCATCATTCCGTTCTTCTCCTCCAAGGGGCGTAGTGGGCCCAAGTACAAGGAAGACTCACAGGATGTGCAAACATGCACAATAGCATATAAATCAGAGAGAAGGAACCAGTTAGACGGTCCGATCCCGGCGCTTTGTAGGATGGCCGCCCATTGGCCGGTAGCTACCTCATCGGGTCCCCTGGCAGCGCCCGGCGGGCCCTCCGGCTCGCCGTCGCGACGCTTGTCGGCGCCATCACGTTCGGTGCCTCCGCCACGGCCCAGACGCCCGGTCGCTGCAAGGCATTCGGCGACAGCATCACGGCCGGCGTGGGCGACGATCCGGGGCGGGAGGCGCCCGGCTACCCGCCGCGCCTGGAGGAACTGGTTCCCGGGCTCGTCGTCGACAACCGCGGCGTGGGCGCCGAGCGGACGCCGGAGGGGCTCGCGCGCATCGACGGCGTGCTCGCGGAGCCCGGTGACTGCCTGCTGCTGATGGAGGGCACGAACGACATCAGCCGCGGAATCTCGCCGGAGACGACCCTGTTCAACCTGGACCGGATGGCCTCGCGGGCGGCCGAAGCCGGGCGAACGCCGTACCACGCGACATTGATTCCACGCCTGCTGAATGCCCGTTTCGATCCGAACAACGTGGAGAACCAGGACCTCGTTCAGGCGATCCGGCGGCTGGCCGCGGAGCGCGGCCGCGGGCTGGTCGATCCGTTCGAGGTGTTCAGTACCAGGCCGCGGCTGTTCCGGGAGTACTACTACGCGGGCGAGGAGGACCCCGTGGGACACCCGAACGGACCGGGTTACGACCTGCTGGCGGCGGTCTTCGCCGACGTGCTCCTCGGGACGGATACCGTGCCGCCCGTGCCGACCCGGCTCGAACCGGCGCACGGCGCGAGTCAGGTCCCGGCCGAAGCGACGGTGGAAGTGGAACTGACGGACTTCGGCAGCGACATCGTGGAAGGTTCGGCAACGCTCGTGGTCGGCGGCGCGCTCGCGCCGGCCCCCGTGGTGGACGAGGATGGACGCCGTCTGCATTGGAGCTACAAGCCGCCCGTCCCGTTGAGCGGCGTGGTCACGATGACCCTTCGCGCATGGGATCTGAACGGAAACGTCTACAATCGCTTGCTCGGCCGCTTCCAGGTCTACGGTGCGGTCATTCCGCCGGGCGACGTGGACCGGGACGGACGGGTCACCGGCTCGGATCTGGTCCGCCTCGGCCTGGCGTTTGGCGCCGGCGCGAGTTCGCGCCGCTACGACGCCGACGCCGACCTCGACGGCAGCGGTCAGGTCGACGGCGAGGACCTGGCCGTCCTCGCCGCCAACTTCGGCGCCGGCGTCTGAAAGGCGCTCCGGATGCAGCTCGGCATCCTCGGCCTGCCGAAGGCGGGCAAGACGGCGCTCTTCAACGCGCTGACGGCCTCGCGTCAGGAGACCGCGAAATTCAAGGCGTCCAGGACGACGAACGTCGGCGTCGCGCACGTCGACGATCCGCGACTGGAGAGGCTCCGCGAGCTCTACAGCCCGCGGCGCTACCTGCCGGCGCAGGTGCGCTTCGTGGACGTCCCGGGCATCGACCGCGGCCGGGGCGAGACCCTCGACCTGGCCGAGTTGCGGATGATGGACGCCCTCGTTCACGTCGTGCGCGCGTTCGAGGATCCGGAACTCGTCCACCCGGCCGGCGGCGTCGACCCGGCGCGCGACGTCGCCGCGGTCGACCTGGAGCTGATCCTCGCGGACTACGAGCTGGTCGAGCGCCGGCTCGAGCGCCTGGTCCAGGCCCGGAAGCGGGGCCTCACCGACCAGGAGAAGCGCGAGCGCGCACTCCTGTCCGAGCGTGTTCTTCCCGCGCTCGAAGCGGAGACGTCGCTCCGGTCGATGGAGTTCGGCGACGATGAAGAGAAGCAGTTGCGGGGCTACGGACTGCTGTCCCTGAAGCCGATGCTGGTCGTGCTGAACGTCGACGAAGGGGTCGCGGGCGACCGGGACGCGATCGCCGGTCTCGAGTTTCCGCCCGGCGCCGACGGGTTGGCCGTCAGCGCTGCCCTCGAAGAGGAGATCTCGCGCCTCGAGCCGGAGGACCGCGGCGCCTTTCTGGCCGAAGCGGGCCTGGACGAGCCCAGCGCGGTGCGCGTGGTGAGGGCGGGCTACCGCCTCCTGGGGCTGATCTCCTTCTTCACCGTCGGCGAGGACGAGGTGCGCGCCTGGACCATTCGCCGCGGCGACACGGCCGGAACCGCGGCCGGGGCCGTTCATTCGGACATCGAACGCGGCTTCATCCGCGCCGAGGTCGTCGACTGGCGGGAGCTGATCGACGCCGGCTCGCTGGCGGCCTGCCGGGACCGCGGAACCTTGCGCCTGGAGGGCCGGGGCTACCCGGTGCGGGACGGCGAGGTCGTTCACTTCCGGTTCAACGTGTGAGCCGCCGGCGATGAACCGGCGGGGCCCCTTCCAGCTCGACGAACGGAGTCTGGACTTCCCGTCTCCGGAGCTGGCGGATCCGAGCGGCCTGCTGGCGGTGGGCGGCGACCTCGAACCGGAGCGCGTGCTGGCCGCGTACCGGGCGGGCATCTTCCCCTGGCCGCTCCTGGGGGTCGACGGACCCATGCTCTGGTTCTCGCCCGACCCGCGGCTGGTGCTCTATCCGGAGCGGTTGCGGGTTTCGCGGAGCCTCCGCAAGGAACTGCGGCACGGTCGCTTCGAGGTCACGGTCGACACGCGCTTCCGTGAGGTCATGACCGCCTGCGCGGAGGACCGTTCGGGCAGGCCGGGCACCTGGATCACGGAGCCTCTGATCGATGCCTTCGATCGCCTGCACCGCAGGGGGTTCGCGCACTCGGTCGAGTGTCTCGCGGACGGCGAGCTGGCCGGCGGCCTGTACGGGGTCGCCGTCGGCGGCGCGTTCTTCGGCGAGTCGATGTTCACGCGGCGTTCGAACGCGTCCAAGGTCGCCCTGGTTCACCTTGTCGACCGGTTGCGAAGCTGGGATTTCGCCTTCATCGATTGCCAGCAGGTCACCGAGCATCTCCTGCGCTTCGGAGCCGAGGAGGTCGCGCGAACGCGCTTCCTGGATGAACTGGCGGCCGCCGTCGCGTTACCCGGCCGCCCCGGCTCCTGGCGGAGCTAGCGGGGTAAGCGGGTCTTCCTCGACGAGCTGCGCCAGGCGCCCGAGCACGGCGTCGCCGATCCGGGCGCTCACTTCGGTCTGGAAGACGAGGATCTCGTCCTCCGCGCCGTCGTAGGCCTCGGTCCACAGCACGGTGCCGTCCTTCGCGAGCAGCAGGCGCGCCCATACCCGGAGCGTGCCCTGCTCGCGCTGAACGCGGCCGTCGAGGACGAAGTCGGCATGGACGCCGGGCACCGCCGCGCCGGTATCCACCTCGGGCCCGGCGTCCTGAGCCACGACCGCGAGGTTCTGCGAGCCGCGGCGGGCGAGTGAGGTGATGAGTTCCTGGGCCAGGGCCTGGCGGAAGGGCTCGGCCCCGGTCCAGTTCTCGAGGGCGGCGAAGGGCAGGACCGCCAGTACCTGCCGCGGCGGCTCGTCGGCGGTGCCGGGCCGGGAGTCCAGGGCGTGCCAGGTCAGGACCGTGAGGACGATTCCGAGGGCCGCGCCCACCGCCGCGAGCACGGCAGCCGCGATCCGTCGAGACCGCGGGCGGGGCTTCGGGGCGGTTGGCGCGGCCCGCGGAGCCGGCAGCCGCGGGTCACCTTCGCGAACTTCCATCACGGGCTGCAGGAATCGATAGCCGATCCGCGGAAGCGTCTCGATGTAGCGGGGAGCCTCCGCGCTATCCCCGAGCGCCACCCGAATGCGTTTGACGCAGGAGTTCATGCTCTGGTCGAACTCGACGTGGATCTCGTCGGGCCAGAGGTGCCGCCGAACCGCCTCGCGCGATACGACGGCGCCGCGGCTGGCGATCAGCAGGTGAAGCAGCTTGGCCGGCTGCGGCTGGAGCCGGATCGACTCCCTGTTGCCGTGCAGTTCGAGCGTCTCGGGATCGAACTCGAAGTTGCCGAAACGCAGGCGGCGCGGCTTGCCGCGGGCGGTGACCCGGCGCTTGCCGCGCCTGGACGCTGCCTCTTGCGACGTGCCGTTACCGCGCTGCATGGGTTGGCTTCTCGACTGCTACGTGGGGCGAACGTTCCCTGCGCCGGGAGGCCGGCCGCAGCGAGCGCGGGACCGGACCCCGAGTTTTCGATAACTCTAAAGGACACTACGTTCGGAGCATTCCGTCCGATGCGTGACGCTTGTCTGACCAGTGTCTGACCGGCGGGGGCCCTCCCATTTTGGAGGTGCGTTCGCTCGCCGGGCGCGGCGCGATGACCTGTAAGTTACTGGCGGGGTTGCACTTACGGGAGAACCGTGCTAGGTTTCCGCCGGGCCAAAAAAAGAGGATAGGGACCGCTCAGGAGTTTCACCCGAATCGACCTCAGCCTCTCACCCCACCGTTCGCATCTCTCAGACCTCTACAGCTTGGCGGGCATGGGTCTTGGAGCGCGAGCGCGCCACCAGCCGGGGACTCACCGAAGCCTGGCCTTTGCCGACCTGACGCCTGCGGGGCACTCCGTCGCTCGACTGGTCGGGTCTCACGACGAAGCCCCCGTAGGGTCTGCCGACGAGGCGCTTCAGTTGCCGGTCGGCCATTCCGTTGCTGCCGGGCAACTTTCCGGCCGTCCGCTTCCCTGAAGCCGCCTTCCCAGTAACGTCTCCGGCAGGCTTTCGCCCTTCGGCGCCGCTCCCGGGAAGACTGTCGGCCACGGGAGCCACTCGATGACTGGAGCTTTTCGGAATCCGGTTTCCCTTTGGCTTGCGCCTCCGGTTCACCCAACTCCCAGCGGCTCCTGCCGCCGAGCCCGGCGTCCGAGTCTTGACCCTCCTACCTTCGCCCTTGACTGGCACCCACCACGCGAACGTGACTTTCGCCCTTCTCAGGCTCCGATCCGAAGGTCTCGTCTCAGGACCGGTGGATCAGGATGCGATTCTTGGTCACAGTCCCTATCCGCGAAACAACGTACAGGCCGTATGAAGGGTGTGTCAAGACGGTGTTTTTCTCCGGTGGCGCGGCAGGCGGCTCGGTCCGGCCGTAAGTGTTTTTGTTGCTGTTACTTGCCGCTCCCGGAACCTGGTTGAAGCGTTCTGGAAGGCACTGCGGAATACCTGCGGATTCTCCGAATCCTCCGTACCGGCGGTCTGGAAGGGGGCCTTGACCGGGTCGCGGACATGGTGCCCAGGGGCGGATTCGAACCACCGACACCCTGATTTTCAGTCAGGTGCTCTACCAACTGAGCTACCTGGGCAGCGTCGCGCGGGCCGCACGATGGAGACGGTTTCTAGCAGCTTGCGCCGTCGAAGCGCAATGGGCGAGGAAGCGGATCCTGCGTGTTACGCTGCGCCGACGCCGATGCTCCCCGTTCGCCGCGCACTGGTTTCGGTCTTCGACAAGACGGGCCTCGAGGATCTTGGATCGGGTCTGGCGAAGCTGGGCGTCGAGATCATCTCGACCGGCGGTACGGCGCGGCAGCTCGCGGAAGGCGGCGTGCCGGTGACCGCGGTGTCCGAGATCACCGGCCATCCTGAGATTCTCCACGGCCGGGTCAAGAGCCTGCACCCCCGCATCTTCGGCGGCATCCTCGCCGACCGCCGGCGTTCGGAGCACCGCGACGAACTCGAGCAGCACGAGATCCCCCCGATCGACCTGGTGGCGGTCAACCTCTACCCGTTCGAGGACGCCGCCGAGGCCCCGGACGCGACGGTGGACGGCACGGTGGAGATGATCGACATCGGCGGGCCCAGCATGGTCCGGGCGGCGGCCAAGAACTTCGCCAACGTCGCCGTCGTGGTGGACCCGTCCGACTACCCGGTCGTGCTCGCGGCGCTCGAGAGCGAGGGCGGCCTCTCCGAAGACGTCCGCCGCGGGCTGGCGCTCAAGGCCTTCCGTCACACGCGGAGCTACGACGCGGCGATCGCCGACTGGCTGAGCAACGGCGCCGCTGCTGCGCCCGTTGACGAGCCTGACGCGCTCCCCGCGACGGTGCACCTCGAGCTCGAGCAGATCCTCCAGCCCCGCTATGGCGAAAACCCGCACCAGGCGGCCGCGGTCTACCGGCAGGTGGGCGGCGGCGGCGTGTTCGGCGGCTTCCGCCAGCTTCAGGGCAAGGAACTCTCGTGGAACAACCTCCTCGACGCCGACGCGGCGCGCAAGCTGTCGGCGCTGTTCGACGGTCCGGAGGAAGACCCCGTCGTGGTCATCGTCAAGCACAACAATCCCTGCGGCGTCGGTCGCGGCGCCACGCTGGTCGAAGCCTACGAACGCGCGCTGGCCTGCGATCCGGTGTCCGCGTTCGGTTCGATCATCGCCGTCAACCGGCCGTTCGACGGCGCTCTCGCCGAAGCGATGGCGAAGCTCTTCGTCGAGGTGGTGACGGCGCCTTCCTACGAGCCGGCCGCGCTGGAGCGGCTGGGCAGGAAGAAGAACCTGCGCCTGCTCGAATGCCCCGCCTTCTCGCCCGTCCCCGGCCAGTGGGAGCTGCGAGCCATCGAGGGCGGCTTTCTCGGCCAGCAGATCGACGCCGCGCCGGAAGATCCGGCCGGCTGGAACTGTCCGACCCGCGCTCAGCCGGACGCGGCCCAGCTTCGCGCTCTCGACTTCGCGTGGAAGGTCTGCCGGGCAACCAAGTCGAACGCGATCGTCGTCACCAACGAGCACCAGACGGTGGGCATCGGCGCCGGCCAGATGAGCCGGGTCGACTCCTGCCGGATCGCGCTGGACAAGGCGCAACTGGAACTCGCCGGAACGGTGGCGGCATCCGACGCCTTCTTTCCCTTCCGCGACGGCGTCGACACCCTGGCTGCCGCCGGCGTGACCGCGATCGCCCAGCCGGGCGGGTCGGTGCGCGACGACGAGATCGTCGCCGCCGCCGACGAGCACGGCATCGCGATGGTGCTCACCGGCCGGCGTCACTTCAAGCACTGATGTCAGCGGTCCGGGCTGCGGCGCTGGCGACCGTCGTCGCCTCCGCGGTCGGCTTCGGCGCGGCCCCGGCGCCAGCCGCCGACGACCCGTGGCAGGTCGTGGCCGACTTCCGCCGGGCGCTCGACGGTTCGGGCCCCCTGTCGGCCGGCTTCGTGCAGACCTTCGTGCCCTTCGGCTTCGCGACGGAGGACGGGGAGACCGAGCGCGGCAGCCTCGCCATCGACCTTCCGGGCTGCCTGCGCTGGGACTACGACCCGCCGTTCGAGAAGGCGTTTCTGCTCTGCGGGCGCACGGTCCACCACTGGAATCCCGGCGAGACGGTCGGCCAGCGCTACGACCTCTCGGAACAGCCCGCGCCCGGCCTCGACTTCTTCCTGCTGACGACCGGCGACCTCCGGGACCGTTACGCGGCGGAGCTGGACACGGCGGAAGGGAACCGGCTGCGCCTCGTCCTGCGGCCGCTCGAGCCGAGCGAGGACGTGGTCGAAGTGCAGGTGGTGATCGACGCCGGAGACCAGCGGCTGCGCGAACTGACCTACTACGACGCCCAGCGCAACGAGAACCGCTTCCAGGTCGGCGACTACCGCTCCGGCGCGCCGCCCGGCCGCTTCGAACCGCCGGCGGGCATCGCCTGGGACGAACCGTAGAAGGTCGCCGGCTGGCGCCGAAGGCGGCCTGGAAACCGCGCCGCGAAGCGGCGACCGCACTCTGCCTACCGCCGCGCCCGGACCGCCCGCAACCCGGGCACGCCGGTAACGATCACCGTGTCGAAGCTGCGCGGGGCCGAATCGCGCCACGCCGGCCTGCCGGGAGTCAACACCAGGGGCAGCCGCTCGCAGTCGCCGGCCAGACAGATGCGCAGTTCGTGAGGGTCGCCGGCAGCGGCCGGTCGAAAGTCGAGTTCCAGCACCCCGTCAACCTCGCGGCCGAAGTCGACCCGATGAGACAACCGCCGTCCGGGCTCGATCTCGAGGCCCGGCGACGCGGTCACGCGGACGATGCGCCGGGCGCCGGCCGCGCGCCAGATCTGATCGGGCTTCTGCATGTCACCGCGGCTCACGCGGCCCCAGCGGCCCACCGGCGGCCGTCCCCAGACCCGGACGGGCCGGAGCGCGGGGCGGGCGTCGGCGAGGAGGGTCTCTCCCTTGACCAGGCGGGGGTCCCAGTCGTCGGTGAACTGCCAGTCGCCGTCCGTCACCACCGGCATCGAGGCGTCCGCGAGCTCGATGCCGGCGAGCACGCCGCCGTCGCCATGGGGCGTCCGCGCTTCGATCGTCAGGCGATTCGAACCCTCGCGCAGCAGGTGGGCGACCTGAAACTCGTCGACCGGTTCACCCCGCCGGTACGCGCCCCGGGCGATCTGGTGTCCGTTCAGGTGCACCGCGTACTCGCGGTCGGCCGCGACGAAGAGCCGCGCCGCCGCCTCGGGCGCGGCGTCGAGCTCGAAGTCGCGCAGCAGCACATAGGCCGCCGGCCGTCCCGGCGCGGCGGAGGCGTCGTCGGCCCAGATCCACTCGGCCTCGCCGGTCGGCGCCGGCGTACTGATGCAGCCCGGCTGCGCAAGCCCGATGGCAAGCATCGCGACGCCGAGTGCCGCTGGACGCGTTCTCCTCACGCGGCGAGCCTAACGTCGCCGCTCCGCGGCGTAGTACTCACCCAGCCCGCGGTTTGACCCTCGGCGCGGCGCGCGGTTAGTGTGGGCCGTGTCGAGTGCTGGACTCGTAGCAGACGCGGTCGGCGTCGTCTGTGCCATTCCTGCTCGCTATGACTCGATCCGACTGCCCAGGAAGGCTCTGCTACCGATCTGCGGCCGACCAATGATCGAGCACGTCTACCGGCGGGCGAGCGCGGCCTCCGGGCTCGACGCCGTCGTCGTGCTGACGGACCACGAGGAGATCCGCCGCACGGTGGAGGGCTTCGGCGGCCACTGCGAGATGACGCCGGAGGACTGCAGGAGCGGCACCGACCGGATCGCCTGGGCGGCGCGCGAGTGGCGGGCGGATGCCGTGATCAACGTGCAGGGCGACGAGCCGCTGCTCGATCCCGGGGCGATCACCGGGCTGGCCTCGCACCTTCGCGCTCATCCCGGGGAGGACATGGCGACGCTGGCCGCCGAAGTCGACGAGGATGCGCTCGAGGATCCGAACCAGGTCAAGGTCGTCTGCGGCGGCGACGGCTACGCCCTGTACTTCAGCCGCGCGGGGATTCCCTTCCACCGGCAAGTCGCGGACGAAGGAGAACCGGCCGCGCCGGTCCGGTTGCACGTGGGCGTCTACGGCTACCGGCGGAGAGTGCTCCTGCGGCTCGCCGCCCTGGAGCGGACGCCGCTCGAGCGCCGTGAAGGCCTGGAGCAGCTTCGCGCCCTGGAGAACGGCATCCGCATCCGCGTGCTGCCGGTCGACGAGGCGCCGCTCGGGGTCGACACGCCGGGGGACCTGGCGGTAGCCGAGCGCCGGATGCTCGCCGAAGTGAGTCACTGACAGACGAGACGAGGTTTATCGCCATGGCCAAGTACATCTTCATCACCGGCGGCGTCGTTTCTTCTCTCGGGAAGGGCGTCGCCGCTTCGTCCGTCGGGGCGATCCTCGAGGCGCGCGGATTCTCGGTCGAAATGATGAAGCTCGACCCGTACGTCAACGTGGACCCGGGAACGATGTCGCCCTACCAGCACGGCGAGGTCTTCGTGACCGACGACGGCGCCGAGGCGGATCTCGACCTCGGGCACTACGAGCGATTCACGACCTGCAAGACGAGCAAGAAACACAACTACACGACGGGCAAGATCTACGAGGCCGTGATCAACAAGGAGCGGCGCGGGGACTATCTGGGCAACACCGTCCAGGTGATCCCCCACGTGACGGACGAGATCAAGGCCGGGATGCGGCGGGTGGCCGGCGACGCCGACGTCGTCCTGGTCGAGATCGGCGGCACGGTGGGCGACATCGAGTCCCTGCCCTTCCTGGAGGCGATCCGGCAGTTCCGCCAGGAACTCGGACGCAACAACGCGGTCAACCTCCATCTCACCCTGGTGCCCTATATCGCCGCCTCCGACGAGCAGAAGACGAAGCCCACCCAGCACTCGGTGCGGGAACTGCGGGCGATCGGCATCTCGCCGGACATCCTGCTCTGCCGGGTGGACCGCGACCTGCCGGCGGAGACGAAGGCGAAGATCGCCCTGTTCTGCAACGTCGACGCCCGCAACGTGGTCGCCGCCCGCGATGTCGACACGATCTACGAAGTGCCCCTGATGTTCTGCCGCGAGGGCCTGGACGAGTCGCTCCTCGACCTGCTGAACCTCCCGGGTTCGCCGCGCAACCTCGCCGGCTGGGAACGGATGGTCGACCGCATCCGCAACCCGCGGGGCCGGGTGTGGATCGGCATCGTGGGCAAGTACGTCGAACTGCCCGACGCTTACAAGAGCCTGAACGAGGCGCTGATGCACGGCGGCATCGCCAACGACGTCGAGGTTCAGTTGGTCTACATCAACGCGGAGGACCTGGAGGCCGAGTCCTGGCCGCAGGAGCTGTTCGAGGTCGACGGCCTGCTGGTTCCCATCGGCTTCGGCCCCCGCGGCGTGGAGGGGAAGATCCGGGCGATCCGCTACGCCCGCGAGAAGCGCGTGCCGATGTTCGGCATCTGCCTGGGGATGCAGTGCATGGTAATCGAGATGTCTCGCAACGCCTGCGGTCTGACCGGCGCCCACTCGACGGAGTTCGACGAAGCGGCCGCCGATCCGGTGATCTACAAGCTCCGCGATCTTCTCGGAGTCGAGGAGATGGGCGGCACGATGCGCCTCGGCGCCTATCCCTGCCTGGTCGAGGAGGGCACGCTGGCGGCCGAGGTCTTCACCGGGTCGGCCGGGGAAGCGGAGGGACGGATGCTGATCCAGGAGCGCCACCGCCACCGCTACGAGGTCAACCAGAAGTACCTCGCCGCGCTCCAGAGCGCCGGTCTCGTCGTCTCCGGCCGCAGCCCGGATGGCAAGTTCGTCGAGATCGTCGAGCTGCCGGACCATCCCTGGTTCCTCGGCTGCCAGTTCCACCCCGAGTACCGCTCGCGGCCGACCGACCCGCACCCGCTCTTCGTGTCCTACATCCGCGCCGCGGTGGAGCAGAGGCAGCGGAACGCGGCCGCCTCGGCGAGCGCCGGCGACGAGTTGCCGGCCGGCAGCGCCGAGGCGAACTGAGGACGTCTTGACAGACGGCTTCGAGCTCGCGCCGGGGGTCGCGCTCGGCGGCGGCGCGCTGCCGGTGATCGCCGGTCCCTGCGTAATCGAGGGCCGCGACTGGCTGGTCGGCTTCGGCCAGGAACTCCAGGCGATGAGCCATCGCCTGGGCCTGCCGCTGATCTTCAAGTCCTCCTTCGACAAGGCGAACCGCAGCTCCGGCGACAGCTTCCGGGGTCCCGGCCTCGAGGATGGACTCAAGGCGCTCGAGGAAGTCAAGGCGGTCACCGGCCTTCCCGTGCTGACCGACGTCCACGAGCCGAACCAGTGCGGCGCCGCCGCCGAGGTCTGCGACGTGCTCCAGATCCCGGCCTTCCTCTGCCGGCAGACCGACCTGGTCGTCGAGGCCGCGGCGACCGGCAGAGCCCTCCTGATCAAGAAGGGCCAGTTCATGGCGCCCGCCGACATGGCGAGGACGGTCGACAAGGCGCGGGCTACCGGCAACGCCCGCATCGCCGTCACCGAACGCGGCAGCTCGTTCGGCTACCACAACCTGGTCGTCGACATGCGGAGCTTCCGGATCCTGGCCGAGCACGGGATCGCCGTCCTCTACGACGTGACCCACTCGCTGCAGCTTCCCGGAGCGCGGGAGAAGGAGAGCGGCGGCGACCGCCGCTTCGCCGAACCCCTGACCCGGGCCGCCATCGCCGCCGGCGCCGCCGGCCTCTACCTGGAGGTGCATCCCGACCCGGACAGCGCGCGCTGCGACCGGGAGACGCAGTTGCCGCTCGAGCGGGCCGAGCACCTGCTCCTGTCCGCGCTCGAGATCCACCGTTCGCGGGCGGCCGAGGGACCCTGGGTGTGACCGCGTCGAAGATCGCTGAAGGGGTCGCGGCCCAGGTGGCCGGCACGGATCGCAGCCTTGAGATCGCCCGCAAGGTGCTGGAGATCGAGGCTGCCGCCATTCAGGGGTTGATCGGCCAGCTCGGCGAGGACTTCGCGGAGGCGGTGCGGCGGATGCGCGACTGCCGGGGCCGCGTCGTCTGCACCGGCATGGGCAAGAGCGGCCACGTGATGAAGAAGGTGGCGGCGACCCTGTCCTCGACCGGAACGCCGGCCCTCTTCATCCACCCGGCCGAGGCGATCCACGGCGACCTCGGCATGATCGTGCCGGGCGACGTCGTTCTGGCCGCGTCGTCGTCCGGCGGCACGGAAGAACTGCTCAAGATGATCGACGTGCTGCATCGTCGCGGCGTTCCCCTTATCGCGATCACCGGCGCCGCCCGGAGCACGATCGCCGAGCGGGCCGACCTGCACCTCTCGGCCGCGATCGACCAGGAGGCCTGCCCGCTGAACCTGGCCCCGACCGCTTCGACGACCGCGACCCTGGCCCTGGGCGACGCGCTGGCGATGGCGCTGCTCGAAGCCCGCGGCTTCACCCTGGAGGACTTCGCGACGCTCCATCCCGGCGGCACACTCGGCCGCCGCCTGATGGCGGTGGAGCAGGTCATGCACCGCGGCGACGCCCTGCCCCGCGTGGGGCTCGGGGCGTCCCTGCGCGAGGCGCTGTTCGAGATGACGGAGAAGTCGTTTGGCATCACGGCCGTCGTCGACGGCGAGGGCAGGCTCTGCGGCGTGATCTCCGACGGCGACCTGCGGCGGTTGCTGAACACGGAGCCGGCGCCGGCCGCGGGCGGCGGCGCCTTCCTCGACCGCTCGGTTCGCCACTACATGACGGCCGAGCCGAAGACGATCCCCGCGGACGCCCTGGTCACCGTCGCCCAGGAGGCGATGGAGCGGCACCGCATCACGTCCCTGTTCACCTGCCACGCCGACGGCCGGCTCGAGGGCCTGGTGCACATTCACGACCTCTGGGGCCTGCGCCGCAAGTAGCTCCCGCGGAACCCTCCCATGCTCTCCTCCGTTGTCCTGCGCCTTCGCTAACGGCTCGAAACGCCCATGTCCTCCATGCTCTCCTCCGTCGTCCTGCGATTGCGTTTCCTGCTCTTCGATGTCGACGGCGTGCTGACCGACGGCCGGCTCTACTACCTCGGCGACGAAGTGGCCGTTGCGTTCGACACCCGGGACGGCCTGGCCGTGCGCCGCGCGCGCGAGGCGGGCCTGGGAATGGGCCTGCTGAGCGCCAGAAGGGACTCTCCCGCGGTCGAGCGCCGGGCCGCCCACCTGGGCTTCGACGAGGTCCTCCTGGGCTGCCGCGACAAGGCCGCGGCCTTCGCCGATCTGCTGGAGCGCCGGGGGCTCGATGCGTCCGAGGTCGCCTACGTCGGCGACGACCTGGTCGACCTGCCGGTGCTGCGCGCCGCGGGCCTGTCCGCGGCCCCGGCCGACGCCGTGCAGGAAGTCCGCGACAACGTCGACCTCGTGCTCGACGCCCGCGGCGGCCGCGGCGCCGCCCGCGAACTCGTCGACCGCATCATCGAAGCCCTCGGCCCCGTCTCCTGAACACCGCGTGCCGGTGCGCCGGGTGTCGGTGCGCCGGCCTTCTGGCCGGCATCAGGCGCACTGCCGCGAAGCGGCGTGCGCAAGTCAGTCCCCTTCGTCCTCCAGCCGCTTCCTCCGCCGCTGCACCAGCGCCGAAGCCCCGACCCCCACCAGATACAGCAACAACGTCGGCCCGGCCACGATCGTCATGTTCACGACGTCCGGCGTCGGCGTGATCACGGCGGAGAGGACGATGATGATGAGCACGGCCCAGCGGAAGTGCCGCATCAGGAACCGCGGCGTGACGACCCCGAGCTGCGACAGCATGAAGATCACGATGGGGAGCTGGAACATGACCGCCAGCCCGAGCAGGATGTTGACGGCGAAGTTCAGGTAGCGCTCGATCCGGATGTCCGCGTCCCAGCCGGCGCTCACGCCCAGGTTGACCAGGAACTCGACCGCGAAGGGCAGGGCGACGAGGTAGCCGAAGGCGCCGCCGCCGATGAAGAAGAAGGAGCCGAAGAAGATGAAGGGGATCGCGTAGCGCTTCTCGCGGCGGTAGAGGCCCGGCGAGACGAAGCCCCAGAGCTGGGCGGCGAGATAGGGCGACGTGACGAAGACGGCGGCCAGCAGGGCCACCTTCACCTGCACGATGAACGGATCCGCGACGCCGTCGAAGACGAGTTGGTCGACGTGGGGCTCGATCGGTCTCGCCAGCAGCGTGTAGATCTCTTCGGCGAAGAAGAAGCAGCCGAAGAAGGCGACCACCACGACGATCAGCGTGCGCAGGATGCGGCGGCGCAGCTCGTCGAGGTGCTCGAGCAGCGTCATCCGCGGAAGCTCTTCTTCCTCCTCCTCGTCGGGCTTCCGCTTGCCCAGCCTCGTCTCGGGCAACCGCTCCGGTTCCGGCGCTTCGGGCGGCTGGACCGGAGCGTCGTCGTCAGACGGCGGGGTCACTCGGGGCCCCGGCGCCCGATTCGGGCGGTTTCTTCGAACTGCCCGGGCTCGACGCGCCGGCGCTTCTCCTGGGAGTGTCGATGCGTCGCGCCGGCGCGGGCCGCTTCTCGTCGTCGAGTTCGACGTCGATCGACCGCTTCAGGTCGGTCGTGGCGCGGCGGAACTCCGCCATCCCGCGGCCGAGCGTGCGGCCGAGCTCGGGCAGCTTCCTGGGGCCGAAGATGAGCAGGGCGGCCGCCATGATGAACAGCATCTCCTGCATGCCGATCGGGCCGAACATGGCCCGGCATGATACGCCAACCGGTTTGCGGCTGGTACAATCCGCGCTTCGGTGAAACCGTGAAGCAACCCTGGCGCAATCTGGTACTCCTTCTCTTCGCCGCGGCGGTAGCCGTCGGCTTGCTGGCGGGCGGCAACCTGGGAGCGGTCGACGCGGAGCAGATCGCCCAGGTCCGCCTCTACACCGAACTGGTCGAGACGGCCCACGCCAACTACGCGGTCGACGACGTCACCTACCGGGATCTCGTCTACGCCTCGATCGGCGGCATGCTGCGCAACCTCGATCCGCACACGAGCTTCCTGCCGCCCGTGGCCTACGACTCGATGCGCGAACGCCAGCAGAGTTCCTTCTACGGCCTGGGCATCTACGTCGGCACGCGCAACAACCGCCTGACCGTCATCTCCCCGATCGAGGGCACGCCCGGTTACGAGAAGGGCATCCGCGCCGGCGACATCATCCACCTGATCAACGGCGAGCCGACGGAGGAGATGAACCCGAACGAGGCGATCCGGAAGCTCAAGGGACCGAAGGGAACCGACGTCACGGTGACGCTGCTTCGTCCCGGCCTGGACGAGCCCCTCGAAGTCACGGTGACGCGGGCCGAGATCCCGCAGGAGACGGTCCGCCACGCCCACATGCTGACGCCGGAAACCGGTTTCCTCTGGATCACGGACTTCTCCCGTTCGACCGGCGGGGAGGTCGCCCGCGCCCTGGCCGATCTCAAGGACCAGGGCATGCGGCGGCTGATTCTCGATCTCCGGTTCAACGGCGGCGGCCTGCTCGACCAGGCGATCGCCGTCTCCGACCAGTTCGTGCCTCCGGGCACGACGATCGTCGAGACCCGGGGCCGGATCGACAGTTCACACCAGTCGTACGGTTCCACCGGCCGCCACGAGCCGCTCGGCCTGCCGGTCGTCGTGCTCGTGAACGGCGGCTCCGCTTCCGCCTCCGAGATCGTCTCGGGCGCCATCCAGGATCACGACGTGGGCCTCGTCGTCGGCGAGTCGACCTGGGGCAAGGGCTTGGTGCAGACGGTCTACGAGCTGTCCTACGGCGCCGGGCTGGCCCTGACGACGGCGCGCTACTACACGCCGGCGGGGCGGCTGATCCAGCGCGACTACTCCTCGTACTGGGACTACTACACCGGGTACGACGCGAACGGCGACAACGGCGACGAGGACGAACCGCCGCCGGTCGATCAGCCGGAGAGCGAGGATCGGCCGGTCTTCCACACCGATCTCGGCCGCGAGGTCTACGGCGGCGGCGGCGTGACCCCCGACTACGTGGTCGAGCTGGACGAGGATCCGCCCATCATCTTCCGCCTGCGGACGCGCAGCGGCTTCCACCGCTTCCCCTTCGAGGAGGGGGTGCCCGAGGGGGTCGACTCCACCGACTGGCAGGTGACGGACGACTACCTGGAACGCTTCTGGGACTGGATCGTCGAGGAAGACCTCGTCTCAGCCGAAGAGCTGGACGAGGCTCTGGAGAATCCCGCCGTCGAGCGCCACGCCCGCGTGCGGCTCCGCTACGAGATCTTCAACACCGCCTTCGGCCTGACCGAGGGCTTCAAGGCCGAGCGGCAACTCGACAACCAGCTCGTGCGGGCGCTCGAACTCCTCGACGAAGCGGAGGAGCTGCTGGAGCGCCGAATGGAGCAGGACCGCCAGACCCGCGGCCGCAGCCAAAGCACCGGCCTCGTCGCCGACGGTGCCGGTGTCGGTGCGCCGGCCTTCTGGCCGGCAGCAAGCGCGAGCCGCGAAGCGGCGAGCCAGCCCTAACCTCTGAACCGCGCCGCCACCGCCTCCCAGTCGACGACGTTCCAGAAGGCGTTCAGGTAGTCCAGACGCCGGTTCTGGTAGTTCAGGTAGTAGGCGTGCTCCCACACGTCGACTCCGAGCAGCGGCGTCAGGCCCTCCATCAGCGGTGAGTCCTGGTTGGGCCGCGCGATCACGGCCAGGCCGTCGTCGCCGCTCACCAGCCAGCCCCAGCCGCTGCCGAACTGGCCCATCGCGGCGCTGACGAAACGCTCCTTCATCTGGTCGAAGCTGCCGAAGCGGATGTCGATGGCGGTGGCCAGGTCGCCGCTCGGAGCGCCGCCGCCGTTCGGGCTCATGACGGACCAGAACAGCGAGTGGTTGGCGTGGCCTCCGCCGTGGTTGCGCACGGCGCCCTTGATCGGGTCCGGCACCTCGTCGAAGTTGCGGAGCAGGTTCTCGACGCTCATCGCGGCGAGTTCGTCGCGGCCTTCGAGCGCTCCGTTCAGGTTGGCGACATAGGCAGCGTGGTGCTTGTCGTGGTGTATCTCCATGGTCCGCGCGTCGATGTGGGGCTCGAGTGCGTCGAACGGGTAGGCCAGATCGGGAACTTCGTGCATTGAGTGAGTGCTCCTCGGGAAAGGTGGTTCTGCCGCCGGGATTCTGCCACGAGTGAGGCTTGTCCGGTCGCCTCGCGGCTCAGTCGAGCGCGATGCGGACGACGACGCCGCCCATCGTGTCGCCCAGTTCGAAGTCGTCGCGGGGACTGTCCGCGTGGGCGTTGTGGCACGTGACGCAGGCGGGCGACACGGCAATGTCGGCGTAGACGGCGGTGAAGTACTCGGTGTCGCCCAGGGTTTCCGTGCCGTAGAAGGGCTTCGACGGGTCGGCCGCGACGCTTTCGAGGCCCGCTTCCTCGGCCTCCGTCCTGGGGGCGTTCCGGCTGTTGATCGGCCACGGGGACAGCAGCGCGTAGCTGACCCTGTCCGTCTTCTCGGCGGTGAGCTGAGCGCTCATGCGGAACATCTGGGCCGGCAGGGGCAGCGCCCGGTCGTCTTCCCACTGTTCGCTGGCGGCGATGACGCCTTCCTCGTCCTGCAAGCGGTTGACCACGTGGCGGGCGTAGACGGTGCGGTCTGATTCGAGCACGTGGTGAATGGCGTCGGCCATCGCTTCCGGCGGGATGCCGGGGCTTCCCGTTCCCTCGGTCGAGCCGCCGCAGGCGGTGACGGCGCCGTTGAGGATCACGACGGCGGCTAGCGTGAGGGCGGAAACGACGCTGCGGGAAGTCCACGGGGGGAAAGGGGTGCGGAGTCTCATGGCGTCTCCTTGTCCGGGCGGTTTCTCATGGTCCGTCGGCCAGCGACGGAACCATATCGACGCTCTCGACATGGCGCGCCGGCTGCCCTCTGAAGTTCCGTCGGATCAGTTCCCGGTCGGCCAGCGCGTCGAGCGAAAAGGCCAGGGAATGACAGTTCATGCAGACGTCGCGGAGCATCTTCTCGTTCGGTCGGAGGTTGTCGTTCTGGTTGTGCTGGACGACGATCCGCGGGGCGCCGCCCAGGCGCGTTTCCGTTCTCGGCAGGTGGCAGGAGGCGCAGCTCGCGCCGCTGCCAGGCGCCGCTTCGCCCGAGAGTTCCGCCTGCCAGGCGTCGGCGTGGGGCGATTCGGCGTACGCGGTCGAGTGGTCGTCCGCATGGCATTCCAGACAAGCGTCGACTGCGGCGACCCGCACATCGACGCCGTGCGGTTCGTGGCAGGCGCCGCAATCCAGCGTCCGCGACGCCGCCTCCGGACGCATGGGCAGACGTGCGTCCGCCGGCGACATGGGTTCGAGGTCTGCCGCCAGGCGCATACCGTGTCTCCCGGCGAGGAAGCCGGTCGATTCGGCTTCGTGACAGGAGGCGCAGACGTCCGGGCGGGGACGGTCGATCCAGTCCGCCCCGCCGCCGTGACAGTCCGAGCAGGCGACCCCGGACGCCGCGTGCGCGGATGACGCCCAGGCCTCCGCGAGTTCCGGCGCGGCGTTCCCGCGACTGTCGGCGTCGACGGCGGAAAGAGGCGCCCGGTCGCCGAGGTCGACGGCAATCCACGTTTCGCGGGCCGGCAGGGAACCTCCGAACGTCGCGGCGCCGCCGGCGTCGTGCCGCGCCAGGAAGTCCTGGTGGAGGTTCCGGTTGTCGTGGAAGTTGTGGCAGCCGCCGCTGGCGCACGTTGCCGGCGCGAAGTCCACGTGCGTGGGCCGTTCGTCGCCGATGTCGGCGTGGCAGTGAACGCAGAAGTCCCGCTGCAGGGTCACGCCCATCGCGGCCGTGATCTCCGGCTGGTGCTCCGTGTGACAGGTGACGCAGAGCCGGACGTCGAGCTTCGCCAGGTCCGCGGCGTTCCGGGGGTCGCTGAAGACGGCCGCGGCGTGGGAATCCCGAGCTCTTTCGAGTTCCTCGGCGTGACAGTCGAGGCAGGCCTCCTGCGCGACTCCCCGGAAAGGCGTGTGGCAGAGGTCGCAGGCGGCTTCGATCTGATGGTGCCCGTCGCTCGACGCTCCGGGCAGGAAGACGGCGGCCCGGGGCCGCGCCAGGGACCAGCCGAGCCAGGCGCAGGCGGCCAGGGTGAACAGCAGCCAGAGGGCGGTTGGACGGGGTGAGCGCACGGCTGGAACTGGCGGTTCAGAAATACCAGGTCTTGAGGATGTGAAAAGCGATCAGCACCGGCAGCGGCCAGACGGCGAAGACGTGGAGCCAGAACATCGTTCGTGCGCCGCGGCGGCCGACGCCAGCCGCGGCGAGGCTCCCGAGGACGGAGGTCGCGAGGAAGGTCGCGCTGAGCGCCAGGTTGAGGCCCGTACCCAGGCGGAACCCGGTGTGCAGGACGAGCGTCGCCAGCGCCAGCGCGGCGACCGCGCCGTGCATCAGGCGCCAGACCGCGAAGTCCCCGGTGCGCATCCGGCTCCATCGCTTGCGCAGCGACAGGACGAGCGTGCCGAGCGTTGCCCCCAGCAGGGCGAAACCGGTTGATCGCTTCAGGGAGCCGTCCCTCTGGAGGGCGTCCAGGAAGCCGGCGTCGGCGACGCTGTCGGCTGGCGGGATGGACGGCGCCGCGACCATCAGGACCGACAGGACGACGACCGCGGCGGCCGCTCCCAGAAGCGCGGGCCGCGCCTTCGCCTCCGCCGGGACGAACGCGCCCGCCGCCGGCGCCGGAGCCGTCCCCAGCAACTCTGCGAGCAGGGGCCGGCAGGCGCCGCACACGGTCGAGGCGCCGGTGCGGCGGGCGATGGACTCAACCGAGTCGCACCCTGCCCGGAGGGCCACGGCGAGCTCTCCCCGCGTTACGCCGAGGCAGTTGCAGACGACCCTGGCGCTCGGCCACTCCGCAACGGGAAGGGTCTCGGAACGGGGAAACAGCATGCCGGTCCGGCGGAAGCGGCGCAACTGCCACCACCAGATCGGACTGCGCCGCCGGATCAGATCCTGGACGACGCCCAGTTCCTCCCAGGGGCCGATCGTGGTCGCCGCGATGATCTGGCCGGTCCGGAGCTTGAGCTGGCGGTAGGAGGCGTCCCGGGTCCAGGTGACGCGTTCCGCCAGCGCGGCCGTGTCGCCAATCGCCCAGATGTCCAGGTCCACCAGACGGAGCCGGGTCGCCGGGACCTGGCGTCCGAAGCGCGAGGACCGTCCCGCCATGATCTCCGCCAGCGTGTGGGCCATCCCCTGGGTCGGCCCGGCCATTCCGTACACCGTCCTGCCCGCGGAAGCGCATTCGCCGATCGCCTGGATGCGCGGGTCGGACGTGTGCAACCGGTCGTTGACGACGATGCCTCCGCCGCGGAACGCCACGATGAGGCCGGCCTCCCTGGCCAGCCGGTCGCGGGGGCGCACGCCCGCCGCGACGACGGCGAGGTCGGTCGTGAGCGGCATGTCCTTGCCGGCGAGTTCGATGGCCAACGCTTGGCGCCGGGCTTCGATACGGACCGCGGTCGCGCCCGGCATCGGCTGGATGCCAGCCGCCCGGACCCGGGTTTCCAGGTACGTTCCCGCGTCGGGGCCGAACTGCCGGTTGAGCAGGTGGGGCGCCCGTTGCAGCAGGACGACCGCGAGACCCAGGCGCCGGAGCCCTTCGGCCGCCTCGATTCCCAGCAGACCGCCGCCGAGCACGACCGCGCGCTTCGCCCGCGACGCCCGTTCCCGGAGGGCCTCGAGATCCTCGATCGTGCGATATACGAAGACACCGTCGCTGTCGACACCCTCGATGCGCGGGACGATCGGCACGGACCCCGTGGCCAGTACCAGACGGTCGTAGCCGATGCTCTCGCCGCGAGCCGTTTCCACCGTGCGGGCGTCGCGGTCGATGGAGACGACCGTGGTCGACAGGTGGGTGCGAATGCCGCGCGCCTTGCCCCAGTCGGGGCTCGCGAGAGCCAGGGGTCCCAGGTCGCGGGGGCCCGGATCGCGCGGCCCCGCCAGCGCGTCCGCAAGAGGTCGGTCGAGCCACTCGGACAGGCGGACCCGGTTGTAGGCGGGGTCGGGCTCTTCGCCGATGACCGTGATGCCGTAGCGGTCGTGAGCGCCGAGCGCGGTCAGACGTTCGATGAACCGGTACGCGGCGATGCCGAAGCCGACGACGACGAGTCGCTCGCGGCTTTCTGGCGGGGATGATCCGGGCGTCGTCATCGGTTCGAGATCCTACTGACGCGATCTTGCGCCGGCGCCGGTCCAGGTTGCGCGGGGCTGCTAGCTTCCTCCGCCGAGAGTTTCGGGAGAAGCCCGGGCTCCAGAGAACCGACTCGCGTCGGACCCGTTCTCGCACGGTCCGCGCATACGGGGAGTCTTCATGTTCGCTCGATTCGCCCTTCGATGGCGCCGACCGCCTGCTTTCGCGTCTGCCCTGGCGCTGCTCCTCCTTGCTGCTTCGGCCGTCGAAGCCCAGTTCGGCGCCCTGCCGTCCGACCGCTCGTCGCTGCTCGATGACGGCGCCCTGCACGTCGTGATCTGCGGCAGCGGAGCGCCGCTGCCGAGCGCGGAGAGGGCCGAGGCCTGCACGGCGGTCATCGCGGGCGGCCGGATGTTCCTGGTCGATGTCGGCAACGGATCCCTGGAGAACGTCCGCCTTTGGGGATTGCCGATCGACCGGCTCGCCGGGGTGCTGCTCACCCACTTCCACTCCGACCACATAGCCGACCTCGGCGAGACGGTCTTCGCGAGCTGGGTGTCGGGGCGTGCCGAGCCACTGGACGTGTACGGCCCGGCCGGCGTCGACCGCGTCGTGGCGGGGTTCCGGATGGTCTACGAACTGGACGTGTCCTACCGGATCGCCCATCATGGGGAGGAGATCCTGCCGCCGGCCGGCGCCGGAGCAGTGGCCCGCACGATCGAGCTGGCGGATGACGCTCCGTCCTCCGCGTTCTACGATCGGGACGACCTCAAGATCAGCGCCTTCCTCGTCGACCACGAACCGGTCGCGCCGGCGGTGGGCTACCGGTTCGACTTCGGCGGCCGCTCGGTCGTGATCAGCGGCGACACGGTCCGTTCCGCCAACCTCGAGCAAGCCAGCCAGGGCGTCGACGTGCTGGTCCACGAGGTCCTGTCCGAGGCCGTCATGGGCATGGCGGCCCAGGCGCTTTCCGCCGGCGGCGCCGAACGGCTCGGCAAGCTCGTCGCCGACACTCTCGATTACCACATCTACCCGCCCGATCTGCACGCCCTGGCCGCCGAGGCGGGGGTCGGCCTGCTCGTGCTCAGTCACCTCGCGCCGCCTCTGCCGGCGGCGCAGGCGGACGCGGTGTTCCTGCGCGGCAGGGCCGAGGATGCGCCGAACGACGCGCTGGTCGCCGTCGACGGCATGCATGTCACCCTGCCGGTCGGCAGCGACGATTGGACGGTCGAGAACTTCGGAGAGCACGTGCCGTAGCGACGGGGCTACGTCCTGGCCGGCCTGAAGATGGCCCTCGACGACGACACGCGAGCGGCCGCGCGTTCGGGAACGATCTCGACCTTGCGCGGCGGCGGTTCAGGGATTCGCAGAACGCCCCGGGTTCGCCGGAGTGTCCGGGCGTTTGGTGGCGCTGCCGGCGCCGGCCACCTGCGCCGGCTCCTGGTCGGCACATGGCGGAGCGGTCAGTTCACGCAAGGCGAAGGCGCCGGCGGCCAGACCCGCCGCGGCGAGCAGGGCGATGAGAGCGAATCGAAATCGTCGTCGGCGTCGACCGCCCCTTGCGCCGAGCAGGCCGGCGGCTGTTTCGACCTCCGTGACCGGAGCGAGAAACCGGTACCCGAGGCGCGGCAGGGTCTCGATGTAGCGCGGCGTCTCGGCGCTGTCGTTGAGCGTGGCGCGAATCCGCTTGATGCAAGTGTTCATGCCCTGGTCGAACTCGACGTGAACCTCGTCCGGCCACAGGCGGCGCCGGACCTGTTCCCGCGAGACCACGTCGCCCTGGTTCTCGAGCAGCAACCCGAGCAGTCTGGCCGGTTGTGGCTGGAGCCTGACGGCGCCCTCGGGGCCGCTGAGTTCCCGCGTGGCCGGATGGAACTCGAAGTCGCCGAATCGCAGGCGGCGCGACCCGTGGGCGTCGCGGCCACGGTGTGCGAAGTCAGCAATACGCATGGCCGGGAGTCTCGCACGACTGCAAGATGGGGACGTGTGATTCAGCGTGACTTCTCATGACCGAACGGTGACGATCGCGACCGTCACCTGGGACATTCGGAGCGGCCTTCCGCCAGTCCTGGCGCGACCACCGCGAGCCGGCACGCTTGCCCCCTCATGGCGCAGCCGACTCGGACCCTTCATGATTCTCCTTCGTCACCGGCCCGGCTCGTTTCGAGCCAGTGTCGCTGCATCTGGTAGAAGGTGAAGGATGCCGTCCAGGCGATGAGCACGAGCCCGGTGAGGGCCTCCAGCACCGCCAGGAGCCTGCCGCCACCGCTTGTGGGAACCAGGTCTCCGAAGCCGAGCGACGTGTAGACCGCGCCCGAGAAGTAGATCGCGTCGACGAACGACGGAATCGGCGGTTCGATCTCGATCAGCCCGGCCTCGATCAACAGGAACCAGCCGGCTCCGAACACAACGACTTCGAGTACGTGCGCCAGAAGCGCCAGGGCGACCGCCAGGGCCACGGCGGCGCGGAGGTAGCCCGACAGGCGGCGGACCAGCTTCGAGGTCAGGAGCAGCAACTCGTAGTGCAGCCTGACGGCAAGCAACGGGAGGACGACGGCGGCGAGGATGAGCACGGCGACCTCCTCAGTAGCTGAAGCCGTCGAAGCGCACGCGGAAGAACAGGGAGTAGAGAACGGGCACCACGCCGAGGGTCAGCATCGTCGCGCCCAGCAGGCCGAAGATGATCGCGATGGCCATCGGCGCCCACATCGGGCCGCCGCCGAACCAGAGCGGCAGCAAGCCGGCGACCGTGGTCGCGGTGGTCAGCAGGATGGGCCGGAAACGCCCCTGCGCCGCCTCCACGATGGCCCGCGGCGGCGCCAGGCCGTTGTCGTCGATCTCGATGCGGATGCGGTCGATCAGGACGATCGCGTTGTTGATGATCACGCCGGCCAGCGCGATGACGCCGAGCAGCGTCATGAAGCCGAAGTAGGACCGCGCCAGAAGCAGGCCGGCGACGACGCCGATCAGGCCGAGGGGGATCGCCAGCAGGATGATGGCGGTTCGGCGGATCGAGTTGAACTGGCCGACGAGCAGCAGCAGGATGATCAGCCCGGCGATGGGCAACTGCTCGGCGATCGACCGATTGGCCCGCACCGAGGTTTCCTCCTCGCCGCCGAACTCGTAGCGATAGCCGGGAGGCCAGCCGGCCTGCTCCGCGTCGAGCCAGGGCCGCAGGCGCGCCACGACGCCGGAGGCGACCGCGCCCGGCGCGAGTTCGGAAGAGACGGTGACCGTCTTCAGCCGACCCCGCCGGCGGATGGTCGAGGGCTGCCAGGCGACCGAGACGTCGGCGACCTGGAGCAGCGGCACGGACGCGCCGGTCGCCTGCGCGTGGACGTTCAGGCTGTCGAGCTTCGTCACGTCGTCGCCACGGCCGGCCAGTGTCGAGCGCAGGGTGACCGGAATGACCGCCTCGCCTTCGCGGTACTGCGTCGTCTCGATGCCGCTCAAGCCGGTCAGCAGCGAAATCGCGACGTCCTGGTTCGTTACTCCGGCCCGCCGGGCTCGCGGCTGATCGACTTCGACGACCAGCTTCTTGGCGCGGGCGCCCCAGTCGTCCGTGATGCCGGCAGCGCCTGGAATCGAGCGGAGTTCCGCCTTCACGTCGTCGACCAGATCGAAGAGCCGGTCCGGGTCGCGGCCTGACAGCCTCACCTGGACCGGCGCGCTGACCGGCGGTCCGACCTGCAGCGGATTCAGCTTGACCTCGAGCTCCGGGAAGCGCTCGCGGCAGAACGCGGCGAGCCGCGGAATCAGTTCGTCGACGACCGCGTCGCGGCTCGTCGCGTTCAGCAGGGAGAAGGCGTACCGCGGGTTGGGGGGCTGGGGATTGTGCGCCAGGTAGAAGCGAGGTCCGCCGTTGCCGACGAAGGTCGCCCAGTTGAGGACGCCCTCGGACGTCTCGTCGGCGGGCAGCTCGGCGGCGATGAAGCGGTCCACCGCTTCGACGACTTCCAGCGTCCGCTCGATGGAGGCGCCGGCCGGCAGCTCGTACTCCGCCGTGAAGACCGCCCGGTCCGACGGCGGGAAAAACACGCTCGGGAGGAGGCGGAAGCCCTGGATCGCCAGCAGAAACACGCCGGCCACGACGGCCAGGGTGACGGCGGGACGACGGAGACAACCGATCAGGACACCGCGGTACGTCCGGTACAGCCTCCCGCCGAAACGCTCTCCGGCCGCGACCGGCTGGACCTTGAGGAAGAACACGCAGAGAAGAGGCGTCATGGTCAGCGAGAGCAACCACGAAGAGAGCAGGGCGATCGTGATCACCTGGAAGAGCGGCGCCGTGTACTCCCCGGTGGTCGATCGCGCCAGGGCGATCGGCAGGAACGCCGCCGCCGTGGTCAGCGAGGAGATCAGCAGGGGTACGCGCAGTTCGCGGGCCGCGCCGACCGCTGCCTCCACCCGGCGGTCCCCGGCCGCCATTCGTACCATGATCGACTCGGCCATCACGATCGCGTTGTCCACCAGCATGCCGAGCGCGATGATCAGGGCGGCCAGCGACATCTGGTCCAGGCCGATGCCCAGGAAGGCCATTACCAGCAGGGACGCGATCATCGCCATCGGCACGAGGGCCGCCACGACGAGGCCCGTCCGGGGGCCGAGGAAGAGCAGCATGACGACCAGGACGATGGCGACGGCCTGCCCCAGGTTCGCCACGAACTCCCGCACCTTGCGATCGACGACCTCCGGCTGGAAGACGACGACGTCGAAGTCGACGCCGATCGGATAGACCGCCCGCAACCTCTCCAGTTCGCGCGCGACTCCGTCTCCGAGCGTGACCATGTTGCCGCCGTCGCGCATGGCGACCCCTATCCCGAGCGCGGGAACGCCCGAGGCGTAGACCCGGCTGGACGGCGGTTCCGCGTAGCCGCGGTGGATCTCGGCCAGATCCTCGAGGAAGAGGATCTCGGGGCGGCCGGGAAGCCGAACCGCCGTTCGCCGCAGATCGGCGACCGACTCGAAGTTGCCGGTCGGCTCGAGGGCGATGCGCTCGGCGCCGGTTCGAACGGCGCCGCCCGGAGTCACGATGTTGGCGCTTTCCAGAATCGACCGGAGCTGCAGGGGCGACAGACCCAGCTCGGCCAGCCGCGCGTTGTCGTAGTCGACGAAGATCCGCTCGTCCTGCGCCCCGTAAGTCTCGACCTTGGCGACATCGGGAACCCGGAGGAGCTCGTCGCGGACCTCGTCCGCGACCAGCTTCAGGTCGGCCCAGGAGTAGCCGTCGCCGGTCAGCATGATCACGATGCCGAAGACGTCGCCGAACTCGTCGTTCACCCGCGGTCCGATCACGCCTTCGGGAAGATCGCCCGCCGCCCGTTCCACCTTGCGCCTGAGGCCGTCCCAGATCGGCCGCATGTCGTCGAACTCGTCGCGCACGTGGACCATGACGATGGACACGCCGGTCTTCGAAGTCGAGGAGATGAAGTCGATCTCCGGAAGTTCCTGGATCGCCTCCTCGAGCGGATCGGTGACGAGTTCCTCGATCCGCTCAGGGCTCGCGCCCGGAAACAGGGTCAGCACCTGCGCCGCGCGGATAGTGAAGCCCGGGTCCTCGGCCCGCGACATTCCCTGGAACGCCGCGAGGCCGCCCGCGAGCAGAATCAGCAGGGCGACCGCGGTGATCCGGTTCTTTTCGATCGCGACGCGGGTCAGGTCCAAGATCAGGGCGCCTCCGCGGCATGAAGCCGCACTTCGTCACCCTCCCGCAGGCGCCCCATGCCCGCGACGACTACCCGGTCTCCAACGGCTACCCCGTCCAGGACCTCGAGGCCCGAAGAGGCGAAGTCTCCGACCGTGACCGCCTTCCGGCGTACCACGGCCAGGCCGTCCGTCGCCGGCTCGGCCACGAAGACGAAGCGGCCGCCGCGATCCTCGCCCACCGCGTGTCCGGGCAGGATGAATCGATCCGGAGCGTCCTGGTCGCCGAGGACCATGTCCACGACCGCCGCCATGCCGGGGCGGACCTCCGAGGCGTCGCCCCCCAGACGGACGGTCACCGGAAAGGTCGTTCCGGTGGCGCTCGCGGTCACCCCGACCTCCGTCACCACGCCCTTGAAGCGCTCGCCCGGAATCGCATCGAAGCCGACCGCCGCCGGCGTGCCCGGCGCGATGTCGCTGATCAGCGCTTCCGGCACGGCGAAAGCCACTTCCGGCGCCGACCCCGAGGCCAGCACGGCCACCGGCTGCCCCGCCGCCACGTTCTCGTTCATTTCCACCAGCACGTTCGCGACGGCGCCGGCGGCCGGCGCGACGAGCCGCGTGTACTCGACCTGGCGGCGGATCAGATCCAGCCTTCGCGCCACCGACTCGACCTGCGCGGCGGCGGAGTCGGCGGCGGCGGTCGCCGCGTCGAGTTCGGTGCGGGCCGCGTTGTCGTTCTCGTAGAGACCGCGGACCCGGCGCAGATCGGCCTCGGCGTTGCCGGCGCGCGCGGTCGCCTGCCGCAGCGAGGCTTCCGCCTCCCGCACCTGCAGCTCGTAGTCCACCGGGTCGAGAGCGGCGATCAGGGCGCCGGCCCGGAGCCGGTCGCCCACCGCGACCTCGAGCCGCGAGATCGTGCCGGCGACGCGGAAGCTCAACGAGGACTCGACGCCTGCTCGAGCCACGCCCGAGAAGGTCCGGGTCCGCATGCCGCCGACGGCCTGCGCGGTGACGGTGCGCACCGGCCGGATGATCGGCTCGGGCGGCTCGGGCCGCTCGCCGCAGGACAGTGCCGGCAGCGCGCTGGCCAGCAGCGCGACGGTCGCCGCCCGACGCCCGCGGCCGAGGAGGCCGCGCCGGCGCGCGACGGCGATGAGGTCTCGCATGATCTTCTCCACTTCGTTGGTTCTCACGGCACGCTCCTCGGTTCGTAACCCGCCTCCGCGAAGAAGGCGCGCAGCCGCGCGGCGAATGCGTCGAGCGCCGCCGGTTCCATGAACAGGCCGAACCGGCCGCTCGCCCGGTGCACGTCCATCAGATCGATGAGGAAGTCGTGAACGGCCGTTGCGGCGCCCTGTTCCGCGACCAGCGCCGCGTTCTGTGCGTCGATCAGATCGAGAATCGACAGGACGCCCTGCTCGTAGGCGTCGGCGACCAAGTCCAGGTTCCGCCGCGCGGCGTCGGCGGCGTCCGCGGCCAGATCGATGCCGGCCCAGGAGGCGCCGGCCTGAAGCAGTTCGGTTCTCAGCCGCTGTTCGACCCGCTCGGCGACGGCATGGCGAGTCAGCCGAAGCTCCGCGAGCTCCTCCTCGGCCTTCGTCCGTTCCGCTCGGCGGGCGCCGCCGGAGAAGAGCGGCAAGGTGGCCGACACGCCGATGGACCAGTTCAGCCCGTCCGGACGAATGCCGGGGAACGAAAGGTCCAGCGCGTCGAGACCGGCGTCGAGTTCCGCGTCGAGATCCTGCGCCGTGAGGTCGCCCATGGCCGACACGGTCGGCGCCCAGAGCGCCCGGCGGGCGGCAAGCGCCGCCCTCTCCCGGGCGTCGATCGCGGCGTCGATCTGGCGCAGTTCCGGTGACCGGGCGAGCGCTTCGGCGGTCATGAAGTCGCGGAAGATGGCGAACGCGAAGGGATTGTCGATGTGCGCCTGGGCCGTCGCGGCGTCCACGAGCAGGGCGGGGTCGTGGAGGTCGACCTCGGTGATCTCGAACGGCTCCTCGAGCGGGCGGTGCAGCAGGCGATTCAGCGCGACCTCGGCGGCGCCGCGCGCCGCGCCCGCGTCGATCACGGCTCGCCGGTCGAGCGCGATCTGGTGCTCCCAGCGAACGACCTCGGATTCGCGGGCGACGCCGATCCGGCGGCGCGCCCGGGCGAGCTCCAGGTTCGATCGGGTCAGTGCGAGATTCTCCCGCTGGATGCGCTGGAACGTTCTGGTTCGGAGCACGTTCAGGTAGGCGCCGGCGGCGTCGTGCGCCACGTCGAGCCGCAGCTCCTCGCGGGCCTGTTCGCGCGACGTTTGGGCGTGGCGCTCGATGGCCGCGCGGGCGCGGGCGCTGTCCGAGTAGAGGAGCTGCGAGACGCCGACGGACCCGGCCGCCGTCCGCAGCGGAAACAGGCCGAGGGGGTTGTCGGACCCGGTGTGATCGATCCTCCGGGCCCCTGCTGAAGCCAGGATCTGCGGCCGCAAGGCCGCCCTGGCGGCGAGCACCGACTGGCGGCCGGCCGCGACCGATCGGCCGCTCGCCGCGAGGTCGAGGTTGGCGGCGATCGCCTCGCGCGCCGCCGACGCCAGGCTGAGGCGCCTCGCCACGTTGGGCGGCTCGTCGTGAAGAAGCTCCGCCTCGGTTGCAATGCGCCAGTTCGGATGGACGCCGATTGCCCGCGCCGTCGCCATGTTCAGGGTCAGGCGGCTGTCCCGCCGAAAGTCGATCGGCAGGCCGCCGGCGTCCTCGCCGCCGAGGATGCGCTGCACGTGCAGCGCCGCCCGCCGCCCGAGTCGCCGCACGTCCGGTTCGAGGTAGAGGCTCGCCAGCAGGCCGCGATCGACCTCGCCGCGGCCCCAGTACGAGAAAGAAGGCAGCCGGCGATCGATCAGCGCGCGAACGAGACGGTCGAACTCGCCGGGCGAGAGCTGCGTCATCGGCGTTACGTAGACGGCGTCGGTCGCCCGCGGCAGCGCCTCGAGAGCGGCGTCGACCGAGGCCCCGACCCGAACGATCTCCGCTTCGGCGCCGAACTCCCGCGCCATCCGGCGGAGGTTCGTTTCCAGCGCAGGCGCCGCGGCGATCAGCGCTTCGCTCGTCAGCCAGGTCAACCGGCTGAACGGCGCGACCTCTCGGAGGCGACCGAGCTCGTACACCGGATCGCCGGTGAAGGTGATGTACGCGAGATTGGGCACGCCGCTGATCCGTTCGCCGGCCTCGCCCGGCTGTAGCGGGAAGTCCTGTGCCTCCGGGTCGAGCACGAACGCCGCCACGACCGGTTTCGACAGGCCGCCCCGGGTGATCGCGACGGTCGAAGACACCGGTCCCCAGGTCAGCACGATGTCGACCTCCGGGTCCGCGAGCAGGGCATCCACGGCGGCGCGCGCGCCCCGAAGGGTCCAGTCGGACACGCGCCGCGCGTCGGCCGGAAAGGAAACGGTGAACCGCGGCGCCGCCAGCTCGGCGATCTCCTCTTCCAAGCCGGCCCTCATCTCCTCGTTGCGCTCCCACGGGCCGTCGAACACCACGCCGATCGCGCAGGGCTCGCAGCTCATCGGCGTCTGCGCGGCGCTTCCGCCCGCGGCGAGCAGCGTGACCGTCATCAGCGCGCCGGCGACCCGGCGCGGGTTGCCCTTGACCATCCGTGTGTCCTCCATGGCTACTCGGGCGGCGCTTCTAATCGCGGGACGATTCCGATCAGCGAACGATGACTGAAGAGCGTACCCACCGGTCCGCGGTCGGCGTCCACGCCGCTCGGTGCGAGGGTGGTAGGGGTTGAGTCAACGTTCTGTTGGCGCTCGGCATTCCCCTGCGGTGTTCAGACTAGCAGCGGCGTCCCGATCCTGACTTGCGCGAGCGGGTCAGTTCAGGCAGCGGAAGGCGGCGGCATCGCTTCGCGGTTCGGCGGTTCGTCCGGCTTGGTTGCGATGCGTCCATCGTTGGCCGTCGGGCGCGGTGACGACGAGTTGGAAGGCGAGGTCGGTGGCGGCGGCGGCGAAGACCCAGCGGTGGCCGTTGACGTTGCAGCCGTCGAGGACCTTGACGAGGACTTCGGCGTTCTCCCTGTCGAAGAAGTGGAGCAGGGCCGAGGATCGGGACCTCAGTCCCCAGTCCCGCGCCCGGCCGACTTCGCCGTCCGGCGTCTGGAAGCACATGTCGATCCGGTGGCCGTCCTCCAGTTCGATGCCCGGGCCCTGCGGTTCGCAGACCGGCGGCTTGTCCGGATTCCCGTCGTCGAGCTGAGCGGCGGTCAGGACGGGCCGGCCGGCGGCGGGGCCCGGGAGCTCCGGCGGCGCGCCGCCGGGCTCGGCGGCGCTTGCGGCGGCCGCCGTCGCCGGGTCGCAGGGGAAGGCGGCCGCGTCGCCGGCCGTCGCCGCGGTCATGCCGCGCGGGTTCCGGTGGCTGAAGGCGCGGCCCGTCGCCCGCTCCGTGATCTCCAGGTTGAAGGCCAGGTCGGTCACGGCCGCGGCGAAGACCCAGCGGTGGCCGTTGATCGCGCAGCCGTCGAGCACCTTGACCAGGACCTCCACGTTGTCCCGGTCGAAGAAGTAGAGCAGGCCCGAAGCGGTCGACTCCAGGTGGTAGTTCGAGGCGTCGACCCGCGCGCCGGAGGGCATCTCGAAGCACATCCGCGCCTCGTAGCCGCCCGACAGCACGGCCGCCGTTTCGCTCGGCGAGCAGTTCGTCATCTCGCCGGGCTCGGGCACGGACGCGACGGCAAAGGCGCCGGTGCGGCCGAACGCCGGCGCGCCGGGTCCCAGCGCGCCGACCCGGAACAGGTAGCGGCCGCCCGGTTCCAGGCCGTCCAGCACGGCGAAGGTCGCGTTCGGTCCAAGCGTCGCCGCCGCCGTCCAGCCGTTGGCCGCGCCGCCCTCGCCGTCGGTTCCGGGAGCTCCCGTCCCGTCGGCTTCGTCATCCGAGTCGTCCCCGCGGGCCCGCGGCCTGATCTGCACCTCGTAGCCGGTCTCCGAGATCGAGTTGTCGCGCCAGGACACCCGAACGCTCGTTTCGCTCAGCGGCGCGGCGTCGAGATGCGTCGGCGGCGCCAGCGACAGTTCGACCTCCGCCACGTTGCTCGCCGTCAGGCCGCGCCGATTCCTCGCCACGACCACGAACTCGTACTCGATCCCGGCCGAAAGCTCCTCCACCGTTGCCGTTTCCGCCTCAGCCGGCAGCGTGCGCGCCCGCTCCCAGCCGCCCACGCCCTCGCGCTGGAACAGCTCGTAGCCGGTCTCGTCGTCCGATGTGTCCGTCCAGGTCAGCACGACCACCGACGAAGTCAGGAGCGTCGCCTGAAGACCCGAAGGCGCCGCCGGCGCCTGTTCGACCGGGTCGCTGCCCGGAGGAGCGGGCTCGACGACTTCCACGGTCACTTCCCGGCTCGCGCTCAGCTCGCCGTCCGAAGCGACCGCCGTGAACTCGTACGACGACCGCTCGGAAGCGTCCAGCGTCACGCCGCGCCGCACCGAGAGCTCGCCCGTGTCCGCGTCGATCGCGAATCGCCGGCCGGCGCCGGAAAGACGGTACGAGAGGTCGTCGCCGTCCGGGTCGTCGGCCGTGACGAAGCCGATGGCGCCGGTCGTCCCCTCGACGACGGTGAGCAGGAGCGGCGTCGCCGGATCGAAGTAGGGCGCCCGGTTCGGCGGCGGCGGAGGCGGCAACGGCGGACCCGGAGGCGGCGGAGGAGGCGTCACGCGTCCCTCCGTGGCCGCCTCGCTCGCGGGCGACGGCGTCGACAGGCCGGCGGCGCTCTTCGCGATCACCCGGAACTCGTACAGGGTGTCCGCCTCGAGCCCGGTCACCACGATCGACTCGGCGTTCGGCTGCGCCTCCGTCCCGAACTTGCGCCACACCCCGGGGTTCGCCTCCCGGTACTCGATCTCGAAGCCCGTCTCGTCCTCCGACGCGTCCCTCCACGTCAGGCGCACCGAACCCGCCCCGACCGGCGTCGCCGCGAGCTCCGTCGGCGGCGCCGGAGCGCCGAACGCGCCGACGCGCATCACGTTGCTGGAAGACGAAACGCCGTTGGCCGAGTGCTTCGCGTACACGCGGAAGTCGTAGCTCGTCCCGACGACGAGGCCCGTGACGACCGCCGTCGTCGCGCCGGCCGGGAACTCGGTTCCGAAGATCGTCCATTCCTCCGTCCGCGCCGGCCGGTACTCGACCTGGAAGCTCGTCTCGTCAACCGAGTTGACGGTCCAGGTAAGCGTCACGCTGGTGGCGTCGGTCGCCGTGCCGTCGAGGTCGGACGCGGCGGCCGGAGGCATCGTGAGGGATGTCGGGAATCCGGGGGACCGGCCGTTCGCGTTGAACGACGCCACCCGGAAATCGTACGCCGCGCCCGGCGAGAGGCCCGTGACGGTCGCCGCCGTCACGCCGGCCTCCACCGTCGCGCCGGTCGCCCAGGGATCGCTTCCCGTCCGGTACTCCACTTCGAAGCCCGTCTCGTCCGTCGAGGCGTCCGTCCACGACACGGACACGGAAGTCGAGCCGGACGCCGTGACCGTCAAGCCCGTCGGCGCCGCGGGAGGCGCCGTGGGCCCCACCGACGCCACGTTCGACGGCGAGGACAGGCCGTTCGCCGAGTGCTTCGCGAACACCCGGAACTCGTAGCTCGTCCCCGCCGCGAGACCCGTCACCGTGAGCGTCGTCGTATTCGCCCCGGCTTCCGTGGCGAACGTCGTCCAGCCCTGCGCGCCGGCCGCCCGGTACTGAACGACGAACGACGTCTCGTCCGACGACGCGTCCGTCCAGCTCAGCGTCGCGCTCGTGCTCGTCGAAGCCGACGCCACCAGGCCCGTCGGCGCCGCCGGCGGCATCGTCAGCGACACCGCGCCGCTCGGCGAGGAACCGTGCACGTTCACCGACAGCACCCGGAAGTCGTAGGCGGTGCTGGGCCGAAGCCCCGTCACCGCGGCCGACTCCGACTCCGCCGACGCCGGCGCCCCCGAGGTCCACTCCCCCGCGCCCGTGCGGTGCTCCACCGTGAAGCCCGTCTCGTCGGAGGACTCGTCCGACCAGGCGACGGACACCGAAGTCGAACCCGTGGCCGTGACGGTTACGCCGGACGGCGCCGTCGGCAGCACGACCGGGGCGGTGCTGTCGATGATGTTGACCGTGACGTCGCCCGAGACGCCGACGTAGCCGCCTCCGGACGCGGCGTGGGCCAGAGTGATCGGCGCCTCGTTGTCCGAATCGGCGTCCGCCGTCGCGCTGACCGTGACCGTCTGCGCGCTGTTCCAGTTGGATGTCGTGAACGTCAGCGTTGTCTGGTCGTTCGGCGTCGTGCTGTCCGTGTCCACCGAGAGGTCCGTGCCGCCGTGGCCGCTGACGGTGACCGTGACGGCGGCAGTTGGCCGGGTGGCGAGCTTCACCGTGTACGTCGCGCTGCTCCCCTCCGTCACGTTCACGGTGGAAGTCGAGAACGTCAAACCCTTCGACTCGTCGTCCGTGATCGTGACCTGGCCGCTGCCGCTGCCCGTGGCCCCGCCGTCGAGGTTCGTCGCCGTCAGGATCGGCGCGTTGCCCGTCGAACTCGCAGGAATGGACACGGTCACCGTCCGGTCTTCCGCGTCGGCGTCGGAAGCCGCCGTCAGCGTCACGTTCGCCGCCGTGGCCGTCGCGCCCGCCTGCGGACCGGTGAAGGTCACCGTGCCGGTCGCCACGTTGAAGGTCACGCCCGCGGGCGAGCCGGACAGCCCAAGCGTGAAGTCCGTCCCCGCCGTGCCGCCGCTGAACTGCAAGGGCACGGCCAGGGACTCGCCGGAGACCAGGCCGCGGCCGAGCGTCAGCCGGATCGTGGCCGTGGCCGAGGAACTGTCCTCCGTGGCCGTCGCATCCGGCACGGAGAGCGCCACCGTCGTCGGGTCGTCGTCCGTGATCACGATGTCCACTCGGTGCGACGTGCCGTGGTCGTAGCCCGACACCGTGCCGAGGGCCAGGCGCAGCGTCTCGTCCGGCTCGTCCGCCGCGTCGTTCGTTGCCGTGAACGTCGCCGTGCCGGACGTGGCGCCGCTCGAGATCGTGATCGCCGGCAGCGAGTAGTCGCTCCCGTCGGCCGACGAGTTCCCCGCCACCCGCTGCACCGGCACGGAGAGGTTCCCGGAGGGCCCCCGGCTCACCGTCGCCGTCACCGTCAGCGTGCCGCCCTCCGTCACCGCGCCGGCACCCGACACCGACAGCTCTACCGTCGGATTGTCGCTGTCGATGATGTTCACCGTCACGTTGCCCGACACCGACCCGTAGCCGCCGCCCGACGCCGCGTGGGCAAGCGTGATAGGCGCCTCGTTGTCCGAGTCCGCGTCCGTCGTCGCGCTTACCGTCACCGTCTGAGCGCTGTTCCAGTTCGTCGTCGTGAAGGTCAGCGTCGACTGGTCGTTCTGCGTCGTGCTGTCCGTATCCACCGAAAGGTCCGTGCCGTTGTGGCCGGACACGGTGACGGTCACGTTGCCCGTGGGCTGGCTGGCCAGCTTCACGGTGTAGGTCGCGCTGTTGCCCTCCGTCACGTTGATGGAGGAGCGAGAGAACAAGAGACCGGCCACAGACGCGACGTTGGACGGCGACGAAAGGCCGTTCATACCGTGCTTCGCGTACACCCGGAACTCGTAGGCCGTGCCGGCGACAAGACCCGTCACCGTGAGAGTCGTGACGCCGGCTGGAGCCTCCATGCCGAACACCGTCCAGCTCTCCACACCGGTTGTTCGGTACTCCGCCGCGAACGAAGTCTCGTCCGAGGAGTTGTCCGTCCACGACAGGGTGACGCTGGTGGCCGATGCCGCGGACGCCGACAGACCCGTCGGCGCCGCGGGCGGCATGACGAGGGAGACGACGGAACTCGGTACCGCGGCGGTCGAGTTGTATGCCTCGACCCGGAAGTCGTACGCCGTACTCGGCGCGAGCCCGCTGACCGTAGCCGAGGCCGTATTCGAACCGGCCGTCGCCCCGTTCGACCACGGGTCCGACCCTGTCCGGTACTGGACGCGGAAGCCCTGCTCGTTCGCCGACGCGTCCGTCCAGGAGACTACCGCCGAGGTCGAGCCGGCGGCCGTAACGGATACGCCCGTTGGCGCCGCCGGCGCCGGCACGCCGAGGGTGGATTCGATGTTGCTGGGCGAGGACAGTCCGTTCGTGCCGTGGTTCGCGAACACCCGGAACCTGTACCCCTTGCCGGCCACAAGCCCGGTCACGGTGACGCGCGCCGTGTCGGCGGGCAGCTCGCTTCCGAACATGGTCCAGGCCGTCTGGCCGGACTCCCGATACTCGACGACGAAGCCGGTCTCGTCAGTCGACGCATCGGTCCAGATCAGGAGCACCTCCGTGCCGGAGACAGGGGCAGCAATCAGGTTGGTCGGGGCCGCCGGCGGCATGGTGAGCGAGACCGCGGCGCTCGGCTGGGGCCCGTTCTCGTTCATGGCGTTCACCCGGAACTCGTAGGCCGTGCTGGAAGCAAGGCCGGTCACCGTGGCCGAACGGGCGTTCTCGCCGGCCGTCAGGGCGGTGGTCCAGGCGCCCAGGGGCTGCCGGTACTGGACCGCGAATCCCGTCTCGTCCGAGGAGTTGTCCATCCAGGTCACGGACACGGTGGTGGAACCTGAAGCCTGAACGGTAACTCCCGTGGCGGCGAGCGGGAGCCCCAGACTGCCGAGCCAGACGAGGTTGCTCGGCGAGGACATCCCGTTCGTTCCATGGTCGGCGGAGACCCGGAAGGCGTAGGGCGTGTCCGAGGCGAGGCCGGTAACGGCGATCGTTTCCGCGTCGGCGGCGGCCGTCGTTCCGAAGGTGGTCCAGGTGGCCGCTGTCTGGCCGGCGGTCATGCCTTCCGGACCGCCCGAAGTCGGCGCGCCTTCGGTGTCGGTGGACGTTGCCAACGCCACGGCCAGCGAGCTTGCGGCGAGGTACTCGATGACGAAGTTGTTCTCATCGGCCGAGTTGTCCGTCCAGGTCAGGGTGACGCTCGTCCGCGATGCCGGCGAAGCGGAAAGCTCCGTCGGGGCGGGCGGAGGCAGGGTAAGCGTTGCGGGCGCGCTGGAACTCGCGCCGACGGCGTTGGTGGCGGTGACCCGGAACTCGTAGGCGCGGCTGCCGAAGAGGTGGCCGATCGCCGCCGACGACTCGTTCGGGCCGACCGTGGCGCCGGTGGTCCAGAGGTCCGCGCCCAGGCGGTACTCGACGGCGAAGCCGGTTTCATCGGCCGAGTTGTCCCGCCAGGAGACGGACGCGCCGTTCGAGCCCAGCGCGGTCGCCATGACGTTCGTGGGCGCGGTCGGCCCGCCGAGCGGTTCGATGGACACCGGGTCGCTCGGGGTATGCGGCCCGGCGTTGCTCTTCGCCAGTACGCGGAACTCGTAGCCGGTTCCGGACATCAGCCCGCTGACCGTGATCGTCATGGCGTTGGCCGCGGCTTGCGTTCCGTAGGCGGTCCACGGATCGCCCGAGCGAGCCGCGCGGTACTCGGCGATGAATCCAGCCTCGTCCGGCGAGCTGTCCATCCAGGTCAGGGTGACGCTGGTGGGGCTTGCCTCCGTCGCGGCGAGGCCGGTCGGCGCCGCCGGCGGCATGGTGAGGGAGACGACGCTGCCGGGCGACTCGCCGGTCGCGCTGACGGCCGTGACGCGGACATCGTACGGCGTGCTGGTTGCAAGTCCGGCAAGGGTCGCCTGCTGGACATCCGGGTCCGTGGTTTCGGTGACGGACCAGGCGCCTCCGCCGGTCCGCCGCTCGACACGGAAGCCCGTCTCGTCCCGTGTCCGGTCGACCCAGGTGATCAGCGCCGAGGTGGCGTCCGTGGCCTGGACAGCCACCTGCAGGGGTTCCCGCGGCGGCATGGTCACGGAGACCGGCGCGCCCGGGGCGGCGCCGCTCCCATTGCGGGCGTTCACCCGGAACTCGTAGACCGTGCTCGGCGCGAGACCGCTCACGGTCGCCGCCCTGTCGTTGGCTGCGGCCCCGGGCGCGCTGGTCCAGGCGCCGAGGCCGTTCTTCCGGTGCTCGATATCGAAGCCCGTCTCGTCGTTCGAGTTGTCGCTCCAGGCGAGGTCCACGGTCGTGGGGCCGGTGGCGGTCGCCGTCAGACCGGTGGCGGCTGCCGGAGCGCCGAGCCCCGTGACTCGGGCGGTGTTGCTGGGAGAGGACAGGCCGTTGGCGCTTCTCGCCCGAACCTGGAACTCGAAGTTGCCGCCGCCGGTCAGCCCCGTGACGGTGAGCGTTGTCGCGTTCGCGTTCGCTTCCGTCGCGAAGACGGTCCAGGTCGCCGCGCCTTCCGCCCGGTAACTGGCGACGAAGCCCGTCTCGTCGGTTGATTCGTCCATCCACATGAGGTTCACGCTGGTGGGGCCGGCGCTCGTGGCGGTGAGCCCGCTCGGCGGCGGCGGCGGCATGGTGACCGTGGCGGGATCGCTGGGCGTCGAGCGGCCGTTGTCCGCCTGGGCGGCGAGTACGCGGATCTCGTGGGTGGCGCTCGGTGTCAGGTTGGTGGCGGTGGCGGTCGTGGCGCCGGCCGCTGCCGCGCCGTGGATGGACCACTCCGCGTTCGGATCGCCGGCGGGCCGCGCCTCGATGACGAAACCGGTCTCGGTCGTGGACGAAGAGGTCCACTGGACGGTGGCGGAAGTCGAATCGAGCGCGGTCGCCGTGACCCCGGAAGGCCCGGGCGGCGGCATCGTCACGATGAGGACGTCGCTGTCGTCCCAATAGTCGTCGCCAAAGGAGTAGGGGATGCGCGCGCGGACGCGGAACCGGTAGCGGGCGCCCGCCACAAGTCCGTCCACCGACGCCTTCGTGCCGTTCTTCTTGACCGTCGCGGCGGTGGTCCAGCCCCCGGTCTCGCCCCGGTACTGGACGGCGAAACGCGTCTCCTGGTTTGCGCGGTCCGTCCAGGTGACGTCGACGCTGGTGGACCCCGTGGGAACGACGGTCACGTCGCCGGGATCCTGCGATGAGTAGATCGTGACGATGTTGCTGTTCAGTGAGCCGTTCGTGGACTCGGCGAGGACACGGAGGTGGTAGACCGTCTTTGGCTCGACGACCCAGTTCCCTCGGCTCGTGTCGCCATCGCCCGGTCCGTCCTGGGTGGCGACGCGGGCGTAGGTCCAGTAGCCGTCGTCCGCCCGGATGGCGTTGACGAAACTCGCTTCATCCGTCGAGCGGTCCTTGTACCGGTGCTGGAGGGCCTCCTTGCCGAAGCGCACCACGCTCAGGAGTTCCGCGGCCTTGGGAGGAGCGTTCGCCGGCTTGGGCAGCTTGAACTTCTTTTCGGCTTCGCTGAAGCCGGTCCGGCTCAAGGAGGCGACGGTGAAGGTGTAGCTGCCGGACTCCAGGCCGTCGACGTAGGCCTTGGTCGCATCCGACGGATAGACCGCGTGGACGGTTGTCTTCCCCTTGAACGTGTAGCTCACGCGGTAGCCGGTGGCGTTGCGGGCCGTTTTCCAGCTCAGCCGAACCTCCGTCGGGATGCCGGGGGCGACAGCGGCCGTC
>JAJEBV010000012.1 GCA_022822365.1 Thermoanaerobaculia bacterium | reverse complement strand
CGGTGCGCCGGCCTTCCGGCGGGCGGGGGCTGTGTTGTGGGTGCGCGGCCTTTCGGGCGGGCGGTGGCTTTGGTGGGGTTGCGCGGGCATTGTGGCGGGCGCACCGACAAGGCGAGAAGACGTCGCCGCACCCTATGCCATAGTCCCCCGCCATGATCCGCCTCAACCGCTACTCCGCCCGCATCACCCAGGACAAGTCGCAGGGCGCCTCGCAGGCGATGCTCTACGGCGCCGGCCTCACCCCCGATGACATGGGCAAACCCCAGGTGGGGATCGCCAGCGTCTGGTACGAGGGCAACACGTGCAACATGCACCTGCTCGACCTCGCCACGGCGGCCAAGGAGGGTGTGGACGCCACGGACTGCGTCGGCCTGCGCTTCAACACCGTCGGCGTCTCGGACGGCATCTCGATGGGGACGGACGGGATGAGCTACTCGCTCCAGTCCCGGGACCTCATCGCCGACTCGATCGAAACGGTCATGGCGGCGCAGTGGTACGACGCGAACGTGTCGATCCCCGGTTGCGACAAGAACATGCCGGGCTGCCTGATGGCGATCGCCCGCGTGGACCGTCCAGCCATCGTGATCTACGGCGGCACGATCCGCTCGGGCGAGTGGCGAGGCGGCAAGATCGACATCATCTCCGCCTTTCAGAGCTACGGCGAGGCGATCAGCGGCGCCCTGACCGACGACGAGCGGGAGACGATTGTCCGCCGCGCCTGCCCGGGCGCCGGCGCCTGCGGCGGGATGTACACGGCGAACACGATGGCGGCGGCGATCGAGGCGCTCGGCATGTCCCTGCCCTACAGCTCGTCGACTCCCGCCACGGCGCCGGAAAAGCTGGAGGAGTGCCGGCGCGCGGGCACCGCCGTCAGGTCCCTGCTCGAACAGGACCTCCGGCCGAGCGCGATCATGACCAGGGCCGCGTTCGAGAACGCGATGGTGCTGATCACGGTGCTCGGCGGCTCGACGAACGCCGTCCTGCACCTGCTCGCGATCGCCCAGTCGGCCGGCGTCGACCTGTCGATCGACGATTTCCAGAAGGTCAGCGACCGGGTTCCCTTCCTGGCCGATCTCAAGCCCTCCGGCCAGTACCTGATGGAGGACCTGCACGACGTCGGCGGCACGCCCGCCGTGCTGCGGATGCTGCTGGAACGCGGACTGATCGACGGCGACTGCCTGACCGTCACCGGCAGGACGCTGGCCGAGAACCTGGCGCCGCTGCCCGATCTCGCGCCGGGCCAGGACGTGGTGCTGCCGTTCGATTCCCCGATCAAGGCCACCGGCCACCTCCAGATCCTCCGCGGCAACCTGGCGACCGAGGGCTCGGTGGCGAAGATCACCGGCAAGGAAGGCGAGCGCTTCGCCGGCCCGGCTCAGGTGTACGACTCGGAGGAAGCGATGGTCGAGGCGCTGGAGCGCGGCGAGATCCGCGGCGGCTCGGTGATCGTCATCCGCTACGAGGGGCCCAAGGGCGGTCCGGGGATGCCCGAGATGCTGAAGCCGACATCGGCGCTCATGGGCGCCGGCCTCGGCGACAGCGTGGCGCTGGTCACGGACGGCCGCTTCTCCGGCGGTTCGCACGGATTCCTCATCGGCCACGTGGCGCCCGAAGCGCAGGAAGGCGGCGCCCTGGCCCTGGTCCGCGACGGCGACCGGATCGAGATCGACGCGGTGCGCAACACCATCGACGTGGCGCTCAGCGACGCCGAGCTGGAGGCGCGCAGGAGCGCCTGGGAACCGCCGCCGCTCAAGGCGACCCGGGGGACTCTGTACCGCTACGTGAAGACCGTCAGCTCCGCGTCGACGGGCTGTGTGACCGACGGCTGATTGTCGGTGCCCGGTGCGTATGTCGGTGTCGGTGGCGGTGCCGGTGCGCCGGCCTTCTGGCCGGCATAGGCGCGATGCCGCGAAGCGGCGAGCCCGAGTAAGGGAAGAAAGGACCCGGCCTTCGGCCGGCGTGTTTTCTTCAAGCCGCCTACGGCGGCAGCCGGCCGGAAGGCCGGCGCACCGGCACCGACACACGCACCGACATACCCGACTCGCGCACGGACAGGTGTGCCGACGACCACGGCCAATCGGTTGCCTTGACGCAAAGCCCTGCCTTAACAGGGTTCAACCAGATGTAGCGACGTACGGCCTCCAAGTGCCGGGCATCTCGAATGAAACGGTCGTAGTAGTCCCTCATCCAGAACGGCCCGCTTCGACCAAGAAGCTGATTGGCCTGTCTCGCAGTGGTCGACTTCCACATGCGCACGATGTCCGGGAGAGGGGTCCGAAGCGGCTCCACAAGAACATGCACATGGTTCGGCATGACGCACCAATCGATGAGTCGGTAGCGGTCGCCGTCGGCATGAAGCAGTGAGTCCTGCACGAGACGCGCGACCGCCGGACGCCGTAAGTGGCACGCGCCGTAGCCGGTGTCCTCAAAGCGGCTAACGAGGCGTTCGAGCCGGACTGCCCGCGCCTTGTCGAGTTCGGGGTCCGTCTCTTCGGCCTCCTGCCGCCATCGCTTCAGCAGATGCCTGGGAACGCTGTCCGCGAGTCGGAAGCCGACGCTCTGAACGACCATGGGACCGTCGAAGTGGGGGTGATAGCCACGCGAGTACCAGCCAGGTCGCCGCTTCGGGCCGGGCACACCATCGTTCGCCATGCCTGGTGTACGGAGTGGCAGGTCGAACCGTCCAACCCGGGCTGTTGGTGCGGGTGTCGGTGCGAGTGTCGGTGCCCCCGTCGGTGCGAGTGTCGGTGCGCCGGCCTTCTGGCCGGCTGCCGCCGTAGGCGGCCTGAAAAAGACGCGCCGGCCGAAGGCCGGCTCCTTTCCTCCCTCTCTCGGGCTCGCCGCTTCGCGGCATCGCGCCTATGCCGGCCAGAAGGCCGGCGCACCGACACTTACCCTCACTCCCCTACACCCCACTCCTACGCCTACGCGCGGCCTACGAGGCGCTTGATCGGGCGCTTGATCGGGCCTGGCAGGCGGCGGCCGATGCGGATGGCCTGGCGTTCGAGGCGCTTGGCCAGGCTCTCGCGGGCCATGGAGAGCGGCCGTCGGCCGCCGTCGCTCAGCCACTTCTGCTCTTCGTCCGTCAGCGTCAGAGCCGCGGCGGCGGCCAGGTCCTCGACCTCCTCCCCGGTGGCCGCGCCGACGATGGCGTGCAGGGGCAGGTCCTGGGCGAGGACCCAGGCGAGCGCGATCTGGGGCACCGAAGCGCCGCCGGCCTCCGCGAACTCGATGACCCGGTCCAGGCGCGCGAGGTTCACGTTGTGGACGTAGGCGGTGCGGCAGGCTTCGTCGACCAGCCCGGGATCGGCCGCCAGCGCACGGCGGCTGACCCGGCCGGAAAACAGGCCCCGCGCCAGGGACGACCAGGCGAAGATGGCCATGCCCGTGTCGCGGTGCCACTCGCGGTCGTCGGCGGCCGCCGCCCCCGTCAGGGTGGCGCAGACCCCGCCCCACGGGTCCTTGACCTGGTCGGCGAGCGAGAAGTTCGGGCTCGACGCGGCGGGTAGCGGACGGTCGTTCGCTTCCGCGTAGTCGCAGGCCTCTTCGATCCGCGCGCGGGTCCAGTTGGAAAATCCGTAGGCGCGCAGCCGGCCCGCCGCGAGGTGTTCGGCGAAGGCGTCGACCATCTCGCCCACCGGCACCGCCGGATCGTCCCGGTGCAGCATGTAGAGGTCGACTGCCGGCAGCCGCAGCCGGTCGAGCGATTCGGCGAGGTCCCGGGCCAGGGCCTCGGGGTTGACGCGGGGTCCCGCTTCATCGGGGTGGCAGCCCTTGGACAGGACGAAGACGTCGTCGGCGAGACCGCGGCGCTCGAGCCAGTCGCCGATGGCGCGCTCGGACGCGCCGCCGCCGTAGACGTGGCCGGTGTCGACGGCGGAGAGGCCGTTCTCGAAGGCGGCGTCGAGGAGGGCGTCGGCGTCGTCCCGGGCGGCGGGGGTTTCGTTGGTGAGGGGCATTGTGCCGAGGATGAGACGGGGAAGGTGGAGGGGTTCGGGCTCGCCGCTCGAGGGAGACTCGGGCTCGCCGCTTCGCGGCTCGCAGGAAGCCGGCCAGAAGGCCGGCGCACCGACACGCGGCGCACCGACATGTGCACCGACAGGGCGGTAGGTCATGGCGCGGTGGGTTCCGGCGGTGACGCCGATGCTTGTTTCGAAGGGGTACTGGACGCCCATGCGGCGGCGGAGTTCGTCCATCAGTTCGATCAGCCCGATGGACTCCGCGTGCGGCAGGAAAGGGCTCTCGATGTCGCCGTCGCGGAGCATTCGTTCGAGTTCGAGCGCCTGGTACTCGTAGCCGTTGCAGAGGAAGGGGCACTCCAGTGTGGCGACGTCCTGCGTCTCGCATTCCAGCTTGAGCGTCTGGGCGCGCCAGAAGTCCGGAATCACGATCCTCCCGCCGTCGCCCTGGACGACGCCGGTGGCGGAAAGGGCCTGGCTGATCGAGGATTCCAGGTACGCTTCGGCGCCGTCCCCGAAGCGCAGGACGATCCTGCAGTCCTCGTCGACCCCGGACGGAGCGAGGTCGGCGCGGACCTCGATCTGCGGGATGTTGCCGCCGGTCACCCGCTCCCCGAAGACGAGCGACGCCAGCGACAGCGTGTAGCAGCCGATATCGAGCAGGCTGCCGCCGCCCAGTTCGGGATCGTAGAGCCGGCTCTCCGGATCGAACGCCGCGTGGAAGCCGAAGGAGCAGACCACCCGGCTCGGCTCTCCGATCGTGCCGTTGGCGATCCAGTCGGCGGCTCGCTGGGTCGCGGGCAGGAAGCGGGTCCACATGGCCTCAAGCAGCGGCCGCTGCCGCTCGCGGGCGATTTCGCACAGCCGGCGGGCCTCGGAGGCGTTGACGCAGAGCGGCTTCTCGCAAAGCACCCCCTTGCCGTGCCGGAGCGCCAGCGCCGCGTGCTCCAGGTGACCGGGATGGGGACTGGCGACGTAGACGGCGTCGACCGACTCGCTGCGCACCAGGTCCCGGTAGGTGCCGGCCTCGGCGTCGACGTAGCCGCGCTCGGCGTTGAAGGCGAGCGCACGATCCGGGTCGCGGCTGCCGACGGCTACGATCTCGTGACCGTCCAGCCCATCGATTGCGGTGGCGAAGACACGGGCGATGGCGCCCGGGCCGATGATTCCCCAACGAACGGTAGCAACCATGATTCAGACCTTTCCGCGCAGCGCCTGGAACGCCAGGTCGCGAGCGCGACGGGGCTCGTAAATGAAGACACGACGGACTTTGGGGCCAATGCGGTAGCGCGCCCCGGCGAGCCGGCGCTGCCAGCCGCCGCGGGGACGGGCCAGGGTCAGGGCATAGTGGCCGGCGCCGGCGCCGGAGCCCTCCACGAGGCGCTGGAAGTCGGCCTCCGACAGCCGGCCCCAGTCGACGGACGTGGCGAGCGGCGCGACCAGGTCGCCGCCGTAGGGGCGCACGCACTCGACCCGGAAACCGGTGCGGATCAGGCGGGCCACGTCGCCGGAGCGGGTGGCCCGGGCGCAGTCGCCCTCTACCGGCGGCATCGGCAGCCGTTCGAAGCGTCGAACCGCGGCCGGCAGCCGGCGGTAGGCGGCAGCGGCGGCCGCGCCGGTGCGCTGGTTCCACCGGTGGCGGGCCGGGCCGACGTAGTCGTCCACGAAGAGGCGGCCGCCCGGCTCCAGGGCGTCGAGCACGGCGTCGAGGAGCCGCTCCAGCCGCAGGTGGGAGGAGAGGCCGCCGATGCAGCAGGCGGCCTGGTAGGCGGCGGTTGGGAGGACGGGGCGGCGGGGGTGGATGGGGAGGTGGCGGATTTGCGGAGGGGCGGGCTCGCTGCTTCGCGGAGGTTCGGGCTCGCCGCTTCGCGGCTCGCCGGATGCCGGCCAGAAGGCCGGCGCACCGGCACTGGCGCTGGCACTGGCACTTGAGGTGACGATGTCGACTTGCTTTGCGAAGCCGGCTTTGAGGAGTTCGTGGGCCCATGCTTCGTCGCCGACGAGGAGGACGCGGTCGAAGGGTTCGGCGGGAGTGTGCTCCGTTATCCAGGCCGTGGGGCTGGGAAGACCTGGCGCCAGTGGAGCGGGAGGCTCGGGCTCGCCGCTTCGCGGCCCTTCTTCCCCGCGGGTCAGAAGACCCGCGGCCACGGCGGGTCGGAAGACCCGCGCACCCAGAGCACTGGGATCGCCTTCGACGTCCACCACCGCCCTATCTCTGGGTGCGCGGGTCTTCTGACCCGCTGCCGCCGAAGGCGGCGAAGAACTGCCGGCCGAAGGCCGACCATTTGTCGGTGCGCGGGTCTTCTGACCCGCCGCCGCCGAAGGCGGCAAGGAACTGCCGGCCGAAGGCCGACCACTTGTCGGTGCGCCGGCCTTCTGGCCGGCTTCCGCCGAAGGCGGCAACGACTCGCCGGCCGAAGGCCGACCTTCCTCCGCCACACCCCCACTCCCAGGCCCCGCCCCCAACTGCTCCAGCCGCACCCCCGCCTGCTGCCGCCACTGCAACCGGAAGTACAGCGCATGCTTCCGCTCAGTGCACGTATTGCAGGTCCCGCACGGATTTCCGCTCTTCAGCCCGTCGACGATCTCCGCCAGCAACGGCGAGCGTTCGACCTCGCCCAGCGAGGTCTCCGGATACAGACCGATGGGCTGCTCTTCCCAGAAGATGCACGGCGAGACGGCGCCGTTGGGCCGGACCACCACCGTGTGGCCGGGCCAGGCGCAGCCGGCGACCGCGGTCCGGAACCTGCCGCGCAGCCGTTGCCGGTCGTAGAGGCCCGCCCGCCAGCGCATCAGGCGGCCGCGCAGGCCAACCCGCTGGCCGTCGTCGAAGTCCGGGTAGGAGACGAGACGAAGCCCGCGGGCCGCCGCGTCCTCGGCCGTGGCGGCGAGCTCGGCGCGAAGCGCGCCGGGGTCCTCGTCGTCGAGCAGTTCGTCCTCGGCGCTCACGTGAGCGGTCGGCGCCACGAAGCGGACGTCGAGCTCACTGGCGCCGACTTCCTCGGCGAAGCGCGGCAGGTCGGCGAGATCGCCGCGGTTCGTCCGCATCCACACGAAGATCAGCCGCAGCCGCGTCGACGCGCCCCGCCGCACCTCGTTCAGCAGGTCGAGCGAACGCATCAGCCGGTCGAACTTGCCGCCGACCCGGATCGCCTCGTAGGTCTCCGCGCTCGTGCCGTCCATCGACACGCCGACCGTGTTCACTCCGGCCTCGCAGATCGCCTCGGCCTTGGCGGGCGTCAGCGGCAGCAGGTTGGTCGGGAACCACAGGTCGGGAACGCCGTGGCTGCCGGCTTCGCGAACGATGTCGATGAACTTCGGATGCACCAGCGGCTCGGCCGCGCAGCCCAGGGCGACCCGGCGGGCGCGGGGGAAGAGATCGGCCGCGACCCGGGAGAAGGTCTCCACCGGCATCATGCCGTTTCGGGACAACTGGCGGTCGAAGGGCAGGAACTGCAGCCGGTCGACCGCCGAGAAGTAGCACATCTTGCACTTCAGGTTGCAGCGCTCGGTGGTGTCGAGGATGACCTCCAGCGGACGGCGTTGGAACGGGGACACGGTCAGAGCTCCAGAGGCCGGCCAGAGGGCCGGCGCACCGACATCAGAGGCCGGCCAGAAGGCCGGCGCACCGACAGGGGGTCTGAACGCGACGATTTCACTTGGGGAGGGCCTCCAGCATCGTCTGGCAGACGCCGCGGCCGGAACTCCGCTGGCGCCATACCGCGGCGATGCTAGCCGGGTGGCGTTCGCCGCGCCGCCACGCCGCCTGTTCCGCCGCTATCGCCGCGGCCAGCGGCCCGGCGCGGTGCGCGGAGGCGACGCGGCCGTAGGCGCCGCCCTCGGACCAGCTCCGAAGACTCGGGATCGGCGTGCCCACCACGGTCGCTCCCATCGACAGCGCCTCGCAGCCGGCGTGCGGCGCGCCTTCCCACCGCGACGAGAAGAGGATGAAGCGGCTGCCGGCCAGCGCGTCGGCGAGCACTTCCGGGTACTGCGGCCCGTGGTGCTCCACGTTCGGGAAGCGCCGATTCAGCTCGCCGAAGAGAGTCTCGGCGCCCGGGCCGAAGATGCTGACCGGCTCCCCGCGCGCCTCGCGGCCGGCTCGACCGAAGTAGCGCGCAAGCGCCCGCGCCATCAGCGGAGCGTTCTTCTGGGGATCGTCCCAGCGGCCGATCGCCACCATGCCCCGGCGTTCCCGTCCGAGGTCGGTCGAATCGACGTAGACCCGGTGGATGGCGAGCGGAGAGACGTGAACCCGGTCCTGGAGATCCGCCGCGCCGGCCGCGCGAAGGAAGCGGCGGAAGTGGACCTTCGCTTCCTCGCAACCGAGGATGAGCACGTCGGACTCCCCCGCGCTGCGGACGAACTCGGCGTCCTGCGCGTCGGTCCGGCGGAAGGAGAGCAGGTAGCGCCGCGCGAGGAAGCGGAGCTGGCGGAGCTGGTGGCCGCGGTCCGCCGAGCCGGAGAAGACCTTCCGGCGCAGCGTGGCCAGGGGAAACGCGCGCAGACCCATCTGGCCGTCCGAGTCGCCCATCGCGATCGTGCGTACGCCGGCGCCGCGGATCCGCTCCAGCAGACCCGACATCTGGTGGAAGGAGGGCACGATCGCCACGTCGGCCTCGAGGCCGCGCCAGAACTCCTCGTCCTCCAGGCCGCCGCCGCCCGGCGGCGAGACGATCGGCACGGGAAAGCCGTCGTTCGAGGACTCGGGACAGGCAACGAACGCCTCGTGGCCGAGCGCCTCGAGCCCGCGGATGTACTCCTCGAACCGGAAGCTGCACTGCCGGAGCGGCGTACCGTAGTTCCAGACCACTGCGACCCGCATGATGGACGACGCTACCGGACAAGGGGCTGACGGACGTATGCCGGGGATCTAACGAGTGTCGGACCGTCAGTCGCAGGGGAAGGCGAAGTTGTCGCTCCGGGTCGTTGCCGTCTCGCCCAGCCGGTTGTGGTGGCTCCAGTTGCTCCCGTCGGTGCCCTGAACGTAGAGGTTGAAGGCGAGGTCGGTCGCGGGAGCGACGTACACCCAGCGGTGTCCGTTCAGGTGGCAGCCGTCGAGCACCTTGACCAGGACTTCGGCGTTGTCGCGATTGAAGAACCAGAGCAGGCCGGATTCGCTCGAGGCCCAGATGCCGGCCTTGCCTTCGCCGACCTCGCCGTCTGCCGTCTCGTAGCACATGGCCACCTTGATGCCGCCGGCGAACGTCAGCGATGCCGTCTCCGGACGGCAGTCGGTGTAGCCGGATCCCGGAGGTGGACCAGGCAGGGGACCGAGAGTCGGACCGGAGTCGGGGACCGGGTACAGGAACCGGACCGCGGCCCGGTCGTCGCTGTTGAGCTCCGCCCCACGGCCGTCGCCGTGGACTCTCGCCCGCATGAGCGCCTCGCCGGTCACCTCGTCGCACGACCCGCTGGCGGCGTCGCCGCAGGGGTGGGCGATCCCGATCGCGTGGCCGAGTTCATGGGCCATGACCTCTTCGTGGGACTTGCGAGGATCCGGCGTAAGGCGCACCCACTGCTCGTAGCCGTCCTGCGTGGTGACGTTCGACTCGATGATCGCCAGCGCCTCGACCGATTCGTTGCCCGGAATCTCGTGCGTAGCGGTCGACCTGCGGCAGTAGAAGAAGGTGTACGTGATGGCGATCACGCCGCCTCCGCCTCGTTCGTAGGACCCCGGGATCTCGTCGAACGGATCCTCGTAGCTGATCGAGTTCACGCCGTCCACGTCGTCGATTTGGAAGTCCCGGTTCGCTGTTCCCTGAAACGCGAGGTTGACGCGGCTTCCGGAGACGTTGTTCCAGGCCCGGATCCCGGCGCGCACTTCGGTCAGGCCGCCGCCGGGCACGCCGGGCTGTCCTTCCGACTGGACGGTCAGGCCCACGCTCCGGCCGCGGTCGAACTCCCGCCAGCGCAGCGGCAGGCCATCGTGAAAGCACTCCACCGGACTTCGCGTGACCCGGAAGGGCCGGGCGAGCGAGCGCGGGCCGTCCGGCGGTTCGGCGAGGAAGTAGTCGGCGGGGCGGTCGATGCCGGCCGCGCGCTCGGCGATCCAGCGGCGGAAGCCGGAGGAATCGCGCGGCAGCCGGGCGCGGGCGCGTTGCGCGGCGGCGGGGTCGGCGGGCAGGCTCACTTCGCCGTGGAGGGACGGCTCGCGCACCAGGAGCACGCTCTGCCCCGACCGGACCTCGAAGAAGATGCCGAGGGCGAACTCGACCGGGCGGTAGGTGTCCGCCAGCGGATCGAGGAAGAGCAGGACACGGTCGCCCTCCGCCAGCATCGGGAGGCCCTGAACCCGCATCGCGATGCCGCCGGGCAGCGGCCCGCCGGGTTGCCGCACGATGATCCTGCTGCCGGGGACGAAGCCCTTGAGGACCTCTTCGACTTCGAACGTGTAGTCCGTGAACGCTGAGCCGTCACGGAGGCCAGGGGACGCGGAGAGGACTTCGCCGAAAACGATCGTCCCGGACCGTTCGACCATTGCGTCGTCGGTGGGGAGGATGTAGACGAGGGAGGCTGCGGGGGTGGCGAGGAGGGTGGCGGCCAGTATGGAGCCGGCCTGGCGGCCGGCGCGTTTCGTTGGCCGACTTCGTCGGCAGCGGGTCAGAAGACCCGCGCACCCAGCGGAGGTCGGAGGTCGCCTGTGGCGGCGGGTCTGCGCCCGCCACCCGGCTAGTTGCATGGGAAGGCTCTGGTGTCACTCCTGGTGGACGCCGTGTCTCCCTGCCGGTTGTGGTGGGACCAGGTGCGCTGCCCTTCGCTGTCGGTGACGTAGAGGTTGAAGGCGAGGTCGGTCACGGGCGCCACGAACACCCAGACATGCTCGTTGTTGGCAAGGCCGCACGCACTCGACAGCACCTTGATCAACACTTCCGCGTTCCCGCGGTTGAAGAACCACAGCAGGCCGGATTCGCCGGAGGCCCAGATGCCGGCCTTGCCCTCGCCGATGTCGCCCGCGGGCGTCTCGTAGCACATCTGGACCCTGTAGCCGCCGTCGAAGAGGAGCGGCGTCGTCTCGGGGACGCAGTCGGTGTAACCCGGTCCGGTCGGCGGGCCCGGGTCGGGATCGGGGTCGGGATCCGGTGTCGGGTCGGCGTGATCGACCGCCAGACGAATGCCGTAGACACCCTGGTCCGTGTCGACCTGCCAGCGTTCCCACTCATCGTCTTCGTCGTCGCGACCACGAAACGCCCGCCGGCCGTCCGAGCCGTCCTCGTCCACCGCGAGGAGCTTCGTGTTCGCGGATGGGCTGCCGCGCAACCACGAAACCGCAACCCAGACTTGGCCGGCGTTCAGTTCCAGGCCCGCCACGGCGCCTCCGATCTCGAAGCAGATGAACGTACCGGCCTCCGGAAGCTGCGCCGGCACGTCGAAGGCGGCGAGGAGGGTCACGGGTACGTTTCCGGTACCCGAGTAGAAGTTCAACGAGAAGGCCGCGTCATTGCTCGTGTCGTCCTGCGTCCTCGCCATGCACGCCACCGCGTACTCGACAGTCCCCGCTTCGGGCAGCCGGAACCGCTGAGCGAACTCCATCTCGTAGAGAAAGTCGTCCGTGGTGTTGTCGACAAGGCGGTAGAAGCCCTCGAAGACGTTGTCGTCGTACTGGTAGACCTCGGTGGCCGGCTGCGAGACGCCGACGGCGTCGCCGCCCGGCAAGACGTTGCCGCGGCTGCGCACCCGGGCCGGCACCGCTTCAGCCCGCTCGATGAGGCTGAGGCGTTCCGCCCTGACGGCAGCCCGCTGCTGGGGCGCCAGCAGATCGCGGCCCGACTGGGCGGCGACCGGCGCCGCGAGGGCGGGAAGCGAAGCGAGGACGGCGAAGGTGGCGGCGAGACTTCTGGACGGCATCGGAGATTCCTCTCAGGGGAGAAGGTGACGGGATCCCGGTTCACCGAACGGTGGTTCGCAAACGGCATGCCAACGCTCTGCACAGGCCCCGGCAACAGGCCGCCCGCCAGGAAGAAAAACGGGGCGCCGGGTAAGAACCCGACACCCCGAATACGCCAGCGGGTGCGTCTAGTTGTTGCAGGTGAACGCCATGGCGTCCCGGATCGACGCCCCGCCGAGGCCACGGAACCACTTGAGGTCGTTGGTCATCGTGTCCCGGACGGCAATGCTGTAGTCCGCGTCGGTCGCGGCGCCGGCGTACAGGCCGTAGTAGCCGCTGCCGCTGCAATCGTCGACCAGCCGCACCAGGAGTTCCGGGTGATCGCCGCCGAAGGTGAACAGGCCCGCGGCGCCGCCCAGGCCCGCCGCGACCGTGCCGGCTGACTCGCCCGCCATGCCCGGCATCGCGTACCGCGCTCTCACACGGAAGCGATCGTTCTCCAGCAGGCAGAGTCCATCGCTGCAAGCCGAGTCCGGCGCCGGTCCGGGATCGGGTCCGGGGTCGGGCCCGGGACCTGGTCCAGGATCGGGCGGGTGGACACGCTCAACCACCAGGCTGACCCCGATCGCCTTGAGGCCGGACATCGTCTGCCCGGCACCGACTACGGAACGAGCATTCGTCCACTCGGCGGCTGGGGCGCCTTCCTGGACCTGCCGCCACCTCACTTCCGTATCATGGACGACGTTGCCGCTTCGGTCAGTCCTGGCCTCATCCTCGGACGTGTAGTGGTCACCGCCGAGGCGTTTCTGTGTGTCCGTGTTCCACTCGACGCTGACCCAGTGAACGCCCTCGTTGAGCGTCTTGCCGGCGAGGTGGTCGCTCAGAATGACGCAGCGGTTTCTCCCGGCGCGGCTGATGTCCGTCTCGATGACGTAGAGCAACCCACTCCGACGACCCGGGTTGTTAACGTTGTTCACGACGGAGTCGCCGTAGAAGCGCAGGTTGAAGTCCAGAGACCTGCTGAGGTCGCCGTCGGGCCGACGGAAGCACACCCTGACACTCACGAGAGCGCTGTCGTGCTCCACTTCGAAACGCTGCGCCCACTCCACCAAGCCGCTGCGGAAAGTGGTGCTCGGTTCCAGACCCGCAGTGTCGTTCTCGAAGTTCTCAAAGCCGTTGTCGTCGTACTGCAGCGTGTCCCTCTCGTGGGTCGCCTGGACGACGCCGCCCGGGGCCTCGGCCAGGACAGCCCGGACGGTTACCGCTCCGTCCGACTGGCCGGGCGACTCGAGGGCTCGCCGGACCTGCTCCGGGTCCAGCAGGTCCACTCCACTCTGGGCCGCAAGCGGCGCGGATGCGCACACGAGCAGGCTCGTCAGGCAGATCAGGTTCGAAACGGTACGCCCTTTGTCCAGTCTCATGGTCTTCCCTTTCCGGCGAAACACCCCGGTGTTGTGTGGGAAATCTATACGTCCCAGTAGATTACGCCCAAGTTATAGAAGAATGCAAATCGGTGTGGTGCCAACGGCGGCGTTGCTACAGGCAGAGGCCGGCCAGAGGGCCGGCGCACCGACAGGCCGGCGCACCGGCGAGGCTGCACACCGGCAGGGTGGCTATGGCGCCTGGCAGGCGAACGCATCCAGGTCCTGAATCGGCTGGAACGCGGCGCCGGGCGGGTTCCCGTACCTCCGCTCTTCGCCGGTCTCGGTGTCGGTAACGATCATCTTCACGCCGACGTCCGTCAGGCCCCCCGCGAACACCCAGCGGTGGCCGTTCAGAGCGCAGCCGTCGAGCACCTTGAGCACGATCTCGACGTTGCTCCGCTCGAAGAACCAGTAGAGGCCCGTGTTGCCGGTCAGAGGCCAGGAAACGGCGGCGCCCGTCTTGCCGTCCGCCTTCTCCCAGATGGCGCGGACCGCGTAGCGCCCGCCTTCGAGGCAGAGGGTCTGCTCGTCGGGCACGCAATTGCCGCCGCCGTCCTGCGCCGCCTGGAACGGCAACGGCCGCTGGGACCCGCGCTCGGCCGGGACGGGGGCCGCCGCGAGGTCCATGCCGCCGCGCAGCGCTTCCATCTCGTCTTCCGCGAGCAGGTAGCGGCTCTCCCCGTACAGGTTGGCGCCCTGCTGACAGACGGCGAACGTCTTCTGGTCCTGGACCGGCTGGAAGGCGGTGCCCGGCGGGTTGTAGTAGGTGGCGGCGACGCCGGTCTCCGAGTCGATCACCTTCATGACGACCTCGACGTCGGTCAAGCCGCCGGCGAACACCCAGTAACGCTGGTTGAAGTTGCAGCCGTTGAGCACCTTGACCACTACCTCGACGTTCTCCTCCTCGAAGAACCAGAGGTAGCCGGTGTCGTTGGTCAGCGGCACGGCGGCCCCAGGGCCGGCGTCATCCGCCGATTCCCACTGGAGTTCGACCCGGAAACGCCCCTGGCTGAGGCACACCGTGTCGCCGTCCTCCGTGCACTCCGCGACCGGGGCGAGCGTCGTGGCGCCGACTTCGAGCGTGGGGTTCGAACTGCCGCGGTTGTTCGTGGCGATGACCTGGTAGGCGCGGAACGTCGCCGGCGGAATGTCCTCGATGACCACGGAGGTCGTGTTCGCCGGCAGGGTCGCGATGCGCATGAACTCGCTGTCGACCATCCGCTCGTGGATCTCGAAGCCCGTCTCGTCGCCGGAACGGTCCTGCCAGCGGAGTTCCAGTTCCGTCTGGCTGATCGCGGTGACGGCCAGGCCGGACGGCGCGGCCGGCCCGACCGGACCCGCGGGGCCGGTCAGCGGATAGAGCCTGCGCACTCCGTTCCGGTCGTCGCGCTTGAGCGCGGCGCCCTCGATCGGATCGTCGCCGATGAGCGCCCGCATGATCGTGTGCTTCTCCTGGTCCGACTCGCAGGGGCCGCTGTCGTCGTCGCCGCAACTGTGGCCGAGGCCCACCGCATGGCCCAGCTCGTGCGCCATGATCTGTGCATGGGCCCGGCGGGGATTGTCCCTCGAGGCCGCCCAGCGGTGATAGCCGTCCTGGGTCGTGATGTTGACCTCCGCCAGTTCGTAGGACTGGGCTCGCGGCCGGCCTGGAATGTCGTGCTCGCGGCACCAGTAGTACCAGTACGCGTATGCGAGCGTGCCGCCCGTCGCAAGGTCGTAGCTACCGTCGATCTCGTCGTGAGGATCCTCGAACGTGATCGAGTTCGTGCCGTCGAACTCCAGGTTCGGCGCCTCCTTCGTCAGACCGCCCTGGACCAGGTTGACGCGACTCCTGGGATCCTGGTTCCATGCCTCCATCGCGGCGAGCACCTGTGACATCCCGCCGCCCACGACGCCCCGCTGGCCGTCCGCCTGGACCACGATCTCCACGCTCTCGCCCCGGTCGAACTGCAGCCAGCGAACGGGCAGTTCCGGCCGAGGGCAGGCATCGGCGGACGACAGGTTGAAGGCCGAGACGGCCGCCACGGGTTCGTCTCCCGGACCGCTCGTGAAGTAGTCGGCCGGACGGTCGGCGCCGGCCGCGTGATCGGCGATCCAGCGGCGAAACCGGACCGCGTCGCGCGGGCGCCACTCTTCGCCCGATGCGCCCGCCGCGGAACCGCCGTCAACCTCCGCCAGGCGAAGCGCCGGTTCGCGCTGCAGCAGCATGCGGCCGCCCGCCGGCTCCTCGAAGAACATCCCCAGGGCGAGTTCAACGGTGCGGTAGACGCCCTCGACCGGATTCAGGAAGAGCAGCACCCGGTCGCCTTCGGCGAGAGCCGGCAGGCCGACCACCCGGCCAACCAGGCCGTCCGGGCCGGCGCCGCCGGGCTGGCGAATGACGATCGTGCCGCCCGGCACGAAGCCCTTGAGCACCTCCTCGACCTGGAACATAACGTCGGTGGAGAGGGGGCCGCCCGCCGGCCCCGGCTCGGTGGCGACCACCTCGCCGAAGACGATGACGGGGGAACGGTCGACCATCGCCTCGTCCGTCGGCATGACGTAGACGAGGGCGTGTGCGGCGGGGGCGATGAAGAGCGCGATGGCGGTCAGAAGAAGCGACGGGCTTCGCCCGGCGTTTCGACGCCGCCTCCGGCGGCAGCGGGTCAGAGGACCCGCGCACCCAGTGGGGATGCGGAGAAAAATGTCGATGAAACGATGGGCAGGCATAGGCCAAGCCTCCACCCGTGACGCACGGGCGAGGGAAAAGCGCCCGGATTCTAGCATTCTCGCGGCTTTCGCGGCGTTTCCATCGGACAGGAACACGGGGAGGAACACAGGCTTCAACCCGTTCCGGGTGCGGTGGATTCCCGCTCAGGAGATCAGTTGGCGGGCCCTCGCCGTCAGTTCGTCGAGCCGGGCGCCGAGCTCGAGGCGCGCCTCCTCGCGCTCCGCGGGCGTCGCCTTGCGCTCGAGCGCCATCGGCTCGCCGACCGCGACCGCCACGCGGGTGAACGGAGCGCCGACAGCCATGCGGTCCCAGCTTCGCAACCTGAAGCCGCGGGCGGCGACGATGCCGGCGGGGACGATCGGCGCGCCGGACGTCGCCGCCAGCACGATGCCGCCGGGCTTCGCCTCGCGGGCCGGCCCGCGGGGGCCGTCGGGCATGAGGAGCAGGGTCGACCGGTGCCGGCGGAGTTCGCCGTAGAGGTGGAGGGCCGCCTCGCGGCCACCCCGCGAGGTCGAGCCGCGCGTGACGCGGATGCCCCAGGCGCGGCCGACCCGCGCCGAGATCTCGCCGTCGGCGGAGTGGCTGGCGAGGATGGACACCGGCCCGCCGGCGGGCAGCAGGTATCTGCGCACGAGCAGCAGGGAAAGCGCCGTCTGCTCGTGCCAGCAGGCGAGCAGGGCCGGCGGCTCGAGCGCACGCTCCAGATGCTCGCGGCCCTCGAGCCGGTGGAGGCGCCAGGTCGCGGTGAGCGCCTGGGAGAGAAGCCGCACCGCCACGGCAGCGGGCGGCAGGAAGGCGCCGCGGACTTTCACGGGCAGTACGGCGGGGCGGCAGATGCCGGCCAGAAGGCCGGCGCACCGACACCTGCGGCAACGGCCGGCCAGAAGGCCGGCGCACCGACACCCGGCTCAGCCATGGAACTGGAGATCGTAGAGGCGCTTGTAGGCGCCGCCCAGTTCCAGCAGTTGCTCGTGGGTGCCTTCCTCGACGATCGAGCCGCGGTCCAGGACGACGATCCGGTCGGCGCGCACGACCGTCGACAGCCGGTGGGCGATTACCAGGGCGGTGCGGCCCTCCATCAGGTTGTAGATCGCCCGCTGCACGACGACCTCGGACTCCGTGTCGAGGTGGGAGGTCGCCTCGTCGAGGATCAGGATGGGAGCGTTCTTGAGCAGCGCCCGGGCGATCGCGAGCCGCTGGCGCTGGCCGCCGGAGAGGTTCTGGCCGCCCTCGCCGATCACCGTGTCGTAGCCCTCGGGCATCGCCATGATGAAGTCGTCGGCGTAGGCGGCGGCCGCCGCCATCCGCACCTCCTCGATCGGCAGGTCGTCGCGGCCGTAGGCGATGTTGTTGCGCACCGAGTCGTTGAACAGCACCGTCTCCTGGGTGACGATGCCGATCAGGGAGCGCAGGTTCGCAAGCGGCAGGGCGCGGATGTCCGTGCCGTCGATCAGGACCTGGCCCGAGACCGGGTCGAAGAAGCGCGGCAGCAGGTTGACCAGCGTCGACTTGCCGGCGCCCGAGGCGCCGACGAGGGCCACGACCTCGCCGCGATGGAGCTCGAGACGGATGCCGGAGAGCACGCCCTTGCCGTGGCCGGTGTCCTCGTAGTCGAAGGAGACGTCCTCGAAGCGGATGCCCTGGTCGAGGCCGGAGATCGGCGGCGCGGTGGGATTGTCGACGATGTCGCTCTTGATCTGCATGACGTTGTGAACGCGCTTGCCGCAGGCGATGGCTTCCTGAATCACCAGGTTGACCTTGTTCAGCTTCCTGATGGGGTCATACATCAGGAACAGCACGATCAGGAACTGGAAGAAGCGGGTAAAGGTGAGTCCGCCATCCAGGATCATGAGACCCGCCCAGATGACCAGAGCCGCCCCTCCGATTGCCGCCAGCGCCTCGATGACGGGGCTCGAAACGGTAGAGAGGAACTGGGCGCGGAGGTTGGCGAGCAAATGGCCGCGGGTGGCCCGCTCGAAGCGCCGGCACTCGAACTCCTCCATCCCGAAGGCCTTGACGACCCGGTTGCCGCGGATGCCTTCGGTCAGGAGCCCGGAGAGGTCGGCCATCCGCTCCTGGCTCCGGTAGGTGACCTTGCGCATGCCCTTGCCGAAGCGCGCCAGCAGGAACGCGAAGACGGGCACGGCGACGAGCGAGACGAGGGCCATCGTGAAGTGGATCGTCAGCAGGTACAGCGTGTAGACCACCAACAGCGCTCCCGACATGAAGATGTCGAAGAGCCTCGCCGCGACCGCGTTCTGGAGCTTCGCGACGTCGCTGACCACGCGGCTGTAGAGCTCGCCCGAGGTGTGCTGTTGATGGAAGCGGCTCGACTGGTGAATGATGTGCCGGTAGAGGTCGTTGCGGATGTCGGTGGTCAACCCCAGCCCGGCCCGCTGAAAGGAGTAGCCCGAGATGAACGCCATCAAGCTGCGCAGGAGAAGAACGAGCACGAGCAGGACCGGTGCGAAGAAGACCTCGCGGCGGCCTTCGACACCCACCTGTTGCTTCAGGTCGTCGTAGAGTCCCGCAGCCTCGGCTCTCCAGTGCTCGGTGCGGCTCTCAACGTAGGCCACCAGCCGCGCCACGGGTCCCTCGCCCCCAGCCTCGGGACCTCCTCCCCGGCCGAGAGCATCCTGCACCTCGTCCTCGGAAGCGCCCAGCGTTTCCTGGAACATCGGGCTGAGTAGCCCGACAAAGGCCACCGTCGCGAGGCTGAACAGGGCGATGGCGGCCAGAGCGAGCAGCCCCCAGTGCACATAGCGGCGGGCGTAGCGAAGAAAGAACGCGACCAGCTCCATGCCGGTGCAGCATACTTTGTGGTCGCGATTGAAGTGCCCCCGGCGACAGTAGGGAACGGCTGCACGCCGGGGAGTGGCTCTGGGTAATGGGATGGTCCGCCCCGCACCTTTACGGCCTCTCGTTGGGGCCAGAATGGTGTTTTCTTCCAAACAACAAGGAGGAGGCGGACCGTGGGAGAGATTACTCGAGTCGGGATCGATCTGGGCAAGCATGTGT
>JAJEBV010000018.1 GCA_022822365.1 Thermoanaerobaculia bacterium | reverse complement strand
CGGAGCGCAGGCGACCGAAGCGAGCGCCAGACCCCCATTCACCAAGCGGGCGCGAGCGTCCGCTGGGACCCTCCACACCCGTCCGCGCGCCAGCGGGTGCAAGCCACCGTCGTCAGTGGTAGTAGGCCATGCAGCCCGGTTCGACCTTGCGGGGCAGGCCGGGCGGGTACTCGTTGGTCCAGAACTCCTTGATGGCCTGGCAGTTGATGAGGGTGGAGACGCCGTCGTTGGCGGCCATCTCGTAGCTGCGGGGCAGGGCTTCGCGGAGTTGTTCGGGGGAGGTGACGTACTCGCCGCGGGCACCGAGGCCTTCGGCGATCTTGTCGTAGCGCAGGTTCTCCTGGAAGAGGTACATGTGCATCGACCGGGTGGCCCGGCGGGCCGATCCGTAGACGCCCCAGGCGTTGTTGTTGTAGACGAGCATGACCGCCGGGATCCTGTACTTCGCCAGGGTCTCGAACTCCATGCCGGAGTAGCCCATGCCGGCGTCGCCGGTGATGCCGAACACCGGCGACCCGCGGTAGGGCTCCTGGGGACCGACGCCGTTCATCACCGCGGCGCCGGCGCCGACCGTGTAGCCGACGTCGGGTCCGATCGCGCCGTACTGGTAGGCGCCGTTCAGGATCTGGCCGGGCCGGTGGGCGCGCAGCCAGCGCCGGGTGTAGCGGGCGATGCCGTAGCCGCCCGAGACCACCGTCGTCTGCTCCTTCGGCAGGCCCCCGGAGTAGAGAAAGTCCGAGAGTTCCTGGGCGATCACGGCGGGATGGATCGTGTCCGTCGCGGCGCTGTGCTTGAGGCCTAACTCGTACCACTCGGCGTTCTGCTTCTCGAACGCGTCGCGGGCGGACGCCAGTTCGTCGCGCCAAGCGGGCCGCGACGCCTTGGGAAGTGCCTCAGCGAGCGCCTCCAGGCCGCCCCGGGCGCTCGCGACGAGCCCGAGATCGACCGGCAGGTTGCGGCCGATGTCCGCCGCGTCCGGGTCGATGCGAATGACCTTGGCGTCGGGGTCGAAGGCGACCTCGCCGACGTTCGGCATCGAGTACTGGCCGACGAAGATGACGAGGTCCGCGGAGAGCAGGGCGTCCGGCCCGGTGCTCACCGACAGCGGGTGGCTGTCCGGGAAGTGGCCGCGCATCGGACCGGACTCGACGACCGCGATGTCCGCCCGCTCGGCGACCGTGCGCAGGACGTCCCAGGCCCGGTCGTAGAACACGCCGGTCGAGGCGACGATGATCGGCCGCTCGGCCTTCCCGATCATCTCGACGACCTTTTCGGTGTCCGCCCTGGACGGGTGGGGCAGGGACTCGGTGCGGTACGTGCTCTTGTCGTGGTAGTAGAGCAGGTCGTCGGGGGCGTCGAACCGGGCCCGCGCGACCTCTCCGGTGAAGTCGAGGTGAACCGGCCGCGGCACGCCGGTGCGCAGGTGACGGAAGGCGTAGGCGGCGTACTCGTAGACGCGGTTCGGGGTGATCAGCCGCTTGCCGTACTTCTTCATGCCCACGGTGGTCGGCTGCTGGTAGCCGCGCTGGATGCCGCGTTCCGTGTCGTCGCCGCTGACCGTCATGTTGCTCGCCAGCACGAGCAGCGGCGTGCGGGCGGCGTTGGCGGCGCCGATGTTCATGATCATGTTCGTGAAGCCCGGCCCCTCCGTGCCCGAGCAGGCGGCGACCTCGCCCGTGACCCGGATGAAGCCGTCGGCGGCGGCGCACATGCCGCCCTCGGTGCGGCCGCCGTAGGTGGGGATGCCTTCGGCCGCGATCGCGTTGATCACCTGGTAGTTGCCGGGCGCGCAGAAGAGGGCCTCGAGGCCCTCGTTGGCGCAGGCGCGGGCGAAGACCTGGGCGCCGTTCATCGGGAACTCGGCCGGGTCGGGGGCCTCGTTCCGGGTCCGGGGGATCTCGTCGGGAACGCTGATCGGCCGATCCTCGCGGTCGGCTGCGGCGGCTCGGGCCTGCTGCGCGAACAGGGCCGCCGCTCCCACTCCGGCGGCGCCGGTGGCGACGAAGCTGCGCCGCGAGAGGCCGGAGTCGTCCGCGGGCGTTTGTTCGGGAGAGGACGTGGGCGACGGGCGTTGCGGTTTGGTCATGGTCGATTCTCCGGTTCGGCCGCCGCGCGGTACTCCTCGGGGCCGATGCTGCGCAGGTAGTGGACTAGCTCCCAGATCTCCGCGTCGTCGAGTTCGGCCTCGAACGGCGGCATGTCGAGGCCGGCGCCGAACTTGGTGGAACGGAAGAGATCGCCGTCCGCGGTCCCGAACCGCCAGCGTTCGGGGTCGGTGAGGTCGGTGGCCTCGAAGTCGATGTTCTCGAGCGCGCGGCCGTCGAAGCCGTGGCAGATCTGGCAGTGGCGGAGGTAGTGGGTGCGACCCCTCTTCTCGGCGGCCTCGGTGTGCGGCGTCGGGTTGACGGCCGGCACCGCCGGATCGTCTGCCTGGCCGGCGCCTTCGGACGCCTCGGACTGGCCGGCCGCGGCCGCGGTCAGGCCGAGCGAAAGGACAGTCGCAAGGCGCAAGACTCTTGTGGCTACTGTCATCGGGGTGGTCGAGACAGTGTAACCGCGCCGGCTCCCCGCAGCTGAGGGTCCAGAGGCCGGCGCTTCGCGCCGGATGCCGGCGAGGGCGCCGGCGCACCCGGTTTGTGCTGCGCCGAGTTCGGTTACTCGGTAGATGCGGGAATCAGCTCGATCCGGGCTTCCGCGGCCTCGAGGATGGCGGGGCGGGTGTAGAGCAGGGGAAACGCCTCGTCGTTGGCCCAGGGTTCGAACAGGTCCCGGTAGTGCGGACTCCTGGGATCGCCGGACTGGCCGGGATTGTTCATCGCCACGGAGGCGTCCCAGTTGCCGACGTCGATGACCATGCGGAAGGAGGCGCCGGAGCGCTGGTTGAAGTCGTCGCCGTAGCTCGTGTTGCCGACCGTGTCGCCGGAGCCGCCGCGCTCGGCGGGGCCGACGTCGGCGAGTAGGCGGACGTCGTCCGGGAGGTGCTTCGACAGCGGATGCCGCAGTTCGATCTGGTGCAGGTCGCCCCAGCGCCAGGCGGCGGGATCCGGGCCGAGGCGCTCGCTGACGTCGGCGAAGGCGGACGCCAGGCTGTCGAGGAGCGCCTCGTCGCGGGCCCGGCGGGCCGGGATGGAGACGTAGTCCGTCTGCAGCCGCACCGCGCCCTCGATGGTCATCGCGTCGTCGGCGTTCAGCACTTCGTCGATCCGTTGCCGCCGGTAAGGCCCGGCCCACTCCCAGCCCAGCGGCACGTCGTAGCCGGCCGGCAGGTTCATCTCGTTGGCGGTCGCGACCCAGCCGCGTTCGGGGTTGAACAAGGCGGGCAGTTCGTCCATGTCCCGGTAGCCGCTCCACTCGTAGCGGCCGTCGCCCGGCACCGGCAGCAGACCGTCCCAGTTGGGGCGGATCGGCGCGAGGCCTCCCGGCTTCCAGCCGATGTTGCCGCTCGTGTCCGCGTAGACCTGGTTCTCGGACGGCGTTCCCCAGCGGTTCATCGCGGCCAGGAACTGGTCCCAGTTGCGGGCGCGGATGTACTCGATCGACCCGAGGTAGGGCGCCATGCCGGGCTCCAGCCAGGCCGCGCGCAGACCGATCGCCAGGTCCCGGTCGGGGTCCTGGTAGAGGACGGGGCCGTGGCGGGTGAAGCGGAGTTCCACGGTGCGGGCGTCGCCGCCGCGAACCGGGATCGTCTCCTCGATGGTCTCCATCGGCAGCCAGTTGCCCCGGTGTTCGTAGAAGTCGGGTTCGCCGGGCTTCGTCCGGTAGACGTAGAGGTCTTCCTGGTCGATGCTGAAGATGGTCAGCCCGAAGGCGATCGTGCCGTTGTGTCCGATCGAGATGCCGGGCAGGGCGGGCTCGCCGGCGCCGATCAGGTCGAGCCCCGGCGAACTGAGGTGGACGATGTAGCGGAGCGAGGGCACGGCCTGGGTGCGGTGCGGATCGTTCGCGAGCAGGGGCCGGCCGGTGGCGGTGCGGCGGGGCGAGATCGCCCAGTTGTTGCTGCCCTGGGATGCCGCAAGGGCCTCGTCCTGGAAACCCGCCTCGAGGCTGTTGAAGCGGACGCCGCGGGTACCGAGGAAGTACGGGGCGAGTGCCTGGGGTGGCGCAGTCTGGAAGCGGAAGAAGTCGAGGTCAAGGCCGTCCGGCACCGTGAGCCGATGCTCCGGCTGGTAGCGATCGCGGAGCGCGAGGGCCTCGGGTCCGTGGTCGGCCAGGAAGCTCGCCCGTCTGAACTCGCTGGTCGCGTTCCGCAGCAGACCATGACTGCGGATCCTCGTCACCGCCTCCGGGGTCCAGTGGGACGGCCCGTAGCCCAGCGCCTCGAATTCCGGCGGCATCAGCTCGGGACGCTCCAGCACCAGGTCGACGTAGGCGTTGACGCCGCGTGTCCAGGCGGTGACGATGCGCTTCGTGTCCGAGGCGTAGGCGAGCCACTCCGCGTGCATGTCGCCGCGGTAGAGCAGCAGCCGGGCGGCGCGGTCCTGCTCGACGAAACGGGGACCGAAGACCTCGGACAGCGTCCCCTCGCCGCGCCGTCGCCAGAGGTCGATCTGCCACAAGCGGTCGCGGGCGGCGTTCCAGCCCTGGGCGAAGAACATGTCGTCCTGGCCGCCGGCGAAGACGTGTGCGACGCCCCAGCGATCGACGAGGATCTCGACCGGCGCGTCGAGGCCGGGAACCTCGAAACGGGTCGTCTCGATGGCCGGCAGCAGGTCGCCGGCGCCGATCGCGACCAGCAGGGGGATCGCCGTGGCGATGCGCTTGAAGCGGGGCATGGAAGAAGCGACACGATAGCAACGGCACCGGGGACGATGCCGCTCTCGACTAAGCTCACCCGATGTTCACCATGCACTGGGTGTGTCGTTGTGCCGGCCTCCCGGCCGGTTTCCGGGTCGGCTACGCCTGCGCCGCTTTGCTGCCCTTTGCGTTCGTTGCGGGGGCGGCGGGGCAGGATGCCGGAGAGCCGGCGGAGGACGGCGCGGAGCGGGCGGCGCCCCCGGCGGCCACCTACTACGAGACCGCGACCGTCCGCGCCCGTTCGATCGACACGGCGACCGCTTCGGTCCAGGTCATCGAGCGCGACGATCTCGCCGACCTGGCGGCTGCCGACGCGTCCGAGGCGCTGCGGCTGGTTCCCGGTGCGTTCGTGCTCGGCAACGACTCGAGCGCCGCGGTGGCCGGCGCGTCGCTCCGGGGCGGCGACGGGAACTTCACCCTGGTGCTGATCGACGGCGTGCCGGTCAACGACAGCACGGACCAGTACGGCGGAGCCTTTCCGCTCGGCAGCGTCGGCGCGGGGGAGGTCGAACGCCTGGAGGTGGTGCGGGGGCCGTTGTCGTCCTTCTACGGGTCGAGTTCACTCGGCGGCGCGATCCAGTTGATCACGTCCGCGCCGCGCGGCAGCGCGCCGTTCCTCGGCTGGAACGCGGACGCCGGCAGCCACGATCACCGTAGCGGCCGCCTGTCCTGGGGCCGGGCCGGGGAGTCGTCGGCCGGCGGGATCGGCGCCGCCTTTCGGGAGGAGCACGGTCGCGTGGGCGACGACCGTCTCGACCAGGCGTCGCTCAGTGGACGCTGGCAGCGCCAGTTCGGCGGGAACTCCGCGTTCCGGCTCACCGGCCGGACCGCCGACTGGCAGGCCGACGACTATCCGGACGGCTCGGGCGGCCCGGTGTTCGGCAGCGGCGACCTGCGCTGGTCCGACCACCGCGAGGTCGGACTGGCCGCCACCGTCGACCTGAACGCCGGCGGCCGGTTCAGCCAGTTCCTGCGGTCGACCTGGTTCCAGCACCGGATGGAGCGGGACAGCCCGCCGATCGGATTCCAGGTACCGCCGTGGGCCGAGGACACGGACTTCCAGGATCTGCGCCTGTCCTGGATTGGAACGGTCGTGCCGGAGGGGGAGTCCGAGGTCAGTTTCGGCGCCGAAGCTCTCGCCGAGGAGGGGCGCAACACGAGCCTGCTGCTCCTGCCGGACTTCTTCGGCGGCCCCCTGGCCGGCAACTACTCGATCGACCGGGAACGCGTCGGACTCTTCGGCGACTGGCGCTGGTCGCGCGGCGGCCTGGTCGCCGAGCTCGGCCTGCGGGCCGACCTGCTCCAGGGCCGGGGCGCGCGGGGCGGGCGCGAGGAGCTGAGTCCGCGGGCGGGGCTTCGCTACGCCCCGGACGACGCGCGCTGGTCGTTGCGGGCGTCGGCGGGTCGGGCATTCAAGCTGCCGAGCTTCTTCGCCCTGGCCTCGCCGCGGGCGTTCGGCGGCAACCCCGACCTCGACGCCGAGACCAGCGTCGGCGCCGACTTCGGCTTCGAGGGCCGTTCGGCCGATGGCTCGCTGCGATGGGGCCTGACGGCCTTCGCCAACCGCTTCGAGGGGCTGATCGACTTCGACTTCGAAGCCTTCCTGAACGTCAACCGCAACGAGGTGAATGTCGAGGGGCTCGAAGGGATGCTCGTATGGCGGCCATCATCGCGGGTCGCGCTTGACATCGCCCTGACCGCGCAGGACACCGAGGATCGGGCCACCGGCCGACCCCTGCGGCGCAGGCCGGATCTCTACGGCGGCGTCGGCCTGCGCGTCGACCTGAATCAGGCGGTGCGGCTCGGCATCGAGGCCCGGCACGCCGACTCCTACCTCGACGAGCAGATTCCGGCGCCGTTCCGGACCACCGTCGACCCCCGTACCCTGGCGGGGCTGACTCTGGCCTGGCAGGCGTCCGAGCGTTGGCGGCTCACGCTGCGGGCCGACAACGCGCTCGACGAGTCCTACGAGACCCAGGTCGGATTCCCGGGTCCCGAACGTTCGGTCCGGATCGGAGTGCGCTATGGCCGCTAAAGGGAGTCGGGTCGCGGTAGTGAATGGCGCGGCAAGGAGCTGTTTCTCTGGGTGCGCGGGTCTTCTGACCCGCATCGAGCGCGAGGCTGCGTAGCAGCGAGCGCAATTCAGTGTCATGGAGGATGAACGGATGAAGACGATGTTGACGGTGGTCGTTGCGGTACTGCTGGCGCTCGGAGCGGTAGCCTGCGTGGAAGTCAAGGTGGGCGTTGGAGATGACGCCGAGACGGAAGAAGCGGCGGCCGACCCGCCCGCCGCCATCAACCAGCTCAGTTCCGAGGAGGCCGAGGCCGGCTTCCAGTCGCTCTTCGACGGCGAATCGCTGGACCACTGGCGGGGCTTCAAACTCGACCAGGTGCCGGCCGGCTGGTCGGTGGCCGACGGCGTGGTCCACTTCGTGCCGCCCGAGGGCGACGACGCCGGGCCGCGAGCCGATCTGATCACCCGCGATCAGTACCGGTCATTCGAGTTCCGCTTCGACTGGGCCGTGACGCCTGGGGGAAATAGCGGTGTGATGTTCCACGTTTCCGAGGATGCCCCCGCGTCCTACTCGACGGGTCCCGAGTTCCAGATCCTGGACGACGGCGGGCACCGGGACGGTCAGCGGATGGAAACCTCGGCAGCCTCGAACTACGCCCTCCACGCCCGGCAGGGCGGCGAGCTGGTACCCCTGGGCGAGTTCAACACGAGCGCGTTGCGGGTCGAGGGCGCCGCGGTCACGCACTGGCTGAACGGCGAGAAGGTGGTGGAGTACAACCTCTGGGACGACGAGTGGAAGGAACTCGTCGCGGCCAGCAAGTTCGCCTCGATGCCCGGCTACGGCATGATGGAGACGGGCCACATCGCGCTCCAGGACCACGGCAACGAGATCTGGTTCCGCAACCTGCGCATCCTCGTGTTGCCTGACTGACGATGACCATCGACGGCCGCGAGGACCTCGAGGGGCTGCGCCGGGCGGGTCGCGTAGCGGCCCGGTGTCTGGCGCGGATGGGCGAGGCGCTCGAGCCGGGCATGACGACCGCCGAGCTGGATCTGATCGGCCGGGAGTACATGGAAGCCCGGGGCGCGCGCTCGGCGCCCGAGTTCTGCTACGACTTTCCGGCGGCCACCTGCATCAGCGTCAATGAGGAGGTTGCGCACGGCATCGCGGGTGACCGGCGGATCGAGGCGGGCGACCTGGTGCACGTCGACGTCTCCCTCGAACTCGACGGCTACTTCAGCGACACGGGTGCGGCGTACCCGGTGCCGCCGGTGAACGAGGTGCGGCGGCGGATGATCTCGGCCACCCGGCGGGCGCTGCGGGAGGCGATGCGGCAGGCGCGCCACGGTCGCCGGCTGCGCCACATCGGCCGTGCGATCGAGGAGACGGCGACCAGGGCTGGTTTCGGCCTGATCCGCAACCTGGGCTCGCACGGCATCGGCCGCTCGCTCCACGAGGAGCCGAAGTTCGTCCCCGGCTTCGACGACCCGAACGACGACCGCTTCCTGCACGACGGCATGGTGCTGACGATCGAGCCGTTTCTGACCAACGGCCGCGAGCAGGCGAAAACCGCGAAGGACGGCTGGACGCTGCTCAACAAGCGCGGAACGACCACGGTCCAGTTCGAGCACACGATCGTCGTGACCCGCAAGAAGCCCCTGGTGATGACGCTGCCGTAGCCGATGGTGCAGGGATGAGCGAGCGGGGGCGGGGCGCGATCGGCACGGTTCTCGGCCTGAGCCTCGTCCTGGGGGCCGCCGTCTCCCCGGCCCAGGAGCCCGCCGCCTCCCAGGGCGGGGCGGACGAGCTTGCCTACGTGGTGCTGAAGGCGGTTGCCTACCGCACGGTTTCGGCCGAGGTGACGCTCATGGCCAGGAACGCGGAGGGTCGCGAGCAGGAGTTTCCCCTGGTCAGCGATCAGCCGTTCCAGGTCTTCCTGTTCGAACCCGGGCCGTGGGTCGTGCGGCCGGCTTCAGCCAGCGGGTTCTGGGGTCGTGAGGTCTACATCGACCCCGAGCTGGAGCCGGAGGTTCCAGGCGAGCCGCGGCCGGACGGCGACGGCAGCGAGGAGCCGGCCCCCGCGGTCGTGCCGGTGTTCGAGGTGCCTGTCTTTCCGGCGGTCCCCGTGTCGGGGCGCGTGGTCGGTCCGCGGCGGCCCGCGTCGGAAGTCTCGATTCTCCTCGGCGATGTCGATCCCGAGCGCACGGACCCACGGTTCAGTCTGAAGGGGGCGAGGATCCGCTGCCCGGTGGCCGACGACGGTCGCTGGTCCTGCGACCTGCCGGGCACACTGGTGCACATCGTCTTCTGGCTGCCCGGACACTCGCCGGACTACCGCTGGGAGACGCCGTTGTTCGGCCGGCGGCAGCTTCGCATGGGCGACCAGAGGCTCGTCCCCGGGGCCAGCCTGGCGGGTTTCGTCGCGCCGGGGCCGGGCTTCAGGGAGTTGATCGAGCGCTGCGTCGTCCACGTGGCGAAGGCGGATCCCGCGTTCTGGACGACCGGACTCGAGGATGTCCTGGCGACGGTGGACGTGGCCCGGGACGGTTTCTTCCAGGCGCCGGGCCTGGGCCCCGGGAACCACTGGATTCAGGTGGATTGCGCCGACAGGGTGGCCGCGCGCGCGGGCCCCTGGACGCTCGAAAGGAACGCCGAGACGTTTCCCCGGAAACGGATCCCGCTGATGCGAAGCCACCTCCTGGAACTCTCCGTGCTCCCTGCGGATTCGCCCTACGACAGCCACTGGGTGGCCCGATTGAAGCAGGTCGAGCCGGAAGACCGGGCCGGGTTCTGGCGCCAGTACCGCCCCGGGGAGTACTCCCAGCAGAGGGCGGTGGTCGAAGACGGCCGGGTTCAGTTCCACGTGCCGGGCAACGGCGCCTTCGGCGTGGAGATCACGGACGAGGCGGGTGGGCGGTTCGGCGGACTGGACTACCTCGAGGTCGTGAACGACCTGAACGCGACGGTCGAGCTCGACCTCGTCCCGGTCTTCGGACGTCTGATGCTGGACGACGTGCCGGTGCGCGGCCTCGTGTTCTTCGGGGGCCGCCAGACGTCACCCGAGCTGACCTTCCGGAGCGACAACCAGGGCTGGTTTCGC
>JAJEBV010000042.1 GCA_022822365.1 Thermoanaerobaculia bacterium | reverse complement strand
GGCAGCCGGCGGGGACGCCGGCGCACCCAGTGTGTGGATTCCGACCGCAGTCCGCCGAACTCCAGCTGGCGCGTGGACGGGTGTGGAGGGTCCCAGCGGACGCTCGCGCCCGCTTGGTGAATGGGGGGTCTGGCGCTCGCTTCGGTCGCCTGCGCTCCGATCGGTTCCTGGTTCATGAAAGGTCCTGGAAAGTCGCTTGGCTCCAGCCCGCTGGGACCCTCCACACCCGTCCACGCGCCAGCTGGAGTTCGGCGGACTGCGGTCGGAATCCACACACTGGGTGCGCCGGCGTCCCCGCCGGCTGCCGCCGCAGGCGGCCGGAAACCGCGCCGCGAAGCGGCGACCGCATTGATCATTCACGGCAGCGGCCGGTGCGTGATGAGTTGAGATGACTTCCCCACGGGAATCTGTGCTCAAGTGCCTCCGGGAGCATGCGGACCGGGGGATCTTCCGCGGATTCGGAACCAGCGTGGACCGGAAGGGAAACCTGGAATGCCGCTTCCTTTGGCACGCCCCGGAGCCGCATCGGTTGCGGTTCGAGCCGGGGCGGCGGGCGCTGGTCTTCGTCGACCTGCTGCCAGCGGTCGCCTATCCGTCCGCCATGGACCGGGCGCTCAGGGCCTTTGTTGCCGGGCGGTCAGGCGAGGAGCTGCCTGCCCACCGGCGAATCGACCCGGCGAAGGCGAATTGCCGCTGCCGGAACCGTGCCGGGAAGGTGTCGATCGAGGTCCGCTGCCTGGACGATGACCTCGAGTACGCCGCGAACAAGGCGGTCAAGCTCGTCAACGAGATCTTTCTGAACTTCCTGGCGGGGCCCTACGACGGGTACATGATCGAGCACTTCGGGGCGCCCGAGGAGTAACCCCGGCCCTGTCGCTGCCCGACCGGGCGCTACACTGACCAAGTCCCCTGACCAACGAGAAGGAGCCTCCGCATGCATCTAGCAGACCTGAACTGGCTTGCCGTCGTCGTGTCCGCCGTCGCCTTCTTCGCCCTGGGCGCCGTCTGGTACTCCTTCCTCTTCGGCAAGGCGTGGGCCGCCGAGATGGGCATCGACATGGAGAACCCGCCGGAATCGAACATGGTCAAGACGATGGGCGGCTCGTTCGTCCTGGAGTTGATCGCGGCGATCGTCGTCGGCATGGTGATGATGGACATGGGCGGGGGCTACATGGTCGGAATCCACGTCGGCCTGCTGCTCGGCCTCGGCATCGCGTCGATGCTGATGGGCGTCAACTACCTGTTCGAGCAGCGATCCCTCAAGTTGTGGCTGATCAACGCCGGGCACATGACGCTCGGCCTTGCCATCGTCGGTGCGATCCAGGGAGCCTGGCAGTAACACCTGTGGAAGGGCGGGCGTCCCGCTCGCATCCCGGCACCGTGTCATCCAGGCGCCCAACGGCGGGGGCTCTGACCGGTTCGCGCGTGGCGCGGGACCGCGCGGTTCGGGTCGCGGGCCTGGTTCTGGCTGTCGCGTCCGGCTGTTCGGCACCGCCCGACTCCGATGTGGCGCCGGCTGAAACGCCACGGGCCGGCGCGGCGACTGTTCCCGCCGTCCGCTTCGTCGACGTCACGGCCGAGAGCGGCATCGACCAGATCCTGCCGAGCGGCACGGACTCGACCTACCCCATGCCGGCGGTGATGGGCGGCGGCCTGGCGGTGTTCGACGCCGACGGGGACGACGACCTCGACCTGTACGTCGTCGCTCCGGCCGCTGGCGGCAACCGCTTCTACCTCCAGCAGGAAGACGGAACCTTCACCGACGCCACGACGGCCGCCGGTCTCGAAGGGGACGGCATGGGCTGCGCCGTCGGCGATCTGGACAACGACGGCGACCTCGACCTCTACCTGACCCGGGTCGGCCCGGACCGCCTCTTTCTCAACGACGGCAAGGGCGTGTTCGCCGATCGCTCCGCGGCCTGGAACGCGGCGGTTCCCGGCTGGTCCTCCTCCGCCGCTCTGCTCGACTACGACCGCGACGGCTACCTGGATCTCTACGTCGCCCGCTACGTCGCCTTCGATCCGGCGCGCGTCTGCTCCCAGCACGGCGGCCGGCGGGACTTCTGCGGTCCGACCGAGTTCGAGGGCCTGAGCGACGTCCTGCTCCACAACCTGGGCCGCGCCGGGTTCGAAGACGTGAGCGCCGCGGCCGGCATCACGGCGGTGGAAGACGCCGGCCTCGGCGTCGTCGCCGCCGACTTCGATCACGACGGCGAGATCGACATCTACGTCGCGAACGACGCCGACCCGAACAACCTCTGGATCCACCAGGGCGGCGGGCGCTTCCTGGACGACGGCATCCTCCAGGGCGCGGCCTTCAACCGCTGGGGCAACAGCGAGGCGGGAATGGGCATCGCCGCCGGCGACGCCGACCTCGACCTGGACCTCGACCTGTTCGTGACCCACCTGATCACCGAGACGAACACCTACTACCGCAACCTCATGCTGCCCGGCTTCGAGGACGCGACGATCGACACCGAACTCGGCGCGGCGAGCCTCGATCTGACCGGCTTCGGCGCCGCCTTCTTCGACGCCGACAACGACGGTGATCTCGACCTCGCGGTGGCGAACGGGGCGGTGAAGCGGCGACCGTCGGCGCTGGCCGCGCCCGGCGGCGCCGGCGCCCCGCCCGCGTTCTGGTCCGAATACGCCGAACCGAACCTGCTTCTGCTCAACCACGACGGCCGTTTCGTCGACGCCTCGGTCCAGCGGCCGTGGACCGAACTCGGGCTCAGCCGGGCGCTGGTGCCAGCCGACCTGGACCGGGACGGCGACCTCGACCTGGTGATCGCGAACCTGGACGGAACGCCGCGGATTCTCCGCAACCTGACGATCGACCCGGGCTCCGCCAGCGACGGACCGAAGGCCGCGAACTGGCTGCGGGTCCGCGCGTTCGACCCCCGCCTCAACCGCGAGGCGATCGGCGCCCGCATCACGGTCCGTACGCCGGACGGTCCACGGCTCCTGCACGCGCTGCCGCCCGGCAGCTACCTCTCCGCCGGACCCGCCACGGCCCACCTCGGCCTGGGCGCGGCCGGGTCGGTCGAGAGCTTCGAGGTCGTCTGGCCCGACGGCTTGGTGGAGGGCTTCGACGGCGTAGCCGCCAATCAGGTCGTCGAGCTCGTCCGCGGCGAGGGGCAGGCCAGATGAGCGAACTGCGAGAGAAGGTCGCCGGTTTCGCGCTTGCCTTCTTCCTCGGCGCCGCCGCCCTCGGCGCCCAGGACATCCCCACTCCGCGTCTCGACGGCGCCGAACCCGCCGTCCGCCAGCGACTCGCCTCGCTCCAGGCCGACCTCCGCGCCGACCCGGAGAACGGCGACGCCTGGGGCCGCTACGGCATGGTCCTCGAGGCTCACACCTTCACCGACGAGGCCATCGACGCCTACCGCCGGGCCCACGAACTCTCGCCACGGACGTTCCGCTGGCCCTACCTGCTGGCCGCCCTGATCGACGAACGCTCCGCCGCCGACAGCCTGCCGCTCTACCGCTCGGCCCTCGCCCTCGATCCCGACTACGCGCCCGGCCGAGTCCGCCTCGCCGAAGCGCTGGAACGCACGGGGCAGTTCGACGCCGCCAACCGCGAGTACGCGCAGGCGGCACGCCTCGGCCCGGCCAACGCTCACGCTCACGCCGGCCTCGGCCGCCTCGCACTCGCCGCCGGCGACGCGGACGCAGCCGTCCGGCACCTGTCGCGAGCCCGCGAACTTGCGCCCGAGAACCGTTCCTTCGCGGTCACCCTGGCTCAGGCGTACGCCCGCGCCGGCGACCGCGAACGCGGACAGCGGATCGCAGCCGCCGCGCGGTCGCTGGGCCGCATCAACTACCGCAACGATCCGATCCGTTCGAGCGTTCAGGACCTGGCGCTCGACGCCCGCAGCCATCTGCGGCGGGCCAATGCCCACCGCGTCCACGGCGAACTCGACCTCGCCGAGCGCGAGCTGCGAGCCGGCATCGAACTCGATCCCTCGCGGCCCGAACTTCACTTCGTTCTCGCCGAGGTGCTCGCGGCCTCGGGCGACCAGCCCGGCTCGCTGGCCGCCGCGCGGCGCGCGTACGAACTGCATCCGGAACTCGAAGGCGTCGTTCCCTTCCTCGCCCGGGCGCTCTTCCAGACCGGCGACCTGAACGGCGCCCTCGCCATGGCCGAAGAGGCTCTGGAAACACATCCCGGCAACGTGAACATGATGCTCCTCATCGCCCTGATCAGCGCCGAGCGGGGAGACGTCGTCCGCACCGTCGAGATCCTCGACCGCGCCTACCAGGCGCGGCCTCAGGATCCCCCCACACGCGACGGCTTGATCCAGTTGCTCACCAACGTCGGCGAGGCGATGGCGAGCAGCGGACTGCCGGAAGCCGCCGCCGGTCAGTTCGAGAAAGCGCTCGACCTCGCCGAGGAAACGGGCAACCCCGTGGCGACCCAGCTCCGCCGGCGCCTCGCCCAGGTCCGCCGCTGAGGCCCCGCTGAATGGGAGTTCTGGCACGGGTGTTGCTCTTCAACGTACTGTCTTGGTCCCCAACAGAGCAGGAAGAGCCTCGATGAGGCTCGGCTTCGCAGTCGCTGTCACCTTCTGCATCGCGGCCGTCCCCGTCCGAGGACAGGAGAGTCCCCTGCCCGATCTGTTCTCCGAGGTGATCGACGTCCGGGTGGTCAACGTCGAGGTCGTGGTGACGGACCGGGACGGCAACCGGGTCCGGGGCCTGGACGCGTCGGACTTCGAGCTCCACGTGGACGGCGAGAACGTGCCGATCGACTACTTCACGGAGATCGACCAGGGAATCGCCCGGCCGAACGAAACGGGAGACGCAACGGGAACGGTGTCTTCGCTCGTCGCCGGCGAGCCCGTGCCCACGAACTACCTCGTCTTCATCGACGAGTACTTCGCGGTCAGGCGGGACCGCGACCGGGTACTCGAGCGACTGGAACAGGACCTGGGGAGGCTCGGCGCGCACGATCGCGTCGCCCTGGTCGCGTTCGACGGGCAGAACGTCTCCCAACTGACGGACTGGACCGGCTCCCGGGAAGTGCTGCGCGACGCATTCGGCGAGGCCAGGAAGCGCGACGCACAGGGCATCATGCGGATCGTGGACATCGAGCCGGCCGTCGTCGAACCCGCCCTGGCCGACCGGGCATCGCCGGCTCTCATTCGGTCCCGCGAAGGCATCCGGCGGGCCATGTCGACGCTGAATCTGAACCAGCGGGAGCGGGAGATCCAGCGATCCGTCCTGGCCGCCACGGCCACCCTCCGAAGTTACGCCGATCCGCCGGGCCGCAAGGTCATGCTCGTGCTGACGGACGGCTGGGGCGCACCCGAGTGGAACGGCGACGATCTCGGTTCGGTCGACTGGCGGCCTCCGAGCATCGAGAGCATCTACGGTCCCCTCGTTCACGCCGCGAACCTGGTCGGCTACACGCTCTACCCCGTCGACCTTCCGGGCTTCGATCCCGCCTTCACGAACGCTCCCTCCGGAACCGGCGACCCGTCCGCGACGTACACCCCGAGTCCGAGCCTTGGGCTGGAGCCGAACCTCGCCGCCCTCCCGACCGACCTCTACAGCGAATGGTCCCAGGAGGTCTCACTGGCCTACCTCGCCCGCGAGACCGGCGGGCTGCCGATGATCAACGCCTTCCGCGACGTCGCCCTGGCCGAGGCCGCCGCCGACACGCGCTCCTACTACTGGCTCGGCTTCGAACCGCCTCGCAACCAAGACGATGAGCTCCACGACATCGAGGTACGACTGGCGGGCCGTCCCGACCTTCGCGTGAGGTCGCGCCGGAGCTATCTCGATCTGTCGAAGAGCACGGAAGTGACGATGATGGTCGAGGGATCCCTGCTGTTCGGCGGCGTTGCGGGAAAGGAGACTCTCACGGTCGAGCTCGGCGCGCCGCAACGCGCCCGGGGCCGGAAGATCCTGGTGCCGATGAAGGTGCTGATCCCGCTGGACGACATCACCCTCCTGCCGATGGGCGACGTCTGGATGAACGAGGTCGAGCTGCGCGTCACCGTGATCAACGACCACGGCGACCGCTCCGAAACACCGGTCGAGACGATCCGGATCTCGGGCCCAAGAGAACCGGAGCCGGGCCAATACTGGTGGTACACAACGGAACTGCTGCTGCGCAAGGGAGAACACCGCATCGTGACGGCCGTCCATGACCCGGTGAGCGGCACGATCCTCTCGTCCAGCGGGACCGTGGGGCCAAGGTAGGCATGACCAAGGCAATCTCACGATTGAAAGTCGGCGCGGCCGCCACTGCCGCGCTGGTCCTCACCACGTTGCCGGCGGCCGGACAGGACAGTCCGCTACCCGAGCTGTTCTCGGACTCGGTCGACGTGCGGATCGTCAACGTCGAAGTCGTCGTCACGGACCGGAAAGGGAACCGGATTCGGGGTCTTGAGCCAGGCGACTTCGAACTACTCGTGGACCGCCAACGGGTGCCCATCGCGTACTTCACGGAGGTCGACGAGGGTTACGCGAGAACGACCACCGCCGACGGCATCGCGGACGTGCCGTCCCTTGCCCGCGACGAGCCAGTCGGCACGAACTACCTGATCTTCGTGGACGACCTGTCGGCCTTCCGCGGACGCCGCAACCGGGTCCTGAGCCGCCTGGACCAGGACCTCGACCTGCTCAACCCGGCGGACCGCGCTGCGATCGTCGCGTTCGACGGAAGGGGCGTCTCCCGGTTGACGGACTGGACGAACTCCCGCTATCAGCTCCGAACCGCGCTTCTGACAGCCCAGGCCCGCCCGGCGTTCGGCCGCCGGGGCGTCGAAGCCACGCGGCGCGCCGTCATGGCGGCCACCGCCACCATGCGAAGCGTCGTCCGCGGACCAGGCCGAAACGTCATGCTCCTGCTGGCTGACAGTTGGAGCGCCCCGAGCGCGGTCTGGGAGATCCTGGGGTCGGGACTCTCCAGACCGAGCATCGAGAGCCTGTACAGCCCCCTGGTCCATGCCGCCAACCGCGTCGGGTACAGCCTCTACCCGGTCGATGTCGCGGGCCTTCAGCACAGGCCTCTCTCCTACTGGCAACCCTTCCCGCGAGTCCAGGGCGGCTTCTACGCCTACGAATCGGGCGACTCGCGAGGCAGCACGATCTATCCGCCCCCGTGGCCGTCGATGCAATCGGTCATGGCCGGGTCGTTCGAGCAGCGCCAGCACGACGTTCTTCGCTTCCTCGCCGAGGAAACGGGAGGCCGACCGATGCTCAACGCCTTCCGTAGCAAGGCACTCAGCGAGACCGTGGCCGACACCCGCTCCTACTACTGGCTCGGCTTCGACGCTCCGCAGAACCAGGACGACGAACTCCACGACATCAGGGTACGCCTGGTCGGACACGGGAAACTCCGCGTGCGCTCCCGCGAGCACTACCTGGACATGTCGAAGGACATGGAAGTCGCCATGCGCCTGGAGGCCTCGATGCTCTTCGGCGGTACTCCCGGCGCCAACACCCTGAACGTGCGCATGGGAACGCCTCGAAAGGCCGGATTCCGGAGAATTACCGTACCGGTGGAAGTCGTCATCCCGCTCGACGAACTGGGCCTTCTGCCGATGGACGGACAATGGGTGAACGAGTTCGAGTTCCGGATCTCGGCGGTGGACAAGTGGGACATACTCTCCGCAAACCTCGTGCGCAAGGTCCCTGTGGTGAGGTCCGAGGCGCCGAAGTCGGGCCAGACCTTCATCTACAACACGGACCTCCGTCTACGAAAGCGCGAGTACCGGTACGTCGCAGCCGTCTACGATCCACTCACGGACAAGTTGCTGGTGTCGGCGCGTGGGATTGTCAGTCCGAAGACAGGGCAACCGTAGTCACCCGGCCACGTCGAACGAGAGGTAGCCTGACAAGCATGCATCCGAACGCGCAACGACTCAGCGGCGCCGCAGCCGTCGCATGCCTGCTGGCCGCCCTCCCCGCCGCCGCGCAGGAGACGCCGCTGCCGGACCTCTTCTCCGAGGTGATCGACGTCCGCGTGGTCAACGTCGAAGTCGTCGTTACGGACCGGGAGGGGAACCGCGTCCGCGGCCTCCAGCCAGGCGACTTCGAACTCCGCGTGGACCGCAGCCCGGTGCCCATCGACTACTTCACGGAGATCGACGAGGGCCGCGCGCTGGCGTCCACCGACGACCGCATCGGCAACGTGCCTTCGGTGACGGCCGACGGGCCGGTCGGAACAAGCTACCTCGTCTTCATCGACGACCTGTTCGCGATCAAGCAGCGCAGGGACCGTGTGCTGAACCGCCTGGGAGAGGATCTGACCCGGCTCGGCCCGGCCGATCGCGTGGCGGTAGTGGCCCACAACGGCCGGGAACTCGCGTTGATCACGGACTGGACGGGCGACCGCGCCGACATCGAGACCGCGCTGCTGGAGGCAAGGAACCGCAAGACCCACGGCCTCGAGTTCATACACGGCATGGGTTCGGACCGGGGCGACAAGACCCGGCGATCAGTGTTGGCTGCCGCCGGCGCCGTGCGCAGTTTCGCCAACGCACCCGGCCGCAAGGTCATGCTGCTGCTGATCGAAGGGTGGGCCACCGTGGGCGACACCTGGAGCTTCCGGTCGGCATACGCGGCGGCGTCCGCCGGCGCGACGCTGGACCGGCTCTACAGCCCTCTCGTGAACGCCGCGAACCTGGTCGGCTACAGCCTCTACCCGATCGACCTTCCCGGCTTCCAGGGGCCGCCGGGCCCTCCGATCGCCGGCTTCGGCACGGTACACGCGGCGCCAGCCTTCACGGGCGCCGTCGGAGGGTACGCGTCGTGGTGGGGCATGCCCGAGCGGCGATTCCACAACGTTCTCCAGTTCCTGGCCCACGAGACCGGCGGACTTCCGATGATCAACTCCTTCAGCAAGAAGGCCCTCGCGGAAACCGCCGAGGACACCCGCTCCTACTACTGGCTCGGTTTCGAACCTCCCCGCAACGAGGACGACCGACTTCACGACATCGAGGTGCGACTGCCCGGGCATCCCGACCTCCGCGTCCGAACGCGGGAGCACTACCTGGACATGTCCAGGGCGACCGAAGTCTCGATGCTGGTCGAGGGCGCCCTGCTGCTCGGAGGTTCCCCGGGCTCCGAGTCGCTGGACGTGAGCTTCGGCGAGCCGAGGAAGGCGGGCTTCCGGCGGCTCGACGTGCCGATCAAGGTGACGGTCCGCCTGGACGACGTGGAACTGCTGCCGGTGGACGGTCAGTGGGCAAACGACCTGGAGTTCAGGATCCGGCTGATGAACAAGTGGGGCGACCAGGCGGCGCCACCGGCGGCGAAGGTCCAGGTGCGCATCCCGAACGAGCCCATGCCCGGCGACCTGTACGTGTTCGAGACGGATCTCACGATCCGCAAGCGGGAGCACCGCTTCGTCGCGGCGGTCTACGACCCACTGACTGGCGACATGCTGTCGGCGAGAGGCACCGTCGGGCCGAACTAGCGCCCGGCCCGCTGGTCTAGAAGCTGAACGTCGCCGACAGGGCGAACCGGCGTGGCGCCTGCCAGCCTATGTAGCGGGAGGTGTTCACCTCGCCCTGGCTCGTCACGCGCAACTGATCCTGGTTGTTCGTCACGTTCGTTCCGTCGAGGCGAACGCTACCCCTGACGTCTCCCTTTATCGGGATCTCCCAGTTCAACTGGAGGTTGATGTTCCAGTTCGAGTTCATCGGATCACGGGTGCCACGCGGTTCAAGGAACAGGGACGTGCCTGAACTGATGGCGGCCTGCACGGGATCGCAGCCGTCGAAGGTGCTGCCACAGCTCCCGAGTCCCGCGCCCGCCGTCCGCTGCCAGGGCTTGCCGGAGCGCCAGGAGAACGAACCTCCCACCCTGAACCTCTGACCGGTGTTCCCCAGGTTCCAGGTCTTCCAGCCGAAGCTGTTCCAGGTGATCTCGTTGTTCTCGCCGACCGTGCCGTAGCGGTTGATCGTCGACACGGGCTGCCCGAGGAAACCCGAGAGCGCCGCTTGGCAGTCGACCGGGTACGGCCTCACGATGGGGTTGCCGTCGGCGCCGATCACCGGTTGGCCTCCGCTCGTCACGAACTGACCGCCGTCGCACGATTCGATGTGACCCTGGGTCAGCACGACGTCCAGGTTGCGTCCGTAGTCGGAGTTCGTGTTGTCGAACAAGCCGCCCCAGAAGTGGCCCCTGGCGTCGGCCAGCGTCAGGTTGTTGTAGAGCGCCCAGTCGTTGCGGAAGTTCCGGTTGAGCTGCAACTGCAGCGACCGGTACGTCCGCCTTCCCTCGTCGAAGTTCGCCAGCACCTCCGGGTCGGCCAGGCCGATCGCACCCAGGATCTTCTCGTAGTCCTTGTAGTTCTCGGTGAGAGTGAAGAAGTCGCCGTTGGGCAGGCGCTGCTGGGTCGTGCCGATCGAGTTCTGGAACGTCCAGTAAATGGCGCTCGCCTGGAAGTACCAGCTCGGGTTCAGAGACCAGCGCAAGCTCAGGTCGACTTCGTCCTTGAAATAGGGCTCGATGTCGATGTTCGGAAGAACGCCGGCGTCGATCTGCTGCCACATGACGCCGGGACGCTGCCTGCCGACGAGGCCCGTGTAACCGACGCCGTTGCACACGTACGAGAGGAAGAACGCCGCGGCCGCGTCACAGTAGATGTAGCGGTCCCAGGCATTGGTTCCGTTCCACCCTTCGAGCAGGTGGTTGTTGACGAGGTCCTGCGGCATGTGCTGATAGGACCGGCCGAGATTCAAACTGAGCAGGGTACGGCCGTTGCCTCCGAAATCGTAGGCGGCAAAGAGCCGGGGCGAGACGTCCGCCGCGTCGATCACCGTGCGGCGCACGTCGTTCTTGTGCACCTGGTCTTCGTAGCGGAGCCCAAGGTTGAAGGTCCAGTGGTCACCCGCGGAGAACCGGTCACGGGCGAACAACGCCACGTTGGAAGACCTGGTGCCGTCGAGAATGGGCGCGCCCTCCAGATCCGCCGGCGAGTAGTCCTCCAGATAGCAGAGGCGGTAACCGAGCGCGATGATGCTGCAGACATCGAAGCCCGACGGGCTGTTGATGTCGAACTCGTTCCCGACGTAGGTGTTGTTCCGTTGCAGGTTCTGCACCCAGCCGACGCTCTGCCAGTCCGCCCCGAGCAGCGCCTCGTGGTTCTCGCTAGCGAACCAGGTCGTGCGAACGTTCGCCTGGTCCCGCGGGTAGTCGTTCCGGCCGAAGCCGTTGTCCAGGATCCAGCCGTTCCACCAGTGATCCTGTCCGTCGAAGCCCACGTAGCCATGGAAGTTGTTGCCAGGGTTGTGAGGCCCCAGGTTGCTTGCCGGATAGCGCGGATCCTGCTGTTTCTCGAGCAGAGCGGATTCCAGGTCGTACCCGGTGCCCGCGTTCAGAGGCTTGTGCTCGCTTGAGTCGTGGAACGCGAGCTTGAACTCCATGAACACGTCCTGACTGGCGCTCCAGTTCCAGTTGCCGGTCAACAGCTCACCGCCGAAGATGTGCGGCGTGGCCGTGTATCTGTCAGCCGGCAGGTCGCCGAGGATGAACGTGACATCGAGCGGCGACGAGGTGTAGTAGGCGGAGAGGGCATGTGAGGGGCTCGGCTGGAAGTTGAACTTGGCGATCCGGCTGCCCACGTAGGCGCTGTTGTCGACGATGTCGCCGCCGTACGTTTCCTGGCTGCTGAACGTATTCGTATCGGCAGCCGCCACGAAGAACCAGGCCCTGTCCCGCGCCAGCGGGCCGCCGAGCGACCCCTGCAACGTCAGGTCCGAGTAGTCCTTCTGCTCCTCGGTCCGAACGAAGAAGTCCGGATTGCAGTAGGGGGAACGGGCAAGGAGATCGGGTCTGAGGACAGTCCTCACTTTGCATGTCGTCCGCTCGGCAAGCTCCGGGTGCAGCTTGAACTCGGACACCCAGTCGCCCTGCTGTCGGTGAGCGTAGTAGTCGCCGTGAAAGCGGTTCGTGCCCGACTTGGTCGTGACGTTGGTGACGCCACCGGTGGCGCGTCCGTACTCGGCGCTGCCGGACGTGGACTGCAGGGAGGTCGAGGAAACGGCGATCTGGGGAAGGTACAGACGGGAGCCGCCCCGCCGGGTGTACGTCGTGTCCACGCCGTCAACGAAGACGGCGGCCTCCATCCACCTGGAACCGTTGGTCCCGGGGTACTCGTCCGCCAGATCACCGTCCGACGTGACGCCCGGCAGCAGCGCAAGCGCGCTGTAGTAGTTCGAGTTGAGCGACGTCACGTTGTCCGCCACATCCGATGTGATCGTGCCGGCGGAAGTCGACTCGAAGCGATTGATCACAGGCGCCTCGGCGACGACCGTGATCTCTCCCTCCGCTTCGAGCCGCATCGTCAGTGCGACTTCGGAGCGGGTGCCGGGAGTCACCTGCACCCCGCTCTCCGCGGTCCCGTAGCCGTCGAGAGCACCGCGTACCGTGTAGGGGCCGGGGATCACCAGGGCGAATCGGTACGCACCGTCGGCATCCGTGATCGCCACCTTCTCTCCCCGCTCGCCGGCGAGGGTGACCGTTACACCGGGGACGGGGTCTCCGTTCGTGTCGACTGCTCTTCCGACGACGATGCCGGTCTCCGGGCTGTCCGCCACGGCAGGCGGCGCCAGGCCGAAGAGAATGAGGGTTCCGACCAGAGCCAGGGTACGTTTCATGAGCCGATCCTCCTTTCCTTACTGGCTAACCAGCCACTAAGGGTGGGGGTCCATCTGACTCCCCGGGGCGGCCAGGCCGGAGGAATCGGAATGAACGAAGAGCTTCGGAGGCCTTTCGGGACCATCCAAACCCCCGGCTGCCCTGACCGGAGAGAGCTACCTGTCGCTGTGTGGAACGGGACTATAACAGCGTTGGGGCCAAAGCGGAGCCGGCCTGACGGCCGGCGCTCTACCAGGCCGCCTGCGGCGGTAGCGGGTCAGAAGACCCGCGCACCCAGCGGTCGGTCGGCTACGCGCCGGGCGAAGCGACGGGCGCCTTCTTCCCAGGCGCGAGCGCGCCCGCCAGCGTCCGCCCCAGCCACGCCCGGCCGTCCTCGATGAGCGTGTAGAAGACGGGCACCGCGAGCAGCGTCAATAGCGTCGCCGCGGCCATGCCGCCGATCAGCGTCAACGCGAAGCTCTTGTAGCTCAGGCCCATCTGGGTCGGCTGGCCGAACAGCAGCGGCACCATGCCGCCGATCGTGGTCAGGGCGGTCATCATGATCGGCCGGAAGCGCCGGTTGGCGGCTTCCAGGAGTGCCTCGGTCCGCTCCATGCCGGTGGCGCGCAGCCGGTTCACCGAATCGAGCAGCACGATCCCGTTGTTGACGACGACCCCGATCAGGATGATGAGCCCCACGAGGCCCAGGAAGTCGAGGTCGCGGCCGGCGATCAGGTGGATCCAGGTGACTCCCATGCTGGCGAGCGGAATCGTGACCAGGATCGCCACGGGCAGCACGAAACTCTCGAACAGAAAGCCCATCAGCAGGTAGACGAAGGCGATCGACATGAGCGCCGCGATCATCAGGTTCCGGGTCTCCTCGGCGGCCACGTTGCGCACCAGCCGCGCCCAGGCCACGCCTTCGGGCAGGTCGGTCTGCGCGGCCACGGCGCGCACCGCCCGCCGCGCCTCGGTCTCCCGGCCCTCTTCGAGCTCGACCGTGATCCGCCGCGCGGTCTGCTTGTCGCGGCGCGAGATCCGGGTCGCGGACGGCTGCTGGCGCACGTCGACGAGGGTGCCGATGGCGAGCGCCTCGCCGCTTTCGGCGGGCACCGAGAAGTCACGGAGTTCGGCGAGACTCTGGCGGTCCTCCTCCTCGAAACGGATGCGTACCGGGATGTCGCGGCCGCCGTAGTAGATCCGCGGCAGCGCCTGGCCGCGCAGCGCATAGCCGACCATCACCGCCAGTGTTTGCGGGTTGACCTGCTGGCGCATGGCCAGGTCCCTGTCCAGGACCAGCGCGAGCTCGTTCGGGGCCTCGTCGGCCGACTTCTTGACGGCCAGCACTCCCGGGACGCGCGCCAGCCGGTCCTCGACGCCGGTCGCCACCTCTTCCAGGACCTCGGCGTCCTCGCCGAACAACGTCAGCGTCTCGAGCGCCTTGTCGGTCGTTTCCTGCTCCGAAGCGAAGCCGGTATGGAAGCGCACGCCCGGTATCTCGGGCATCAGGTCGATCACCCGCTCCGTGACCTCGCGCATCTTGAGGTCGGTGCCGGTCGCCATGATCCCCTGGATCTGGCCCCAGGTGCGCTCGTGAAAGAAGACGAGGTACTCGAGGCCGAGTTCGTCGCGCAGGCCATCGATCTTCTCCTCGGCCCGCGCGAAGTACTCGATCGTCTCGTCGAACGACATGTTCCGCGGCAACCGGACCTCGACGTTGAAGAACGCCTGGTCGTCCTCCGACATGGGAACGACCTCGAGCCGGCCGCCGGCGGCGACCTGGGTCAGCGCCATCGCCGCCACGAGGAGGAGAACGACGTCGAGTCGCCGGCGCAGCCCGTAGGCCAGCATGCCCCTGTAGAGGCGATTCAGGAAGCCGAAGGTCGCCTCGTAGGCCCCTCGCAGGACGACGTTCGAGGCGTTCCGGGCATGGCGCAACGCTCCCGTCTCTCCGGGCGACCGCGACGGCAGCGTGACGTAGACCGCCAGCGGAACGACGACCAGCGCCACCACCAGGGAAGCGAGCAGGGAGACGGTGATCGGGATCACGAGCCGAAGCAGCATGAACTGGCCCTGGCCGTCCACCAGCGACACCGGCAGGAAGACGATGACGGTGGTCAGGGTGGCGGTCGTGATCGCCAACGCGATCTCCCCGGCCCCCTGAAGCGCTGCCTGACGGCGCGCCACGCCGCTCTGGTGCAGGCGGTGAATGTTCTCGGCCACCACGACCGAGTTGTCGACCAGGAGCCCGACCGAGATCATGAGCCCGAGCAGCGAGATCACGTTGAAGGTCTCGCCGAAGAAGTACATCGCGACCACCGCCACGACCATGGAGAGCGGGATCGAGAAGGCGATGATCAGGCTCATCCGCAGCCGGCGGAGGAAGAAGAAGAGCACGATCACCGCGAAGATCGCCCCGATCCGGCCGCTCGACAGGAGCACTCCCATCGAGTCGCGGATGATCTCGCCCGAGCTCATGATCACGTCCGCCTCGATTGCCCCAAGGCGCGGATTCGCCGCCAGTTCCTCGACCACGCGTTCGACCTCGCGGGCCACGTCCAGCGCGTTCGCCTCGCCTTCCTTCTGCACCCTGATCGCGTACGCGGGCAGGCCGTTCACCCGCACCCGGAACTCGTCGTCGGGCACGTCGTAGCGCACGGAAGCAATGTCGCCCAGTCGCACCGTGTCGGTGATCAACATGTCCCGGACGTTCTGGGGCGCCGGATACCTCGCCACCGACCGCAGGAGCAGCTTGCGGTCGCCGGCGCGGACGTTGCCCGACGCCAGGGTGAAGTAGTCGGACTGCAGATCCTGGGCGATCTCGAAGATGTTGAGGCCCGCCGCCTCGACCCGCTGCCGGTCGAGCTCGATCAGCACTTCCCGCTCCATCAGGCCCTGGGCGTCGACCGAGGCCACGCCGGGCAGCCGCTCCAGCTTGAGGATGACCTCGTTCTGGATCAGGTTGTACGTGTCGGCCGTCCCCTCGTCGACGAGGACGCCGACCATCGCCACCGGCATCTGCGTGTCGTCGTCCTTGCGGATGAAGACCTGCTGGACGTCCTCCGGCAGGCGTGCCCGGGCGCGTTCGATCCGATCCCGGACCTCGCGGTAGGCGACGTCCATGTCCGTCCCGTGCGCGAAGCTCAGGAAGACCTGGCTGAAGCCGACGGCGCAGAACGAGAACTGGTTCTCGAGGCCGCGGATCGTCGCCAGCTCCTCTTCCAGCGGGATCGTGACCTTGTCCAGCACTTCCTGCGGCGGCGCGTCGCGCCACGGGACGGTCACCCGCAGGAAGGGCGAGCTGTAGCCGGACGGGATCAGCTCGATCGGCAGCGACAGAGCCGCGACCAGCCCCATGACCAGGACCGCGCCGACGACCACGAGGACGCCGATGCGGCGCTCCAGGGAAAGCCGGGGCAGGGACCTGCCGAGCCCGCCGGGGATCATGGACGGCTACCCTGCGGCGCCACCGCTCCGGCCGGCCCGGCCGCCTCGGCACTGGCGGCGGCGGGCGCCGGTCGCGCGACCCGCGTCCGCGAGAACGACAGCGCCTCACGCAGCCGCTCGAAGATCTCGTAGATCGTCGGCACGACGATCAGGGTCAGCACGGTCGAGGCGACCAGGCCGCCGATCACGGCCAGCGCCATCGGCGTGCGGATCTCGGCGCCCTGGCCAAGGCCCAGCGCCATCGGCAGCAGGCCGAGCGTGGTCGTCGCCGTGGTCATCAGGATCGGCCGCAGCCGCACCAGGCCGGCGCCGACGATCGCCCGCCGGCGCGGCAGGCCGTGCGCGCGCAGCCGGTTGATGTAGTCGATGAGGACGATCGCGTTGTTCACGACGATCCCCGCCAGCATGATCATGCCGAGGAAGACGACGATCGAGAGGTTGACGTCCAGCAGGTAGAGGGTGACCAGGGTGCCGAAGAACGCCAGCGGAATCGAGAACATGATGACCAGGGGGTGCAGCAGGGACTCGAACTGGGCCGCCATGATCACGTAGACGAGGAAGACGGACAGCCCCAGGGCCAGCCAGAGACTGGCGCTCGACCGCTGCCACTCCTGGCTCTGGCCGCCTACCAGGAAGCCCATGTCGGCCGGCCACTCGATTCCGTTCGCCAGCACCTCCTCGATCCGCTCCACGGCGCGCCCCAGCGAAGCGGCGCCCAGGTTCGCCTCGATCACCGCCACCCGCTTGCCGTCGATTCGCCGCACCTCGGACGGGCCTTCGCCCACGGCGACGTCGGCGACCGCATGGAGCGGAATCGGCCGCTCGCCGCCCGGGTTCACGACCAGGCCGTTCAACTGGTCCGTCGAGCGGCGGTCCTCCTCGGCCAGGCGGACCACGATCGGTATCCGCCGGTCCCGCAGGTTGTAGAGGGTCGCCTCGAAGCCCTCGATCTGGTTGCGCACCATCTGGGCGACGACCGAGGTCTGGAGGTCGTAGCGGTTGAGGATCGCCCGGTCGTAGACGATCTGCACTTCGGGCGCGCCGCGCTTCAAGGTCGTCTCGACGTCGGCGAGCTCGGGCATCGCCGCCATCAGGTCGCGCACACGGTCGCCGTACTCCTGGAGGCGGTCGAGATCCTCGCCGTGGACCTCGACCTCGATCGGCGTCTTGAAGCTGAAAAGGACCGGGCGCGAGACGCGCGAGGAAGCATCCGGAACCGACTCGAAGCGCCGCCGCAGCCGCTCCACGATCTCGTCCTCCACCCCTGGCTGAACCGGTCCGAGCAACACCTTGAACCGCGCGCTGTGCTCGCCCTCGTCCGAACGCTGGGTGTTCGTCACGTCGTAGCCGTAGGTCACGAGCAAGCGCTCGATGTGGCGCTCCTCCTCGAGGATCGCGCTCTCGACCGCGGCCAGGGTGCGCTCGGTCTCGACCAGCGGCGTACCCACCGGCAACGAAACCTCGATCGTGAACTCGCCCTGGCGCACCTCGGGCAGCAACTCGCTGTCGAGGCGTCCCAGGAGCCACCAGGAACTCCAGAGGGTGACCGCCACCACCGCCACGACCGCGACGGGGAACCGCAGAGAGCGATCGAGGAGCGCGGGATAAACACCGCTGAGCCAGTCGAGCAGGCGCCGGACCACGATCAGCGGCCCCCGGCTCAGCCAGGTGAACGCCTTGACCAGGACCGGCCCGACCAGGCGCACGACCAGGAACGCCAGACCGGCCAGCAGGAGCAGAATCGCCTTGGCGACCAGTTCGAGCACGCTGCCGACGACCAGCCGGACACTGACGAACAGGATGGCGAGCGCGAGACCGGGCCAGCCGACCAGGGGAGTCCGCGATCGCGCCCAGTCGAGAAGCGCCGCCGCATCCCGGCGGAACGCCTCCCACGCCGCGTAGCGCCGCAGCCGGGCGGCTGTACCGCCGCGCTCCGGCAGCGTCCAGCCGCGGCGGCTGGCGAGCATCGGGATGAACGCCAGCGCAACGGCCATCGACGCCAGCAGCGAGATGACCACGGCGAGACCCAGGTCGCCGAAGGCCTGGCCGGCGATCCCCTCGACGAACACCATCGGCAGGAAGACGGCGATCGAGGTCAGGATCGAGGCGATCACCGCCGAACGGACCTCCTTCGCGCCGCGGATCGCCGACGCGACCAGGTCGTCGCCCTCCTCCCGGCACCGGAAGATGGACTCCAGCACGACGATCGAGGAGTCGACGAGCATGCCGATGCCGAGAGCCAGGCCGCCCAGGGACATGATGTTGAGCGACACGGAGGCGGCCGAGAGCGGCGCGAAGGTGATCAGCAACGAGATGGGGATGGACACGGCGACGAACAGCGTCGTGACCAGGTTGCGCAGGAAGAGGTAGAGGACGATCACGGCCAGGATGCCGCCCAGAACCGCCGTGTTGCGGACCTCGGCGATGCTGCCCTCGATGAACTCGGAGCGGTCGGAGACCACGGTCAGGACCGCGCCCTCCGAACGGTAGAGATCGGCCGAGAGAGTCGCTCCGCCAAGCGAGGGACCACGCCGGCCGCTGCCGCCGCCACCGCCCGTCAACCGCTGCAGCAGGTTCCGGGGCCGCTCCACCGTTTCGCCGCGAGCCCTGGCCCGCTCCAGTTCGAGGTCCAGCTCGCCGACCCGCGCCCGCACGCGGTCGGCCAGCGCGACCATGTTCGCGTCCGCCTCCTTGTAGACGTCGAGTTGGACGCTCTCGGCGCCGTCGGTGCGGGTCAGGATCTCGCGGTCCCGGTGCGATCTGCGGACCTCGGCCAGATCACCGACACGGACCTCGCGCCCCTCCACGCTGGCCACGACCGTGGCCCGGATCTGGTCCAGGTTCACGTACTCGTTGACCGTGCGCACCATGTACTCGGTGCGCCCTTCCTTGAGCGTGCCACCGGCGACGTTGATGTTCTCCTGGCCCAGGCGGTCGATCACCTGCTGGACGGACAGCCTCGACCGCTGCAGCGCCTGAGCGTCGAGGAGCACGTGGATCTCCTCTTCCAGGCCGCCGCGGACCCGAACCGCGGCGACGCCGTCGATCGGCTCGAGCGCCCGCTTGACCTGGAGTTCCGCCAGCCGGCGCAGACGGCGCAGGCCCTCCTCGCCCTCGAAGCGCTCGTCCTCGCCCGACAGGGAGAGCTCGAGCACCGGGTCGAGGCCCGGATCGAAGCGCAGGATGAGCGGCCGCTCCGCCGAATCGGGAAGGAGGACGAGATCCAGCTTCTCCAGCGTCTCCTGCACCGCGTCGGACATCGGCGTGTCCCAGGCGAACTCGAGCACGACGTCGGAGACGCCGGCGCGGCTGATGCTGCTCATCCGCCGCAGGCCGCCGACCACACCGAGCTGCTCCTCGATCCGCCGCGAGACGTCGTTCTCGACCTCCTCCGGCGCCGCGCCCGGATACTCGGTGCGCACCGTGAGCGTCGGGTAGGACAGCTCGGGCATCAGGGTCACCGGCAGTCCCTGGTAGGACAGCAGGCCGAACACGACCGCCGCCAGGAAGACCATCGACACCGCGACCGGGCGATGGGTAAGGAAGGACTTCGCAGCCTTCATGCGGCGCTCCCGTCTCTCAGCGTGTTAGCGGTCAGCTCGCGGGCTGGTAGGTCGGGGCCGAGGCCGCACCCAGTTCCGCCACCGAGCCGAGGGCTTCCGTCGGGTCGAGCAGACGGATCCGGGCGCCGTCCTTCAGTCCCGCCTGGCCGGCCACGATCAGGCGCTCGCCGTCCGTCAGGTCGCCTTCCAGGTGAACGACGTCCTCGCTCTCGATGAGCACCCGGACCAGCAGCCGCTCGGCGCGGGGACCGTCGTCGTCCTGCGCGACCCGGAACACGAAGACCTGCTCCTGGTCGTAGACCAGCGCCCGCTTCGGCGCCAGCAACGTGTCCTCCAGGGCAGCGGCCACCAGGTCGACCTCGACGTACATGCCGGGCAGCAGGCCCTGGTTGCCCGGGATGCCGAGCGTCACCTTGACCGTGCCGCTCTGGGGATCGACCACGGGCGAGATGCGCTCGATCGCGGCCTCCCGCGAACCCGTGAGCGACTGGGCCAGCACGCGAGCCGGCTGGCCGACGAACAGGCCCGCCAACTGCCGCTCGGGCACGAACACCCGGGCGACGATCGAGTCGAAGTCGACGATCTGGAACAGCCTGGCGTGGGTCTCGACGTGGTCGCCCACGTTGACGAGCCGCTCGGTGACGACGCCGGAGATCGGCGCCTGGACCGTCGCGTAGCCCAGTTCCCGCTCGGCGTCCTCGAGCGCGAGCTCGAGCTGCTCCATGTCGTAGCGCGCCTGGTTGTAGGCCTGCTCACTGATCAGGTCCTGCTCGAAGAGGCGCCTCTGGCGCTCGTACTCCAGGCGGGAGCGCTCGAGCTGGCTCTCGACCCGCCTGAGCGCCGTGCGCTGCGCCTCGTCCTCGAGCAACAGCATCGTCTGGCCGGCGCGGACGGTATCGCCCTCCTCGACGAGGAGGTTCGTCACGTGCCGCTCGGCTTCGGCCAGCACGTCGACGACGTTCTCGGCTTCCAAGTTGGTCGAGAATCGCAGCACGGACTCGATCCGGCCGCGGAAGAGGGGCAGCGCCGCGACCGGAATCGCATCGTCGTCGGCCACCGCCGCATCGCCGGCGGCGGGCGGCTCGCCCGCGATGCCGCTGCCCACGGCGCAACCCGCCAGGAGCGGCAGCACGCAGGCAAGAAGAAGGAAAGACGCAGACGCCGCCAGGCGGGCCTTCGTCGGGTGAATCGAACTCAAGTTCATCGGTTGGAATCCGCTAATCGTCATTTTGGGGCCGTTGTGGGGCACGGCAGGCGGCGGTCGGCGTACTTCGAGGGAATGCTCGTCACTCTTGGAGGGAGTACCCGTAAAACGGGAGCCGAACTGAACCCGGGGGGCCGAACTGGGTGCCGGCCGCCGCCCGCCTTCAACAGGGAATACGCCCCGGCCGCCGGCTTTGTTTCCGCGCGCCGTCAGGAAAGTTGACTTTCGGCCAGCCGCGCCCAGTACTTGGCGCCGATCGTCAGCAGCTCGTCGTTGAAGTCGTACCTCGGCGTGTGCAGCATCTCGCTGTCGCCGTTGCCGATCATCATGAAGGACCCCGGCCGCTCCTCGGCCAGAAAGGCGAAGTCGTCGGAGCCCATCAGCGGCTCCATCTCCGTGTCGACCCGCCAGCCCATGCTGCGCGCAGCGGCCGTCATCTCCTCCGTCTCGCGCGGTGCGTTGACCGTCGCCGGGTAGTAGCGCTCGTAGTCGACCTTGGCCGAAGCGCCGTGAGCGGCGCAAACGCCATGGACGACGCGCTCCAGCCCCAGTTCGAGCGTGTCCTGCACCTCGCGCAGGAAGGAACGCACGCCGCCGGCCAGGTAGGCGGTCTCAGGGATCACGTTGAAGGCTTCGCCAGCATGGCTCATCGTCACGGACACGACGGCCCGCCGCCGGGGATCGACGTTGCGGGACACAAGCGTCTGGAGCCCCATCACGACCTGGGACGCGGCAACAATCGGGTCGATGCCGCTGTGCGGCCAGGCGCCGTGTGTCCCGCGGCCCCGGATCTCGATCTCGAACTGGTCGATCGCGGCCATGAAGGGGCCGCTGTTCGTCGCGAAGGCGCCCGTCGGCACTCCCGGGAAGTTGTGCAGACCGAAGACCTTGTCCGCCGGGAAGCGCTCGAACAGCCCTTCCCGCACCATGACCCCGGCGCCGCCGTCCTTCTCCTCCGCCGGCTGGAAGATGCACTGGACCGTGCCGTCGAAGTTCCGGGTCTCCGCGAGGTAACGGGCCGCGCCCAGCAGCATCGCCGTGTGGCCGTCGTGCCCGCAGGCATGCATCTTCCCTGGCTTCGTCGAGCAGTGGCCGAACTGGTTCTGTTCATGGATGGGCAGCGCGTCCATGTCGGCTCGCAGCGCCACCGAGCGATCCGAACTCCCGGAACGGATCGTCGCGACGACTCCGGTCTTCGCGATCCCGTGATGGACCTCCTCGATGCCGAACGACCGCAACCGTTCCGTCACGATCTGAGACGTCCGCTCCTCCTCGAAGGCGAGTTCCGGGTGGCGGTGGAAGTCGCGCCGCCACTCGGTCAACTCGTCGCGCCAGCGGTCGATGCGACCGTAGTTGTCGGAAGCCATCGGCGCTGGAGTTTATCGCCGCGGCGGGGGCGTCGGCGCACCCGCCGTTGGCGGTGTAGTTTCACGCCCAGAAATGAAGTTCGAAGCGACGCCGCTCAGCGAGGCTCAGGGCGCCATCCTCGGCCACAACGTCTACGACAACGACGGCCGCCGCGTACTGCGCAAGGGCCGCGCCCTCGGCGACGCGGAGCTGGATCTGCTGGCCGGTCTCGGCCGCGACCGGGTCTTCGCGGCACGGCTGGAAGCCGGCGACGTCGACGAGAACGAGGCCGCCCGGAGGGTCAGCGAAGCCGTTGCCGGAACGGGTCTCGACCTGCGCGGGCCGACGACCGGCCGCGTCAACCTGCACGCGCAGACGCTGGGAGTGCTGCGCGTCGACGCCGCCGCCCTCGACCGCATCAACGACTGCGACGGCGTCACCCTGGCCACGCTGCCGAACCACAGCGTGGCGCGAGCGGGCAAGATGGTCGGGACGACGAAGATCCTCCCCTACGCTCTGCCCGAGGACACCGTCGCCGCCGCCGAGAGCGTGGCGGCGAACCCGCTTATCCGGCTCGACCCGCTGCCGCCGAGCACCGCCGGGCTGATCGTCTCCGGGACCGTCGCCGCCGGCCAGTCGGCCGGACGCGAACGGCTGGTGGCCGGCTTCGCGAAGGCCTTCCGGCAACGGCTCGGCTCTCTGGGCGCCGAGCTCGCACAGGTGCGCTTCGTACCGATCGACCGGGAGCAGGAGACCGAGGAACTCGCGGCGGCGGCGGCCGCACTCGCCCCGGACGTCGATCTCCTGATCCTCGCCGGCGAAACGGCCATCCAGGATCGCCACGACCTGGCGCCGAGCGCCATCGAGACCGCCGGCGGCGCCGTCATCTGCTACGGAGCGCCCGTCGACCCCGGCAACCTGCTGCTGCTCGCCGAACTCGAAGGCACCCCGGTCCTCGGCGCTCCCGGCTGCGCCCGCAGCCCGAAACGGAACATCGTCGACCTGGTGCTGCCCCGCCTGCTCGCCGGCGACCGGCTGACCCGCCGCGACATCACGTCGCTCGGCCACGGCGGTCTGCTGGAGGACGTCCCGGAGCGGCCGCTGCCCCGACGGCGAATCGAAACCCCCTGACAAAGTCCACACTGGGTGCGCCGGCGCCCTCGCCGGCATCCGGCGCAAAGCGCCGGCCTCCGGAGGTGCCGACCGTCGACTCCGTTACACTCCGGCCATCCAATCGACATCGGAGGACACAGAATGAAGGTCCGAGTCCCCGCGGCGCTGATCGCCATCCTCGCCCTGCTGATCGCGGCCCCCGCGCTGACCGCCCAGAGCGACGTCAAGCGAGCCGCCAACGGCAAGCCCGACCTGACCGGCACCTTCGACGCCGGCACCCTGACGCCGCTCCAGCGGGACGAGAAGTACGGCGACAACCTCTTCCTGAGCCCCGAGGACGCGGCGAAGATCGAGGCGGACGCCGCCAAGTACGCCGCCGACCGGCACCAGGTCTCCGACCCGAACCGCAAACCGCCGCCAGTCGGCGGCGACGGGACATCGGGCGGCGCCGGCAACGTCGGCGGCTACAACCGTTTCTGGGTCGAAACCGGGACCGAGGCGTTCGCGGTCGACGGCAAGTTCCGCACCTCGATCATCTTCGATCCTCCGAACGGCCGCATCCCGGAGATGACCGCGGCCGGCAAGGCGAGGTCCGCCGAGCGCCGCCGGCTGCGCCGTCCGAACGACGGCTCCGCCTGGTGGCTCGACATCGACGGCCACGGCCCGTACGACGGCCCGGAGACGCTGCCGGTGACCGAGCGCTGCATCGTCGGCTTCACCGGCGCGACGCCGACCTTCCCCAGCCTCTACAACAACTTCAAGCGTGTGGTCCAGACCGAGGACCACATCATGATCCTGATCGAGATGGTCCACGACGCCCGCATCGTGCGCCTGAACGCGGAGCACCCGAGCCCCGAAGAGCGGAAGTGGCTCGGCCACTCGATCGGCTGGTGGGAAGGCGACACCCTGGTCATCGACTCGCGGAACTTCCACCCGAAGGCCGTCCTGCGCGGCGCCACCCAGGAATCCCACGTCACGGAGCGCCTCACGCTGCAGCCGGACGGGAACATCCTGTACCGGTTCACGATCGACGATCCGGCCACCTGGGACGTCCCCTGGTCCGGCGAGTACATCTGGAAGCGCAGCCCCGTGGACGTCTACGAGTACGCCTGCCACGAAGGGAACTACTCGATGGGCGGCACGCTGCGCGGCGCCCGGGTGCTCGAGGCCGACGCGCTGGCCGCGAAGGCCGGCAGCACCGGCGCCGGCAGCGGCGACTGATCGAACCCGGAGGACCAGGAATGAGAAACGGAATCCCCGCGGCCCTGACCGCCATCGTCCTGCTGCTGGGCACGGCGCCCGCAGCCGGAGCCCAGGACGACATCAAGCGCATGCCCGACAGTCGGCCCGACCTGCACGGCAACTACGACGCGGCCACGCTGACGCCGCTCCAGCGGCCCGAGGATTACGGCGAGAACCTCTACCTCACGCGGGTGATCCTGATCGAGATGAACCACGACGCCCGCATCGTCCGCCTGAACGACGAGCACCCGAGCCCCGAAGAGCGCAAGTGGCTGGGAGACTCCGTCGGCTGGTGGGAAGGCGACACCCTCGTCATCGACTCGGTGAACTTCAACCCCAGGACCTTCCTGCGCGGATCGACCCAGGAGCTCCACGTCACCGAGCGCCTGACCCTTCAACCGAACGGCGACATCCTCTACCAGTTCACGATGGACGATCCCGCCACCTGGGAGACCCCCTGATCCGGCGAGTACATCTGGAGGAACCGCCCCGAACTCGTCTACGAGTACGCCTGCCACGAGGGCAACTACGCGATGGGGAACACGTTGCGCGGAGCGCGGATTCTGGAGGCGGACGCTGCGGCGACGGAGGTTGGGAGTACCGGCGGCGGCAGCGGGGACTAGCGGCCCCTCGTCCGCTGGCCATCACGGATGGCCTGGCGGATCCAGCGTCGCGAACAGCGCTGGATCGACCGGGCCGTTGAGTTCGACGTGGTCGACCTCCAGGGTCACGACTTCGCCCGTCGCCACGGTGCGCGACGAGATCCGGGTCGGGAACCTCAAGCCGTCCCGGACAACGAAGTTCCCGTACTCGACAACCGCGTCTGAGCGCTCCATCCGAACGACATCCCCCGTCTCCCTGTCGATCCAAAAGACGTTCCCGGCCTGAGCGATCGTCAGATGATCCTCGCTCGCCGATACGGCTGATTCGTCCTCAACGAGATTCGCCGGTTCCCGCGTGAGCGAAGGCAGCAGGCTCCAGAAGGACCGCTCGATCGATCCCCTCGCGTCGCTCGTCGAGATACGTGTGGGATTCCCGTCCGGATCGATCGTGTAGCTGTAAAGAGCGCCGTCCTTCTCCATCTCGACCAGAACGGCGCCACCCAGATGAAGCCTCTGGAGGTAGTTCGCGCCGTCGAAGTACAACTCGATACGACCGTCAGCCTTCGTGCCATCGAGGTCGACATTGCCGAAGCGGAGTTCCAGATGAGCGGTCCGGATCGCGGCGTTTCGCTCGTCCAGCCGCAACCGGATGGGGTGGACCTCGTCCGTCGCCTGGGCGAGGGCCGCCGTCTGGGCCGGCAGGGCCATCGGCGCTGCCGGAACCCACAGCGCGAGCATGGCGAGTCGGTGGGCTAGTCGAGACACGCGCGCCACTCTCGCACACGGCTCTCTCCCCCCCTGAGACACCACTGTCGCGCAAGCAGCGGACGGGGGAATGTCCTAGGACGCCACCTACCGCGGCCGCGCGACCAACTCCTGGATCGTCAGGCCGACATCGCGGGCTATCCGGCGCAGCAGAACCGGCGAGAGATCGCGGCCCTTGTGGACCGGAACCGTCGTGGCGCGTCCATCCGGATGGCGGAACCGCTTGTGCGAACCCCGCTGGCGGACTTCCTCAAAGCCGAGTTTGGCGAGGATCCGAATGGTCTCGCGCGCCGTCAGGACGGGAATCGATGGCACGCGTCCTCTATGCGACGACGACGACCTGAGTGCCGACGAACTCTCCCGTCATTGGAGGCGGTCCGTCCTCGAGGATCAGACTGATCACCTCACGGAGATTCGCGTTGAGCTCCTCAAGTGTCTCGGCCTGGCTGTGAGCGCCGGGCAGACCTGGTACGTAGCCAACGTAGAAACCGGTGTCGGCGCAGCGCTCAACAACCGCAGTGTAGGCGGAGTCTCGGCTGGCACGGCGACGTTCCGTCATGGGACCAATCGTACACCCTGACTACCGATGACGCGCCGCCGTGATCGGCTCGCCGGCCGGGTTGTCGGGCCACTGGCCCCAGGCCATGGCCCACCGCATCACGGCCCCGATCCGCTGCCGGATCCGCCCCGCCGTCACGGCCTTCTCGTTCCAGATTGAACGACTTCGGTGGCAGTCCTCCGCTAGACTCCCGCCATCCAGTCGAAACAGGAGGACGCAGAATGAGAGTCCGAGTTCCCGCAGCCTTGGCCGCCATCCTCGTGCTGCTGATCGCGGCGCCGGCCCTCGCGGCCGAGGGCGAGATCAAGCGCGCCGCGAACGGCAAGCCGGACCTGACCGGCACCTACGACGCCGCCACGCTGACGCCGTTGCAGCGGCCGGAGGAGTACGGCGAGAACCTGTACCTGACGCCGGAGGAGGCCCAGAAGATCGCCACCGACGCGGCGAAGGCGCGGGCCGACCGCCACCAGGTCTCCGATCCGGACCGCGAAGCGCCGCCGGAGGGCGGTGACGGCTCGCCCGGCGCGGCGGGCAACGTGGGCGGCTACAACAGCTTCTGGCTCGACCGCGGCACGGACACGTTCGCGGTGGACGGGAAGTTCCGGACCTCGATCATCATCGATCCGCCGAACGGCCGCATGCCGGAAACGACCGACGCGGCGAAGGCGAGATTCGCGGAGCGCGCCAAGCTGCGCCGCCCGAACGAGGGCGTCGCCTGGTGGCTGGAACTCGACGGGCCGGGCCCCTACGACGGGCCCGAGTCGCTGCCGATCAGCGAGCGCTGCATCCTCGGCTTCACCGGCGCCACGCCGACGTTCCCGAGCGGCTACAACAACTACAAGCGGGTTGTGCAGACCGAAGACCACATCATGATCCTGATCGAGATGGTCCACGACGCCCGGATCATCCGCCTGAACGACGAGCACCCGAGCCCGGAGGAGCGGCGCTGGCTGGGCGACTCGGTCGGCTGGTGGGAAGGCGACACCCTGGTCATCGACTCGGTGCACTTCCGGCCCGACGGTTTCCTGCGCGGCGCGACGAAGGATCTCCACGTCACGGAGCGGCTGACGCTGCAGCCGGACGGAAACATCCTCTACCACTTCACGATGGACGACCCGGCTACCTGGGAAGCGCCCTGGTCCGGCGAGTACATCTGGAAGCGCGACCAGGAACGCGTCTACGAGTACGCCTGCCACGAGGGCAACTACTCGATGGGCGGCACGCTCCGCGGCGCGCGCATCCTCGAGGACGACTGGCGCGCCGGCAAGGCGGCCAGCACCGGCGGCGACTAGCGATTAGCGGTCGCGGCAGCCTGAATCCGGCGCTTCGCGCCAGAATGCCGGCCAGAAGGCCGGCGCACCGACAGGGATTCGGAGGGCTACACGTCTCGGCGGTTCGGGCCGATGGCGATCTCGGTGATGTGGAGACTGAGGCCTTCGCCGGCGCTTAGACCGATCAGGCCGTCCAGGCTGAGGTCGGTGGACGGAAGCTCAGCGACCACTTCTCCGCCTATGTAGAAGATCGTCTGTTCGCCACGGACATCAACTTCCAGCACGTTCTCGGCGGGTGATGTGGCTGGATCGGCGAGCACGGCGACGGCATCGCTGCCGGTCCACGGCACGAGGTTCTGCACCTCATCGCCTGTGTGCCGGGCGATGCGGAAGCGGCCGGCGTTGTCGATCTGGAACGAGATGTAGGCGGGCGCCTTCCCTTCCAGGTCGCGGCCACCCAGGAAGAGGCCGAAGGGGGTGTCGACGCGGGTTGACCTGGAGCGTTCGGGGTCGCCTTCGGGGAACAGATAGACCGTGCTCTTGACGGCGTAGTTACCCGAGGCGAAGCTGCCTGGATCCCAGATCAGGCCGCCGGGGCCGGCGTAGACGTGCCAGCCGGGGCGCATGACGACGAAGTTGCGTTCGGCTGCCTCGTCGGCGCCGTCGTAGCGGACCTTCCAGTGTTCGGGGCGCTCCAGGTTGTGGCCTGACTGGGCCGACACGGTTGCCGGCGCCGCCATCGCGGCGGTCGTGATCGCGGCGGCGCACCAGGCCCTTGGAAGATGCCGCATCTCCTCTACTCCGGCCGGTAGACCAGCCGCATCTCGGAAGCGACGTTCTTGCCGCCGCCGGCGAGCAGCTCGTCGCGGGCGAACCAGCTCGGCTTCATGGCGCCGGGCGAGAACAACTTCTCGGCCTGGTCGCGGTAGTGGGGTGAGTCGGGGCGGTCGCTCTGGCCGATCGGGGGTTGGGTGTAGCTGCGGATCGGGTTGCTCAGGATGACGACTTCGGTTGAGGTCTGGCCGCGGTTTCCCCAGCGCCGGCCGTCAGCGCGCGGCGGGCTGAAGCCGATGGAACGCATCGTCGCCATGCCGGCCTCGCCGAGCGAGCCGCCGCCGACCGGCCAGGAGACCTCGTCGTTCGAGTCCTGGCGACCGACCCGGAACACGTCGCCGAAGGTCGCCCGCATGCTGATACCACCCGGCCCCGCCTGCAGCGCCTCGGCCGCGATGTCGACCGCCTCGACCAGCAGTGGCAGGTCCTCGTCGCGCAGCCCGGGCGGTTCGGGCGCCTCACGGAAGAGCTCCAGGTAGTCGTTGACCCTGGACGTCATCTCGCGCATTCGTTCGTCGCCGGCCAGATTACGCAGCGCCTCGCGCCAGCGGAAGTAGGCGAGAGCGCCCCGGGAGTCCGGCTCGGAGACGCCGTTCCATTTCAGGATCGCGTTCATCACGACCGCGTGCTGCGGTGTGCGCGGGGCGGGGACTGCGGCCTGGGCGCGCGTCAGTTCCTCGACCCAGCGTTCGTACTGATACACCGAGCGGTTGAGCGCCAGTTCGACGATCTCCTCCTCGCTCCACTTGCCGCCGGCTTCCCGTTTCGCTTCCAGCAGGGAAACGGCGGCCGCGCCCCGCTGATGGGTGTAGAGGGCCGGCTGGTTGTAGAGATAGGCGGGGTAACGCTCCGGCACGAGCGGCGAGCCGACCAGCATCGTGTCCGGGCCGATGTTGTTGTTCTGCATGTAGCCCCGCTCGGGGTTGAGCAGGGACATCAGCTCGGACGCCGGGTGGATGCTCAGCCACTCGGTCCCGGAGGTCGAGCCGTCGACGGGCCGGCTCCAGTCGTAGCCGTCCGGCCGGATCGGCACGCGACCGGTCCGCTGGTAGTAGATGTTGCCGCCGGTGTCGGCGATCATCACGTTCTGCGGCATGATCTGGCGCACGTCCAGGGCCGCGGCGGCACCTTCGTAGTCCTCGGCCACCATGAACCAGTACTTGGACTCCAGGTAGCCGATCTCCTCCTCGTAGGCGAGCGCCGCGGCATACGCCCGGTCACCCCGGCGGGCCACGATCGGGCCGTGGTGCGAGTACCAGAAGGTTGTCTCGCGCGGCGCTGCCTCGCCCGCCACGGAGACCTCGACTGTCCGGCTCGTCATCTGCCGCCACTCGCCGTCGTAGAGGTAGCGGCTCGGGTCGTCCGGATCGAGGGTCAGCTCATAGACGTCGGCCGTGTCGGGACCGCCGGTCGTGTGGGCCCAGGCGACGTGTTCGTTGTGGCCCAAGTTGACGTAGGGAAAGCCGGAAGTAGCGAAGCCGCTGATGTGGATGTCGCCGGCGTGGAGCCGCAGCTCCCAGTAGCGGTGGCGGCCGAGCCAGGAGAGGTGCGGGTCGATGATCAGGGCCGCAGCGCCGAAGGTCGTCTGCTCAGGCGCCAGCGCGATCTGGTTCGAGGCCCGCAGGTCGACGTCGAAACTCGGTTCGATGCCGACGGCCCGCAGGTCGGAGCGCGCCTGCCCCGCCGGCCAGCTCCAGATGAACTGGCGGCTGAAGGCGACCGGCATGTAGACGTCGACCGGGCGGTCGCCCCACCAGTCCGGCACCTCCTCGGGATGCGCGTCGAGGTAGTCGTTGATGCCGGCGATGAACGCCGCGAGGTGCCGGCGGAGTTCCGGGTTGAGCTTCGCCTCGTAGTGGCGCTTCGCGGTGCCGTAGTGGTCCCACATCCGCGACTCGAGGTCGGACCGGACCCAGGCGTCGTTGTTGCCGGGGCCGAAGGCGGCGGCGTACTCGCCGAGCCCGAAGAGGTAGTTCTCGAGCAGTTGCGACAGCCGGTCCTCGGCCATCGCCCAGCCGGAGGCGTAGAGCCCGGCCTCGGCGGACTCAGCGTAGATGTGGGGGACGCCCCAGGTGTCGCGGTAGACCGTCGCTTCCTCGCCGCCGCCGCCCGGCGGTGCACAGGCCGCGGCCAGCGCAAGCAATGGCACAACGGGGAGCAGCCGGAACGCAGACCTCCTCCCCCGCTTCTCCACTCCGATCCTCCTCAAGTGCCCGGCTTCTTCGCCGACTTCGGCCGGAACGCCTTGATCCGCGCCTCGTTCGTCGTCAGGTACGGCCCGCCGATCAGGTCGACACAGTAGGGGATCGCCGGGAACACGGCGTCCAGGCACTCGCCGATCGCCTTCGGCTGTCCCGGCAGGTTGACGATCAGCGAGGAGCCCCGAATCCCCGCCGTCTGGCGCGAGAGGATCGCCGTCGGCACCGCCAGGAGCGACACCTGCCGCATCAGCTCGCCGAACCCGGGCATCTCCTTCTCGGACACGGCCAGAGTCGCCTCCGGGGTCACGTCGCGCGCGGCCGGCCCGGTGCCGCCGGTCGTCACGACCAGGCAGCAGCCCTCTTCGTCGCAGAGTTCACGAAGAGCGGCCGCGATCTGCTCGACCTCGTCCTCGACGACGCGGGCACACGGTTCCCAAGGCGAGGTCAGGACTTCCGCCAGGTAGTCACGGATCGCCGGCCCGCCGCGGTCCTCGTACACCCCCCGGGACGCGCGGTCCGAGACGGTGACGATCCCGATACGAGCGGGAGCGCCTGAAGTGCCTCGATCCACCACGCGCGAGAGCCTATCCCTGCTGCTCGTTGATACCCTCTCCGGCCGTGCCGGACTCGAAGAACGCTCCCCGTTTGCACGAACTGAAGGCCCTGCTCCAGGAGCGGAGCATCGCCAAGGGAGACTTCGTCCTGACCTCCGGTGCACGCTCGCACTACTACTGCGACACGAAGGCGACGGTGCTGTCGCCGCGGGGCTCGCGGCTCATCGGCGAGGCACTGTGCGAGCAGCTCCGTCCCTTCGGCGTCGACGCCGTGGGTGGCCCCGAAGTGGGCGGCGCCTACCTGGCGACGGCGGCATCGGTGGCCAGCGACCTCGACGGAACTCCGCTCTTCGGCTTCCTCGTCCGCAACAAGGCGAAGGGCCACGGCACGAGCGCCCGGATCGACGCCTCCTACCACCCGGACGGGCGCAAGCTGATCGTCGCCGGTCGCCGGGTGGCCGTGGTCGACGACGTCGTCACGTCGGCCGGCTCGATCCTGCGTGCGATCGAGGCGGTCGAGGCCGAAGGCTGCGAAGTCGCCGCGGTCTCGGCGGTCGTCGACCGCCAGGAAGGGGGCGGCGACCGCCTCCGCAGCCTCGGCTACGACTTCCGGCCGCTGTTTCTCGCCGACAACGAGGGCGACCTGACGCTCTACTCCGGAGACGGACGATGAGAAACGGACAGACAACGCGCCACGGCCGGCGCTTCGCCGCCGCCGCGGCCACCGTCGCGCTGGCCGTCTTGACGCTCAGCGGTATCGCCACCGACCCGGCCCCCGCCCACGTGCGGATCACGACCGACATCAACTTCGCCAACGACGTCCGGCCGATCCTGCGCCGCTACTGCATGCCCTGCCACAACCCGAAGGGCTCGGCGCCGGACTACATCGATCTGACGACCTACGGCAACGACGCGAAGCCCGGCGCCCGCGCCTGGGCGGTGGCGATCGAAGAAGAGCTGATGACCGGCCGCATGCCGCCGTGGACCGCCGACGCCCGCTACGACCACTTCCGGAACTCGCGGCGGATGAGCCAGCAGGAAATCGACATCGTCGTCGCCTGGGTCCAGGGCGGCGGGCCCCAGGGGCCCCGGCGCAACCTGCCGCCGCCGCTGGAGTTCACCGAGGAAGAGTGGGAGCTCGGCTACCCGGACGTTGTGCTCGAGCCCTCGGCCGAGACGGTCGTTGCGTCCGGGGAGCAGACCGCCTCGCACCGCGAAGTGCTCGCCGTCGAGCTCGAGGAGGACGCCTGGATCACGGGCTACGAGTTCCGGCCCCAGCACCCTGGCGTCGTCTACCGGATGGCGGCCTGGGTCCACGAGCCCGACGACGCGGAGCCCGAGCAGCTCGAAGTCGAGGTGCAGGTGCCCTACGACCCCTTCCGCGACGAGGACGAACCCGAGCCGACCCGGATGCGCACCGCGACCGCCGGCCCCCAGTTCCTCGGCCAGTGGCTGCGCGGCGACGACCCGGTGCTGCTGCCGGACGGCGCCGGCAAGCGGCTCCGAACCGGCTCAAAGGTCGAGCTCGTCGTCGAGTACCGGCGACGTCCGAACGACGACTCGCGGATCGAGGTCCGCGACCGCTCCAGCCTCGGTCTGTTCCTCGCCCAGACCGAGGACGAGGTCGAGCTCTGGGTCGAGAGCACGCGGGCCGGCGGCGAGGTCGCGTTGAAGGGCCGCCGCGCCGCACGGCCGCAAGCCGCCAGCCTGACGCTCACCGAACGCACCCGCCTGATCGGGCTCCACCCCCACGTCGGCGACCGGCTCGAGGCAATGGAGGTCCGCGTCCACTTCCCGGACCAGCGGATCCAGACCGTCCTCTACGTTCCCGAGTACGACCCCGAGTTTCCGGCCAGCTACCTGTTCGAGGAGGCGATCCACGCCCCGCCCGGCACTCGGATCGAGCTGATCGGATCGTTCGACGTCGGCAGGGCGAAGGACCCCGTCGTCCAGCCGTTCGCCCTCCACGTCGACTACGAGCTAGACGACCATCTCGTCCTGCCGGAGATCTTCGTGCCGCGTGACGAGCCCCAGTCCCGCGGCGGCATGCTGGCGGCGGGGTTCGGCGGCCCCGACCTGCCGGCTGGCGGCGAAGGTGGCGACGCGCCGGGGGTCGCGCCCAATCCGGCCGACCCGAACGCGGCCGCCCACATGGACCACAACCCGCTCCACGGCGGTCAGTTCTTCATGGCGGCGAACAACTACCACCACCTGGAAGGGGCGCTGCCGAACGAGGGCGAGTTCCGTCTCTACATCTACGACGACTTCAAGCAGCCGGTCGATCCGCGGAACTTCGGCGGCGATGTCGTGTTCGAAGCGTGGAACGAGGAGACGGAGAACTGGGACGAGACCCGCTACCCGATGGCGCCCGCGATCGGCAGCGACTACCTCATCTCGGAGATCCCCGGCGAGCTTCCCGCCGAGTTCTTCGCCCACGTCTGGCTCGCCGGCGAACAGCAGCGCTACGACTTCTACTTCGAGGAAACGACGGTGGAACCGGCCGGCGGCGCCTCCCGCGGGAGCGGCGCGATCCGCGCCGGGCCGCACAGCCACGAGCGGCCGCCGATGACGATCCCCGAGTATCCGGTCGCGATCACCGCCCTGATGGCATTCAAGCGGGACCGCGTCCGGTCCCAGATCGAGAACGGCGAGTGGCTCACGCTCTACGTGCCCGCCTTCGACGCGAGGGACCTCGCCGAAGCGCTGCTCGACCGGCTGGACGGACTCAGCGCGCGCGAGCGGGGACAGGCGCGCCGGGCGATCGGACGCGTCATGCAAAGCGCCGCGGAACTCGACCGCAGCGGCGACCTGGCGGACCGGGCACGCGCGCAGCGGGCCTTCGAGCGTTTCGACGGCGGCGTCCGGGAGCTGGAGGATCTGATCGAGCCCTGACCGGCTGCCCCCGGGAGGCCGGCAAACCTGCTAAGGTACGCGCTCCCTGCGCGCCGCGACGCCGGACGCGCCGGACAAGCCGCATCGGCATCGGAATCAGCTTAGGGGAACTACGGAACAGATGGCCACCAAGGCATCAGTCGCCAAGAACGACCGCCGCAAGGAGAAGGTCGAGAGATACAAGGAGCGCCGCGACGAGCTGCGCGCGCTGGCGAAGGACGAGCGTCTGCCGCCCGACCAGCGCTTCGAGGCCCAGCGCCTGCTGAACAAGCTCCCGCGCGACTCCAGCCCGGTGCGCGTCCGCAACCGCTGCAACGTCAGCGGACGGCCCCGCGGCTACTACCGCAAGTTCGGCCTCTCGCGGATCGCCCTGCGCGACCTCGCGCTGCGCGGCGAGCTCCCGGGCGTGATCAAGGCGAGCTGGTAGCGCTTCAGCCGCCCAGGGCCGCGGCGAGTTCGTCGAGCATCTGCCGCTCTTCCCTGGACACGCTGGCCACCAGCCCCAGGAAACCGCCCGTGGCTTCCGCGACGCCGCGCGCGCGGCCGAGAATGTCGTCGCGCACGGCCGCCGCGTCCTCCTCGTCGAGCTCCGCGACGAGCGCCGCCGCGTAGCCCTTCCAGGCTTCGAGCAGTTCCGCCCCCGGGCGCCGGTCGAGCCACGCGGAGAGCACCGCCGCGGCGGCCGATCCGTCGGTCACGCCCGCGTCCCTCGCCGCCTGCATGATGGCGTCCCGCTCCCGGGCGTCCATCGAATGGTCGGCCCAGGCCACTTCGATCAGCGGCACGAGGCCCACCGCCACCAACGCCTCGCCGTGAACGCCCGCGTCGAGCAGCGCGCCGAGCACGTCGCGATGAACGATGCCCGAAGCCGCGGCCAGCTCGTCGAGCTGCTGCTCGCGTTCCTTTTTCGCCTGCAGCTCCCCGATCAGCTTCCGGTCGACGTCGCGGAAGAAGGCGTCCTCGAGAGAGTCGCCGCGTTCACGAAGGGCATCGGTGGTCATCTGGCTCGCTTCCTCTGGGTTCCTGGGGTGAATCTCGGGGGCCGAAGGCGGCGGCATGGTAACACTCGCGGAACCGCCGGCGGCAGGCACTGCTACGCTCCATCTTCCGCCTGCAACAACCGTCTATCGCTCAGGGAGACACGCCCATGCTCCACCGTCCCGCGCTGGATCGTCGACCGCCTCTGTTCGCCGTTCTCATCCTCCTGTTCGCGGCCTCCGGCGCGCTCGGACAGACCGTTACCGTCTGCACACCGGCGTTCTTCCTGGACGTGCTGGCCGACCTCGAGGACGAGCACGAGAACCTCGACCTGGTCGCCCTGGACGAGGATCTGGACCCCAACGTCTGCAACGGCCTGATCGCGGGCTACCGCGGCATCGAGAACTTCCTGACGGCCGACAGCAAGCTGCGCTGGATCCAGAGCAACTCCGCCGGGGTCGAGGGCTTCCTCACGATCCCCGACCTGCGCGACAGCGACATCGTCCTGACCAACGCGAAGATCATCCAGGGCCCGGAGATCGCCGACCACGCCTTCGCCCTGCTCCTGAACTTCACCCGCAACATCAAGGCGTTCAACGCCCAGATGCCGGACGGCTGGAACACGGACCGCGCACTGCCGATGATCGAACTCCGGGGCAAGACGGCCCTGGTCATCGGCCTCGGCGGCATCGGCACCCAGATCGCGCAGCGGGCCGCGGCCTTCGGCATGACCGTGATCGGCGTCGATCCCAAGGACATCCCGATCCACCGCGATGTCGCCTACGTCGGCAAGCCCGACGAACTCGACGACCTGCTGCCGCGTGCCGACGTCGTCTTCTCCGCCGTGCCGCACACGCCGGCCACGGAGGGCATGATCGGCGCCCGTCAGTTCGAGCTGATGAAGCAGGACGTCTACCTGATCAACATCTCGCGCGGCAAGATCGTCGACACGGACGCCCTGGTCGCGGCCCTCGAGAGCGGCAAGGTCCGCGCCGCCGGCCTCGACGTCACGGATCCCGAACCCCTGCCGACCGGCCATCCGCTGTGGACGATGTCGAACGTGACGATCACCCCGCACCTGGCGACGATCTCGGACCGGCTCGAGGAGCGGCGGACGGCCCTGCTGCGCGACAACATCACCCGCTTCGCGACCGGCAGGCCACTCCGCAACGTGGTCGACAAGCAGGCCGGCTACTAGGAGGTTGCGTCACAGAGCGTTCCTCGCCCTCCTGCTCTGCGCCGCTTCCGCGGCCCCCCAGCCGTCCACGGAGACGCAGGCGCAGCTTCTCGACGCCTTCGCCTTCCGCCACATCGGACCGATCGGCAACCGCGTTTCCGCGGTCGCCGGCGTGCCCGGCGATCCACGGACCGTCTACGCCGGCGCCGCTTCGGGCGGGCTCTGGCGCAGCAACGACGGCGGCGTCTCATGGGAGCCGATCTTCGACCGCCAGGAAGCGGCTTCGATCGGCTCGCTGGCGGTCGCTCCCTCCGACCCGAACGTGGTCTGGGTCGGCACCGGCGAGAGCTTCATCCGCAGCAACATCTCGATCGGCAACGGCGTCTACCGCTCCACCGACCGCGGCGACAGCTTCGAATACCTGGGACTCGAAGCCAGCGGCAGGATCGGCCGCATCCTGGTCCACCCGAACGATCCCGACACCGCCCTGGTCGCCGCCCTCGGCCACGCCTACGGTCCGCAGGAGCAGGGCGAAGCGGCCCGCGGCGTCTTTCGCACCATCGACGGCGGCGCGACGTGGGAGCACGTCCTCTTCGTTGACGCGGACACCGGCGCCGTGGACCTCGCCTTCGCGCCCGACAACCCCCGCTTCGTCTACGCCGCGGCCTGGCAGATCGAGATCCGCACGTCCGGCCGCACCAGCGGCGGCCCAGGCAGCGGCATCTACCGCTCGAAGGACGGCGGCGACACCTGGGCGCGCCTCGAGGGCGGGGGCCTGCCCGAGCCGCCGCTCGGCAAGATCGGGCTCGCCGTGTCGGCCGACGATCCGGATCGCGTCTACGCCCTGATCGAGACGAGCTCGAACCGGGACTTCGCCCCCTCCGATCCCTTCGCCGGCGTCCTCTGGCGCTCGGACGACCGCGGCGACTCATGGCGGTTGATCAGCCGCGACCTGAACCTGATCACGCGGCCGCTCTACTACACGCGCATGGCGGCGGCGCCCGACCGCGCGGACGAGGTCACGTTCGTCGCCACCCGGCAGTCCGTCTCGCTCGACGGCGGCCGCACGGTCGCAAGCGAGGGCTTCGAGCAGCCGGGCTGGGACCACCACGACATCTGGATCGACCCGCTCGACCCCGACCGGCGGATCGTCGGTCACGACGGCGGCGTCAGCGTCACGAGCGACCGCGGGCGCTCCTGGTACCGGCCCCAGTTGCCGATCGCGCAGATGTACCACGTCTCGACCGACGACCGCCGGCCCTACTACGTCTACGGCAACCGCCAGGACGGACCCTCGATGCGAGGGCCGAGCCGCGTCCTCTACGGAGGACGCACCCAGGGCATCCCGGTCGGCGAGTGGCACTCCGTCGGCGGTTGCGAGGTCGGTTTCTCGATGGTCCACCGCGCCGACCCGGACCTGGTCTGGACCGGCTGCTACGACGGACAGCTCGAGCTCTACGACTTGCGTTCCGGTCAGTCCCGCGACGTCAGCGTCTGGCCGCTGGCCATCGAGAGCTCCCCGGCCTCGGCACTCGAGTACCGCTTCCAGTGGACGGCGCCCTTCGCCACCTCGCCGCACGATCCGGAGGCCGTCTACGCCGGCAGCCAGTACGTCCACCGGAGCCGCGACCGCGGCCAGAGCTGGGAGCGGATCTCGCCCGATCTCACCACCGCCGACCCGGCGCTCATGCGTCGCACGGGCGGCCTGACCCTCGACGACGCCGGACCGACGATCGCGCCGGTCGTGTTCGCGATCGCGGAGAGCCCGCTCCAGCCCGGGCTGATCTGGGCCGGCACGAACGACGGCCAGGTCCAGTTGACCCGCGACGGCGGCGAGACGTGGACCAACGTGACCACGAACCTCCCCGGCCTGCCGCCCCTCGGCACGATCCGCAACATCGACCCGTCGGGCTTCGCCGCCGGCGCCGCCTACGTCGCGGTCGACCGCCACCAGGAAGGCGACACGACGCCCTACGTGTACCGGACGAACGACTACGGCGAAACCTGGACCGATCTCGCGGCCGGCCTGCCGCGCGGGCCGCTCGCGAACGTCCACGCCGTCCGCGAGGATCCGGAGCAGGCCGGACTCCTCTTCCTGGGCACCGAGAACGCGCTCCACGTGTCGTTCGACGATGGCGCGAACTGGCGGAGCCTCTCCCGGCGCAGCGACGGCGCGGCGAACCTTGCTCCGGCGCCCGTCCACTGGATCGAGGTGCAGGAGCACTTCGACGACCTGGTCGTCGCCACCTACGGCCGCGGCATCTGGGTCCTCGACGACCTCACGCCGCTGCGCGAGATCGCCCGCGGTCTGACGAGCCGCGGCCCGACGCTGCTGGCGCCGCGGATTACCTACCGCTTCCGCACCCGTGGCGCGCCGATGGCCCAGCCGGACGTGCCGGCGACCGGCACGAACCCGCCCTACGGCGTTCTGTTCCACTACTGGATCCCTGGGCCGACCGGCGATGATGCAACGGTGGCGGAAGACGATGGCAGCCACGCGGCAATCCGCATCCGGGACGGCGAAGGCCATCTGGTCCGCACCCTGGACGATCTGCCCGCGGCGCCGGGCCTCCACCGCGTGACCTGGGACCTGCGCCACGACGCCACAACCCAGGTCCGGCTGCGAACCAGGCCCGACGAGCGGCTCGACTGGGAGATGCCGGAGACAGGCTGGCGGCCCCTGCCCGACGGCGGCCGCTTCTCGATGCTGGCGGCGCCCGGCGGCTACCGGATCGAGTTGGTGCTTGCGGGCGACGGCGGCAGCGACGCAGAGGACGGGAACGAACCGATCTCGACGGTCGACATGGACGTCCTTCTCGACCCGGACTCCACCGCCTCCTCCGACGAACTGGCCGCGCAGCAGGCTCTGCTCGTCGAAATCCGCGACGGCATCGAACGAGCCGCCTACGTCATCAACGAAGCCGAGCGTCTCCGCCACGACCTGCGGCAACTCGAAGATCGCCTGTCGGAGCGCGGGGGCGACGTCGACGTCTTCGAAGCGACCAACCAGGCCGGCTCGCTGCGGGAAGAACTCCGGGCCATCGAGAGCGCCTTTTTCGATCTGCGGATGACCGGCACCGGCCAGGACGCCCTGCGCTGGCCGCGCCGCCTCTACGCGCGCCTCACCTACCTGGCGCGCTCGGTGGGCCAGGCCGACGCCAGGCCGACCGATCAGCAGGCGGCGGTGTGGGAGATGCTGGGCAGCCAGCTCGCCGAGCAGGAAGACCGTTTCGGCGCTACTCTTGCCGGCCCGCTGGCGGACCTGAACCGGACGCTCGCCGACAGCGGTTTCCCGCTGGTGGACACTCGTTGACCGTAGCCGCATCCTCCCTTCCTCGCCGCCTTGAATCGGCTGCGTCCCGCCGGCGCCGCATCGAGGCCAGCGGCACCCAGCTAGAGGTCTACGAGTGGGGCCCCGCCGATGGTCCCGCGATCCTGCTGGCTCACGGCATCCAGGACTTCGCACTGACCCTCGCGCCGGTCGCGGAGGCGTTCGCCACCGACCACCGGGTGATCGCCTACGACCTGCGCGGCCACGGTGAGAGCGCGCATCCCGGCATCTACACGATGGCCCACCACATCGCCGACCTGCACGCCGTGTTCCTCGACTGCGAACTCAAGCGGCCGTTCGTCATCGGCCACAGCCTCGGCGGTCAGGTCGTGGCCCAGTGGGCGGGCATCTTCGCGGAGCTGCCACGGGCCATCGTGCTGATCGAGGGTCTCGGGCCGCCCTACGCGCTGAACCGCTTTCCCGAAGAGGTCAAGCAGAAACGGGCCAGGACGGGGATCGAGGCGCTGACCCATCCGAGACAGCACCGGATGGTCGCCTCGAAGGAGCACGCCTGGGACCTCCTGAAGCGGGTGCATCCCCGCCTCGACCCGGAGCGTGCGCTCGAGTTCGTCGACCTGGGGACGCGACCCCTCCCCGGCGGCGGCCTGGAGTGGAAGTGGGATCCCCAGGTGGTGACGACCTGGATGTCGAACGTGCCGGAAGCATCCGAAGAACGCTGGAGTTGGGTCACCTGCCCCACCCTCATCCTCACTGCCGCGCTCGCCAACGAGTTCTGGACCAGCCGCCGCGGCGTGGACGACCAGCACGCCACCCCCGAACCCGAAGAGATCGCCCGCCGCGTCGCCCTCTTTCGCCGCGGCCGGCACGAGGAGATCGAAGGCGCCGGCCACATGGTCCACTACGACGCTCCGGACCGGCTGGTCGAGTCGATCCGGGGCTTCATGGAGCGCATGTAGCGGCGCCGGAGCAGGCCCGACCAATTGGCGATAACGTGCCAACCTGATGAACCGGCTGGACGGTGTCGCGGGCAGCCCGAACTCCGCATGGCGAACGACCTGAGAGAGCGAAGTGCCTATTCGCGCCCTTCGTGAGTTCCTGCGCTACGAGGCCACTGCGGGCCTCCTCTTGATGGCCTCTGCGGCCATCGCCATCGTCCTGGCCAACACCGCCCTGGCCCCCTTCTACGGGCAACTGCTCAACGTCCCCCTGTCGATCACCGTTGGCGACAGCAGCTTGGCTAAACCGCTGTTGCTGTGGATCAACGACGGCCTGATGGCCGTTTTCTTCCTGCTCGTCAGTCTCGAGATCAAGCGAGAGTTCATCGAGGGGCAGCTCTCCAGCGTGAGGCAGGCGCTTCTGCCCGTCTTCGGCGCTTTCGGCGGCATGGTCCTGCCGGCGGCTACCTACATCTTCATCAATCTCGACGATCCTCTCAGCCTGAACGGATGGGCCATCCCTGCTGCCACCGATATCGCCTTTGCGCTCGGCATCCTGGCCCTGGCGGGAAAGTGGGCGCCGCTTTCGCTCAAAGTCCTGCTTGCGGCCATCGCCATCCTCGACGATCTCTGCGCGATCATGATCATTGCGTTCTTCTACACGGACGAACTCTCCTTGGTCACCATCGAAGGCGCCGCGCTCTGTCTGGTGGGACTCCTCGTCCTGAATCGGCTCGGTGTTAGCCGAACGGCCGGCTATCTGTTGATCGGCGCGCTGCTCTGGCTCTTCGTACTCCAGATCGGCGTGCACGCAACCTTGGCGGGCGTGGTGGTTGCCGTGGCCATACCGATGCGGGCGCGCGAGGACGAGCAGAAGTCGCCACTCAAGAAACTCGAGCACGACCTCCATCCCTGGGTCGCGTACGGCATCCTGCCGGTCTTCGCTTTCGCGAACGCCGGTGTCTCGTTCGCCGGCCTCTCGCTGGCATCCTTCTTTGAACCGGTACCTTTGGGCATAGCCGCGGGTCTGTTCCTGGGTAAACAGTTGGGCGTCTTCGTGCCGGTCGCGACGGCCGTTCGCCTTGGCATCGCCAAGAAACCGATGGGGGCGTCCTGGCCGCAGGTCTATGGAGTCTCGATGCTCTGCGGAGTGGGCTTCACGATGAGCCTGTTCATCGGAAGTCTCGCCTTTGAGGACCCCGCTGGAGACCAGACTTTCGCTGCACCGATTCGCCTTGGCGTGTTGTGCGGATCGCTCCTGTCCGGTCTGTTCGGTTTCCTCCTCATTCGATACGGCGGCGTGGCGCGCACGGACTCGCCCACAGGCAAGGGAACCGGGTCCCAGGAAGCCTGAATCCGTCGTGCCCGCCCCCGTCGACGGTGCGATCAGCGGTCGGTGTCGTCACCGAAACGGCTGCGAAGGAAGTCGGCCAGACGGTAGCCGGCGAGGGCGGCGCGCTGCAGGGCGATGTCGTAGGCGAGGTCCGCATAGGCGGACGGGGGCGCCTCCCCGCGGGTCAGGTCGGCGGGATAGAGCGAGTTGCGGACGATCCGGTTGGACTCGCGCGCCCAGGCTTCGAAGTCGCCGGACTTGAGGTCGGCGCGCATCGTCTCGTCCAGAGGATGGCGGGCGCGAGCCTCGGCAGCGACGCGGTCCTTGTGGGCCTCGTACTCGCGGTCGCGGAGTTCTCCGAAGGTTCTCCAGAACCGCTCGGATGGAGGCGGCCGGTTCGAGTCCGAGGTGAGTGTCGCGAGCGCCCGCCGCCGATAGTCGGCCCGGAACCGGCCGTCTAGGGCGCCATCCCAGAAGGCGTGGAGGTTGCGGTTCCACTCGTCGAGAACGAAGCCGTTGCCGCCGCGGTCGCCTTCCCTCTCGTCGCGGCGGTCGGTGACCCGGGAGGCGGCGTGGAGGGGCTGGTGGACGTCGCCGACGAGGTGGAAGATCCAGGCCAGATGGATGGCGCGCTTGTCCGCGCGGCCGGACGTGTCGGCGACGGAGTGCGCAAGTTCGACCAACTGGCTCACGGCGTTCGGCTCGGCCACGGGCAGATCGGTGTCGTGGGCCGATCCGTCGGCGCCCTGGCGCCAGGTCCAGCCGATGTAGTGCCAGGTCGGTCGGTTGTACTTCTCGAGCTGACGCGCCAGGTCGGGCCAGTAGGCGGCCCGCTCGAACAGGATGCGGTCGCCGTCTTCAGCGGTCTCGGCGTCCCCCAATCGATACGCGAACCGCCCGCAGCCCCGACGGCGATCCTGGTTCAGATCGAGGCAGTGCATCCCGCTGTCGCGAGGCGCCTGCCGGAACAGCGCCAGAACACGGCTGCGGACCTCCGGTTCGAGCTCCTGCCACGCGATCCGGGCCACGACCTCGTGACCGAAGTCGTTCCAGGCACGGGCAGGCACCGCTCCGGAAACCAGCAGAACAACCAACGCCGCAACTAGCCCACGACCGCACTTCGCCATAGCGCCCTCCTTGCTCGTATCGAATCCGGCCGCGATTCTCCCGAAACGGCGGCGGCACGGGCAACGAGGCTCGCTGGTCGACACGCTCACTCGGCGGGATTCGCGGCGAAGATGGTCAAGCGCAGTTCGTTGCCGAAGAGCTCGTACTCGGGGAGGCGGCCGGAGTGCTCCTCGCTGCGCCGAAGGATGACGTTCACTCCTTCGCCGCGACGGTCCATGAACGTCAGGCGCGGCGACTCGAGAAACGGAATGCCGTCGGGGATCCGGCAACGGGCGAGGATGCTCGTCACCGTGCCGTTGCGCGAGTACTGGCGGTAGGCGAGATCCGACACCTCCATGCCGTTCGGCGGCCCCCCCGGCGAGTACAGCTCCAGTCGGTCGTCAAACATGCGAAGCCTGATTCTGGACCCGTACACGGAGTAGTCCCGGTGTGCGACCGCGTTGACCAGCGCCTCCAGCACTGCCGCCATGTCGTACTGGGGAATGTCATGCCGCCCGATCGTCTTGCGAGCGGCCACGCGCTGGTTGCGGGCCACGAACCTGCAGGCGAGTTCGACCTGGCGGTCGAGCGGCCCCTGGCAGTCCGCCGCGTCCAGTTGATAGTGCGAGTTGGAGAGCGCGTCGCCGATGCTCGTGCCGCGATAGGCCACCGCCTGGATGTAGAAGTTCGGGAACCACCGCTCGGACTCCGTGGAGGCGAGCAACACTCCGGCGACAGTCGCGACGAACGCCCCCTCGCCCGTCTGCTTCGCGAGCCCCAGCTTCGCGGCGAGTACTTCCCGTGAGTCTTCGGCCCACGGCGTTCGGAAACGATCGACCAGATCCGCGTCCAGGGCTTCGAAAGATGCCCCCTCGACGATTCCCTGGTCGAACGACGGAAGACGGGTCTGGCTGCGCTCCTGGATCAGCCGCACCAGCACCGTCGGTGGGATGGCCATGGCCGAGTCGGCCTGGCGACGGAAGTAGCCACCCGGGCTCTTGTGGACGAAGAGACTCGGCCGAACATCGACAGCCACGACACTCCGGGCCGCACCGTCCGCGTCGAGAAGTTCCAGGCTTTCGACCCGCACGTCCAGAGGCGGGTCGATCGAGTCCCGGCTGATCTCCCGCACGAAACCCACGACCTCTCCGACGCGCTCAGCCGGGATTCCGACGATCTCACGGGTCCGATCCTCGACGCCGAGGACGAGTGTGCCCCCATAACCGTTGGCGAAGGCAGCCAGGTCGTCCCCCAGATCGCTCCGGCGGGGGCTCTTGATCTTTCCGCCGGCAAAGACGATCTGCTTCAGTTCGAGGTGGCTGTCCTCGCCAAGCCGAATCCTCGCCAACAGTTGGGCCGGACTCTCAGGCATGTTGCTCGCCGCAGCCATCGCATTGCCGAGACCACATGGACGGGAGTGTACTGAGAACGGGCTCGCCGCTCCGCGGCTCGCCGGATGCCGGCGGGGACGCCGGCGTACCCAGTGGGATGCGCTGACCCGAGGCCGGCACACCGGGTGGTCCGCGTTGATAAAGTGCGCGCCGGTTCGCCTCCGCAGAAGCCCCGTCCACCGTGTCCAGCGTTCAGAACTTCACGCTCTACGACGTTCTCGTCCGCAACGCGACGGCGTTCGGCGACCGGCTCGCTCTCGTCACGGAGAATGGCGAGGAACGGAACTTCGTGGAACTCCGCGACCGCGTCGACGCGCTGGCGGCCGGGCTCGACGGACTCGGTCTGGCGGCGGGCGACCGGCTTGCGGTGCTGGCTCAGAACTCGGCGGCCTACGTGGAGCTCTACTTCGCCTGCGCCCGCCAGGGCATCATCGTCTACCCGATCAACTGGCGGCTGCAGCCGGGCGAGATCGAGATGCTCGTTCGGGAGCGGGCGAAGCCCCGGGCGTTCGTCGTCGGCGCGGACTTCCTCGACGCCGTGCCGGGCGGCCCCGGCGACGAGGCGGTCCCGCACTGGTTCCAGTTCGGCGACGATGCGCCGGACGGCTACGCCCCGCTGGACTCGCTCTACGCCGGCGCCGGCGAGGCGGCGGACCTGCCACGGCCAGACGTCTCCGCCGGCGAGCCCTTCGCCGTCATCGCGACCGCGGCCGTCGACGTCATCCCTCGCGGCGCTCTGCTCAGCCACTCGAACCTGGTCTGGGCCAACCTCCAGGAGATCGCGTCGCTCGGGCTGGACGGCTCCGACCGTAACCTGGTCGCGCTGCCGCTCTTCCACATCGCGGCGCTCGGCCACCTGCTGAGCGTCTTCCACGCCGGCGGCGCCAACGTCGTTACCGCGAAGTACGACCCGGCACAGGCCGTCGAACTGATCGACCGCTACGCGATCACGATGATCAGCGACTTCCCGCCGGTGCTCACGACCCTGCTCGACGCGGCGGCCGAAGCCGGCAGCCGCCTGCCCAGCCTCCGGCACGTGACCGGCCTCGACTCGCCGGACACGATGCAGCGGCTGCACGACGAGACGGACGCCACCTTCTGGGCCGGCTTCGGGCAGTGCGAGACGAGCGGTTTCGTCACGATCCAGAACGCCCGCGAGCGGCTCGGCTGCGCCGGCAAGGCGGCCGAACTCTGCAGCGTCCGTCTGGTGGACGACGACGAGCGCGAGGTGCCCGCCGGCGAGGACGGCGAGATCGTCGTCCGCGGACCGCTCGTCTTCCTGGGCTACGACGGGCAGCCCGACGTCACCGCCCACACCTTCCGGGGCGGCTGGCACCACACCGGCGACATCGGCCGCTTCGACGAGGAAGGCAATCTCTTCTACGTCGCCCGCAAGCCGGAGAAGGAACTGATCAAGCCCGGCGGCGAGAACGTCTATCCCGCCGAGGTCGAGGCCGCGATCCTCGAACTCGACAGGGTGCGCGCGGCATGCGTCTTCGGGGTCAGCGACGATCGCTGGGGCGAGGCGATCCGCGCCGTGGTAGAGGCCGATGCCGACGCCGGTCTCGACCAGGAGTCGGTGCGCGAGCACGTCGGTTCCCGGATCGCCCGGTTCAAGCGTCCCCGCGACGTCATCTTCACCAGCGAGTTGCCGCGGAGCGGCGACCACGTCGACCGCGCCGCGGTCAAGGACCGCTGGGGAGACCAGTAGTCCGCCGTGGCGGAGCCGCCGCGGGCAGCCGACCCGGAACTGGTCGGAATCGAAAACGCGATCCTCGACCTGCTGGTCCGGGTCGAGGACCGGCACCTGGACGAGATGGGCCTCGACAAGGGGATCATGAAGCTCGTCACCGCCGGAGAGCAGGAAGCGATCCTCGATCACGTGCTGAACCGCGACGGCGAGGTCCTGCAGCCGGAGATCGAGGCCGGCGGCTCCTGCGCCAACGTGCTGCGCGCCGCATCCCTGCTCGGCGTGGCCACCAGCTACAGCTCGGCGGTCGCCGCCGACGACACCGGCCGCCTGTTCGAGCGCGGTCTGAACGCGAGCCGGGTCCGGAACCGGCTCGCCCACATCGACGGCGTCACGGGCACGTCGGTCGTCCTGGTGACTCCCGACGGCGAACGGACGATGAACACGCACCTGGGCGTCTGCCGGCAGTACCGCCCGGAACACGTGCCCGAGGACGACATCCGGCGGTCCCGGATCTTCTTCACGACCGGCTACATCTGGGATACCCCCAACCAGATCGACGCGATCGAACACGCGATCGCGGTCGCCCGCCGCGCCGGCGCCAGGCTGGCCATCGATCTCGCCGACCCGTTCGCGGTCGGCCGCTCGCGCGACCACCTCATGCGGCACAAGGATCACGGCTTCGACATCCTGTTCGCCAACGCGGAGGAGGCGCGGATGATGACCGGTCTCGGCCCGGAGGCCGCGGCCCGCGAGTTGGCCAGGACGATTGAAGTCGTGGCGGTCAAGGACGGAGTACGCGGCGCCTGGGTGCGCCGGGGCGATGAAGTGCACCACGTGCCCGCCCACCGGGTCGAGGTCGTCGACACGACCGGCGCCGGCGACTGCTTCGCCGCCGGTTTCCTCTACGGCCTGCTTCGGGACCTGCCGATCCGCACCTGCTGCGAGGTCGGCATCGCCATGGCGGCGGATACGATCACGCACCTGGGCGTCAAGCTGTCGCCCGACATCCGGGAACGGCTGGCGGCGCTCGAAGAGCGGCAGGCCGCGGCGGTCCAATGACAGGAGAGAGGCCATGAACCGGAACATCGTCCACATGGAGCCGGCCTCCGGCCGGCGCGTTTCCCAGCCGCCTTCGGCGGCAGCGGGTCAGAGGACCCGCGCGCCCAGCGTCGGACTGGCCGCCGCCGTCGTGGTCGCGCTGGCCGCGCCGGCCACGGTCACGGCGCAGGAGACGAACCCCATCGAGCCGCATCACATCGCCAGCCTGCGCAGCGTCGGCACGGTCGCGGTGTCGCCGGACGGCAGTCTCGCCGCTTACCTGTTGAGCGTGCCGCGGCGGCCGCTGGACGAGGACAGCGGCGGCTCGTGGACCGAGTTGCACGTGCTCGACATGGCGGAGCCCGGGTCCTCCCGGCCCTTCATCGCCGGCTCGGTGAACGTGGGCCGGCCCACCTTCCGCGGCAACGACGAGATCCTCTTCACTTCGCGCCGCGGCTCGGACAAGGCCTCCGCCCTCTACGGCATCCCGGTCGGCGGCGGCGAAAGCCGCAGGCTGGTCGAGCACCCGAACGGCGTCGGCTCCTACTTCCTGTCGCCGGACGGCAGCCGGGTCGCCTTCCTGGCCCGCGAGGAGACGAACAAGGAGCTGAAGACGCTCCGAGAGAAGGGGTTCAACCAGGAGATCTACGAAGAGGACCGGCCTCTCGTGCGGCTCTGGGTCGCGGACGTTCCCGCGCTCGACGCGGACCGAAGCGACGACGAGTCGAAGCCCGCCCTGGTCGAGTCGGTCGACGGGCACGTCATCTCCGCCGTCTGGAGCCCGACCGGCGAACGCCTCGCCGCGATCACCACGCCGACCGCCCTGATCGACGACTCCTACACGAGCAAGTCCGTCGTGACCGTGAACGCATCGGCGGAGGGCTTCCCCGTGGTCTCCGAGGTCGAGGCGATCGGCAAGCTCGGCCAGGTCGGGTTCAGCCCGGACGGCGAGCAGGTCGCCGCCGTCTCGGCCGCCGATCAGCACGACCCCGCGGCCGGCAGACTGATGCTCGTGGGCAGCGAAGGCGGCTTCAGCGACCTGCTGCCGGAGCTCGAGGGCCACGTCGCCTCGTTCGCCTGGGAGGACGACGAGCACCTCCTGTACGCGGCCTCCGTCGGCGTCTGGAGCACCCTGGGCAGGGTGTCGACTTCGGGAGAAGCGGAGACACTGGTCGAACCGGGCGGCCCGATCAGCCTCGGCTTCAGCCTGCCGCGCGATGGCGGCGCCGCGGCGCTGGTGGCGGACAGCCCCGACCATCCGCGGGAGATCTACCGCTACGACCCGGCGGAACCGCGGGCGCCGCCGGTCCGGATGACGAACTCGAACCCCTGGCTCGACGACGTCGACCTGGCCCGCCAGGAAGTCGTCCGGCACAAGGCGCCGGACGGGCTGGAACTCGAAGGGCTGCTGATCTACCCGCTTGACTACGAGGAGGGCCGGCGCTATCCGCTGATCCTCTTCGTCCACGGCGGCCCGGAGAGCCACCACAGCAACGGCTGGCTGACCAGCTACTCGAACTTCGCGCAGGTCGCCGCGGCGCGAGGCTTCGTCTCCTTCTACCCGAACTACCGCGGCAGCACGGGGCGCGGCGTCGGATTCTCGAAGCTCGGCCAGCACGCCGCCGCCGGCCCCGAGTTCGACGACCTGATCGTCGCGGTCGACCACCTGATCGAGATCGGCCTCGTCGACCGGGACCGGGTCGGCATCACGGGCGGCTCCTACGGCGGCTACGCGTCGGCCTGGGGCGCGACGTACTACTCCGACCGCTTCGCCGCGGCGATTCCCTTCGTCGGCATCTCGAACAACATCTCCAAGCTGGGGACGACGGACATCCCGATGGAGATGGAGCTGGTCCATCACCTCACGACGCTCTGGGACGACTGGGACTACTTCGAGAAGAGCAGCCCGATCTACTACGTCAAGCGCAACCGCACGCCGACGCTGATCCTGCACGGCAAGGAGGACCCCAGGGTCCATCCCAGCCAGTCGCTCGAGTTGCACCGGCACCTGAAGACCCTCGGCCAGGCGCCGGTACGGCTGGTCCTCTACCCGGGCGAGGGCCACGGCAACCGGCGCTCGGCGGCCCGGCTCGACTACATGCTCCGCACCCTGCGCTGGATGGAGCACTACCTCAAGGGCCCCGGCGGCGAGCCGCCGCCGCATGAGATCGACTACGCCGCTTGGCTGCCCTGGGCTGAGGCCGATGATGACGCGGACGAGGGAGGCGAAACACCGGAAACCGAGGCAACGGGCGGCGGGGAGTGAAGCGACCGTTCCCGCTCGACGCGGCGAGTACCTGGATGCTCGCCGGATGCCTGACGCTCGGCCTCGCCGGATGCGCGGACGGGGGCGGCGAGCCCGCCGCGCAGGCCGCCGAACCGGCGGTCGAACGTCCGGCCTGGAAGCCGCCGGCGCCCCCGCCGCCGCCGAAGCCATGCGGCGTCGGCTGCATCGAGGGCGAGGGCAACGCCACGGTACGGTTCCAGATGGCCGGCGGCGACCACACCGCCACTGCCAGCGTCGAGGGCAACCAGGGCGTGTTCGCCGTGGGGCCGCCCGTCGACATCTCGCAGAACGCGGAGGACTGGTCGGGAATCACGACCTTCTTCGTCCCTGAAGCGGGCGTCAAGACGCTGCGAATCCGGGCCACCGGCAAGTGGAGCCTGACCATCCTGAAGGGGAAGCAGTCCTATGCGGACGGCTAGGTGATGAGGCTGGGTGTCCTCGCCCTGCTGGCGGCGGTCTGGCTCGCCCTGTCCGGGCCGTACACGCTGCACGGGTGGCTGATCTTCGCCTTCGGCGTCGTCTCCGTGGCCTTCGTCTGGCGCCTCTACCTGGCCCTCGAACGGGCCGCGGGAGGCGGTTTCGAGTTCTTCCGCGCCTCCGCCTGGCTTCGGCTGCCGCGCTTCCTGGTCGCCTTCGCGGTCAAGGTCGCGGCGGCGAACCTCCACGTGACGAAGCTGATCCTGTCGCCGAGGATCGAACTCCACCCCCGGCTCCGGCGCGTGCCCGCGAGCCAGAAGACGTCGTTCGGCCAGGTCCTGTACGCGAACTTCATCACTCTCACGCCCGGGACGATCACCCTGGACCTCAGGGACGACGAACTCCTGGTCTACGCCCTCGACGCGGAGAGCGAGGCGGACGTGATGGACGGCTCGATGGACCGCGACGTGCTGCGGATCGAGGGAGGCTCGAACTGATGTACGTCGCGGGGATGGCGGCGATCGTCGTGACGATGTTCCTGGCGCTGGCCCGCGCCGCAATCGGCCCGACCGTCTTCGACCGCATCCTGGCCGTCAACATGTTCGGAACGAAGACGGTGCTGCTGATCGCGGTCGCTGGCTTCCTCACCGGGCGGCCCGAGTGGCTCGATCTGGCGATCGTCTACACCCTCGTCAACTTCACCGGCACCCTGGCCGTGCTGCGCTTCGCGCGCTTCGGCAACCTGGCCCGCGACGACCGGAAGGCCGACCAATGAACCGGCAGTCCGAGCCATGAGCGGCGCGCTGGACATCGCGACCGCGGTCCTGCTGGTGGCCGGCGGCTTGTTCTGCATAGTCGGTGGCGTCGGTCTGCACCGCTTCTCCGACTTCTACCAGCGCACCCACGCGGCGAGCGTCACGGACACCGCCGGCGCCGGCCTGATGCTCCTGGGCCTGATGCTCCAGGGCGGCCTGTCCATGGTGACGCTGAAGCTGGTCCTGGTGCTCGCCTTTCTCCTGTTCAGCAGCCCGGCGATCGCTCACGCACTGGTCAAGGCGGCTCACGGCCACGGACTGGCGCTCGAGCTTGAGATTGAGGACGAGCGGGGAGGGGACGGCGATGCCGCCGGTTGAACTCCTCCTCATGCTGCTGCTGATCGCCACCGTCATCGTCGTGGCGAGGCTCAAGGACCTGTTCGCCGCCGCCATGCTGACCGGGATCGCGAGCCTGCTGGCGGCCGGGCTGTTCGTCCTGATGGACGCCGTGGACGTCGCCTTCACCGAGGCGGCGGTCGGCGCCGGCGTCAGCACCGTGCTCTTCCTCGGGGCGCTCAGCCTGACCTCGCGGCGCGAGAAGCAGGAACGAACGAAGATCCTGCCGATCCTGATCGTCGTCGCCACGGGCGCGGCGCTGATCTACGGCACCTGGGACATGCCGGCCTACGGCGATCCGGACGCCGTCATCCACCACCACCTGGCGCCGGAGCTGATTGCCGAGACCGAGGAGAAGATTCACATCCCGAACATCGTGACCGCCATCCTCGCCAGCTTCCGCGGCTACGACACGTTCGGTGAAGTCGTGGTCATCTTCACCGCCGGCGTCGGGGTCGCGCTGCTGCTCGGCGGACTCGGCCTGCGGCGCCGGAACGCGGACGGCGAGGAGGAGTCGTGAAGGCGCCGTCCCGCGTCCGCGAGATGCCGATCCTCCGGGTCGTCGCCCGGGCTCTGGTGCCGGTCATCCTCCTCTTCGGCCTCTACGTGCAGTTCCACGGCGACTTCGGCCCCGGCGGCGGCTTCCAGGCCGGCGTCATCTTCGCCGCGGGGCTCATCATCTTCGCCCTGGTCTTCGGCGCGGAGGCGCTGCGGCAGGTCGTTCCCGTCGTGCTGACCGAGCGCCTGATGGCGGCCGGCGTGCTGCTCTACGGCGCGGTCGGCGTGCTGGCGATGCTCCTGGGCGGAGAGTTCCTGAACTACTCGGCGCTCGATCCGCTGACCACCGGCCACTACGGCCAGCACCTCGGCATCATCGTGATCGAGCTGGGCGTCGGCATCGCCGTCGCCGCGACCATCATGCGCGTCTACTACGCCTTCGTGGGCCGCCGTCCGGGCGAGGCCCAGACGGGCGCGGACCCGGCCCTGGACACGGGCGCCGGCGGGGAGGCCTCGTGAACCTGCCGGAAGCGCTGTCCGGCTTGTGGGCTTACTGGCTGCTCATCGCCCTGATGATGGTCGGCCTCTACATCGTCATCGCCCGCGACAACCTGATCAAGAAGGTGATGGGGCTCAACATCTTCCAGGCGGCGGCGATCCTCTTCTACGTGACGATGGCCAAGGTCGAGGGCGGCACGGCGCCGATCGTGCCCCATGACCCGGCTCACCCTGGCGGCCACGGCGCGCACGACGTCGTCTACTCGAACCCGCTGCCGCACGTGCTGATGCTGACCGCGATCGTGGTCGGCGTGGCCACCACCGCCCTGGCGCTGGCGCTGGCCGTGCGCATTCACGGCGACTACGGCACGTCCGAAGAGGACGAGGCGGTGGCGTACGACGCGGAGCACGGCTGAGGAACCGGTAGTGATCGAGAAGATCCTCGTCCTGGAAGTCGTCCTGCCGTTGCTGGCCGCGCCGGTCTGCGTGCTGGTGCGCCATCCGCGCTTCTGCCGTCTCTTCAGCCTCGGCGTCGTCGCGGCCTGCTTCGCGATCGCGGTCGCCCTGCTCGTCGAGGTGCGCGGCGGCGGCGTCATCTCCTACCAGCTCGGCGGCTGGCCGCCGCCGCTGGGGATCGAGTACCGGATCTCGACCGTCAACGCCTACCTGCTGGCCCTGGTCACCGCGATGGCCCTGGTCATCTTCAGCTTCGACTCCCGGGGCGGCCCGCCGCGGGTGCCGGAGCAGCGCCGGCACCTCTACTACGCGGTCTTCCTGCTCTGCATCTCCGGCCTGCTCGGCATCACGATCACCGGCGACGCCTTCAACATCTTCGTGTTCCTCGAGATCTCGTCGCTGTCCTCCTACATTCTGGTCAGTCTCGGCGGCCACCGCCGCGCCGTGATGTCCGCCTTCTACTACCTGGTCATGGGCACGATCGGCGGCGTCTTCTTCATGCTGGGAGTCGGCCTGCTCTACCAGGAGACGGGCACCCTGAACCTGCGCGACATCGCGGCGCGCCTCGAGCCGTCGCTCCACGACCGCGGCACCGTGCTCGCGCTGGCGCTTCTGGTCGTCGGCATCTCGATCAAGCTGGCGGTCTTTCCGCTGCACCACTGGCTGCCCAACGCCTACTCGTTCGCGCCGCCCAAGGTCAGCGCCTTCCTGGCCGCGACGGCAACGAAGGTCTCCTTCTACCTGCTGGCGATGATCCTGTTCACGATCTTCGGCGCGCCCTTCGTGTTCGAGGAACTGCGCCTCCAGGCCGTGCTGCTGCCGCTGTCCCTTCTCGCGATGTTCCTGGCCTCGGGCGCCGCGATCTTCCAGACCGACCTGCGGCGGCTGCTGGCCTACTCGAGCGTCGCCCAGATCGGCTACATGACCTTGGGCCTTTCGACCGCGAACGCGACCGGGCTCGCCGGCGGTTTGGTCCACCTGTTCAACCACGCGGTGATGAAGGGCGGGCTCTTCCTGGTCGTCGCCTGCCTGCTCTACCGGGTCGGCTCGGTCCACCTCGATGCGCTCGCCGGCATCGGCCGCCGCATGCCGCTTACCTCGGCCGCACTGGTCATCGGAGGCCTGAGCCTGATCGGCGTGCCGGGCACGGTCGGCTTCGTCAGCAAGTGGTACCTGGTGTCCGGCGTGCTGGAGCGCGGCTGGACGGCGGCGGCCGTGCTCATCCTGCTGAGCTCACTCCTTGCTCTGGTCTACGTCGGGAAGGTGGTCGAGGTGGTCTACTTCCGCAAGCCGGCCGAAACCCAGCCGATCGACCATGTGCGCGAAGCCCCGCTCGGGATGCTGGCGCCGGCCTGGGTGCTCGCGGCGGCCGCCGTCTTCTTCGGCCTCACCACGAACTGGACCTACGGCGTCGCCCGGGAAGCCGCTGAACTGCTGCTCGCGGGCGGCATCTGAGTCGACGATGAGCCCCGAGACGACGATTCTGGTCGCCCTTCTGCTGCCGGTTCTGGCGGCGGTTTCCTGCCTGCTGCTGGGCGGCGGCCTGGGCCGCCCCAACCTGCGGGACATCGCCACACCCCTGATCGGCGCCTGCACCTTCGCCGCGGTCTGGCGCCTCGCCGGCGACGTTCTGGCCGGCGGCCGGCCGGAACTCGTCCTGTTCGAGGTTCTGCCGGGCGTGGAACTCGCGTTCCAGGTCGAACCGCTCGGGCTGCTCTACGGCCTGGTCGCGAGCGGCCTGTGGATCGTCACCTCGATCTACGCGGTCGGCTACATGCGCGGCCACCACGAGCAGAACCAGACCCGGTTCTTCACCTTCTTCGCCCTCTCCATCTTCGCCGCTCTGGGCATCGCCTTCGCCAGCAACCTGTTCACGCTGTTCCTCTTCTACGAGGCGCTGACTCTCCTCACCTTCCCGCTCGTCACCCACCACGGCACGGACGAGGCGCGGCGCGCGGGGCGCATCTACCTCGGTATCCTGCTCTTCACCTCGATCTCCTTCCTGCTGTTCGCCATCCTCTTCACCTGGCGGCTGACCGGCACGATCGACTTCACGCCCGGCGGCATCCTCGGCGCCGAGACGAGCTCCGGGATGGTCACGGTGCTGCTGCTGCTCTACGCCTTCGGCGCCGGCAAGGCGGCGCTCATGCCCTTCCACCGCTGGCTGCCGAACGCTATGGTGGCGCCGACCCCGGTCAGCGCGCTGCTGCACGCGGTGGCCGTGGTCAAGGCGGGCGTGTTCGCGATCCTCAAGATCGTCGTCTACGTCTTCGGCCTCGACCTGCTCGCCGGCAGCAACGCGTCACTTTCGCTGATGACGATCGCCTCGTTCACGATGCTGATGGCGGCCGTCATCGCGATCCGCCAGGACAACCTGAAGGCGCGGCTCGCCTACTCGACGATCAGCCAGCTCGCCTACATCGTCCTCGGCGCGGCGATGGCCACGGCTACGGGCGTTCTCGCCGGCGGCATGCAGATCGCGATGCACGCGGCGGGCAAGATCACCCTCTTTTTCTGCGCCGGCGCCATCCTGGTCGCCACCCACAAGAAGAAGGTGAGCGAACTCGACGGCCTCGGCCGGACGATGCCCTGGACCTTCGCCGCCTTCTTCCTCGCCTCGCTCTCGATCATCGGCATTCCCCCGCTCGGCGGGTCCTGGGCCAAGTGGTACCTGATGGTCGGCGCGCTCGAGACCGGCTTCGCCTGGCAGGCCGCGTTTCTGGGCGTGCTGATGCTGAGCTCCCTGCTCGCCGTCTTCTACCTGATGCCCGTGGTTGTTCGGGGCTTCTTCGCGGCATCGCCCTCGGCCGGCCCCAGCGGCAGCGCCGGCGGCGACCGCAAGCCGATCGCCGAAGCGCCGTTCCTCTGCGTCGCGCCGCTGGTGCTCACCGCGCTGCTGTCGCTGGCGCTGTTCTTCGTGGCGGGTGATCTGGCGTCGCTGCTGAACTTCTAGGCGACAACTGAGGGTCGGTGCGCCGGCCCTCTGGCCGGCACCTAGCGCGATGCCGCGAAGCGGCGAGCCAGTACCCACCGACCGAAGTGCAGCCGCTCCTCCTTCGGCACCAGTCCCAGCCAGCGTGCGAACTTCCGTCGGTCCGCGAACCGCGACACCTCCGCCAGACGGACCTCCACCGGCAGGAACCTCCGCGCCGCTCCTGCCTCCTGGTCCGCCCCGCCTGCCCCGGCCGCGAAGCGCAGCAGCAGCCTTCGCTCCAGCCGCTCGAACTCCGCCGCGAGCTGGTGCTCGACTCGAAGCGCCGCTCCACAGGACGCGCTCGCCGCGCGCCGCAGCGGTTCGTAGCGCGGCTCGACGTAGAGGTCGAAGCTGCTGGCCGAGAGCCCTTGCAGCCGGCTGACCTCGCCCGCCGACGGCGCCATCTTGACTCCCGGCGTCAGCGCCTTCCATTGCTCATAGCTGACCGGCCGCGGCCCGCCGTAGTCCGGATCGGGCGTGGGTTCGTGGAGCGCCATCGCGATCACGATCCAGCCGTGGGCGGCCAGCCCCGCTTCCAGGTCGCCGGCGGCTCGGATGCCGACATCGTCCAGGGCGGGAAACCCGTCGCTCAGCCAGAACAGGAAGCACGGCGGATCGCCGCAGCGCGGCGTCGTCTCGGCCAGGAGGCGCACCGCCGATTCGCGCACCACGTCGGCGTAGGTCGCCAGGTCCACCGGACGGTTCCCGGCCTCGAAGTACGCGTCGCGGCCCAGGTGCTCGCCCGCGATGTGCTCCAGCGCCGCCTCGACGGCTCGTGGCGCCGTCGTTGCCGTGAGCCGCTGTTCCGAACCGCTGACCGCACCGTCGTGCAGGACGATCTCGACCGGACCCAACGCCACCAACTGCCGCGCGTGCCGCGCCAGCGCCTCCGCACCGAGACGAACCGTCTCAGGCTTAGCCAGCACCGCGTCGACGTAGACGAGGACGGGCCGCGGATTCGTCTTCGGGTCCAGCGCCGACACACCGGTCACGCGGCGCCGCTCGCCCGCGACCTCCACGACGAAGTCTCCGGACTCGAAGTCGGACGGCTTAACGTTCCGCAGCCGCGGCAGTTCGATGACGACCGACGACTCCGTCACTTCGACCGCGTCGGTGAACGTCCGATCCGGCGGCGGCTGGGCAGGCAGACCGGTTGCCGCGGCGACGAACAGGAGGATTGCGGCGGTTCTGGGCATGGACCCTGAGGCTATAGTCGCAGCTTCGAATGGCGCACCACACCACGCGACGCGCATTCCTGGGAGCGGTCGGAGCGGCCGGCGGCGCGACCGTCGCCTGCAGTTCCGGTGTAACCGTCCGTACCGCGGAGCCCGCGTTGAGCCACGAAGCGATTCCCCTCGACACGCCGCTCTCCGTGGAGGACGTGCCGACGCCGGCGTTGCTCATCGACGTCGCGAAGATGGAGCTGAACCTGGCGAAGATGGCGGCCCACGCCGAGGAACACGGCATCTCGCTGCGCCCCCACACGAAGACGCACAAGTGCCCGCTCCTGGCGAAACGCCAGATGGAACTCGGCGCGGTCGGCGTCTGCTGCGCCAAGGTCAGCGAGGCGGAGGTCATGGTCGAGGCGGGCATCGGCGAGGTCCTGATCACGTCGCCGATCGTCACCGGCGACAAGATCGGGCGGGTCGTCGCTCTCTCGAAGCAAAGCCCCGAAGTCACCCTGGTGGTCGATCACCGGGCCGCGGCCGAACGGCTGCACGAGGCGGCCATGGCCGAGGGCGTCACCCAGCGGGTACTGGTCGACCTCGACGTCGGCACCCGGCGCACGGGCATCGCCACCGGCGAACCGGCGCTCGAACTGGCGCGGACGATCGACGGTCTGCCCAATCTCGACCTGCGGGGCCTCCAGGCGTACGCCGGACACCTCATGCACGTCCACGGCCACGCGGAACGGCAGGCCCGGTCGCTCGAGGCGCTCGAGGCCGCGGTCGAGACGCGGCGGCTGATCGAAGCGGACGGCATCGCGGTCAGCGTGTTGAGCGGCGGCGGCACGGGCACGTGGGACATCGACTCGGAGGTCGACGGGATGACCGACCTGCAGGTCGGCTCCTACCTGTTCATGGACGAGCAGTACCTGCGGATCGGTGGCCGCAACGGCGAGATCTTCGACGATTTCGAGACGTCGCTTTTCGTCCAGGTGACGGCGATCAGCCAGCCGGTGCCGGAGCTGATCACGACCGACGGCGGCTACAAGGCGTTCGCGTCGGACGCCGACCGGCCCCAACTCGCCGACATCGGCGGCGTCGTCTACGGTTGGGGAGGCGACGAGCACGGCATCCTCCGCATTGCCGATGCAGCCAGACCGGTCCGACTGGGCGACCGGATTCGCTGCATCACTCCGCACTGCGACCCGACGGTCAACCTCTACGACGTCTACTACCCGGTGCGGGACGGCCGGGTGGAGGAACTGTGGCCGATCAGCGCCCGGGGCAAGTCCCAGTAGTCGAGCGCCGCCCCATCGTCGGCGTGATGGGTTCGGGCGCCGAAAGCCACGAGGAACTGGCCGCGCCCCTGGGACGCGCGATCGCCGAGAACGGTTGGCATCTGCTGACCGGCGGCGGCCGCGGCACGATGACCGCCGCAAGCCGCGCCTTCGCCCAGACCGATGACCGGGAGGGACTGTGCCTGGGAGTCGTTCCGAGCCAGCAGGACGGCGACGGCTCGCCCGACGGCTACCCGAACCCGTGGGTCGAGGTCACCATTCGCACCCACCTGCCGCTCTCCGGCGCATCCGGCACCGGTCCCTTCTCGCGCAACCACATCAACGTTCTCTCCGCCGACGCCGTGGTCGCTCTCCCCGGCAGTGCCGGTACCTGGAGCGAGATCGAGCTGGCCCTGCGCTACGGGCGGCCGCTGGCAGTCTTCGACCGGCCGCCGGGCGACAACGACCAGTCGACCAGGGCCGCCGCTGCCGGCGCTCTCGTCGTCACGGACCTGGAAGAACTGCTCGACTGGTTGCGCCGGACGCTCTGACGCCTGCCCGGCGTCGACGCCGCGCAACGGGTACGATCCCGCTCCGATGAACGGCGCGGTCCAGGAGATGATCGACCTGCTGCAGATGGAGCAGATCGAGGAGAACCTGTTCCGGGCGCAGAACGGGCCGGGCAACCACGTCTTCGGCGGCCAGGTGCTGGGCCAGGCCATCGTCGCCGCCTCCAGGACGGTCGGCGACCGCCACCTGCACTCCATCCACGCCTACTTCCTGCGCCGCGGGGACCCGAAGCGTCCGATCCTCTTCGACGTCGACCGCATCCGCGACGGCAGGAGCTTCACCACGCGCCGCGTCGTCGGCATCCAGCACGGCCGGGCCATCTTCAACATGTCTTCGTCCTTCCAGGTCGAGGAGGGCGGTCTGGAACACCAGTCCGAGATGCCGGAGGTGCCACCGCCCGACGAACTGCCCTCCGACGGCGACATCTACCGGAAGATGGCGAAGGACGACCCCTCGTACGAGCGTTTCGCGCACCGCTTCGAGGTGATCGACAGCCGCCAGGTCGAGGGCATCCAGATGCTTCCGCGAGGCGACCGCCCGGCCACCGAGCCGCGCAAGAACACCTGGCTGCGCTGCCGCGAGTCCCTGCCGGAGGACCGCATCGTCCACCTCTCCTTCCTCGCCTACATGTCCGACCTGGACTTCATGGCCGTCTCGATGCAGCCGCACGGCCCATCGATGAAGGGCTACCGGATCCAGGGCGCCAGCCTGGACCACGCGCTCTGGTTCCACCGCCCCTTCCGCGCCGACGAGTGGCTCCTGTTCAGCAAGGAGAGCCCGACCGCCGCCCGCGCCCGCGGCTTCGTGCGCGGGCACGTGTTCAACCAGGACGGCGAGCTGGTCGCCTCGGCGAACCAGGAGTGCCTGATCCGCCTGCGGGAGCGGGAGCACAGCGTCGCGGGCTGACGGTCGCGGCCGGCCAGCCAGCGCGTCGTGGCCGGCTCGCTATGATCCGCGCTCCACGCGCTCCCCTGGACTGCCATGACGGATCACACACGTCGCTCCAGCGACACCGTTCTCGCCGAACTTCGCGACGCTCTAGGGGATGACGGCGTCCTCGTCGGCGACGAGGTGGCGGCGAGGGCCGGCGACGGCTCGGGCACCGTTCCCTGCGCGGCCCGGGCGGTGCTTCGGCCGCGCACCACGGAGCAGCTCGCGGCGGCGCTCGCGGCATGCCATCGCGCCGATCAGCCGGTGGTGCCGCAGGGCGGGCTGACCGGTCTCGTCGGCGGCGGCGTCGCCGGTGACCTGGAGGTCGCGATCACGCTCGAGCGAATGACCGAGATCGAGGAGATCGATCCGGTGGGCCGCACGATGACGGTTCAGGCCGGCGCCGCGCTGCAGAGCATCCAGGAGGCGGCCGAAGCCGAGGGACTGCTCTTCCCGCTCGACCTCGGCGCCCGCGGCTCCTGCACGATCGGCGGCAACGTGGCCACCAACGCCGGCGGCAACCGGACGCTCCGCTACGGCATGACCCGCGATTCGGTTCTCGGCCTGGAGGCCGTGCTGGCGGACGGCACGGTGCTCTCCAGCCTGAACAAGATGGTCAAGAACAACGCCGGCTATGACCTGAAGCACCTGTTCGTGGGCTCCGAGGGCACGCTCGGCATCGTCACCCGGGTCGTGCTGCGGCTGGAGCGGCGCCCCCGCAGCCACAACTGCGCGCTGCTGGCCGTGCCCGGCTTCACCGAAGTGACCTCGCTGCTGCGCAAGCTGGAGGAGGAGCTGGGCGGCTCGATGAGCGCGTTCGAGGTCATGTGGCGCGAGTTCTACGAGCTGGTCACCGGGCCGCAGGCGAGGACGGCGCCCCCGATTCCCCACGGCGACCCCTACTACGTCCTGGTCGAGGCGCTCGGCGCCCGCCAGGAGGAGGACGCCGCGCAGTTCGAGGAGGCGCTCGGCGACTGCATGGAGGCCGGCCTGATCGGCGACGCCGTGCTCGGCAAGTCGAAGGCTGAGCGGGACGAGATCTGGGCGCTGCGGGACGATGTCGAGCAGCTCAACCACCTGGCGCCGATCTTCACCTTCGACGTCAGCCTGCGGATCGCCGACATGGAGGGTTACGTGGGCGGGATCAAGGCCGCTCTGAGCGAACGCTGGCCCGGAAGCGACTGCGTCGTCTTCGGCCACCTCGGCGACGGCAACCTGCACGTGGTCGTCGGCGTGCGGGACGGCTCGCCAGAGGCTCGGAGCGCGGTCGAGGACATCGTCTATGGGCGCCTCGAGCCGGTCGGCGGCTCGGTATCGGCCGAGCACGGTATTGGCTTCGAGAAGCGGGCTCACCTGGGGCGCAGCCGGACGCCGGAGGAGATCGCGCTGATGAAGACGCTCAAGCGGACCCTCGATCCGAAGGGCATACTCAACCCTGGGCGGGTGTTCGAGGCGGAGGGCGCCCCGCCGACGGGATCGCACGCGGACGCCAGCGTGAGGCTGCCGGCGTAGCGCCGACGCGCATGGAACTGGCCGCCAAGGCGGCGCCGACCTGGCGGCCGGCACGTAGCCCTGGCCGCCTTCGGCGGCAGCGGGTCAGAAGACCCGCGCACCCAGCAGGCGGCCAGTTCGATGCGCGTCAGGCGTACTCTGGCGCGAGATCGTCGCGCAGGCGCTCGAGCAGATCCTTCGTCTTCACGATCCCCTCGTCGGCGGCCATCGGTCCCTCGAACTCGATCCCGACCCAGCCCCGGTAGCCCGCGTCGAGGACGATCCGCATCATCCGTTCGTAGTCGGTCGCCGTCTCGTCGCCGTTCTTGTCGAAGTCGTAGCTCTTGGCGCTGACCGCGCGGGCGAAGGGCATCAGCTCGGTGACGCCCTGGTAGCGGTCGTACCACTCCTCGGGCTCGTAGGAGATCCGGAAGTTGCCGAAGTCGGGCAGCGATCCGATGCGGGGATGCTCGACCATGGCGAGCGTGCCGGCCAGCCACTCGCCGTTGCTCGAGATACCGCCGTGGTTCTCGACCAGGATGTCGATGTCGTAACCGTCGGCGTACTCGCACAACTGGCGGAGGCCGTCGGCCGCGAGCTTCTGCTGCTCCTCGAAGGAACCGGCGCTCGCCGCGTTCACACGCACCGCGTGGCAGCCGAGAAAGGCCGCCGCCTCGACCCATTTGTGGTGGTTCTCGACCGTACGTAACCGGTCCGCCGCGTCCGGAGCGCCGATGTCGCCCTCCGCGTCGCACATGATGAGCAGGCTGGTCACGCCCTCGCCGTCGCAGCGCGACTTGAGCTCCGCCAGGTAGTCCTGATCGCGGGCGCGGTCGAAGAAGAAGGTGTTCACGTACTCGACGGCCTCGATCCCCAGGCCGCGGGCCCGCGCCGGGAAGTCCAGGTGATCGAGCTCGCCCTGGTAGAGCGAGCGCGGGTCGGTCTGCAGAACATCGCCGAACGAGCCGTCCGCCAGTGCGCTCAGCGACGGTCCGAACAGCTCGCGGAAGTAGGACCACTCGGCCAGGGAGATGCGGTAGAGCGGCTCGGCCTCGGCCGGGGCGGCGGCCTCCTCTTCGGGAGCATCGCCGGGCATGCATCCGGTAGCGGCCGCGGCGCCCAGCAGGGCGCCGGCTTCGAGGAAACGTCTGCGGTCGATTTTCGCGGTTCTCATGGGCGGAGAGTCTACTTCCCAGTGTCGTCGTCGCTTCGCGACGCGTTCCTTCCCGGAAGCCGGCCAGAAGGCCGGCGGACCGACACTCGGCGCCATGCAGCGACGAGGAAAGATCGCGAAACCTCGGCGAAGCGGATCGCGTAGTAGTGAGCAGGAGGAGTACAACTCGACATGGAAGTCCTGACCATCCTGACTCTCGGGGCGATCGCCCTCGGCCTGCTCGCCGTTTTCGCCGTCGTGGCCTTCGTCGCGAAGATCGCCTTCAAGCTGGTTCTTCTGCCGTTCAAGATCATCGGCTTCATCGCCGCGACGCTGCTGGCCGCCATCCTGATTCCGGTCGCGGTCATCGCGCTGCCGGTCGCGCTCGCCGTCGGCGTCGTACTGCTGGTCGTCGGCGGCCTGGTAGCGGTCGTCTGCGCCGGGTTCGGTCTCTTAGGGGCGATCTTCTAAGTATCGTCGCCGCTTCGCGGCGCGCCTCTCTGGCCGCCTCCGGCGGCAGCGGGTCAGAAGACCCGCGCACCCAGCAGAATCAGCGGACGAGGTGCCACGCGGTCTGGCGGCCGGCCAGGTAGAGCACCTGCTCGCCGTCGTAGACGGCGCTCTGTTCGAGCTTGATCTGGACGTCCTGGCCGCCCCACATCTCGAGTTCGACCTTGACGTTGCCCTCGATCGCGTAGGCGGTGTCCGGGTACAGCGGCCAGTCGCCGCGAATCGGCGTCGGCCCCTGGTTGTCCCACATGCCGATCGTCGGCCCGGGCGCGTGGCCGAACGCGCCGAGCGGGTGCGTGTAGGTGCTGGAGCGCAGGCCTTCGTCCGTGGCGAGCGAGATCGTCGCCGCCAGGATCTCGTTGCCGCTGCGGCCCGTCCTGAACTCGCCGGTCAGGATGTCCTGCCAGCGGTTGCCGGTGGCCAGCGCCTCCCGGAGCTCGGCCGGCGCCTTGCTCTCACCCAGACGCAGCACGTAGCCCATCTCCTGGGTGTCGGTGCAAAGGCCGAGGTAACAGATGCCGACGTCCGTGTGCAGCACGTCGCCGCGCTGGATGACGAAGTCGCCGCTGCCGCCGCAGAAGGGCTCGTCGGCGCCGCAGCCGCTGTCTTCGTCCGCAGCCCGGCGCTGCGCGTTGACGGAGGGCAGGAACCAGATGTCGAGGCCCAGGTCCTCGAAGCGCTGGGCCATGTGCCAGACGACATCGTCCGTCGTCGTGGCGCCGGGAGTGATCACGCGTTCCGAGAACGCCTCGGCGATCACGCCGCGGGCGATCGAGACGATCTGCGGATAGGCCTCCAGTTGCAGCGGGCTCCGCGTCTCGATCCAGCGCACGACGAGCTCCTCGGCGCTGGTCACCCGTTCCTTGAGTCCGGACGTCAGCACTTCCATCAGCCGTTCGTGGAGCGCCTCCGAGAGACCGTCGGCGACCGGCCAGTGGCGCGAGACGTTGACGCCGATGCGCTTCGGGTCGCGCGCGGCGATCACCTCGCCCAGTCCCCGCCACTGTTCCTCGAGGTCGCCGCCCTCCCAGGCCGACTCGTACAGCGCGTCGTACGGATAGCGGTTGACCGTCAGGCGCTCGACGCCGCCCTTGTCCGGCCCGCGATCGTAGAACACGAGCATCGTCGTGCGGCGGGCCGCGAACACCGGCCGCGGCACCAGGCTGAAGAACACCGGATCCTCGTTGTACTCGCGGTTGATGACGAGCCACATGTCGATCCCGGTCTCCCGCATCAGCCGCGGCAGCAGCGTGTCGAGGCGCTCCTCGAGCATGCGGTTGAAGGGCTCGACCCGGTCCCGGTGGGGGAGCACGTGGCCCGGACCGTGGAGCACGCGGCCCTGTTCGAAGTCCGTGCCCTGGGCAGCGACGGGCGCTGCAACGAGTGTGACCAGACCGAGCGCCGCGATCAGCCGGCGCACGTGAAATCGCTTCATGTCTCCAGTACCTCCAGGTGGCCCGAGAGGACCGCCGTTCGAGCCGTCTCCAGCAGACCAAGGCGAAAGCCGCCTTCCGCCTCGAGCGGCAGTTGGGCGCCCCCGAGCAATCGGCGGACGATCTCCGCTCCCGCGTAGCGGGCCACGAGGGGCCGATCGACGCCGGCTTCGACCTCTTCGGTGTTCGCCGGGCCTTCCCGGCCTGCCTCCTCAGCACCGGTGGCCGCCGACAGGAACGTCGCGACGACTTCCACCGGCTGCCGGGCGAGCAACAGGTGGGCGAGCGCGGTGCCGAGATCGAACTCCGGGTCGCCCGGACTGCTGTACTGCGGGTCCACCACGCGGACGTCGCCGCTCGGCAGCAACAGCCAATTGGCGGGATGAAACGCGCCGTGAACCAGGCAGTCGCCGGCGCCCAGGAAACGCCGGCCGAGTTTCGCCACCGCATCTCGGAAGGCGCCGTCCGACCGCAACGCCGAGGCCGCGGCTCCCAGGCCGGGCTCGATGTCGTCAAGCGCACCTTCGTCCGGCGCGGGACCGTCGGGGCCGAAGCCGTTGCCGCCTTGCCCGCGCGAGCCGAACGGCGCCTCGAACAACAGGCGGTGGCTCAGCGTCTTCATGCCGCCGTTCGCGAACTCCGCATCCTGCTCACCGCGCGTGCCGCGGCGCAGCGCCCGAAGGAACCCGCCCAGGGCCTCCGCTGTCCCCTCGCCGAGCGAACCGCCCCGGTAGAGCGACGCGAGATTCGAAGCGCCGCGAAAGTCCTCGAGCAGCAGCAGACACCTCGCTTCGTTGGCCGCCATCAGGCGCGGCACGAGAGCCGCCGCCTCCGGTACCCGAGCCACTTCCCTGTAGAACGTGTGCTCGCCGCGCCAGCGGTCGGCCGGCATGGCGACCGACTCGTCCCGCCGGAGCCAGGGCAGCGACTGTTTCAGCACCGCGGTGCGCCAGCCGCCACGCAGTTCCTGGAGTTCGACCCGCATCACGGTGCTCGATTCGCCGCCCAGGGAGACGCAGGTCGTGACCTGTTCCTCGTCGCCCAACCAGCCGACCGCGCCCATCACCAGGTCCACACGCCCCGCCTGGTCGGCCGACAGGACGTGAACTTCCGGGTGATCAGCCTCGAACTCGGCCCGCCGGCTCATCGGCGCAAGCTATCACCGGGAAGAACGCCATATGCTTGTTCGGGAGCGGTCGAATGTCCGGCGAACAACAGGTGCTGCGGATCGCCATGTGGTCCGGCCCCCGGAACATCTCGACCGCGATGCTGCGGGCCTGGGGGAACCGCGACGACACCTTCGTCTGCGACGAGCCGCTCTACGCGAACTACCTGCTGGAGCACGGTTTCGACCATCCCGGCCGGGAGGAGATCCTCACCCACCACGACAGCGACCTGGACCGGGTCACGAAGTGGCTGACCGTGGACGCGCCGGAAGGCCGGCCGGTCTTCTACCAGAAGCACATGGCGCACCACCTGCTGCCGGAAACGGACCGGTCCTGGGTGGCGAAGCTCACGAACGTCTTCCTGATCCGCGACCCGGCGGAAATGCTGACGTCCCTGATCCACATCCTGCCGCGGCCGAAGCTGCCCGATACAGGCCTGGCCCAGCAGCGTGAGCTCTTCGACCTGGAATGCGAACGGCTAGGCAGGGCGCCGGCGGTGATCGACTCGGCCGACGTGCTGCGAAAGCCCCGCGCGGGCCTCGAGAGCCTGTGCGCCGCGGTCGGCGCCGAGTTCGACGAGGCGATGATGAACTGGCCGCCCGGCCGCCGCGAGACGGACGGCATCTGGGCGCCGCACTGGTACGGTGCGGTCGAGAAGAGCACGGGCTTCGCGCCCTACCGGCCCAAGAACGAGCCGGTCCCGGAGTTCCTGGACGACGTGCTCGCAGAGTGCCAAAAGCACTACGATCACCTCGCCGCGCATCGTCTCCTCTTCTGAGCCTCGTCTTCCGACCCCGTCCCCCAGAGCGCCAGCTAACCCCTCATGCTGCAAAAGGCCGACCCCAGGAACGCCGACCTGCTCGTCAACATCAACGGCGAGCTGATCCACCGTGACCAGGCGGGCATCAGCCCGTTCGATTCCGCCGTTCAGGGCGGCGACGCCGTCTGGGAGGGGCTGCGCCTCTACGACGGCCGCATCTTCAAGCTCGAGCAGCACCTGGACCGCCTCCGCCACTCGGCGCTGGCTCTGGCCTTCGCGGAGATCCCGTCGCACCAGGAGATCATCGACGAGATCCGCCGCACGCTCGAGGCGAACGGGATGCGGGACAACGTCCACATCCGCCTGACCCTGACCCGCGGCGTCAAGATCACCTCCGGGATGGACCCGCGGCTCAACACCGCCGGCCCCACCCTGATCGTCCTCGCCGAGCACAAGGCGCCGGTCTACGGCTCGGAGCCGATCCGGTTGATGACCTCGTCGATCCGCCGCTTTCCGCCCGACTGCATGGATCCGAAGGTCCACCACAACAACCTGATCCAGTCCATCATGGCCAAGATCGAGGCCAACGCGGCCGGCGCCGACGACGCCCTGATGCTCGACCGCCAGGGCTTCGTCGCGGAAACGAACGCCACCCACGTCTTCCTGGTCCGCGGCGGCGTCGTGGTGACCAGCCACTGCCACGCCTGCCCGGAAGGCGTGACCCGGGCGACGGTGCTCGAGCTCTGCCGGGAGAACGGCATCCCCCACGAAGTGACCGACTACACCCAGGCCGAGCTCTACCGCGCCGACGAGGCGTTCTGCACCGGCACGATGGGCGAACTCGTGGCGGTCACGGACGTCGACGGCCGTCCGATCGGCGGTAGCAAGCGACCCGTGCTCGAGCGGCTGCAGGGGCTGTTCCGCGAGCTGACCGCCATGAGCGGCTATCCCATCCTTCGTTGAGCCGATGAACGCGGTAGAGGCGGCGGGCCGCCCGGACCCGGAAGGGGTCTCGCCCTCCACGACGAGGCTGCAGAAGTGGCTGCTCGGCCTGCTGCTCCTGTGGGCACTCGCCGTCCGCGTGCTCTTCAGTTGGCCGGACCCCACGATGAACCGGCTCTGGGACGAGCGCTACAACGCCGGCAACGTCGCCGCGATCCTGGCCCACAGCCAGTGGCGGCCGGTGCGCACCCACTATCCGACGCTCTCCTACCTGCCCCACGCGGCGACCCTCAAGGTGTACGAGACGGCGCGCTCGCTGCCATCGCTCTCCTCCTTGCCGACCACGTTCAGGATCGCGCCGGATGGACGGCCCTATCTCACCCGGATCGCCGTGCGGTACTCCCGGATCATCCAGACCCTGCTGGGCACCGCCTCGCTGTTCGTCGTGTTCCTGATCGGACGGCGGCTGTTCGGTCCCTGGGTGGGCCTGGGCGCGGCCTCCCTGCTCGCCGTCGCCCCCTGGCACCTGCGGCAATCGGGGGTGTTCAAGCCCGACATCATGCTGGTCCTGACCGCCGCGCTGACCCTCTACGCGATCCTCGCCGCGCGCCGAAGCGAGGGTCTCCGGGCGTACGCGATCGCCGGCGCCATGGTCGGCGCCACGGCCGCCGCCAAGTGGAACGGCGCGGCGCTCGCGTTGCCGCTGCTCTTCGCCATCGCCCTGGGCGGCGTCCGCGACATCGGTCTGCTGTTCCGCCGTACCGCGGCCGCGGCCGCCGGCGGCGCCGGAGTACTGCTCCTGCTCAATCCCTGGCTGGTCCTGGCGCCCGGGATGTACCGGCGCCATCTCGGCAACACCGTGAGTCACTACCGGGAACGGCTCGCCGAAGTCGGCGCGGGCCTCTTCGACCAACCGCTGAACGCGGTGACCAGCCTCGCCGGCAGCGTCTACTTCAGCCCCGTACTGGGTGCATGCGGGCTCCTCGGCCTGGGCTGGATGTTCGTTCTCGCAATCCGCGCCCGGGGCGGGTTCAGTCGACCTCTGCCGGGCGCGGCCGGAGGCGCAACCGCCGGAGACGCCTGGATCCTGGCCGTCTTCTTCGGCGGCTACGTCGGCTCGCTGTGGATCGTCACCCGCTATCCGAAGCCGCCGAACTGGTTGATCGTGGCCCCGGTCGTGGCCCTGGCCGGCGCCTGGTTCATCGGCAGGCTGGCAAGCGCCGCACGCGCGCTGCCCGAGACCCGGTTCACGGTCGCCGCCCTCGCCATCCTCGCGACCGTCACCGGACTCGCCGGTCTCGACAAGGCCCGGTTCGTCCACGCCACGGTGTACGACGTGAACGTCCCCCTGACGTCCGCCGAAGCGGCCCGCACGGCGGGCAGGCCCAAACCGCTCAGGGGACGAACCTTCATCTCCGAACTGCCGCTCGGGATCCAGGACTTCGACCCCAGGATCTGGGACGGGAACTTCGTCACCACGCTGATCCGCACGGAGAGCATCGCGGCCGAGACCGCCGCCGAGCGGGAAACCGCGGACGTCCTGCTGTTCCCGGCGTCACGCCTGGAAACCGGCCAGGACCCCGTCTACCAGAACCTGGCCGCCGAGAAGTCCGGCGCGAGCGTCCAGCGCTTCGAACCGAAGCTGTTCCGGTTGCGCGGAGATCCCGTAGTCCTTGTCCGCCAGTCCTTCGCTGCGGTCGAACCGCCCGCACCCGCTGGCTTCTCCGATGCGGGCGAAGGGCTCTACGACATCGACCCGGCCGCTCTCCAACCGCAAGCCGGCGCCGCCGAAGCAGACCGACACCTCGTATCGCTGGAGATCGCCGTGCGCACCCCCACCCGGGACGACGTACGGATCTCGATCGAAGTCGCCGGCACTTCAATGCCCTGCCGGCATACCCAGAGAGGCAGGGAACGACGCCGCTGCCTGACGCCGCGTTTCGAACCGCCGCAGTCACCGGTCCGAATCCTGGTCGAGCCGGCGCGCGAGGTCATCGACGTCACCGTGTTCCACTGGCGGCGGCCTGCCTAGAGGCCAACCCTTGCCAACGGCACGTTTCTGTGCGAGGCTTCTGCTGCGACGCAGCAACGCAGTGCAGCAAAGCCCCTCCCCACATGTGATCCGCCCGTTCTGGAGACCACCAAAATGGCCACGGAATTGAACCGATTCCTGACCCCTCTCGACGCCACCTTCCTCTATGTCGAACGCCCCAACGAGACGATGCACATCGGCGGCTGCATGGTCTACGAAGGCGACTTCTCGAAGGAGTACGTGCTCCAGCAGCTCGCCGCCCGCATGCACCTGCTGCCCCGCTATCGCCAGAGGGTGCTCTTCCCGCCCTTCCTCGTCTCCCATCCGGTCTGGGTCGACGACCCGGCGTTCAACCTCGAGAACCACGTCGAGGAAGTCCGGATCCCGGAGGACGCCGACCACCAGGTGCTCGCCCGCGCGGCCGCCGAGGCGTACAGCGGCATGCTCGACCGCAACCGGCCGCTCTGGAAGGGGATTCTGCTGCGCGGCATGCCCGGTCACACCGCCCTGGTCTGGAAGATCCACCACGCGATGGTCGACGGCGTCTCGGGAGTCGATCTGTCGATGGTGCTGAGCGACCTCTCGCCCACGGACGAGCTGCCGGAGCCTCCGGCCGAGACCTGGGCGCCGAAGCCGCTGCCCGACTCCCTGAGCCTGCTCCAGGAGGCCATGCAGCATCGTCTCGGCGAGTTGAGCCGGTCCTGGAGCAGCACCGCCTTCGACGCCATGCGGCCCAACCTGATGGCCGATCGCATGCGTGAAATGGTGGCCGCCAGCACGGCGACTCTGCCGGCCGCGGCCCCGGCGCCGCGCACCGTGTTCAACCGGCCGGTGAGCAAGGAGCGCGGCTTCGCCTGGGCCCAGTTCTCCTTCCCGGCGATGCGCGCGGTGAAGTCGGCCCTCGGCGGCACCGTGAACGACGTGGTGCTCACCGTGCTCGCCGGCGGCATCGGCCGCTACCTGCGGGAGCGCGGCCAGGATCCGAAGGGACTCGAACTGCGCGCGATGTGTCCCGTCAGCATGCGCCAGGAGGACGAACGGGGCCAGCTCGGCAATCTGGTCTCCAACATGATCGCACCGCTCTTCGTCGGCGTCGACGATCCCGTCGAACGCCTCGGCAAGGAACGGGACGCCATGAACAGGTTGAAGGAAGCCGGCCAGGCGAAGGCCTTCTACCAGATGACCCAGTTCGGCGAACGGGTGCCGCCGCTCATGGCCGCGATCGGCGCGACGATGCCCTTCTCCCAGACCCTGTTCAACACGGTTTCGACGAACGTGCCCGGACCGATGATCCCGCTCTACTTCGGGCGCCACAAGCTGGTCGACTGGCTGCCGCTGGGCATCGTCTCGAACAACATCGGCCTGTTCGTGGCCATCCTGAGCTACAACCAGCGGATTACCCTGGGAATGACGGTGGACGCGAAGCTGATCCCCGACCCGTGGCGCCTCGCCGAGTGCCTGGAAGAGTCCTACGCCGAACTCCGCGAGGCGGCGGGCGTCGAAGACGAGGAGCCGCTGGGCGCACGCTGCTTCGCCTCTGTGACGTCCAAGGTGGAGGTTGCCGAGCCGCCTGCCACGCCCGAACTCGTTGCCGACTCCGACCCGGACGCGACGTCCGACCCGGACGATCCACTGCGAGGCGCAGCCTAGTGACGGCATCGGCCCGACGCCCACGGACCAGCCCGATCTGGAACGTGAACCCGCGTCTCCTGCGGGACTCGGTGCCGGCGGCTCTGCCGCTGTGGCGCGAGGCGTTCGCGGCCGTGGAGTTCTCCTTCCTGCCGTTCACGCCGATCTTTCACGGCGTCGGCGCGCCGCGCGGCGACGGCGCCGCGGTCATCGTCGTTCCCGGCTTCACCGGAACCGACGGCTACCTGGCGCCGATGCGCGGCTGGCTCCGCCGCATCGGTTACCGCGCCTATCCCTCCGGCATCGGGCACAACGCCGACTGCCTCGACCGCCTGGGCGGCCGGCTGATCGGAACGCTCGAGGAGACCGCCGGCAAGACGGGCCGCCGGGTGCACCTGGTCGGCCACAGCCTGGGGGGCATGCTGTCGCGCGGCGTGGCCTGCCTGCGTCCGGACCTGATCGCGTCCGTCACGACGATGGGCTCGCCGATCCGCGGCGTCCGCTCACATCCCCTGGTGATGCGAATGGCGGAGGCCGTGCGCCGCCGCGTCGTCGACCAGGACGACGCCCGGGAACCCGCCTGCTTCTCCGGCGACTGCCGCTGCGACCTCGTTCGCGCGGTTCAGAGCACGTTCCCGGACGAGCTGCCGCAGCTCGCCATCTTCACTCGACGGGACGGCGTCGTCGCCTGGCGCTACACCCGGCTTCACGACCCGGCACGGAACCGCGAAGTCCCCGGCACCCACTCCGGTCTGGCCGCCAATCCCCTCGCCTACTACCACCTCGCCCGCTTCCTGAAGCGCCATCCGAGCCCTGCACTGGATCGGGAGACCGCCCCGTGAGCGTCGTCGACGCCCTCCTGACGCCTGACCAGGCGGTCCTCTGGAACCTGGAGCGCCGCAGCCCCGGGTTGCACGTCGCGGGTCTCGCGCTGACCTCGGGCGAGATCGACCGGCAGGAGCTTCTCCGCTGGATGACCCGGCTGCGCAGACTCCCCCGTTTCGGCCTCCGCGTCGAAGGGTCGCGCTACGGCCCGCCGCGCTGGCGGGCGGCGCGGTTCGAGCTCGAGGAACACCTTCACGTCGTCTCGAACGGCGACCCCGTGTCCGCGCTCGACGAGGCCCTCAGCAAGCCGCTCGACCCGGGCCGGCCATTGTGGGAACTCCATCTGGCGCCCGGCTACCACGACGCCGGCGACGCCCTCCTGGTCAAGTCCCACCTGGTCGCCGCCGACGGTCTGGCCACTGGCGACTTCTTCCACGCGCTCTTCGCGAGCGGCACGGAAGTCGACGAGAAGAAGGCCGCCGGTCCGGCCGCCAATGGCGTCCGCTCCGGAGCGCGACCGAACGAGTGGTTCGAGAACTGGACGCGGACCGGCCAGGACCTGATAGCGGGCGTCCAGGAACTCTCCTCCGAGGAGACGCGAACCGCCTTCCTGACCTTGAGCGAGACGATGCCCGACCTGGGTCTCCCGCCGCTGCCACTGCCGTTCAACGGGCAGTTGAGCGGGCGGCGACGCCTGATCCGGACCGCCTTCCCCTACGGCGACATCCGTGCGATACGCGCCCGGTTGGGAGGCACGCTTTCGGATCTGGTCGTAGCCCTGGCCGGCAGCGCACTGCAGCGCTACCTCACCGCGAGAGGGGTCTCGATCCACGGGCGCAGCCTCCGGGTCGCGCTGGCGACCGACATTCCGGAGCACGAACGGAAGCGGCGAAGCCTGTTGCCTATCGAGGTTCCCCTCGAGGTCGGCGCCGCCGACCGGCTGCGTTCGGTGCATCAGCTCACGCGGCTGCTGCGAGCCGCCCGAGTGGCGGACGTGCTGTCCCGCTTCACCGGCATGCAACAGGCCGCGGGTCCCCTGGCGGCCGCCGCGCTCGCGATGACTTCCTCCGTCCGGCCGCCGTTCCACCTCACCGTAGCCAACGCCAACGGCCCCCAGATCCCGCAGTTCCTGGCCGGCCGACCTCTTTCCGGCTACACGCCTTCCTGGCCCCTCGGCTTCGGCCAGGGCCTCTCCTGCGCGTTCTTCGCCTACAACCAGTCACTGCACGTCGGTCTCACCGTGGACGAGCGAGCCTGCCACGACGCCGAGACGCTGCCGGACCTGCTCGCGGAATCGTTCGCCGAACTCCGCGAGGCGGCCGGAAACGTTCCCCGGCGGCGGCGCAAGACTCCGTTCCAGGCCCAACCGGCGGCAGTTTCATAACCCGGAGACACCATGACCCGTACCAACATCCCGAGACAGGTGCTCGACTTCCAGAAGCAGGTTCTCGAGTTCCAGCGAGCCGCCTTCGAGAACGGCTACGATGCGATCGTCGCTCTCCAGGAGCGTCAACTCGAACTCGCCGACCGGATGATGAACCAGGTACCCAACCTTCCGGACGAGGCGCGCGAACTCATCCGGACCTGGCGGGGCGCCGCCGAGGACGGTCAGCGTCAGTTCAAGAGTACGGTCGACGGCTCGTTCGATGCCGTGACGGCCTACCTCGATCGGCTGGCCGGCGGTAGCGACGACAACGAGGCGACTGCCCAGACCCCATCCACGCAAGAAGCCCAAGAGGAGGCAGTTGAGTGAACGACATGGCGAACCAGTACCCGCGGACGGTCAGCCTCAAGAACCAGTCCTTCAGGTTCAGCCTGCTGAGGCAGGAAGACCGCGATGACGTGCTCGCCTTCGCGCGCGCCCTGCCGGAAGAAGACCTCCGCTTCCTGCGCGTCGACATGACGGACCCGAAGGTCGTCGACAACTGGGTCGAAGGCGCGCTGGCCGGTACCCGCGTCGCCGTGCTCGCCCATCTCGGCGACCGCGTGGTCGGCTACGGCAGCCTGAACCGGCGCGAGTCGTCCTGGATGCGGCACCTGGGCGAGATCCGGATCATGGTGTTGCCCGAAGTGGGCCCCGGAGGGCGCGGCGGCCCCCACGCGCACGCCGGGTTACACCAGGCCCCGCCCAGAGGGGT
>JAJEBV010000027.1 GCA_022822365.1 Thermoanaerobaculia bacterium | reverse complement strand
GCGTATTCCATCGGGGCCAGGGAACTCACACACAGAGACTCCCGTCAACAGGCCGGATACATGCAAGCAACTGCACCTGACTCGCCAGAAACCCGGAATGAGACCTCGCACAAGCGGGGCGGACCATACATGCGCGGGTCTTCCGACCCGCTTGCCGCCGCAGGCGGCCAGAAACACGCCGCCGCAAAGCGGCGACCGCTACCGCGGCACGCCGCTAGAGGTACCCCATCGCCTTCAGGCGCTCGATCTCCAGGCGGGTCCGCTCGACGTCCGTGCCGCCCACGGTGTCGACGGGCTGCCACGCGTTGCGGTAGGTCGCAACGCGCCAGCGCGAATCCGTGGCGAGCGGCGTTTCGAACGCCCCCTCCAGAACCCTGCCCTCGGCGTCCTCCGGGACTGGCAACCCCAGCAGTGCCAGCACGGTCGGGAAGACGTCGAACACGTGGCTGCTTTCCAGCCGGTGGCCTCGGCGGATGCCGGGGCCGTACAGCAGCAGGACTCCGTCCGGGCCGTGCCGGTGCTGGGTGTAGAGGCGGTGGACGAAGGTCGGCGACTGACCGTGGTCCGAGACGATGACGAAGACGGTCTCCGGCCCCAGGGCTTGCCGCAACTCACCGACCAGGCCGTCGATCCGCCGGTAGACGTCGGCCACGGCCTCGCCGTGCTCCTCGATCCCCGCCCGGGAGACGAACGGGAACAGCTCCGGCTCGGCCCAGCGCCAGCGCTGGTGGGAGACGGTGTCCGGTTCATGGGTGTTGAGGTTGAGGAAGCGCGGTGCCGGCAGGCCCTGTGCGGCGCGGTGCTCCAGCAGGGTAAGCACGGCCCGGTGCTGCCAGTCGAGGTCCGGCCGGCCGGCGGCCGCATCCAGGACCTCCTGAGGCACGTCGGGCGGCTGGGCGAACCACTCGAGCGTCGCGTCCGCGCCGCCGGAGGCGGCCAGCGCGTCGTTCAGGCCGTAGCCGAGCATCCGGCTCGACGGCTCGAGCATCTCCTGCGCCGGGAACGAGTAGAAGTAGCCGTCGACGACGACCGTCGGCAGGCCGGCCCGGTCCGAGATCTCCCAGATCGGCGGCGACGCCAGGTCGAGCCGGTTGACGAAACGCCGCGAGATCACCGGCACCCGGGCCACCTGGTCGATCAGTTCCTTGAAACTCGTCCGGTGAACCGGGAACAGGCCGGCGCCCGAACCCGGGAAGCGGATCCGGTAGAAGTCGTGGACGCCGTGGCGTCGCGGCGACTCGCCCGTGTAGATCGACGCCCAGATCACGGCCGAGTTCGCGTCGCTGATCGTCCCGAGCCGGCTCGACGTGCCGTCGCGGACGAACTCCGCCAGGTTCGGCATTTCGCCGGCGTCGATCAGCTTGTCGAGCATGCCGGGGTCCACCCCGTCGAAGCCGAGCAGGGCCACCGGAGGCCCTTCGCCGGCGACCAGCGCCGTCGGGTCGAAGGACGCCGCCCTTTCCTCCGGAACGAGCCGGAACGCGATCGGCAGCGCCACGTGGGCCGCGCCCAGGGCGATCGCGAGCGCGGCCACGAGTCGCGGCAGCCGGCCGGCGGCGGCAAGACCGGCGACCCGGGCCGCCAACACCCGGGTGACGATCCAGATGGCGGCGCCCGCCAGGCCGGCGGCCACGGCAAGGAACAGCGCCATGCTCCAGACGCCGGCGGGCGTGAACCAGGGGACCTGCCCGTAGGTCAGGCCGTAGAACAGGACGAGCTCGAAGAAGACGACATTGAAGAGGCAGGCGGCGAGCGCGACCGGATGGCCGGCGGGCCGGCGGCGCAAGCTGGCGAGCGTCCGCCACAGCAAGCCCAGGCCGCCGAAGGCGGCGCCGGCCCAGACCCCGTAGAGCAGCGCGAAGAGGAGGAGCGCGGCGATGCCCACAACCGCGCTGTCCGTCCGGTTGTGCACCAGGTGCGCCAGCGAGATCGGGCCGCCGAACAACAGCGCGCCGAACAGCAGTCCGGCCCTCAGGTCGCGGCCGCAAGCGGCCAGCGACCCGCGAACGAAGGAAGCGGCGCCAGCACGTTCGGCCACGGGCCGGGATGATACGGCAGCGCTGGTCGAGGGCGGGGCGGGGCCCCGGCGCGCCGCAAGGTGGCCCGCCCGTCGGCCCGGGGGCCAAAAGGGCCCCCCACGGCGGCAGCGGGTCAGAAGACCCGCGCACCCAGTGGCGGCCGGGTCCCTGCCCGCCCTCGACCATCGCTGCTAGGGTCGCGCTCCCCGCGTCGCGGCGACGCGGGCCGAACCGCGAGTTGCCTGAAGGAACTGGACATGGCGAACGTAGTCGTCGTCGGCATGCAGTGGGGCGACGAGGGCAAGGGGAAGATCATCGATCTCCTGTGCCCCGCCTTCGATGCCGTGGTGCGCTTCCAGGGCGGCAACAACGCCGGCCACACGGTGAAGTTCGGCAGCGGCGAGGGCGACGAGCACTTCGCCCTGCACCTGATCCCCTCCGGCATCCTGCACGAAGGCGTGGCCTGCTACCTCGGCAACGGCATGGTGATCGACCCGGACGCCTTCCTGGGCGAGGTCGATCAACTGGAGCAGCGCGGGGTTCGACCCGCCGGGCGGCTCAGGATCTCCGACCGCGCCCATGCCCTGACACCGGTCCACGTCGCCCTCGACCGGGTGCGCGAGGAGGCGCGTGGCGCGGACCGGATCGGCACCACCGCCAAGGGCATCGGCCCCGCGTACGAGAGCAAGATCGGCCGCACCGGCATCCGCCTGGCCGAGCTCGTCGCCGGCGGCGAGGCGATGACGAAGCGCCAGATCGTGCGGGTGGCGGACTTCGAGCGCCCCGCCGCCGAAGGCGCAGAACTGAACCCCGAAGCCGTGGCGGCGGACTTCAGCCGCTGGGCCGAGCGCCTCGCTCCCTACCTCTGCGACCTGTCCGTCGAGCTGGACGGTCTGATCCGGAAGGGCGGCACCGTGCTCTTCGAGGGCGCCCAGGGCGCCCTCCTCGACGTCGACCACGGGACCTATCCCTACGTGACGAGCTCGAACTCGACGACCGGCGGCGCGGCCGTCGGCAGTGGCGTACCGCCGACGGCGATCGACGGCGCGATCGGCGTGGTCAAGGCGTACACCACCCGGGTCGGCGAGGGGCCGATGCCCACCGAGCTCGTGGACGGCGTCGGCCTCCACCTCCGGGACCGCGGACACGAGTTCGGCACGACGACCGGCCGGCCGCGGCGCTGCGGCTGGCTCGACCTGGTCGTCCTGCGGCACGCCTCCCGGGTCAACGGGGCGCGCTCTCTGGCGCTGACGAAGATCGACGTGCTCGACGAACTGGAAGAACTCCAGGTCTGCGTCGCCTACCGGATCGGCGGCGAGGTGGTGCGGAACCTGCCGGCGGTCACCGACCGGCTGGAAGCCGCCGAGCCCGTCTACCGCACGTTCCCCGGCTGGAAGCAGGACACGCGCGGCGTGCTCGACCGGAGCGACCTGCCCCAAGCCGCCCTCGACTACGTCGACTTCCTGGAGCAGGAGCTCGACGCCGGCGCCGATCTGATCTCCTCCGGGCCGCGGCGTGAGGAGACGGTGGTGAGCGGAGGCGGAGCGCTCGAGGCATGGCTGGGCGAGCGGTTGTCGACCGTGCGTTCGGCGGTCGGCGAGTAGGCAAGCGGATTCCGCCTGCGGCGGATGCCGGCCAGAGGGCCGGCGCACCGACAGCCTCGTGCGAATCCGCACTCTCCCCGCGCGTATACTGCGCCGGGCCGTTAGCTCAGTTGGTAGAGCAGTGGACTTTTAATCCAAGGGTCGGGGGTTCGATCCCCTCACGGCCCAGGCCGGCGATTCCGGCCATTAGGATCGCCTCCATGCGCACTCGATCAACGCCCTCCGTCACCTTCCTGACCGCAGTTGCATCGTTGTTCGCCGCCACGGCGGCCGCCGGCGACGACCGCGGCGCCCTGCTCGAACGCATCGATGGCCTGGTCACGGAATCGATGGAGACCACGCAAACGCCCGGCATCTCGGTCGCGGTTCAGCATCGCGGCGAGCTGATCCTGGCCCGCGGCTACGGCCTGGCCGATGTCGAGAACCAGGTACCGGCCACCGAGCACACCGTCTACCGCATCGGGTCGGTGACCAAGCAGTTCACCGCGGCGGCGGTGATGAAGCTGGTCGAGGACGGGAAGGTCGCTCTCGACGACCCGATGACGAAGTACTTCCCCGACTACCCCGTCGGCGAGTTCCACATCACGGTAGGGCAGTTGCTCGATCACACGAGCGGCATCAAGGGCTACACCGAGATGCCGGCGTTCTGGGAACAGGGCCGCCTCGACCTCTCGCACGAGCAGATGATCGAGCTGTTCTCGGCCGAGCCGTACGAGTTCGAGCCGGGGGACCGCTACCAGTACAACAACTCCGCCTACTACCTGGCCGGTCTGCTGGTCGAGAAGGCGAGCGGCAAGTCGTACGCGGAGTACCTCGAGGAGACGTTCTTCCGGCCGCTCGGCATGCGGGAGTCGCACTACCTCTACAACGACCCGATCGTGGCCAACCGCGCCGAGGGCTACCGGGTCGAGGACGGCGTCCTGCTGAACGACGAGCCGCTGTCCATGCATCTGCCCTTCGCGGCCGGAGCGCTCGGCTCCAGCGTCCTCGACCTGGTGCGCTGGACGGTGGCGCTCGGCGCCGGCGACGTCGTCGGACCGGAGGGGCTCGAGGCGATGACGACCCGGCGAAGGCTGCCCGGCGGCGACGAGATCGGCTACGGCCTCGGCCTGTTCGTCGGCGAGATGGCCGGCCACCGCCTGATCGAACACGCCGGCGGCATCAACGGATTCCTGAGCCAGCTCGCCTGGTACCCCGACGACGATCTGATCGTCGCCGTACTCGCGAACAGCCGCTCCGCCGAGCCCGGGCCGCTGCAGGCCCGGATCGCGCGCGCCGTGCTGGGCGTGCCGGAGCCCGACTACGCCCCGGTCGCGCTGGAACAGGACGAGCTCGAGCGCTACGCCGGCATCTACGACTTCGGCCGCAGCCCGCTACCCGCCACCGTGAAGGACGGCGTGCTCCTGATCGCGGGCCGGGAGACCGTGCCGATCGGCGAGCACCGCTTCGCCGGCACCCGGGACCGGGAGCAGATGGCGACCTTCGAGGTCGATCCCGAGACCGGAGAGGCGACCCACCTGCGCCTGGAACGCTGGGGCCAGGTGCAGCGAGGCAGACGCGCCGGCGCCGATCCGTAGAAGGACCCCACCATGTGGAAGGGCTCGCCCGTGCAAAACAGAAGCTGATTTCTATTCTGCACGGGAACGCTCGCTCTTCCGCGAGCAAGTACGATTGCTCGCCATGCGATCCGCCAGCGCCTCGAACCTGACCGTCGCCGTCGCGGCGGTCGTCCTCCTCACCTCCTGCGGCCCGACCGACGAGGACTGGCCGGTCTACCTCGGCGACTCCGGACGCCGGCACTACAGCCCGCTGACCGAGATCGACCGGGACAACGTGAGCCAGCTCGAGGTCGCGTGGGTCTACGACGCGGGCGAACCGCGGGGGCCAGGCGCCACGATGTACACGAGCCCCCTAGTCGTCGATGGCGTGCTCTACGCCCTCTCGCCCCATCTCGACGCCTTCGCGCTCGACGCGGCCACCGGCGAGGAGATCTGGCGCAGCGATCTGGAGCTTCCCGGCAACGCCCAGCGCGGCCTCATGTGGTGGGAGAACGGCTCCGAGCGGCGGCTCTTCTACACCCACGGCAAGGACCTGATCGCGCTCGACGCCGCCGACGGCAGCCTGGTCGAGGGCTTCGGCGACGGCGGCGTCCTCGACCTGACGCCGGACGTCGACCGGGCCGGCGTCATCTTCGTCACCGTGGCCGGACTCGTCTTCGAAGACAAGCTGATCCTCGGCTTCTCGACGAACGAGGACGCGAACGCGTATCCCGGTTCGATCAGGGCCTTCAGCGCGGTGGACGGCAGCCTGGTCTGGCAGTTCGACACGATTCCGAAGCCCGGCGACACCGGCTCCGAGACGTGGGCCGAAGGCTCGCTCGAGCGCGCGGGCGGCGCCAACGTCTGGACCGGCATGGCGCTCGATGAAGAGCGCGGCATCGTCTTCGCTCCGACCGGGTCGGCCACCCCCGACTTCTACGGCGCGAGCCGTCTCGGCGACAACCTCTTCTCCGACTCCCTGGTGGCGGTCGACGCGCGCACCGGGGAACTGAAGTGGCACTTCCAGGTCGTCCGCCACGACCTCTGGGACAAGGACAACCCGTCACCGCCGACCCTGGTTCAACTGGAGCGGGACGGCCGCACGATCAACGCGGTCGCGATCACGACGAAGACGGGACAGCTCTACGTCTTCGACCGGGAGACCGGCGAGTCGATGTACCCGATTCACGAGATCGAGACGCCGATTCCCAGCACCCTGCCGGGCGAGGTGACGGCGCCGACCCAGCCCATGTCCGCCGTGGTCATCAGCCGCCAGGACTTCGAGATCACGAACCGCACTCCGGAAGCGCGGGCGTTCGTCGAGGAACGGATCAAGGACTGGGATCTGCGGCCCTGGGCGCCGCCGAAGGTCGGCACCGTCCTCTTCACGCCCTGGTACGACGGCGGCGGCGAGTGGGGCGGCTCGGCGTTCGACCCGAGCACGAATCACCTGATCGTCAACGCGAACGACGTCGCCGGCATCCTGAACCTCACCGAAGTGCCGGTCGGCTTCAGCCGCTACGGCACGTACGCGCTTCACTGCGGACGCTGCCACGGCCTGAAGCTCGAAGGCACCGACATGGGCGGCCCCCTGCTCGGCGTCGGCGACCGCCTGTCGCGCGACGAGATGCGCCGGATCATCCGCGAAGGCAGCGGCCGGATGGAGGGCTTCGCGCACCTGAACCGGATCGAACTGGGCGCGATCGAGGCCTACATCCTGTCGCCGGAGCCCGAAGAGGACGAGCCCAGGGGCGAACTCGCCTACGCGCTCGGCGGCTACGTCTATCTCCGCGACCACGAGAACCTGCCCGGCAACTCGCCGCCCTGGGGGACGCTCAACTCGATCGACCTGGCGACCGGCGAGATCGCCTGGAAGGTGCCCTTCGGTGACTATCCCTCGCACCCCGGCCTCGGCTTCGGCGCAGTCAACTACGGAGGCCCGGTGGTCACGGCGTCCGGCCTCATCTTCATCGCCGCGACGCCCGACGAGATGTTCCGCGCCTACGACACGCGGAACGGCGAGATCCTCTGGGAGACGAAGCTCTCGGCAGCAGGCTACGCGACCCCGGCCGTCTACAGCGTCGAAGGCAAGCAGTACGTCGTCATCGCCGCCGGCGGCGGGCGTACGGGCGGGCCTTCCGGAGGCGAGTACATCGCCTTCAGCCTGCCGGAGTAGGTGATCTCGGCAGAAATCTATTGCAACCGGGGAAAAATACGGTTATTTTACCCGCGTGTACGAACGATTGCTGGCTCCGGTCCTCCGCTCATCGCAGCGCAGCGCCCTTGTCCTCGGACCCCGCCAGGTCGGAAAGTCGACCCTGCTGGCGAGCCTCGAGCCGGACCTCGTCGTCAACCTGGCCGATCCGGGAGCGTTCCGGGACTACGTAGCACAGCCAGAGCGGCTGTCCCGGGAGCTGGCGGCCGCGCCTCAGGACACAGCGACCGTCTTCCTGGACGAGGTTCAGCGAGTCCCGGCCCTGCTCGATGTCGTCCAGGTGCTTCTCGACCAGACGCCGGCCCGCTTCCGCTTCCTGCTGTCCGGATCGAGCGCCCGCAAGCTGCGACGGGGGCAGGCCAACCTGCTGCCAGGGCGAATCCACGTTCACTACATGCATCCGCTGCTGGTTCGCGAGCTCGGGCCTGACTTCGATCTGGATCGGGTGCTGGCCCACGGCAGCCTGCCGGGCATCTATGCGGAAACGGACGGCGCCACTCGCGCACTCGACCTCAGAAGCTATGTCGACACCTACCTCCGCGCGGAGATCCAGGCCGAGGCCCTGGTCCGCGACGTCGGCGGTTTCAGCCGCCTGCTCGACCTTGCGGCTGCCGCGTCAGGCCGCATCCTCAACCTGAACTCACTGTGCAAGGACGCGGGCATCGCCTACGAGACGGCGCGCCGCTACGTCGACGTCCTGGAAGACACCCTGGTCGTCTTTCGTGTCCCCGCCTGGAGCGGCTCCGACCGCTCCTCCCTGGTCCGCCACGGCAAGCTCTTCCTGTTCGACCTGGGCGTCCGCAATGCCCTGCTGCGACGGCCGCTGGACCGGCCGCTGGACGACGAGCGCGGTCTCCTGCTCGAGCACCTGGTGGCGTATGAGTTGCACCGCCGCCTGGGAACTCTCTGGCCGGAAGTCGCGCTCTGCCACTACCGCACGCGGCACGGAGCGGAGGTCGACTTCGTCCTGGAGGTGGGCAGGGAGCTGTGGGGGATCGAGGTCAAGGCCAGCCGGCGCGCGGACCGAGGCGTCCTCCGCGGTTTCCGGTCGCTCGCCAGCCGGACGGACCGCCTGAAGCGCCGGATCGTCGTCTACCTGGGGGATCGGCCGCAGCGGATCGATGGTGTGGAGGTGCTGCCGTTGGAGGACTTCGTGGCGATGTTGCCGGCGTAGCACTCACGGCGGCATGCCGTGACTCCACCCAATGCGGAGCCGGCCTGCGGCCGGCGCGATTCGAGGCCGCCTCCGGCGGCAGCGGGTCAGAAGACCCGCGCACCCAGAGAGTTGATGTCACCGAAGCGCGGGTCTCCGCTGGGTGCGCGGGTCTTCTGACCCGCTCCGGGCATCGCCGCGGAGCGGTGAGGCCCGGTTTGATCCGCCGCCGGCCGGAGGCCGGCGACCTTCCTAAAGCAGTCGCCGCGCGCGTTCGGCGATCGCCGCGGCGTTGATGCCCAGGTTCTCGACCAGGTCGCCGTACGGGGCGGAAGCCCCGAAGCGGTCGAGGCCGAGGACGTCGCCGTCGGAGCCGGTCCAGCGTTCCCAGCCGAGGGTCGCGGCGGCCTCGACGGCCAGCCGGCGGCGGACGGCCGGCGGCAGGACTTCGTCGCGGTACTCCCTAGACTGCGCGGCGAAGGCCTCCCAGGAGGGCATGCTGACGACGCGGACGGCGTGGCCTTCGGCGGTGAGCTCCCCGGCCGCTTCGAGAGCGGGGGCGACTTCGGAGCCGGTGGCGATCAGGATGAGATCGGGTTCGCCGGCGCTGTCGCTCACGACGTAGGCGCCGCGGGCCACGCCTTCGAGGGCGCGGTCCGCCGTGGCTTCGAGCACGGGCAGCTTCTGGCGTGTGAGAACCAGGGCGCAGGGGCCCGGCGTCTCGAGGGCCAGCGCCCAGGCGGCGGCGGTCTCGTTCGCGTCGGCCGGCCGGACGACGACCAGCCCCGGCACCGCGCGCAGGTGCGCCAGGTGCTCGATCGGCTGGTGGGTCGGGCCGTCTTCGCCCAGGAAGACGGAATCGTGGGTGAAGACGTAGATCGCCCGGAGTTCCATCAGCGCGGCCAGGCGCAGGCTCGGCTTGAGGTAGTCGAGGAAGCAGAGGAAGGTGCCGCCGTAGGGGCGGAACAGGCCGGAGAGCGCCAGGCCGTTCATCGCTGCGGCCATCGCGTGCTCGCGCACGCCGAAGCGGAAGTGCCGGGTGGGCGCGCCGGCGGCGTAGTCGCCTTCGCCCTCGAGCAGGGTGTTGTTCGAACCGGTCAGGTCGGCCGAGCCGCCGGCCAGCTCGGGGATCAGGTCTTTCAGCGCGTTCAGCGTGACCCCGGAGGCCGAGCGGGTGGCGATCGGGCCGGAATCGGGGTCGAAGCACGGCAGGGCGTCGCGCCAGCCGTCGGGCAAACCGACGGCCAGGCGACGGTCGAGTTCGGCCGCGGCGTCAGGGTACTCGCGGCGGTAGGACTCGAGCAGACCGTGCCATTCGGCGGCCGCCCCGGACCCGAAGTCCGCGGCCGGCGCGAACGCTTCGCGGGCGGCCTCGGGCACGAGGAATTCGGGCTCCAGCGGCCAGCCCAGGGCCTCCTTGGTCGCGACGACTTCGTCCGCGCCCAGGGGCGCGCCGTGCGACGACGCGCTGTCCTGCTTGTTCGGACTGCCGTAGCCGATGTGCGTGCTGACCTGGATCAGGCTCGGCCGGCCCGTTTCCGCCAAAGCCGCCTCGAACGCCGCGTCGAGTGCCTCGATGTCGTTGCCGTCCGTAACCGACAGGGTATGCCAGCCGTACGCCTGATAGCGCGCCAGCACGTCCTCGCTGAAGCTGAGGTCGGTCGGGCCGTCGATCGTGATCCGGTTCGCGTCGTAGAGCACGTTCAGCTTGCCGAGGCCGAGGTGGCCGGCCATGGAGCAGGCCTCGGAGGCGACGCCCTCCATCAGGTCGCCGTCGGAGGCGAGCACCCAGGTCTTGTGATTGAACAGGACGTGGCCCGGCCGGTTGAAACGAACGGCCAGCAGTTGCTCGGCGATCGCCATGCCGACGGCGGCCGAGATCCCCTGGCCGAGCGGCCCGGTCGTCACCTCGACGCCGGGGGTGAGGCCGTGCTCGGGGTGACCCGGAGTGAGCGAGCCGTACTGCCGGAAGTTCCGGATCTCGTCGAGGCTGAGGTCGTAGCCGGCCAGGTGCAGGAGCCCGTAGATCAACGCCGAGGCGTGGCCGCAGGAGAGCACGAAGCGGTCCCGGTTCGGCCACTGCGGATCGTTCGGTGCGAAGCGCAGGTACTTCGTCCACAGCAGCGCCGCCATCGCGGCCTGGCCCATCGGCGCGCCGGGATGCCCGCTGTTCGCCCGCTCGACCATGTCGACGGCGAGGAAGCGCAACGTGTCCGTCGCGACGTCCAGCGGCTGACGCTGCGGCGGCCCGCCGGCCTCGGGCGTTCCGGCGGCCTCGACCTGACTCATCGACGCGTGGTTCTCGTGGGTCGTGGGCGCGGCGGACGAAGGCGTGGCGAGAGGCCGGTCAAGCGGCGCCAAGCATATACGGGCGCCGACCCGTCAGGGCTTCGAGTCGAGGTAGCGGTCGACGGCGCCCTCGAGAGCCCGGTTACCCAGGCCGTTCTCCCGCGCTCGCTTCCGGGCCTCTTCCCGGTCTACGCCCTTCGCGGAAACGAGATAGGCGTAGTACATGGCGCCGACGCGGTTGCCCGAGGCGCAGTGGACAAGCACCGGGCCGTCCGCCTTCTCCATCGCCTCAATGAAGCGCTCGAAGGTCTCGGGCAGCGCCAGCCGGTCGCCGTCGACCGGCAGGTTCAGGTAGGGCACGTCCAGGCTCTGCAGCGCCGCGGGCTCGTCGAAGCCGCGGTTCTCGCCCTCGGTACGCAGGTCGAGGACGAGAGACAGGCCCTCCCCGGCCATCGCCTTGAGCTGATCCTCCGTCGGCTGGCCGCCGAAGAGGACGCCGGGCTCCGGGTGTTTCGCGTTGCGCAGCCCATGGTCCTTCTGCTCGGCGAAGGCCAGGGAAGCGGCGAGAACCAGGACCAAAGTGGACAGGGCAGTCGCAAGGGAAAAGCTACGCATCAGAGAACCTCCGCCGGATGCCGGCCAGACGGCTGGCGCACCCGGTAGTTTCACTAGAAGAACCCCAGTTCGAGTTTGGCGGCTTCGCTCATCATGGCCGGATTCCAGGTCGGGTCCCAGACCACCTCGACCTCGGCGCCCTCGACGCCTTCGACGTCGCGAACGGTCCGCTCCACGTCGCCCGGCAGCGACTCGGCGACCGGGCAGTGCGGAGAGGTCAGCGTCATCTGCAGTTTGACGTGGGCGTCCTCTTCGATCCGCACGTCGTAGATCAGGCCGAGTTCGTAGACGTCGACCGGGATCTCCGGATCGTAGACCGTCTTGAGCGCCTCGACGATCCGGGCCTCGAGGGCCGCCATGTCCACCGGGACTCCAGTCGTGGCGGTGTCGTTCATTACTCCGTTCCTCCCGTCGACGGTACAGCCTACTCGGTCGTCACCGTCTCCGTGTCGCCGCCTTCCATGGCCGCGCGGAGAGCGTGCCACGCCAGGGTCGCACACTTGATCCGCACCGGGTAGTCCTTGACGCCGCTCAGCACCTCGAGCTTGCCGAGCGGCACGCCGTCCTCCCCCTCGCCGGTCATCAGGGCCAGGAAGGATGCGAGCAGGGCCTCGGCCTCGGAGCGGTGGAGTCCGCGCACCGCTTCGGTCATCAGCGACGCCGAGGCGGTCGAGATCGCGCATCCGACGCCCTCGAAGGTCGCGCCGTCGACGCGGTCGCCGTCCATCCGCAGGTAGATCTTGACCTTGTCGCCGCACAGGGGGTTGTAGCCCTCGGCGCAGGCCGTCGCCGGGTCGAGAGCCCCGAAGTTCCGGGGCGAGCGGTAGTGGTCGAGGATGACCTGCTGGTAGAGATCGCGGAGATCGGACATGACGTTCGGCGCTGCTCCCAGGCGTTCAGCCGAAGATCCGCCGCACTTCGTGCAGGCCGGAGACGAGCAGGTCGACTTCCTCGTGGGTGTTGTAGAGCCCGAACGAGGCCCGCACCGTGGCCGGGACGCCGAGCCGGTCCATCAGCGGCTGCGCGCAGTGGTGACCGGCACGGATCGCGATCCCCTGCTCGTCCAGAATCGTTGCCACATCGTGGGGGTGGGCGCCGTCGATCACCAGCGAGACGACCGCGGCGCGGGCCGATCCGGCGTTCGAGGCGTGGCCCAGCACGCGAACCCACGGGAGATCATTCAGAACTTCCACAGTGTGGGAGAGCAGTTCGTGCTCGTGCCGCTCGATCCGATTCAGACCGATCGACTCCAGGAACTCCACCGCGACGCCCAGACCGATCGCCGGCGCGATAGCAGGCGTTCCGGCCTCGAAGCGCTGCGGCGGCGGCATGTACCCGCTGCGCTCGAAGGTGACCCGCGTGATCATCGCGCCGCCGCCGTGGTACGGGGGCATGGCCGCCAGCAGCTCGTGCCGGCCCCAGAGCACGCCGATGCCGCCGGGGCCGTACATCTTGTGGCCCGAGAACGCGTAGAAGTCGCAGCCGAGCGCGGGGACGTCGACCGCCATGTGCGGCACCGCCTGCGCGCCGTCGACCACCACGGCCGCGTCCGAGCGGGCACGGGTCAGCTCGACGACGGCCGGGATGTCGTTGACCGTGCCGAGCGCGTTCGAGACGTGGGCGAGCGCGACCACCCGGGTGCGCTCGTTGAGCATGCCGGCAAACGCGTCCAGATCGAGCTCGCCGTCGTCGGTGATCGGCGCCGCGAGCACGCGGGCGCCGGTCTGCTCGCAGACGAGTTGCCAGGGGACGATGTTCGAGTGGTGCTCCATCTCGGTCAGCAGCACCTCGTCGCCCGGCTCAAGCCGCGGACGGCCGTAGCTCTGGGCGACCAGGTTCAGGCTCTCGGTCGTGCCCCGGGTGAAGACGACCTCGTGGCTGTCCGGGGCGCCGATGAAGCGCGCGAGTTTGCCGCGGGCCGCCTCGTAGGCGTCGGTCGACTGCTCGGACAGGGCGTGGACGCCGCGGTGGGCGTTGGCGTAGTAGGTGCGGTAGCAGTCGCTGACCGCGTCGATCACGACTTCCGGCCGCTGCGCGCTGGCGGCGTTGTCGAGGTAGACCAGCCGGTGGCCGCGAACGTTCCGCTCGAGGATGGGGAAGCAGGCCCGCAGGCGCTCGACGTCGAACGCGGCGGAGTCCCGCTGTTCGTTCCCGACCGCGGCTGCCGGCGCCGTCATCCGTCTACCCGTCCTGCCCGTTGCTCCGGCCGCCGTTCAGGCTGGCGAACAGGCGAGCTTCCAGGTCCCGCCGCAGCGGCTCGAACGTCGCCTTGTCCGTGACCTCCCGCGCGAAGGCGTGGACGAGCATGCCGTGCGCCTCCTCGAAACCGATGCCGCGGGCGCGCAGGTAGAAGAGAGCCTCCTCGTCGAGACGGCCGATCGTCGAGCCGTGGGTGCAGCGGACGTCGTCGGCGAAGATCTCGAGTTGCGGGTTGCTGTTGGCCAGCGCGGCCTTGGACAGCAACAGGTTGCGGTTCGTCTGCTTGGCGTCCGTCTTCTGGGCGGCCTGGTGAACGTAGATGCGGCCGTTGAACACGGAGCGGGCCTGGCCGTCGAGCACGCCCTTGTAGAGCTGGTGGCTGGTCGTGTGCGGCTGCCGGTGCTCGACCCGCATGTGGTTGCCCGTGAACTGGGAGCCGTCGAGGACGTAGAGACCGTCGAGGGTGCAGTCCGCGCCCTCGCCGTCGAGCAGGGCGACCGTGTCGTTCCGTACCAGGGCGCCGCCGAAGGCCAGGGACGAGGAGTCGAAGGCCGCGGAACGGTCGACCCGGGCGTGCTGGAAGCCGAGGTGGAACGCTCCGGCCGCGTCGGCCTGCAGCCGGGTGTGGCGGACCACCGAACCCGCGCCGCAAACGAACTCCGCCGCGGGGCAGACGAAGTAGCCGCCGGCCGCCGGGTCGGCGGCGGCGAACGTCTCGATGACGGCTGCCTGGCTGTTCTCGCCGGCTACGACGAGCAGACGGGGGAAGCTCACCTCGATCGAGGCCGGGGCGCCGCCCTCCGCCGCCGCGGCGTCCGCGGACGGCGCGCTGAGCCAGAGCACCTGGATCGGCCGCTCGAGCGCCGTCCCCGCCGGGATCCCGAGCGCTACGCCGTCCTCGAACAGCGCGGTGTTGAGCGCCGCGAACGGATGGACGCCGGCGTCGGCGCTGCAGGAAGCGCGACCGTCCACGCTCGCACCCAGGTGCTCGGCGAGGAGGTCGGCGCCGGCGCCCGCCGGATCGGCGAGGGAGAATGCGGTCACGCCCTCCGGAGGCGACGAGGCGGCCGGCGCATAGCGGCCGTTGACGAACACCATCCGGTCGCAGTCGGGGTAGAGAAAGGGCAGGGCGCCGCCTTCCCCCAACGCCCCTCCGGACGCCGGCACGGGCCGGGCGCGCAGGATCGGGCCGAGGTTCGTCTGCCGCCACTCCTCGTCTCGCGAACCCGGAAAGCCGGCCGCTTCGAAGCGCTCGATCGCCTGCTGCCGCCTCGCTCCCACGGGCCCCCCGGCGCCGCGGCCGGCGAAGAGCTCCAGGTAGGGACCGGTGCGGGTGTCGGCGCCGGAGGTCACGATCTCTCCAGTTCAGGCCTCTGCCCGCGCACCGTCGAACCCGCCGTAGCCCTTCTCTTCCAGTTCGTGCGCGAGCTCGCTGCCGCCGGAGCGGACGATGCGGCCGTCGAGAAGGACGTGAACGTGGTCCGGAACGATGTAGTTCAGCAGGCGCTGGTAGTGGGTGATGACGACGAACGCGCGGTTCTCCGCCCGGAGCGCGTTGACGCCTGCCGCCACCGTCTTGAGCGCGTCGATGTCGAGCCCGGAGTCCGTCTCGTCCAGCACCGCGAGCCGGGGCTCGAGCACCGCCATCTGGAGGATCTCGTTCCGCTTTTTCTCGCCGCCCGAGAAGCCCTCGTTGACCGGGCGCCGCAGCAGCGCCTCGTCGACCTCGACCAGGCCGGCGCGCTCGCGCAGCAGCTTCAGGAAGTCCATCGCGTCGAGTTCCGCCTCGCCCCGCGCCTTGCGGTTCGCGTTGACCGCCGCCTTCAGGAAGTAGCTGTTGCCGACGCCGGGGATCTCGACCGGATACTGGAAGGCCAGGAAGAGGCCGGCGTGGGCCCGCTCTTCCGGCGCCATCTCCTGCAGGTCCTCGCCGTCGAGCTCCAGCGAGCCCGCGGTGACCTCGTAGTCCTCCTTGCCCGCGAGAACCTGGGCCAGCGTGCTCTTGCCCGAGCCGTTCGGCCCCATCACGGCGTGAACTTCGCCCGCGCGGACCTCAAGATCCACGCCCTTCAGGATTTCCTGTTCTTCGACCTTCGCGTGAAGGTCCTTCACCCTCAGCATTGCTGTGTCTCTCCGTATGGCGGCTGAGCAGCCGCTTGCGGTCCCGGCAGCATGCGGCTCCCCAAAGGGGTCAGCCGACGCTGCCCTCGAGGCTCACCTCGAGCAGCTTCTGTGCCTCCACGGCGAACTCCATCGGGAGTTCGCGGAACACTTCCTTGCAGAACCCGTTGACGATCATGGAAACGGCATCTTCGGTGTCAATGCCGCGCTGGTTGCAGTAGAAGATCTGGTCTTCGCCGATCTTCGACGTCGACGCCTCGTGCTCCATCTGGGCGGTGGGATTCGCGACGTCGATGTAGGGGAACGTATGAGCTCCGCAGCGATCCCCGATCAGCATCGAGTCGCACTGCGAGAAGTTCCTGGCGTCCTCCGCCGAGCGGAGGATCCGCACCGACCCGCGATAGGTGTTCTGACCCTCGCCGGCGGAGATTCCCTTCGAGATGATGGTGCTCGAGGTGCGCTTGCCGACGTGGACCATCTTGGTCCCCGTGTCGGCCTGCTGGCGGTTGTTCGACACCGCCACCGAGTAGAACTCGCCCACCGAGTCGTCGCCCCTGAGGATGCAGCTCGGGTACTTCCAGGTCACCGCCGAACCGGTCTCGACCTGTGTCCACGAGATCTTGCTGCGCCGGCCTTCGCAGAGGCCGCGCTTGGTCACGAAGTTGTAGATGCCGCCCACGCCTTCCTTGTCGCCCGGATACCAGTTCTGGACCGTCGAGTACTTGATCTGCGCGTCCTCGTGGGCGACCAGCTCGACCACGGCTGCGTGCAACTGGTTCTCGTCGCGCATCGGCGCGGTGCAGCCTTCCAGGTAGCTGACGTTGCTGCCTTCGTGCGCGATGCTCAGGGTGCGCTCGAACTGGCCGGTGTTCATCGCGTTGATCCGGAAGTACGTCGAGAGCTCCATCGGGCAGCGCACGCCCTTCGGTATGTAGACGAAGGAGCCGTCGGAAAACACGGCGGAGTTCAGGGCGGCGAAGAAGTTGTCCCGCCGCGGCACCACGGTGCCGAGGTACTTCCTGACGAGTTCCGGGTGATCCTGGACCGCCTCGGAGAACGAGCAGAAGATGACGCCGAGCTCGGCCAGCTTCTCGCGGAACGTCGTCGCGACGGAGACGCTGTCGAAGACCGCGTCGACCGCCACGCCGGCCAGCACCTCCTGCTCCTTGAGCGGGATGCCGAGCTTCTCGTAGGTGGCCAGGATCTCGGGATCGATTTCGTCGAGGCTCTTGGGCCGGTCGTCGTCGCTCTTCGGCGCCGCGTAGTAGCAGATCGACTGGTAGTCGATCGGCTCGTAGCGCACGTTCGCCCACTGCGGCTCGACCATCTTGAGCCAGCCCCGGTAGGCCTGGAGCCGCCAGTCGAGCAGCCACTGGGGCTCGTTCTTCTTCGCCGAGATGAAGGCGATGATGTCCTCGCTCAGACCCGGCGGCGCCGTGTCCTGCTCGACGTCGGTGACGAAGCCGTACTCGTAGTCGCGTTCGGCGAGCGCCTCGATCGTGTCGGTGGCCGTCGGCATCAGGTGCTGCTCCCGAGCGGAATGAGGGTGGCGGCCCCGGAACGCGGCCGGCTGCCGGCGGACTGTCCGGAGAGAAAGTCCGGACGCGCCATGTCCTCGATCGTGACGCCTTCGAGAGCGCCGCGGACAGCCCGGTCGATCCGCTGCCAGTTCTCGCTCACGCGGCAGAACGCCTCGTACGAGCAGTCATCGTGGGAATGCTCGCTGCACTGGGTCAGGGCGATCGGCCCCTCGAGCGCGAAGATCGCCTCGGCGACGCTGATCTCGGACGCCGGACGCGCCAGCTCGTAGCCGCCGTGGACGCCGCGGTGGGACACCAGCAGCCCGTTCCTGGCGAGCAATTTGAGGATCTTGCTGACCATCGGCGGCGGCAGATGCGTCTGCAGCGCCAGTTCGGCGGCCGCGGCCTGCCCCGTCAGGGCCAGTTGGCTCAGCAGGACGATGCCGTAGTCGGCTTGCTTGGTCAGTCGGATCATGACGCGTGTCGTCTTCGCAGCGTGCGGGCGGCGGCCGGGCGGTTGTGGCGCATCGAACCCCGGCGCAGCTATCTTCACAAACCGGGACCCGAATAGTCCCGATTCCGAGACTAGCACGGGGAAGTCGCATGTCAATCGGTCTGCGCGGACGGATACGGCGGTCCGGCCGACAGCTGCGCCGCCGCCTTGCGCTACCGTGTGAGTCGTCGTGGCGGACCCGACCGCAATTCCCGTCTACCTGGATGTCTTCGGCGCGGTCGTCATCTTCTGGTGCCTGCTGACCGTGCCGGTGCTGGTCTACGGCCTGGTGGGGAAGGACATGACCGGCCGGGTAGGCGGCAGAGCCTGGGGTCCGAACGTCGACCCGCGCTGGGGCTGGCTCCTCATGGAACTGTCCGCCCTGGCCGTCTTCCCGGCCGTCTACCTGGCGGCCGGTGAGCGTCATGTGGTCGGCGATGTCCTGGTCGGCCTCTGGCTTGCCCACTACGTTCACCGCACCCTGGTGTGGCCATGGTTCGTCCAGCGCCAGGCGCGGCCGTTCCCCGCCGTCACGGCCGCCTCCGGCTTCTTCTTCAACGTCGTCAACGGCGTGCTCCTGGGCTGGTTCATGGCCCGGATCGCCGACTACCCGGCGGGCTGGTTCACCGATCCGCGCTTCCTTGCCGGCACCGCGCTCTTCCTGATCGGCGCCGCCCTCAACGTCTCGTCCGACTACCGCCTGTCGGCCCTGCGGGCGAGAGCCTCCGGCGGCGCCGTTCTGCCGCGCGGCGGCGCCTTCAACCTCGTCTCCTGCCCCAACCTGGCGGGCGAGATCGTCGAGTGGGCGGGGTTCGCGCTAATGAGCTGGTCGCTACCCGGCCTCGCCTTCGCGCTCTGGACCGCGGCCAACCTGGTGCCCCGGGCCCTTTGGCGTCACCGCTGGTATCGCGAGAGGTTCCCGGACTACCCCTCGAACCGGCGAGCGGTCATTCCCGGCCTGCTCTGAGGCCCGGCTTCAGTCCTTCCCCTCCGCGCCGGAAGCCGGCGCCAGACGTTCCGCTTCCCGGCTGTCGCCGAGGAGCACCGCCACCCAGCGGAACTCCTCCGTGTTCTCGAGCAGGATCTTGACCACCATCGTCAGCGGCACGGACAGCAGCATGCCGACCGGTCCCCAAACCCAACCCCAGAAGACGAGGGACAGGACGACCACCAGGGTCGACAAGCCGAGCCGCCTTCCCAGCAGCGGCGGTTCGATGAAGTTGCCGATCACCATGTTGACGACCAGGTAGCCCAGGGCGACGAGCAGCGCCCGGCCGACGCCGATCTGGACCATGGCCAGGAGGGTCGTCGGCACCGCCGCGATGATCGAACCGAGGTTCGGGATGAAGTTCAGGACGAAGGCCACCAGGCCCCAGAAGACCGCGAACTCGACGCCCATCACCCCCACCCAGATGCCGATCAGCAGGCCGGTGACCAGGCTGATCACCGTCTTGATCCCCATGTAGTGCTGGATTTCGTGCATGGCGCGCGCGAAGCGCGCCTCGGCGCCGGCGCTGCCGAAGGCCGCGCGCACCTTGGGGCCGAAGGACGCCGCCTCGAAGAGGGTAAAGATGACGATCAGCGAGATGACGAGGAACGACGAGAGGGCCGCCGTCGTCGTCCGCAGGGTCCGGTTCACGAAGTCGACCAGGAAGCCTGGCTCGAAACGCGAGAACAGGGCAAGCGACAGGGAGTCGTCACCGCCGTCGAGCGCTGCCTGGGCGGCATCCGGGGACTCCGGGTCGACGGCCGCGGCCCCATCGCCCGTGCCGTCCGCCGTCGAGTCCGCCAGCCAACTGGCGACCGGCACGCCCCGCTCCTCGAGCCAATCGCTGCCGTCTCTGATCCACTCCGTGAGGGTGGACTGGATCTCGCCCATCTCGCCCGCGACCTGGTTCGCCGTGGAACCGACCAGATAGCCGGCCATGGCGATGACCAGCAGATCCATCAGGATCGTGCCGAGGACGGCGACGATCATCGGCAGGCGTCGCTGCAGCCAGGTCAGAACGGGCAGGCTGATGGCGGCGATGAAGACCGCGACCAGGAACGGGACCATGATCGAGGACGCGGCCCGCAGACCGGCGACCAGGACGACGACGCAGGCAGCGACCAGGAGCAGTCGCATCGGCGTACCGAGATCCCGTGCCTGATCGTCCCTGGCCACTGGCCGCAGTGTAACCCTGCCTGGTCCCGAGCCCCTGGGGTCCCGGGGAGGTTCAGCCGGCCGCGGCGCGGTGGTCCTCGACGAGGCCGTCGACGACCGCGGGTTCCGCCAGGGTCGTCACGTCGCCGAGGTCTTCGTACTCGCCCGCGGCGATCTTGCGCAGCACGCGGCGCATGATCTTGCCGGAGCGGGTCTTCGGCAGGCCGGCGGCGACGTGGATGTGGTCCGGCGTGGCGATCGGTCCGATCACCGTGCGGACCTGCTGGCGCAGTTCGGCCACGAGTTCCGGCCGGTCCCGGTTCTCGGCCTCCGGCGTGATCAGCACGTAGGCGTAGATGCCGACGCCCTTGATCTCGTGCGGGCAGCCGACCACCGCCGCCTCGGCCACGGCGTCGTGCGCCACCAGCGCGCTCTCGATCTCGGCGGTGCCGAGGCGGTGCCCGGACACGTTGAGCACGTCGTCGACGCGGCCGGTGATCCAGTAGTAGCCGTGCTCGTCGCGCCGGCAGCCGTCGCCGGTGAAGTACATGCCGGGATACGTGCTGAAGTAGGTCTCCACGAAGCGCTGGTGGTCGCCGTAGATCGTCCGCGCCTGCCCGGGCCAGGAGCGTTTCAGGCAGAGGTTGCCGCTCCGGTCGTTACCTTCGAGCTCGTTGCCGTCGGCGTCCACGAGCACCGGCTCGACGCCGAAGAAGGGAAGAGTCGCCGAGCCGGGCAGGAGCGGCGTCGCGCCCGGCAGCGGAGTGATCAGGATGCCGCCCGTCTCCGTCTGCCACCAGGTGTCGACGACCGGACACTGGCCGTTGCCGACCACGTCGTGGTACCAGTTCCAGACCTCGGGGTTGATCGGTTCGCCGACCGAGCCGAGCACCCGCAGCGAACCGCGGTCACAGGCCTCGACCCACTGGTCGCCCTCGCGGGCGATCGCCCGCAGCGCGGTCGGCGCGGTGTAGAAGAGCGTCACGCCCAGGTCGTCCACGACCTGCCAGTAGCGGCCCGGGTCGGGGTAGGTCGGCACCGACTCGAACATGACGCTGGTCGCGCCGTTCGCCAGTGGACCGTAGACGATGTAGCTGTGCCCCGTGACCCAGCCGATGTCGGCGGCGCAGAAGTGGATGTCGTCGTCGTGGTGATCGAAGATCAGGCGGTGCGTCATCGACGCGTACAGCAGGTAGCCGCCGGTCGTGTGGAGAAGGCCCTTGGGCCTTCCCGTCGAGCCGCTGGTGTAGAGCACGAAGAGCGGCGCCTCGGCGTCGAGCCGCGCCACCGGCGCCGTGGCGCGCTGCTTCGACGTCTCCTCGTGGAGCCAGAGGTCGCGTCCCGGCGTCATCGGCACCTCGGTGTCGGTGCGCCGCGCGACCAGCATGTGCTCGACCAGATCCAGCCCCTCGACCGCCCGGTCGCAGGTCGCCTTGAGCGGGATCGTCCGGCCGCCGCGCAGACCTTCGTTCGCGGTCACGAGCAGCCGGCAACCGGCGTCGACGATGCGCTCGCGCAGGCTGTCGGCCGAGAAGCCGGCGAAGACCACCGAATGCACCGCGCCGATCCGTGCACAGGCCAGCATCGTGTAGGCCAGCTCCGGGATCATCGGCAGGTAGATGCAGACCCGGTCGCCCTGCCCGATCCCGAGTGAGGTCAGCACGTTGGCGACCCGGCAGACGTTCCGCTTCAGCTCCCGGTAGCTGATCCGCTGGTAGCGGCCCGGCTCGTCCTCGACCCAGATCAGGGCCGTCTTGTCGGGCCGGGCGGCGGCGTGGCGGTCGACGCAGTTCGTGCAGGCGTTCAGCACGCCGTCCTCGAACCAGGCGAAGTCGACGGCCTCGAAGTCCCAGCGACCCGCGGAACGGGGCTCCTCGAACCAGTCCAGCGAACGGGTCTGCTCGAGCCAGAAGCCGTCCGGATCCTCGATCGACTCCCGGTAGAGCTTCCGGTAGGCGTCCAGGCCGTCGACGTGGGCGCGGCCGCTGTCCGAGATGGCGCTCTTGACGGGAATCATCCGGGTCTCCCTACCGCTTCACACGGCAACACGGGGCGCCGCGGCCTGCACGGCCTCCGAGGCGCCGCCGCCCAGACTCTCGAAGTTGTCCGTGAACATCCGGGCCAGGCGCCGCGCGTACTGGTCGTACGCCTGGGGATCGCTCCAGCCCTCCCGCGGGTCGAGCACGTCGCCCGGCACGCCTTCGATCACCGTGGGATAGGCCAGACCGAAGACGGGATGGGTGCGCGTGGGCACCCCCGTCAGGCTGCCGTCGAGCGCCGCGTGGATCATCCGCCGCGTGTACGCCAGCTTGATCCGGCTGCCCTGGCCGTAAGGCCCCCTGGCCCAGCCCGTGTTGACGAGCCAGACGTCGACGCAGTGGCGCCGCACCTTCTCGCCCAGGAGCTTGGCGTAGGCCGACGCCGGCAGCGGCATGAAGGGGGCGCCGAAACAGGCGCTGAAGGTCGCCGACGGTTCGGTGACGCCCCGCTCGGTGCCGGCGACCTTCGCGGTGTAGCCCGACAGGAAGTGGTACATCGCCTGCGACTCGTCCAGGCGGCTGATCGGCGGCAGCACGCCGAAGGCGTCGCAGGTCAGGAAGACGACCGACGTCGGATGCCCCGCGTTGCCGCCGACGTCGACGTGCTCGAGGTGGCTGAGCGGATAGCTGGCCCGGGTGTTCTCGGTGCGGGAGTCGTCGTCGAGATCGAGCTTCCGTGTCTCGGGATCGAAGACGACATTCTCGAGCACGGTGCCGAAGCGCCGCGTGGTGGCGTAGATCTCGGGTTCCCCCAGAGGATCGAGGCGGATGACCTTGGCGTAGCAGCCGCCCTCGATGTTGAAGATGCCGCGGTCGGACCAGCCGTGCTCGTCGTCGCCGATCAGGGTGCGCGCGGGGTCCGCCGAGAGGGTCGTCTTGCCGGTGCCGGAGAGGCCGAAGAACAGGGCGCAGTCCGAAGGATCCGCGCCGTAGTTCGCGCTGCAGTGCATGCTCAGCACGCCGCGCTGCGGCATCAGGAAGTTCATCACGCTGAACATCGACTTCTTCATCTCGCCGGCGTACTCGCTGCCCCCGATCAGCGTCAGATGCCGCTCCAGGTCGAGGGCGATGAAGGTCGTGCTGTTCGTGCCGTCGGTCTCCGGATCGGCCAGAACGCTCGGGATGTCGACAACGGTGTAGTCGGGCACGAAGTCCGCGAGCTCCGCTTCGTTCGCCGCGCGCAGGAACATGTTGCGGACGAACAGGCTGTGCCAGGCCCGCTCGCTGATCACCCGCACGTTCAGGCGGCAGGCCGGATCGGCGCCCGCGAAACCGTCGAAGACGAACAGGTCCCGATCCGCGGCCGCGGCCAGCATCTTGGAGTGGAGGCGGTCGAAGTGTTCCGGCGCGAGCGGCTTGTTCACCGGGCCCCAGTCCACCAGGTCGGCCGAAGGCGCGCGGCGCACGACAAAGCGGTCGTTCGGAGACCGCCCCGTGTGCTCGCCGGTCGACGCGACGAGCGGCCCTCCGGCGGCAATCGCGGCCTCGCCGCGGCGAACCGCTTCTTCGTAGAGCCTGGCCACGCTGAGACGCCGGTGAACGACGCGCCGGTTGGCTGACAGGAACTCCTCGGAAACCTCGACCATCTCAACTACCTCGCCACGGTCGAGAGCGAGAAGCGGTCCCGCCTCACCGTCCAGGCCGTGAACAGTGGCTCCTCGGGAGGGATTCGAACCCCCAACATTTCGGTTAACAGCCGAACGCTCTACCGTTGAGCTACCGAGGAAGAATCCGCCTCAAGGCAAACAGCGGCGGGCGACACAGAGTTCATCTTAGGGAGGCTTCAAGCCGACTGTCAAACCCCCGCCCGAACGCCTGTCGGCGGAGCTAGAGGCGGTTGCGCCAGGGCTGCAACTGCCTGGCGCGGCTCGGATGACGCAACTTGCGGAGCGCCTTCGATTCGATCTGCCGGATCCGCTCCCGCGTCACGTTGAACGAACGCCCGACGTCCTCCAGCGTCGACTCGGCGCCGTCGCCTACGCCGAAGCGCATCCGGAGCACGAGTTCCTCCCGCGGACTCAGGGTCTGGAGCACCGCGGCGGTCTGCTCGCCCAGGCCCTTCGTCAGCAGCGCGTCGAGCGGCGAAACCGCGCTCGCGTCCTCGATGAAGTCGCCCAGGGACGAGTCCGCCTCTTCGCCGATCGGTGTTTCCAGCGAGATCGGTTCCAGCGCGATCTTCATGATCTCCCGAACGTGGGACACCTCCATGTCCATCTGATCGGCAATCTCGGCGACGGTGGGCTCGCGGCCCAGCTCCTGGACCATCGCCCGGCTGGTCCGGGTGAGCTTGTTGATCGTGTCGATCATGTGGACCGGAATGCGGATCGTTCTTGCCTGGTCGGCGATCGCCCGCGTGATCGCCTGGCGGATCCACCAGGTCGCGTAGGTCGAGAACTTGTAGCCGCGGCGGTACTCGAACTTCTCGACCGCCCGGATCAGCCCGATGTTGCCGTCCTGAATCAGGTCGAGGAGCTGCAGCCCGCGGTTCGTGTACTTCTTGGCGATCGAAACGACGAGACGGAGGTTCGCCAGGATCATCTCGGAGCGCGCCTGTTCGCAGATCGCCTCGCCACGCCGCACCTTGTTCAGCGTCGCGGTCACCTGCGCGAGGGTCGTGCCATAGCGCTCTTCCGACGCGCGGAGACGCGCGCGGTACTTCTCGATCCGGCGCCGCTGAAGCGCGCCGAGCTCCGTGTCGCGCTCCCGGTCGAGCGCGATCTGCGCCCGGCGGATGTCCCGGTCGTGGCGCGAGATCTCCGCGTAGAGCTGCTTGAGGATCTCGACCAACCGGCTGCGCGTTTGCGCCGTCAACTCGATCGAGCGGATCTGCTCGGTGATCTTGCCCGCCGTGCGATCGATCTCGCGTTCGATCTCCGAGAACCGATCGCTGCCCGGCCGGCAGCGGTCGCTCTGGCGGCGCAGGCGGCGCACCTGCCGGTCGAGAGTCTCGATCGCCCGGAAGATCCGGAGGTTCTTCGCGATGCGGTCCCTCGCGCTCTGGTCGAGGTGGGCGCCGCCATCGGCCAGGAGTTCCCGCATCAGGCGCCGGTCGCGCCGCGCCAGCTCGTTGATCCGCAGCAACTCCCGTAGCACGACCGGGTTGTCGCAGAGCGCCTCGAAGACGATCCACTCGCCGCGCTCGATCCGTTTGGCGATCTCCACTTCGCCTTCCCGATCGAGCAGATCGACCCGTCCCATCTCCCGCAGGTAGACGCGGACCGGATCCGTCGTCCGGTCCTGCTGGGTCAGGAGGGCGGGTTCGGGCTCGCTCCGTTCGACGCCGCCGATCGGCGGCAGCGGATCGGCGTCGACGACATTGACGAACGCCTCAGGGCGCCGGATCACACCCGTTCCCATAGACCCGAGACGCATCCGGATCGCGTCCATGTCCCGCGGTTCAGCGAGCAGTTCCTCGGGCAACCGGGTCTCGAGCTCGTCCTGAAGCAGGTAACCCTTCTCGCGGCCCAGGTTGAACACGCCGCGGACCGAGCTGTGGCGCTGCTCGATCGGCTCGATCTCCTCGGCCCGGACGGCCGCGGTGTTCAGGGCCACGACATCTCCTCAGCGCCCCGACTGTCCGTAGAACTCGCGGCTGAGCTGCTGCTTTTCCTCGATCATCCGGTGCAGGGTCTCCATGTCACCTTCACGCTGTGCGCGATTGATCTCCCGGGCAAGCAGGTTGAGCCGCTGTCTGGTGAAACGCCGACCCAATTCCACGAGACTGATCCGAAGCTCCGATTCAGAGAAGGCAGACGACCGTTGTAGCAAAAGCCCGGCGATCCGGTCAACAGGTCGACCGGTCTCGTCGTCCGTACCGGCCCGGCGTCCCAGAACATCCACGAGGGCGCCGGAGTCGATCCGCTCCGCCCCGGCTTGGGCCTGCTCCCTCATGGCCTCGCAGATGGCGCGCAGGGCGGGATCGAAGAAGGCATCCGGCGCCGGCCACTCGATGCCGCGAACGTCCGGGGCGGCGGCCAGCAGACGCAGCACCTGCTCCTCGATCGACGAGGTCACCGGGGGACGGGGGACGGCGGCGGGCCCGGGCGCGTCCGCGGCGGCCGGCTTCTCAGCGGCCGGGGCGGATTCCCGCAGCAGCACGTCGACCTTGACCCCGAGTCGCTCGGCGGCGGTTTCGTAGTAGCCCCTTCGCGCGATCGGGTCGCCGATCCGGTCGATCAGCGTCCGCACCCGCGCGGCCTCGCGCGCCCGCAACCGCGGATCGAGCTCGCCCCGGCTCGGCAGGTCGTCGATCTCGATCGCCACCGCATCCCGGGCCTCGGCAACCGTGGCCTGCACCGCCCCGGGTCCCTCGTCGAGCCGCAGAGAATCCGGATCCTGGCCCGCCGGAAAGAGGGCCCGGCGGACGTTGAGCCCGGCCTCGAGCATCAGTCCCGCCGCCTTGCGGGCCGCCTCGATGCCGGCGCGGTCACCGTCGTAACCCAGGACCACCTCGTCGGTGTAGCGGGACAGCAACCGCACCTGCTGCTCCGTGAGCGCCGTCCCCATGCTCGCGACGGCCCAGTCGATGCCGGATGCCGCGGCGCCCAGAACGTCGAAGTAGCCCTCGACCAGGAGCGCCCGGCCCTGTTCCCGGATCCCGCGGCGGGCGGCGTCGAGTCCGTAGAGCAGGGTGCCTTTCCGGAAGTGGTCCGTCTCGTTCGTGTTGACGTACTTGGCCTGGTCGTCGCCAAGGGTGCGGCCGCCGAACGCCAGGAGGCGGCCGGAGGGCGACCGGATGGGGAACATCAGCCGGTTGCGGAACCGGTCGTAGGGACGGTCCGGCGCCTTCGGGCTGCGGGCGATGAGACCCGCGGCCTCGAGGTCGGGAACCGGGATGCGCCGTCCCAGGTCCTCGATCATCGTCCGCCAGTCGTCGGGCGCGTAGCCGACGCCGAAGCGGGTGATGAGCTCCCGCGGCACCTTGCGCCGCTCCAGGTACTGCCGGGGCACGGACTCCGTCCCGAGCTTCGCCCGAAAGAAGTCGTAGGCGGCGTCGAGCGCGGCCTGGATGCGCTCGGAGCGGTCGGCCCGGCGATCGGCGCCCGGCTCGGAAGCCCGCCGCAGGGGAACTCCGTAGCGGCGGGCCAGACTCTCGATCGCGGTGGCGAAGGTGTCGCCGGTGAGTTCCATGTGGAAGCGGATGGCGTCGCCGCCGGCGCCGCAGCCGAAGCAGTAGTAGAGCTTGCGCTCGGGATCGAGCGACAGCGACGGCGTCTTCTCCTTGTGGAACGGGCAGAGCGCCACGAAGCGCTGGCCCCGGCGCTCGACCTTCGTGTGCTCGCTGACGAGGTCGATGATGTCGACCGCCTCGCGCACCGCGTCCACCGCCTCGTCGGTGAGCCTGGAGCCTCGCTGCACGACCGCTCATGCTACAGCGACAGGCGCCCCTCAGGAGCCGTCAGCGCAGGAGGACTTCGGTCGCGCCGTCGCCGCCGGCGGAGGGGGGAGCGGGATCGAAGCCGGCGACCGCAGGGTGGCCTCGCAGGTGCTCGCGAACCGCCTGGCGAAGCCGGCCGCTGCCGTGACCATGGACCACGCGAACCCGTTCGCGGCCGGCCGCCAGAGCCCGATCGAGGTAGGCGTCGAGGGAGTCGAGAGCCGGCTCGACCAACTGGCCGATCAGGAGCAGCTCCGCTTCCACCGAGGGCGCGGGAGATCTCTGGACCCGGACCCGGCCGGGCGCCGGCCGTTCTCCGCCCGCTACCGCCAGAAGATCGGCGCCGGGCGCCCGGACCCGCTTGCCGCGGACCAGCACCGTCGCCTGGTTGCCGCGCAGTTCCACGAGCTCGCCCAGCCAGCCCAGCGAACGGTGGCGGACCCGCTCGCCGGCAACCAGGGGACGCTGCTCCTCCGGCCGCGACGGTTCCTCCGGTTCCCGTTCCGGCACCGGGTCGATCTCGCCGGGCGCCCGGGAGGCGCGATCGGCCGCCGCCGCCAGGTCCCGGTCGAGTTCTCCGTGCAGGGATGCCGCCGCCCGGGCGAAGGCCCGTTTGCCCGGCCCCCGGGAGGTCGACGACAATCCGGCCAGTGCCTCATCCAGCCGGCGGCGGTTCGCCCGCCGCAGCGCGTCGACCTCCCGCCCGAGCGCCTTGCCGAGTCGTTCCCGGGCCGCCCGCAGGGACTCCTGCCGGGTTTCGAAGCGGGCGCGGGCCGTCTCCGTCTCGGCGGTCCGCCGGGCGAGCTCCGCCTCCCGCTCAAGCAGCCGCTCGCGGAGCCGTTCGTTGCGTTCCAGCACCCGCCGCAGCTTCTGGTGTTCGGAGCCCAGGAAGTGCTCGGCCCGCTCCAGCCAGGCCGGCGGCAGGCCGAGGCGGCAAGCCAGCGCCAGCGCCTGGCTGCCTCCGGGCGGGCCGACGACCAGCCGGTAGGTGGGCAGGCCGTTCTGCGGATCGAAACCCATCGCGGCGCAGGAGGCCGCCTGCGACTCGAGGGCGGCCGCGGCGAGCTGAGTGAGGTGGGTCGTCAGGATGCCGAGCGAACCGCGCTCGACCAGCCCCTCGAGCAGGGCGATTCCGAGCGCGGCGCCCTCCTCCGGGTTCGTCCCGGCGCCGACCTCGTCGAGCAGGACCAGAGTGCCCGGCCCGGCGCGGCGCCACACCTCGCGGAGGCGGAGCAACCGGGCGCTGAACGTCGACTGTTCGTCGAGGACGCTCTGCTCGTCGCCCACCACCGCCACGATGTGGTCGAGGATCGGCAGGCGACTGTCCCGCCCGGCGGGAACCGGCAGACCGGCCTGGTTCATCAGGCACAGCAACCCCACCGTCTTCAGGGCGACCGTCTTGCCGCCGGCGTTCGGACCGGTCAGCACCAGGGTTCGGTGATCGTCGAGCTTCAGGTCGAGCGGCACGACGACGCCCCGGTTGCCGGCCGCGCCCAGCGCCAGCTCCCTGCGGTCGGCCAGCCGCGGATCGAGCAGCGGGTGGCGGGCGCCGCGGAGTTCGAGCAGCGGCGCCCTGCCGGCCGGACCGTCGGATGCGACCGTGGCGAGCACGGCGTCGACGTCGACTGCGAAACGCGCCGCCGCCTGCATCGCGTCGACGGCGGCCAGGAAGTCGATGCGCGCGACGATCGCCGGCGTGAGGACCTGCACCTGAGCCACCAGCTCGGCCAGGATGCGGCTGCGCTCGACCTCCCGGTCCGAGGCGATCCGCTCGATCTCGTCGTTGCCTTCGACTACCTCCGAGGGTTCGAAGTAGAAGCTCCTGCCCGAGGCGGAGCGGCCCCTGACGAGCCCGGCGAGACGGCCGCGGCTGCCCGAGGGAAGAAGGACCGACAGCCGGCCGCCCCGCATGGGCGTCGAATCGTCCGCCAGAGCGCTGCCGTGCTCCCGCACCCAGGCCTGAAGCGAGGCCTCGACCGAAGCCTGGGTGCGCCGGGCGTCCCGGACGAGCGTCCGCAGCCGCGGCGTCGCGTCGTCCCGCACCTCGCCGCGCCGGTTCAGCATGCGGCGCAGGCGGCTCGCCAACCCGGCGCAGCCTCCGCCGTGCTGGCCCGGAGGGACGGCTTCCGCGGCGTCGGCCTCCATCCGTCGCAGCGCCTCGACCTCGGCGGCGCACTGCGGCGTGGCGTCGAGACTCTCCAGCCGTCCCAGCACCTCCTCGCTGGCCTCGATCGCCGCGGACAGGTCGAGCAGCTCCGGACCGCCCAACCCTCGACCGTCCCCCTCGAGATGAGAGCGGAGGTCCAGAAGCCCATCGAGCGACGGCACCAGGACACCGTCCCGTTCGACCTCCCCGGCGATCTCCGCGTAGCGAATCCGGCGCCGTTCGATCTCGTCGCGGTCGGTTTCCGGCGCGATGGCGCGTACCGCCCGGCCCCCGATGTCGGTCGAGGCGAAACCCGCGAGGACGGCGAGCAGCGACGGAAACTCGAGCGCCTCGGAGGTAGCGGCGCTACAGCCACTCATCTGTAGCAACTCATCTGTCAGCCCGGTAACGGATCACCAAGCTCGGCGCAGCGCATTCGCTGCGGGAACGCCCTCAGGCGAGACCGGCGCGGCGCTCCTCAGCCAGCCGCCGCAACATCTTCTTGCGGGCCTGCATGACCTTGCGCTTCCGCTTGACGGACGGCTTCTCGAAGTGCTGGCGCTTCTTGAGCTCCGTCAGGATGCCTTCCTTCTCGCACTTCCGCTTGAAGCGGCGAAGCGCATTCTCGAAGCTCTCGTCTTCGCGTACCTGCACAACCGGCATTAAGTGATCTCGTTCCCTTTATTGACCCGCGGGCTCCCGCCCGGATAGCCCGATCGCCGCCGACGCACGTCAGCCCACGGGCGAACGCGGATTCTGCACGAGCCGGCCCGCCCCGTCAAGGGCCGGGCACGCCTACTCCTCCTCGGCCTGACCCTCCACGGCGTTGGCGTCGGTGCGGTAGACCGTCCCGTCGCCCTCGCGGAAGAACACCCCGGCGGCCGCGCCGGCACCATGCTCTTCGGGGTTCTTCGGGTAGAACCAGGCGAACACGTTCTCCTCGTCGAACTCCCGGACGTTGCGATGGAACACCTTGCCGAGGAGCGCTTCGACCTCGGCCTCGGTCATGCCCCGCTCCACTTGCGCCAGCCGTTCGGCGGTGATGTAGCGCGCGTCCTGGTACTCGGCCAGCCGCGCCTGGAGGTCGGCGTTGTCGGGATCGACGCCGAGGGCCCGCTGAAGGATCTCGACCGCGCGGCGGTAGTCGCCGCCCTTGACCACGTACTCCTCGGCCAGGTACATGTCCTCCGAACTCTTCATCGCGAAGGCGGCCCGCTGCTCTTCGGTCATCTCACCGCCGAGTTCCCATTCCGCCTCGTTGATGTAGTTGACCAGCTTGGTCGCAAAGGCCTCGCCGTCGTTTCCGATCTCGTTGTCGAGGGAATCGACCTGCGCGGTGAGGGCCTCGACGTCGTCGTCCTCGCCCGGCGCGAGGACCCGCGCGCGAAGCCCCGCCAGTTCGTCGCGCTTGGCGTTCAGCGCCGCCTGCTCCTCCTGCAACTCGGCCCACGCATCGGCGCGCGCGGCGGACACCCGTTCCTCCTCCGAGGGACCGCACGCGACCAGAGCGGCGAACAGGACGATGACCGAAGCGCAAGCGGCGAACGCCGCCCGGCCCGGCCGCCCGATTGGAGTGGATCTCGACATTCTGGCGCCTCCTTGGACCGCTTGTTGCGTGCCGGCGACTATACCCCAAGGCGAGCCGCGACAGGACGCACACGGAGGCTCGACGTGGGGCTATACTGCGGCACTGCGCTCGGGTGCCCTGAGGGTCCATAGCTCAGCGGTTAGAGCATCCGGCTCATAACCGGCAGGTCCCTGGTTCGAATCCAGGTGGACCCACACCGCGAACTGCGGAGCCTGCGATCGCTAACTCACTGGAACCTCTGACAATCGGCGCATGGAACGAGTCCTCGACACGATCGTAGATCTGCAGCAGGCGAGCATGGAACTCGCCCACAGCCTCGCCCTGCTGGACGGGGTTCCCGAGTCGATGCAGGAGCTCCACGACCAGTACGAACACCAGCGGAGCGAGATCGAACGGCTCGAGCAGGAGTGCCAGCAGGCCGAACTCGAGCGCCGCGCCGCGGAAGCGGAGGCGGCGGCGGGAAAGGAGAGCATCGAGCGCTACCAGGAGCAGATCGCCCGCGTCACGACGCAGCGCGAGTACGGCGCCCTTCTGAGTGAGATCGACACGGTGCGCGCCGGCATGCGGGAAGCGGACGAGCAGGCTCTCCTGGCCATCGAGCGCCAGGACGAGGCGTCGGCGCAGCTCGACGAAATCCGCGGCGCGTTCGAGACGCTCGACCAGCAGTACCAGGAGCAGCTCGCCGTGTGGGAAGAGCAGAAGCCCGAGATGCGCAAGCGGGTCGAAACGCTCGAGGGGCAGATCGAGGTGTTCCGTGAACGCCTCCCGCCGGCCGCTCTCCTCCAGTACGAGCGCCTGTTCGACCGCCACGGCGGCGCGCCGCTGGCCGCCATCGGAGTCGTCGAGAGTACCGGCGCTCCCATCCGGCACTGTTCGTTCTGCAACTACCGGATCAGGCCTCAGGTCGTCGTCCAGATTCAGACCCAGGGCGCGCTCGTACCCTGCGACTCCTGCCAGCGAATCCTGTACCTGGACGGCGGAGAGACCGGCTGAGCGAGGCGCCGGGGAAGACGGCGGCCGAACGCTACGCGGAGATAGTGGAGCGGCTGGCGGAGGCCTGCCGGCAGGCAGGCAGGGAGCCGGAAGAGGTCGCCCTGGTCGGCGCCTGCAAGCGGCAGCCGCTCGAGCGCATCGCGGCGGCGCTGGACGCCGGCCTCCGCATCCTCGGCGAGAACCAGGTCCAGGAGGGCGAGGCGCACCGCGCTGCGCTGGTCGACGCCGGCTACGGCGACCGGGTCGCCTGGCACCTGATCGGACCGCTGCAGTCGAACAAGGCGGCCCGCGCTTGCGACGCCTTCGACGTGTTCGAAGCGGTCGACCGGCCGAAGATCGCGGAGCGGCTCGACCGTGTGCTCGGCAGCCGGGGACTCGGCGCCCGCGGCTGCCTGCTCGAAGTGAACATCGGCAGCGAACCCAGCAAGCACGGCTTCCTGCCGGAGGACACGGAAGCGATGCTGCGCATCGGTGAACTCGACCATCTGCGGGTGCGCGGCCTGATGGCGATTCCGCCGCAGCGCTCCGGCGCGCGCGAGTCCCGCGCCGACTTCGCCGCTCTCAGGCGCCTGCGCGACCGGCTGGCCCAGGGCGGCCTGTTCGGCGACCGGGAGGGATGGCTGTCGATGGGGATGAGCGCGGACTTCGAGGCCGCGGTCCTCGAGGGCGCCAGCCACGTGCGGATCGGTTCCGCGTTGTTCGGCGAGCGGCCGCGGCGGTAAGGTCGCCGCTTCGCGGCGGCGACTTCCTGGCCGCCTCCGGCGGCAGCGGGTCAGAAGACCCGCGCACCCAGCGGAGTGCTACCGTTCCGTCCTTGGAGACTCTGTCCGACCTGCTCGGGGTCGTAGCGGAACGCTACGGCGAACGCGAGGCCCTGCTGTCCATCCGGCGTCATCGCCGGACGGACTCGCTTTCCGCGCGGGAGTTCCTCGACGCCGTCTGCCGGACCGCGAAGGCGCTCGAGTCGCACGGCGTGGCGAAGGGCGACCGTGTGGCGCTGTTCGCGACCAACCGGCCGGAGTGGCACATCGTCGACTTCGCCTGCCACCTGCTCGGCGCCGTGTCCGTGCCGATCTATCCGACTCTCAACGCGCCCCAGGTCGCCTACATCCTGCTCGACAGCGGCGCCGGCTGGATCTTCTACGACGACAGGGCGAAACGGGACCTGCTGTCGGGCATCGTACCCAGCGACGGCGGCGAGGACGACCAGGACGGCGATGAGCAGCGCGGTCTGCGCATGGTGGCGCTCGATGCCGAGGCCGCCGCCCCCGGCGGCACCCATCTCGAAGCCCTGATCGCCGGAGCGCCGCCGGCCACGGATGCCGACCTCGCGGCGTTCAGCGGGCGGGTCAGCCGGGACGACACGGCGAGCATCATCTACACCTCAGGCACGACCGGCGACCCCAAGGGCGTCGTCCTGTCGCACCGGAACTTCGTCTCGAACATCCTGGCCTGCCAGGAGCTCTATCCGCTGGGCGAGGACGATCAGGCGCTCTCCTTCCTGCCGCTCTCCCACGTCTTCGAGCGCACGGTCGACTACCTCTTCTTCTACCGCGGAGTGTCGATCCACTACTCCCCCGCGATCGAGCGCGTCGCCGGCCTGATGCCGGACGTGCGGCCCACCGTCCTGTGTTCGGTGCCCAGGCTCTACGAGAGCGCCTACCTGCGCATCCAGAACCTGTTCGCGAGTCAGCCGCCGGCCCGTCGCCGGCTGATCGCCTGGGCGCTCAAGGTCGGCAAGCGGCGCGCCGAGCGCGGCGGCGCGGCGCTCCAGGGCCTGATCGCCGACCGCCTCGTGTTCCGCAAGATCAAGCAGCGCTTCGGGGGCCGCCTGCGGTTCGCCATTTCAGGCGGCGCCGCGATCGCCAATGAAGTCGCCGAATTCTTCGACGCGATCGGCATCCGCCTCTACCAGGGCTACGGGCTGACCGAGACGGCACCGGTCCTGGCCGTCGAGTACCCCGGCGCCTCCCGCCGGGGCTCCGTCGGAACGGCCGCTCCCGGGGTCTCGCTTCGCATCGCGGACGACGGCGAGATCCTCGCCCGCACCGAGGGCCTGATGCAGGGCTACTGGAAGAAACCCGATGCCACCGCCGAGGCGATCGACCCGGACGGCTGGTTCCACACCGGCGACATCGGCCGCCTCGACGAGGACGGCTACCTCTACATCACGGACCGCAAGAAGGACCTCCTGGTGACGAGCGGCGGCAAGAACGTGGCGCCCCAGCCGATCGAGCAGATGATGATCACGCACTCCGCGATCGCCCAGGTGGTCGTGGTCGGCGACGGCTACCCGTACCTCAATGCCCTGATCGTGCCCAACTACGCGGAGCCGCCGGAGCCGTTCACCGGCATGGACCCCTCGGAACTCCGCCAGGACCCGCGCCTCCAGGAGCTCGTCCAGGGCGTGCTCGACCGCGCGAACGAGCGGCTGCCGACCCACGAGCGCGTGCGCCGCTTCCGGCTGCTCGAGCGGGAACTGACGCTCGAGGAGGGCGAGATCACGCCCACCCTGAAGGTGCGCAGGAAGATCGTCAACGAGCGCTACCGCGACGTGATCGCCTCGATGTACCTCAAAAGCCAACGCGTCGGTTGACGTCTGCGCGCCAGACGGGGTCGCCGCGATTGCACTGGGAGTCAGCGCGTTAATTGACGCGACCGGACGGCTCCGTCGGGTCGGGCGCCTCCTCGATCACCCCGTGGACCTCCTCGTAGCGCCGCAGGTTCGTGCCCAGGGCCCGGATGATCCGCTTGAGATGCCCGGGGCTGGTCACGATCCTGGCGCTGACGATGCCCTGAGGCGGAACCACGTTGATGAAGTCGAGGATGAACTCCTCGCGGGTGTGGGTGATGCGCAGCAGGTTGGAGTAGGCCCCCTTGAGCTCGGCGTCGCCGATCTTGACGTTGATCGACGAGGACGCATCCTGGTCGGCCGATCCTTCCTTGGGTTGGTCGCTCATTCGATCCTCCGTTGATAACCGGCCTGCTCGCCGGGCGAGAGCCAGTCGATGTCGGTCCGCGCGCCCAGCGTCTCCACCTGCCACTCGTGGTCGGGCAGGTAGAGGCCGATGCTCCTCAGCGACGTGCTCTCCGTCACCGTGAACCGCAGCGCCCGGCGGCGGTAATCGTACGCCCTGCCGTCGCGGGCGTGAACCGCGACATCCACGGTGTACTCGCCCGGCGCCAGCCGCAGCTCCGGACAGACGAGCCGCACCCGCACGGGCCCGGCGAGAGAGCGCGGTTCGTAGCCGGCCAGATCGGTGTTCGTGCCCCAGCAGTCGACGCCCCGCGGTGTCTTGACGCCGACGCCGAAGACGAAGTCGGACAGTTCCTCTCTTGGTTCGACGTCGAGCTCGAAGGCCACCGCTTCCCCGCAGTGGACGTGGTAGCGCTCCTGCCGCTCGTCGCCGGCCAGCAGCCGCGCCGCCAGGATCTCGGCCTGGCCCGAACCCCAGCGCGCGACCTCCTCGCCAGCGTCCGCGGGCGCGGTCGCGGCCTGCTCTCCTTCGGCCGACTGGCGGCGCCGGTCGTGGGCCTCGCCCTCGCGCGCCGCCACCGACTCCAGGTAGGCGTCGATGACCCGTCGCGTCGACCCCAGGCCCCGGACCCGCCCGCCGTCCAGCCACATCGCCCGGTCGCAGATCTCGTCGATCAGCGTCATCGTGTGGCTGACCACGAGCAAGGTGCCGCCCCCGGCCAGGTGCTCCTCGATCCGCGCCAGGCAGCGGTGAACGAACTCCTCGTCCCCGACGGCGAGAACCTCGTCGACCAGAAGCACTTCCGGGCTGGTGTGAATGGCGACCGAGAAGCCGAGCCGCACGTACATGCCGGAGGAGTAGTACTTGATCGGCTCCTCGATGAAGTCGCCGAGACCCGCGAACTCCACGATGTCGTCGTAGCGCTGCTCGATCCGCCGCCGGCTCAGCCCGAGCAGCGCTCCGTTGATGAAGATGTTCTCCCGGCCGGAGATCTCGGGATGAAAGCCCGCGCCGAGCTCGATCAGGGCCGCGACCCGTCCGTTCACCGAGAGTTCGCCGGAAGTCGGCGGCAACAGACCGGCCACGAGCTTGATCAGCGTCGACTTGCCCGAACCGTTGCCGCCTATGATCCCCACCGCCTCCCCGGCCGCGACCTCGAAGCTGACGTCGGTCAGGGCCTCGACGACTTCACCCGAGGCCAGGCCCCCGGTCAGGCTTCCTTCGAGCAGCGCGCTCTTCAGCGTCCGCAGCCGGTATCCGCCGGCGGCGCGCCGGTACCGCTTGCAAAGGCCACTCGCCGCAACCGCCGGCGGGCTCAACTCAGACCGCCTCGGCCAGGGTGTCGGAGAGGCGGGAGAAGAGGCCCGCGCCCGCCACCCACGACACGGCGGCGATCGCGGCCATGATCGCCCACACGTGGAGTTCGGGCAGGCGGCCGAAGAACAGGAGATCCTGCGTAGCGGTCGTGAACGAAGTCATCGGGTTCAGTTGCACCACCCTCGCGAACTGTGGTGGCAGGTCGCTCAGGGTGTAGATGATCGGCGCGAGGAAGAAGGCGAGGACGAGCAGGTTGCCGAGGAGATCCCGCACGTCCTTGAAGTGAACGCAGAGAGCCGAGAGCGCGAAGGCGAGGCCGGCGACCATGACCAGTTCGATCGCCAGAACGGCAGGCAGCAGGACGGCCGTCCAGCCGGAGATCGGATAGCCGAGCAGGCGGGCGGCGACCAGGGCGACCCCGACGATCGGCAGCGCCAGGAGGAAATGCACCAGGTTTGCCGCCACCGCCACCGCCGGCAGCACCTCGACCGGGAACACGGCCTTCCGGATCAGGCCTCCGTTGGCCGTGAGCGACGTGCAGCCTTCCAGCAACGAGGTGGAGACCCAGATCCAGGGGAACAGACCGGTCACGAGAAACACGCCGTACGGCTCGACCGCCACCAGGTCCGAGCGCTTCAGGATCATGCCGAAGACGAACGAGTAGACGGCGAGCAGCAGGAGGGGATTGAGCAGGGACCACAGAAACCCCAGGACGCTGCCCCGGTAGCGGGCGCGCAGCTCCCGCATGACCAGAGTCCAGAGCAGGCTGCGGTAGCGGACCAGCGTTCGGGCCAAGTCGACCATTGCCGCGAGCATCTTACGCGGGTGCGCGGGCCGGACCGGCGGTATCGCACTCGAGGTACACCGGCGCCCCGGCAAGCACGGCGGGAACCCGGTCGAGTTCCCGTCCATCGCGGTCGCGCACCGCGCGTACCTCCCTCCGCGGCCGGTAGGAGCGACCGCGGCCGTCCAGCGCCCAGACGACCCGGATCTCGCGCCCCTCCCGGACCGCCCGGTAGCCGCGCAGCCCTGACGGCATCCGCAGGCGCAGGACCTCCGCGCCGGCCAGCTCGCGCTGGAGTTGACGCAGGGCGAGCCAGGCGGGGCGCCGCCGAAGGCGGCCGCCCCGCGGGTCGAGCAGGCCGTAACCCGCGGCCGCCAACTGCCACCAGTAGACGCGCTCCGCCAGACCGCTGCCCAGCGCCTCCAGGGCATAGCGGACCAGGTAGCTGGCCTGGGCGTCCTCGTCCACGGCGACATCGCGGCCGGCGGGGGCGTGCGGACCCTCGGCGAGCGGCCAGTTGAACTCGGTGACCCAGCTCCTGTCCGACGCGCAGTCCGGGGCCCTGCGAGCCAGGGAGCGCAGAACCGCCAGCTTGCCGGCGAGGTCGAAGCCGAGCTGGCGGTTCTCCGGCGCGCCCCGCCGGTCGACGTAGAGCTGGCTCGCCAGAACGTCGAACCGGCGCTCCGGCCTTCCCGAGTGGATCAGAGCCGCTGTCGCGTGAGGTTCGAAGTCGATCACCGCGGGTGCGAGAACGCTGGCGTCGCGGCACTGGGCCCGTACGGCCTCGGCGCCGGCCGCCAGCAGGTTCCAGTAGTCCCCGGGCCGCCAGACGCCCCACTTGCTGCGATTGGGCGCCTGGCCGATCAGGAACCGGCGCCCGCAGGGAGCGAGCGCGGCCGCGGCTTCCTCGACCCGTCGCCGCCAGAGCCCGGCGTCCCGAACCAGCGACCGGTCCTGGCTGAACTGGAACACCAGGTCGACCGGCCGCTCGCCACGGCGGAGAATCCGCGCCAGTTCCAGCAGATCGCGGTCGACGCCCTGCCAGAGGTGGAACCGCAGGAGCACGGTCTCGACTCCGAGCTCCTCGATCGCCGCGGCCAGGGAAGGGACCGGGGCCGAGCCGGGGCCGACCGCGACGCCCAGGCCGCCGAAACGGACCGGCGCCGGCGCGCGGTCGAGGGCACGCCTGACGCGACGCGCCTCCGCGACCGACAGGAGCAGCGGTCCGGCGGATCGAAGCAGCGGCCGCGCGTGGTGGCCGGCGTCGCGCAGGCGCACGCCGAGGCGCTGGCCGCGGGTGGCCTGCTGATGCGGCTGATCGGTCAGCGGATCCCAGACCGTGCGCTCGGTGGCCGTGGCCCCGCGTTCCGCGTCGGGAACGTGGGGGTGGGCGCGGCGGCGCGGCAGGAGGAGATCGGACAGACGCCGCAGGCCCCGGCGCGCGCCCTGCTTCGATCCCAACTTGAAACGGAAGGCGCGGTGGCAGATCTCGAACCAGATTCGCTGAAGCCGCGGCAGGCCGCCCGGCCGGTAGCCGGCCAGGTACTCGGCGCGATCCTCCTGCCGCAGCACCGGCATCCGGCTGAGGTCCCTCAGTCGCTGACTGGTCGACAGCCGTCGGCGGAAACGGGCGCGGTTCAGGTCGACCAGGAAGAGCTCCGCCTCGGTCGTCGCTTCCGACAGGAGGACGTTGCCGGAGGTCAGATCCCTGAACCAGACGCCGTGGCGGTGCAGCTCCGCGGCCAGCGCCCCGACCCTCCGCAACAGGGTCGGGCCGTGGATTCCGGGAAACTGGTCGGCTCCCGTGCCGCCGTTCAGGGCCCGCAGGACGTAGCGCAACTCCAGCGCGTCCGGCACCAGCCGGCAGACGTACCAGGCGGGACCGTCGATCGTGTTGGACTCCGCATAGAGGAGCGGTTCCGGCGTCGGGATCCCGAGACGCCGGAAGCGGCGCGCGGCCCGGAAGCTCAGGCGAGCCCGGCTGCCCCGGCGGCGGCGACGGAGCCGCGCGTGCAGATCGTCGTGGCGGAACTGCTTGACGACCACGGCCGTCTCGGCCGCCTCCGCGGCCCCTCGCCAGCCGGCTTCGTAGAGGTAGCTGCGTCCCCAGTGCAGGCTGCGCCGGCCGCTCCCCGGATCCAGCAGCCGCCGCAGGGTCTCCTCGAAGCCGGCGCCCAGGTCACCGTCCACGGCGGTCGGCGTGACCGCGCCCGTGAGGTCGTCGAACTCGAACCGGCGTTCCGGTCCTTCGGCCCCGGCCGTCAAGACCCTTCGATCTCGGTTACGACGAAACGCTCCCGATCGAGGGCCGGATCCGCCCGGAGCAGGATGGGGACGTCGAACGCTCCCTGCATCCCGTCCAGCACGTCCGATTCGGAACCGTTCAGGCCGTCCAGCACCTCCGGGTGGACCCGCACCGTCAACTGGCGGCAACCGCGGCCGGCGTGCGCCAGACAGGTTCGCCGCAACTCCAGGCAGATCGTCGCGACGGACTTGATCCGGCCCCGGCCCCGGCAGGTCGGGCAGGGCCCCATGAGCGCCCGCTCCAGGTTCTCGCGCCGCCTCTGCCGTGTGAGTTGAACCAGGCCGAACTTCGAGATCTCGAGCACCCGCTTCCGGGCGCGGTCCTTCCGCAGTTCCGCCTCGAGCCGCGCGAACACCGCGCGACGATCTTCTTCGTGTTCCATGTCGATCAGGTCGATGACGAGGATGCCGGACAGGTCCCGCAGCCGTATCTGGCGGACGGCTTCCGCTACCGCTTCGAGATTGGTCCGGAGGATCGTGTCGCGGAAATCGCCACGGCCGACATCGCGGCCGGAGTTCACGTCGATGGCCACCAGCGCCTCGGTCTGGTTGATGACCAGATAGCCGCCGGACGGCAGCGGCGCCCGCGGCTCCAGCGCGGCGTCGACGGCAGCGTCGATCCGGTAGCGATCGAACAGACCGCGGCGGCTCTTCTCCAGCCTCGTCAGGAGTTCCGGCTGGACCCGCCCGAGGTACTCGCGGATGACCCTGTGTGCATCGGCGCCGTCGACCAGCAGGGCGCTGAAGTCCTCCCCGAAGTGGTCGCGAATGACCCGTACCGCGAGTTCTTCCTCCTGGTGGAGCAGTGCCGGGGCCGCGGTCGCGACCGCCCGCCCCTCGATCTCCCGCCAGACCTCGGCCAGAAGCCCGTACTCCCTCCCGAGGTCATCCGCCGGCGCCCCCGCCGCCGCCGTGCGCACGATGCAACCCGTCGCTTCGAGCGCATCGCCCCACCCTTCCAGGGCCACCGTCTCCAGACGCGCCCGTTCGTCCGGATCATCGATCCGCCTGGAGATCCCCAACCGACCGGCCAGGGGCGTCAGCACCAGGTACCGGCCGGGAAGCGTGATCTCGGTCGTGACCCGCGGTCCCTTGTCCGCCAGTCTTTCCCTGGCGATCTGAACGACCACTTCCTGACCCCGCCGCGGGATGCCAGGACTCGTCCGCCGGCCGTCACCGCCTGGCGCTCCCGACTCGTCAACCGCCATCTCCTCGAGGTACAGGTAGCCGTCCCGTTCCAGTCCCAGGTCGACGAAGGCAGCCCTCATGCCGGGAAGAACCCGCCGTACCCTCCCCTTGTAGACGTTGCCGACGAGGCCGCGGCCACGATGGCGCTCGACGAAGAACTCCACCAGCCGGCCGGCCTCCAGGACGGCGAGGCGGGTCTGGTGCGGGTCGCCTTCGACCAGAAGCTCCCTGTGCATGTCGGTGCCGGCGGCCGTCCCTGACGGCCCGCTCAGATGTTGACGAAGCGCTGAACGTCGACGCGGATCATCAACCCGGTGGCCGCACAACAGAAGAGCATGAAGGAGCCGCCGTAGCTGAGGAAGGGCAGCGGGATGCCGGTGATCGGAAGCAGGCCGACCACCATCGCCGTATTGTAGAGAACGTGGCCCGCGATGAAGGCGAGCAGGCCGACGACGAGCAGCATGCCGGCCGGGTCTCGCGCGGCCAGGGCCGCGCGCACGCCGTTTCCCAGGTAGAGGAGGAGCAGCCCCAGGACGACGGTGACGCCCATGAACCCGTACTCCTCGCCCAGCACGGCGAACACGAAATCGGTGTGAGGCGTCGGCAGGAACTGCAGATTCGACTGCGTGCCCTCGCCGTATCCCTTGCCCAGCATCTGGCCTGACCCGATGGCGATGCGGCTCTGGCGCACCTGGTAGCCCGACCCCAGCGGGTCCGCGTCGGGCCTGAAGAAGCTCGACACCCGGTCCTTCTGGTAGTCCTGCAGGGCGAAGACCCAGATGGCGCCCGCGACCACCGCGGCCACCCCCAGCGCGATCAGGGCCGACCGGAGCCTGAGGCCGGCGACGATGGACATCGCCGCGAGCATCGGCACGAACATCAGGGCGCCGCCCATGTCCGGCTGCAGGGCGATCAGCAACACCGGCGCAACGACGAACGCCGAAGCCGACCAAAGCCAGCCGCGAGGCGCCACCGGCGCCTGCGCTTCGGCCATGTGACGGGCCAGCAGGAGGACCGTTGCGATCTTGCAGAAGTCCGACGGCTGACCGCCGAAACCGCCTATCCCGATCCAGCTCCGGGCGCCGCCCGCTTCGTGGCCGAAGAAGGTCACCGCGGCGAGTACCGCCACCGCCGCCAGGTAGATCCAGAAGGCGTAGCGGAGCAGGAACGTGTAGTCGACCGCGGCGGCCGCCGCCAGGACCACCAGACCCAGAGCGATCCACGCCGACTGGCGCACTTCGTAGTCCGTGTTCATGTCCGCGGAGGCACTCGAAATGACGACCAGGCCGATCACCGACAACGCCAGCGCCGACCCGCCGAGCAGCCAGCTGACGGACCGGACCCGGCGCAGCAGATGCCAGCGATCAGGTTCCTGCGGCAGCACCGAAGTGATCCTCGATCAACTCTCTCGCCAGCGGCGCCGCAGCTTCCGAGCCCCTGCCCCCGTTCTCGACGAAGACGACGACCACCAGTTCCGGCGCGTCCACCGGAGCGTAGGAGGTGAACCAGGCGTGGTCGGCCTGATCGGGCGGGAGATCCTCCGAGCGGATCCAGGTCTCCTGCGCGACGACCTGGGCGGTTCCCGTCTTGCCCGCGACGGCCACCACCGGCGTCCTGGCACTGCGTCCGGTTCCGTTCGCGACGACGTTGGCGAGCGCTTCGGCGACGAAGGCGATCACTTCGGCATCCAGGCCGAGCGGCTCGGGAGGCTCCCCGCCGCCCGCGACCAGGTACGGGCGCACACGGAACCCCCCGTTCGCCACCGCGGCGGTCATCACCGCCACCTGCAGCGGCGAAGTCAGCAGCGGCCCCTGGCCTATCGCGACCGAGACCGTTTCGCCCGGATACCACGGATAGCCTCGCCGATCCCTGCTCCACTCGGGGTCGGGTACGAGACCCTCGCTCTCGCCGGGGAGTTCGACTCCCGTTCGGCCACCCAGCCCGAGCCGCCGGGCGTAGGCGGCGATCACCTCGATTCCGATCTTGACGCCCTGCCGGTAGAAGTAGGTGTCGCAGGAGTGCTGCAGGGCCCCGCGCAGATCGACGAAGCCGTGCCCACGCCGCTGCCAGCAACGCCAGCGGCGGTCGTAGAGCCGGGTCGCGCCGCTGCAGTAGACCCGTTCCTCGGGGTCAAGCAGCCCCTCCGCGAGACCCGCCACCGCCATCACGATCTTGAACACCGAGCCCGGCGGGTAGGTGTTCTGGATCGCGCGGTTCTGCAGGGGCTTTCCCGGTGCGTGGACGATCCGGTCCCAGTCCTCCTGGCTCAGCCGGCCGGCGAAGCGGTTCGGGTCGAACGACGGCGAGGAGACCATCGCCCGGACCGCGCCGTCGCGGGGGTCGAGCGCGACGATCGCGCCGGCCTTGTCCGCCAGCAGGCTCTCGGCCAATTGCTGCAGCCGCAGGTCGATCGTCAGGGTCACGGACTCGCCGGGCTCGGCGTCCGCCCGCTGCACGTCCTCGCCCATCAGGCGGCCCCGGCTGTCGACGACCACGATCCGTTCCCCGTGGTTTCCGCGCAGCCGGCGATCCCGCAGCAGTTCCACGCCGCTGCGGCCTACCAGATCCCCGGCCGCCAGCGAGTCGTCGCGGTCGTGTTCGGCTGGAGTGGGTTCGCCCAGATAGCCCACCACATGAGCTGTCTGAAAGCTGTGCCGGTACAGCCGGCGCCTCGACGTGGAGATCTCGAACTCCGGATGCTCGGGCTCCGAAACCTCGAACCGGGCGACCTGGGTCAGCTCCAGGTCTTCGGCCAGCAGCACGGGCACCTCCCGGGCCACGCCCCGATGACGCTCCAGCGCGGCCCTGAGCTCCCGCTCCTCCCGGCCGAGGATCCCGGCCGCGAAGGCCAGACTGGCGCCAAGGTCAGAGCTCGCGCTGCGGTCGATCATCAAGCGGAAAGTGGGCGTGTTCTCGACCAGGATCCGCCCCGAACGGTCGTAGATCAGGCCCCTCGGCGCGTCCAGTCGCAGCACCCGCAGCCGGTTGTTCTCGGCCAGACGTTCGTAGTGCTCCGCCCGAATGATCTGGTGATACCAGTAGGCGCCGATCACGACCGCCAGGGCCACGCCCAGCACGCCGCACAGCCATCTGAGCCGGGCGGCCATGTTCAGCAGGACCCAATCCGAGCTGTACTCCCGCGCCGGGTTCTGCAGACTCATCATGTGGCCATCGCGGTCACCGCGGACGCGCCCTCCCCTCCTTCAGGGTACGCCGTTCATCGACCCAGGCCTGGGCCCGGTTGAACAACCACAGTCCCGGCAGGCCGACGGCGGTCGTCGCCGCCACCCGTAGCGGAACGACGGCGCCGCCGAACTCGCCGACTTCCAGAAACCTGAGGAGGCCGAGAACGATCGCCTGATGCACCAGCGTACCCACCGCGACCAGGAGCAACGCCACCGTCCTCTGGCCGGTGTCCACGCGCTGCGACAGGCGGGCTACTCCGTAGCCCACGACGCAGCAGGCGAGGCCGTGAAGGCCGAACGGCGAGGTGCTCAGCGTGTCCTGAACCAGGCCCGCGACCAGGCCGCCCGCGACGCCCTGGAGCGAGTTGCCGGCCAGGCTGCCGAGCACGACCAGGAGCACGAACAGGTCGATCGTCCGCCCGGCCGCCGGCAGCACTTCGGCCAGCAGCAACTCGACCAGCGACACCAGGGCCAGACTGGCGGCGAACCTAGCGGCCCACGGCATCCGCGCCGTCCATGACCGCCTCGGGCACCGGGTCGCGGCGCCACACGAAAGCGTGGCTGAGCGAACCGAGATCCACGCGCGGGGCGACCTTGATCTCGTGGAAGTGATCGCCGCCGGACTCGACGGAGGTGACCGTGCCGATCGGGATTCCTCGCGGGAAGACGCCGTCGATGCCGGCCGTGACCACGCGGTCTCCCGGCTGGACATCGACCTGCACCGGCACGTACGCGAGCGAGAGCACGCCTGCCGCCTCGGTGCCCCGGACGATACCCTGACGGCGCGTTCGCTCGATCATCGCGCCCACCGAAGAGTCTCGATCCGTAACGAGCAGCACGCGCGCATAGTCGCCCCCGGCCGAAACGACGCGGCCCAGCAAGCCGTCGACGGTGGTCACGGGCCGCCGCGCCCACTCCGCCCTCGCGTTGCCGCGAGGCAACCGCAGAATGGCCGTGCGCCGCCAGGAGTGGTAGTCGACGTAGACGACGTCCGCCAGCAGGAGCTCCGCGTCCGGCGGCCGCGCGTATCCGAACGGCGCCGAAAGCAGGTCGGCCTCCAGTTCCGCGCCAAGAGCCGTCGCATGGGCCGCCTCGAGCTGCCGCAGCCGGCTTCGAAGTTCCTCGTTCTCGCGTTCCAGCCGAGCCCTCGTCCGCCACCCCTCTCGCACGCCGCCCGCGACATCGGCGGCCGCGGAGACCAGTCGCTTCGCGGGGGCCTCCACCCACAGCGCCACATCGCCCGCGCGCTCCGGCGACTGAGCGGTCAACGACGCGAGCAGAAAGGTCACCGTGACGGCGAACAGGATGGCGACCCGACGCTCGCTCATCTCGGTGAACGCTCCCTAGCGAACCGAGACCCTGCGCAGCAGATCGATGTCCCGCAGCACCCGGCCGGCGCCAAGCACGACGGAGGCCAGAGGGTCCTCCGCGGCGAAGACCGGCAGTCCGGTCTCCTCGCGCAGCCGCTGGTCCAGCGCGTGAAGCAGCGCGCCGCCGCCCGACAGCACGATGCCCTTGTCCATCACGTCCGCCGAGAGTTCCGGCGGCATCCGTTCAAGGGCTTCCAGCACGGACTTCACGATCTGCGCAACCGGTCCATCCAGCGCCTCCCGAATCTCGCCGTCGGAGATCCTGAGGCTGCGGGGCACCCCGCGCACGAGATCACGCCCCTTGATGTCCATGTACAGCGCCTGCTCGAGCGGAAAGGCGGAGCCGATCTCGATCTTGATGTTCTCGGCGGTCCGCTCGCCGACCAGCATGTTGTGCTTGCTCTTCAGGTGCTGGGCAATCGCGTCGTCCATCGCGTTGCCCGCCACGCGCAGCGAGCGGCTGTAGACCGTCCCCGAGAGCGAAATGACGGCGATGTCGCTGGTGCCGCCGCCGATATCGACGATCATGTTGCCCGTCGGTTCCGTGATCGGCAGGCCGGCGCCGATCGCCGCCATCATCGCTTGCTCGACGAGAAAGACCTCCGAGGCCCCGGCGCTCATCGCCGACTCCCTCACCGCCCGTTTCTCCACCGGCGTGATCTCCGAGGGCACGCCGATCACGATCCGCGGGCGAGCCAGCCGGCGGCCGTGGTGGGCCTTGCGGATGAAGTGCTTGAGCATGTGCTCGGTCATCTCGAAGTCGGCGATCACGCCGTCCTTCATCGGCCGTACGAGGAACAGGATGCCCGGCGTGCGTCCGAGCATCTGCTTGGCCTCGCTGCCGACCGCCTCGATGCGGTTGCTCTGGCTGTTGACGACGACGACCGACGGCTCGCGGACGACGATGCCGTTCGCCTGGGTGAAGACGAGCGTGTTGGCCGTACCCAGGTCGATGGCCAGGTCGCTGGAGAACCACTGCAGAAAACGCATTCGGGATGAACCTCGCGCCGCGATCATAACCGCCGGACGACCGCCCGATCCTGTTACGATGGCAGTACTTCTGAACCCGGAGGGCCTTCCGCGTTCTACCGAGCGCCTGGGTCCGAATCATGCTGAACGTCATTCGCAAGAACATCAAGAGCTTCTATCCGCTGGCCATCGGCCTGGCCCTCGTCTTCGTGCTGCTCGTCTTCACCGACTTTCAGACGCTCGACGGCACGCAGATCAATCCGGACGCGGCCACCGTGGGCCGAGACAGCATCACCTTCGCCGAGTTCGAGCGCAGCTACCGCAACGCGGAGAGCCGCTACCGGGAAATCTACGGCGACGCCTTCAACGCGGATCTGGCGGACCAGCTCCAGTTGCCGGTTCAGGCGCTGGAAGCCCTGATCAACGACCGCCTTCTCATCATGGAAGCGGAACGGATGGGTCTGACCGTCAGCGACGAGGAGCTGCAGGAGGAGATCCTCGCCGTGCCCGGCCTGACCGACGGGGCCGGCAACTTCATCGGCGCGCGGCAGTACCAGGATCTCCTGCGCGCGAACCGACTCTCGGTGGACGACTTCGAAGCCGACCTGCGCACGTCCCTGCTCGTGCGCAAGCTGCAGGCGGCGCTGACCGAGGTCGCCCACGTCTCCGACGCGGAGGTCGAGTTGCGCGCCCGCGAAGCGGCAGAGCGCGCCGCGATCCGCTACTTCCAGGTGCCGGCCAGCCGCTTCGCCGCAGAGGCCGAGCCTTCGAGCGAGGAGGCCGCGGCCTACTACGAAGAGCATCGCGAGGAGTTCAGACTCCCCGAGCGCCGGCGGGTGGGCTACCTTCTGGTCAGCACGAACACGGTCCGCGCCGAACTCGAGGTGACCGACGACGAGGTCCGGACGTACTACGAAGACAACCCGGCCCAGTTCGAGATCCCGGAGCAGGTTCGGGCCAGCCACATCCTCCTGCTCGAGAACAGCGAACGGGACGCGGACCAGGCGCGCGGCCTGCTGAACCGGCTGCGCGGCCGCATCGAGGCCGGAGAGGACTTCGCGGCGCTGGCCCGGGAGTACTCGGACGACGAGGCGACGAAGGAGGGCGGCGGCGATCTGGGCTACTTCGGCCGCGGCGCGATGACGCCGGCCTTCGAGGAGGCCGCGTTCGGCGCCGCGGGCGGCGACCTGGTGGGACCTGTCGAGAACCAGCTCGGCCCGCGCACCGGCCATCACCTGATCCAGGTCCACGAGCGCCGCGAAGGCGGACGCCAGACCCTCGAGGAGGTCAGCAACCTGATCCGGGTCCAGCTCCTGGCCACCCGGGCCGAAGAGGAGGCGAAGAGCCGGATCGACTCCCTGCACGAGCGCCTGGCGGACGAGACGTTCGCGGGAGAGGAAGAGACCCGGGAACTGGCGGCCGCCGAAGCGCTCGTCTACGCCAGCACGGAGCCGTTCGGCGAAGACGATGCCGTGGCCGGCATCGGCCGCAACTTCAACTTCAGCTCCGCGGCCTTCGGTCTCGAGGCCGGCGCCTGGTCCGAGCCGGTCCGCATCGCGGCGGGCTGGGCTCTCCTCTCCGTGCTCGAGGTGCTGCCGCCCCGGGACTCGGAGTTCGTGGAAGTCGAGGTCGACGTTCGCGAGGTCGTCCGCCGGCAGAAGGAGACCGAGCTCCTGGCGGCGGCGCTCACCGAGACGCGGGGGCGCGTCCAGGACGGGCTGAGCATGGACGACGCGGCCGGGGAGTTCGATGCCGTGATCGAGGAGAGCGGCAGCTTCGGCCTGCGCCAGCCGATCGGCGCCCTCGGCGCAATGCCCGAGCTGGCCAGCGCCGTGTTCGCGCTCTCCGCGGGCCAGTTCGGCGGCCCGGTGGACACTCCGTTCGGCGCCGTTCTGTTCGAGGTGACCGAACGCGAGTCCTTCGATCCCGCGCTGTTCGACCCCGAGGCGACACGGAACGAACTCCTGGCCGAGCGGAACCTGACCATGCTCCAGTCCCTGCTGCAGCGGCTCCGCGAGGAGGTCGGCGTCCACTACACCCAGGACTTCATCGAGAACTTCGGCCTGGGCGAGGCCGAGGCAGCCGGCACCTGACCGCGGCGCGGCGCTCCCTGGCGGCTTGATCGGCTATCTGCGCGGACGCCGCCTGGCCCTCGAGCCCGAACGCCTGGTGCTCGACACCAACGGCGTCGGCTACGCCGTGCGGATCCCCCTGTCGACCTACTTCGAACTGGAGAAGCTCGACGCGGCGGCCGACATCGGCCTGTTCATCCACACCCACGTTCGCGCCGACGCGATCGAACTCTTCGGCTTCTGGACCGAAGCCGAACGGACCCTGTTCGAGCACTGCCTGGCGGTCAGCGGAGTCGGTCCCCGGCTCGCCCAGGTCGTCCTGTCCGGCGGTTCCACCAGGGAGCTGCTGAACGCCATCGGCGGCGGCAACGTGGCGGCTCTCACGCGGATCCCGGGCATCGGCCGCAAGACGGCCGAACGGATGGTGCTGGAACTCAGGGAGAAGGCGAAGACGCTGCTGGCCGAGGCCGGCGCCGAACCGCCGGAAGCCCAGCCCGACACCGGCCGCGAGGACGAGCAGGAACAGGCCGTCAGCGCCCTGGTCAACCTCGGCTACCGCGCGACCGAGGCCCAGCGGGCGGTGTCGCGGGTGCTCGCCGAGGAACCCGAGATGGACTTCCAGGACCTGCTGCGCCTGAGCCTGCGACGGCTGTCACGGATCTGACGACCGGGAAGGCGTCGGGCGCGCCCGCCCGTCCCGGGGCCGGAGGGTCAGCTCCCAGGTGACGTTCGCGCTCCGGCCCCAAGACGAGCTGGGAGTCGTTGCCGAGGGGCCGCGATAGCATCCGCCCATGGCCGGAACCGGCGGCACCGACGGTGAAGAGAGCGTTCTCTCAGCCGTCCGGGACGCCGACGATCGGCGCGTAGAACCGTCCCTCCGGCCGCAGCGGCTGAACGAGTACCTGGGCCAGGAGAAGATCGTCGAGCTGCTCGACATCTACATGCAGGCGGCGCGCCGGCGGGGCGAAGCTCTGGACCACGTGCTGCTGTTCGGGCCCCCCGGGCTGGGCAAGACGACGCTGGCGCACATCATCGCCAGGGAGATGGGCTCGACGTTGCGGTCCACCTCCGGTCCGGTCCTGGAGCGCGCGGGCGACCTGGCCGCGATTCTGACCAACCTGGAACCCGAGGATGTCCTCTTCATCGACGAGATCCACCGGCTCGGTCCGACAGTCGAGGAAATCCTCTACCCGGCGCTCGAGGACTTCCAGCTCGATCTGGTGATCGGCGCCGGGCCGATGGCCAAGACGGTGCGCATCGATCTGCCCCGATTCACGCTGGTTGGCGCCACCACCCGCGCCGGTCTGATCACGCCGCCGCTGCAGGGGCGCTTCGGCATCGTCCACCGGCTCGACTTCTACGGTCCGGACGTCCTCAGCGTGATCATCCAGCGCTCCGCCGAGCTGCTCGAGGTGCCGGTCGACCTGGGCGGCGCCGACGAGATCGCCCGGCGCAGCCGCGGCACGCCCAGGATCGCGAACCGGCTGCTGCGTCGGGTCCGCGACTACGCGCAGATCGAGGCGGACGGACGGGTCGATCGCAAGACAGCGAACCAGGCTCTCCTGCAGCAGGAGATTGACGAGCAGGGTCTGGACAAGATCGACCGCCAGATCATGCGACTGCTCATCGAGCAGTACGGGGGCGGCCCGGCGGGCCTGAAGGCGCTCGCGGCGTCGGTCGGCGAGGACCAGGGCACGATCGAGGACTTCTACGAGCCGTACCTGGTCCAGAAGGGCTTCCTCCAGCGCACCCGACGCGGCCGGGTGGCCACCAAGCGAGCGTACGAGCACCTCGGCCTGAAAGTCCGGGGCACTCTGTTCTGAACCGGAAAGCCCCGAAAACAATAACCCCGCCCGAGGCCTTGCGGCGTGTCGAGCGGGGAGCAAGTGAAGGCACGCTACCAAACCGCGCCCAGTCCTTTGAGCTCGGGTGACGCGCTAGCAAGGCTCTCTGCAAGCAGCATGGCGCCAACCGGCGGCGGCGTATACGCTAATGCGCCTTTCGCGCCCCTTTGCGACGACGTGACTCCCATCGCATCCGATCATGAAGGTACTCAAGTTCGGCGGCTCTTCCGTGGCCGATGCCGGCCGCCTGCGGGCGGCGGCGCGGATCGTCGAACGGCAACTCGACGGTTGTCCGGGGGATGGTGCGGTGGTGGTGTCCGCGCTCGGCGGGGTCACGGACCGCCTGCTGGCGCTCGCCGCGGGCGCCCTTGACGGCACGGAAGGCGCGGAAGTAGAGCGCGAAGCCGCCGCGCTACGCGACCACCACCTGAGGATCGCGGCCGAGGTCGCCACCGAGGCCGACCTCCCCGCCCTCACGGCAGCCCTCGACGAGCTCTGCGACGGCCTGGTCCGGGAACTCGGCGACTGTGAACGGACCGGGATCACCACGGAGCGGCCGCGGGGAGCCTGGATCGACCGGATCGTCTGCCACGGCGAGCTCCTGTCGACTCGGCTCCTGGCCGCGGCGCTGCGCGCCCGGGGCCTGCCGGCCGAGGCCCGCGACGCCCGGCCGCTGGTGCGGACCGACCGTTCCTTCCAGGCGGCGCTGGTCGCGCTCGAACCGACGATGGACGCGATCGCCGCCCACTTCGGCGGCATCGGCGAGGACGGACCCCTGCAGGTGGTCACCGGCTTCCTCGGCAGCACGCCGGAAGGCGAGACGACGACCCTGGGCCGCAGCGGTTCCGACCTGACGGCCTCCCTGGTCGGCGCCGCGCTCGACGCCGAGCGGATCGAGATCTGGACCGACGTGCCGGGCGTGATGACGGCCGACCCGAGGCGCGTCGAAGACGCCCTGCCGATCCCGCGGCTGAGCTACGAGGAGATGCTCGAGCTCTCCCACTTCGGCGCCAGGGTGGTCTACCCGCCGACGGTCACCCCGGCCCGCCGCAAGGCCATTCCCCTGCTCGTTCGCAGCACCCTCGACCCCGAGCACCCCGGGACCCTGGTCGACGGCGGCAGGGACCGGCAGCGGGCCCGCGGGACGGCGGTCACCGGCATCTCCTCGATCGACGACGTCCACCTGATGCTGCTCGTCGGCGACAACCTCGTCGGTACCCCGGGAGTCGCCGCGCGGCTGTTCGATGCCCTCGCGGCGAGCGGAGCCAGCGCGATCCTGATCTCGCAGGCGTCCAGTGAGCACTCGATCTGTTTCGCGGTCGAGCCCGGAGTCTCCGAAGCGGCCCGCCAGGCCGTGGACGCCGAGTTCCGGTCGGAGATCGAGTCCGGATCGGTCCGGCCCCTGGTCGTCGAGCGCGACCAGTCGATCGTCGCGGTCGTCGGCGACGGCATGCGGGAGCGCCCGGGTATCGCCGGCCGGGTGTTCGGGATCCTCGGCCGTCGGGCGGTCAACGTGCGGGCCGTGGCCCAGGGCTCGTCCGAGCGGAACATCTCGATGGTCGTAGCCAAAGCCGACCAGGGACGCGCGGTGCGCTGGATCCACCGGGAGTTCTTCCACGGCGCCGCCTCCGGCCGGCTCGCGGTCTACGTGCTCGGCGTCGGCGGCGTCGGGTCGGCGCTGCTCGGGCAGCTCGCCGCCGAACGGGAGGCGCTCGAGCAGCGAGGCATCGACCTTCAGCTTCGGGGCCTGGCGAGTTCGCGGTTCATGGAACTTGCGGTGCGTCGGGGTGGCCGGCGGCTGGACCCCGGCGCCGCCGCGGATCCGGACGGCTGGCGCGCGGCACTGGAGCAGGGCGGCGAAGCGGCGGACCTCGACCGGCTGCTCGAGCACCTCGGCGAGACCGCTGCCGGCGGCGGCCGGACGGTACTCGTCGACGTCACGGCGAGTGGCGACCTGAGCGCCGTCTACCACCGGGCGCTCGCGGCCGGCGCCGCGGTGGTCAGCGCGAACAAGCTTCCATTCGCCGGGCCGATCGCGGACTTCCGCGCGTTCCACGCCGACGGCGAGGCGAACGTCTTTCACGAGGCGACCGTGGGCGCCGGCCTTCCGGTGCTCCACACGGTCGACCTGCTGCTTGGCGCCGGCGATCCGATCGAGTCGGTCTCGGGCGTCTTCTCGGGCACGCTGGCCTATCTCACCGGCGAGTTGAGCGCCCGGCAGGTGTGGAGCGATGCCGTGCGCCGGGCTCACCGCCTGGGCTACACGGAACCGGATCCGCGCGACGATCTCGGCGGACTGGACGTGGCCCGAAAGCTCCTCATCCTGGCCCGCTTGTGCGGCGCCGATCTCGAAATGGACGATGTCGACGTGGCGCCCATGCTCGACCGGCCCGACCTCGCGGACCTGCCGCTCGAGGACTACTGGCAAGGCCTCGCCTCCGCGGACGAGGAGATGGCGGACCGCTTCGCCGAGGCCAGGTCCGCCGGACTCGAACTCGCCTATCTCGCCGAACTCGACACCAGCGGAGAGGCGGCGACGGCCCGGGTCGGGCTTCGGGCCGTGCCGCCCGACCACCCGGTGGCCGGAATGCCGGCATCGGACAACATGTTCGTCTTCCGCAGCAAGCGCTACGATGCACGGCCGCTGATCGTCCAGGGACCCGGCGCCGGGACCGAGCTCACCGCGGGCGGCGTGTTCGGCGACATCCTGCGCGCCTGGGCCGAGCGGGGAGCCTCACCATGACAACCCGGAACGAACCCCTCCGCGCCGCCATCCTCGGTGCGACCGGCACCGTGGGCCAGCGCTTCGTCACCCTGCTGGCAGGTCACCCGTGGTTCGAGTTGACGGCCGTTGCCGCTTCCGAGCGTTCGGCCGGGAAGCTCTACCGCGACGCGGCGACCTGGATTCAGACCCGGCCGATCGACGACGCGGTCGCGGCCATGCCCGTCCGGACGATCGACGAACTGATGGATCGCGACTTCGACATCGTGTTCTCGGCCCTCGACGCCAGCGTGGCGAGAGACGTCGAGCCCCGGTTCGCCCGCCGCTGCCTGGTCGTCACCAACGCCAGCGCCCACCGCATGGACGCGGACGTCCCGCTGGTCGTGCCCGAAGTCAACCCGGACCACCTCTCGCTGCTGTCTCCGCCCGAGGACGGCAAGGCGCTTCCCGCCGGCATCGTCGCCAACCCGAACTGCTCGACCATCGGCCTGGTGCTGGCGCTCAAGCCCCTGGCCGATGCCTTCGGCTTCGAGCGGATTTCCGTCGTGACGCTGCAGGCGGTGTCCGGCGCCGGCCTGCCCGGCATCTCGAGCTACCAGATCCTGGACAACGTGATCCCCTGGATTTCCAGCGAGGAAGAGAAGCTCGAGATCGAGACCGGGAAGATCCTGGGCCGGGCCGCCGGCGGAACGATCGAGCCGGCCGAGGTCGCCGTCTCGGCCCAATGCAACCGCGTTCCGGTGGTCGACGGACACACGCTCTGCATCTCGGTCGACCTCAAGGGCGAGCCGGCGATGGAGGACGTTCGGGAAGCCTGGCGGACCTTCCGCGCCGAGCCGCAGGAGCGGGGGCTGCCGTCGGCGCCGGCGCAGCCGATCGTCTACCTCGGCGACGACGAGCCGCCGCAGGCCCGCGTCCACCGCGACCTCGGCCATGGCATGACGACCTCCATCGGCAGGCTGCGGGAGTGTCCGATCCTCGGCTACCGATTCGTCGCCCTCTCGCACAACACCCTGCGGGGCGCCGCCGGCGGGGCGCTGCTCGCCGCCGAACTCGCCGTCGCCCGCTGCGGTCGACGGGCCGCTTGATGACGAACCCGGTGAGGGCGTTCGCCCCGGCCTCGGTCTCGAACAACGAGAGCGGCGCATGACACGACTAGCCAGAGCGTTCGCGCCTGCCTCCGTCTCCAACATTGCCTGCGGATTCGACATCCTGGGCTTCGCCCTGCAATCGGAGAACGGCCAGACGGGCCCGGGCGATGTGGTCACCGCGAGCTACGGCGAGTTCCCGGGCACGCCCGCAACGGGCGGCCCCGTGCGCATCACCTCGATCACCGGCGACGGCGGCAGGCTGCCCCTCGAGCCGGATCGCAACACTGCCGCCGTCGCCGCCCGGGCGCTGATCGAGAGCGAGGCCCCGGGCGCGACGGTCGACCTTCGGATCGAGAAGCGGATGCCGCTCGAGAGCGGCCTCGGTTCGAGTGCCGCCAGCGCTGTGGCAGCGGTCGTCGCGGTCGACGCCTTCTTCGGACTGGAAGTGCCGGCCGAAGCCCTGCTGGGCTATGCCCTGGCCGGCGAGGTCCTCGCCAGCGGCGGCGCCCACGCGGACAATCTCGCCCCGTCGCTGCTGGGTGGACTCGTCCTGGTCCGCTCCCTCGACCCGGAGCCGGACGTCGTCGAGCTGCCGGTGCCTGCCGGTCTCGCCTGCGCCCTGGTCCGTCCCCACGCCGAGGTGAACACGAAGGAGTCCCGGGCGCGGCTCGAACGCCAGCTTCCGCTCGATCGCGCGGTGACCCAGTGGGGCAACGCCGCGGCGCTGGTGGCGGCGCTCTTCCGTTCCGACCTGGAACTCCTGTCTCGCGCCCTCGTCGACGTCGTCGCCGAGCCGGTTCGGTCGCAGGGCGTGCCCGGCTTCCACGCCGCCAAGGCGGCCGCGGTCGAGGAGGGGGCCCTGGGTTGCAGCCTGTCCGGCAGCGGCCCGGCGCTGTTCGCCCTGTGCGACGGCCGGGAGAACGGCAAACAGGTCGCGGCGGCCATGGCGGACGCGATCGAAGCCGAGGCAGGTGTCGCCTGCGACCGGCTCGTCTCGCCGTTGCCGGCACCCGGCGCACGCTTGATCGAAGCCGAGGCCTGAGGTGCGCTTCGTCAGCACGGCGGGCAGGACCTCGCCGGTCACCCTCGCCGAGGCGCTGCTCGAAGGGCCCGCGCCGGACGGCGGCCTGTTCGTCCCCGAGGATCTTCCGCCGCTGGGCGCCGGGGACCTCGCTCTCCTGCGGTCGCAGCCGCTGACCGGCATCTCCGCCGTCCTCGGACGCCGCCTGTACGGCTCGGAGGTGCCGGAAGACGAACTCGCGGCGCTGCTCGAGGACGCCCTCGACTTCCCGATCCCCCTCGCGACGATCGAGCCCGGCATCCACTGCCTGGAGCTCTTCCACGGGCCGACGCTCGCCTTCAAGGATGTCGCCTCACGGGTCATGGCCCGCTTGATGGCGCGATTCGCCACGGTCGCCGGCGACGCCGAAACGACCGTGATCGTGGCGACAAGCGGCGACACCGGCAGCGCCGTGGCGCACGCCTTCAGCGGCGTCGCGGGCTTCCGGGTCTGCGTGCTCTACCCGGACGGCCTGGTCACCGAGGCGCAGCGGCGCCTGTTCACGACCCTGGGCGGCAACGTGACCGCGGTCGCGGTCGAAGGCACCTTCGACGATTGCCAGAGCCTGGCCCGGGACGCCTTCGCCGACGGCGAACTGCGCGAGCAGCGTCCCCTCGCCTCGGCCAACTCGATCAACATCGGCCGGCTGCTGCCCCAGGTGTTCTACTACTTCCATGCTTGGGCGCAGCTCCCCTCGCCGCCGCTCGACGACGCCGGCGAACCGCTCGTGTTCTCGACCCCAAGCGGCAACTTCGGCAACCTGACCGCCGGCCTGATCGCCAGGCGGATCGGCCTGCCCGTCTCCCGTTTCGTCGCGGCGACGAACGTGAACGACGTGGTGCCGGCCTACCTCCGGAGCGGCGACTACCTGCCGCGCGGCTCGGTCGCCACGATCTCGAACGCGATGGACGTCGGCAATCCGAGCAACTTCGCCCGCATCGTTCACCTCTACTCGAGCGCCGGCGAACCGCTCGAGCGCATCCGCCGCGATCTCTCGGGCCGCGCCTTCGACGACCAGGCGACCCGCCGCGCCATGCGCGACGTCCATGACCGCACCGGCTACCTGCTCGACCCCCACACCGCCGTCGGCTACCTGGGCCTCAAGGCGGAACTCGAAGCCCAGGGCGGCGGTACCGGCATCGTCCTCGCCACCGCCCACCCCGCCAAGTTCGCCGAAACCGTCCAGGCCGCCGTCGGCATCGACCCGCCCACGCCGCCCGCCCTCGAGCGCACCGCCCACCTCCCCGAACGCATCATCGAGATCCCGGCCGCCTACGCCGCCCTGCGCGACGTGCTGTTGCGCGGCGACTGAAGGCGCGGCCGGCGGAGGCGGAAGGCGGAGGCGCGGCTGAGGCGCGGCTGAGGCGCGGCACCCGTCAGCGGCGGCTCCCGGGGAGGGTCCCAGCGGACGCTCACCCCCTCTTGGTGGATGTGGGGTCAGGGGTTCGCTTCGGTCGCCTGCGCTCCGGGAGGGCGTCGGTAGGGGAGAGCTCTACGGCAGCCGCTTGGCTTCAGCCCGCTGGGACCCTCCCCGGGAGCCGCCGCTGACTGGAAGGTGTCGCCAGGTGGCACGACGGAATGTCGCGACTCAGCGGTCGAAAGGTAGCGGTTGGGCGTTTCACACTGAGTGCGGCGGAGGTGGCTCTGCTGGGTGCGCGGGTCTTCTGACCCGCCGCCGCCGAAGGCGGCTTTGAGACGCCGGCCGAAGGCCGACCTTTCCGTTTCACTCAAGCGGCGTGCAGACCAGCCCGTTCCGTTCCTGACTGTCCGAAGAGAGACCCGAGTCGATTGGGGTAACGAGTTCGGAGTCGATCCGGGCGTGTTCGGGGACCTGGACCCCCGGGGCGACGATGGCGTCCCGGAGTTGCGCGCCCTGGCCGACGCGGGCGCCTGGCAGTACGAGGCTCCGTTCGACGATGGCGTCTTCGCCGACGTGGCTCCCCGGCTCGAGCACGCTGTGCTCGACGGTGGCGCCGGCGGCTACCGAGACGCCGGGGGCGATGAAGCGGCGGCGGCGTTTGCGGCTTCCGGCGGTCCGGCCCCAGTCCAGGGCGCCTTCGAGATAGCGGCGGGGGGTTCCCAGGTCGTGCCAGGGGCGGCGGCAGCGGAAGCCGGCGATCCGGGCGCCCGAGCGGAGCAGCGGCTGGTAGAGACCTTCGACGATGTCGTTCGACGACGGACGGGCCGGGACCTGCTCGACGACCCGGCGGGAGAGGACGTGGAGGCCCTGAAACGTGCGTTTCCGGCCACGGACCGGGCCGACCCGGAGGTCGCGCAGCCCGACCACCAGGCCGCGGGGATCGACCTCCACGCCGCCGCCGACGCGGTCGTTCCAGCCGACCTGGAGGGTGACGTCGGCGCCGCTGCGGCGGTGGCGGTCGAGCGCCTCGCGGATCGGCCAGCGGCAGAGCGAGTCGCCGTTGACCAGCACGACGTCGTCGGCATCGGCGAGGAAGTCGCGGAGGTTGACCATGGCGCCCAGCGTGCCGAGCAGCTCCGGTTCGACCTCGAAGCGAAGTTCGATCCCGCGGGCGCCGGCCTCGCTCTCGAGCCCGCGTCGCACCGCGTCACCGAGATGGAACAGGTTCACCGCCGTCTCACAGCCGGCGCGGTGAAGAAGGTCGATCGTCCGCAACGCGACGGCGCGGCCGGCCACCGGCAGCAGGGGCTTGGGCACGGCACCGGTCAGCGGCCGCAGCCGTTCTCCCCGGCCGGCGCAGAGCACGAGCGCCCGTACCCGCCGGCTCGCGCCTCTCACTGCGAGCCTCCGCTGGGTGCGCGGGTCTGACGTCCGTGCGCCCGAGGACGGGCGCACGGACCGTGGTTCACGGATGACGCGATCACGCGTCATCCGGGTGCTGACCCGCCGCCGCCGAAGGCGGCTTCGAGGCGCCGGCCGAAGGCCGACTTCTCTTCCCAAACACCATGTCCCGGGGCAACCCCTCGTGCCGCGCGCGGTGGTCGCGGTAGATCGCCAGATAGTCCCGCAGATCGGCCCGCTCCGGATCGATGCCGCAACGGCGGCAGACGCGTTCGATCCCGCCGGCGGGCAGGTCCGGGTCGACCTGCTCGACCTCCACGAAGTCACCGATCGGCGTCCGGTCGAGGGCGACCTCGCAGCCGAGAAGCAGCCAGCGCTCGCGGACCTTCTCGTAGCGCGCCGTGACCTCGAAGCCGAGCGACTCGAGGAACAGCCGCGCAGCCGCCGGGTCGGCGACGGCGAACTCGTGTTCCGCCCTCTCCTTGACGCCGCCCCGAATCTCGGGAGCGGACTTGAAGGTCAGCCGGCTGCCGCCGCCGTCCGTGCGGAGACGAAGCAGCTCGCGGCGGGTCCGCAGGCGCTCCGCCACGGGCGCGTCCCGGCGGTCGAAGACCCAGTTCGACTCCATGGAGGCGGCTCGTTCGAGCTTGCCGCCGGCGGCGCGGACCCGGTCCCGGAGCCGGTCCAGATCGGCGACCGCAACCTTGATCTCACGCTCGCGCCCTGCAGCCACAGGCGGTCAGGCGGCGGCGCAGCCTCCGAGGCGGTCGAGCACGCGGACCACGGTGCGAATGCCCTGGTAGAAGTTGGAGAGATCCATCTTCTCGTTCGGGGCGTGAAGCCGGTCGTCCGACAGGCCGAAGCCGATCAGCAGCACAGGCGCGCCCAGCACCTCGGACAGGGTAGAGACGATGGGAATCGAGCCGCCTTCGCGGACCCGGACCGGTTCGCGGCCCCAGGCCTCGCGCACCCCCTCGAGGGCCGCGTCGACGAGCGGGCCGTCGAGGTCGACAAGCACCGGCGGCGCTCCGTTCAGGTTCTCGACCTCGACCTCGATGCCCGGCGGCGCCAGGGAGCGCATGTAGTCCGCGAAGGCGCGGAAGAGTCTCTGCGGGTCCTGGTCCGGCACCAGCCGCATCGACACCTTGGCGCCGGCGCGGTTCGCGATCACCGTCTTGGCGCCGGGGCCCTGGTATCCGCCCCACAGCCCGTTCACGTCGCAGGTGGGCCTCGCCCACACCCGTTCCAGGGTCGTGTAGCCGGCCTCGCCCCACAACGCGGACGCGCCGATCTCGTCGCCGTACTTCGCCTCGTCGAACGGCAGCGCCGCGAACGCCGCCCGTTCTTCCGCGCCCAGCGGCCGCACGTCGTCGTAGAAGCCGGGAACGAGGATCCGGCCGTCCCGCGGGTCGCGGAGCGCCGCCAGCATGGTGCCCAGGACGTTCAGGGGGTTCGCCACGGCGCCGCCGAAGGTGCCCGAATGCAGGTCCCGGCCCGCGCCGCGCACCCGGACCTCGGTGTAGAGCAGGCCCTTCAGCCCGTAGAGCACGGAGGGCTGGCCCGGGCCGTACATGGAGGTGTCGGAGACCAGCGCCAGGTCGCAGCCCAGGCGCTCCGCTGCAGGGCTCCGGACGTAGGCCTCGATCGCCTCGCCGCCGCACTCCTCCTCGCCCTCGATCAGGAACTTGACGTTGACCGGCAGGGCGCCGGTCTCGGCCATGATCGCCTCCACCGCCTTGATGTGGGTGAAGGACTGGCCCTTGTCGTCGGTGGCGCCGCGGGCGACGATCCGCTCGCCGCGTTCGCCCGTCTCGATCGTCGGCTCGAACGGGTCGTTACGCCACTCTTCCAACGGGTCGACCGGCTGCACGTCGTAGTGGCCGTAGAAGAGGACGGTCGGGCGGCCGGGAGCGCCGAGCCACTCGCCGTACACGAGCGGATGGCCCGCCGTTTCGACGAGCTCCGCTTCAAGCCCCGCGGCCTCGAGGCGCTCCCTGACGAAGCCGGCGCAGCGGCGCACGTCGGCGGCGTACTGCGGATCGGTCGAGACGGACGGGATCCGCAGGTACTCCTTCAACTGATCCAGGCTGGCGCCGGTTTCGCGGTCCACCCGCTCGAGAACGGCGTCGACGCTCATCGGGTCCGCCCGCCGCGGTCAGTCATCGAAGCTCTTGCCCGTTGCCCGCCAGTCGGAGAGGAAGTTCTCCAGACCGATGTCGGTCAGCGGATGACGGTAGAGCTGGCTCAGCGTCTTGAAGGGAAGGGTCGCCACGTCGGCGCCCATCTCGGCCGACACGACGACGTGGACCGGATGGCGCACCGAAGCGACCAGGACCTCGGTCCCGAAGTCGTACTGCGAGTAGATCGAGACGACCTGCCGGATCAGGTCCATGCCGTCCTGGGCGATGTCGTCGAGGCGGCCGACGAAAGGCGAGATGTAGGCGGCGCCCGCCTTCGCCGCCAGCAGCGCCTGGGACGGCGAGAAGCAGAGGGTCACGTTGCACCGGATCCCCTCCTCCGCCAGGCGCCGCACGGCGGTCAGCCCCGGTGGCCCGAGCGGCACCTTGACGACGACGTTGTCGGCCAGGCCCGCGAGCCGCCGGCCCTGCTCGAGCATGCCGTCGAGGTCCGTCGCCAGCACCTCGCCGCTCACGGGTCCCGGCACCAGCTCCGCGATCTCCTTGACGGTCGGCAGGTACGGCTTGCCCTGTTTCGCGATCAGGCTCGGGTTCGTGGTGACGCCGTCGACCATGCCCCATTCGAGGCCGGTCTCGATCTCGCCTGTGTCCGCTGTATCCAGAAAGAACTTCATCGTGGCGCTCCCCACCCTGCTCGCTGCTAGTTGACTGGCTCCGTGTCGGCCGCTTCGGCGTCCCCGTCCTCGCCGTCTTCATCCTCGTCGCCGCGATCGGGGATGCGGGCCAGGGCGACGATGCGGTCACCCTCGTCGAGGTCCATGACCTTGACCCCCTGGGTGGCGCGGCCGATGAGCGACACGCTGCCGGCCGTGATGCGGATGATCTTGCCTTCGGGGGTGATCAGCATCAGGCCGGTGTCCTCGCTGACCTGGCGGACGCCGACGACCTCGCCTGTGCGGTCGGACACCTTCAGGTTGATGATCCCGAGACCGCCCCGCGACTGGAGGCGGTACTCCTCGATCGCGGTGCGTTTGCCGAAGCCGCTCTCGCTCACGGTCAGAAGCGTCGTCTCCGGAGACTCGAGGTCCGCGGACTCCTCCCGCGGCAGCAGGCACTCCATCGACACGACCCGGTCGCCAGGGCGCAGGCTGATTCCGCGCACACCCCGGGTCGCGCGGCCGAGGGAGCGCAAGTCGGTCTCGGGGAAGCGGATCGCGTAGCCCTTCTTCGTGGCCAGCACGATTTCGCTGCCGCTGTCCGTCACCTTGACCGACAGCAACCGGTCGTCCTCGTCGATCCGCAGCGCGATGATGCCGTTGGTCCGCGGCCGCGAGTACTCCGGCAGCGCCGTCTTCTTGACCACGCCCGCCTCGGTGGCGAACGTCAGGAACCGATCTTCCGGAAACTCCCGCACGGCGGCGGTGGCCGCGACGCCCTCGCCGCTGTCGAGGCGCAGGAGGTTGACGATCGCCTTGCCGCGGGCGGCCGGTCCGAGTTCCGGGATCTGGTGCACCTTGAGCCAGTAGCAGTAGCCCCGGTCGGTGAACACCATGATGTAGCTGTGGGCCGAGGCGACGTAGAGCTGCTCGACGAAGTCGCCGTCGCGGGTGGCCATGCCGGTCCGGCCCTTGCCGCCGCGGTGCTGGGCGCGGTAGAGGCTGAGCGGCGACCGCTTGATGTAGCCGGACCGGGTGACCGTGATCACCATGTCCTCGTCGGCGATCATGTCCTCGATCGTGATGTCCGAGGAGTGGGCCACGATCTCGGTGCGCCGCGGGTCGCTGTAGCGCTTCTCGATCTCGTCGAGCTCGGCCCGGATCTCCTGAAGAAGCAGGGCGTCGGAACCGAGGATCGCGCGCAGACGCTCGATCTCGGCGATCAGCTCGCGGTGCTCCTGCTCGATCTTCTCCCGCTCGAGGCCGGTCAACCGCTGCAGCCGCATGTCCAGGATCGCCTGCGCCTGGGGCTCGCTCAGCGAGAAGCCCTCGATCAGGCGCTCCCTGGCTTCCGGCGGGGTGCGGCTGGCGCGGATCGTCGCGATCACCGCGTCCAGGTGGTCGAGCGCGATGAGCAGACCTTCGAGAACGTGGGCGCGCTTCTCGGCCCGGGCCAGGTCGTAGCGGCAGCGCCGGATCACGACCGTGCGGCGATGGTCGAGGAAGTGGCGCAGCAGGGCGCGCAGGGTCAGCACCTGGGGCTGGCTGTCGACGATCGCCAGCATGTTCATGCCGTAGCTGACCTGGAGCTTGGTCATCTTGTACAGGGTGTTCAGGACGATCTCGGCCACCTCGCCCCGCTTCAGGTCGATCACGATCCGGATGCCGTCGCGGTCGGACTCGTCGCGCAGGTCGCGGATGCCTTCGAGCTTCTTCTCGCGCACCAGCTCGGCGATCCGCTCGATCAGGCGGGCCTTGTTCACCTGGAACGGAAGCTCGGTCACGATGATCGACTGACTGTCCTGGCCGGCGTCCTCGATCTCGGCGCGGGCCCGCACCTGGATGGATCCACGGCCGGTGGCGTAGGCGGCATGGATGCCCGCGCGGCCATGGATGAAACCGCCGGTCGGGAAGTCCGGCCCGGGCAGCAGCTCCATCAGCTCTTCCAGGGTCGCCTGAGGGCGGTCGATCAGCAGCTTGACCGCCGCGAGCGCCTCGCCCAGGTTGTGCGGCGGGATGTTCGTCGCCATGCCGACGGCGATGCCGGCCGAGCCGTTGACCAGCAGGTTCGGAATCCGCGCCGGAAGCGGCGAAGGCTCCTGCTCGGAACCGTCGTAGTTCGGTATCCACTCGACGGTGTCCTTCTCGATGTCCTCGCGCAGCAGCTCCTCGGCGATGCGGGTCAGGCGGACCTCGGTGTAGCGCATCGCGGCCGGGTTGTCGCCGTCGATCGAGCCGAAGTTGCCCTGGCCGTCCACCAGCGGATAGCGCATGGAGAAGTCCTGCGCCATGCGCACCACCGTGTCGTAGATCGGCCCGTCGCCGTGCGGGTGGTACTTGCCCATCACGTCGCCGACGATGCGCGCCGACTTCTTGTAGGCGCGGCCGGCCGTGTTGCCGGCTTCCCACATGCCGTAGAGAACCCGCCGGTGGACCGGCTTGAGGCCGTCCCGCACGTCGGGCAGGGCGCGGCCGATGATCACGCTCATCGCGTAATCGAGGTAGCTCCGCCGCATCTCGCGCTCGAGCTGCACCGGCACGGTGTCGCGGCCGGACGCCGGCGGCGGCTGGATGGGGTTCTCGCCCTTGCTCACGGTCGATGGGTCAGATGTCGAGGTTGATCGCGTTCAGGGCGTTCTTCTCGATGAACTCGCGCCGGGGCTCCACCTTCTCACCCATCAGGGTCGTGAAGATGCCGTCCGTCTCGTCGTAGCGGTCGTCGTCGATCTCGACCAGCAGCATCCGGCGCCGATCGGGGTCCATCGTGGTCTCCCAGAGCTGCGACGGGTTCATCTCGCCCAGGCCCTTGTAACGCTGGATCGACAGGCCCTTCTTCGCGGCCTCGAACAGCGCGTCGAGCGCCTCGTCGACGGACTCGGCCTCGACCTCGTCGGTCGTGGCGCTGCCGTTCACCTTGCGCAGCCGGATCGAGGGCGATTGCCACGCTTCCAGCGCCTGTTCGTTGGCGGTCAGGGAACGGAAATCGGCGCCTGTGACCAGCGCTTCGTCGATCGTGACCTGGCGGTCAACGCCGTCGCGGCGCGACCGGAACCGGATCGCCAGGAACCCCTCGCGGCCATTCTCCACCGCCACGTCGTGAAAGCCGGAAGCCTCGATGACCTGGGCGGTCAGTTCGACCCGCTCGCGGTCGGCCAGACTGTCCCGGTCCCTGATGCCGCCGGCGATCGCCGCCCGCAGCGCGTCGCGCGGAATGCCGCGGGCGCTCAGCGAGTCGAGCGACCGCCTGAACGCAGCCAGACGGTCGAGCAGGACGCGCAGGCGGTCGCCCTCGAACACGGTCGGATCGTCGATGTCGCCGTTCGGGAGGGCAACCTGCCAGCTCCGGCGGATCCGCTCCACCAGGTAGTCGTGGTACTCCTCGTCGTCCTTCAGGTAGCTCGAACGACGCCCTTCCGTGACCTTGTAGAGCGGCGGCTGGGCGATGAACAGGTGGCCGCGGTCGATGATCTCCTTCATCTGACGGTAGAAGAAGGTCAGGATGAGCGTCCGGATGTGGCTGCCGTCGACGTCCGCGTCGCACATGATGATCAGCTTGTGGTAGCGGAGGCGGTCGGCGTCGAAGTCCTCGGTGCCGATGCCGGTGCCCAGGGCCTGGATCAGGGTCCTGATCTCCTCGGACGAGAGCATCTTGTCGAGGCGCGCCCGCTCGACGTTCAGGATCTTCCCCTTGAGCGGGAGCACGGCCTGGAACCGCCGGTCGCGACCCTGCTTGGCCGAGCCGCCGGCGGAGTCCCCCTCCACCAGGAACAGTTCCGCGAAGGCCGGATCCCGCTCGCTGCAGTCCGCCAGCTTGCCCGGAAGGTTCGAACTGTCGAGGGCGCCCTTGCGCCTGGTCAGTTCCCGCGCCTTGCGCGCCGCCTCCCGCGCCCTCGCCGCGTCGACGACCTTCTCGACGATCCGCTTCGCATCCCGCGGGTTCTCCTCCAGGAACGCGGAGAGCTGTTCGCCCACCGTCGACTCGACCCAGCCGCGGACCTCCGAGGAGACGAGCTTCTCCTTGGTCTGGCTGGAGAACTTCGGATCCTGCACCTTGACCGAGACGATCGCCACGAGGCCCTCGCGGATGTCCTCGCCCGAGAGCTTCTCCTTCAGGTTCTTGCCGAGACCCGACGAAGCGACGTAGGCGTTCACCGTGCGGGTCAGCGCCGACCGGAGGCCCGAGAGATGGGTGCCTCCGTCCCGGTTGTTGATCGTGTTCGTGAAGCAGTAGATCCGCTCCTGGTAGCTGTCGTTCCACTGCAGCGCGACCTCGACCGACTCGCTGGAGCCGGCTTCGCCCATCTCGCTGTGAAGGTGGACCGGCTCCGGGTGCAGGGCCGTCTTGTTCCGGCCCAGGTGCGCCACGAAGCTGCTGATCCCCCCTTCGTACTCGAACTTCGCGCTCTGGCCCGTCCGTTCATCGGAGAGACTGATCGCGATGCCCCGGTTCAGGAAGGAGAGTTCCCGCAGGCGCTGCGCGAGCACCTGGTAGTCGAAGGAGAGCCGGGTGAAGACCTGCGGGTCCGGCATGAAGCGGATTCCGGTGCCGGTCGCCTCGGGATTCTCGAGCGCGGCGACCGCTTCGATCGGCGCCTTCGGCACGCCGCGGCCGTAGCTCTGCCGCCAGGAGTGGCCGTCGCGGTCAATCTCCAGATCGAGCTGGACCGAGAGAGCGTTCACCACGGAGAGACCGACCCCGTGCAGGCCCCCCGAGACCTTGTAGGCGTTCTGGTCGAACTTCCCGCCGGAATGCAGTTCGGTCATGATGACTTCAGCCGCCGACCGCCCCTCCCCCTCGTGGAAGGCCACCGGAATTCCGCGGCCGTCGTCCCGCACGGAGACGCTTCCATCGCCGTGGATGACGACCTCGACCAGCTCGCAGAAGCCGGCCTGCGCCTCGTCGATCGCGTTGTCGACGAGCTCGAAGACCATGTGGTGCAGACCCGAGCCGTCATCGGTGTCGCCGATGTACATCCCGGGCCGTTTCCGGACCGCTTCGAGGCCCTTGAGGACCTTGATGTGCTCGGCCGAGTACCCGGTTTCGGCCGCCACCTGAACATCCGTTGTCCCGGCTGCCGTCATGTGCGGAAAACTATCACATGACGGCCATTTCGACCGCTTTCCGGGGCCGCTTCAGGCCCGATCGCAACTATCTGAAAACAGGAGACTTAGCTGGCCGACCAAAGATGCTCAGATCCGCATCGGCATGATCACGCACAAGTAGCGGAAATCAGGCCCCCCAACGGGCTCTCCGAGGCACTGGCTGTTCTCGTCCTTGAGCGCGAATTCCACCTGCTCGGTGTCGACCGCGGACAGGAAATCCCGCACATAGACGGGGTTCAGGCCGATGTCCAGTTTCTCGGCCTCGTAGTCGCAGGCGAGGCTCTCCTCCGCCTCCCCCAGATCCGGGTTCGAGGACGACACACGCAGCGACTGGGGCTCGAAACCGAGCCTGACCATGGGGGCGCGGTCACCCGTCAACAGGGCGACCCGATGCACCACCTCGGAGAGCGCGCCGCGATCGAACGTGGCCTTGCGGTCGTTCTCCGTGGAGATCACCTTCTCGTAGTCCGGGAACGTCCCCTCGAGAATGCGGCACGTGAGCTCGCGACGCCCGATGACGAAACCGAGATGGTGCTCGCCGCGGCGGAAACGGATCGTCTCGTCGCTGTCGAAGCGCATCAACTCGAGCAGCGCCTTGCGCGGCGCGAGAACGCCGTCCGCTTCCGCGACGCCCGCCATCTCGGCCTCGATCAGGGCAAGCCGGTGGCCGTCGGTCGCGACCATCTCGACCTTGCCGTCCTTCAACTTGAGGAGGGCTCCATTCAACTGGAAGCGGGACTCTTCCGCCGAGACGGCGAAGATGATCTTGCCGATCATCCGCTTGACCTCGGGGAAAGGCGCCTCGAACGACGAGGAGGACGAGTCCTGGTCGACCGTGGTGAGTGTCGGGAAGTCCTCGGCCGAAAGGCCGTTGATCCGGAACTTCGAAGACCCGGCGTCGATATGAAGCGAGTTGGAATCGCCGGTCGACAGCTCGACGGGACCGTCGGCCAGGGCCCGAACGATCTCGAGGAACTTCCGGGCCTGCACCGCGGTGGCGCCCGGCTCGCAGCTTCCTTCCTCCGCGCTGCACCAGGAAGTCAGCGAAACGTCCAGATCGGTCGCCGCGAGTTCCAGGCGATCGTCGCGGACCGTCAGGAGAAGATGGGAGAGGACCGGAATCGTCGACCTGCTCTCGACAATGCCGCGCATCGCCACGAGCTCGGTCAGCAGTTCTCGTCGTTCGACTCGGGTCTTCATCTGTCTTCTCCTCGGGAAGAAATATACACCAGGAAAGTAGCCGTAGAAGGCACCGGCTGCGGTCGCGGAAGAACCTTGTAAATCATTTATAATCAGTAGGTTAGGTTATTCCCGCGGGGGTCTGTAAGGAGCGGAGTCGGCAGCGGAGCGATTGTGCATCCTGCGGACTTCGGCCGCCGGGCCGTGCGGAGCGCGGATTCCCTCCGCAACACGGCCGCAGGACAACCGGAGCCGGTGCCCTGACAATCCGCTGCCGGTGCGCAGATCCTCTGGTGCCCGATCCGCCGCGATTCCGCAGGATGTTCATTCGACAGGTTGCGCGGAGGTCGTCCCTGGCGAGACGGCGGCGGCTCTCGCTCAGCCGAGTTGACGGGTGAAGCGCTCCAGTTGAGCGGCCAGGCGCTCGTCGTCGGCGCGTCGGCGCTCGATCTGCTCGACGGAGTACATGACGGTCGAGTGATGCTTGCCGTTGAAGACCCTGCCGATCTCCGGGTAGGACATCTCGGTCAGGCGCTTGCAGAGGTACATCGCGATCTGGCGGGGATAGGTGATCTGCCGGGAGTTGCTCTTGCTCTTGATCTCGCGGACCTTGAGGCCGTAGTGGTGGGCCACCATCTTGATGATCTGCGCCGAGGACACGGGACGGTCCTGTTCCGGCAGCACGTCGCGCAGCGCTTCCTTGGCGAACTCGAGATCGAGGGGTACACCCGACAGCGAGGCGAAGGCGGTGACCCGGTTGAGCAGGCCCTCGAGTTCGCGCACGTTCGAATGCACCTGCCGCGCGATGAACATGGCGACATCCGTGTCCAGATCCAGGCCCTGGAGTTGCCGGGCCTTGCGCTGGAGAATGGCGACCTTGGTCTCCAGGTCGGGCGGCTGGATGTCGGCGAGAAGGCCCGAGCCGAAGCGGCTTCGCAGGCGCTCTTCGATGTCCGCCATGTCGCGCGGCTGGGCGTCCGAGGTCACGATGATCTGCTTCTGGCGGGTGTAGAGCACGTTGAACGTGTGGAAGAACTCCTCCTGGGAGCGCTCCTTCTTGGCCAGGAACTGGATGTCGTCCACCAGCAGGACGTCGATCGTCCGGTAGCGCTCGCGGAAGGCGGGCATTCGCTCGAAGCGGATCGAGGTGATCAGGTCGTTGACGAAGTCTTCGGCGGCGAGGTACACGACTCTCGTACCCGGCGCCGCCCGCTTGAGGCGGTTTCCGATCGCATGCAGGAGATGGGTCTTGCCCAGACCCACGCCCCCGTAGAGGAAGAGCGGGTTGTACGCGATGCCGGGCTTCTCGGCGACGGCCTGGGAGGCGGCGCTGGCGAAGCGGTTCGAGTTGCCGACGACGAACGAGTCGAACCGGTACTGGGGGTTGAGCGAACTGCTTGGCGCCTCCTCCAGGTCGGGGCGAGTTGCCGGCTCCCGGCTCGCGATGGACTTCGCAGCCGACGATCGTCCCGGCGTTTCGACCCTGGTCCGCGTTTCGCCGCTCTTGAACAGCACTTGGTATGTCGGGCCCTTGAGGTCGGCGATCGCCCAGTCGACGATCGGGCGGAAGCCCTCTTCGAGCGCCGCGACGAAGCGCGAGTTCGGCGCTTCCAGGACGAGGTGGTCGGCGTCCTCCGACGCGACCCTCAGGGGATGAAACCAGGTGCGAAAGTCCTCGGCCGGGAGATCCGCCCGCAACTGCCGTCGTAGAGTCGGCCAGACGGAACTAGGCATGCTCCCTCTTTCCATCCGCAGCGACCAGAGCCATGGTGAACCGGCGCACGGCAGAGCCCCTGCCTGCTTGTTCCGTTGCTACTCCGAACCGACGCACTTCTCCCCCACGTTCCGACGCGCACGACCACTAATTCCCGGTGCCGGGTAGGGAATTGCCGCTCTGCAGAGCTACGTTCCGCAGCTTTTCCGCACAGTGTGGAAAAGCCTTGGACGACCGGCGAAGAGACTCGGGGCAGATAACTCCAGGGGGCTACCTGTTGGTCCCACGCCGTGTGGCCTCCGTTGCGCGAGAAGCGCAGGATAGCAGCGGGATCCGGCTTCAACAAGGGGTGTCTGACCACTTTCTTCACGTTTTCTTCGTCGCGGGCGGGGCGCGGTCCGGCCGGGCGCGCCTAGGTTCTGAACTGTGTTGCAGTTAGTCGAGCCGGAGGCGCTCCGGGGGACACTGCTGGCCTGGTTCGACCGCTGCCGGCGCGACTTGCCCTGGCGGCGAACCGAGGATCCGTACGAGATTCTCGTCGCGGAAATCATGCTCCAGCAGACCCGGAGCGAGGTCGTCGCGACCCGGTACCGTGGCTTCCTGGACCGCTTCCCCGGTGTCGGCGCGCTGGCGCAAGCGCCGGTCGAATCGGTCGAGGCGGCATGGTCGGGCCTCGGTTACTACCGCCGCGCCCGGAATCTTCACCGGGCGGCCCGGATCCTGGCGGAGCGGCGCACGCTGCCCGCGAGCGCCGCGGAGTGGGCGGAGCTGCCGGGAATCGGCGCGTACACCTCGGCGCTGCTCGCGAGCCGTTGCTGCGGCGAGGCGTCGCCCGTGCTGGACGGCAACGTCGAACGGGTGCTGAGCCGGTTCCTGGCATCCACGGAACCTCCTCGCCGCGCCGCCGCCAGGCGGAGGCTTCTGGCGACCGCGGCCCGGTTGCTGGACCCGAGCCGTCCCGGCGACTCCAACCAGGCGCTGATGGAGGTCGGTTCGCTGGTTTGCCGTCGAGGTGCGCCGGATTGCGGCGTCTGTCCCCTCGCCCCGGGTTGCCGCGCCTTCCACTCGGCGGATCTCGATCCGCGGTCCTTTCCGGTTGCCGGACCGCGGCGGGCCCGGGAGGTCCGCCACTGCTTCACGGCCGTCGTGCAGCGAGGCGACGACCTGCTGCTCCATCGCCGGCCCGAAGGCGCGGACTGGCTGGCCGGCCGCTGGCACCTGCCGACGGTGGACCTCGCGAGCGGCGAAGAGCCGGGCCGCGCGGCGGAAGCGCTGGGTCGGGAGTTCGGTGGCTGCTGGGAGTGTGACGAACGCCCGGTCCTGGTGCGGCACGCTGTGACCTACAGGGACTTCCTCGTGCGGGCAGCGGTCGCCCGCTGGCGTCCGGAACGGGCGACGGCGGGGCGATCCTCCCTGGCCTGGTTCGGCCAGGAGGAGATCGGGGAGTTGCCGACCTCGTCCCTGCTGCGGAAGACGCTCGACGCCGTCGGCGCCAACCGCGGCGATCCGCTACTACACTCCGGGCCATGACGCCGACGGAACCTCCGCCGAGGATCCCCTTTGTCGACCTGGCCGCCCAGTCGAGGCGGCTCCGGCCGGAGATCGACCGCCGGATCGCCGAGGTTCTCGACCACGGCCGCTACGTCATGGGCCCCGAGGTCGACGAGCTGGAGGCGGAACTGGGCCGATGGGGCGGCGGCGTTTCCGCGGTGGCGGTCTCGAGCGGCTCGGATGCCTTGCTGATCGCTCTGCTCGCGCTTGGCGTCGGCGGGGGCGGGAACCGCCGCGACGCCGTCTTCGTTCCAGCCTTCACCTTCACGGCGACCGCGGAGGTCGTCCTGCTCGCCGGGGCGGTGCCCGTCTTCGTCGACGTGCGGGAAGAGGACTTCCTGATCGACCTCGAGTCGCTCGACCGGGAGTACGAAGCCGTTCTGGCCGCCGGCGTCGCCGTGCCGAAGGCGGTGATTCCTGTGGACCTGTTCGGCCTGCCGGTGGCCGAGGAACCGCTGGCGGAGTGGGCGGCCAGAAGACAGCTCGACGTGATCTCGGACGCGGCCCAGAGTTTCGGCGCGCGGCGCGACGGAAACCCGGTCGGTTCGCTGGCGCCGATCACGACGACCAGCTTCTATCCGGCCAAGCCTCTCGGGTGCTACGGCGACGGCGGCGCGGTGCTCTGCGTGGAACCGGCGACCGCGGAGGTCGTCCGCTCCATTCGCGAGCACGGCCAGAGCGCCGACCGCTACGACATCGTCCGGCTCGGCGTGAACGGCCGCCTGGACAGCCTTCAGGCCGCCGTGCTGCTGGCGAAGCTGACCGTCTTCGAGCAGGAGCTGGCCGCGCGCCGCGCCGTCGCGGCGGGCTACGGCGAGCGGCTGCGAGCGGTTGCGTCCTCGGCGGCGACTCCCTGGCGGGTGTCGGTGCCGGAGTGCGGTGCCGGCCCCGAGTCGGGTGTCGAGTCGAGCTGGGCGCAGTACACGCTCCGCGTCGACGACGCGGCCGGCCGGCCGTCGGCCGAAACGAGGGACGCCCTGAGGGCCCATCTCGACGCCGCAGGCATTCCCACGGCCGTCTACTACCCGCGGCCGATGCACCTGCAGCCGGCCTACGAGAGCTACGGCCGCGGCGCCGGCTCGCTGCCGGTCAGCGAAAGCCTGGCGGACCGCGTCGTCAGCCTGCCGATGCATCCGTACCTGGACCAGGCCGCGCTGGACCGCATCTGCGAGCGGATCGCGAACGCCTGACGAAAGTGCGCTCGCAAGGGCTCGAGAGCGGCCGCCTGCTGCCGGAGATCCTGACGCCGCCTCCCGGGCCCCGGGCCAGGGCGATGGCCGGCCGCCTCGAGGCCTCCGAGGCGCCGGGGATCAACACACTGGCCGGATCGTCGCCGCTTCGCGGCGCGTCTTCCTCGCCGCCTCCGGCGGCAGCGGGTCAGAAGACCCGCGTACCCAGCGGAACGACCGCGATGCTCTGGGCCGAAGCCCTGGGCAGCAACGTGGTTGACGTCGACGGAAACCGCTACGTCGACCTCACCGCCGGTTTCGGTGTCGCCGCGGTAGGCCATCGGCATCCTGCCGTGGTGTCGGCGGTCCAACGGCAGGCGGGCCGCCTCATCCACGGACTCGGCGATGTCTACGCTCATCCCACGCGCCTGGAACTGGCCGAGCGTCTATGCAAGCTGGCGCCGATGAACCAGGCGCGAGCCTACTTCGCCGTCTCCGGCGCCGACGCGGTGGAGATCGCGCTGAAGACCGGCCGCCTGCACCGCGGCCGCCCGGGGGTGCTCGCGTTCGACCCCGCCTACCACGGGACCACCCTGGGAGCGCTCGCGGCTTCCTCGCGGACGGCCTTCCGCGAACCCTTCACCCAAGCCCTCGAAGAGGTCGTTCACCGTCTGCCGTACGGCGCTCCCGCCGAGCAGGTGCAGGAGATCCTGGAGCGGCAACCGGACATCGGTACCTGCCTGGTCGAACCGGTCATCGGTCGCGAGGCGACCCGCTGGCCGCCGCCCGGCTGGCTGGAGGCCCTGGCCGAAGTCTGCCGCCGGCGCGAAGTCGTACTGGCGGTCGACGAGATCTTCACGGGCTTCGGCCGCTGCGGCGCCTGGTTCGTCTGCCGCGAAGCCGGCGTCGAACCGGACCTCGTCTGCTGCGGCAAAGCCTTCGGCGGCGGCCTCCCGATCGCCGCCGTCCTCGGCAGGAAGGGAGTCCTGGACGCCTGGCGAAGCGACGGCGAAGCCCGCCACACCGCCACCTTCGTCGCCCACCCCCTCGCCTGCGCCGCCGCCCTCGCCACCCTGGAAGTGATCAAGACCGAAGACCTCATCGACCGCGCCCGCACCATGGGCGACCGTTTCGGCCAAGCCCTGGAAGCCCTCAGGAACCGCCCCGAAGTCACCGACATCCGCGGCCAGGGCCTGCTTTGGGCCATCGAACTCGACTCCCCGACCCACGCCCACACCCTCAGCCGCAACCTCCTCCACCGCGGCCTCATCGCCCTGGCGGGCGGCGCCTCAGGCAGTGTGCTTCAACTCTGCCCGCCCCTCGTCATCACAGAGGAACAACTCGACTACGCGGCAGCGGCACTGCTGGAGATCCTCAGCGGCTAGCCAGAGACCAGAACGGTCGGCCTTCGGCCGGCGCCTCAAGCCGCCTCCGGCGGCAGCGGGTCAGAAGACCCGCGCACCCAGCAGGCAGCGCGCTCCTAGCGACTCTGGATCCCGTTAGCCCCCATACGCCGCCGGCTACCCCGAAGCCCAGCCACAAGGTCGCCCGTCACCGAGATGGTCCAGCCCGTGGCGGTCCGGGGGGGGGTCCCCAGCGGGCTGGAGGCAAGCGTCTCCCGAGATCGTTACCCTGACCGACGACCCACCGCAGCGCAGCCGACCGAAGCGAGCGCCGACCCCCCATCTATCCGGAAAGCGCGAGCGTCCGCTGGGGACCCTCCCCCCGGACCGCCACGGGCGGCCGCGTCACAAATCGCGGCGGCCCGCCAGTGAACGGGCGAGGGTGACCTGGTCGGCGTAATCGATGTCGCCGCCGACGGGGAGGCCGAAGGCGAGGCGGGTGACGTGGACGCCGCGGCGGTTGAGGAGGTTGGCGAGGTAGAGGGCGGTGGCTTCGCCTTCGACGTTGGGGTTCATGGCGAGGATCGCCTCTTCGACTCCTTCGAGGCGGTCGAGCAGGGAGGCGACGGTGAGTTCGTCCGGGCCGACGCCGCGTTGAGGGGAGAGGGCGCCCAGGAGGGCGTGGTAGAGGCCGTGGAACTCGCCGGTGCGTTCGATCGGTTCGATGTTGAAGGGTTCCTCGACGACGCAGAGCTTGGTCCTGTCGCGCTGCGGATCGCTGCAAATGGAGCATGGATCCACCGCGGTGATCTGGTGGCAGGTCGAGCAGTGGATCATGCGGTCCTTGACGTCGATGACCGCCTGCGCGAGGGCCTCGGCGCGGGACCGGTCGGCGCGGAGGAGATGGTGGGCCAGCCGTCGCGCCGTCTTCGGACCGATGCCGGGGAGGCGCGAGAGCTCCTCGACCAGGTTCGACAGCGGATCGGCCGGCATCAGGTGAGGCCGGGTATGCCGCCGGCCATGTTGCCGATCCGCTGCCCCACGTACTCGTTCACCTTGCGTCCCGCTTCGTTCACCGCCGCGAGCACCAGGTCCTGGACCATGGCCGGATCCTCCGGGTCGAGGACCTCGGCGTCGATGTGCACCGCCAGGACCTCCTTCTCGCCGTTCATCCGCACTTCGACCATGCCGCCGCCGACACTGGCGGTGAACTCGGCGGTCGCCAGGTCGCGCCGCATCTGCTCCTGCATCTGCTGGGCCTGCCGCATCAGCTTCTGGATGTTCATTCGTCGCTCTTCCTATGCTCGTTGAGTGGGCAATCAGGGGGTCCTGGGCCGGACGTCGAGTACGCGGCCACCGAAGACGTCGAGCACGGCGCGGACGCCGGGATCGGCCTCGGCGGCTCTTCGTGCTTCGCTGCCGGGGCCGGGTGCGTGTCGCGGGAGGCGGCGCTCGGGCTCCGGCTGGCCGGCCTCGGAGCGGGGTCCCGCGTGGCCCGTCGGCGGGCTGTCGGCGGGCGGTGGGGCGTCGCTGGTGCGTCCTGTCGGCGGCGTCCAGTCGGTACGCGGCCGGGGATCGGCGTGCGTCAGCGCGTCGCCGTCGCCTCCGGGCGCTACAGGCGTCGTCTTCCAGCCGGCGTCGGGACCGAGTTCGGAGCGCACCACGTCGTGGAGCTGAGTGGCCCGGGCCTCGTCGCGCAGTTGGCGCTCAAGCTCGGGCACGGCCTCGATGACCAGGGTATTGCCCTGCGTTTCGAGGCGCGCGTTGTGGAAGTCAAGCAGGCCCGCCAGGGCGGGACTCTGGCTCTCGAGCCGCTTCACGACCGAAGCGGCGGTGCCCATGGGAGACGTCGCGGCGGGAGCCCCGGAAGACGTCGCCGCAGGAGACGCTGCCGTGGAACTTCGTGGCGCCGGGGCTTCGGACGGGCCGGCCGGGGTCTCCACCTCCGCCGGGAGGCCAGCCGCCAGCCGCTCGATCCGCACGAGTCTCGGAAGTTCGGCCGCGCGCAGCAGCGCCACTTCCAGGGCGAGGCCGGGGGCGTCCGCGCGCCGGACGACCGTCTCGCTGCTGAGGAGGAGGTGCAGGAGCCTGAGCAGGTTCTCGTAGCCCGAGGCTGCGGCGGTTTCCTTGAGGTCCTCTGCCGCTTCGGCGGGAAGGTCGAGCTGCTCCGGGTCGAGACCCTGAGCGAGATGCAGCGCGCTGCGCAGAAACCCGAGGAAGTGGGTGAACACCTGCCTGGGGTCGCTGCCACCGTCCTCGACCTCGCGAATCGTCGTCGACAGGCGAGCGCCGTCACCGGCGAGGACCGCCTCGAGCAGGGTGGAGAGCAGCGCCGCGTCGATGCCGCCCACCAGACGTGCTACATCGTCGTCGCCCAGCCTGCCGTTGCCGAAGGTGGCGGCCTGATCGAGCAGGGCAACCGCGTCCCGGACGCTGCCCTCGGAAGCGCGGGCGATCAGGCGCAGGGCGGGGTTGCCGGCTTCGAAGCCTTCGGCGTCGCAGATGCGTCGCAGGTGAGCGACCATCGGCTCGGGCGGGACGCGGCGAAAGTGGAACTCCTGGCAACGGGAGAGAACCGTCGCGGGTACCTTCTCGATCTCGGTCGTCGCGAAGATGAAGGTCAGGTGCGGCGGCGGTTCCTCGACGATCTTGAGCAGCGCGTCGAAGGCCGAGCGGGAAAGCCGGTGGATCTCGTCCAGGACGACGACCTTGTAGCGGTCGCGGGCCGGTCCGTACCTCAGGCTCTCGGTCAGGTCGCGGACCTGCTCCACCTTCGAGTAGGTCGCGGCGTCGATCTCGATCACGTCGAGATCGGCCCCTTCCCGGATCTCCGTGCAGACCAGGCAGGCGTCGCACGGTTCGGACGCCGGGCCCCCGGCGGAGCCGTCGGCGCCGAGGCAGTTCAGAGCCTTGGCGAGGACTCGCGCGGCCGTCGTCTTGCCGATACCGCGGATGCCGGAGAACAGGTAGGCCTGCGCGATGCGGCCGTCTCCCAGCGCATTGCGCAGGGCCGTGACGATCGCCTCCTGGCCGACGAGGTCGGCGAACGTCTGAGGTCGCCACTTGCGCGCCAGCGGCTGGTACGTCATGACCCGAATTGAGAAGTCACTGAAGGGTTCCGGCTGAACTGCGCCCTCGAAACGAACACCCTATCGCTGCTCCCTTCCGGGCCTGACGAGGTTCGGGGCCGTTCGAAACACAGGGCCCGAACCCTTCGGTCACTTCTCGATCCCGAGGCTGTTCGCCGCCGCGCGAACCTGGGCTGGATGGTAACAGTGAATCGCCCGGAGGGCGTACTGTTAGCGTGAGTGATGGACGATCGGACCGCCATGGAGTTGGCCCTGGATGAGGCCCGGCTGGCCGCCATGGCCGGAGAGGTTCCGGTGGGAGCCGTGGTGGTGCGCGACGGCGTGGTCGTCGGCCGCGGCCACAACCGGAGGGAGAGCTGGGGCGATCCGCTGGCGCACGCCGAGATGATCGCCCTGGCGGAGGCTGCGGCCAGACAGCAGGGCTGGCGGCTGAACGGCTGCTCGGTGTACGTGACCCTCGAGCCCTGCGCCATGTGCGCCGGGGCGATGGTCAACGCACGGGTGGACCGTCTCGTGTTCGGGGCCGCGGATCCGAAGGGTGGCTTCTGCGGCTCGCTCGGGAACATTGTCCGCGAACCAGGACTGAATCACCGAATCACGGTATGCTCCGGCGTCCTGGCGGAGGAGAGCTCAGCTTTGTTGCGCGCGTTCTTCCGGCGTCTACGGTCGAACGGGCTTTCGATTGAGGAGAGGTGACCGAGTGGTCGAAGGTGCATGCCTGGAAAGCATGTGTAGGGGCAACTCTACCGTGGGTTCGAATCCCACCCTCTCCGCCATGACCAGGGCGGTGGAGGACGGGATGCGCCGGGCGGCCAGCAAACGGGGAGAGGTGCCAGAGTGGTCGAATGGGGCGGTCTCGAAAACCGTTGATCGTTTACGCGATCCGTGGGTTCGAATCCCACCCTCTCCGCCATTGGCTCCGCCACACGCCCTAAGGAAGGAAGGAACGTGAAGAGGACATACCAGCCGAACAATCGGCGTCGGAAGAAGAAGCACGGTTTCCGTCTGCGGATGAGGACCCGGCACGGTCGCGCGATCCTGTCGCGCCGCCGCCGCAAGGGCCGCAAGCGGTTGACGGTCTGACGTTGAACCGATCGGGGAACCCCGCTCGCACCTCCGGCTTCGAGCAGGGGGCCGAGCGGATACGGTCGAGTAGCGACTACCGGCGGGTCTACCGCCGGGGACGGCGTCTGCACGGCCCGTTCGCGGTCTTCCACGTGCGCCGCAACGATGTCGGGCATGCGCGGCTGGGACTGACCGCCGGTCGTCGGGTCGGCGGCGCCGTGGCGCGCAACCGGCTCCGCAGGCGGGTGCGCGAGCACTACCGGCAGATCGTGGAGCGGGACCGGCTGCCGGCGGTGGACGTGGTGGTGCACCTGAAGCCGACCGCGGCCGCCGCGGACCGCCGGACGTTCTACCGCGAGTTGGACCGGCTGTTCGAGACGGTGACGAGCCAGGGCGTTCCCGCCGGAAGGTCTCGCGGCCGCGGGAGGTCGCGGCGATGAACCCGCTGGTGAGACTTGCCGTGGCGGTGCTCCGGGCGTACAAGCGCTGGCTTTCGCCGTTGCTCCCGGGAGCTTGCCGGTTCAGTCCGACGTGTTCCGAGTACGGCCAGCTCGCGCTCAGGAGCCACGGCCTGTTCGCGGGAACCTGGTTGACGATCGGCAGGCTTCTGCGCTGCCAGCCTCTGGGGCGAGGCGGGATCGACCCGCCGCCGGCCGCGCGGAGGGTGGAACCCGGGGCCGCCAAGGGCTAGCTGAACCGATGGACAACCGCAGACTCCTCCTGGCGGCGCTGCTGTCGCTCGGCGTCCTCCTGCTCTGGTCGACGTTCGTGGCTCCGCCGCCGCCCCCGGTGGAACGGACTCCCGTCGTCGTCGGGGAGGAAACACCGAGGACACCGTCGGAGACGGCGGTGCCGGTTCCGGCGAGGCCGGTGGAGAGCGCACCGGAGCCGCTGGCGGTCTTCGAACGGGTGGAGGCGTCCCTGGAGGAGAGGGTGGTCGTCGAGTCCGGCAACGCCAGACTCGAGTTCACGAACCGGGGCGCCCAGTTGCTGTCCTTCGAACTGCTGCGCCCGGACGGCGCCGAACCTGTTGAACTCGTGCGCCGGCGCGAGCCGGGCCAGCCCTGGCCGTTCGGCCTGTCGGGTCCGCAGGGGGGCTCGCCGCTCAACGACGCCCTGTTCGTCGTGGAACGTTCCAGGGAGAACGGCGACGAGCGGGTCGTTTTCCGCTACAGCGGAGACCGCGGCTCGGCGACGAAGACGTTCCGCATTCCGACGGTGAACACCCAGGGCGGCGGCCTGACCTTCCTCTACGAGGTCGAGTCGCCAGGCGACGCCTGGGGTCTGGTGCTCGGTCCCGGCATCCGGAATCCGAGCGTGGACGAGCTCGAGAGCCGGCTGTCGAGCCAGCAACGGCGGGCGGCAACGTGGTTCGCGGGCGGCGACATGGAGTCCCTCGAGCCGCGGCGGGCGGAGGATCCGCAGCAACTCGGCGAAGGCGCGCGCTGGGTGGCTCTCGAAGACCGTTACTTCATCACCGCGGTCATTCCGTCCGGGGCACGGGGCGCGGTTCGGGCTCTACCGGTGGGGAACCTGGACGAGGCCGACGGCAGCCTGCGCGGCTTCACCCTGGTCGAGGCCGGCGACGTCACGACCGAAGACCTGACCCGTGACCTGATGCTGGTGCTCGACGCCTCGGGCGGCCAGCTCGCCGGACGGGCCTACTTCGGCGACAAGCAGTACGACGCGCTGGCGGCGATGCGGGTGGAACTGCAGAAGACGGTCCGGTACGGCTTCTTCGGCGTCATCTCCCGACCTCTCCAGTTCGGTTTACGCTGGATTTACGACAACGTCGTGGCGAACTACGGCTGGAGCATCGTCCTGATGACGGTGGTGATCCGGCTCGTTCTGTTCCCGCTGACGCACAAGAGTCAGGTCTCCATGCAGCGGATCCAGAAGCTGAATCCGCGAATGGAAGCGATCCGCGCCAAGTACCGGCCCAAGCTCAAGGACGGCAAAGGCCGGCCCCGCATGGACCAGCAGCGCAAGATGAACGAGGAGATTCAGGCGCTGTTTCGGGAGGAAGGCGTGAACCCGGCCAGCGGCTGCCTGCCGATCCTGTTCCAGATGCCCGTTTTCTTCGGCTTCTTCCGTCTCCTGAGCGAGGCGGTCGAGCTTTGGGATGCGTCGTGGCTCGGCTGGATCGGGAACCTGGCTTTGCCGGATCCGATCTACGTGCTGCCCCTGATCATGGGAGCGTCCCAGTTCCTCCAGCAGCGGATGTTGCCGCCGCCGGCGAACAAGACCCAGAAGCTGATCATCAACACGATGCCGATCTGGTTCACGATCTTCTCGTTCAGCTTCCCCAGCGGCCTGGTTCTCTACTGGTTGACGAACAACCTGCTGGGCATCGTGCAGACCGGGGTCTACAACAAGTTGAAGAAGAGGGGCTACCTGGGCGGCGAAGTCGTCGCGCAGGTGACTGAGACGAAGAAGAAGTGAGGGCAAGGTAGCAGCGATGAATGCGATGAACAGCATGTTCTTTTCGGGAGAGACGGAGGCCCGGGCCATCCTGGCGGCCGCGAACCACTTCGGCGTGTCGCCGGAACAGATCGCCTTCGACAGAGTGGAGAAACGGCACGGTTTCGTGAAGCACCGTCGGGTGGTGATTCGTGTCGACCCGACCAGCGTCGGCCAGAGCGTTGACGGCGAATCTGCCGACGGCGACGATCGCGCCGGCGTCGTGGCGGAGCCTGTCGTCGAAGCGACAGTTCCCGCGGTGGCGGAGCCGGCGTCAGCGGACGATGATGCGGTGGCGTCAGCGGACGATGGGATGGCGGCAGCGGAGGATGATGGGACGGCGCCGGCGGTCGATACGACGGTGCCCGGGGAGGATGCGGCGGTGCCGGTTGAGGCGGAGGCGCCCGAAGAGACCTCCGGGGACGTCGTCGAGATCGCGCATGCGGCGCTGGATCAACTGCTGGACCTGGCCGATCTCGAGGTGTCGGCGGAGATCGTCCTGGCCGGCGAGAGGTTGGAGATCGAGATCGAAGGTGTGGACGAGGAGTTGCTCGTCGAGGACGAAGGGCAGGTTCTGCTGGCATTGCAGCACCTTCTGCCGCGAGTCATGTACGGCCAGCTCGGCCGAATCGTGCCGTGCCGGCTCGACAGTCGCGGCTACCAGGACAAGAAGGAAGAGCGACTCAGAGGCCTCGCCCGCCGCGTAGCCGAGGAGGTCGTCGACCGGGGCGGCACGCGCACCCTGCGCCCCATGAACCCGGCGGACCGCCGCATCGTCCACCTGGCCCTGGCCGACGACCCGGACGTCGAAACCGAGAGCCAGGGCAACGGCTACTTCAAACGCGTCAGCATTCGCCTGCTGTAGCGGCGCTGCCGCGGCATCGGCGGCGGCTTGCACCCGTCAGTCACGGAGTCCCGAGGGGAGGGGTCCCAGCGGACGCTCGCGCTTTCTTGGTGAATGGGGGTCTGGCGCTCGCTTCGGTCGCCTGCGCTCCGGTAGAGCGTCGGCAGGGGAAGGCTCTACGGCAGTCGCTTGTCTCCAGCCCGCTGGTGACCCCTCCCCTCGGGCCTCCGCGACTGACTGGAGGGCGTCGGTGGATGAGGGACGGCGGCCGCGGGTCGTCTTTCGGAAGCTGCGATTGCAGTACTGCTTCACGCCACGTCGACAACCGTCCTCTGGGTGCGCGGGTCTTCTGACCCGCTGCCGCCGCAGGCGGCCAGGAAGATCCTCGCCGGCTCTGGCCGGCGGCTGTCTTCTTCGGTTTCCGCCGCTTCGCTGCTCTGGCTGAAAGGCCGGCTACGTCTCTCGGGAGAGATAGCCTCGCCGTACCCGTGCGGCGGGAAGGGGTCAACGGCGATGGAAGCTGGGCAAGCGATCGGTTCCCGTGTTTCACGTGAAACACCTACACCACTCACTCGCAGGTGTTTCACGTGAAACACCGTGATCTGTTTCAGCGAGAGTTTGGCGACGAGTTGCCGCCGGAGGCGGTTGATCGGCTGGCGTGTCATGCCGAGCTCCTGGAACGCTGGAACCGGGTGGTCCGGCTGGTCGGTGAAGCGGAGCCGGCGGAGTGGATTCGTCGGCACTACGCGGAGTCGCTCGCGGCCAGGGTGTACTGGCGAACCTCGGTGGGAGAAGGCGGCGGTGAGCCCGGGCTTCTCGATATCGGCAGTGGCGCCGGGTTTCCCGGGCTGGTGCTTGCGGCGCTTCATCCCGAACGGCCGGTGACTCTTGTCGAAGCGCGTGAACGGAAGGCGGCATTCCTGGCGGAGGCAGGGCGAGAGCTCGATCTGCCGAACGTCAGGATCGTCAGGCAGCGGCTCGATGCCGAACTCGCGGTGCGGCTCGCGGGGGCGGTAGAGTGCGCGACGATTCGTGGCCTTCGGCTGCCGGAGGCCACGGTGACTCGCCTGGTGGAAGCGTTGCCGGATGGGGGACGCCTCGTGGTGTGGGCCGGCCGCCGCGTTGCGAGCGGTCTGTTGGATATCTGTGCTGTGGAACAAGAGATGAATCTGCCTGACAGTCCACACCGGCGGATTCTCTGCCTTCGGCCGCTTCGCCGTGGCTGACGTCCTGGCGGTCGCCAATCAGAAGGGCGGCGTCGGCAAGACGACATCGGCGATCAACCTGGCGGCGGCGTTCGGCGCCATGGAGCGCAAGGTCCTGCTGGTGGACAGCGATCCGCAGGGTAATGCGAGCCGCGGCGTCGGCTGGTCGGGCCGGCCGCCGACGCTGTTCGACGTCCTGTCCGGCGAGGCGAGCGCTGGCGATGTGATCGTCGCCAGCGGCTTCCCGTATCTCGACCTGCTTCCGGCCAACCGGGACCTGGTGGGCGCCGAGTTCGGCCTGCAACGTGATGAACATTGGATCCGGCGGCTCACGTCATCGCTCGAGGAGCTGGATGCCCGGTACGAACGGGTTTTCATCGACTGCCCTCCCGCGCTGGGCCGGTTGACGCTCAACGCGCTGTTCGCCGCCGACGCGGTCATCGTGCCGCTCCAGTGCGAGTACTTCGCACTCGAGGGGATCAGCGAGCTGCTGGCGACCGTGCAGCGGGTGCGTGAGTTGGGGCGGCCCGAGCTGGAGATCGCCGGCGTCGTGCTGACCATGTACGACGATCGCACGAACCTGTCACGGGACGTGGCGAAGGAGGTGCGCAAGCACTTCGGATCGATCGTCTGCGATACGATCGTCCCGCGCAACGTTCGCCTCGCGGAAGCTCCAAGCTACGGTATGCCGGTCCTGCAGTACGACGTCAAGAGCAAGGGTTCGCAGGCGTACCTGGGTCTGGCGCACGAACTCGCGGGCCGCCGTTACCGATGAGCGGCCGGCGCCCTGGACTCGGCCGCGGGCTCGATGCCCTGTTCGCGGATAGCGGCGCCCTTCCGCCGACCTCGCCACGGGCCGTCAGGGAGCTGCCCGTCGCTCAGCTCGAGCCGAACAGTCGCCAGCCGCGCGACCAGTTCGACGACGCCGAGCTGGCTGGCCTCGCCGGGTCCATCGCGAAGCGGGGAGTGCTCCAGCCCCTGGTCGTTACGGCAGATCCCGCCCGCAACGGCGCTTATCGAATCGTTGCGGGGGAGCGCCGCTGGCGCGCGGCTCGCAAGGCCGGGCTGGAGACGGTGCCGGTCGTCTTCCGCGAGGTGGCGAGCGACCGCGAGCTCCTCGAGCTCGCGCTGGTCGAGAACCTGCAGCGTGCCGATCTGAACGCACTGGAAGAGGCGGAGGCGTTTCGGGCGCTGAGCGAGGAGTTCGGACTGTCGCAGCAGGAGATCGCGGACCGCGTGGGCCGCAGCAGGGCCGCCGTCGCGAACTCGTTGCGCCTGTTGCGCCTCCCTGAGGCGGTCCAGGAGCGGATCCGGTCTGGAGCGTTGACCGCGGGCCAGGCGCGCCCGCTGCTTTCGCTCGGCGACGAGAAAAGCCAGGTCGAACTGGCGGCGCGAGCCGAGCGCGAATCGTTGAGTGCCCGCGAGTTGGAGCGGATCGCTTCCTCCGGGCCGGGCCGGAAACCCGCCGCGACAACCAAGGCTGGCGGGAGCGACCCCGACACCGTGCACGCGGTCGAGCGATTGACGCGTAGACTGCAGACCCGAGTCGAAATCAGCCGCCGCGCACGTGGCGGCGGCGTCCTCAAGATCCACTTCCACTCCGAACCGGAGCTGATTCGGCTGTACGAACGGCTGTCGGCGGAGTGACCAACGTCGGAGCGTGCTGAGTTATGTCCAAAAACCTGAGAACCGGCTCTCCCGGAGAACTGAATGGCTTTCTTGACGCCGGTTGCGAGGTCCACGGTGAACTGCGATTCGAAGACACCTTCCGGGTGCATGGCCGGTTCAAGGGCACCGTGGAGTCGGAAGGACAGTTGATCGTCGGTGAGGGCGGTGTCGTGGAAGGCGTCGTTGCTGTAGGCGAACTCCACGTGTCAGGCCGTCTCGAGGGGCGGGTCGAGACCTCGCGACGGACCGAGATCGGCGCCAAGGGCCGGGTCGAAGGAGAGATCCACGCTCCGGTCCTCGTCATCGAGAGCGGCGCCTTCTTCCAGGGCCAGTGCACGATGAACGCGAGGCCTTCCCAGCCTCCGGCCGCCGAAGAACCGACGATGGTCGAGTCGGCCGGCGGGAGAGAAGGCGAGTCCGAGCCCGGGGAACACGTAGCCCACTGAGCTCTCGCCCAGCGCCGGGTGCCCGCCTATGGTTCCCGGCCGTTCATTTCATATGATGGGACGAACGCGATCGGGCGGCGGGCGAGGGTCGTGAGCTCGAACGACTCGGTGATGACGCGGCCGTCGATGTCCCTGGCCACCGGCAGGTTCAGGGCGTAGAGCAGCGTTGGCGCCACGTCCTGGATTCCCGGCCCCGTCAACAGGAAGTCCTCCTTGATGCCCTGGCCGCGGAGCAGGAGGAGGCCATCCGGGGTCTGGAAGCCGCCGCCAGGGATCGGCGCCGCTTCGCTCCAGCGGCCGAGAAGGCGGCGGATGGGTCCGGACCGTTCGAATCCGTAGGCGCTGACCACAGCCAGCATGCGCGGCCGAGGAAGCGCTTCCCAGGCCTCGGCGACCAGGCCGTCCAGGAACGCGTAGTAGGCGGACAGCCACCGCGCGCGGTCCAGACGAACCTGCGCCTGGTCGCCGTCGAACTGAACGGCCTCGTACGAGTCGTAGTAGAGCCGGGAGACGTCCGCAAGGCCGTCCATCAAGGCGAAGGCGAGCAGCCGCGAGCCCTCCGGGGATTGCGACCGGAGCGTCTCCAGCAGTTGGCTCTGCGTCTCGAGATCGCGAAGCGCCGCCGTGTACAGAGCCGACGGCGGGCCGTCTCCGAGACGGGCCAGCCGCTCGTCCACCATCGCCGAGCCGAGAGCCGCGGCGCGCGCCCCCGAGACGTCGGTGAGCCCGACACCGAAGTCGAGAGCGACCGAGTCGACGCCGAAACCCGCGGCGATCTGCCACAGTGCCGGCGCCGAGGGCTGGATCGCCGGTCCGCCATCGCTCGTGCCGCGGTCTCCCCAGATGCCGAAGCCGATTGCGCCCGGGGTCAGGTGGAAGCGCTCGCCCGGCAGCGGCGGAGCCTGGCTCGTCTGCTCCGCCACGACGCCATGGCGGAAGGGGTACTTCCCGGTGACGACGGTCGTCCATAGTGAGAGGCGGATCGCCGGTTCGATCGACTCCGCCCGGCCGTAGCTCCCTGCGCGCATGGTCTCGGAGAAGAAGGGGAGCAGGCCCTGTTCCGAGAGAGGCAGAATGGCGTCGAGCGAGGCGCCGTCGAGGCCCACGATCAGCAGGTTCGGCGGCGGAACGGAGTCGATCGAGGCGGCGCGCGGCGTCGCAGGCGGCGGCGGGTCGAAGGCCTCGCGCCGCTCGAAGACGGAGTACACGGTCAGCACCGCCAGGCCGGCGATGCCGAAACGGGAGCGGGCGCCGTACGGGCGCTTTCGCCGGTAGGTGTGGAGGAACGCGGTGTAGGCGGTGATCAGGGAAGCGAGGGCGAGCCATAGACCTGCCTTGATCAGGCGGTCGTGCAGGCCGGGCGGCAGAAAGCGCTCGTAGCCGACCGCGTGGGTGAGGTCGAGTATCGAGGCCGCGGCGAACACCGCGGCCATCGACCAGGGCAGGAGTCGCGGAGCGCGCTCGGGGCGGCGCCAGGACACGGCGAGGAGCAACGCACAGGCGGTGAGAGCTCCCAGGACTCCGTAGTACGCGCTCGTCCGGATGACGGGCCAGGGATGAAACGGCAGATGGGGATTGAGAAAGAAGAGAAGTCCGGTGAGGTGGATCCCGGCAAGGAGGCCGGGCACCGCGCAGGCGGCAGCGGCGAGCAGGCGTTCCCGATTCACTGAAGCGACTCTAACGCTCGTCCGACGGTGCTACCCTCGCCGCGCCATGGCGGCAGTGGACTCGAGGGGAGAAGTGCTCGATGTCCAGGCGTTGCCGTTGCCCTACTTCCTGCTGCGGGTCCGGGTGGCGGCCATGGAGCCCGCGGAACCCGGCCAGTTCGTCATGGTCGCCGGCGCCAACCGCCCCGAGCCGTACCTCCGGCGTGCGTTCTCGGTCTACGACCAGGAAGCGGCGGCCGACGGCTCCCTGGTCATCTCGCTGCTCGGGAAGGTCATCGGTCGCGGCACGGAGGCCCTCGCCGCCTGTCTCCCCGGTGAACGGATCCCGGTCCTCGGTCCTCTGGGCAGGGGATTTCATAGTGTGGCATCCAGAATCTCCGGGTACGATGGTTCCGGGTCCGGGCGGGCGGCGCTGGTCGCGGGCGGCATCGGATCCGCCGGTCTGGGGCTGCTGGCCCAGGCTCTCGCGCGGGCCGGCCGGTCCTTCGACTTTTTCTACGGGGGGCGCAGCGCGGAGGATCTGGTCGAGGCCGAGACCTTCCGGCGTCTCAGCGAGCGCACGGGCGGCCGGCTGGTGAAGACGACCGAGGACGGCAGCGCCGGCGAGCGCGGCCTGATCACGGTGCCGCTGAAGGCGGGACTGCGCGCCGGCGCGGGCTACACGACGGTCTGCACGTGCGGACCGCATGGCCTGATGGCGGCGGTGGCGGGGATCGCGGCCGCGAGCGGCGTCGTCGGCGAAGCGGCGACCGAGACGCCCATGGGTTGCGGCTACGGCGCCTGCCTGGGCTGTGCCGTGACACTGAAGAACGGCGGCTACGCGCTCTGCTGCCGCCAGGGGCCCGTCTTCCGCCTGGACGAGGTGGCGTGGTGAGCGGCGACGCGGCGCGGCGGTCTTCGCCCGATCTGTCGACCCGGGTCGGCCCGCTTCGGCTGCAGAACCCGATCCTCACCGCGAGCGGCACGTTCGGCTACGGTTTGGAGTTCGCCGACCGCGCCGACCTGCATCGCCTCGGCGGCCTGGTGACCAAGGGCCTGTCGCTCGAGCCCCTGGCGGGCAATCCGCCGGTCCGGATCGCCGAGACCCGCGGCGGGATGCTGAACTCGATCGGACTGCAGAACATCGGCGTCGACCGGTTCCTGAGCGACGTGCTGCCGGGTTTGAAGGATCTGCCGCCCAAGGTGATCGTCAACCTGTTCGGCTACGCCCAGGACGAATACGTGCGGCTGGCCGAGCGCGTCGACCCGTACGAGGGCGTGGCCGCGGTCGAACTGAACGTCTCCTGCCCGAACGTGAGCAAGGGAGGCATCGAGTTCGGACACGACCCGGAGATCCTGGCCGGCCTGGTGCGACGGGTGCGGTCGGCAACCGGCAAGCCGATCGTCGTCAAGCTGTCGCCCAACGTCACCTCGCCGCAGGACCTCGGCAGGGCGGCGAAGGACGGCGGCGCCGATATTCTGTCGGCGGTGAACACGTTCGTCGGCATGGCGATCGACACGGCGACCATGCGCCCGGTCCTGTCGACGGTCCGCGGCGGCCTGTCGGGGCCGGCGATCAAGCCGCTGGCGCTGCGCATCGTCTTCGATGTCGCGCGCGAGGTCGACCTGCCGGTCATCGGGATCGGCGGCATCGAGACGGTGGACGACGTGCTGGAGTTCCTCCTGGCCGGCGCCTCCGCCGTGCAGGTCGGCACGGCCCTGTTCCGCGACCCCCGTACCGCGGAGCGGCTGGTCGACGGGCTGCGGGAGCGCCTGCGGACAGGCGGCATCCCTTCGGTCGATTCCCTGATCGGGGCGGCGGCGAGACCGGAATGACCGAAACGAGGCTCGAGCGCATCGCCGTCGCGCTCGACACCGACGACCGCGACACCTACAGCGACTGGTGCCGCCTGTTCGGGCCGCGCGTCGGCGTGCTGAAGGTGGGTCCTCGCGTCGTCCTGCGATGGGGCCGGGATGCGGTGCGGGAGGCCGCGGCGACAGGGGCCGATGTCTTCCTCGACATGAAGTTCCACGACATCCCGAGCACCGTCGCGGGTGCGGTCGGCGCGGCGAAGGAGCTGGACGTGACGTACCTGACGGTGCATGCGGGCGGTGGGCGGCGAATGCTCGAGGCGGCGGCGGAAGAGGCCGGAGACGAGGTCCGGGTCCTGGGGATCACCGTGCTCACCCACCTGGGCGCCGACGATCTCCGCGATCTCGACCTTCCCGGCGAGGCGGGGGACCGCGTCCTGTCCTGGGCCAGATCGGCGAAGGCCGCGGGCTGCGCCGGCGTCGTCTGCTCGCCTCTCGAGCTGGCGACCCTTCGTGCCCGGCTCGGCCCGGAACTGCTGCTGGTGAGCCCGGGCATCCGCTTCGATTCCGTCGCCGTCGCCGACGATCAGCGCCGGGTCGCGTCGCCGTCGGCCGCGCTGCGGGCGGGGGCGGACCTGCTGGTGATCGGCCGGCCGCTGACGCAGGCGCCCGACCCGGAAGCCGCGCTGGCGGCTCTGGCTGAAGCCTGCGAATAGCGCCTCGTACGTCCTCGCTGGCTCGCTGCCTCCGCGGTCAGCGCGGAACGTGCAGGGTGCGCCGCCAGCGGAAGCTCCAGCGGCCCGCTTCCCGGTCCCGCGACCAGTAGACGAGCAACGGTCGTCCTCGCACGAGGTCCGTTCCGACCGGGCCGAAGAAGCGTGAATCCCGCGAGATGTCCCGGTTGTCTCCCAGGCAGAACAGGCTCCGCTCGGGTACCTGCTCGGGGCCGAAGGAGTCCCGGCGCCAGACCGTTTCGTGGAGGAAGTCGGACCGGGGATAGACGAGTTCGTCCGAGTGGACCACGTACGCCGACTCGTCGACGGCGGCGCCGCTCACGCGGAGTCTCTTGGCGTTGATCTCCACTTCGTCGCCGGCGGTCGCGACGCAGCGCTTCAGCATTTCCTGGGACGGGTCCTCCATGCCCTGGAAGGTGACCAGGTCGCCTCGCCTGACCTCGCGCTGGGGCACCAGAGGACCCCAGCGGCCGGCTCCGGCGCCGAAGATGAACTTGTTGATCAGCAGGTGGTCGCCGACCAGGAGCGCCGGCTCCATCGACTCGGAGGGGATGCGGTAAGCCTGCACCAGGAACGCCCTGGTGAACAGCGCGAACACGGCGGCGACGAGCAGCGCCGCCGCGACATCGGTCACGATCTTGCGGCCCCACGAGACGTTCGGCGTCACCAGGTTGCTGGACCTCAGCGTCCTACTGGATGAGCTTGAACGTCCGCTCCCAGCGGGTCTTGGTCACGAATCCGAGGGCCGTGTTCATGAGCTGTTTCAGACGGTGGCCGAAGCCGTGCCAGGTGCCGTCCGAAGTCTCTCCACCGTACGACCAGTAGACCATGACCGCGCGCCCCTTGATGAGCTTCAGCGGCACGTTCCCCCACGCCCGGGAGTCGAGGGACTCGTCACGGTTGTCGCCCATGCAGAAGAGGTGATCCTCGGGGACGATGACCGGTCCCCAGTTGTCCCGGCCCGTGCTGTACTGACCGTACGGACCCGTTGCCGGGTAGACCTTCTCGTCGCGGTGGATCACGTAGGCGGCGTCGTCGACCGGCTTGCCGTTCACGAAGAGCTGCTTGTTGACCATGTTCAGCCTGTCGCCGGCCAGGCCGATGCACCGTTTGACCAGGTCCAGCTTCGGCGTTTCGGGCGACCGGAAGATGACGATGTCGCCGCGCTGAACCTCGCGGCCCGGGAGCAGCGTCTTTTCGAGCATCGTGGGGCGGGGCCCGAAGATGTAGCGGTTGACGAACAGGTGATCGCCGATCAGCAGCGTGTTCTCCATCGAGCCGCTGGGGATGTAGAAGGTCTTCAGCACGAAGTTGTTCGTGAACCCGAGGAACACGGCGGCGACGATCAACGCCTCGACGTACTCCCGGATCACCGAGGAGTTGCGCGCCCTGGGGGGCTCCGGCGCTCTCTTCTGGTCGCGTGCCATCGGCGGGCTAATCTACAACGAGCCGGCGGCGATCCGAGCGCGCGCCGGCTACGAGTCAGAAGATCTGGAGTCGGTCCAGTTCTCCTGACGCCGGGGCCAGCTCGCTGCTCCGCTCAGCGAGATCAGACAGATCCGGCCGCTTGAGGGGAAGAGCGAGTCAAGTTGCATTGACGAATCCGTTTGGTTAGCGGCGTCCCCTTGTGTCGCCAACGCCCTTTGTTTGGCGCATTTGGAGCAACTGCCGATGGTTGGCCGGGAACTTGAAAGGGGCGAGCGGCACCTACGGACCCGGAGCAAGGAGGTGCCAATCGGGTTAGCTGAAAAGCCAAGTTGGCAAGGGATCAGGGGGGTACTGCGGTGCCCCCCTAACTCCCCAGGCTCGCTCCCGAACCCGGGGTCGCCGTCGGAGAAACAACAACCGCAACAACACCCGGATTCCGGGGACGAACGGAGATGCACATGACAAGACGAAAGAGGACCACATTACTGGCAGTGACCCTGCTGAGCCTGCTGGCGGCGCTTCCCGCCGGAGCGGCGGACGGTGTGGTCAACATCAACACGGCCGACGCTGCCGCCCTCTCCCTGCTCCCGGGGGTCGGGCCCTCGACGGCGGGACGGATCGTGGAGTTCCGAACCGACAACGGCAAGTTCGAGTCGCCGACCGATCTGATGCTCGTGCGCGGCATCGGCGAGCGCTCGTTCGAGCGCATGCAGCCTTACGTGACGATCGAGGGCGAGACGACGTTGACCGAGAAGGTGCGGATCCCCCGGGATGAGCCGGCGCCGGCCGGCGGATCGGGGTCGGATGGCCCCTCCGACGGTCCCTGACCGGAACCGCGCCTTCGGCGGCATGGAGGCGGACCGGCGAGCGTCCGTCTCCATGCTCCACGGCTTTACCCTGATCGAACTGCTGATCGCGACCGCGGTACTCGCCCTGCTCGCGAGCCTGGCCGTACCGCCGTTGCGCCAGCAGATCTCCCAGCACCGCGTGCGCCTGGCGGCATCGGAAGTCGCCGCGGCCTTCTGGACCGCCCGCGCCGGTGCGGTCCGCCATGGAGTCGCGATGGCGGTTCGGTTCGAGGTCGACGAAGCGGCGCCGGACGGCGTGCCTTCCGTCTTCTCGCTCTACGCGGATGGTGACGGCGACGGCGTGCGCACGGCGGATCTGAGGACCGGAACCGACCCGCGGATCCGCCGACCGGCTCGCCTGCTTCATGTCGGCAGCGGTGTTCGTTTCGGCTTCCCGGAGGACCTCGAACCGAGAGACTTCACCGGCTCGGGCCGGATGGACCGGCTTGACGACCCGGTGCGCTTCGGCCGCAGCGACCTGGCGTCGTTCGGACCGCTTGGCACGGCGAGCCCAGGGACCGTCTTCGTCACGGACGGCTACCACCTGTTCGCGGTTCGGGTCTACAACCGCACCGGCAAGATCCGGATCCTCCGCTACGTGAGGGAGCGGGAAGAATGGAAGGGCGTGTGAAACGGCGCGCGTTACGCTTCGGCCATGGCAGACGGCTTTTCGCCCATCCGCTGGAGCGACGGCGAACTGCTGCTGCTCGATCAGACGCTGCTCCCGGAACAGGAGGTCTGGCTCCACTGCCGGCGGCCGGAGGATGTGGCTCGGGCGATCCGGCGACTCTCGGTGCGCGGTGCGCCCGCCATCGGCGTCGCTGCCGCCTATGGCCTGGTGCTCGGCGCGAAGGACTTCGACGCCGCCTGGGAGCTGCTGCTGGCAACCCGGCCCACGGCCGTGAATCTCCGCTGGGCGCTGGACCTCGGCCGGGCCGTCCGCGAGCGTTGCATCGACGCGGGGCGGGAGGGCGAAGTGGGGGACCGGCTCCTGGAGTGGGCCCGGAGGCTTCACCAGGAGGATTTCGAGGCGAACCGGCGGATTGGCGCGTTCGGCCGGGAGCTGTTCGAAGAGGGAGACCGGGTCCTGACCCACTGCAACGCCGGCGCCCTGGCGACGGCTGGCTACGGCACGGCGATCGGCGTCGTGGAAGCGGCCTGGTCGGCGGGCCGGCTGGCGAGCGTTTGGGTCGACGAGACGCGGCCGCTGCTCCAGGGCTCGCGGCTGACCACGTGGGAGCTGTCGCGGCTCGAGATCCCTCACCGCCTGATCACGGACAACAGCGCCGGCGCCATCATCGCGCGGGGCTGGGTCCAGAAGATCGTCGTCGGCGCGGACCGGGTCGCCGCCAACGGGGACGTCGCGAACAAGGTCGGCACCTACCCGGTGGCCGTGCTCGCGGCCCGTCACGGCGTTCCGTTCTACGTCGCGGCGCCGCTGTCGACGATCGATCGAAGCACGGACTCCGGCGCCGACATCCCGATCGAGGAGCGCGACGCGGAGGAGGTGGTCCACGCCTTCGGCAAGCGGATCGCTCCCCAGGACACCGAAGCTCTGAACCTGGCCTTCGACGTCACGCCCGCGGAACTCGTGGCCGCCCTGATCACGGACGCCGGCGTGCTCCGGCCGCCCTACCGCGAGTCGATCGCCGAGGCGTTCAGCGGACGGGGCGCCCCCAGGCATTGAGCGCCCATCCGGAGCTCAAAGACGCGTTCGAGCGTTTCGCGCGCGTCGAGGCGCCGGACCTCGACTCGCCGATGTACGCGGAACTCGCCGCGGGCGTGGCGAGAGACGACGAACTGCGGGCACTCGCGGCGGGTCGGCAACGAGGACAGCCGGCGCCGAACATGCTGTTCGGGGCGGTGCAGTACCTGCTGCTGCAGGGAGTCGAGCACCCGCTGGCGGCGCACTACCCGATCCTCTCTGGCCCGGAACCGCCACGAAGACCTGCCTTCCCGGCCTTCCGGGCCTTCTGCCTCGAACACCGCGAGGCGGTCGGAGAGTTGATAGCCACCCGCCGTACCCAGACCCAGGTCGTCCGGCGCTGCACCTGTCTGCTGCCCGCGTTCGGCCTGGTCCACCGGGAGGCCGCGTCGCCGCTGGCCCTGATCGACGTCGGCGCCAGCGCCGGTCTGAACCTGAACTTCGACCGCTACGCCTGCCGCTACCTGCGTGCCGGGAACCAGGTCCTGCGCTGGGGAAGGAGCGGGGCGCGGGTCGAACTGGAAGCCGACCTGCGGGGACCCGCCACGATGCCGGCGCCCCCACCGGAAATCCCGGTAGCCAGCCGCGACGGAATCGACCTGAACCCGATCGACCTCGCCGACCCGGACGAGTTGCTCTGGCTGCGCGCGCTGATCTGGCCCGAGCACGTGGAACGCCACGCTCAACTGGTGGACGCCGCGGCCGAACTGAAGAACAGCCCGATCCGTCTCCATCGGGGCGACGCTTCGCGGGACCTGCCGCACCTGCTGGACCGTGTCCCGGCCGAAGTGGCGCTGGTCGTCTACTCCACGATCGCCCTTTACCAGGTTCCCCGCGAGGGCCGGCGGCGGATCACGGAGGCTCTGGAGGCCCGGAGCCGGGAGCGGCCCGTCTGGCGAGTGGCGCTCGAAGGCGTCCACCCACCGAGCCTCACCCTGACCAGGTACCGAGGCGGTGCCGGCGAGACGGAGTTGCTCGCCCGGGCCTCGCCCCACGGCTGGTGGATCGAGTGGGGAGCGACCGGGCGGCAGTGATCTCTACTCGAAGTCCGGGCGCGACGGCGCTGCCTGGATGAGCAGGTCCCAGAATGCGTCGTTGAACGAGGATCCGTCGACGGAGCCGCGATCGCCCAGCCGCGTCACGACGAGATCGAGACTTGGCACGACGTAGACCTTGCGGTCAAGCGCGCCCAGCGCGGCGACCAGGTCGGGCGGCGCGCTGGCGATCAGCGGGCCGTCGTTCCGAGCCGCGCCTCCGGCGGCCAGCCGGAACGGTTGGCCGTTCAACCACCACAGGAGGCCGTACGCCGGATTCAGGTTCTGCGAGGGCCGGGTCGCCTCGTCGAAGGCGCTCGCGTCCTCGACGATGGCGACGCCGTCCCAGTCGCCGCGGGCCTGCACCAGCAGGCCGAATCGTGCGAGATCGCGGGCGGTGGTCAGGAATCCGACGGCGATGTCGGCGTTGGCCCACGGCCGCGGCGCCCAGCTCGAGTCGCGCATCCCGATGCGGCCCGTCAGCCAGTCACTCGTCACGGTGTCACGGCTCTCGTTCGCCGCGCCGGCGATGATCCGCAACAGGTGGTGGTACGCGGGCGTGTTGTAGCGCCAGCGCGTCCCCGGGTCTGCCTCGTACGCCAGTTGCGGCGTCAGGCCGCTCGTCATCGCCAGGAGATGCCGAATGGAGATGGCGGCCTCCTGTTCCGTGGGCGCCTGGGTCCAGCCCACGCCGAGGTGGTCGCTGACGGCGTCGTCGAAGGTCAGGAGATCGCGCTCGGCGGCGATGGCGGCCAGGATCGCGACGACGCTCTTCTGGACCGAGGCCACGTCCTCTTTGGTGTGGCCGGCGGCGGTCTCTCCCTGCCGCTGGTTGGCGTAACCCGGCCCCGGGTTCTCGACCGGCCAGTAGCGCTCGGCCATGATGCGCCCGCGGTGGAGCACCACCACGCCGGACGAACTGCGCTCGCCGGCCAGGTCGAGCGCGGCGTCGAGCTTCGCGGCATCCCAGCCGGCATCGCCCGGGTCGACCGTGGCCCACGGGCCGTCGGCCGGCGGGAAGTACAGCGGCGCCTCCGCCGGTACGGCAGCCGATGGCACTTCGACGGCTTCCGGGGCGGGGGCGCCGCAGCCTGTCAGCACGGCGGCGAGCAGGGCTGGCAGCCCGAAGATCGGAACGACGCGAGACGCTCTCATACTGGACTCTCCTGGCAGATCGACTGGGGATTCTCCCGGCTCCACCCTAGCTGGCCCGGCTCCCCGTCTCAGAACGAGAAGGTGACCGTCATCGAGACGGACCGCGACGCCCCGAGCCAGGCCGCGTTCTCGGTGATGGCGGAAAGGTAAGCTTCGTCGAGGACGTTGTTCGCCACCAGTGAGAACTCCGTGGAGCGAAGGAGTTCGCTCAGCACCTCGCCCGAGAAGGTGAGGTAGGCGTCCACCAGCCAGTAGTCGTCGGTGTACCAGTCGGCGAGCAGGCTGACCCGCCGCGGCGACGTGTACTTGGCGCTGATACCGGCGGTCAGAGGGCCGGAGCGGTCGAGGGAGATGACCCAGAGCCGATCCGGCACGCCGGTGACGTCCGTCCCGGGCATGATGTTCTGGTTCGCGTCGACCAGCGCGTCACCGCTACCGACGTACTCGGAGTTGTTCAGCGTGTACGCGGTGTAGAGGGAGAGCTGGTGCGGCATCTGTACCGTCGCCGAGAGTTCGACGCCGTTCGTCTCGATGCCGCCGGCGTTGAAGTAGGCGCCGCCCCCCGGAATGAGGTAGTTGGGCCCGGCCGGCGTCTGCGGCCCGAGGTAGAAGATCCGGTTGTCGAAGTCGATGACGTAGCCGGTGGCGCTCAGCGCGAGCCGTTCGGCCGAGTACTGCAGCCCGACGTCGATGTTCGAGGCGGTTTCAGGCTCGAGCGCGGCCAGGCTGCGGCCCGGCACCTCTAGCAGCGTGCTGCCGATCGCCCGGAAGTTCTCGGCGTAGCCGGCGAACAGATCCAGGCCCTCGACCGGCGTTTCGTACGTGACGCCGCCCGAGAAGAGCACGCTCGAGTCCGAGTCGACCGTCAGATCCGGGTCGACGTGGAACAGGTCCTCGCGGTCGACGTCGACCAGGTACTGCTTCGCGCCGCCGGTCAGGGTGAAGCGCCCGACGTAGAGCGTCTCCTCCGCGTACAGCATCATGATGCTCTGCGGGAACTCCCACTCGTACTGGTGCCAGTACGGCGCCGCGTGCCACTGGAAGTTGATCGAGGGATCCAGGATCTGGTGCCAGTCGCGGCCGAGGCCCCGCTTCGAGTCCTCGTACCAGATGCCGGCGCGCAGCTTGCTCCCGGCGTTGCCGATCGTGGTGAGCCACTCCTCATCGAGGGTCACGCCGACGCGGTCCTTCGCATAGTGGCTGTGGCGGTAGGACTGCACCGCGGTGGCGCCCGGATGGCAGGCCGGATCGACTTCCGGGCCGCCCGGGCCGTAGTAGTTGAAGAGGAAGGAGGACGTACAGCCCGGCACCGGCCCCACCGCGGCGCCGTCGGGGCCGATGAAACGGATCAGCCCGAGCTGCGAGCCGCCCCGCACGGTGGTGCCGCCGAACAGCTCCGATTCGGCGCCGCCCCCGTCGTCGGTGAGGTCGACGATGTAGGGCGGCAGCCAGTCCCCGCGGCCGCGGTTGCGGTGGAAGTAGCCGGCCAGGCTCAGCGAGAGCTCCTCGCCGAACGACCAGTCCGCCTTCAGGTAGCCGAAGGCGTTGCTGCGCCGGGTCTGCCAGCCGCGGCGGTGGAACTGGTTCAGGTACGGCACGCCGGGCCATTCGCCGATCAGGCGGTCCCAGCGCGGGTTGGCCCGGAAGTCGCTCTCGCTGTAGAGTCGCTGGTAGACGTCCTCGTGGATGTTGTCGTACGAGACGTAGCTCGTCAGATCGAGCCGGCCGTGGGACGAGACGAGCTTCATGGCGACGTGCTCGCGCGAGTTCAGCGCGGAGCCCTCCATCCAGTCCGTCGCTTCCTGGCGGGTCGCCGCGAACCAGGCGCGGGTGTTGCCGCCGAAGATCGGCCCGGTGTCGACCCGCATGAAGAAGCGCTGGCCCTGGTTCTGGCCCAGCGTCATGGACGCCGTGTACGTCCGCTCGTCCGCCGGATCGTCCGTCAGGTAGTTGAACGTGCCGCCAAGGGCCTCGACGGAGCGCGAGCCGATGTCCGCGGTCCCCTGGGACACCTCGACCCCGCCGAGGTTCATCGGGTCGACGAAGCGGTTCGCCTTGGCGCCGCCCCAGTAGTCCGACGTGCCGTTCGGGAAGCCGTCGATCGTGGTGCCGATCTGCACGTCGCTTTGAGTCACCTGGAAGCCGCGCATCGTGACGTTGCTCGACCAGTCGTCGAAACCGTAGGAGTCACCCTCCTGGACCGAGACACCCGGCAGGTTGTCCACGACAGACGTCACCGCGGTGATGTTGGACTGCTGCCGGATCATCGGTTGGGAGACGAGGTTCCGCGCGAAGGTCCGGGGTTCCTCGGCCACGACCGTGACGGTCTCCAGGAGCCTCGCGACCTGCAGGACGAGCCGCACGTTCTCGGTGGCGCCCGCCTCGAGCGAGACCGGTGTCTCGGCTGGCTCGAAGCTCAGCAGAGACGCCGTGACGACGTAGTCGCCGGCCGCGAGACCGGCGCTGGCGTAGGCGCCGTCGCCCTGCGTGATCCGCTCCTGGCGCACGCCCGAGCCGGCCACCGTCACGGTGACGCCGGGCAACGGGTTGCCGTCCGCGTCGACGACGACGCCCTCGATGGTTCCTGTTGTCTGGGCGACTCCGGCCGCCGCCGTGGCGGACAGCAGCACGGCTGCTAGCGCCAGTCGTCCTGGTCTGAAGAGTCGGGCGGTCATCGGTCCAACACCTCCCAAATGGTAGGTACGTTCCGGCGATTATGGCCCGACTCGTAGTGGGTCGCCGTTTGTTCCGGTTCCGCTGGGTGCGCGGGTCCTCTGACCCGCTGCCGCCGCAGGCGGCTTCGAGTCGCCGGCCGAAGGCCGACGATTCCTCCGCAGCCAGGAGAAAGTTGGTGGAGGCGGTGGGAATCGAACCCACGTCCGCGAGACTCGGCGCGAGGGATCTACGTGCGTAGCCTTCACTCGATCAGTCGCCGCCGGCTTGGGTAGAAGGCCACCACGGCCAACGGTCTAGCCCCGAAGTGATCCGGCCTGAGTTCAGAGCCTCGCTCAGGCGTTCGACCCACTTTGAGTGTCAATCCTGACGACGCCGTGAATCAAGGCTCCGGCAGGACCGTGACGGCTTCTAAGCCGCCAGTGCCAATTCGTCGTTGGCGAGTGTAAAGGTCCGGTTTACGAGACGGACTCGGCACGCAACCCCCGAACCGCATGATCTCCCGTCGAAGCCATGCGCCCCCAGGGACCGGCGATTCTACACCAGGCGCCGGCGACACCCTCCTGGCGCGAGGCCGCGTCCCTAGAACGTGATCCCGAGTTTCAGGCGGAACTCACGCGGAATGAGGTAGCCGCCGGCACTCGAGCTCGCCCTGCCGTTGGCGAGATTCACCGACACCTGGTCCTGCTCGTTGGTCGCGTTCGCCACCTCGAAGCCGAGTTTCCCCGTGAAGCCGCCGCGAATCGGAAAGTCCCAGGCGGCGGCGACTCCCAGCGTCATCGTGTCGGGAAGCTCCTGCGCGTCGCGGGGCTCGACGTAGGCCCAGGTGTTGATCCGGGCGCCGGAAACGGGATGCAGCACGGCCGTGCTCGGCCGCAGCCCCCAGCGCCGGCCCGCCTGGGCGTTGACGATGGCGCTCGCGACCACGCTCTGGTTGCCGAAGTCCCAGCGCTTGACCCCGATGACGTGGGCCACGTACTCGCGATCGGTGTTCAGCCGGCCGTCGAGATTCATCGAGGTGGGGTTGAGAACGCCGGTCCCGCGCTGGATTCCGCCGAGCCCCTCGAACTCGTTGCCCTGAGCGTTGAGATCGTCTTCGTTGCCCTCGAGCTTGCCGACCGTCAGGTCGGTGCGCAGCGACCAGCCCCCGCGGAAGTAGCGGTTGGCCGCCAGCATCACCCCCTGGTAGTCGCGGAACAACTGGGGCCGGTTGACGATCTGTCGGAAGATCCGGCCGTCGGCGTCGTACTGGTCGTTGGCCTGGTAGAGGTCATGGGCCTCGTTCCACATCAGCCGCGATGTGAACACCCAGTTGGGGGCGAACTGCCAGTCCACACCGATTGAGACCTCGTCCTTGAACCAGGGCTCGACGGCCTGGATCTCGTTGTCGTTGGCCGCGATGAAGCTCCGCTGGAAGATGTCGTACCTCTGGGTTGCGGGATTCCATCCGAACTGGTCGAACGTGTTCAGGCCGTTGGTGCCGCGGGTGAAGTGACGGAAGGCAAGGTCCAGCGGGAAGATCCGCACGGCGCGTCCAGCGGTCCCCCGAACGAGGAGCCTGCCGTCGGCGTTGACGTCGTAAACCGCCGAGAAGCGCGGCGCGGCCTTCCGGTAGTCGTTGACCTGCTCGCCGACGTTGTTGGTCACCTTCTGATCGTCGAGGCGGAGCCCCGCAGTCACCACCCAGTGATCTCCGATGCTGATGCGGTCCTGGACGTGGACCGCGCGCATCGGGCTCTCGTACCTCGAAATGCCGTCTCCCCCCGGCGACACGTAGACCCGCTTGTTCACGGGTGTCTCGAAGCCGCTCGGCGAATTCACGTCGTAGCCGCGTCCGCGGTAGTCGGTGACGAGGTCGGCTTTCGCGTTGTAGAACATCGTGTGCTCATCGATCCCGAAGCGCCACTCGTGGTCGCCCCTGAAGTAGGACGCCGCGACGTTGATCTGCTCGCGCGGAAAGTCGTTGAAGCCGTCGCCGTTGGCCGCCGCGTTCCCGTTGTAGCGACGGTTGTCGTTGAGGTCCTGGTACCGGAAGTTGGTGGCGAGCGGGCTGTCCGGCGGAGCGTTGGGGTCGATCTCCCGGCGATTCGTCACCCCGCGGGTCAGCTTGTCCGTGCTGTCCGCGATCTTGACCTCGAGGAAGAGGCTCCGCGTGGCGCTGAAGTTCCAGGCGGCGCTGGCGAGCTTGCTGTCGATCTCCGTCACCGAGAGGGAGTAGATATCACCGCTGTTTCCCGCGCCCTGGGAGTCGCTCGGTGCCGTGAGGCCGGTGAGCGAGAAGTGATGCCGGTCTCCGGCCTGAACGTTGAACTTGCCGACGACCGGCTCGCCTCGAAGCAGTCTCCACGACGAAACCGGTGTTGGTCACGCTGTAGTAGCCGTCGAAGCTCTCGCCGGTGGAGACGAAGAACCACGCCCGGTCGCGCCAGATGGGGCCTCCGAGCGAGGCCTCCCAGGAGTTCAGCTGCTCGTCCGGGCGAGGGAGGTCCGGAGCGACCTCGGAGGCGGCGCGCCAGGTGGGGTTCTGGCCGACGTAGAGCGCGTCGCCGTGAAAGTCGTTCGTGCCCGACTTGATGACGGTGCTGACGATCCCGCTGGTGGAGCGGCCGTACTCGGCGCCGTTTCCCGCGACCTGCACGCTGATCGCGGCGGTGGAGGTGGTCGGCAGGTTGAAGCGGAACTCGCCGCCGCGCCGGGTCTGGCTGATGTCGACGCCCTCGATGAACGAGCCCACCTCGTAGGTCAGGCCCCCCGGCGTGGCCATGAAGCTGCTGTCGTTGGCCGTGTTGAGCGAAGTGACCCCGGGAAGCTGATGCACGGCCGACCCGTACGAGCGGCTGGAGAACGCCACCTCCTCGGTGACCTCGGAGCTCAGCGTCGCCGTCAAGGTCGTCACGAACTTGCTGATCAGGGGCGCCTCGGCGGTCACGGTGATCGCCTCGGCCGTCTCGGAGCGCAGCTCGAGGTCGATGTCGCGGCGCTCTCCGACCTGCAACTGCGTCGTCACTGTGGCCTCGCCCAGGCCCTCGAGCGCGCCGTGGACCTCGTAGGCGCCCGGCGGCAGGACGGCGAAGCGGTAGTTCCCGTCGGCATCGGTGATTGCCGTCTTGGTTCCCTGGGGGCCGGTCAGGGTCACCGTGACGCCGGGCAGGGCCCCGCCCTGGGCGTCGAGAGCGCTGCCCTCGATCGTCCCCGTCTGCGGACCGTCGGCCCACAGGGAGATAGGGGCGCAGAGAACCAGGGTGATGGCGAGAAGAAGGCGCGGTCGGCGAAGTGCTTTCATGAGAACGGCTCCCGGGTCGTTGGGCTCACGCGCAGTTCCGAACAGCGTATGGTTATTCCACTGTAGTTTGAGCTACCCAGCCTGTCAAACGGCAAGCCGGCACGACGCCCGAAGGGCCGGGTTGCGGGCGAGTTGGAGTGCGCTGCTGCGGCGGTGACGCCGCTATCCGTCCACGGGAACGGGTGCGGGCCGCACGTACGGCGGCCGCCTGCTCAAGAGTCGGCCGGCCGGTAGGCCCGCGCCGTGTGGGCCTCCACGTCCTCCCAGTAGAGCCAGGCCGGCTTGAATCGCCGTTCCGAAAGCAGCTTCGCCTGGTCGAAGAAGTGGGGCGACTCGGGGCGGTGGCTCTGGCCGTAGTGCAGGTAGCTCGCTCCTCGGGTCTTCTCTCCGAACTCGTAGACGGCCATGTAGGAGGCGCCGGTGGCGGCGTAGCGGAGCTTGCGGACTTCGCCGTTCTCGAGGGTCGTGGGCGGCGAGTGGTAGAGCGTGAAGGCGACGCCGAGGGGGCCGCGGACGCCGGCCAGCGGCAGGCTGGGTTCGTCGTCCGAGAAGGGGACGGCCCCGGCCGAGGGCTGGTTGGCGTGGCGCTGGATGCGGTGGATGTCGCCGTAGGGCACTCGCCAGTCGCCATGGAGCTCGGTGAGCTTCGAGGCGGCCCGCTCCAGGGCGACGAATCGCGCCGGCATGTCGTTCACGTACTCGGGCTTCAGGGTCTCGACGGGGTAGCCGCGGCCGTAGAGCTCCTCGTACCAGCCGACCGCCAGGGTGGCCTGGGTGGAGGTCAGCGAACCCTTGAAGTCCCAGTCGAGAAGGTGCTCGAGGAAGGGGCGGACCCTGGCCGCGAGTTCCGGGTCCGTCCGTTCGAGCGTCTTCAGGCGACGCGCGTAGACCGGCAGCTCGGTCATCGGCCAGTAGAGGGTCGTGTCGTAGGCCAGGTCCTGGAAGTCCTCGAAGGTGATGTCCTCCGCTTTCCGCAGCAGGTAGCGGGCCATCTTGGCGCGGCGCTTGTCGTCGTGCTTGTCCTCGACCATGTAGGGCGGGAAGTCGAGCAGCGAGGGATTGCCGTCGTCTGTCGTCGTGAACGGAGACGAGTTGCAGTTCTGGACGAAGCCGGACGGCGGGTTGAGGACCTGCGGCAGCTCCTCGATCGGGTGGAACGGGCCCCACTCGTTGTTCGGGTCGGCGCCGTCGACGGGCCGGGTCCAGTCGACAGACGGGTCGCGGCGGGCGAACGTGCCGTTGTAGAGATAGAAGATGTTGCCGTCGGCGTCGGCGTAGGTCGTGTTGAAGGTCTGCAGCAGTTGCATCGAGACGGCGGCGTACCACTCCTCGAAGGTGCGAGCCTTGGCCTGGGCCAGCGCCTGGACCATGCGGCTGCCTTCGTAGAGACGCGGCACGCGGACGGCCAGGTAGTGGTGCTCGTCCTCCCTGGCGATGATCGGGCCGTAGTGCGAGCGCCGGAGGACGACTTCGCGGGGTGTGAGTTCGCCGTCGCCGCCGCGCACGCGGATCGTGGCGCGCCATTCCTCGGCATCGCGGTAGCCGTCGCCGTAGCGGTACTTGAGCGGATCGCTCGGGTGGTCGAAGGTCAGGCGGTAGGTGTCCGAGATGTCGGCGGCGTTGACCGTGTACGCCCAGCCGAGCCGCTCGTTGAAGCCCGCGGTCGGCAGCGGGCCGCCCGGGTACATGGCGCCCGAGAAGTTGAGACCCTCGTCGCTCACCACGTGCATCTCCGTGAACATGCCCGAGCCGTACCAGGGCTGGTGAGGATTGATGAAGAGCATCGCGTTGCCGTCGCGGGTCTTCGACGGGGAGACGGCCCACTGGTTCGAACCCAGTGACGCGGCCAGTTCCTCCGCCAGCCGGGGGAGGCGGCCGCGCGGCGCGTGGGCGGCGCCGAGCAGCCGGCCGAGGATCATGTAGCGCTCGAACGCCAGCACGTGGAAGGGCTCCATCCGCGTCAGCAGGCGCGGCTCCTCCCCGGGGTGCTTCTCCAGGTAGTAGTTGTAGCCGGCGGCGAAGCCCTCGGCGATGCGCCGGATGTTCTCGGGCAGGTTCGGGAAGTCGCGGCGGGAGGTTCCGACCAGGTCGAACAGGGCGACTTCGAGGTCGCTGCGGAAGCCGGACTCGCCGACGACCTCCGCGTAACGGCCGAGCGCCTTGATGTAGGTGTCCTCGAGCTGGAAGAAGTGGTCCTCGCACTGCGCCCAGGCGGAGCCGAAGGCGACCGCGGCGTCGGTCGACGCCTTGATGTGCGGGACGCCCCAGTCGTCGCGGTGAATGACGACGTCGGCGGCCCAGTCCGATGGGCCGGGAGCGTCGCCAGTCGCCGCTACCGTTGGTTGGTGTTGCCCGGTTTCCGGACTGGCCGCGCAGCCGAGAGCCGCGAGCGCGACGGCCGCCGCGGCGACTCTCCTCGTCCATCGTTTCATGGCGCCGCCGACGGTATCGCGAAGACGTCAATGGTCATGATCCTGGTCACGACGGCGGTGGAGCGAACGGCCCGCGCGGAGTCTCGCCCGGTCGGGGCCCGAGGCTGGCCAGGAAGTCCGCGGCGCCGCGGTGCCGCAGCTTGCGCCCGACGACGAGCCACGCCAGCAGGATCAGGATGAAGCCGCTGCCGGCCAGGTTCGGAGAGGTTCCAGGCAGCAGGGGCCAGGCCAGCATGGCGAGAACGCCCAGGGTGCCCAGAGCCAGGATGCCGACCGCGCCGGCGTTCGTGGCGTACTCCGAGCGGTCGACGTGGTACGTCACGCGGACTCCTTCGCCGCTCGGCTGGACGGAGACGGAGCCGTAGAGGACGCCGTAGCGGACGCCGGCAGCCACCGGCAGGGTCAACTGGCCGCCCGTACCCTGGCGATACCAGGTTCCGTTCCAGGCATCGGCGCCGTCGGAGAGCGCTTCGAGCGCTTCGTCGGGCGTCAGATCGAGTTCGATCTCATACGGTGCGTCCACGGGGCGGCCTGCGTGGCGCCCTAGGCGGCCAGGTCGTCGAGCTGCTGGTCGAAGAAGGCCTCGACCGCGACCAGGAACTTCTCCACCGTGTCGAGTTGCTGGATCTGCTGGCGCAGACGCTTGCCGTTGGGTAGTCCGTAGGTGTACCAGCCGGTGAACTTCCGCAGCTTGTGCAGCGCGAAGCGGTTGGCTTCCCGTTCTGCCACCATGTGGAAGTGGCCCAGGATCAGGTCGCGACGGTCGATCAGGGTGGGCTCCGGCGCTTCCGTGCCGAGCAGATGACTCCGGATCTGGTGGAAGATCCACGGGTTGCGGGTCGCTCCGCGGCCCACCATGACGCCGTCGCAGCCGGTCTGCCGGAGCAGTCGCTCGGTGTCCTCGGGGGTAGTGATGTCGCCGTTGCCGATCACCGGGATGGAGAGAGCCTCCTTGAGCCGGGCCAGGTGGGTCCAGTCCGCCTCGCCCCGGAACATCTGCTTCGCCGTCCGCGCGTGCATCGTGACCGCGTCGACGCCGAGGTCTTCGCACAGGCGCCCCAGGTCGAGGTAGTTGGTCCGGGTGTGGTTGAGACCGAGCCGGAACTTGACGGTCAGCGGAATCCGGATCCGGCTCCGCACCTCGCGGATGATGCGGCCGGCCAGGTCGAGGTCGCCCATCAGGGCGGCGCCGGCGCAGCCCTTCAGCACCTTGTTGGCTGGACAGCCCATGTTGATGTCGCAGATGTCGGGCCCGAGCTCCTCGACGACCTCGGCCGCCTCCGCCATCGTCTCCACGTCCGAGCCGTAGATCTGGATCGCCAGCGGCCGCTCTTCCTCGGCGAAGTACATGAGGTCCCGCGTGTGCTGGTTGCCGTCGACGATCGCCCGCGAGGAGATGAACTCCATCGACACGAGGCCGACGCCGCCGATGCGGCGGACGATCAACCGGAAGTCCCGATCCGTCACGCCGGCCATCGGCGCCAGGAACAGGGGCGGGTCGATCGTCACGGCGCGGCCGTCCCGGCCGATAACCATCGGCTCGAGCGCCGGCATCGCTGGCGAGGACGCGGTCATGGTGTCGATTCTACGCTTCCCCCTCAGAAGCCACGCAGGTTCGCGGCGCGACTGTAGGATTCGCGATCGTGCCGAACCGCCCCCAGAGCGCCGCCTCGAGCGGCCCCGACCTCTGCGCCTGCGGGCTGCTCGGCGATCTGCCGCGGCGCTTCCTGGACGGCCGGGACCTCGACCTGCTCGAGCCGCTGCGCTTCGTGCTGCCCGGCGAGGAGGACCAGGTGAAGGCGCCGGCGGACCCGGCGACCGACCGCGGGACGGTCGCCGTAGCGCTCGCCGAGGCCAACGAGCGCTACGGCCACCAGGGCGCGGCCAGCCTCGCCGAAGCTCTTGCCGATCCGGCCACCCTGGTCGTCATCACGGGCCAGCAGTGCGGCCTCGGGGCTGGTCCGCTCTTCACCCTGACCAAAGCCGCGGCCTGCGTTCGATGGGCCGAAGCGCTGACGCGCCGCGGCCGGCGCGCCGTGCCCCTGTTCTGGATGGCGTCCGAGGACCACGACTACGCCGAGGTGGCCCGCGCCTGGTTTCCGCCGGCGGGTCCGGAAGCGCTCTCCCTGGGCGAGGATCCGGAGCCACTCGTGCCGGTCGGCGGCCGCCAGCTCGGACCCGAGGCCGCGGCCCTGCTGGCCAGGGTCCGGGAAGCGGCGCCGAACGACGACTACCGCCGCCGGCTGGACGACTGCCGGAACGACCTGGAACCGGATCGTTGCTTCACGGAGTCCTTCGCGCGGCTCATGGCGCGGTTCCTCGGCGATAGCTGCCCGCTGCTCGTCGACTCGCAGCTCCCCGCGCTGAAAGAGGCGTCGGTGCCGGTGCTGCGCCGGCTGATCGAAGGCCGGCGCGAGGTGGACGCGGCTCTCGAGTCGGCGGCGGAGGAACTGGACCAGCGCGGAATCCGGCTGCAGGTCCGGTCGCGGCGGGGCGAAGCGCCCCTGTTCCTGATCGATGACTCCGGCGAGCGGCGGCGGGTCGTGTGGACGGAGAACGGGGGTTACCGGTTGCGCGGCGGAGGCGCCGGCGAGGTCGGTGCTCTGCTCGAAGGCCTCGACCGGCAGCCGGAGTCCCTGAGCCCCGGCGTGCTGGCGCGCCCCGTGGTTCAGGACGCGGTGTTCGGCACGGCGCTTCAGATCCTCGGCCCGGGCGAACTCGCCTACATGACCCAGGCGCGCTCTCTCTACGGCGAAGTCGACGTGCCGGCCCCGGCGATCGTCCTTCGTCCCCAGGTCGTGCTGCTCGGCGCCCGGGAGCGTCGCTGGCTGGACGGACTGGAAGCGGAAGGAATCGACCTGGCGGCCGTGCTCTCCGGGCCCGATGAACTCGACGAGCTCCTGGCCTCCCGGCTCGACCTCGACTTCCTCGGCGCCGCGAGCGAGAAGCTGGAAGCGGCGATCGACGATCTGGCGGCGGGGCAGACCTCCGTCGACGAGTCGCTGGGAGTCGCGTGGAAGAAGACCGGAGCGAACCTGAAGCGGACGTTCGCGCTCTTCGAGCGGCGAGTCGTTGGCGCGGCCGCGCGCCGTGACGAGGTGCTGCGCGGACGGGTCATGAGGCTGCGTGCGCACTGCCTGCCGAACGGCAAGCCCCAGGAGCGGGAGTTCACGTCCCTTCACTGTCTGGCGTCGTACGGCGGCGCGCTGATTCGGGAACTCGGGTCGATCGACAGGGATCCGCGGCACCTGCAACCCCTGTCGCTGGCCCGCGTCCGGCGGGCCGGCGACGAAACAGCGGATCGCCCGCCCGCGTAGAAGAGGATCCGATGCGCATTGGAATCTGCTGCTTTCCGAGCTTCGGAGGCTCCGGCGTCGTCGCCTCGGAGCTGGCTCTCGCGCTGGCCGAAGGCGGCGACATCGTCCATGTCGTCAGTTCGGACAGGCCCCCGCGGCTGAGCGAACGGGCGAACGTTCACTTCCACCGCGTGGACGGATCCGAGATCCAGGAGTACGGCCTGTTCGATCGGCCGCTGCAGACGCTGGCCCTTGCCAACCGCCTGGCCGAGGTCGCCGCGGCCGCTCGTCTCGATGTCCTGCACGCCCACTACGCGGCGCCGCACGCCGTGGCCGCGCTGCTGGCCAGGCGGCTGCTGGCGGAAGGCGGGGGCGATCAACCGCCGTGCCCGATCGTCACCACGGTCCACGGCACGGACGTGACCCTCGTGGGCGCGCGGCCCAGCTACCGGGACATCGTCGGCTGGGCGCTGCGGAGCAGCGATCGCGTCACGGCGCCGTCCGAGGCCCTGGCGCGCGAGGCGACGGAGCGTTTCTCTCTTGACGAACCGGTCGAGGTGATTCCCAACTTCGTGCCGCCGGCCGCCGGAGGCCGCCCGGAACGGCCGGCGCCGGCCGCCGACCCGCCGGGGCGAATCGTCCACGTTTCGAACTTCCGTCCGGTCAAGCGCGCCTCGGACGTCATCGCGGCGTTCGCGCTCGTGCGCCGGGAGATGCCGGCGCAGCTATGCATGGTGGGTGATGGGCCGGAGCGTGCCGGCGCCGAACGCCAGTGCCTCGAACTGGGGATCGCGGACCACGTGACCTTCCTCGGCAACCAGGCCCATGTGGAACCGATCCTGGAGCAGGGCGACCTGTTCCTTTCCGCTTCGGAGAGCGAGAGCTTCGGCCTGGCGTCGCTCGAGGCCCTCGCTCTCGGCGTGCCGGTCGTGGCGACCCGCACCGGGGGCGTGCCGGAGGTAGTCCGCGAGAACCGCAACGGGCTGCTCTGCCCGGTCGGCGACGTGGAGGCGCTGGCGGCGAGCTGCGTGGCCCTTCTGAGCGATCCATCGCGGCGGCAGGCCTTCGCGGCGCACGGCCGCGAGTGGGCACGTTCCCGCTTCGACCGTGGCCGGATCGTCGCGCGGTACCGGGAGTTGTACCGCGCTACACTGACAATGGGCCGAGCGGCCGCATCCGAGGACGGCCCGCTCCTCGAGAAGGTTGAGGCATGACAGAACCGGCAACGCAGCAATCCTCCTCTTCGGGGGCGCCCGCACCGCCGGAGCCGCCCGCTCCGGACGGCCCTTCGTCGAACCGGAACCTGATGGTAGTGCTTGCCTACCTGTGGGTCCTGGTCCTGGTACCGCTGCTCATCGAGGAACGGGACGACGAGGTCCGCTGGCATGCCAAGCACGGACTGGTGCTGATGGCCGCCGAGTTCATGTTGTGGGTCGTGCTCCAGATCGCCCTGTTTGCGACCGGCGGCATCGGCTGCTTCCTGGCGCCGTTCATCTTCATGCTGTTCGTCGCCTTCGTCCTGGTGCGTATCGCCTGCATCGTGCGCGGCGTCAACGGCGGGCGTCTCCAGATTCCGGTGCTGACACCGCTGGTCGACCGCTTCTGACGCGGCAGAAACCGGGTGTACCGGCGTCTGGCTCACTGGGTGCGCGGGTCTTCTGAACCGCTGCCGCCGAAGGCGGCCCCGAGACGGCGCCGCGGAGCGGCGACCATCCGCTGGGTGCGCGGGTCTTCTGACCCGCTGCCGCCGGAGGCGGCCCCGAGACGGCGCCGCGGAGCGGCGACCATTCGGTTGCTCCTGGCTGGCGGCATCGTCCTGATCGCGACCGCCGCCGTCGACCTGACCCGGCCGCCGGAACACCAGCTCTCGGCACGCGCTGCCGGCGCCCTGATCTCCGCCTACCAGGCGACCGTCTCGCCGCTGCTCTCGCGCGCCGGCGTCCACTGCCGCTTTGAACCTACGTGCAGCGAGTACACGCGGGCGACGATACGAAGCCAGGGTTTCGCGGCGGGAAGCATGCGCGGTCTGGCCCGGCTCGTCCGCTGCGGACCGTGGACACCGGCGGGCACGGTGGATCCTCCGACACGGACTGCCGCCGCGCAGGCCTTCCGGCCGGCTTCCGATTGACGTGGCCGTCTGGCCCACCGAAGTCCGCCGGGACCACGAGGCGCGCCTGCTGCGCGTGCGCTGGCAGGACGGCCACCGGAGCGACTACGAGTACGACGTCCTGCGGGGCTACTGCCCCTGCGCCATGTGCCAGGGCCACAATGCCGGTCCGCTGCGGTTTCAGCCGCCGCCGCGGCCGGTGACGGCGCAGACTGTTTCCCAGGTCGGCAACTACGCGCTCAGCATCGCCTGGTCGGACGGGCACTGGACCGGCATCTACCGCTTCGACTTCCTGCGGAGCCTCTGCCCCTGTGACGAATGCCGCGCGGCCAGGCGGAGTGCGGGTCAGAAGACCCGCGCACCCGGAACATCGACGTCGAGCTAGCTTGCCGCTCTACTGCAGTCGGTCGGCCGGCTCGATCAGCTTGAGCGCGCGCTTCCAGTCGGCAGCCGTGTTCACGTTCAGCAGAACGTCCTGAGGGTCTCCGAAGCGGCCCGCGTCCACCGGTTCGACTCGCAAGCCGGCGCAGCGGGTGAGGGGATAGAGCCGGTTGTCGCCCTCTTCGACTCGCGCCGCCAGCCGTTCGAGGGCCGGCGGTGTCCAGAGCGCGCAGGTCGGGTTCATGGATCGTGGGTCGCCGGGGTCGGTAGCCGCTGGCGCCAGGTCGGCCTTCGAGGCGGCGAGGTCGCCGAGCAGGTCGACCGGCACCAGCGGCAGGTCGCAGGCGAGGACGAGCAGGTGCCTGCCGGGCCGTGCCCGGGCCGCGCCGAGCACGCCGGCCGCCGGGCCGGAACCGGGTCCGTCGGTTTCGAACGAGACGGGGGTGTGGCGGTCCGTCGACGCGGCCTTGATGCCGGCGTTGCCGGCGGCGATGACGACTTCTCCGAGCCTGTCGATCGCCGCAAGCCGGGCCACGGCCCAGTCGACCAGGGTCGGTCCCGACTCTTCGGCTTGCGAGCCCGGCAGGCGCAGACCGGCCTTGCTACGACCGAGCCGGCTTCCCTTGCCGCCCGCGAGGACGACGCCGACGATCGGCGCGAGGTTCACGGCCCGTGCGGACTGCTAGGCTGCGCCCGCTTTGCGCCCTCGGCATCCGGCCGGGGCGGTTTCATTTCTGGAGATCGACCAGATGCACAGTTCACTCACCGGACCCTGGAGTCGTTTCTTGATCTACGCCGCTTCCACCGTCTTGCTGGCCGCTCCGAGTTTCGGCCAGGACACGCCCCCGAGGGTAGCCCTCGAAACGAGCCACGGCACGATCGTGCTGGAACTGAACCCGGAGAAGGCGCCGATCACGGTCGAGAACTTCCTCGACTACGTGGACCGCGGATGGTACGACGGCACGATCTTCCACCGGGTGATCGACGACTTCATGATCCAGGGCGGCGGCTTCACGTCGGATCTTCAGAAGAAGATCACACGGCCGCCCATCAAGAACGAGGGTGGCAACGGACTCGTGAACGATCGCGGCACGGTCGCCATGGCCCGAACAGAAGAGCCGGACAGTGCAACGGCTCAGTTCTACATCAACCTGCAGGACAACGGCTTCCTGAACCGCGAAGAGGCTCAGGACGGAGTCGGCTATGCGGTGTTCGGCAAGGTCGTCGAAGGCATGGAGGCGGTCGACGCGATCGCCAAGCTTGAAGTCAAGCCGGGCACTGTGAGCACAGCGGAGCCGGTCGAGACGGTCGTCATCAAGAGCGCCAAGCGCCAGTAGGCACCCGGCGACGGGTCCGCGTCCGGGCTGAGCATCGGGCGCGGTGCGCAAGCTCTCCGAGGTCGGTGCCAGCTCTCTGAGGGTGGTGCCGAAGGCCGGACTCGAACCGGCACGGGTTGCCCCACACGGCCCTCAACCGTGCGCGTCTACCAATTCCGCCACTTCGGCTCTGGCCACGTCGTCCGCTGGCTCTATCCCTGGTTGTCGCTTCCGGTCCCGGTGCCGGCTTCGGTCGAGTCGCCTTCGGCTTCCGCCGGCGCGCCCTCCGATTCCTGAGCCGGCGCCGTCGACGCCGGCGCGGTCTCCGGCTCGGTGGCCTGGACTTCGTCCATCACGGAGCCGACGCCGCTCATGACCGATGAGGTGTCCTGCTTCTGCAGGAAGCCGATCGAGAGGGTCGTCACGATGAAGAGGACGAAGCAGCCGACGGTCAGCTTGTGCAGAAGCGTGGCCGCGCCGCGGGCGCCGAAAGCGGCCTGGGACGCGCCGCCGCCGAACACGGACAGGTCGGCCCCCTTGCCCTGCTGCAGCAGGACGACGAGGACCAGAAACAGCGAAACCGTCACGTGGACGGCATACAGCACGAAGATCAAGTCAATCTCCCTTCCGGGGTATCCGCGGCGCGAGCACGGCTCCGTTCGTCAGGGCTGTGAGCCACCGCCGGAACCCGTAGAAAGACGAATGATACGCAGGAACGAGGCAGGATCAAGACTTGCGCCACCGATGAGAAAGCCGTCGATGTCTGGTCGGCCGATCAGATCCCGGCAGTTGTCGGCGTTTACCGAGCCGCCGTAGAGGATCCGGGTCGAGTCGCCGAGCCCGCCCTGGTGGCCGTTCAGCCGGGCCCGCAGGTGGCCGTGGACGGAGGCGGCGATCTCGGGCGAGGCGCTGAGGCCGGTGCCGATCGCCCACACCGGTTCGTAGGCGACGACGGCGCCGACTCCGGCGCCGGCGGCCGCGGCGAGCACCTCGAGGACGGCCCCCAACTGGGCGTCGAGTACCGCCTCCGTCTCCTCCCGCTGGCGCTGTTCCAGGGTTTCGCCCACGCAGACGACCGGGACCAGCCCGGCGCCGAGGGCCTGCCGGGCCTTGCGCGCCACCTCGTCGTTCGATTCGCGGTGGTACTCGCGCCGTTCGGAGTGGCCGGCCAGGGCCCAGGAAGCGCCGGCGTCGACGATCTGCGCGGCGGCGACGTCGCCGGTGTAGGCGCCGCCTTCCTCGGCGTGGACGTCCTGGGCGCCGACGGCGACCCAGTCGGGCATGGCCGTTGCCGCGAGGCCCAGGTAGACAGGCGTCGGGAACAGGACGACGTCCACCTCGTTGTCGGGGACCTGCGGGTCGGGCGGGCCGGCGGCCGCGAGAGCCTCGGCGTACGCCGTGACGTCGGCGCGGAGCAGGTTCATCTTCCAGTTGCCGGCGATGATCGGTGTGCGCGTCATGCTTCCTCCCTGCGTCGGGCGTTGAGTGCCTCGACGGCCGGCAGTTCCTCGCCGGCCAGCAGCGCCAGGGAGGCGCCACCGCCGGTCGAGACGTGATCGATTCTCCCGGACAGGTTCTCCCGCCTGACCGCTGCCACCGTCTCCCCGCCGCCGATCACGGTGAATCCGTCGCAGGCGGCGACGGCTCGCGCCACGGCGAGGCTGCCGGCATCGAAGGGCGGTGTCTCGAAGACACCCATCGGACCGTTCCAGAACAGGGTCGCGGCATCGGCGACCGCGGCTTCAAAGGCGGCTCGGGTCTCCGGCCCGATGTCGACCGCGAGCCAGCCGTCCGGCACGCCGTCCTCCACCGGCACCGTGCGCACCTGCCGTTCCGAAGGAGTCGCCTCGAGCGAATCCGCGACCACGACGTCGGTCGGCAGCAGCAACCCGGCGCCGCCGGCCGCGGTCTCGGCCTCGATCTCCCGCGCCAGGTCGAAGCTCTCCGTTTCGACCAGGGAGGAAGCGAGTTCGGCGCCGCGGGCGGCCAGGAACGTGTTCGACATGCCGCCGCCGACGAGGACACGGTCGACCAGGGGCAGCAGGCGCCGCAGGGCGCCGATCTTGCCCCGGATCTTCGCGCCGCCCACAACAAGCACGAACGGCCGCGGCGGGTCGTCGAGCAGGCGGCCGAGCTGCCGCAGCTCGCGGTCGAGCAGTAGCCCGCAGAAGGCCTGCTTCACCAGGCCGCAGACGGCGGCGGTGGAGGTGTGGGCGCGATGGGCGGTGCCGAAGGCGTCGTTGACGTAGACCTCGCCGAGGGCGGCCAGCCCGGCGGCGAAGGCCGGATCGTTCGCTTCCTCGCCGGCGTGGAAGCGGAGGTTCTCGCACAGCAGGACGGCTCCGTCGTCGAGCGCGGCGGCCGCGTTCATGGCGGTCGGGCCGACGCAGTCCGCGGCGAAGGCGACGGGCCGCCCGAGGATGGAGGACAGGGCGCCGGCGACCGGACGCAGGCTGAGTCGCGGGTCGGCCTTGCCCCGTGGCCGCCCGCGGTGGGACAGCAGGACGACGCGGGCGCCCGCGTCGCAGAGGGTGGCGATCGTGGGCGCCGCTTCCCGCAGGCGGGTCGCGTCGAGCACCTCCTCGCCCGCCATCGGCACGTTGAAGTCGACCCGGACGATGACACGCCGGCTCCGCGGCGCGAGGGAGCCGTCACGGAAGCTCGGTGGGAAGATCAAGGTCGCGATCTCGGTGGGCCGCCGTGCCAGCCGGCGTCGGTGAGGGGGGAGGATAACGTCGCCGGCATGTCCGCGGCCAACCGAGCGGCCACCCCGTTCCAGGGTTTCGTCCTCGGCATCGAGACGTCCTGCGACGACACCGCCTGCGCGGTGCTCGACGCCGAGGGCCGGGTGCTTTCGTCCGTTGTCTCCAGCCAACTCGACGTCCACCGTCCGTTCGGCGGCGTGGTACCCGAGGCGGCGTCGCGTGAACACCTCCGCAACTGGCCCGGGGTGTCGGCGGCGGCGCTTGAGGAGGCGGGCGTGGACTGGTCCGATGTCGGCGCCGTCGCGGCGACCCGCGGGCCCGGCCTGGTGGGCTCGCTTCTCGTCGGGCTCTCTCTCGGCAAGGCGATCAGCTACTCGCTCGGCGTGCCCTTCCTTGCCGTGCACCACCTGGAGGGCCACCTCTTCTCGCCTCTGCTCCGGACCGACGGTGCGAGCCGGTCGGTACCCGAGTCGATGGTCGGCCTGGTCGTTTCCGGCGGCCACACCAGCCTGCTCGCCGTCGACGGTCCGTCGGGCGCCGTGACCAGCCTGGCCGAGACCCGGGACGACGCGATCGGCGAGGCCTTCGACAAGATCGGCCATCGTGTCGGCCTGGCCTTCCCGGCCGGCGCCGAGGTCGATCGCCTGGCCGAGCTCGGTGATCCGGCGGCCTGTCCGTTCCGGGTGGCAACGATCAAGTCCAGCGAACTGGCGTTCTCGTACTCGGGCCTGAAGAGCCAGGCGCTGCGCGCGCTCGGCGATATCGAGGCGGGGAACGGTCATGCCGCCGGCGACGACGAGTCCTGGCCGCGGGAGGTGCTCGACCTTCTCGCCGGTTTCCGGCACACCGCGGTGGCGCAGTTGATCGACCGCCTGGACCGGCTCCGCGACGAGCGGCCGGTGGAGAGGCTCTCCGTCTCGGGCGGCGTGGCGGCGAACCGCCTGCTGCGGCGGGAAGTCGTCGCCTGGGGCGAACGTCGAGGCGCGGAGATCCTGCTCGTCCCGCTCCGCTACTGCGGAGACAACGCGGCGATGATCGCCCACGCCGGCCTCCTGCGCCTCCACCGCGGCGACACCGACGACCCCCGCTCCGCCGACGCGGAGAGCCGCATCCCTTTCTGACGCGCCAGTAAGAAACCCGCCTAGTGTCCCGGGTCTTCTGACCCGGGCCAGGTCAAAGCGCCGGGCCGATCACTCCAACACTCCCTCCGCCGGCGACGACGCCGTTGCATACAGCTTCTTCGGAATCCGCCCGGCGTTGGCCGCCAGCCAGCCGGCTTCGACGGCCAGCTTCATCGCCCGGGCCATGCGCACCGGATCCCGGGCGCCGGCGACGCCCGTGTTCATCAGCACGCCGTCCGCACCCAGCTCCATCGCCAGGGCGGCGTCGCTCGCGGTACCGACGCCGGCGTCCACGATGACCGGCACGTTCGCCTGCTCGACGATGATCCGCAGGTTCGCCGGATTGCGGATGCCCATCCCCGAGCCGATCGGCGCCGCGAGCGGCATCACCGCGGCCGCGCCGAGGTCCTCGAGCTTGCGGCAGGTGATCGGATCGTCCGTCGTGTAGGGAAGCACGACGAAGTCGTCGGCGACGAGTTCCCGGGTCGCCGCGAGCAGTTCTTCGTTGTCGGGAAAGAGGGTCTTCTCGTCGCCGATCACTTCCAGCTTGACCCAGTTCCAGCCGCCCAATTCGCGCGCCAGCCGCGCCGTCCGCACCGCCTCGTCCGCGGTGTAGCAGGCGGCGGTGTTGGGGAGCAGCAGGTAGCGGTCCTGGTCGACGTGGTCGATCAGCGACCCCTTGCCCAGGTCGTCGAGGTTGACGCGCCGGAGCGCCACCGTGACCATCTCGGTGCCCGAGGCGTCGAAGGCGTCGACCATCACCTGTTCGTCGCTGTACTTGCCGGTGCCGAGAATGAGACGCGAGCGGAACTCGCGGCCGGCGATGACAAGGGGCTCTGGCGTGGTCATGGCGTCTTTCTCTCAGGTGCTGCGCGCGGGCACGAAGTACTCGGTGCCGCGGATCTGCCGCGAGATGTGGTGGAGCAATTCCTCGAAGTCGGTCGGTTTGTGCTCGAAGTCCAGGTTGCGGCTGTCCACGACGAGCAGGGGCGACCCATCGTAGTGGTAGTAGTGGTGGTTGTAGGCCTCGATCAGTTCACCCAGGTAGTCGGCCGAGATGTTCTGTTCGATGGCGCGGCGGCGCTTGTGAATCCGCGCCATGCAGGTGTCGATGTCGGCGGTCAGGAAGATCAGCAGGTCCGGCTGGCTCAGTTGCGGCTCGAGCAGGTCGTAGAGCTTCTCGAACAGCATCAGGTCGCCGTCCGCCAGGTTCAGGAAGGCGAACAGCCGACTCTTGGCGAAAGTGTAGTCGGCGAGGCGGATGGGATCGAACAGCTCTTCCTGGGCCAGGTCGAGTTGCTGTTTGTACCGCGTCAGCAGGAAGTAGAGCTCGGTCTGGAACGCGGTGCCGGGCCGGTCGCGGTAGAACGCCTCGAGGAAGGGGTTGTCCACGTCTTCGAGGATCTTCACCCCCTCGAAGCGTTGCGCGAGCATCTCGACCAGGGTCGTTTTGCCTACGCCGATCGGTCCGTCGACGGCCAGGTACCGGTACGGGAGCGCGTCCACGGGCACTGCCCGGACTATACAATCCCCGGCGGCGCCGGCCGCCGCCCGGTGAGGCGGTTTCGCCCGGCGCCGAAGCAGCCCGAACAGGACTTCCGATAGGGGGAAAGTGAGAGTGAATCCCTGGTGGCGGAGACCGGCAGCGGAGGAGAAGCCTGGACCGGCGCGGCCGGAAGCAGCCAGCGCCGAGACGGAGGACGAGCCGCAGGTCGAGACGGCTGGCGGCGACGAGTCCGCGGCCGCTCCCGCGCCTGACGAAGACGAGTTGACGGCCTCCGAGCCGACCGAGGCCCCGCTGGCCGAGCTGGCGGCGGCGGAGGAAGCGCCGGGCGGGCAGGAGGAAGCGGCGGAAGAGGCCGAGCCGACCGCCGAACCTCCGGTGTCCGCGGCCCTCGAGGCCGCGACGGAACCGGCGGAACCGGCCCGGTCCGCCACTGGCGATGACGGAGAGGCCGCGCCTCCCAAGCGTCGTCGCCGCCGTCGCCGTCGCTCGCGCCGCCGCGGACGCGGTGGGGGACCGCAGCAGCAGGGCGAGGCCGGCGAGGGCGCCGAAGCGCAGGGTCCGGCCGCCGCGCCACGGAAGACGAAGTCGGGTGGACCGGGCCGCGCCGCGGTCCTTCTCGACCTGGGCGGTCTGGAGCGAAGCCTCGAGGGCGGCCCGGCGCTCGATGCGGAGGGGCTGCTGGCGCGGCTGGACGGGGAACTCGGCACGCTCGTGCTGCGCCGCGTCTACGCCGACGCGAGCGAGGAGCGGCTAGACCGGAAGGCGCTCCACGGTGGAGGCGCCGAGGTCGTCGACGTGCCCTCGGGCACGGAAGTGCGCGGCTGCTCCGCCGCTGTGCGGATCGTCGTGGATGCGCTGGAGCTCTGCTACACGAAACAGAGCGTCGACACGGTCGTGCTGGTGGCGACGTCGGTCCAGATGCTGCCCCTGGTCGCCAAGCTGCAGATGAACGGCTTGACGGTCATCGGCCTCGGCGGTTCGGAGGGCGACCCGCAGGTGCGCGCCCAGTGCGACCGCTTCATCGACTTAGGTGCGCGGGTCTTCTGACCCGCTGGCGCCGCAGGCGCCCGGCAGTACGCGCCGGCCGCAGGCCGGCTCCGCTTTGTCGTTCCACTTCTCCAACCCAAGCTGCTAGGGTTCCGCACTCGCTCGGTGCGGCGGCCTTGAAATGCACCCTTAGCTCAACTGGATAGAGCGTCGGACTACGGATCCGAAGGTTGGGGGTTCGACTCCTCCAGGGTGCACCATTCTCTCCACGCGGCGGACCAGGACTGATCCCATGAACGACTCCCCCTACACCCCGCCCAAGGTATGGAAGTGGGACACCGAAAGCGGTGGCCGCTTCGCGAAGATCAACCGGCCGATCGCGGGTCCGACCCACGAGAAGGACCTGCCGGTAGGCGAGCATCCGTTCCAGCTCTACTCGCTCGCCACGCCGAACGGGGTGAAGGTCACGGTGATGCTCGAGGAGCTCCTGGACCGCGGGCATGACGCCGAGTACGACGCCTACCTGATCAACATCGGCGACGGCGACCAGTTCTCGAGCGGCTTCGTCGCGGCGAATCCGAACTCCAAGATCCCCACGTTCGTCGACCACGGTACGGAGCCGCCCACGCGGGTCTTCGAATCGGGCGCGATCCTTCTCTACCTGGCCGAGAAGTTCGGCGACTTCCTGCCCGAGGACCACGGCGCCCGGACCGAGTGCCTGTCCTGGCTGTTCTGGCAGATGGGGAGCGCTCCCTACCTCGGTGGCGGCTTCGGCCACTTCTACGCCTACGCGCCGGAGAAGATCGAGTACGCAATCGACCGGTTCACGATGGAAGTGAAGCGTCAGCTCGACGTGCTCGACCGTCACCTGGCGGACGCCCGGTACATGGCGGGAGACGAGTACTCCATCGCCGACATGGCTATCTGGCCCTGGTACGGCGCGCTGGCCGCCGGCCACCTCTACGAGGCCGGCGAGTTCATCGAGGGGCAGAGCTACGAGAACGTGAACCGCTGGGGCCGGGAGATCGCCGGACGCCCGGCGGTGAAGCGCGGCCGGATGGTGAACCGCGCCTGGGGACCGCCGGAAACCCAGCTACGGGAGCGTCACGGCGCCGCCGACTTCGAGACGAAGACCCAGGACAAGCTGGAACCCGAGACGGACTGACGCTGCCGCCTCCGCTGGGTGCGCGGGTCTGTTGCCGCGGGTCTTCTGACCCGCGGTGAACACGCGCCGAAGGCGGCAGGAACACGCGCCGCGAAGCGGCTCCGCTTTGACGCCTTCAGTCGCTCCGTGCCGAAAGCCGATCCTCGACGCTGGCGCGGAGGTTCTCGATCGCCGCGACGAGATCGACCTTTTCCGGATCGAGCAGCCAGAGGAGGGTGGTTCCCCTGATCGAGGCGAGGATCTCGAACGCCGTCCCGGCGGAGTCGACATCGGTCCGGATCTCGCCGGCTTCCTGCCCCTCGCGGATGGCCCGTTCGAAGGCGGCCGCGAAGTTGGCGTTGCCGGCTCTGAACAGGTCGATCTTCCCGTTCAGCGGCCCCAGGGAGTCCGTCATCAGCATGAACAGGGCGCGCAGCCAGATCCCCGCGTCGCGGATGAGGTCCGAGTAGCCGTCGAAGAGCCGGTTCAACCTGGCGAGACCCGTGATTCCCTCCTCGGGCTCGAACACCTCGCTGCCGGCCCGGGACTGGAGGCGGTCGACGATCGCCTCGGCGATGCCCTCCTTGGAGCCGTAGCGCAACGACACGAGGGCGCTCGAGTACCCGGCCTCCTTGCCGATCTGCTCCAGGGTCGTCGCCGTGTAGCCCTGGCGGCCGAACAGCGTCGCTCCGGCGCGGAGGATCTCGCGTTCCGACTCGGCACGCCTTTCGGCCTGGGTGCGGCGCGGCCGTGCCGCGGCCTGGCCGTCGGTTCTCGAATTCAAGCGGCTGGACTCGGTCATGCCTGACTTGGCTCGAATGAAGTGCTGGCTGGTCACTCAGTAAGATGCTGGCCGCGGGGCCACCGCGACTCTATCCGCCTCGGGTACGCTGCGGAGTTGCGGCCTGGTTTCCCGGGCTGGTGAATGGCGACAGGAGGTAGCGTGCAGACGGAGTTCTCGAAGGAGCAGAACCTTCTCCGCGACATCGTGTCCCGGGCCCTGCGCGACAAGTCGCCGGTGACGGCCGTCCGTGAGTCGATGGCGACGAACCGGGGCTACGACCCGGTCGTCTGGCAGGAACTCTGCGGCGACGCCGGGCTGGCCGGCGTCCACCTCCCGGAGGTCCATGGCGGCGCCGGCGGCGGCGCGGCCGAACTCGGCATCGTCGCCGAGGAGATGGGGCGTACGCTGTTCTGCGGCCCCTGGTTCGCCTCGGCGGTGATGGCCGGGACAGCGCTGATTGAGGCCGCGGACGAGGAGGACCGTGGCGCCTTGCTGCCGGGCGTCGCCGACGGTTCGACGATCGCGACCCTGGTGCTCGACGACCTGAACGACCCGGCGGGCGTCGGCGGCTCGATCAGCTCGGCGGCGGACGGGAAGCTGTCGGGAACGGCCGCGATGGTCCTCGATGCCCACGTCGCCGACCTGCTGCTGGTTGTAGCGAGCGGCGCCGGCGGCCTCGGGCTCCACGCGGTCGAGAGCGGCGCGTCCGGCCTGACGATCGAGCCGCTCCAGGTCGTCGACTCGACCCGCAAGCTCTCCCGCGTCGCCCTCGCCGACGTTCCGGGACGCTGCGTCGGCGAAGTGAGCGGCGACGCCCTGAACCGGATCTGGGACCGGATCTGCTCCGCCCTGGCCCACGAGATAATCGGCGGCGCGCAGCATCTCTTCGAGACCACGGTGAACTACACGAAGGAGCGCTTTCAGTTCGGCCGGCCGATCGGCTCGTTCCAGGCGCTGAAGCACCGCTGCGCCGACCTGCTGCTGGAGATCGAGATCGCGCGTGCGCTAACCCACCACTCGGCCCGCTGCCTGGATGCCGGCGCCGGCGAGCCCTGGGCCGCCAGCATGGCGAAGGCGGCGGCCGCCGACGCCTGCATGAGCGCGGCCAGAGCCGGCATCCAGTTGCGGGGCGGGATCGGCTTCACCTGGGAGAACGACACCCACCTCTGGTTCAAGCGGGCGAAGGGCTCCGAGGTGCTGTTCGGCACGCCGGCGATCCACCGCGAGCGCATGATGACGATGCTGGAGGGCGCGGCATGACCCCGGACCGGATCCGCAGCGAAGTCTCGGCCTGGCTCGACGCGAACTGGCGCGTCGACCGTCCCCTGATCGAGTGGCGGAACATCCTGCTCGAAGGCGGCTGGGCGGCGCCGCACTGGCCTGAGGAATGGTACGGACGCGGCTTCACGCTCGACCAGACCGCGGTGGTCGCCGAGGTCTTCAGGGAGAGGGACGCGGTGCCGGCCGCCCAGGTAGGCCCCCGGGGACTGGCCTCCGAGACGATCCTGGCCTGCGGTTCGGACGACCAGAAGCGGCGGTTCCTCCGGCCGATCCTGACCGGCGAACACACCTGGTGCCAGCTCTTCAGCGAGCCGGGCAGCGGCTCGGACCTGGCCGGCCTGAGCACCCGCGCCGAGCTGAAGGACGGGAAGTGGATCATCAACGGCCAGAAGGTCTGGAACACGAGCGCGCATCACGCGGACTTCGGGCTCCTCGTCGCGCGCAGCGACTGGGACGTGCCGAAGCACCAGGGGATCAGCTACTTCCTGCTCGACATGCGCCAGCCGGGCGTCGAGGCGCGTCCGCTCAGGCAGATGAACGGCCACCAGTCGTTCAACGAGGTCTTCATGACGAACGCGGTCGTTCCGCCCGAGGATCTGATCGGCGGCGAGGGCAACGGCTGGCACGTGGCGAAGACGACGCTCTCCTTCGAACGGCGCGGCTTCAGCCGCAGAGTCCGGGGGTCTTCCATCGACGGTGCGAAGCAGGGGCCGATCTACGAGGAGTACGAAGAGGAACTCCGGATCGCCGCCGAGCCCTACACCTGGTACCCGCAGCGCGAAGGCCGGGTGGATCTCGTCCTGCCGCGCGCCCGGGAGACCGGCACGATCGCCGATCCGGCGACGCGGCAGGAGATCGCGAAGCTGATCTGCCTGTACACCGGAGCGAGGCTCGCCTCCGACAGCGCCGAGGCGAGCCGCAAGGCCGGCACCACGGAGATCATCCCGGCCGGGTCGATCGGCAAGCTCGCGGCGAGCGTGATCGCCCGCCAGGCTTCCCACGTCCACACGATGATCTCGCGCGCCGACGCCATGCTGAGCGGTCCCGACTCGGCCGCGGACGGGATCATCGCCGAGGTCCTCGTCTCGGTGCCCGCCATCTCGATCGCCGGCGGCACGGACGAGATCCAGCGCAACATCATCTCCGAGCGGGTGCTGGGGATGCCGAAGGGATACCGCGCCGACCAAGGCCCGTTCCGGGACATCAAGCGCAACGCGTGAACTGCAGCGTCCGGTGGTTAGCGGCGGCGGCCGGCCTCCTGGCCGGCGCCTGCGGCAATCCGCTTCCCGTCGTCGACGACGGCGCGGGCTACGATCCGGATGCCGACCCCTTCTCCGATCCGCCGTCCCTGTACGAGCTCTATCCCGTCGCGGATCCGGAGCGGGCTCTCAGCGACACGACCGTCGTCCGTCACGACTTCTCCCAGCCGGCGACGCTCAATCCGCTCTTCCCGTCGGGCGCGGCGTCGGCGTGGACGATGTTCGGGATGCTGTTCGAGTGGCTGGTCATCCGTCACGGCAACCCGTCGGACTACGACTGGAACACGAACGTGGTGCGCGAGGCGCGGTGGTCCGAGGACCTGCTGTCGGTAACGCTGGACCTGAATCCGGACCTGCGCTGGCACGACGGCGAGCCCTGGACCGCGGCGGACGTCGCCTTCTCGCTGGAGGCCCTGCGCGACGAACGCGTGCCGGTGAGCTTCTGGCCGACGGCCCGCGACCTGGTCGTCGGGGCGACGGCGGAGGGGAAGCACCGCGTGCGCTTCGACTTCGCCGGGCTCCTGGCGCCGCAGCTCCGGCTGGAGGCGCTCGCCTTTCCGATCATGCCGCGCCACATTCTGGGAAACCCCGCCGAGCGCGCCGCCGATCCGACCCTCCGCTCCTCGCCCTACTACAACCGCTACGGCCGCGAGGCGGTGATCGGCAGCGGCCCGTTCCGCTTCGTGGAATGGCGGAACAACGACCGGGTCGTCCTCGAACGGTGGGAGGACCACTACCTCTTCGACCGCGCGCCGCCGGCCGCGAAGACGATGATCTTCAAGTTCCAGCCGGACCGTAACCTCGCCTTCCTGCAGTTCCTCGGCGGCGAGTACGACCAGACCTACGTCGACGCGAACATCTTCGCCCGGCAGGCGACGGGACCGTTGTTCGAAGAGCGGGCGGTGAAGGGGCGTCACGCGTCGGCGTTGCTGCTCTGCATCGTCTGGAACATGGACGGGAGCAATCCGTTCTTCGGCGACCCTCTCGTCCGGCGGGCGCTCGCCCACGCCTACGACGCGGAGACCGTGCTCCGTCGGGTCGGCCACGGCCTCTACCGCCGGTCGTACGGCTTCATGGTGGAAGAGCGATGGGACTACGAACCGGCGATTCTCGAACGCCCCTACGACTACGACCTGACGCGCGCCGCCGAGCTTCTCGACCGGGCCGGCTGGCTCGCCGATCCCGACACCGGCTGGCGCCACAAGGAGATCGACGGCGAGCGGGTCCGCTTCAGCTTCGAGCTGTCGTACACCGCCGGACTGACCTACGTGCCGCCGACGCTCGACATCCTGCGCGAGGACTTCCGCCGCCTCGGGGTCGAGATGGTGACCCGCGCCTACGAGAGCGCCTCCCTCAACGAGAAGCGGCTCGAAAGCGAGTTCCAGGCGCTCGGGACGATCGGCGGCACGACCCAGGATCCGAACGCCCTCTTCAACCAGTTGGCCACCGACGCCTACCACGGCGGCCGCAACAACGGCGGCTACTCGAACCCCAGGGTCGACGAGCTCTTCGAACTGGGCAAGCGCGAGCAGGACAGCGAGACGCGGACCGCGATCTACCGGGAGATTCACCGCGAGGTGTACCGGGACCAGCCGGTGCTGTTCCTCTTCCACGTCAGTTTCCTGTGGGTCTTCGGCAACGACATCCGCGGCGTCGAACTCGGCCCGATGGGGACGATCCTGCTGTGGCCGACGCCGCCGGACGGCTGGCCGTCGCGGATCGGCCCGGGCTGGTGGCGGGAGCGGCCGCCCGAGTGAGTTCGGCGCCCTTCATTCCCACGCCGGACGAGGTCAGCGCCGGCTGGCTCACGGAGCAACTCCGCACCGCTGGGCACGAAGTGGAGGTTGTGGGCTTCGACGCGGCGGACATCGGCACCGGCCAGCTCGGACGGTGCATCCGTTACCGGCTCGAGTACGGCGGAGACTCCGCGGGCGCGCCCCTCACCCTGGTCGGCAAGTTCCCGTCCGACAATCCGGTCAGCCGGCAGACCGGCGTCGTACTGCGCAACTACATCAAGGAAGTACGCTTCTACCAGGAGCTCCAGCCGCGGCTCTCGATCTCGACGCCGCGCTGCTACTTCGCGGAGATCGTCGGCGAAGGCCCGCACTTCGCCGTGCTGATGAGCGACGAGGCGCCGGCGGAGCCGGGAGACCAGATCGCCGGTTGCGACGAGGAGGTGGCCCGGGCAGCGGTGCTCGAGCTGGCCGGCCTGCACGCTCCGGCCTGGAACGACGTCGCGCTGTTGCCGGCCGACTGGCTGGGCCGCCCCAGCCCCAGACTCTCGGCGGTCACCCACGACCGCTACCGGACCCTGCTGCCGGGCTTCCTCGACCGCTACGGCGACCGGCTCGAGGAGGACGCGCGGGACGTCCTCGGCCTGTACGGCGAGGCCGGGTCGGCATGGACGGGCGAGTTGCCCGACCCGTTCTCCCTGATCCACGTCGACTACCGGCTCGACAACCTGTTGATCGACCAGCGGACCTCGCCGCCCGCGATCACCGCTGTCGACTGGCAGAGCATCACGATCGGCCTGCCGCTCGGCGATGTCGCCTATCTGCTCGGCGGCAGCCTCCGCAGCGAGCGGCGCCGCCGATGCGAGCGGGACATCGTCCGCGCATACCACGCGCGGTTGACCGCCGCCGGCATCGCCGACTACTCCCGGGAGGCCTGCTGGAACGACTACCGGCGCGGCGCCTTCGCCGGCTTCGGCGTCTGCGTCATCGCCTCGATGATGGTCCAGGAGACGGAACGCGGCAACGAGATGTTCGTCGCGATGACCCGGCGGCACACGCGGCACGCCCTGGACCTGAACTCGGCCGAGCTGCTGTAGGAGGAGACACAGTGCAACGGATGAACGAACTCGCCTTCTATACCCTGGCCGGCCAGCCGGAGTCCCCGGCCGAGCTGTTCGGGGAAGTGCGCGCCGGCGAAGCGATGGGCTTCGGCTCGGTGTTCATCTCGGAACGCTTCAACATCAAGGAGGCGGCGACGCTCTCGGGTGCGGCCGCCGCCTGTTCCACGGAACTCGGCATCGCCACGGCGGCGACGAACCAGAACACCCGCCATCCGTTGATCACCGCGTCCTACGCGCTCACCATGCACCGGCTGACCGGCGGCCGCTTCTCGCTGGGGCTTGGCCGCGGCATCGCCCGCGTCTTCGACGCGCTGGGCCTGCCGCGGATCACCACCGCCCAGATGGAGGACTTCGTCGGGCTGATGCGCCGAATGTGGCGCGGCGAGCTGATCGTCGACCACGACGGGCCGGCCGGCCGCTTCCCGCTGCTCCGCCTGGGCGCGGAAGCTCACGACGAGATCCCGATGACCCTGACCGCCTTCGGGCCGAACTCCCTGGCGCTCGGCGGCCGGGCCTTCGACGCCGTCGTGCTCCATACCTTCTTCACCGACGAGACCCTCGCCCGCTGCGTCGACACGGTGAAGCGCGCCGCGGAACAAGCCGGCCGCGACCCGGCCTCGGTCCGCGTCTGGTCCTGCTTCGCGACGATCGGCGACCACCTGCCCGAGCCGGTGCGCCTCAAGAAGACGGTCGGCCGGATGGCGACCTACCTGCAGGCCTACGGCGACCTGATGGTCGAGACGAACCGCTGGGACCCGAAGGTGCTCGAGCGCTTCCGCGCGGACCCCCTGGTCGCCGGCTTCCGCGGCGCCATCGACAGCCTGGCCACAACGGAGGAACTGGAACGGATCGCTCCGCTGATTCCTGCAGATTGGCTAGCCCCCGCAGCCACCGGCTCAGCCGAACGCTGCGTCGAGAAGATCAACGGCCAGTTCGACCTCGGGGCCGACGGCGTCATCCTGCACGGCGCCAGCCCGAGCGACCTCGAGCCCATCGTCGACTGCTACCGGGAGACCCGCGACGCGGCCCGGTTCTCGCATCTCGCTGCGAATCCGGCAGCGTCGTAGCTACCCGCCGCGCTGCGCCCGGATCCGCGCGATTGCCTTCGTCACGTCGTACCGGTCATCGCCCTCGTACCGCGGCGCCTGCTCGGCGAACGCGGCCTCGACATCCTCCCACCGGGTGCGCGCGTACTCGATGACGTGCGGGTGGGTCAGCAGGTAGAAGCGGTCCTCGCGAATCTGCTGCAGCACCATGGCGGCCGCCTCATCCGCGGACATCGCGTTCTCCTCGCTGATCCTGCCCGCGGCGGGATTCGCCTCCTGGGGTCCGCCCAGGTGCTCGGGCCGCCGCTCGGAGGAGCGCCAGATGCTGGTCGCGACCCAGCCGGGGCAGAAGACGCTGACGCCGACGTGGTCGGGGAGTTCCGCACGGAGCACGTCGGAGATGGCGAGCACCGCGTGCTTCGAGGCGGTGTAGACAGACGATCCGGGGAAGGGGATGCCCAGGCTGTGTTCGGAGCCGGTGTTGATGATGCGGGACTCGCGGCCGCCCTCGATGAACCGGGGCGCGAACACCCGGATGCCGTTCAGCACGCCCTCGACGTTGACGCCGAGGATCCAGCGGACGTCGTCGGCGCTGAAGCCGTAGGCCGGCGCCCGGCCCGCGCCGACGCCGGCGTTGTTGAACAGGAGCTCGGCCGACCCGAAGGCCGACCAGGCCTTGTCCGCCAGGCGCTCCAGATCCTCTTCGCGCGTCACGTCGACCTGCGCGGCCAGGGCGCCTGCGCCCAGGGCCTCCACCTCGCGGGCGACGCTCTCCGCGGCGTCCTGCTCCACGTCGGCGACCGCGACGTTCGCGCCTTCGCGCGCCAGAGCAATGGCGATGGCGCGGCCGATGCCGTTGCCGCCGCCGGTGATGACCGCTGAACGGCCACTGAATTCCATCATCGATCTCCTTGCTTGGGGCCCTTGGTTTGGCGGCCTAACCCCGCAGCCGCGGCAGGACGTCTTCCGTGAACCGCCCCGCGGCCTCCCGGCCCGGCGCGCTCGGCGCCAGGAAGTTGGGCCCGGCGACCGCGAACTTCTCGATCCCGAGGTTGAGCAGCGCCTCGAGCCTGGCCGCGCAGTGTTCCGGGCCTCCAACGATCGCGTAGCCGTCGATGAACTCGTCCGTGAGCGCGGTCGTCTGGTTTCCGCCCTCGCGGCCGTGGGCGGTCATGTCGTAGCGATCGTGCAGGTTATGGAAGACCTTCGCCTGCTGCTCATCGGCCGGGCCGGAGATCTCGCCGTACATGACCGAGAAGCGGGCGAACAGGCCGGTGGACGCGCGGCCGAGCTCGCGGCCGACTTCCGGGTCCTCGCAGCAGACGACGTTCACGTAGGCCCCGAACTGAAGCGACGCCGGATCGCGGCCGGCCTCCGCGGCGGCACTGCGGGCCGTCTCGATGCCCCAGGCGACCCGTTTCGGATCGGCGCCGACGGCGAGCATGACGCGGTCGGCCTGGCGGGCGGCGATGCCGATCACCTTGGGCCCCGTGGCGGCCACCTCGACCGGCACCTTGGGCCCGTCGCCGATCCAGCGGATCGCACTTGCCGAGGGACCGTGCGCCAGTCCCAGCTTCTCCGCGAGCGGAGCGGCCTCGTCCGCAATCCCCGTGTCCTCGAACGCGACTTCCTCGCCGCGGAGATACGTCTGCAGAACGGCGAGGTGGTTCTCGAACCATCCGAGGCGCGCGGGTGCCCGGCCGAGGTGCGCCAGCGCGCTGTCGCCGCGACCGATGCCCAGCACCATCCGGCCTCGCGACACGCGCTGCACGGACAGCGCGGAGGAGGCGGTCGCCGCCGGATGGCGCGTCACCGGATTCGTCACCGACGTCGCTACGCGGAGCGTCTCCGTCGCGGTGGCGCCCAGCGCGAGACAGACGTAGGGGTCGCCCGAGAGATTCTGCGAGTCGACGACGTTCATGCCGTCCCAGCCCCTGGCCTCCGCCTCGCGAGCGAACTCCGCGCTCCGGGTCGGCGCGGCGACGGTTGCGGTCCAGAACTCCATGCGAGGCTTCTCCTCCGAACGTTCACGCCGCTCGCATACTCTCCGGCTCTTCGCGGCGCGCCAGTATAATGCTGGCCGGCCAGCCAGCAAATGTGAGCCAGTCAATCTGAGGACGAACGATGCGATTGAAGAACCTGACAGGAACTTGCCTGGTCCCGGCGGCCCTGATCGCCGCCGGACTCGCAACGGCGGCGCACGCCGACGACTGGCTGCAGTGGCGCGGCCCCGACCGCGCCGGGATCTCCACGGAGACCGGCCTTCTGGACGAGTGGCCGCCCGAGGGCCCGCCGGTCAACTGGCAGATCGAGACGCTCGGCCACGGCTACGGGACGGTTGCCGTGGAGGGCGATGCGATCTACGTTCAGGGCACGCGGGACGGCCAGAGCGCGGTCTTTCGCCTGCGCGCGAGCGACGGCGGCGAGGTCTGGATGCGGACGCTCGGCCCCCTCTACGACCATCCGGACAGGGGCGACGGTCCGCGATCCGTGCCGACCATCCATGGCGACTCGCTCTTCGTCCTGAACGGGATGGGCGAGGCGGCGAGGATCGCGAAGAACTCGGGCGAGGTGATCTGGCAGTTCAACATGCTCGACCGCTTCGGCAGCCCGAACACGCGCTGGGGCATCAGCGAGTCTCCCCTGGTCGTCCGCGACCGGGTCTTCGTCATGCCGGGCGGCCGGTCCGGCGCGATCGCGGCACTTTCCGCAGCCGACGGCAGCACGATCTGGCGTTCCAGCGAACTCGGCGACGTGGCTTCGTACTCCTCCCTCGTCCTGCGCGAGATCGCGGGCACCGAGGTGCTGCTCGGGTTCACGGGTCAGGCCGGGGTCGGCGTCCGCGCCGACGACGGAGCGCTGCTCTGGCGCTACGAGCGGCCATCGACGGTGAACGCGATCAACATCACAACGCCGGTGCTCCACGACGACCTCGTCTTCTACTCGGCGTCCTACGGCATCGGCGGCGGCGCCGTTCGGGTCACCGCCGAGGACGAGGGCGGCTCCTTCCTGAGCGAGGAGGCGTACTTTGGAACGCGCCTTCAGAATCACCACGGCGGCGTCGTTGCGCACGAGGGGACTCTCTACAGTTTCTTCGGTCCGGCGCTGACCGCGGTGGACGCGAGGACGGGAGAGGTTCACTGGCGAGCCCGTAGCGTCGGCAAGGGATCCCTGGTGCTGGCCGACGGCAAGTTGTTCCTGCTGAGCGAACGCCACAAGGTCGGTCTGGCGGTCGCCACGCCGGAGGGCTACGTGGAGCGGGGCCAGTTCGAGATCGAGGATCGCGGCGGGCCAAGCTGGGCGCACCCGGTAGTCGCGAACGGCGCGTTCTACATCCGCGACCAGGAGTCGCTGACCTCTTATGACGTTGCGAAGTAGCCGGATTGGGGGAATCGGGCCGGTGCGTGTTTCCGTACGCAGCCGCCTCGCCTGGGCCCTGGCCTGTACGAGCCTGCTCGCTGTCGCCTCCGCGGTCGTCGCCCAACAGATCCCGCGGCTGGTCAAGTCGACATCGAGCGGCTACGTCATCGGGTACCTCTCCGAGGACGACGACTCCGTCCGGGTCTTCCTCGGCGTTCCCTACGCCGAGCCGCCGGTCGGCGACCTTCGCTTCAGGCCGCCCCAACCGGCGATCCCCACGCGACTGCCCATCGACGCTCTCTTCGAGCCGCCGTCCTGCATGCAGGCGCCCTACCCGGAGGGCGGCTTCTATGCCCAGCCTCTGGGAGAAGTGAGCGAGGACTGCCTGTACCTGAACATCTGGACCACGGCGGAATCAGACGACGACCGCCTGCCGGTCATGGTCTGGATCCACGGCGGCGCGCTCACCCGCGGGTCGGGCTCGCTGCCCCTCTACGACGGCACCGCGCTGGCGCGGAAGGGCGTCGTCGTGGTGACGATCAACTACCGGCTCGGCGCTTTCGGCTATCTCGCCCACCCGGCCCTGTCGGCCGAGTCCGACCAGGGTGCGTCCGGCAACTACGGCGTACTCGACCAGATCTTCGCCCTGCAGTGGGTGAGGGACAACATCGCGACCTTCGGCGGCGACCCGGACCGGGTGACGATCTTCGGAGAATCGGCGGGCGCCTGGAGCGTCAATGTGCTGCAGGCTTCGCCGCTGGCCCGGGGGCTGTTTCACCGGGCGATCGGCCAGAGCGGCGGCTTCTTCGACGGCCTGCCGCTGCTTCGCTCGCCCGAGGACGGCTCGGCCGAGAGCGCCGGCGAGGCCTTCGTGAAGCGGCTGGGCATCGAGGGCGGCGACGCGGCCGCCCGCCTGCGCGAGCTGGACGCCGGAACGATCCTCGCCGAGGCCTCGAAGCAGGGCGCCTTCGCGACCAGGCCGAACGTCGACGGCTGGGTGCTGCCGAAGCAGGTGGCCGAGATCTACCGGGCGGGCGAACAGGCGGACGTGCCGGTGCTGGTCGGCTCGAACCGGGACGAGGCGACCAGCCTGATGGGCGGCATGCTGCCGTCGAACAAGTCCGGCGTCGAGTTCATGGTCAGGAGCCAGTTCGCCGACGTGGCGGACGAGTTCTTCCAGGCCTATCCGGTGCCGGACGACGCCGCGGCGAGGCGGGCCTTCATCGACGCCTTCTCCGACCGCGTCTTCGCCTGGCACATGAAGACCTGGGCGACGCTCTCGGAGACCGTGTCTTCACCGGCATTCCTGTACTTCTTCACCCACGCCCCGCCGCATCCCGAGAAGGACGTCTACGGCGCGTACCACGCCGCCGAGATCGCCTACGCGTTCGACAACCTGGACAAGCTGGACTACGAGTACGCGGAAGAGGACCGCGAGCTTGCCGAGGCGATGTCCGGCTACTGGGTCGCCTTCGCCGCGACCGGCGACCCGAACCCGCTGGGCGGCCCGGGCCTGCCGGCGTGGCCGGAGTTCAAGCCGGACACGGCCAGGCACCTCGAGTTCGGGTCGACCGTCGAGGCCGGCAGCCACCTCCACCGGGAGCGCATGGCACTATGGGATCGCTTCTTCGAGGGGAACCAGCCATGAATCGACGCGCGCCTGTCTTCGCGATCGCCATCCTGTTGCCGCTGGGCGTCGCGGCCCAGCAGCGAGGCGACGCTCCGCCGCCGCTCAACATCGTCGGCCTGACCGGCCTCTCCTTCGGCGCCTGGATCGAGCCCGAAACGAAGATGGAGGACTGGGTCCAGATGGCCAGGTTCGTCTGCCAGGCCGAGGAGTTCTGCAAGATCAACGTCTTCGACGGCCCGGAACTCGCAACCCACGCCGACCCGGTTCCCGAAGAGAACCGGAAGGGCCTGAAGTACGTGCTCACGTACGAGAAGGGCGAGTCCCCGCCAGTCACCGTCCGCGAGGTTCATCCCGAAGAGGGCAAGGAACCCCGGGAGTGGACCTTCGACTAGCCGACTGGGTGCGCCGGCGCCCCCGCCGGCATCAGGCGCGTCGCCGCGAAGCGGCATGCGCGAGTCGCACTCCTACCGGTTTCGCGGAAACCCGAGATCGACCTGGCTCTCCGCCGGGTCCGGCCACCGGGCAGTGACCACCTTGGCCTTCGTGTAGAAGTGGACCCCCTCCGGGCCGTACATGTGGGTGTCGCCGAAGAGCGACTGCTTCCAGCCGCCGAAGGAGTGGTAGCCGACGGGCACGGGGATCGGCACGTTGACGCCGACCATGCCGGCGTCGGCGTCCTCCTGGAACTGGCGGGCGGCGCCGCCGTCGCGAGTGAAGATCGCGGTGCCGTTGCCCCAGGGGTTCTGTTCGACGAGTTCGACCGCCTCCTGGTAGCTGTCGGCACGGACGACGCATAGCACCGGGCCGAAGATCTCGTCCTGGTAGACCGTCATGTCGGGCGTGACGTTGTCGAGCAGCGAGACGCCGAGGAAGAACCCGTCGCCGTCGAAGTCCGCCTCGCGGCCGTCGACGACCACGGTGGCGCCTTCTTCGGCGCCGGCGCCGACGTAGCCGGCCACGCGATCCCGGTGCTCGCGGGTGATCAGCGGGCCCATCTCGGACTTCCCGTCCATGCCGGGGCCGATCTGGAGCTTGCCCATCCGCTCCTGGATCGCGTCGACCAGCGGATCGCCGACGCCGCCGACCGCCACGACGACGGACACCGCCATGCAGCGCTCACCGGCCGAGCCGTATGCGGCCGACACCGCGGCGTCGGCGGCCAGGTCGACGTCGGCGTCAGGGAGTACCACCATGTGGTTCTTGGCCCCGCCCAGCGCCTGCACCCGCTTGCCGGCGCCGGTGCCTGTCTCGTACACGTAGCGGGCGATTGGCGTCGAACCGACGAAGCTCACCGCCGCAACGTCCGGGTGGGTCAGCAGGCGGTCGACGGCCACCTTGTCGCCGTTCAACACGTTGAACACGCCGGGGGGAAAGCCGGCCTGGTCGAAGAGTTCCGCCAGCAGCAACGGCGCCGACGGATCGCGCTCGGACGGCTTGAGCACGAACGTGTTGCCGCAGGCGATCGCGTTGGGGAACATCCAGAGCGGCACCATGGCCGGGAAGTTGAACGGCGTGATGCCGGCCACGACGCCGAGCGGCTCGCGAACCGAGTAGACATCGACGCCGGTCGAGGCCTGGGAGTTGTAGCTCCCCTTCAGCAGGTCGGCGAGGCCGCAGGCGTACTCGATGTTCTCGAGCCCCCGCGCCACCTCGCCGGCGGCGTCCGAGAGCACCTTGCCGTGCTCGGCCGTCAGCAACCGCGCCAGTTCGTCCGTGTGCGCCTCGACCAGGTTGCGGAAGGCGTACATCAGCTTGGTACGCACCGCCAGCGACGTGCGCCGCCATTCGCCGAAGGCCTCCCTGGCGGCCGCGACCGCGGCGTCGACCTCGTCCGTGCCGGCCAGACCGACGGCCGCGGTCTGCTCGCCGGTGGCCGGGTTGAAGACCGGGTGGGTCCTGCCGGAGCAGGCGGCGAGGCGGTTTCCGTTGACGTGATGCTCGATCGTCTTCATCGTGGTGCTCTCCTGCCTCGCAGCCTACTAGCCCGAACGCGCGAGGAAACACGCCTCACAACTGGGTGCGCCGGCGCCCCCGCCGGCATCCGGCGCAGAGCGCCGGCCTCAGGACCTTCTGCCGCGCTAGCGTCGCTACTCGTCGCAGTCGTCGTAACGCCAGTGCCACGGTTCCCAGTCGAAGCCGCCGGCGTTGCCGAGCGGGTAACTCTCGGTGAAGCAGAAGTCGGCGGCGTGCTTCCGCAGCCACTGGTACGCGGGCGCGTCCTTGAAGTCCGCGTCGCTGGGCACGAAGTCGACGGCGCGGCCGGTGATGTGCTCGGAGTAGCCGGGCGGCGCGGTCCAGCGGACGGCGTTGAGGAACGGTCGGCCTTTGGCCAGGAGGCCCTCCAGGACCCGCTTCTGGAAGCCGTAGCTGCGGAAACCGGAGTCCACTTCCAGCCGGATTCCGTGTGCCCGGGCGGCCGCCGCCATCGCGACCACGGCGTCCCGGGTTTCGGGAGTGACGTAGATGCCGAGTTCGCCGGTCAGCTCGCTGGGCACTCTCGCCAGCTCGGCCGGGTCCGCGGCCTCCTCGATGCGATTCCCCCGCCAGGGGGGCGGCACGTCGTAGACGATGCCGTTCAGTTCAACTTGCTCGGGTGCGGGATCTTCCGGCTGGGCCGTGGCAGGGACGACCATGAGCAGCAGGCAGAGGCCGACCGATGGTAGGATTCGAGTCCCTTCAAGCATCCGGTCCCATTCTTTCCCAGCAAGGACTCAAGCCATGCGCAAGCTCACCCTCGCCTCGCTCGCCCTGTTCCTCATCGCTCTCCCGGCCCTGGCCGCGGAGGGAGACGGCATCAAGCGGATGCCGAACGGCAAGCCCGATCTGTCGGGCGTCTACGACGCCGGCACGGTCACGCCCGTCGACCGTCCGCCGCAGTACGGCGAGAACCTCTACCTGACCCCCGAGGAGGCGCAGGCCCTCGAAGACGAGAGGAATGAGTTCTGGCGCGAAGTCGAAGAGGAGGGCAAGGGCGGCGGCGCCGATCGGACGGCCCCGGTCAAGGGCGGCGACGGCGACAACCGCTTCGGCGGCGGCGGCGTCGGCGGCTACAACGCGTTCTGGATCGACCCGGGCTCCGAGGCGGTCGTCGTCGACGGCAAGTTCCGCACCTCGATCATCTACGAGCCGAAGAACGGCCGGCGGCCCCGGATGACGCCGGCAGCGATGGGCCGGATGATGAGGAACTTCGCCTCGTTCGCCCACGACAACGACGGCACGGCCTCCTGGCTCGACCATGACGGCCCGGGACCGTTCGACGGGCCCGAGAGCCTGGCGCTGGCCGAGCGCTGCCTGCTCGGCTTCGTCGGCGGACCCCCGCTGCTGCCCAGCCTGTACAACAACTACGCGCGGATCATGCAGACCGAGAACCACGTCGTCATCATGGCGGAGATGGTCCACGACGCGCGGATCGTGCCGATCGACGGGGAGCACGGCCCCGACGAGATCGACTGGTGGCTCGGCGACGGCGTCGGCCGCTGGGATGGCGACACGCTGGTCGTCACCACCCGCAACTTCCGCAACGAGACCGGCCTCCCCGGAGGCAGCGAGACGATGGTGGTGGAGGAGCGCTTCACCCGGACCGAGGACGGGAACCTGCTCTACCACTTCCGCGTCGACGACCCGAACTCGTGGACGGCGCCCTGGGCCGGCGAGTACACCTGGCAGGCGAAGGACAGCCTGGTCTACGAGTACGCCTGCCACGAAGGCAACTACGCGATGGGCAACGTCCTGCGCGGCGCCCGCCTGCTCGAATCGGAGTACGACCAGCCCCAGAGCTCCGGCGGCGAGTAGCGACTCACTCCCAGCGGAACGCCCAGACCGCGAGCCCGAAGCAGGCGACGGCCCACACCGCCAGGCCGAGGATCGGGCCACCCTGGCTGAACAGCGTCTCGCCGTTGTTCACCATGGCGCGCATCGCGTCAGCCAGGAAGGTCAGCGGCAGCCATTTCGCGAAGCCGAGCAGCCAGTCCGGCAGCGCCGTCTGGGGGAAGAACACGCCCGACAGGAACATCAGCGGCAGCGAGACGATGTTCGCCAGGGGCGCCGCCGTGTTCTCCGTCTTCGCGATGCCGGAGATCGCCAGGCCGAGTGAGGCGAAGACGAGGCCGCCGAGGAAGATCAGCGGGATGACCTCCAGCCAGAACAGCGGGTAGCCCGGGGCCACGTCCACCCGCGAGACGAGGATGCCGACGAGCAACAGGACGTTCGTCTGCAACACGAGCAGCAGGAGTCTGGTGGTCAGCGAACCGACCAGGAAGTGGTTCGGGCCGATGGGCGTGGCGTAGAGACGCTTGAGCACGCCCTGGTTGCGCAGCCGCACCAGCGTGAAGACGACGCCGAAGAGCGCACTCTGCATGATCGCCAGCGAGACGATTCCCGGCACGATGAAGCCCTTGTAGCCCTGACCGCGGCCCGCGACTTCGGTGGCGGCGATCGTCGCCCAGTTCTCGACCCGGTACTCGGCCGGAATGTTGGCGACGGACTTGAAGACGCCGTCGAGCACCTGGCCGAGGATGGACCGGGCGGCCTCCGCCTCCTGGGCCTTCCTGCCGTCGAAGGTGAGGTCGATGGTCGAGGAGGCGCCGGGCTCGCCGAAGCCTTCCGGGATCACCATCACCGCCGTGATGTCGCCGGCCAGGACCTCCGAGCGCAGGAACTCGGCGTCGTCCGATTCCGGGACGTTGAAGAGCGGTTCGCCGCCGAGGTCGCCCTTCAGCACGGACACCAGCAGGGTCGACGCCTGGTTCTTCGCCTGGTCGACGACGCCCACGCTCGGCGGAGCGAAGCTGCCGAAGTCGAAAAGGCCGAAGACGACCATCATCACGGTCGGGAACGCCAGCGACCAGAAGAGCGCCGCCCGGTCGCGGAAGAACATCTTCAGTTCGGCGGCGATGAAGGCCGCGTAGATCTTCACTTCCGCACCGCTATTCGACGAGCTGATGCCCGGTCAGATCGAGGAAGACGTCTTCGAGCGTCAGGGCGCCGTCCCGGCGAACCGACTGACCGCCGCGCTTCGCCAACTGCTCGATCAACGTCTGCGGCGCGTCGACGGCGACGATCGAGCCGCGGTCGATGACGGCCACGCGGTCGCAGAGCACCTCGGCCTCTTCCATGTAGTGGGTGGTCAGCATGATCGCCATGCCGTCGGAGCGCAGGCCGTCGATCAGCTTCCACATCCTGCGGCGGGCCTGGGGGTCGAGCCCGGTCGTCGGTTCGTCGAGGAACATCGCCACCGGCTCGTTGACCATGGCGACCGCGATGGAGAAGCGCTGCCGCTGGCCGCCGGAGAGGTGCTTGTACCGGGACCTGGCCCGATCCCCCAGGTCGACCCTGGCCAGCATGTCGTCCGGCGAGGCGTCCGAGCCGTAGATCGTCGCGAACAACTGGACCGTTTCGCGGAGCGTCAGGTTGTCGAAGAAGGCGTTCTGCTGGAGCTGGACGCCGATCATGCTCTTGACCCGGCGCCGGTTCTTCTTCACGCCGACGCCGTCGATGAACGCCTCGCCGCCGTCCGCCTGGCGGAGCCCCTCCAGGATCTCGACCGTGGTCGTCTTGCCGGCCCCGTTCGGGCCCAGCATGCCGAAGATCTCGCCGCGATGGACCTGGAAGGAGACCCCGTCGACGGCTACGAGTTCCCCGTAGCTCTTGCGCAGGTCCCGGACGTCGATGACGACGTCGTTGGCTGGAAGGGAAGAGACGCCTGTCATTTCAGCCTCAGGCTCTCCTACGCGGGCCGAAGGTGCGGGTTTGCCCTCCCGCACTCGTCGGAGTCGGGTGGAGATCGGCTCTAGTCGTCGAGGCTGGCCCAGACGTAGCCGATCCACACGGGCTCGGGCGAGAGCGGACCGTTGCCGTAGGGCGCGTACTTCTCCGGCAGGCCGTCCTCCTGGACGTCCTCGAGCGACTTGCCTGCGCGCTTCTGCCGGTCGATGTGGTCGATCGTCTCCGCCACGTAGTCGTGGTACTTCTGCAGGTCGGCCTTCGTCGCCAGCGGTCCGTGGCCGGGGATGATCTGCGTCTCGTCGTCGACGATCTCGAGCAGTTGGGCCATGTTGTCGCGCAGGCCGAGGGCGCTGCCGCCGACGTCCCGGTCGATGTACGGGTAGCCGCCGAGGTTCGGGAACTGGTCGCCGGCGTGGACTACGTTCGAGTCGCGGAAGTAGATCGCCACGTCGCCGTCCGTGTGGGCGGGGTTGCCGAAGAAGATGACGTCGATCGCCTCGCCGTTCCAGTGCAGGGTGACGCTCTCGTTGAAGGTCACGATCGGCAGCGCCTCCGACGGGAACGGCGTCGCCGAGAAGTTCGCTCCGGCGTGCCGGTTCTCCAGCAGGCGCTTGCGCACGTTCGCGTGCGCGACGATCGCGGAGTCCGCCCCGAAACCGGCGTTGCCGCCCGCGTGATCGAAGTGGTAGTGCGTGTTGACGACGAAGTCGATCCTGCCCTCCTGGATCTTCGCGACGGCCGCCTTGATCTTGGGCACGACCGGCATCATCGCGTCGTCGACGATCAGAATGCCGTCCTCCCCCGCGGAGACGGCGAGGTTCCCGGCCAGCCCGGGCTCGGGCAGGAGCATGTAGACCGTGTCGCTCAACTGGGTCTGGTGCCAGACGATCTGGTCGCCGGCCCGTTTGGCCCAGTCGTCGATGTCGAGTTGGGCCGCGGCGGGAACGGCGACGAGAGCGGTCACCGCCGCCGCCAGACAGCGAGCGACCAGCCGAACCCGGTTCTTCAGTTTGTTCTCGGTCATCGTTCCTCTCCGGACTCAGGTTGATGTGACCGACCAACCCTACTCCCACAGCCCGCAATGACACTCTCCGCTGGGTGCGCGGGTCGCGCACCCTGCAGAGGCCTGAATCCCATCAACGCCGCGAAGACGGCGACAACCCCCGGCTCTCCTCCGTCGACACCAACTCCACGAGCCCCTTGGCCCCCTCGATGACGACCGTCATCTCCGGCTCCCCCTCCGACACCTCGACGTCCAGCCCGAGACCCGCCAGCACTGCGCCGAGATCCGCCGCATCCGGCGTCGAGATCCCGAACGAGACCAGCTCTCCGCCGACCGGCATCGTCGTCGCCGGATGCGGCGAATCCCGCCAGTCGATGAAGAACGGCATCCCGTAGCCGCCGCCCTGCGGGAACAGCAGATCCCAGACGAGCAGCCCGCCATCGGCGGTGCGCCGCCGCGTCTCCACCGGGCCGACCGACGGGATCCCGGCCTCCTCGAGCAACCCCTTCGTGACGACGAGATCGCCCTGCGCTGCCCAGGTCACCAACCCTCCGGCGCGCGTCGCCGCCATGCCGGTCACCATCTGGCTCTCGACCGATTGCGCCGGGTCCGGCGCGATGATCTCGAGGTAGGTGTCGCCGAGGCTCAGCAAGGCGTTGCGCGTTCCAAGCCCCTCGTGGGAGCCGCCGAAGGCAGGCGCCACGCCGAAGGCCTCCTCGGCCCACGCCATGCCTTCGTCGAGATCGGCGACCGCGTACATGAAGTGATCGAGCTTCATCTGTGTGTTCTCCTGGCCGCTCTCGGGCGCGGGTTCGGCCGTCTGCTCGCCGGCGTTGCCGGCGCAGCCGGAGCCGAACAGCAACAAAACGACGGCGGCGGTCGTCCTTTTCATCGAAGTCGTTTCATTCTAGGGGCGGTCACCAGGCGCTGGCGTCCAGCCGCCAGCGTCGTGGCCGGCCACGATCCACCCTCCGAACCGATTGAGGAGCCTGCCATGAGACAGTCGATCCTGATCGCCGCCGCCGTCGCCCTTGCCTTCGCGCCCATAGCAGCGGCCGCCGACAACGCCGCCGTCCTCGGCAAATGGGAGTCGACGACCGAGACGCCCCAGGGCAGCTTCGAGGTCGTGTACGAGTTCACGGAAGTCGACGGTGAACTCAAGGGCACCTGGAGCAACCCGCGCCGGAACGGCGACCTGAAGAACGTGTCCTGGGACGGCGAAACGCTCAAGTTCGGCCGGGAGATCGGCAGGGGCGGCCAGACCTTCAACCTGAACTTCGAGGCGACGGTCGACGGCGACGCCATGACCGGCAAGATGATCACTCCCCGCGGCGAGCGCGAGTTCACGGCGACCCGCGGCAGCTAGGAAGCCACGCCCACAGCAGAGCGCGACGCCATGCCGAGGGCGGCGCTCTGGGTGCGCGGGTCTTCTGACCGGCTGCCGCCGACGGCGGCCGGAAACGCGCCGCGAAGCGGCGACGACTTGCCGGCTTCCCTACTCCAGGTGCTTCTTGAAGAACGCACTCACCTCCGCGAACACGTCCTCCGATTCCGGCGACCCCACGAGGATCAGGTAGTCGGCGTGGGCCACGCCCTCGTACACGTGCAGGTCGGCCACCACGCCGGCCGCGCGCAACTTGCGGTGGGTCCGCGCCGTGTCGCTCAGGAACATGTCGCGCGTGCCGGTGATCAGGTACGTCGGCGGGAAGCCCTCGAAGTCGCCGTAGACGGGTGAGATCAACGGATCCTTCATGTCATGGCCATCAGCGTAGAGCCGCGCCGCGGCGCCGAGAAATCCGTCGTAGGTCACCAGGATGCGGTCCAGCCCTTCGTTCGTGAACAGGCTGTCGCTGGTCTTCGTCAGGTCAGCCCAGGGCGTTCCGGCGTAGATGGCGCCGGGCACGTCGAGACCGAGGGCGATGAAGCGGTGCACCGCGGCCAGCGACAGCCCGCCGCCCGCGGACGTACCGCCGATGGCGATCGACTTCGCGGACCGGCTCTCCAGCAGGTGCTTGTAGACCGAGACGACGTCCTCGACCGCGGCGGGGAACGGGTGCTCCGGCGGCATGCGGTAGTCGACGGACAGGGCCACGATGCCCGCCCGGGACGCGACCATGGCCGCTTCGGTGACCGAGGCGTCGCCGCCGTTCAGGACGTAGCCGCCGCCGTGAACGTGCAGAAAGAGGTGGTCCGTGTGCCGGGGATGGACCTTCTCGGGCGCCACCCGGTAGACCGTCACTCCCTCGACCTCGGCCTTCTCGATCGAGACGCCGAACCCACTCGCGATCTGGTCGAGGTTGGCGTTGGCTGTCGCCTTCTGCATCACGAGCCACTGCCCGTCGCTCTGCGGCGTCTGCTGCCTGGACGCCGCCACGCTGGGCGCGGGCACTGCCGCGAGGGCGGCCTGGAGTTGCTCGCTCGCACCGGCCGGCGGCGGCACGTCCCGCTCGCCGATCGACCATGAGCTGGACTCCTGGGCTGCCGCTGGCTGAAGGCCGGCGACGGTGAACGCGAGTGCCAGGCTCAACGCCAGCGGAACGACCGGCAGGGTTCGAGGGCTCAATCTCTTCATGGGGACTCTCCTTGAGGGCAGTGCCGATGCAAGTAGCACGCGGACGATACCCTCTGGTGCCGGGCAGCGCAGGCGGAAGGACAAAGGTCGCCGGCCTTCGGCCGTCGGCTGCTTTCTTCGGGCTTCGCCCGAGAGCGGGTCAGAAGACCCGCGCACCCGGAGATACGGGCTCGGCGTGGGCGGGATTCTGTTCTGCAACCGCAGCGACGTCATCGCGCACGGTATGCGCGCAGTAGAGACCGTCGTAGCGGGAAGGGCGTTGCTCTGGGTGCGCGGGTCCTCTGACCCGCTGCCGCCGCAGGCGGCCAACTGGACGCGCCGCGAAGCGGCGACCATACTGCGGCGCCGATGATCATCGTTGCCTTTGTCCTGGCTGCTGCCGTTCCCGCTACGGCCTGGCGCCCGGGGCGAACTTCCTTTCGCTCTCCCGTACCGGCGGTGAACCCCTGACCGGACGGCCGATGCCAATCACCCTCGACTGGTTCCGCTACTTCCTCGCCCGCGACCCGGACTTCGACTGGACCGGGCTGAACCATGCCTCCTACGAGCACTACTGGGACCAGTCCGTCGAGGAGTACGGTCGCGTGTTCGGCACCGACCGCAGGACCTGTCCGGCTTCCGCGACCGCGGCGGCAAGGCGATCGTCTGGCACGGCTGGGACGACTCCCTGATCTACGCCCAGGGCACGGTCGACTGGTTCGAAGGGGTGGAGCGGGACATGGGCGATACGGGCGACTTTCTACGCCTCTTCCTGGCCCCCGGCGTCGAGCACTGCCGGGGCGGCCCGGGTTTTGCCCCCGACAACCCCTTCGCCGCCGTCGTCCGTTCGGTGGAGGACGGCGTCTCGCTAGTCTCGCCGGTCGGCTGATCGCGTCTCACGATCCACCTGTACGAAAGGTCCCCCAATGGCACGACTTCCCTACCTCGACGTGGACGATCTCGCCCCCGAAGACCGGCGGCTCCTCGACCCGCCGCTCAACCTGTTCAGGGTCCTGTCGTACTGCCCTGAGGGGGCCCGTCTGTTCGGCCGCATGGGCATCTGGATTCGCTTCAAGACCCGGCTCGACCCGCGCCTGCGCCAGATGGCGATCCTGCGCGTCGGCGCCATCACGCGCACCGACTACGAGTACAGCCACCACATCGAACTCGGCCGCGAGTTCGGGCTCTCGGACGACGACATCCGGGCCGTCGTGGCAGGGCCGGAAGACGAGTCGCTGACGGAGGTCGAACGGCTCGTCCTCACCGCGGCCGACGAGATGACGAACGGCGTCGGCATCGGCGCCGGGACGTTCAAGGCGTTACAGGGTCACCTCGACGAGGGCATGATGGTCGAGTTGACGATGACCCTCTCCTACTACAACGGGGTCGTCCGGATGTTGAACTCGCTGGACATCGACGTCGAGCCCGACTACGAGCGCTACCTGAAGGAGTTCCCGCTGCCCTAGGGTCTCTGCTCCTTCTCCGCGAACCACTCGTTCTCGATCTGGATCTGCCGGCGCGAGAACCCGAAGAGCGGCCTGCGCAGCTCCTGGAGCCTGGGGTCGTTGGCGATGCCCTTCTCGGCCTGCTCCCGCAGCGCCGCGAGCGCGGCCTGGAGGTCGCTCACGATCTGTTCCCTGGGCAGGTCGCGCATGTGCGCGCCGAAGAAGGCGTACACGGCCTGCCAGCGCTCCGGCATGATCCGCCCGACGTGGTGGTCGACACCGCGGCGCAGGTGGTACTCGTGGGGGATGCCCTCGTCGCTGAGCACGCGGTGGAGCAGTTCGGTCCCGCGGTGGAGCATGAACGAGTCCTCGTCGCCGGTCTCCAGGTAGATGCCGAGTCCCTGCCCGCGGATGCGCTCGGCGTTGGCCTTCGCCATGTTGAGCGGGTTGTACTCGGCCCAGGCATCGGCGTCCGTGCCCTCGTAGTTGTTCGGTGGCCGCCAGAACGTGTCTTCGAACTCCAGCTCGTCCAGGCTGAACGCGGCCTCGATCCCCGGCGCCAGGGCCGCGATCGCCCCGAACTTCTCCGGGTGCTTCAGGCCTAGCCGCACCGTGATCGCACCGCCCGCGGAGAGACCCGTGGCGTAGAAGGCGGGCCGGTCCTCCCACAGGCGGAAGTTCTCGTGCAGGTGGTCGAGGAAGGGACCGACGAACGCCTGCTCCCAGGGACGCCCCGTGCTGTGGGCCCTCAGGTAGAGCGGGAAGTCGATCGCCGGCGTCACGACGAGCGTCTTCGGCAGCCGGCCTTCCTTCCAGGCGAACTCCACGTGCCGCCGCCAGCGGCGGATCGCCACGTGACTCTCCGGCGGCCCCGGGTAGAGGTGGAACAGCACCGGGTAGCGCTCGTCCGACTCGTCGTAGCCGGGCGGCAGCAACACGCCGTACTTCATGGTGCGGGGCAGCAGATCGCTCTCGAACTCGCCTTCGGCAACGCGCGCCGGCGACTCGGTCTGCGCGGTCGCCGCGCCGCTCGCTGCGAGAGCCAGCGCAAGCCCCGCCAGCGCAACCGGCACCGTTGCTCGTCGTGGGTACTCGTGCTTCATCGGCGGTCCTCCGCGGTTCGGCCTGATTGTCGTGGTTCACCCGGGTTCATACCAGAGAGGAGTACGTGGGCGCCCTTCTCGACTAACATTTCAGCGACTCTCTCGACAGGAGGCGTACGTCATGGCTCGAAGTGCGCGAGAACGTGTTGACCTGATTGCGGCCCTGGGGATTGCCGCGTTCGTGCTCGCCGGCCTTCCGGCCGCTGCCGCAACGGACGTGGGCCCGGGCCCCTCGGGCTGGATCGACGACCTGGCCGCCATCGGCGCGGACGACTGGAACTACGCGCGCGCCGCCCACCTGCTCGAGCGCGCGGGCTTCGGCGGCACGCCGGAGGAGATCGAGGCACTCGCGGCGATGACGCCCCGCGACGCCGTGCGCCACCTGGTGCGCTACCAGGAAGTCGAGCCGGTCGAGCTGCGCGACTTCCCGGCGGTCGGCATCTATCCGTCCGAGGACTTCGTGCCCGGCCACTTCGAGGACCACCTCGACCGCGTCCGGGAAGAGGCGATGCGCGACGGCAGCTCCATGGCGCTCGGCATCGAGATCCCCTACGACGAGGACAATCCGGCCTGGATCCAGCCGCTGATCGACCAGTTCTACTTCCTGGTCTACGCGAACGGCATGGAGGGCCGGCGCGGCGCCGGCTGGATCGCCGAGCGCATGGTGCTCACGAACCGGCCGCTCCAGGAGAAGCTCGCCCTGTTCTGGCACGGGCACTTCGCCACCGAGGACAACAAGAAGGTCCTGGACTACCGCAAGCTGATGAACCAGTGGGAGCTGTTCCGGGAGAACGGCAACGGCAACTACGGCGAGCTGCTGCTGGCCATCGCCCGCGACCCGGCGATGCTGATGTACCTGGACGGCCGATCGAACGTGAAGGGCCATCCCAACGAGAACTTCTCGCGTGAGATCCTCGAGCTCTTCTCGCTGGGCGTCGGCAACTACAGCGAGGAGGACATCCAGGAGGCCGCCCGCGCCTTCACCGGTCTCCAGCTCCGCGACAACAGGTTCTTCTACAACGAGGCCGAGCACGACTTCGACGAGAAGACGTTCCTCGGCCGCACCGGCAACTTCGACACCGAGGACGTGGTCGAGATCATCCTGCAGCAGGACGCCTGCGCCGAGTTCGTTTCCCGCAAGCTCTACCGGTTCTTCGTCCGCGAGGAGATCTCGCCGGAATTCAACGCGGAGCTCGCCGCGATTCTCCGGGACAACGGCTACGACGTGGCGACCCTGCTTGAAGCGATCTTCCTCTCGCGCGACTTCTACAGTTCGGCCTCCTACGCCACCCAGATCAAGGGCCCGGTCCAGCTTGCCGTCAGCACCTACCGCAAGCTCGGGCTCTCCGGCGTCCCGCGCGCCTCCCGCTTCTCCCTGGCGACCGGCCAGTTGGGCCAGACGATCTTCCACCCGCCGAACGTCGCCGGCTGGAAGGGCGGCCGCACGTGGATCAACCCGTCCACCCTGATCGACCGGCAGAACTTCGTTCGCCGGCTGCTGTTCCCCGGCGAGGCGCGGCGGGCCGCGGCAGCGGCGACGGGCGGCAGCGCCTCCCGCATGGCCAACGTGATGGGCCGGGAGTCGCTCGAGGAGATGCGGCAGATGGAGGCGCGGGGCGACACGACGTCGTTTCCGGGCCAGAACAGCGAGGACGGCAACAAGGCCGACCGCTTCAGGTACGAGGAGTACAACCTGTTCCGGGGCGTCTACAACGGCAGCCGGAGTCTGCGGCAGCTTGCCCGCCGCGTGCCGCCCGATCCGCCGGTCGAGATCGACGTCACCGCGCTCGTCCGCGGCGCCGGCGTGACGACCGCGGAGGAGGCCGTCGCCTACCTGGAGAAGCGCTTCTTCCGCGCTTCCCTCGGGGAGCCGCAGATCGCGGCCATCGTGGACTTCCTGGAGCAGCGCATCGGCACCAGCGAGATCGACTTCGACCGGCCGGAACTCGAGACCGACCTGCGCGAGACGCTGCATCTGCTGCTGAGCGCCCCCGAGTACCAGCTCGCATAGGGAACGGAGGAGCACGCCATGGCGAACATCATCAAGACGAGCTGCTGCGAGGAGTACTCGCGCCGCGAACTGCTGCGCAAGGGCCTGGGCGGACTCGGTTTCGGCCTCGCGATGCCGACGATCTTCGGGCATACGTCGATGGCCCTGGCGGCCCAGGAGCTTGAAGGCGACGATGACCTGGCCAACCGCATCCTCGTCGTCCTCGAGCTCGCCGGCGGCAACGACGGGTTGAACACGGTCGTGCCGCACGGCAACGACGAGTACTACCGGGCGCGCCCCACGATCGCGATCGCGAAGAAGGACGTGCACAAGATCGACGACGACATCGGCTTTCACTTCCGGATGAGCGGCTTCAAGTCGCTCTGGGACGAGGGCAAGCTGGCGCTGGTTCAGGGCTGCGGCTATCCGAACCCGAACCGGTCCCACTTCACGTCGATGGAGTACTGGCACACGGCCGTGCCCAACGGCGCCGATCCCTACGGCTGGGTCGGCCGCTTCGCCGACCGCGCCTGGCCCGAGGCCCCGGCCAACACCCTGGTCAACATCGCCGGTCGCCAGTCGCTGGCGGTCCAGTCCGAGCGGCACGCGCCGATCGTCTTCTCCGACCCGGAGCGGTTCGCCCGTGACGGCGACCCGAGCCAGGACGAGGCCTACGAACGGCTGATGAACCCGAAGGGCAAGGGCGCAAGCTCCGAAGTCTCCTTCCTGCGCCGGATCGCGAAGACCGCCGACCGCAGCTCACAGAGCGTCCGCGAGGCGATCCGCGACTACTCGACGCCGGTGTCCTACGGCCTGGACTTCCCGACGATCACCGCCGACCTCAAGAAGGTCGCGGCGCTGATCAACGCGAACTTCCCGACCCGGGTCTACTACGTCAGCTTCGACGGCTTCGACACTCACGGCAACCAGATCAACACCCAGGAGAAGCTGCTGCTCTACGTGGCCGACGCGGTCAAGGGCTTCATGGACGACATGAAGCGCCAGGGCCGTGGCCCGGACGTCGCGATGATGATCTTCACCGAGTTCGGCCGCCGCGTGTCCGAGAACCAGAGCGGAGGCACCGACCACGGCACGGCGACGCCCATGTACATCGTCGGCGAGAACGTCGAGCCGGGCCTCTACGGCGAACACCCCAGCCTGACCGACCTCGACGGCAACGGCGATCTGGTGATGACCACGGACTTCCGGAACGTCTACGCCACGTTGATCGAGGAGTGGATGGGCTGCAACCAGGCCGGCGAGATCCTCAAGGGCGACTTCCGCGGCCTCGGCGTCTTCGCTTGACGAACACCCCCCTGGAGCGGAACCCCTCGACCGGGGACCGAATCGACTTCAGCGGTCGGACCGCCGTGGTAACAGGCGGCGGAGCGAGAGGCGACGGGATCGGCAACGGCCGCGCCACCGCGATCCTCCTGGCGCGGGCCGGCGCCGAGGTCGTCGTCGTGGACCGCAGCGAAGAAGTCGGCCGAGGCACGGTCGAGATGATCGAGAGCGAGGGCGGCGCCGCTCGGCTCTTCCTTGGCGACGTGACGAGCGAAGAGGACTGCGCGGCCCTGGCCGCCTTCGCGCGGGAAGGGTCCGCGCCGCCGACCGTGTTGATCAACAACGTCGGCATCGGAGCGCCCGGCACCGTCCTCGACACGGAGCCCGACCTCTGGGACCTCGTGATGAAGGTCAACGTCCGGTCGATGGTCCAGGTGTCCCGCGCCCTGATTCCGTCGATGCAGGAGGCGGGCGGCGGCTCGATCGTCAACATCAGCTCGATCTCCGCGATCCGCCCCAAGGGTCTCACCCCGTACTCCGCGTCGAAGGGCGCGGTCGTCTCCCTGACGAGGGCGATGGCCGTCGACCACGCCGGGGACGGGATCCGGGTGAACGTCGTGCTCCCGGGGCCGGTCTGGACCCCGATGGTCCAGCGCCCGACGATGACGCCCGAGATCCGCGAACGGCGCAAGAACTCCTCGGCGCTGCGGATCGAAGGGACCGGCTGGGACATCGGTCGCGCGGTCGTGTTCCTCGCTTCCGAACACGCCCGCTACATCACCGGTCAGGCGCTGGTCGTCGACGGCGGCGTGACGGTACTCTCTCCCGTTCGCTGACCGGCGCCACCGGACCTGATTCCCGGAGAAGCTCACGATGGCTCGACTCCCTTACCTGGACGTGGACGATCTCGCCCCCGAAGACCGGGAGCTCCTCGACCGGCCGATCAACCTGGCGCGGATGCTCGCGCACAGCCCCTCGGGCACGCGGTCGTTTCGCGGTACCGGGGCCTGGATTCGCTGGAAGTCCCGGTTCGATCAGCGGCTGCGCGAGATGGCGATCCTGCGCATCGGCGTCATCACCCGCACCGACTACGAGTACACCCACCACATCGAACTCGGACGCCAGTTCGGTCTTTCCGACGACGACATCCGCGCCGTCATCGCGGGCCCGGATACCGGGTCGCTGCCGGAACTCGAACGCCTCGTCCTGACCGCCGCCGACGAGGCGACCGAGGGTCTCGAGATCAGCGCCGAGACCTTCGATGGGCTGCGCCGTCACCTGGACGAAGAGCTTCTGGTCGAGCTCACGATCATCATCGCGTTCTACAACGCCGTCGTCCGGGTACTCCGATCGCTTGAGATCGATGTCGAGCCCGGCTACGAGCGCTACATGGAGGAGTTCCCGCTCCCGTAGCCCGGCAGCCACACACTGGGTGCGCCGGCGCCCCCGCCGGCTGCCGCCGCAGGCGGCCAAGTGGACGCGCCGCGAAGCGGCGACCATTCTGCGTCCCAACCGGCCGCTCTCAGCGACGCTCCGGCAACTCGGCGAACGTCCCCAGAACGAGTCCTGCGTCGCGGACTTGCGCCGCGATCTGATCCCAGACTGCACGAAGCTCGGCGGGCGTACGGTCGCGACCGAGTCCCCTCGGAGTTCGGAAGGCGGCCGGGTTCAGATACTCGATCGGAAGATCGATGAACGGGCGCCTGAAGCCCGAATCGCCGCACTCGGGACTCGCGGGGAAGAAGCTGAACATGCCTTCGACGGGATCGTCAGGCGTCGCTCCCCGGTAGAGGCGGAGCCGGTCGCGTGCCGTTGCGCAGGTCTTGGACTGCGGCGCGTCGTCGGTCAGAGGCCGGATGGTCACGTCCAGGAACGTGTTCGGAACCCAATCTCTGAGTACGGAGCGTGCGTCGGCTCCGTGGTAGTCCTTGAAGTCCCTGACGACGAGGACGGTATCGAGCATCCATCGCCACGCACCGGCACGCTTCTTGGCGCTCCCGAATGCGATGACGGAGCCTTGGTCAAGTCGTCTCAGGCCGGGCCTGCTCGGCTGGAAGCAGTTCGAGTAGAGGAACCGCGGTCCGAAGATGAAGGGGTCGGTGTTGTGCAGGCCCTCGTAGCTGTTTCTCGGAACGTAGTACGGGCGCCACAGCCACCGCGGATAGAGGAAGTCGCCGTCCGGGGGATGGAGCGCTGAGACAACCGCGGACTCCGGCTCCCACTCGCCCCAGGCGTACACGTCGCCCGCTTGTTTGCCGCCGTCCTCGTCGATCCACTGGCCGTGCAACTGCATGAACTTCCGGGCATGGCTGTGCTTCAGCGTGTTCCACGTCTTCTCCGTGCCGCGGTCGGGTTCGTGCTCCCGTCTGGGGTGGGAGAGTTGAACGAAGCACCGGTCAGCAGCCATCTTCGTAGGTCTCCGTCGCGCTGGCTCCCACCTCGTGCTTTTGGTCACGGGAAAGCAGTTGGAACGGTGTGAAGGCCGCTTGTCCGAAGACGAACAGCGACTCCTCGCCGTCCACGTCGTACCAGCGTGCCCGGACCCTGTATGGCCGTCTGCGGAGGTCGCCTCGGCTTGTTCGTTTGAAGACTCTGAGGGAACGCCACTCGTCTATCGGGGGGAACCTGATCCGATTTAGATGAACCTTCGCTACAGACAGGAACACGATCTGAGGTCTGAGTGCCACTAGCAGTTCGTGCCAGAGCGGCACGCCGACTGCTTCGAGGTCTGCGCGATCCCGCCTCAGCTCGCTCCAGGTCGGGTTGGTTGCGACGGGCGAGCAAATGTCGGTGTGGAGGGCTGTCGAGGCCTTCCGAGCGTCGTAGTAGCTCGTGCTCGCGCCGTTGAGCAGGTACTCGTAGGCGCTGAACCAGCGCCTGTAGGGGTAGGTCCGAAAGTAGGCCGACATTGCGGCTAGATAGCGGCTCGGTTCCCGTTCGCGCTGGTTTCGAATCAGGGGAAAGCGCGCGAAGGCGTTGTCCGAAGGGAACTCGTGGAGCGAAGGATTCAAGCCGACCGTCAGCACGCGCAAGGGCGAGCCCAGGTATGCGTCGAGGTCACCGAAGAACAGGATCGGCGCGGCTGGTGTGACGCGCGAAGGCAGCTTGCCGGCTCGGTCGAACGCCTGCCAGGTTTGGTCGACCAGCGGGGCAAAAAGCCGTTCTGATTCGCCCCTTGGCAGGGGCTTGGTCCGCAGTGTGCGGACGTAGTGTGCACCCCGGCGTTCACCTCGGCGTCTCAGATCGCCACGGGCCACAAGGCGAGCAAGCAGGGTCAAGGCTCCGGACCGATCGAGTCCCGTGAGTCGCCGTACAGAGGTGTTCGTGAGCGGCGCTTCGCGTGCCGCCTCTAGTACGAGCTTCTCGATCTCGTCCTGGTCGAGTTGCGTGCGGGTTCCGGGAAGGACTTGGCTGATGCGATAGGTGGCGCCGCCACGCTGGCCGGACTGGACGAGCAGGCCGTGGTCGCGAAGTCGCTGCAGGGCCTTGCGTGCTGCGAGGTGATCCACGCCGAGGATCTCCCGGGCGCGCGCGTTGCTGAGCGCCTCGCCGCGTGCGGCCATGACCACTAGCAAACGGTCGGACGCTCGCAGGGATCCGCCAAGTTCGAGTTCGTCGATCCAGGCCCTTTCCTCCTTCGTGACCGCCGTTTCCAGCCAAAGCGTTACGGAAACAGCCGTGCCGCCCGGTTCCTTGAAGAGGGGCGGCCGCATGAGATTCGCCGCCATCGCGTCCTCCATCCGATCGACGCCGGTGCCGGCGTCTTCTGCGAGCTTGAACCGTCGAAGCGTTCGGATGACGTCGTTGTTGCGGGCGGAACACTGTTCGCGGATGTTCTCTAGCGTTACCGGTTCGGGTAGGCCGCCGGGAGAGATGATGTCGACCCGGTCGGGCCGAATCTCCACGCGGACTGACGCTCCCGCCGTCTCGTAAGAACGATGGGCTACTGCGTTGGCGATCGCTTCGCGAAGAACCTCTTCGGGGAGACGAGGCAGTTGCTGTCTGATCAGGCCCACCACGACGAGATCGAATCCGAGTTCTGCCTGGACGAGTCGAGTGGTTTCGCGGACCTGGGTTGGCAGGGGCCCTTGGACCTCAATGCGTCGGTCGTAACTCGGGCCGTCGTCGCGGTACCGGAAGATCTCGACGAACGTCTTGCCGAGAACGCGGTGAGGCTGCTCGGTCAGGTAGAGCGCCCCGGCTACGGTCAGGCGCTCCTCGCCGTCTTCCCTGGTCACGAGCGACGCCTCTCGAAGCCGCGCGGCGACTGCGTCCCCAGACCAGCCCCACGCCGTGGCCAACTCGCGAAGCAGGTCTTGATCCGCCGCGCGGAGGGGCATCGCCGTTGCGGTTCGCTCGAAGTGTACGAGGGTCCGTCGGGCCATAAACTCGGAGAGTTCGCGCCCCATGAGGGCCGTGTTCGAGGCGCCACGTCTTACCAGGACCCGGCCGTCCGGAGTTTGCGAGAACCCCTCGTGCCGGCACTGGATGGTCAGCACGACGATGTTCCGTTTCTCCACCGTAAGGTGGCGGACCTTGTAGCGCCCCGGGTTGTGAAGGTTCGCAACAAGCTGGTGCAGCGTCGCCTCGCGGTTGCCGCTGGGTACTACTCCCTTGACCAAGCCGTCGTCACGGACACCGATCAGGATCACTCCACCGTCCGAGTTCGAGAAGGCGACTACGGCTTCCTGGAGCCGACGCTGGCCGAACCCCTCCTTGAACTCGACGAACCGGTCCTCTTGCGGGAACTCGAGGGCGAGTTCCCGCTCGGCAAGTGTGCTGACCGGCGGGCGTCCGGACTCAGGATGGAAGAGCGGATATGACATACATCGACATCGCGCCGTGAGCGCCGACGAAGTTTGTCATAAGTTGTCGGCCCCCTCCTTACTCAAGAGTCAGTCTCAGGCTCCCCCAACCCAGTCTGACTCAACAGGAACGTAGCCTCCGCCGCCACGAACTCGATCCGCTCCGACATCGGCAACCCACGACTCGCGGCGTGGCCCGCGTACGGGTGGTAGCGCATGATGACCGGCAATCCCGAGGACGTCGCCGCCTGCAGCCGGGCCGCGACCTTGCGGGCCTGGAGCGGCGGCACGCGGGTGTCCAGGTCGCCCTGGGTCAGCATGACGGCCGGGTAGGCGACGCCGTCGCGGATCGCCTGGTAGGGCGAGAAGCCGCGCAGGGACTCGAACTGGTCGGGAATCTCGCCGTCGCCGTACTCGAGCAGCGCCGGCATGTTGTTCGTCTCGGTGAACGTGTAGAAGCGGATCAGGTCGAGCTCGGGGAAGCCGCAGAGCACGGCGCGGTATAGGTCGGGGCGCTGGGTCAGGGAGGCGCCGACCAGCAGGCCGCCGTTGCTGGCGCCGTGAATCGCCAGGCGGTCCGGGTCGCTATAGCCCTCGGCGATGAGCCATTCACCGGCCGAGATGAAGTCGTCGAAGACGTTCTGCTTGTTGTGGAGCATCCCGGCCTGGTGCCACTCCTCGCCGTACTCGCTGCCGCCGCGAAGTGTCGCCACGGCGTAGACGCCGCCGGCCTCGAGCCACAACGCCGCCAGCGGATTGAACCGCGGGGTCAGGGAGACGTTGAAGCCGCCATAGCCGTTGAGCAGGGCGGGTGTCGTGCCGTCGGGCTCGAAGTCCTCCCGGTGGGCGATGTACATCGGCGCGGAGGTGCCGTCCTTCGACGTGTAGCGCACCTGCTTGAGCACGTAGCCGTCGCCGGAGAAGGGCGCCTGAGGCTCCCGGAAGACCTCGCGCTCGCCCGTCTCGAGATCGAGCAGCCAGGTGACGGACGGCTCCAGGTAGGAGGCGAGCGACAGCAGCGCCTTGCCCTCGCCGGCCCCGCGGATGCCGGCGTTGTGGTGTTCGGGCACCTCGACTTCGCCGGCCGGTGTGCCGTCGAACTCGAAGACCCGGATCCGGCTCGCCACGTGGTGCAGGTAGGTCAGGTAGAGCTTGCCGTCGATGACCGACACGCCCTGCAGGACGTCCTCGGCTTCCGGCACGACCTCGCGCCAGTACTCGACCGCCGGCTCGTCGAGATCGACCTCCATCAGCCGGTTGAGCGGCGCGCCCAGGTTCGTGCGCACGAACAGTCGGCCGTCGTTGTGGTGGGTGTTGAAACGGGCCTCCATGCCCTCGACGATCGGCGTCACCCGCCAGGTGCCGATCTCCACCAGGTACACGTCGCTCCGCGCCCATCCGTGCTGGACGCCGACGAGCAGCCTCGCGTCGTCGATCTGCTCGGCGCGGACGAAGGCGCGCGGACCGATCCCCTCGCCGAACACCAGGGCGTCGTCCGCACGCTCGGTGCCGAAGCGGTGGAAGCGGATCCGCGAACCCTCGTGGCGATCGCGGACCGCGTAGTAGATGCCGCTGCCGTCCTTGGCGAAAAACGCCTGGTCGTTCAGCGCCCGCGGCAGATCGAAGTCGAGGTCGACGTTCTGCTCCAGGTCGCGCAGGCGGACGGTCGTCTCGTCCGCGCCGCCGATGCGGACGTTGTAGAGCATCTGCTTCCCGTCAGGCGAAACGCCGACGATGCCGAGGTGCGCGTAGTCGCCGCCGGCTTCCGCCGGGTCGATCACCACCTCGTACTCGCCCGCCGGGTCGATCTTCGCGGGTCCGGCCTCCGCATCTTCCGGCGCTGGCCTGCGGACGATGGACGCCAGCTCCTCGCCAGCCCGGCGGAGGGTGAAGAGTTCGTACTCGCCGGCCTTGTTCGGGGAGCCGACGGCCGGCGTGTCGATCAGTTCCCGCAGCCGCCGCCGCGCCCACTCGCGCTCCGGGGGCTCGCCGACGATCACCTCGGCGTACTCGTTCTGCCGGTCGATGAACGCCCGCGTCTCCGGGCTGTCCTGGTCTTCCAGCCAGCGGTAGGGATCCTCGAACTCGACGCCGTGGAGCGTCTCAGTGAAGGGGAGCTCCTCCGTATCGGGCGGCGGCGGGTAGTCGCCGCCGCAGGCCGCGAGGCAGAGGAGCAGACCGGCGAAGATCGGGGATCGGAGCTTCGGTAAGTGGCGGAAGCCTGGCGTCATGGCGCGTCGAACCTTCGTGATCGTTGAAGCGGTTTCACCTTAGCGCGGAGGACTCCTCGAGCGGGTGACGAGCCGCTGTCGCGACCTCGGCTTCATTGACCAACCGCTGCACGTCTGGCACAGTGACCAAGGTGAGTCTTCCGTTCAAGCGTGTCGTCGCGGTCGCTGTCCTGCTGGGATGCCAGACGCCGGGCGCGTTCGCGTTCACGGCCGGGCTGGACCTGGCGGCTCATGTCTTCGGGTCGGAGCACGAGCACGACACCGCGGCTCTGGCGAAGTCGGCGACCCACGGGCATCACCACGACGACGAGGTCGTGCCCGACCACGACCACGACGTCACGCTGGATGTGGAAGCGACCGCGCAGCGGCCTGACCCGTCAGCGACGGCCGTGCTCGCGCTGCCGTCTTCCGCGTCCTTGACGCTTGCCGAGGGGTCGCTCCACGACGCGGCGTCCAGACGCGGACCGCCGCCTCTCCTGTTCCGGACTCACTGCGCGCTGCTGCTCTGATCCGCGTCCCTGGCCCGGGTGCGATTCGTGCCCGGAACCTGGACGTGGAAAGGAGTCAGCATGCATCGCTTCAGCCTGATCGGCCTCCTTGGAGGCTTCTTCGCCGTCGCCGGCGCGGCCCAGGACGGGCCTGTCGTCACCGAGGCCGAGTTCCTCTCGGTCCTCGACGAGACGCACCCCGCGGTTCGCGAGAGCGCCGGGGCCGTGGGGCTCGCCGAGGCCCGTTTGCTGGCGGCCCGGACACTCGACAATCCGGTCGTTGAAGCGATCCGCGAGGATCCCGGCGGCCCGATCGGCCAGACCGACTTTCTCGTTTCCTGGCAGATTCCCGGCGCCGCGCGCCGCCCGGAGATCGAGGCGCGGGAGGGTGAGATCGGCGCCGCCCGGAGGCGTCTGACCCACGACCTGCTGGGCTACCGCCTCGCGATGAGGGAGGCCTATGCCGGCTGGGCCGTGGCCGCGGCGCGCCGGCAACGACTCTCGACCCAGGCCGAGCGGGTCGAGTCGCTCGCGCAGCGTGAGGCAGCTCGCGCGGAGAGAGGGGAAGCCTCGGGACTCGAGGCTCGCCGGCTCCGCCTGGCCGCCGCCACGCTCCGATCCCGCCTCGCCCTCGCCGCCGGAGTGAGCGAGGGAGCGAAGGCCGAGGCGGCGGCCTGGCATCCCGGCTTGCCGGTGGACGCCCGGCCGGTTCTGCCGGAGCTGCCGGACGCGCCGTCGCTGGACGGGGCGGATACGCGGGTGCGGGCCGCGCAGGCCGATCTGGACGCCGCCGAGCTGGCGGAACTTGCGACCCGGCCGATCGCCGCCTCGCCGGAGGTCACGCTGGGCTGGCGACGGCAGGACCTCACGCCGGGTGCCGTCGACGGGCCAATCTTCGGCGTCGCCTGGTCGGTGCCGCTGTTCGACCGGCGGCAGGCGGCGCGGCGAAGCTCGGGGGCTGGCCTGGAGGCGGCCCGGGCAAGGCTCGAACTGGCGGAGCGCGAGTCGACCGCGGCGCGAACCGCCGCGCGAATCAACTTCGCGCGACTCGCGGCCGCCCTCGCCGAGGCACGGCAGGAGCTCGGTGCCACCGAGCGAATGCTGGACGGTGCCGAGGCGGCCTTCCGCCAGGGCGAGGCCGGCCTGACCGATCTGCTCGAGACTCACCGCTCGGTGACCGAGGCGGAACTGGCGGTGCTCGATCTGCATGAGGCGGCGCTGGCGGCGCATCGTGAACTGGAACGGCTGGCGGCAAGCCGGGAGGGAGGGCCGGGGTCATGAAGTGGGGTGACGAACGAAGAGGACGCCGGCCGGTGGCCGGCGGCGATACCGTCGGCCGTCTGCGGCGCGCTTTCTCCGCGGGTCAGAAGACCCGCGGCAACAGACCCGCGCACCCAGAGCACTTCTGTTCCTTGGTGCCGAGCTGTCTGTCCGTGGCGGCGCTGTTCCTGGTGGCCTGCGTCAGCGCCCCGTCCACCGACGAACACGATCATGTTCACGAGACCTGGTCGGTCACGGCTCTCGGCGAGCGGTTCGAGGTCTTTCCCGAGATCGACGCCCTGGCGGAAGGGCACACGGCGATGGTCCACACCCACGTCACGCGCCTGGACGACTTCTCGCCTCTGGCGCAGGGAACCGTCGAGATCGTTCTTGTCGATGGGTCCGGGGAGCAGGTGTTCCGTGCGGACCAGCCCGTCGCTCCAGGGATCTTCGACATCGAGGTGACGGCGCGCCGGGCCGGCGAAGCAGACCTGCTCTTCCGGATCGACGACGGAGCGGGAATCGAGGAGATCTCCGCCGGCCCGATCCGCGTCGGCACGGAGGACCATGCGGAAGACCTCCTGCGGGCGCCGTCGCTCCCCGCCGGTTCCGACCGCGGCGAACCCGTGGCCTTCCTGAAGGAACAGCAGTGGCAGGGCGGCTTCGAGACGGTCTGGGTCAAGGAGGGCCGCCTGGCCCGGAGCGTCGCTGGCGTCGCTTCCTTCCGGCCGCCGGCGGGCGGCGAGAGCACGATCACCGCGCAGGTGGACGGCGTCGTGCAGCCTCCCGCGGGCGCCCGCTCCTGGCCGTTCGTCGGCCGCCGCGTCGAGCGGAACGATCCCCTGTTCCGGGTCGTTCCGCTGGTCGCGGCCGAGCGCAGCCTCGCGACCCTGGAAGGGGAACTCGAGGCGCTGGCGACGGAGCTGGAGAGCGCGCGGTCGCGAAGCTCGCGGCTGCGCGAACTCCTGGCTCTCGAAGCCGTCAGCGACCGGGAAGTCGAAGACGCCGGGGTCCGCGCCCGGATGCTCGAAGCACGGCACCGGGCGGCGGAACGCGACCTCGAGTCGGCGCGGGCTTCCCGCGAAGGCGGTGCGGACAGCGCCGGGATCTCGCCGCGGGCCCCGTTCTCCGGCCGGGTCGCCGCGGTGACGACGACGCCCGGGGCGACGGTCGCCGCCGGCGACGCCCTGGCCCGGCTGGTTCGGACCGACGTCGTGTGGATCGAGGTCGCGCTGCCGCCGCAGGATGCGCGGCGGCTGATGGACGCGGGCCTGCGCGGTCTCGTTCTCGACGATCCGGAGAGCGGCTCGGTGCGCGTCGACGGCGACCTCTCCCTCGTCTCGGTCTCGCCGGAGCTCTCGCCGCGCACCGGCACGGTCACCGTCCTGCTCGAGGCGCCGGGCATTGCCGGCACGGGCTTCGCGCTCGGATCGACCGTCGCGGCGCAGGTGCTGATGGCCGGCGACGAGAGCGGCATCGTCGTGCCCGCTTCGGCCGTCGTCGACGACGGCGGCGTGCCGATCGTGTTCCTGCAACTGGGAGGCGAGGACTTTCAGCGGCAGACGGTGACCGTGCTCGGCCGCCAGGGAGACCGGGTGCTTGTGGGCGGTCTCGTGCCCGGCCAGCGCCTGGTGACCCGCGGCGGGGACGCCATCCGGCGCTCATCCCTCATGGCGAGCGGCGAAGCTCACGGCCACGTCCACTGAAGGCCGAAGAGTGGGACCCCTGGAGCGACTGCTTCGATTCTCCTTGCGCCACCGTCTGCTGGTGGTCGCGGGAGCCGCGCTCCTCACGGTCGTCGGGTCGGCGTGGATCCTGAACCTGCCGGTCGACATCTTTCCCGACCTTTCGGCTCCCACCGTGACCGTGATCACCGAGGCGCCGGGGATGGCCGCGGAGGAGGTCGAGCTCCTGGTGACGTACGTGGTCGAGTCCGCGATCAACGGATCGCCGGGGGTGCGGAGGCTGCGGTCGATCTCAGCCGACGGGATTTCGGTGGCCTGGGTGGAGTTCGACTGGGGCACCGACATCTACCGCGCTCGCCAGGTCGTCAGCGAGCGCCTGCAGCGGGTCGACCTTCCGGCCCAGGCCGAGTCGCCGGAGCTCGGGCCGATCTCGTCGATCATGGGCGAGATCACGTTCATCGCGATGACCTCGGCGCCGGTCGAGGAGGGCGGCGTCAGTTCCATGGAGCTGCGCCGGGTGGCAGAGACGGTTGTCCGCCGGACGCTTCTCTCGATTCCCGGGGTGTCCCAGGTCGTCCCGATCGGCGGTGAACGGCGGCAACTCCAGGTCACGGTGCGACCGACGGCCCTCGCCCAGAACGGCCTCCCCCTCGCCGACGTCATCGACGCTGTGGCCCGGTCCAGCCGCGTTCTCTCGGCCGGCTTTCACGAGGAGGCCGGCGAGGAGCACATCGTCCGCGTGCGCAGCCGGGCACGCACCCCGGGCGAAGTGGCCGCGGCCGTCGTGCGGGTCGACGGCGGAATCCCCTTGCGGGTCGGCGACGTGGCGACCGTCGAGTGGGGGCCGGCGCCGGTCCGGGGCACCGGCTCCTACCGCAACCGCCCGGCGGTCATCCTGTCGGTGCAGAAGCAGCCGGGCGCGAACACGCTGGACCTGACCCGCGCCATCGACAGCGCCCTCGCCCGGTTGCAGCCGGTGCTGCCGGAGGGCGTCGTGCTCGAGAGCGAGAACTTCCGCCAGGCCGATTTCATCCAGGTGGCGATCGGCAACGTCTCCGAGGCGCTTCGCGACGGAGCGATCCTCGTCATCGTCATCCTGGCGCTCTTCCTCGGCAGCGTCCGGACCACGTTCATCTCGGCGTTCGCGATCCCGCTGTCCCTGGTCACCGGGATCCTGGTGATCGCGGCCTTCGGGCTGCAGATCGACACGATGACGCTCGGCGGCCTGTCGATCGCCATCGGCCTGCTCGTGGACGACGCGATCATCGCGATCGAGAACATCTTCCGCCGGATGAGGGACGAGCGCCGCCTGCCGGAAAGCGATCGCCGGCCGGCCGAAGAGGTGGTCGCGGCAGCGACGAAGGAGGTGCTGAGCCCGATCCTCCTCGCCACCCTGATCGTCGTCCTGGTGTTCGTGCCGATCTTCTTCCTGCCGGGCCTTGAGGGTCGGCTTCTGCGGCCGCTTGGCTTCGCCTTCATCACGGCGCTTTCGGCCTCACTGGTCGTGGCGCTGACGGTCACGCCGGTGCTGGCGCTGCTGTTCCTGCGCCGGGCGCGGGCGCTCCGGGCCCGCGGGCCATGGCTTCTGCGCGCCTTCCAGTGGGCGTACACACCGACTCTCGACTGGTGCCTCTCGCATCGCTGGGCGGTGCTCTCTTCGTCGGCGTTGCTGGTCGTGCTTGCGGTTGCGCTCCTGCCCGGGCTGGGCCGGAGCTTTCTGCCGGCCTTCAACGAGGGCTCGCTCACCGTGTCGGTCGTGAGTCCGCCCGGGATCCCGCTTGCCGAGAGCGACCGGCTGGGCAGCCGGGTCGAGGAGGCGCTGCTCGCCTTCCCCGAGGTCGTCTCGACCAGCCGGCGGACGGGCCGCGCGGAGAAGGACGAGCACGTCCAGGGAGTCAATGCCTCCGAGATGGAGGTCGTCCTGGCGCCGCTCGAAGACGGCCGTTCGAAGGACGAGCTGGTCGCCGGGATGCGCCGGGCGGTGGCCGGGATACCGGCGGTGACGGTCTCCTTCGGGCAGCCGATCAGCCACCGGATCGACCACATGATCTCGGGTTCCCGGACCAATCTGGCGGTGAAGGTCGAAGGGCCGGATCTTGCCGTGCTGCGCACGCTGGCCGCGCGGATCGAGCAGATTCTGGCGACCGTGCCCGGCATCGTCGACCTGTCGAACCAGGAGCAGTCGCCGGTGCCCCAGATGGTCGTCGACTTCGATCGCACGGCGATGGCCCGCTACGGCCTGAGCCTCGCGGACGTGGGCGAGGCGGTGGAGGCGCTCTTCCAGGGCGTCGTCGTCGGCGAGATCGTGGAAGAGGGCCTGGCCTCCGACATCGCCGTCCGCCTGCCGCCGGGCCTGCGCGCCGAACCGGACCGGGTCGCGACCCTCCCGGTGTCGACGCCGGCCGGCGATCTCGTCCGCCTGGGCGCGGTCGCCGAAGTGCGCCACGCTCTCGGCCCGTCCGTCATCCGCCGCGAGAACGCCCAGCGGATCGCGATGGTGACCGCCAACGTCGCCGGCGCCGATCTCGTGGGCGCGGTCGAGCGTGCCCAGGCCGCGGTCGACGCCGAAGTCGACCTGCCGCCCGGCTACCTGGTGACCTTCGGAGGGCAGTTCGAGGAGGCGGGCCGCCGCCTGTACACGATGGGCCTGCTCGTCGTGCTCATCCTGGCCGGCATGTACGGGCTGCTCTACCTGGAGTTCGGAAGCCACCGCGACACCCTGGCGATGCTCGTCAACGTGCCGCTGGCCCTGGTCGGCGGTGTCGTCGCGGTGGCTCTGGGCGGCGGCGTCCTGTCGCTCGCGACCGTCGTCGGCTTCGTCACGCTGTTCGGCATCGCGACCCGGAACGGCGTGCTGCTGGTCAGCAACTACCGCCGCCTGCTCCGCGAGGGACTGTCGCTGGAAGCCGCCGTGCGGCGCGGGTCGGAGGAGCGCATGCCGCCGATCCTGATGACGGCGCTCACCGCCGGGCTGGCGCTGGTGCCGCTGGTGCTGGGTGCCGGCGAGCCGGGCAACGAGATCCTGAGCCCGATGGCCCAGGTCATCCTCGGCGGCCTGCTGACGTCGACGTTTCTCAACCTGGTGGTGGTGCCGGTGCTGTATGTGCGATCCTTGAAGCCATGAAGAGGGTGCCGCCGAAGAGCTACTGGACTGAGCTCCAGCATCGCCGGGCGACTCGCCGGCAAGGTCACCTAGGAGAAGGAGCAGGACATCTGCCTCGGCCGGCTCCTCACAGCCTTGGCGAGAGCAAGAGCCACACGACTGGAGCCATTGTGCGCGTCAGGATAGGCGCCTTGTCTGAGAACGCCCATGCGCATAGAACCGCGGGGTGCGCGGCATCGCCTGCTGCAACCGGAGAGGCTCTAGCATTGACCGCAGCAGCTCGCTCGCTGGCCTCGCTCGGACTAGGGCGACGCAGAAGCGACCGCTCGGCGAGCGGTTCCACGCCGCCAGTGGTGCGTCCACTGGCATCCTTCTCCCGTCGAGGTCTCCGGCTGGAGTGGCGGCCCCAATGTCGGGTCGGTCAGCACTTTGGGGGAGAGCTCTCCGAGTTGCTAGGCAGCGGCACCGAAACACGATGACGGCACTTCCATGACCAACGAACCCACCTTCGCTGCACTCGGCGACGCGACCGACAACATTGAGGTCCGCCTCAGCTACCGAATCGTCGAGTTGTTCTCCGAGGGTCTGTACACGAGCCCGAACAAAGCCGTCGAGGAGCTCGTTGCCAACTCCTTCGACGCCGGTGCTCGGAGAGTCCATGTAGTCCTCTCGTCAAATCTCCACGACCAGGACGCGACGATCGCCGTCTTCGACGACGGCGAGGGAATGGACGGCGAGGGCCTCAAACGCCATTGGCTGATTGGCATTAGCAACAAACGCAGATTGTCTGCGCTTCCGAGGGGCCGGCAGCAGATCGGGAAGTTCGGTATCGGAAAACTGGCCACCTATGTGCTGTCCAATCGCCTCACTCACATCAGCAAGTGCGGAGGCAAGTACTACTCGACGTCCATGGACTACCGGACCATCGACAAACGAGTCGACCGGGAGATCGAGCCGAAGGCGCCCATCCGACTCGCACTACGAGAGCTGACCGAAGTCGAGGCGAGGCAGGCGGTGGAGCCTTGGGCCGGGAACGAGGCCTTCAAGAGGTCAGAGATCGTGTTGTTCGGAGAGAGCAGTCCTGAGTCCTGGACGCTCTGCATCATGTCGTCGCTTAAGCCCAAGGTGCACGAGATCAAGCCAGGCACACTCGGGTGGGTTTTGCGTACTGCGTTGCCGCTCCGGCCTGACTTTGCCATCTGGCTGAACGGCCAAGCGCTGGAGTCGAGCAAGGAAGGCAAGGGGCTACTCAAGCGCTGGGTCTTGGGTAAGGACCTGGAGAAGCTCCCCCGACCGAGCCCCAAGTCGATCACTACTTCGGAGGACGTGAACGCCGCCGAGTCTAGCGAGCTTCGCTTCGGACTCGTTGTGCCAGAACTCGGGCGTATTGCTGGATACGCAGAGGCGTACAAGGATTTGCTGACGGGTAAATCGGACGAGATCGGCCGGAGCCACGGCTTTTTCGTCTATGTATACGGTCGCCTTCTCAATGTGGACGATGGACACTTCGGTATCTCCCCGGACGAACTGAGACACGGGACGTTCGGGCGCTTCCGGTTGGTGGTCCATATGGACGGATTGGACGCCGGACTCAGGTCAAACCGGGAGGCGGTCGGCGAGGGTCCGTTGCTCGATACGGCTCAGGATGTGCTCCGCGCGATCTTCAACGCGGTGCGTCCCACGATCGAGACTCACGACCGGGATGAGGCACCCGGGGCAAAGCTGGCTCGCATGCTAGCGGCTAGCCCCGCCAGCTTGTCGCGCCGACCAATAGTTGATCTGTCGAGATCCGTCGCGGAAGGTAGATGCAAGTCCAGATACCTCCTCGTTCCAGAGCATGAATCGGAGAAGGAGCGGGAGTCGTTCTTCGCAGATCTTGAGAAGCGGGCAGCGGACGAGGCTGAGCGCTTCATTACAGGCGTCAGTATCGACTTCGACGGATCGTCGCGCGACGGAGTCGCCAAGTTCGACACGCAGTCTGGTGTCTTGCTGCTCAATGGATGGCATCCTTTTGTCGCTACTTTTCATGACGCCTTCACGAACAAGCGGCTGGGCCGGCCGTTAGAACTACTGGCGATGGCTGAGGTCCTTACCGAGGCTCATCTTCATGCGATCGACATAGGTGTGTCGAGGATCGAGGCTTTTCTGTCCGTGCGAGATCAGCTCTTGCGGCATCTGACGAATGAGTCGGGCCGCCGGAGTGCGTTGTCGGTGGCTCAGGCACTCTCCGAGGCGCGCAACAGTCCGGACGGTCTACAGGATGCCGTCTGCGACGCGTTCGACAGCCTAGGGTTCGACGTGACTCCGCTTGGACAGCGAGGTGAACCCGATGGAGTAGCGGCCGCCCACCTTTCGGCGGACGACCAAGGAAAGGCGCGACACTACCGGGTGAGCTTGGAGGCCAAGAGCAAGGAGAAGTCCGGTGCTCCGGTTTCTGCGAAGGACGTTGGGGTCGCGACTGTCGCTCAGCATCGCGACAAACGCGAATGCGAGCATGCGATAGTCGTCGGGCCGGCGTTTCCGACGTCCCAAGGGGAGGCCTCTGCGTTGGGCCAGCGAATCAAGGCCGACCGGGAGACGTCGAGTGCGGCTGGAGTGGCGAAGACCGTGACCCTCATCACGGTGGATGACCTCGCCGAGCTCGTTCGGCTCCGGCCCGTGAAACAGATAGGCCTTCAGCGACTCCGAAGCTTGTTCGAGGAATGCAGTCTTCCCGAGGAGAGTGCCGGATGGGTCGAAGCGGTTCGCCGAACCGCTGTGGAGAAGCCGCCCTACGGAAGGATCGTCGAGACCATCGAGTCACTACAGAAGAGATACAGGAAGGCAGCCGTCAGCTATTCTGCGCTTCGTGTCGAGCTCTCGCACCTTGAGCCATCGGTAGAGTACGAGACTGACGAAGATCTCCTCGAGCTCCGCAAGGGAATGGCGCAGATGGCACCGGGTGCCATGTTCGCGAGTGCGACTACGGTCGAACTCGATCAGAGTGCCGAGAACGTGGTGGCGGCCATCGAGGTTGCCATGCAGGACTATCCGCCGGACGAACCGTAAAGCGTGGCGAAGTTGATGAACGGGTCTGCCGACAAGAGTATCTACGAGATTCTGGGTCGCGACTCTGTTCATCCGTTTCCGGCACGGATGGCACCAGGTCTCGCGCTTGATGTGATCGCCGAGTGCCAGGGCTCGCTCCGCATCCTCGATCCAATGTCGGGCTCTGGCACCGTGCTCGCGGTCGCTCGCTCCAAGGGCCACCATGCGGTTGGGTTCGACCTCGATCCTCTGGCCGTCCTTATCTCCAGAGTCTGGACGAACGCCGTCGATGTTGACGCAGTTCAAGGTGCTGCGGTGAAGGTCCTTGAACAGGCTCGCAGTGTTTTCCGTTCGATGCCGACCCGGGATGCGTATCCTAGGAACGCTGACCCCGAGACACGGAAGTTCACGAGGTACTGGTTTGATGACTATGCGCGGCGACAGCTTGCCTCGCTCGCCACAGCGATACGGCGAGTCAAGGACAGATCGATCCGCGAGGTGCTGTGGTGTGGCTTTTCGCGTCTCATCATTACGAAGCAGTCTGGCGCGTCGTTGGCGATGGACCTTTCGCATAGCCGGCCACACCGCAAATTCAAACGTGCACCGGCGAAGCCGTTTCGCAAGTTCCCGGCTGCTGTGAACCGGGTGGCGACCAACTGCATTGACCGCAAGTGTCGATCCGTTGGCCCGGAGGCACGGGTGCACGAAGGGGATGCCCGATGCCTCGACCTCTCGGACGGCTCGATCGACTTGGTAATCACATCTCCTCCGTATCTGAATGCCATCGACTATCTCCGGTGCAGTAAGTTCTCGCTTGTCTGGATGGGATACTCTGTTGGAGATCTGCGGTGCGTGAGGTCTACTATCGTCGGCGCCGAGGTGGGGATGGACGCTCGGGATGATGGAGAGATCCAAGCACTTCTGGCCGACCTGAAGCTGCAACCGAAGCTGCAGGGGAGGCAGGAAGCCATACTTGCGCGGTACATCAAGGACATGCGGCGCGCCGTGGAAGAGACGTCGCGCGTCTTGGCCGCAGATGGGCGCGCTGTGTATGTGGTTGGCGAGAACACGGTACGCGGTACCTTTGTTCGGAATGCAGTCATTGTGGACGCGGTCGCCAGCACTGCAGGACTTCGCTGCACGTCGCGGCGTTCTCGGGAATTGCCGCCGAACCGCCGCTATTTGCCTCCTCCGTCGAAACAGCCGGAGACGGCAACGTTGGGCAACCGGCTTCGGCGTGAGGTTGTACTCACGTTTCAGAAGGTGGTTTGATTCAGTCGAGTCGGCGTAGCGGCCAGCCCCGAGGAGTTCGCACTCGGCGGTGTCGGTCCGTTGGACGCGGTGCTTCGCGTTCGATTCGCGTAAGAGCAGCCCGGAGGCCTGAGTGGAGGGTGGTGGGTCGATCGTCGCGCCCGATAGACAGCTGCTTGCAAGAACATCGGCGGCGATGGCGGGTGTGTATGCGGTCCGTGAGGGCTCCTGATTTCGTGAAGAGTCGGAGCCGGTTCCTCGTGTCCGGGCACGGCGGCGCGCCAGACGGTCCTTAACCTGGTCGTCGTTCCGGTGCTTTACGCTAGGAAGTTATGAGCCACCTAACCCGCTTTGCCCCCGTCCTCGCCCTTCCCCTCCTCGCCTGCAGCGCCGAAGTCTCCCGCGACGACTCCGCCGACACCGACCTCATAGCCGCCGCCGGCAACGAGTACCTCGAATTCGTCGCCGCCCGCGATCCCTACCTCAAGTTCCGCCGCGGGGAGAAGGTGGAGAGCTTCCCGGACTGGACGCTCGAAGCCGCCGAGGCGGACGCCGCCTTCGCCCAGGACCTGCTCGACCTGCTGGCCGGGGTCGATGAGGAGGCGATCGACCACGAGGACTGGATATCGCTCAGGCTGCTGCGGTGGAACCTCGGCATGCTGGTCGAGGCGCCGAAGCACTACTGGGCGGACTTCAACATCACGCCCTACGCGGCCGGCGGCTTCAGCCTGAACATCCTCCACCAGGTGCTCGGCGCCGCTCCGGTCGGCACCGACGGGGATCGCGCCCACTATCTCCACCTGCTCGACGAGTACGCCCAGGGGATCGGGCAGCTCGCCGACAAGGTGGCGGGCCAGAAGGAACGCGGCATCCACCTGCCGAAGGCCCAGGTCCCGGCCGTGGTCGGGATGTTCGAGGGGTACCGAGCTCGGCTCGAAGAGTTGTTCGTGCCGGCCGCCGACCGCGTCGGCGACGGAGCCGACGACTTCCTGGTCCGGGTCCGCGAGACGGTCAAGATCGGAATCGACGCGCAGCTCGGCCGCCTGACGGCGGAGCTCGGCGACGGCTACCTGGAGGCGGCGCCGGAGCAGGTCGGGCTGTCGGAGGTGCCCGGCGGCCGCGAACTCTACGTCCACCGTGTCCGGATGCACACGACGACCGACCTGACCCCCGAGGAGATCCACCAGCTCGGCCTCGACCAGGTCGCCCGGATCGAAGCGGAGCTGGCGGAGCTGCGCGAGGAGATCGGTTTCGAGGCCAGTTCCGAAGAGACCGCGATGAAGGAGTTCCTCGACCAGGTCCGCTCCGACCCGAGATTCATCGCCGAATCGCCCGAGGAGGTCGAGGAGCGCTACATGGGCTACATCGAGAAGATCGAGCCCCACGTCGCCGACTACTTCGACGTCCTGCCGGAGGCGCCATACGGCGTCCGCCGGCTCGATCCGACCTCCGAGGCGACGATGACCTTCGGCGTCTACCAGCTACCGACCGCCGCCAACCCCCGCGGCGAGTACCGCTACAACGGCTCCGACCTCGAGAACCGCTCCCTGTTCTCGGCCCAGGGGCTGATCTACCACGAGCTGATCCCCGGCCACCACTTCCAGCTCGCACTGGCCAACGAGCGCGAGGACCTGCCCGGTTTCCGCCGCGAGACGATCGGCTACGGCGCCTTCACCGAAGGCTGGGCCGAGTACGCAGCCAACCTCGCCAAGGAGATGGGCCTCTACGAGGATCCCTACGACCTCTACGGCCGCCTGGTCATGGAGATGTTCATCTCCTGCCGCCTCGTCCTGGACACCGGCATGAACTACTTCGGCTGGGACCTCGAGCGCGCCCGCGAGTTCATGAGCGCCAGGGTCGTCTACTCCGACGTCGAGGTCGCCACCGAGCTCCTGCGCTACTCAGCCGACATCCACGGCCAGGCCCTCGCCTACCGCATCGGCAACCTGGAGATTTCCCGGTTGCGGCAGAAGGCCGAGGAAGCGCTCGGCGACCGCTTCGACATCAAGGCCTTCCACGCCGCCGTCATCGGCAGCGGCGCCATGCCGATGGTCGTGCTGGAGGAGCACATCGACTGGTGGATCGGGGAACAGGGGTAGGCGGCGGGGCGACGGCGACCGCGGCCGCGAGTCGCGGGAGAAGAAGACAATCGCCCATGTGATGGGCGATTATCGCCCACGAAACGGGCGATCGTCAGCGGGAGTGAGAGTGGCGCTCCCGTTGGCGGAGCACGCCCGGTTCCCTGCCGATAGGGTGAGCAGCCCGTGAAAGCCCTGCTCTTCGGCCTGCTCTGCGCCGTCTTCTCTCCGCTCCTGCTGGTCGGTTCGCTGGTGTTCGCCTGCAGGGTCCGTTTTATCAACATGCCGCGGGGCATCTCGGGCACGGCGTACGAGCCCTACATGGCCCGCCTGATCCTCCACCTGATCGGCAGCCGTCGGGACGCCGTCTCCGAGCGCATCGCGGCGCACCTGCCGGCGCTGTCGCCCCTGGTCATGCGGATACTGGTGCACCCGATGGCCAACGCGGCGCGCTGGAGCGGCTTTCGCGGCTCTTTCTTCGCCTTTCCCGGACCGCGGCCGTCGACCCTGCTGACGTTCATCAGCCACCGCACGCACTTCTTCGACACGGCCATCGCGGCCGCGGCCGAACCGAACAGCCCGATCCGCCAGTTCGTCTTCCTGGGCGCGGGCTGGGACACGCGCGCGTACGGTCCGTTGTCGGAGGGCGTCGACCTGGCCGGCACGGGCGTGAAGGTCTTCGAGGTCGACGAGCCGCCGACGCAGCAGGTCAAGGTCCACGCCCTGCGGGCGGCCGGCGCCGAACACTCCCACGTGACGTTCGCGCCGACCGACTTCAACCAGCAGTCCTGGCTGGATTCCCTGAGGGAGCACGGCTTCGACCCGGCACTGCCCACGTTCATCCTCTGGGAGGGCGTGACGATGTACCTCGACGACGCTGCGGTCTCGAAGACGCTCGCTCAAGTCGCCGGACTCGCGCCCGGCTCGCGCATCGCCTTCGACTTCCTCAGCCGGGAACTCGTGTTCAGTCGAAAGCCCTACGTCGTGATGGGGACCTACATGAGATACGCCCTGAAGTCGTTCTACGGCGAGAGGATGCACTTCGGCATCTCGACCGCCGCGCCCGCGCGCCAGCAGGTGATGGACTTCTTCGAGGGCCGCGGCCTGGTTGTGGAGAACTTCGAGCCGCTCGGCCGGGAGGCTGGCCGCAGCACACCGATCGGAGGACTGGTTGTTGCAAGCCGCTAACTGCCGTACGAGGAGACCCGCCCATGACCGTTCTTGAGGTTCTGTTCCCGCGCGCCGCGAACAACGACTATCGCGGAGGCCGCGTTCCGCTCTACTTGTTCTACGTCCTTGTCGCGGTGGCGACTTTCCGCTCGTTCGCCCACTTCCTCCTGGACGACAGCGGCGTGAACTCGATCGCGTCGATCGTGCTCTTCTCCGGGACGCCGGATCCGAACAACGTCGTCTACATGTTCAGCTCTCTCTGGGGATCGCAGCAAGTCATCATGCTGATGGTTTACGCAGCCGTGCTCGTGCGCTACCGAAACCTCATCCCGCTCATGTGGGCGCTGTGAAGTTGCCCCGCTTTCGTGGACAGTTTGTGTTTAGGGTTCAGGCGGCGGCTTCGTAGTGTTGGTTGCAGGCTTTCTCGAAGTTGACGGGCGAGAGGTATCGGAGGGCGGAGTGGCGCCGATGGGGGTTGTACCAGCCC
>JAJEBV010000030.1 GCA_022822365.1 Thermoanaerobaculia bacterium | reverse complement strand
GGCTCCGGGGGCTCTGGACCCGGTCTTGCTGTCGGCCATCGAGTCGAGTCTAAGGGCGCTTGGCGATCCGGTACTGGATTTGGTCTAGCGTTGCGGTCATGACGGACTACGACTACGACCTCTTCGTGATCGGCGCGGGCTATGGCGGCGTGCGCGCCAGCCGGATGGCGGACGGTCACGGCGCGCGGGTGGCGGTGGCAGAGGAACGCTACCTCGGCGGTACCTGCGTCAACGTCGGCTGCGTGCCGAAGAAGCTGCTCGTCTGCGCCTCGGGCTTCGCGGACCACTACCGCGAGGCTGCGGGTTTCGGTTGGGCGGCGGAGCAGCCCGCCTTCGACTGGGCGCGGCTCATCGGAAACAAGAACCGGGAGATCGAGCGCCTGAACGGGATCTACCGCGGCCTGCTGGACGGCGCGGGCGTGGAGCTGTTCGAGGGGCGGGCACGACTCCTTGACCCGCACACCGTGGAGATCGAAGCGGCGGATGACGGCCTGCGGCGAGTCACGGCGGACCAGGTTCTGGTCGCCGTCGGCAGTTGGCCGGACATGCCGCCGATCCCGGGCATCGAGCACGCGATCAGCTCGAACGAGGCGTTCTACCTGGAGCGCCTGCCGGAGCGCTTCGCGGTCGTCGGCGGCGGCTACATCGGCGTCGAGTTCGCGGGTATCTTCGCCGGCCTCGGTTGCGACGTGACGCTGATCTACCGCGGGCCGCTCTTCCTGCGCGGATTCGACGAGGAGATTCGAGTTCACCTGGCCGATGAGATGCGGACGAGAGGCATCGATCTCCGGTTCGACAGCCGGGTGGAGTCGATCGAGCAACGAGCCGGCGCCGGCGACGATCGCTTGCGGCTTCACCTCGATGGCGGCGACGCGGTCGATTGCGGCGAAGTGCTCTACGCCACGGGCCGCCGGCCCCTGGTCGCTGACCTGGGACTGGCTGACTGCGGCGTGGTGCTGGGCGAGAACGGCGAGATCGTCGTCGACGAGTACTCGCGCAGCAATGTGCCGAACATCTGGGCGATCGGCGACGTGACGAACCGCCTGAACCTGACCCCGGTGGCGATTCACGAGGCGATGTGCCTGAGCCGGACCCTGTACGGCGGCGAGCCGACTCCGGTCGACCACGAGAGCGTCGCCACCGCCGTCTTCAGCCAGCCGCCCCTGGCCGCGGTGGGGCTGACCGAAGAGGAGGCGCGGGCGCGCTACGACGAGGTCGACGTCTACCGGAGCCGGTTCCGCCCGCTCAAGCTCACGCTGACCGACAACCAGGAGCGCGCCCTGGTCAAGCTGATCGTCGACCGTGCGAGCGGCCGGGTGCTCGGCGCCCACATGCTCGGCGCGGACGCTCCGGAGATCATTCAGGGCCTCGCGGTCGCGGTGAAGATGGGCGCCACCAAGGACGACTTCGACGCCGCGATGGCCATCCACCCGACCTCAGCCGAGGAGTTCGTCACTCTCCGTTGAGTCCCATTGTCGGTGCGCCGGCCTTCTGGCCGGCCCCAGTGGCGGGACGGTTGTGGCCGGCCCAGCCCGGTCCAAGGTTCAGCCGGCGTTCCGGCGAGCTTCCACCGCGTCGAGCACGTCGACTTCGAGTCGCGGCCCGCCCAGGTCGGCGATTTCCCGCAGGCCGGTGGGGCTCGTCACGTTGACCTCGGTCAGCCAGCCGCCGATCACGTCGATGCCGGCGAAGACGATGCCGAGCCGGACGAGTTCGGGCCCGACCGCGGCAGCGATCTCGCGGTCGCGTTCGTCGACTTCCGTGGCCGCGGGCTGACCGCCGACGTGGAAGTTCGCCCGCGACTCGCCCTCGGCGGGCACGCGCAGCACCGCGCCGAGCGCCTGTCCCTCGACCAGGATGACCCGCTTGTCGCCCTGCCGGATCTCGGGCAGGTATCGCTGCGCCATGATGTAGCGGCTTTCGTGCGCGGTCGCCGCCTCGAGGATGGCGCTCGAGTTCCGGTCGCCGGCCTTCAGGTGGAAGATCCCCTCGCCGCCGGCGCCGTCCAGCGGCTTCACGATCATCTCGCCGCCCATCTCCTCCTGGAAGACAAGCAGCTCCCCGATCCGGCGGCTGACCCGGGCTGGCGGGCAGACCTCGGGGAAACGAAGCGCGAAGAGCTTCTCGTTCGCGTCGCGGAGCGACAGCGGGTCGTTCACCACCAGGGTGCTCTTCGCCACCATGGAGAGCAAGTGCGTGGCGTAGAAGAAGGCCATGTCGAAGGGCGGGTCCTTCCGCATCCAGACCACGTCGAACTCATCGAGGAACGCGGTTCGGCGGGTCCCGACCTCGTACCAGTCGCCGCCGGCCTCCGGATCGACCGTACGCGCCGGAATCGCCTCCGCCTTCGGCCGTCCGCCCGGCCCGAGTTCCAGCGTGTCGATCGTGCACACGGCCAACTCGTGGCCTCGCCTGTCCGCCTCGCGCAGGAACGCGATCGTCGTGTCCTTCTCGGGATCGAGACGCTCGATCGGATCGATGACGAAGAGATGGCGCATCGGCGGCTGGTGGGGAAGAAAACGGGCCGCGCAAGCTATCACGCGGCTATCGTCGCCGTCCTTCGGCCGGGGGAGGATCAACCGGGGCCTCGCCGCTCGGCGGCGATTCCCGGAGCGGGTCGGAAGACCCGCGCACCTGTACCTTTGCGGGGATGGGTTCTGGTCACGGTCTCGTAGCGATCGCCGTAGTCGTCGAAGCTGCGGTAGCTGTGGGAAACCGGTCCGCCGGTTTTCCAAGGTCCGGCGGGAAGCGG
>JAJEBV010000034.1 GCA_022822365.1 Thermoanaerobaculia bacterium | reverse complement strand
TCGACCCACCGCCTGAACAGCGGCTCGCCGATCACCGAGCACAGCACCCAGCCGTCGGCCGTACGGAAGATGTCCCCTGGGCCGGAGGTCTGCGAGCGGTTTCCGGTCGGCTGGCGGTCCCGTTCGATCACCGCCTGTTCGATCAGGTTCGCGTTGCCCATCATCAGGGCGGTCCTGAGAAGCGCGCCCTCGACCATCTGCCCCTTGCCGGTCTGCTGGCGGGCCATCAGGGCGGCCAACGTGCCGTAGGCGCAGGAAAGCGCCGTCCCGAAGTCGACGAAGGGCGCGGCCGCTCGCCGCGGTTTGTCCGCGTCGCCGGTCATGTAGGCGATGCCGGACATGACCTGACCGATGCCGTCGAAGCCGACCCGGTCGCTGTACCGGCCGCCGCGGCCATAGGCCGACACCGTGGTCAGGATGATGTCCTCCTTCACCTGCCGCAGGCTGTCCAGGTCGAGACCCATCGCCTTCAGAGTCCTCGGCGGCAGGTTCGCCACGACGACGTCGGCGGTCGCCACCAGGCGTTTCACGATCTCGCGGCCGGCCGGCTTCATCGGGTTCAGCGTCAGCGAGCGCTTGTTCCGGTTCATCTGCAGGAACATCCCGCCCTCGCCGCTCGGGGCCACCGGGGCGATGAACCGGTCCTCGCTGCCGCGGACCTTCTCGACGCGGATCACTTCGGCACCGAGATCGCCGAGCAGAGCGGCGCAGAACGGTCCGGCGATGTAGCGGCCGAAGTCCAGGACGCGAACGCCGGCGAGCACCTGGTGCATGGGAACTCCCTAGGGTGGAAACACGGCCTTCTCAGGCGAGAGCGCCGGGATCGTAGCAAGCCCGTCCGCTCCTCTATACTCGCGCGCCACCCTCGGAAACAGGCGCACCAGTCCAGGAGAACGACATGAAGGTTGACGGCGGACTGCCCACCGATCTGCACGAGGTTCCGACCCGCATTCGGGAACTGGAAGATGCCGGCTTCGCGGCCGCGATGACCGCCGAAACGGCGCACGATCCGTTCTTCCCGTTGCTCCTCGCCGCGGAGCACAGCGAGCGGATCGACCTGATGACCTCGATCGCGGTGGCCTTCGCCCGCACTCCGATGAACCTGGCGAACGTCGGCCACGACCTGAACGCCTACTCGCAGGGTCGTCTCATCCTCGGCCTGGGCTCACAGATCCGGCCGCACATCACGAAGCGCTTCAGCATGCCCTGGTCACACCCGGCCCGGCGCATGCGGGAGTTCATCCTGGCGATGCGGGCGATCTGGTCGAACTGGTACGAGGGCGAGCGGCTGCGTTTCCAGGGGGAGTTCTACTCCCACACCCTGATGACGCCGATGTTTACGCCGACCGACACCGAGCACGGCGCTCCGAAGGTCTTCCTGGCCGCGGTCGGGCCGTTGATGACCGAGGTCGCCGGCGAGGTGGCGGACGGCCTGATCGTCCATCCGTTCACGACGCAGTCCTACATGCGCGACACCACCCTGCCGGCCATCGAGCGCGGTCTCGCAACGGCCGGCCGCGACCGCTCCACGTTCGAGATCGCGTACCCCGGCTTCATCGTCTCCGGCCAGGACGAGAAGACCTTCGAGGCGACCAAGCAGGCGGTCAAGAAGCAGATCTCCTTCTACGGCTCGACGCCCGCCTATCGGCCGGTGCTCGAGTCGGAGGGCTGGGGCGACCTGCAGCTCGAACTGAACCGGATGTCGAAGCAGGGCCAGTGGGACGAGATGGGCACGCTCATCACAGACGAGATGCTCGACGCCTTCGCCGTGGTCGGCGAGCCGGGCGACCTGGCACGTGGCGTCCTCGACCGTTACGGCGAGGTCGTCGACCGCATGAGCCCCAACCTCCGCTTTCTCGACGAGGCGACGCAGCGCGACGTCATCGCCTCCCTGTCCGCCAACTGAAGGAGTTCCCCTGAAGATGAAGGAACTGATCTTCCACCGGCTCTTCGTACCCGCCATGGACTACCTGGCGGACAAGGAGTCCATCGTCGACGGCGCCTACAGCGCCACGTTCGGCGAACACGCCGACCGCACGTTGCGGCTGTGCTCGGCCCTGAGCGAGGAACTGGGAGTCGGCCGCGCCGACCGCTTCGCCGTAATGGCGCTCACGTCCCACGAGTACGTCGAGCTGTACCACGCCGCCTACCTCGGCGCCGGCGTGATCAATCCGCTCAACCTGCGCCTGGCCGGCAAGGAACTCGACTACATCGTGCGCGACTCGGGCACCGAGGTCGCCTTCGTCGACAAGACGTTCGCGCCGCTGTTCGCCCAGGCGATGGAACTCGCCGGCGACGACTGCACGATCCGGCGCACGGTGCTGATCGGCGGTCCCGACGACAACACGAACGCCCCCTACGATGTCCGCTACGAGGACCTGATCGCCGGCAGCGACCCCGTGCTCCCGGACGAACCGGAGGAGACCGACCCGGTCGTCCTGATGTACACCGGCGGCACCACCGGGCTGCCGAAAGGCGTTCTCTGCAACCAGCGCGCCGAGATCCTGAACACCTACCACGGGGTCATGCGCTTCCCGCAGCTCTCCGACGGCGTTGCGCTGCTGCAGACGCCGATCTTCCACGCCGCCTCCATGGTCGGCGTCATCGCGACCCAGACCTTCGGCGGCAAGTTCGTCCTCATGCCGATGTTCGACCCCGGCGCGGCCATCGCGCTGATCGAGAAGTACCAGGTGACGACCACCACGATGGTGCCGACCATGATCCACATGATGATGAGCCACCCGGACTTCTCGCCGGAGAAGCTCGCCTCGCTGCGCAACCTGGGCTACGGCGCCTCGCCGATGCCGGCGGCACTGCTCGACCGCCTGCTCACCCTGTTCCCGGAGATGGAGATCGGCCAGGGCTACGGCATGACGGAGAGTTCCTCACTGCTCACCGTGCTGGACGCCGAGGACCACAAGATCGGCGGCGACCGCCTGCGTTCGGTCGGGCGTGCGGTGCCCGGCGTCGTGCTGTCGATCCAGGACGAGGACGGCAACATCCTGCCCTCGGGCGAGGTCGGAGAGGTCTGCGCCAAGGGCGGCAACTACATGACCGAGTACTGGAACAAGCCCGAGGCCACCGCGGAAGCGTTCCAGGGCGGCTGGTACCACACCGGCGACGCCGGCTACCTGGACGAGGAGGGCTACCTCTTCCTGGTAGACCGGGTCAAGGACATGATCGTCTCGGGCGGCGAGAACGTCTACTCCGCCGAAGTCGAGAGCGCGATCTCCACTCACCCGGTGGTCGGCCAGGTGGCCGTGATCGGCATCCCCCACGAGGTCTGGGGCGAGCAGGTCCACGCGATCGTCGTGCCCAAGGAAGGCGCCGAGGTCGACGAGGGCACCGAAGCCTCGATCATCAGCCACGCCCGCGAGTCGATCGCCGGCTACAAGGTGCCGAAGTCCGTCGAGTTCCGGGCCGAACCCCTGCCGCTCTCCGGCGCGATGAAGGTGCTGAAGCGCGAGCTGCGCGCCCCCTACTGGGAAGGCAAGGAACGCGGCATCAACTGATCACGCCGCCGTCCGGCTGTCGGTGCGCCGGCCTTCTGGCCGGCACCAGCGCGATGCCGCGAAGCGGCGAGCCCGTCCCGCTCCCTACTTCACCCCCGCGCAGAGCCACTTGATCGGCTTGAACAGGACCAGGAACACGACGCCGGCGACCGCCACGATCAACGCGACCGTGCGGAACAGCTCGGCCGGCGGCAGGGCCTCGATGTAGCCGGCCACCCGGCCGGCGATCAGGTTGCCGAGGGCGGCGCCCATGAACCAGGTGCCCATCATCTGGGACACCAGGCGGTCCGGCGCCAGCTTCGTCATGCTCGAGAGTCCCACAGGACTCAGGCAGAGTTCGCCGACCGTGTGGAAGAAGTAGGTCACGACCAGCCAGGCCATCGCCGCCTGTTCGCCGCCGGCTTCGGCCATCGAGGCGCCCCAGGACAGGACAGCGAAACCGACGCCGAGCAACACCAGGCCAAGACCGAACTTGACCGGGATCGACGGGTTCCGGTCACCGAGCTTGATCCAGAGAGCGCCCATGACCGGCGCCAGGACGATGATGAAGAACGGGTTCACGGCCTGCAGCGAGCCGACCGTCACCTCGCCGAAACCGAACAGGTCGCGGTTCACGTAGTCCCTCGTGAACAGGTTGAGCGACGAGCCGGCCTGCTCGAAGCCCGACCAGAACAGGGCCGCGCCAACGAACAGCACCGCACAGGCGCCCACCCTTCGTCGCTCCGTCGCGTCATTGCAGACGAAGCCGATGACGTAGGCGAAGTACAACGCCGCCAGGACGACGACGATGAGACCCGTGGCGTCGGCGAAGCCCACCAGCGTGATCGGCGCGATGCCGCTCGCTCCGAGCCACCAGAGGATCCCCGCCAGCACGGCGATGCAGGCGGTGCCGGCGATCAGGCTGCGCTTCGCGTTCGCCAACTGGACCGGGTCGGCGGCCGGGCCGCGAGGATCGCCGGCGCCTTCCAGGTGCTTCTGCCCGCGGACGTAGGCGACGATGGCGGCGGTCATGCCGACGCCGGCGGCGCCGAAGCCCAGGTGCCAGTCGATGTTCTCGCCCAGGTAGGAGCAGACCAGCGGTCCGGCGAGCGCGCCGATGTTGATCCCGGAGTAGAAGATCGAGAATCCGGCGTCGCGCCTGGCCGCGCTGTCGCTCACGTAGAGATCGCCGACCACCGCCGAGACGTTCGGCTTGAGCAGCCCGGTACCGACGACGACCAGGAACAGGCCGAGGAAGAAAGTCACGAGACTCGGCACGGCGAGGGCGTAGTGGCCGAGCGCGATGATGATCCCGCCCCAGAGCACGGCCTTCTTCTGGCCCAGGATGCGGTCCGCCACCCAGCCGCCCGGCAGCGCCAGGGCGTACACCCCGAAGGTGTAGAGGCCGTAGATCGCCGAACTCCGCTCGGTGCCCAGGCCGAGGCCGCCGGTGGCGACGTCGGTCATGTAGAGCAGCAGCAGCGCCCGCATGCCGTAGTAGCTGAAGCGCTCCCAGAGCTCCGTGAAGAACAGCGTCGAGAGTCCCCGCGGGTGGCCGAACCACTGTGCCGTCGTTGTCGTCATGAGCGGGATTGTGTCACTTCGGATCCGCCTTCCCCGCCGCCGCCACGATCCGCAGGAGGGCGCTGCCGTAGCGCTTCACCGTCGTCGGGCCGATGCCGGGCACCCTGAGCAGTTGGTCGCGATCGCCCGGCTTCGCCGCCGCGACGGCGACGATCGTCCGGTTGTGCAGCACCGTGTACGCCGGCAGCCGCTTCTCGCGCGCGACCTTCCCCCGCCACTCCCGGAGCTCCTCAACGAGTGCCGGATCCGCGTCGGCCTCGGAGATGTCGATCGGCGCCGCGGACCGGCGCCGGCGACCCGCCCGCGGCTCGTCGGGCGGATCGTCGGGCAGCAGGACCTGCTCCGCGAGGTCCACGCCCCGACGGCGGCCGCTCGGGGTCAGCCCGGCGCGCTGGTAGTGGATCGTCTCGCCCGCCTTCTGGAAAGAGTCGTCCTCCACGAAGGCCACGCCCGCCTGGCCCAACGCGCCGAGCAGATCCTCGAACGCGCCGCGATCGTAGGAACCATGAACGGCGTGGAACTCCTTGAACAGCCTGCCCGTGCCCAAGCCGTCGCGTCGCCGGAGCATCGACACCACGGTCTGCATCGCCTGGACCTCCTCGGCCAGGGGCGTCCGGAAGCGCCGCACGAGACACGCTTCGGGCGAGCAGACGTCGCAGACGCCGCAGCGGTCGCCGCTGTCCGCGCGGTCGCCGAAGTGGCGCACCAGGCGCAGCATCCGGCAACCCCGATGGTCGGCGAAGCGGGTCATCTCGTCGATCTGGTCCAGCCGGAGCTGCCGCTGGACGCGGTATGACCGGATCCACGCGTCGTCGCCCCGGCGCACGCGGTAGCCGCCGCCGACGACGGCGCCGCCGTGGATGCGCAACTGGTCGAGCGCCGCCTCGAACGTCTCTTCCGCGAGTCCGAGCCGGCGCCGCAGGTCGACCTGCTCGCGAGGCTCGTCGCCGAGCGCCCCGAAAAGGCCCGAGACGACCTCGACTTCGGGGTAGGAGAGCTTGTGCAGGAACTCCTGGGTCCGGCGGTCCGCCCAGGAGTACAGCAGCAGCGCCCGCGCGGCGTCACCGTCGCGGCCGGCGCGGCCGATCTCCTGGTAGTACCCCTCGACGGTCGCCGGCAGCGCGGTGTGAACAACCGTGCGAATGTCCGGCTTGTCGATCCCCATGCCGAATGCCGTCGTCGCGACGACGACATCGATCTCGCCGCCGAGGAACGCGCCCTGCACCTCGTCCCGCTGGGCCGTCTGCAGCCCGGCATGGTAGGCCGCGGTCGGGAAGTCCTCGTCCAGGCGCGCCGCGAGCGCCTCCGTCTCCTTGCGCGTCGGCGCGTAGACGATCGCCGGCCGCCGGCCTTCCTCTCCCAGCACTTCCCTGACCACCGCGGCGCGTGCCCCGGGCCGTTTCTGGACCACCTCGACCGCCAGGTTCTCGCGCCGGAAGCCGTAGATGTAGCGCTGGTCACCGTCGAGGTCGAGTTGCGCGGCGATGTCGTCCTGGATGCGCGGCGTCGCGGTCGCGGTCAGGGCGAGCACCGGCGCTGGACGCAGGCGCGGCAGGCGCCGCCCCAGGAGCCGGTAGTCGGGCCTGAAGTCGTGACCCCACTGCGAAATGCAGTGCGCCTCGTCGACCGCGATCAGGGCGGGCCGGCAACGCTCGAGGAACTCGATGAAGCCGGGCACGCCGAGGCGCTCGGGAGCGATGAACAGGAAGTCCACCTCACCGTCGCGGTAGAGCCTGCAGGCCTGCCGGGATTCGCTCCGGGGACGGCCCGAGTGGATCCGTTCGGCGCGCAGGCCCAGCTCGCGGAGTTTCGCCGTCTGGTCTTCCATCAGCGCGATGAGCGGCGAGAAGACGAGGGTCGGGCCGCCGCGCATCAGGCCCGGAAGCTGGTAGCAGAGCGACTTGCCGGCGCCCGTCGGCATGACGACAAGTCCGTCGGCGCCCTCCGCCGTGCGACGGCACACTTCCTCCTGGTGCGGACGGAAGGCGGAGTGGCCGAATGCGCTCCGCAGGCGCTGCTTCAGATCGAGAGCCGTTGCCACGAGGTCCAGAATCCTCCTAGGATCAGCCTCCTTCGTCTGACAACGACTCCCCTCCAGGAGGCTTCTGCCAATGGCCCGACCCTACCGAATCTTCGGCGGAGATCTCTCGCCCTACTCCATCAAGGTGCGCTCCTACTTCCGCTACAAGCAGATCCCCCACGAGTGGATCCACCGGAGCCCCGCCAACCAGGACGAATTCCGGCGCTACGCCAGGCTGCCCCTGGTGCCCCTGGTCGTCACACCGGACGACCGCGGCATGCAGGACTCGACGCCGATCATCGAGGCGATGGAGGCGGAATACCCGGAGCCTTCGATCCACCCGCCCGACCCGACGGCGGCCTTCGTTTCCGTGCTGCTCGAGGAGTTCGGCGACGAGTGGGGCAACAAGTGGATGTTCCACTACCGCTGGGCCCGGCCCGCGGACCAGGAGTCCGGCGCCCGGCGCATCGCCCAGGGCATGAACCCCGCCGCCGACGAGGAGACGCTCCAGGCGATGACCGCCCAGGTGCGGGAGCGGATGGTGCCGCGGGTCTGGTTCGTCGGTTCGAACGAGCAGACCGCGCCCCAGATCGAGCAGTCGTTCCTCGACGCCGTCGACCTGATCGAGACTCACCTCGACGGCCGCGACTATCTGTTCGGCGACCGGCCCGCGTTCGGCGACTTCGGCATCGGATTCCAGATGCACCAGGCCTGGACCGATCCCACCCCCAACTCGTTGCTCGAGGAGCGGGCGCCCCGCACCGTCGCCTGGGTGAAGCGCCTGGTCGATCCCACCGCGAACGGCGAGTTCGAGGACTGGGCGGCTTTGGCGCCGACCCTGACGCCCCTGCTCGAGCAGCAGGTTGGCGCGATCTTCCTGCCCTGGAGCGTCGCCAACGCCGGGGCGATCGCCGGCGGCCAGGAGGAGTTCTCGGTCGGCCTCGGCAGCGGCGAGTGGACCCAGAAACCGCAGAAGTACCACGCCCGGTCGCTGGCGGCGCTGCGCGGCAAGTACAGCGAGCTGTCCTCCGAGCGCGGCGAGATCGACGCGGTGCTGGAATCGGCCGGCTGCCTGCGGTGGCTCGCCGCCTGATTCAGGCCCGACGCCGGCACCAGAACCTCTCCATCTCCCTCCGGGGTCCGTCCGTGCCATAGGCGGCCCGGAACGCGGAGACTCCCGCCTCCACCGCCTGGTCCAGGGGCAGGTTGAGCCAGCGGCCGATCAGCCGCTTCTGCACCGCGAGGGCCTCCGGGCTGAGCCGCAGCAGCCGCTCGACCTTGGCGTTCACCGCGACCTCCAGGTCCGCGGCCGGAACGACCTCGCCGACCAGCCCGATCCGCTCCGCTTCGGCGGCTTCGATCGGATCGCCCAGGAACAGCAGTTCCCGGGCGCGAACGAGGCCCACAGCGTGAGGCAGCAGCGCCGCCTCGATGACCGACGGCAGACCGACGTGGGGTTCCGGCATCCCGAAGATCGCGTCGTCGGCGACAACCGACAGGTCGCAGGAGACGAGGAGTTCCAGGCCCGCGCCCAGGGCCGCTCCCCGGACCTCGGCAACGACTGGCGCCGGGTGCTCGCGGATCGCCAGGAACGTCCGGTGCAGGCCGCGGATGAAGTGCTCCGCGGCGACCGCGTCGAGATCCTCCATCTCACGGATGTCGGCGCCGCCGCAGAAGACGCCGTCGCCGGAGATGACCAGTACACGTGGACTCGCCGCGGCCGACTCCCGGACGGTCTCGCGCAGCGCCGCCGTGGTCGCGGAATCGAGCGCGTTTGCCTTCGAGCGCCGGACCAGAACGATCCGCGCCACGTCGCCATCGAATTCGAGCCGGACGTTGGACACGGTCCGGGATCGTACCCGGATCGGCCGGATAGGCTCCGCGGCCATGTCGACGGCCTCCCGTCCGTTGCGCGTGGCGGCGACACTCATCCTTCTCTGTGCGGCGCCCGGGATGGCCCAGGAGGACGACCCGGCGCCAGCCGACGACCACGAACACGCCGAAGCGGTCGGGGACGATCACGACCACGACCATCACACCCACGAGTTCGAGACCTTCAGCCACACGGTCACCGTTACCGGCTCGTGGATTCCCGGTACTCCCGAGGACGCCGCACAACCGGTCTCCGTGCTCTCGCGCGACGACCTGGAGGCGGAGGGATCGCCCAGCGTGCTCGACCTCATCCGGAATCTCCCGATCAGTCTCGGCGCGAACCTCGGCTCCGAACAGTTCGGCGCGCGCGCCGGCGCGGACCGCTCGAGCCTGAACCTGCGCGGCCTCGGCGCGAGCCGCTCCCTCGTTCTCCTGAACGGCGACCGGATCACCTGGTCGCCGGGGGCGATTCCCGACCAGGCGCAGCTCATGGTCGACACGAACGTCCTGCCGATGGTCGCCGTCGAGCGGGTCGAGTTCCTGCGCGACGGCGGCGCGGCGACCTATGGCTCGGACGCGATCGCCGGCGTGATGAACGTCATCACCCGCAGCCACTTCGACGGTTTCTCGTTCGAAGGCAAGCACACCGTGATCGACGGCTCGAACGGCGATAACGAGATGGGCCTGATCGCCGGCCGGCCGTTTGCCGCCGGCCGGGGCCACGCGGTCAGTTCGCTCGGCCTCGCCCGGCGCAGTCCCATCCGCTTCCTCGACCGGCACTGGGCGCTCACACCGTACGCCGACAACCCTCGCGGCGGCTGGTCGGGAACCGGCCGTCCGGCGACGTTCTTTCCACTCTCCGGCGACCCCGGGATCCGCGACCCGAACTGCGAGCGCGTCGGCGGCGCGATCAGCAGTCCCGGGAGTCCACTCTGCCGCTACCAGTACACGGCATTCGACAACCTGGTGCAGGACACTCGCCGCGGGCAGTGGTTCACCGAAGCCTCCTGGGACACGGAGAACGGATGGCACCTGGGCGCCGAGGTCCTGCTCGCCCGCAGCGAGGTGCCGTCCTGGTTCACTTCACCGTCCTATCCGCCCACGAAGGTCATGGACACCAGCCGTTCCGTGCGGGCGAACAACCCGGGCCTGATCGACATGGCCCGGCTGTACCCGGAGCTCTACGGGGCCCACGCCTTCTGCGACGCGCCTTACTGCCAGTGGCGCGGCGACGGCCGCGTCCAGGACGCCGCCGGCATCGATCCCGCCTGGCAGGAGGTGGCCTGGATTCGCGGCCGGACGTTCGGCCAGGAGGGGCCCCTGCGCAGTTACCTCCGGGAGTCCGAGACGGAGCGGGCCGCCTTCGACCTGGAGGGGGTAAGGGGCGAGACCCTGTGGGCGTTCCGCGCCTCGTGGTCCGCCGCGGAGCGCAAGCTCGAGGACGGCGACGTCCTCGACTACCGGCTGCGACGCGCGCTGGCGGGGCTCGGCGGCCTCGCCTGCGAGGATCAGGCGCCGAACGAGTACGACGGCAACGGCAACCTGAGCTTCTCGCTCGAGACGCTGCGCCGGCACGCCGGCCAGGGCGATTGCAGCTACTGGATCCCCTTCTCCAACTCGATCAGACCCCATTCCGCCGTGCCCGGCGTGTCGAACCCCGACTACGACCCGGCGTTCGACAACGGCCACCTGTTCGACTACCTGACGACGACCCTGGGGACTCGCGGCGAAACGACCCTGTTCGTCCTGGAAGCGGTGGCCAGCGGCCTGCTGGGGTGGAACCTCCCCGGAGGCGCGGCGGAGTACGCGGCCGGCGTCCAGTGGCGCGGCGAAACCTACGAGCTGACGCCCTACTCCATCGGCGCCGCGCCGCGCCGCGGCGGTGCGCTCCACGACATCGAGCTCTATCCCTGCCCGGGAGGCCCGGAGATCACCTCCTGCGACAACCCGGACGGCCTGTTCGTCTACCTGCCGCCCGGCTTCTCGACCGAGGCCAACCGCGATATCGGGTCCGTCTTCGGCGAACTGTCGCTGCCCCTGGCCTCCTCGCTCGACAGCCAGCTCTCGCTGCGCTTCGAGGACTACGGCGGAGACGTCGGATCGAGCCTCGATCCGAAGGTCGCGCTGCGCTGGCAGGCAACCGGGTCGCTGGCGCTGCGCGGTTCGCTGGGGACCACGTTCCGCGGCCCGACGCTCAACCAGACGGTCTCCGGTATCGCCGAGACGTCGCGCGAAGACATCGGTCCCATCGGCACGGCGAAGCCGGTCCGCATCCAGGGCGATCCCGCGCTCGACCCGGAGTCGGCGACGACTTTCAATGCCGGCCTGGTCTTCGAGCGGAGCGGTCTGACCGGCGCCGGCAGCAGGCTCTTCGTCACGCTGGACTACTGGCGCTACGACTTCAGCGATCCACTGGTCATCCAGCCCTTCGCCACTCTGATCGGTCTCGCCTGCCCGCCCGCCGACCATCCCCTGTGCGATACGAGCTCACCCTGGTTCGACGCATTGACCATCAGCGGCGGCGTACCCACGATCGAGAATCTCGACACCGTGTCGGTGCGGATCGTCAACGGGCCGGACATCGAAACCGACGGCATCGACTTCCGGGCCGACTTCGAGGCTGATGCGGGCCGGGGCCGCCTCCGCGTCGGTACTGCCGCCACGTACGCCCTGTCCTGGCGGATCGACGGTTGGGAACTCGGCGAGGCGTACGACGCGAAGGGACGGCTGAACTTCGACACCTCCCTCGCCCGGCCGCTCCCGGAACTCAAGGGCCGCGTCTTCGCCGGCTACTCGCGCGGCCCGTTCAGCGGCCGCTGGCACCTGAACTACACCGGCTCCTTTCTCCAGGACGCGCCGCCGCCGTGGGGCGCCGACTACCCGGTCGACGCCCTCGCCACCCACGACGTCCACGTCTCGTGGGCCCTGCCCGGTGACCGCGCCACCCTCTTCGCCTCGATCCTCAACCTCGCCGACGCGGATCCGCCGCTGATCTTCCGCCCGGCGAACTACGACGCCTCGACCCACGATCCCCTGGGCCGGGTTCTCAGCATCGGCGTGCGGTTGGGGTTCTAGGACGTTGCGCGGCCGCAACCGGTTACGCCGACGCGCCTCGATGCTGGGTCTGCTGGTTCTTGGCGGATCAGTTGCATGGGCGCAGAAAGGCGGAGATGGGACGCCTCTCCCCGAGCACTTCCGGCCCGCCGCCAACGTCGCGACTCTGATCTACGACGCCTCGCCCGGTCGCCCGGTACGCCTGACCGTCGTTCCGGGTGGCGCCGGCGCGGCGCCCGCAACGCTGACCCTGGACACGACCGCCGAGGAGCTGCGGCCTCTCGTCGCGGAGATCCGCGAGCTCGCGTTGCTTCGCCCACCGGCTTCTCTCGGTCGGATCGTCCGGCTGGGAGACGATCTGGGGGACGTCCTGCTCGGTCCGGTCGCCGAACAACTCCGGAGCGTCTCCCGCCTCGTCCTGTCCGCCGACGGTCCCCTCAGCGACCTGCCCTTCGGCGCCATCCGGGCGCCCCGCTCACTCGATTCCCGGGGCCGCTTCCTGGTCGAAACGCGGACTCTGTGCTGGATCGACCCGGCCCTGGACGCCGGCGGCACCAGTGGCGAGACCGACCCGCAGCCGATCGAACGGCCGGTTGCGCTGGCACTTGCCGACGCCGTCTACCGTCCACCGGCTCGCCCGCTCGGCGCCTCGATGAGCGACGGCGGCATCTCCTGGCGCCGGCACGCCGCACGCCGCAATCAGGCCAACACGATCGATGCCCTGGGCCTGCCGGTGATCGCCCGCTTTGGTCAATCCGCTTCGCCGGCCTTCTTCTGGGAGTCCACTGACGGCTACGCCGTCCAGTTCCTGCACGTCGCCGTGGAGGCGCTCGTGGACCCCGAACGCCCGGTCGGTTCGGCATTGCTTCTTTCGCCCGAACGGTACGACGAGCAGGCGATTCCCGTATCGACCGACCACCTGGCGTCGAGACTCGCCCTCGAACCCCAATCGCTGGTCGTCCTCTCCGGTCTGGACACCGGAGGCCACGGCATCGGCCCCGGTCCCTTCGTCGAAGCCTTCGGCGCCGCCGGCGCGAGTTCCGTCGTCGCGTCGCTGTGGCCCGTCGTCGATGAGTCGGCCACTCACCTGTTCGCCGCGTTCTACGGCAGCGTCGCCCAGAGAACCCACGCGGCCGCCGCGCTCCGGGAAGCGCAGCTCCGGCTACTGGCCGGCCCCCTCGTTTTCGACCAGGGTGAGGGTCGGGAACCCGTGGAGTTCGACGCCTCGCACCCGTACTTCTGGGCCGGCTACAGGATGTACCGAGGTTCGGCGGAAGCCTGCGGTTGAAGAGGCCGATTCGCCTGACGCGCTGGGATAGACTGCGCGGCCATGACTCGGCGATCCGACCGGCTCCAACGCCTCCTCATAACCGCCGTCTTCGCACTCGCGGCCATGGCGGCCGCCGGCTGCGGCGATACGTCGACGCCCGTGATCGCGGCGACGGACGATCCGGTTGACGCCGTCCTCGCGCTGCCGATGGAGCGGCTGATCGCGTACGACGCCGAGATCGATCTGACTCCCGCGCAGGAAGAGATCAAGCGCGCCGCGCTGACCCCGATCCCGGCGCCCTGCTGCAGCGACCGCTCGGCCTACACGTGCTGCTGCCAGTGCAACCTGGGACGGGCCTGGTGGGGCCTGTCGAAGGTCCTGATCACCGAGCACGGCCAGAGCGCGGCCGAGGTGCAGGCCAACGTCGAGCGCTGGATCGACAACGTCCGGCCGCAGGGATTCGCCGGCAACTCCTGCTACACGGGCCGCTGCTCGACGGCAGCGAGACACGACGGCTGCTCGGGCATGAACCCGAACCGGATCGTGAGCTGACCCGCCGGGGCACGATCCCGCGACAAGCCACGAAACCGAAGGGAGCCTGAAGGCATGGCCCCCTCTCTCGCCTACCCCGAAGTTCGTCCGAAGCCCCCGTGGGCGCTCCTGCTGGCGCTGATCGCCGCCCTCTGGGCGGCCGCTGGCGCCGCCCAGGAGGCCGATCCCGATCACGCCGCTGAACGGGAGAACGAGCACCTCGCGGAGGGGGAAGCCGACCACGAACACGACCACCACAGCCACGAAGTCGAAACCTTCAGCCACACGGTCACGGTCACCGGTTCCTGGATCCCGGGAACCCCCGAGGACGCGGCCCAACCGGTCTCGGTCGTCTCGCGCGAGGATCTCGAGGCGGAAGGCTCGCCGTCGATGCTGGGCGTCATCCGCAACCTCTCCTTCAGCCTCGGCGCGGACCTCGAGTCCGACCAGTTCGGCTCCCGAACGGGCGCGGATCGCTCCACCCTGAACCTGCGCGGACTCGGTCCCAGTCGATCCCTGGTGCTGCTGAACGGCGACCGGATCACCTGGTCGCCTGGGGCGATTCCGGACCAGGCGCAGTTGATGGTTGACACGAACGTCCTGCCGATGGTCGCGGTTGAGCAGGTCGAGTTCCTGCGCGACGGCGGCGCCGCGACCTACGGCTCGGACGCCATCGCCGGCGTGATGAACGTGATCACCCGAAGCCACTTCGCCGGGTTCTCGTTCGAGGGCAAGCACAGCGTGATCGACGGTTCGAACGGTGACGGCGAGGTCGGCCTCCTCGGCGGCAGGCCTTTCGCCGGCGGCCGCGGCCATGCCGTCAGTTCCATCGGCATCTCGAGGCGCAGCCCGATCCGTCTTCGGGACCGCGACTGGGCGGTCAGGCCCTACGCGGAGAATCCGCGCGGCGGCTGGTCGGGAACGGGTCGACCCGCCGTCTTCTATCCGCTCTCGGGCGAACCGGCGGTCCGCGACCCGAACTGCGAGCGCGTCGGCGGCGCGGTCAGCAGCCCCGACAGCCCTCTCTGCCGGGTCCAGTACACGCCGTTCGACAACCTCGTCCAGGACACGCGCCGCGGCCAGTGGTTCACGGAAGCTTCCTGGGACACGGAGGGCGGCTGGCACGTCGGCGGCGAGTACCTGCTCGCCCGAAGCGACGTGCCCTCCTGGCAGACCTCGCCGTCCTACCCGATCAAGACCCTCGACCGCACCCGGTCGGTCCGCGCGAACAATCCCGGTCTGATCGACATGGCGAGGCGGTACCCGGAGTTGTACGGTCCCTTCGCCTTCTGCGACGCACCCTGGTGCGGCTGGCGGGGAGACGGCGGCGTACAGGACGCGGCCGGCCTGGATCCCGCATGGCAGGAGGTCGCCTGGATTCGAGGCCGGATGTTCGGTCAGGAGGGACCCCTGCGCGGCCACCTTCGGGAGTCCGAAACGCAGAGGCTCGCCTTCGATCTCGAGGGAGTGACAGGCGAGACCCTGTGGGCTTTGCGCGCTTCCTGGTCGACGGCCGTGCGCAGGTTCGAGGACGGCGACGCCCTGGACTATCGCGTGCGTCGGGCGCTCGCCGGTCTCGGCGGCTTCGGCTGCGAAGGGCAGGTCCCCAACGAGTACGACGCGAACGGCAACCTGAGGTTCTCCCTGGACACGCTGCGCCTGCATGCCGGCCAGGGCGACTGCCGCTACTGGATCCCGTTCTCCAACTCCGTCAAACCGCACGGCCTCGTCCCGAACGCCACGAATCCCGACTACGATCCCGTGTTCGACAACGCCCACCTGCACGACTACCTGACGACCCTGCTGGGGTACCGGGGCGAAACCTCGTTGCTCGTCCTGGAGGCGGTGGCGAGCGGATTGCTCGACTGGGACCTCCCCGGCGGAGCCGCGGAGTACGCCGTCGGCGCCCAGTGGCGCGGAGAGACTTACGAGCTCAGGCCCTACACGCCTGGCGAGCCGACCCCCCGGGGCAGCGCGCTGCACGACATCGCGGTCTACCCGTGTCCGGGCGGTCCCGAGATCACGTCGTGCGACAGCCGCGAGGGACTGCTCGCCTACCTGCCGCCGGCGTTTCCGGTCGAGGACGACCGCGGGATCGGTTCCGTCTTCGGCGAACTGTCACTGCCGCTCGCACCCACGATCGAAAGCCAGGTCTCCCTGCGCTTCGAGGACTACGGGGGAAGCGTCGGCTCGAGTCTCGACCCGAAGGTCGCGCTGCGCTGGCAGGCGACGGAAGCCCTGGCGCTCCGCGGCTCCTTCGGGACCACGTTCCGCGGCCCGACGCTGAACCAGACGATTGACGGCATCGCCGACACTTCCCGCCAGTTCATCGGCCGGATCGGGACCTTCAAGCCGCTCCACATCCACGGCGAGCCGGCGCTCGACCCCGAGTCGGCGACGACGCTGAACGCCGGCCTGGTCTTCGAACGGACCGGCCTGTTCGGAGGCAGCGGCCGCTTCTTCGCCACGGTGGACTACTGGCGTTACGACTTCACCGATCCGCTCGTCATCCAACCCTTCAACTTCATCCTGGGGCTCGCGTGTCCGCCCTCGACCCATCCGGTGTGCGACCCCGGCTCGGCCTGGTTCGACACGCTGTCCATCAGCGGCGGCGAGCCGAGTATCGAGAGCCTGGACACGATCTCGGTACGGATCGTCAACGGACCCAGGATCGAGACCGACGGCATCGACTTCCGCGCCGACCTCCAGGCAAACGCAGGTCCGGGACGCTTGTCCCTGGGCGCCTCCGGCACAACCGCCCTGTCCTGGCGCATCGACGGCTGGGAACTGGGAAACGCCTACGACGCGAAGGGCCGGCTCAACTACGACACCTCCCTCGCCCGCGCCCTGCCCGAGTTCAAGGGCCGGCTGTTCGCCGGCTACACCGTGGGGCCATTCACCGGCCGCTGGCACCTCAACTACACCGACTCCTACGTCCACGACGCCCCGGCCCCCTGGGGCGACGACTACCCGATCGACGCCCACGCCACCCACGACCTGCACGTCTCCTGGGCCCTTCCCGGCGACCACGCCACACTCTTCGCGTCGATCCTCAACCTCGGCGACGAAGATCCGCCCCGGGTCTTCCGTCAGCTCAACTACGACCCCTCGACCCACAACCCCCTGGGCCGGGCCCTCAGCATCGGCCTGCGGTTCGAGATCTAGCTCTTCCGGACTGCTTCCGCGACGCCGGCCAAACGGAGCCGGCCCGGCGGCCGGCACAACTCTCCAGCCGGCTCCGCCGGCAGCCGGCGAGGGCGCCGGCGCACCCAGTGGGACGCGGCCGACGACATCCAGCCGGTAGCAGGTCGGGGAGGAGGGTCCCAGGGGGCCAAAGGCCAGCGACTGCCGGTGCCCTCCAGCAACCGACAAACTGACGGAGCGCAGCCGACCGCAGCGAACCCCCACCCGCTCAACCATCGAGAGGGGGTGAGCGTCCCCTGGGACCCTCCTCCCCGGCCTGCTACTGGCGGCCGAAGTCCTCAGAAACCGCGCAGGCGGGCGAAACGCTGGCGGTGGAAGGCCGCGTCGCCGAAGGCGAACTCGAGCGCCCGGGCGCGCTTCATGAACAGGCCGATGTCGTGCTCGTCCGTCATGCCGATGCCGCCATGCATCTGCAGGGCCTCGTTCGTGACCAGGATCAGTGCGTCCGAGCAGCGCGCCTTGGCATTCGAGACCTGGAGTTCCGCGTCGTCGTTGCCCTCGTCGAGCGCCCGCGCCGCCGCCATGACGGTGGACCGTGACAGCTCGATCTCGATGAACATCTTCGCGGCCCGGTGCCTGAGCGCCTGGAAGGTGCCGATCAGGACGCCGAACTGGCTGCGGGACTTCAGGTACTCGACCGTCCGCTCGAAGGCCTCCGTCATCAGCCCGAGCATCTCGCCGCAGACGGCCACCGTGGCCCGGTCCACGGCGCGGCCGAGCGGCTCCAGGCCGCCACCGACGTCGCCCAGGACGGCGCCGGCCGCCACATGAGCGTCGTTCAGCCGGACGATCGCCGAGTTGCGGGAGTCGACCCGCTTCTGCGCCACCACCTCGATGCCGTCCGCCTCCGCCGGCACGAGGAAGAGCGTCAGACCGTCGTCGTCGCCCTCCGTTCGCGCGGCGATCAGGAAGCCGTCGGCGCCGACGCCGCCGACCACCTGGACCTTCTCGCCCGACAGCGACCAGCCGCCGCCGTTCGGCCGCGCCCGCGTCTCGACGCGGTCCAGCCCGTACCTGCTTCCCGCCTCGAGCAGGGCCGGCGCCAGGCGCTTCTCCCCGTCGACCAGGGGCGGCAGCCACGCGGTTTGCTGCTCCGCGCTGCCGGCGTCGGCGATCAGCCCGCCGGCGAAGACGACCGCCGACACGAACGGTTCGGGCGCCAGGCCGCGGCCCATCGCCTCCGTGATGAGGACCGTCTCGGCCAACCCCATGCCGAGGCCGCCGTGCTCCTCCGACAGGGGAATGCCCAGCCAGCCGAGATCGGCCATCTCGGCCCAGACTTCGGGGCTGTAGCCGAGTTCGGCGCCTTCGTCGCGGAGCCTGCGCTGGCGGTCGACTCCGCCGTGCTTCGAAACGAGCTCGGCCGCCGTCCGGGCCAGCATCTCCTGGGGAGCGGTGAGGACCAGCGAAGCCATCAGTCCGGCAGTCCCAGGACGCGCTTGGCGATGATGTTCAACTGGATCTCCGACGTCCCGCCCTCGATGCTGTTCGCCCGCGAGCGAAGCCAGGTGCGGGTCTGGTTGAGTTCGGCCGGCTCGAAACCCTCGCCTTCCCAGCCCAGCGCCTGTGGTCCCCGGATCGAGAGCATCAGCTCCTCGCGGCGCATGTTGAGCTCCGTGCCGTAGTACTTGAACATCGAGCTCTCGGGGCCGGGCTTGTGGCCCGCCTCCAGCCCGTCGCCGTGCCGTTTGATCGTCAGCCCGTAGGACATGGCGTCCATCTCGCACTGCGTTACCCGCTCCCGGATCGCGGAGTCGTCGATCCGGCCGCTCTCGTCGACGCCGACGTAGTCGCGCGCAAGATCCGGCAACGAAGCTCTGGCGCCGCCGCGCCCCATTCCGCCGATCGAGGTGCGCTCGTGGCCGAGCAGCGCCTTGGCCACCGTCCAGCCGCTGTTCACTTCCCCGATGACCTGGTGCACGGGCGCCCGCACATTGTGGAAGAACGTCTCGCAGAACGGCGAAGCGCCGCTGATCAGCCGGATCGGCCTCACTTCGACGCCGGGCGACGCCATGTCGACCAGGATGAAGGTGATCCCGCGCTGCTTCTTCACGTCCGGGTTCGTGCGCACCAGCATGAAGATCCAGTCCGCCTGGTCGGCGCCGGACGTCCAGATCTTCTGGCCGTTGATCACGTAGAAGTCGCCGTCCCGAACGGCCGACGTGGCGAGGGACGCCAGGTCGGATCCCGCGTTCGGCTCGGAGTAGCCCTGGCACCAGCGGATCTCGCCGCGCGCGATCTTCGGCAGGTGTTCCGCCCGCTGCGCTTCCGTACCGTGATCGAGAAGCGTCGGCCCGATCATGCTGTAGCCGAAGCCCGTGAGCGGCATCGGCAGCGCCAGGCGCGCGATCTCCTCGTGCAGCACGAGCGCCTCGTCCCGCGAGAGGCCGGCGCCGCCGTATTCTTCGGGCCAGGTCGGCACCGAGAATCCCCGATCGGCCGCGGCCAGCAGCCAGTCGCGGCTCTCCGGGTAGATGAAGGGCGCCTTGCGGCCGCCGGCGGCCCAGGCGTTCGGGTCGGAGGCCCTGCCCCGCAGGAACTCCGGCGCGTTCGCCTCCACCCAGGTCCGGGCCTCTTCTCGAAATGCGGACAGATCACTCATGCGGTTACCTCGGGAGACCGGAATCTCGGCCAGACGGGACGGCCGCGCATTCTTGCACGGCGCCCGACTATAGACTCCCGCGCCGCCAGGGACTCCCGCCATGACCAACCTCGCCGAAGCGGTCGCCCGCCGCCGCACCTTCGCCATCATCTCCCACCCGGACGCGGGCAAGACGACCCTCACCGAGAAGCTCCTCCTCTACTCGGGCGCGATCCAGCTCGCCGGCGCGGTCAAGGCGCGCGGCGAGGCCCGCCGGGCGCGCTCGGACTGGATGAAGGTCGAGCGCGAGCGCGGCATCTCCGTAAGCGCTTCCGTCATGACCTTCGAGTACGAGGGCAACACGTTCAACCTGCTGGACACGCCCGGCCACGAGGACTTCAGCGAGGACACGTACCGGACCCTCACTGCGGTCGACTCGGCGGTCATGGTCCTCGACGCGGCGAAGGGCATCGAGACGCAGACGCGGAAACTGTTCGAGGTCTGCCGCCTGCGCGACATGCCGATCACGAGCTTCATCAACAAGCTCGACCGTGACGTCCGCGATCCGTTCGATCTCCTCGACGAGATCGCCGACACGCTGCAACTCGAGGTCGCTCCGATGACCTGGCCGGTCGGCATGGGCCGGGGCTTCAAAGGCTGCTACGACCTGGTCGGTGACCGGCTCGTCCTGGTCGAGCAGCGCGACAGGGAGCGCCGCGGCGAGGAACGGATCGTGCCCGGCCTGGACTCCCCCGCAATCAACGAAGCGCTCGGGGACGCGCGGGCAGCGAAGCTGCGCGAGGAAGTCGAGATGGTCCGCGAACTCTGCCCGCCCTTCGACGCCGCCGCGTACCTCGAGGGCAATCGGACACCGGTCTACTTCGGCAGCGCGCTGCGCAGTTTCGGCGTCGGCTCCCTGCTCGACGGCCTCGCCCGCCACGCGCCGGCGCCGAGGCCGCAGGAGGCGGCCGAGCGCACGGTTGAGCCCGGCGAGGAGGCGGTCACCGGCTTCGTGTTCAAGATCCAGGCGAACCTGGATCCGAAGCATCGCGACCGGATCGCCTTCGTGCGGCTGTGCTCGGGGCGCTTCCATCGCGGCATCCGCCTGTTCCATCCGCGCAGCGGACGCACCCTGAACATCCACAACCCGGTGCTGTTCCTGGCCCGGGACCGGGAACTCGCCGAGGAAGCCTGGCCCGGCGACATCATCGGCATTCCGAACCACGGCAACCTGCGAATCGGCGACGCCCTGTCGGCCGGCGAGCCGATCCGTTTCGTCGGCGTTCCGAGTTTCGCCCCCGACCTCCTGCGCCGGGTCCGGCCCGAAGACCCGCTGAAGGCCAAGCATCTCGGCCGCGCGCTGCTCCAGCTCGCGGAAGAGGGCGTGGCCCAGGTGTTCCGCACCCGGGAGGGCAACGACTGGATCGTCGGTGTCGCCGGCGCCCTCCAGTTCGACGTGCTCGCCGACCGCATTCGCACCGAGTACGAGGTGCCGGTCCGCTTCGAGTCGACGGCAGTGTCCCTGGCGCGCTGGATCGAGGCGGACGACGACCGGACGGTGCGCGAGTTCGAGCGATGCAACGAGGCGAAGATCGCCCACGACCACAACGGCGCGCCCCTGTTCCTGGCCGCGAACCGCTACTGGCTCGACCGGGCGGCCGAGAACGCGCCGGAGGTACGGTTTCTGTCGACCCGGGAGCAGGCCGTCTAGAAATCGGTGCCGCGTCTCAAAAGAGCCCGCGCACCCGTTCCTTCAGCTCCCTGAGTCGCTCCCCCGCATCGCCGGTCGGCGCCGGCCACTGCACCCGGCGCTCTTCGAGCTGGCGATCGAGCCGATGCCAGAGTTCGGCGTTCTTGACCGGACCGCCACTCTTCGTCCGCCACCGGTTTCGCTTCCATGCGTGGATCCAGAGCGTGGCGCCGCGCCTGAGGTAGTCGTTGCCGGTGTAGACGGCGGCCGCCTGGCCAGCCGGCAGACCGCCGAGCAACTCCAGGACGCACTCGAGCTCGAGGCGGTTCGGTGTCGTGTTCTCCGCTCTGCCGGACCGTTCCACCCTGCCGGCCGGCGTCACCAGCTCGGCGACCCACGCGCCACGCTGGCCGACGCAACGCACCTTGAGGAAGATACGCACGCTGTCCGCCGGAACGGCCTCATCGGAAACTGCCTCGGCGGCAGCGCCGCCGCCCCGAGCCGCGATTTCGGCGCTGGCCAGGGCGTCCACCCGCTCGTTCCACTCGTTGCCGGCGTGACCCTTGACCCAGCGCCAGCTCACCCGGTGGCGCCGGTCCAGACCCTCGAGCCGCCGCCACAGGTCGACGTTCTTGACCGCGCCGCCGTCGCGACGCCGCCAGCCCTGAGCCCGCCAGCGCGCGAGCCAGGAAGTGATGCCCTGACGCAGGTACTGGGAATCCGTGTAGAGCTCAACGGCGCTCGGAGCGCCCAGGTGGGCGAGCGCCGAGATCGCCGCCATGAGTTCCATCCGGTTGTTCGTCGTGCTCGGCGCTCCACCGGAGATCTCCTCCGCGTTTCCGGCCGGATCCAGGATGACGGCGGCCCAGCCGCCCTGGCCTGGATTCGGGCTCGCGCCGCCATCGGTGTAGATGACGAAGCGGGCGGCGGGCTCGGCGCTCACGGCGGTGTCGAATGTACCAGCCGGGCGGAGCCTGAAACGCAGCGTAGACTACGCGCCGATGATCGACCTGAAGGACGCAACGGCTCTTCTGGCGATCGCGTTGACCGCCGGTGCGGCGTGGAGCCAGGAAGAAGCCGACCCCTTCGAGGGAATCGAGTTTCGGCTCGTCGGCCCCAGCCGCGGCGGTCGGGTCACCGCGGTCGCCGGGCACACATCCCATCCCTACACCTTCTACATGGGCTCGACCGGCGGCGGCGTCTGGCGCACGACGAACGCCGGCATCTCCTGGGAGAACCTGAGCGACGCCTACTTCAAGGCCGGTTCCGTCGGCGCGGTGACCGTCGCGCCGAGCGACCCCAACGTGATCTACGTCGGGATGGGATCGGCCCAGCCCCGCGGCAACGTGTCCATCGGCGACGGCGTGTACCGCTCGATCGACGCGGGCGAGACCTGGCAGCACATCGGCCTGCCGCGGGCCGGCGCCATCTGCAAGATCGAGGTGCATCCGAACGACCCGGACGTGCTCTGGGTCGGCGTGCTCGGCCAGATCTTCGGCAGCAACCCGGAGCGCGGCGTCTACCGTTCGACCGACGGCGGGGCCACCTGGGAGCAAGTGCTCAGCATCTCGAACGACGCCGGCATCAGCGACCTGGAGCTCGATCCCTTCAACCCCCGCGTGCTCTACGCCGCCGCCTGGCGTGTCGAGCGCAAGCCCTGGACCCTGATCGACGGTAGCGACGAGGGCGGCCTCTTCCGCTCGACGGACGGCGGCGACACCTGGGAACGCCTGGAGGGCGGCCTGCCCACGGGCGTGCTCGGCCGCATCGGCGTCTCCGCGTCGCCAGCGCGGCGCGGACGGCTGTGGTCGATCATCATCGCGGCGGACGGTCGGGGCGGCATCTTTCGCTCGGAGGATCACGGCGACACCTGGTCCAGGGTGAGCGACGAACCGGATCTGCTGACCCGCGGCTGGTACTACAGCCACATCGACGCCGACCCGGCCGATCCGAACACGGTCTGGGGCTCGAACGTCCGCTTCTTCCGTTCCGTCGACGCCGGGGCCACCTGGGAACGGGTCGGCACGCCGCACGGCGACAACCACGACCTCTGGATCAACCCGGAGCATCCCCACATCATGGTGCAGGGGAACGATGGCGGCGCCAACGTGACCGTGGACGGAGGCCAGTCCTGGTCCACGCAGAACAACCAGCCGACCGCCGAGTTCTACCGCGTCACGGTCGACAACCAGTTCCCCTACCGGATCTACGGCGCCCAGCAGGACAACAGCACGATCTCGGTGCCGTCGCGGCCGATGCCGGAGCTGACGCCGACCCAGCACTGGCACTCGGTGGCCGGCGCCGAGAGCGGACACATCGCGGTCCACCCCGAGCAACCCCACCTGGTCTATTCGGGGAACTACCTGGGCCGGATCGACCGCTACGACCACCGCAGCGGCATCGCACGCAACATGATCCTCTACCCCCAGATGCAGGACGGCATGGCGCCGCGCGACCTGCGCTACCGCTTCCAGTGGAACGCGCCGATCCTCATCTCCCGGCACGATCCGGACGTCGTCTACCACACGTCGAACTACGTCCATCGCACCCGCGACGGCGGCTGGACCTGGGAGACGATCTCGCCCGACCTGACGACCGACGACGACGAGAAGCAGGGAGTGCCCGGCGGACCCGTCCAGCACGACCACACCGGCGTCGAGGTCTACAACACGGTCTTCGCGCTCGCCGAATCGCCGCGGACGGCGGGCGAGATCTGGGCCGGCAGCGACGACGGCCGCATCCACGTCAGCCGAGACGACGGCGCCACCTGGAACGACGTGACACCAGCCGGGATGCCGGCGGACGGCACGGTCAACTCGATCGACGTCTCGCACCACGACCCGCGGCGCGTCTACGTCGGCGTCTACCGCTACCGGATGAACGACTACACGCCGTACATCTTCCGGACCGACAACGGCGGCGAGAGCTGGTCGATCGTCACGGATGGTCTGCCAGCCCACCACTTCGTGCGCGTGGTGCGCGAGGACCCGGGCGCGGACGGCCTGCTCTTCGCCGGCACCGAGTTCGGTCTCTACGCCTCCTTCGACGGCGGGGACTCCTGGCAGTCATTCCAGTTGAACCTGCCGCGGACGCCGATCACCGACCTGCTGATTCACGAGAACGTCCGCAATCCGGACCTGGTCCTGGCGACCCAGGGCCGGAGCTTCTGGGTGCTCGACGATCTCGGCGCGGTGCGCGAACTCGCCGGAGAGGTCGCCGCCGGCACGGTGCGCGATACGCCCCGGCTGTTCGCCCCCGAGCCGACGGTCCGCATCGACCGGCCCGGCAGGGGCGGGGGCTTCACCAACGGCGCCTCGATCTGGTTCGACCTCCCCGAAGAGCCGGCGGGCCGGGTCGAACTGGTCATCTCCCCCGACGGCAGCGACCGGGTGCTGCGGCGCTTCGTGTCGTTGCCGGAAGGCGAGGAGATCGAGGCCGGCGATAAAGAGCGTCCACGGATCGAGTCCTTCGAGGCGAAGGTGGGGCTCAACCGCCTCGTCTGGAACCTGCGCGGCCAGGCGCCCCACCTGGTGGAGGGCGCGATCATGTCCCTGTCCTACACCGGGGGCCCTTATCTGCCGCCAGGGAGCTACCGGGCGACGCTGACGGTCGCCGGTAGCGCTGAAGCCGAGGACGACGACTGGTCAGACAGCCGGACCTTCGAAGTCCTCGCGGACCCGCGCCTCGATGACATTTCCCAGGCCGACCTGGAGGAGCAGTACGCCATGCTCGATGCGCTGTCGGCACGGTTGACGGCGATTCACGACGCGATCGCCGGCATACGCAGCGTCCGGGAACAGGCCGGAGCCCTCGAGGAACGTCTCGACGAGGCCGGCGCCCCGGAACTGAGGCCGGCAGTCGAAGCCGTCCTCGAGCAGGCCGGAGAACTGGACGAGCAACTGATCCAGTCACGGAGCCGCGTCTCCCAGGACGCGCTGAACTTCCAGCCACGGATCGACAACCAGTACGCGTACCTCTACACTCACGTCTTCGGCAACACCGCCCGGCCGACCGCCGGCGCGCGCCGTCGTTTCGAGGATCTCGAAGCCGAGCTCCTGCCGATCCTCGAGGCCGTATCCGCGTTGACCGGACCGCAGCTTGAAGAACTGAACCGGCGAGCCCGGGAGTTGGCGATTCCCGCCGTCCAGCCGCCCGCCGGCCGCGAAGCAGACGAGACTCTCCCGCCTCCCTAGGACCCGATGCCGCGAATCCCTCTTCCGGGCGGCGCTCTCGCGCTGATCGCCCTCCTTGCGGCCCACGACGGCGCCGAGGCCGCCCAGGGCATCCAGGACGATCGACCGCGCCTGACCGCCAAGCGCCTGGACCAGCCGCCGGTCATCGACGGCGACGTCCTCGGCGAAGAGCTCTGGCTCGACGTCGACTTCGGCACCGGTTTCCAGCAGGTGGAGCCGTTCGAAGGCGAACCGGCGAGCGAGCGCACCGAGGTGCGGATCGCCTTCGACGACGCCGCCCTCTACATCGCCGTCATCTGCTTCGACCGGGACGCTTCCTCCCTGGCCATCTCCGACAGCCGCCGCGACGCCAGGCTCCAGAACGAGGACAGCTTCCGGGTCATCCTCGACACGTTCGGCGACCGGCAGAACGGCTTCGTCTTCGGCACGAACGTCGCGGGAATTCAGTACGACGGCCAGTTCACCGACCAGGGCCGCGGCGGCGGAGGGGGTTCCTCTCGCAGTTCCGGCTCCGGCGGCGCCAACCTGGATTGGGACACGTCCTGGACGGTGAGAACGATGAGCGGCGAGTTCGGCTGGAGCGCCGAGATGGCGATTCCCTTCCGCAGTCTCCGGTACGGATCGGGCCGCGCGATCTGGGGCCTGAACTTCGAGCGCAACATCCGGCGCAAGAACGAAACGGCCTTCTGGGCCCATCTCGGCCGCCAGCACGACCTGTTCCGGGTGTCGGAAGCCGGACACCTGGTCGGCGTGGAACCGCCGCGCCAGCGCAATCTCCAGTTGACTCCGTACGTCCTGAGCTCGGCCCGCGACTACGTGGAGGGCAGCACCGACGACAGCGAATTCGGCATGGACCTCAAGTACGGCGTCACCCCGAGCCTGACGCTTGACTTGACCGTCAACACGGACTTCGCCCAGGTGGAAGCCGACGATCAGCAGATCAATCTGGATCGCTTCAGCCTGTTCTTCCCCGAGAAGCGGCCCTTCTTCCTGGAGAACTCCGGTCTCTTCCGCGTCGGCGGCCGGTCCTCGTTCCGGGGCGGCACCGAACTCTTCTTCAGCCGGCGGATCGGTCTGAGCGACGGCATGCCCGTGCCGATCCTCGGCGGCGCCCGCCTGTCCGGCAGGGCCGGTGGATTCAACGTCGGCTTCCTGAACATGCAGACGGATGACCTGGGGGACATCCACGGCAACAACTTCACGGTCGCGCGGCTTGGCCGCGAGTACCGCAACCGGAGCCGGGCCGGCGTGCTGGTCGTCAACCGCCAGGGTACCGGCTCGCTGGCGCCGGACGGTGACCACAACCGGACCTACGCCGTCGACGGTCAGATCGGCATCGGGCAGTTCACGGACGTCTCGGGTTGGGCGGCCCGAACGGAAACCCCGGGCCTCACCGGCCGGGACCATGGTTTCGGCCTCGACGGCGGCTACAGTTCCCCGTTCTGGCGCTGGCGTCTCGGCTATGCCGAGATCGGCGAGGACTTCAATCCCGAGGTCGGTTTCCTCAGCCGCTCCGGCTACCGCCAGTTCAACGGCTACATCCGGCGCCGCTTCCGCCCGGCGGGCGAGGGCCGGGTCAAGGAGTTCGGCCCGCGCATCTTCTACGACGGCTTCTGGAACTTCGACGGCTACCAGGAAACGCAGCGCTACTCCGTCGGCGGCGAAGTCGAGTTCCGAAACGGCGCGCAGATCAGCCTCTCCGCCGGCGGCCGCTACGAGGGGCTGCTCGAATCGTTCGTCCTCGCCGACACCGTAACGGTACCGGCCGGGGAGTACGACGACCACGGCTTCTTCCTGTTCATGAACACGAACCGGGGCCGGGCCGTCAGCCTCTTCACCCGAGTTCAGGGCGGAGGCTTCTTCGGCGGCGACCAGCTCGTGCTGGATCCGTCCCTGAGCATCCGCCTCGGCGACTACCTGACCTCCGAGCTGAGCTGGTCGTACAACGACATCGACCTCCCGATGGGCGCCTTCAAGACCCATCTCGGGCGCCTGCGGGTCACATACGCCTTCAGCACCAGCCTGCTCCTCCAGGCCCTGATCCAGTACAACGACCTGACCCACAGCGTGAACACGAACGTCCGCTTCAGTTGGCTGAACGAGGCGAACAGGGGACTCTTCGTCGTCTACAACGAGATCTCGGAGTTCGGCCTGCTCGGCCTGGACACGCCGGACCGGAGCCTGGCGGTCAAGTACAACCGCACCTTTGACGTCTTCCGCTAGCCGCCCCGTCGATCCGCCCCGGCTGGCAAGTCCCCACCGTGCGGGACGCAGCGTCGTGATGGCGCGCCGCGGGATGGTCGCCACCTCGCACCCCGCCGCCACCCTCGCCGGCCTCGACATGCTCCGTGCCGGCGGCTCGGCGATCGACGGCGCCGTAGCGGCGGCCGCGATGCTGGCCGTGGTCGAGCCGATGATGACCGGAATCGGCGGCGACGCCTTCCTCCTCTACTACCTGGCCGATCCCGACGGCGGACGCGGCGAACTCCTGGGCCTCAACGGCAGCGGCCGCTCGCCGCAGGCCCTGGAGCGGACCGACATCACCGGCCCGGCGATCGATCCGGACACCTGGCCGGCCGTGACCGTTCCCGGCGCGGTCGATCTCTGGGAAACCGCGCACCGGCGCTTCGGACGCCTCCATTTCGCCGATCTTCTCGGTCCCGCGATCGAAACGGCCGAAGCGGGCTTCCCCGTCAGTGAGCGCGTCCAGTCGATGTGGCGAGCCTGCGTCCCGCGACTCCGCGACGACCGCGCGGCGACGGAGCACTACCTCGTCGACGGCGATGCCCCCGAACTCGGCGCGGTTTTCCGGTCCCCGGCCCTGGCGCGATCCCTGCGGCGGATCGCGGAAGACGGCCGCGACGCCTTCTACGAGGGTCCGATCGCGGAAGAGATCGTCCGCTACGCCCGCGGCACCGGCGGCTCTCTCGAACTGGAGGACTTCCGGCGCCACGAGTCGACCTGGGTCGATCCGATCGGCACGATGTACCGCGGCCGGGAGGTCTTCCAGTTGCCGCCCAACGGACAGGGACTTGGCGCTCTCCTGATGCTCAACCTGCTGGAGAACTTCGACCTCGCCTCGATGGATGTGGCCGGAACCGAGCACACCCATCTGCTCGTCGAGGCGAAGAAGCTGGCCTACGCCGACCTCCACGCCCACGTCGGCGACCCCGAGGGCGAGCCGCTCCGGAGCTCCGGAGGCGTCCCGCTGGCCGAGCTGCTGGACAAGGCCTACGCCCGCGAGCGCAGCCGCCTGATCGATCCGGGCCGGGCGGCCGACGAAGCCGCTCCGGGCGGCATCCCGACCGGCGCCGCCACGCCGGGATCCGACACCGTCTACCTGGCCGTCGTCGACGGCGAGGGCAACGCCGCCTCCTTCATCAACTCCCTGTTCGCGCCCTTCGGCGCGGCGGTCGCCGGCGGTGACACGGGCATCATGCTCCACTGCCGCGGCGCCGGTTTCACTCTCGAGCCCGGCCATCCGAACGAGTACCGCCCCGGCAAGCGTCCCTTCCACACGATCATCCCGGGCATCGTCCTCGAACGGGGCCGGCTCGAGCTCTGCTATGGCGTGATGGGCGGGCCGTTCCAGCCCCAGGGCCACGTGCAGCTCCTGACCAACCACTACGACCACGGACTTCCCCTCCAGGCGGCGATCGACCGGCCCCGGTGGCGGCACACGGCAGGCCTCGAGCTACTCTGCGAGCGAGGCATGGAGCCCGGGACCGTGGAGGGACTTGCCGCGCTCGGCCACCGTGTTCGCAGCGCCGCAGGCGCCGAGTTCGGAGGCGCCCAGGCCATCGGGGTCGACCGGCGCGGCACGCTCCACGGCGCCTCCGACCCGCGCAAGGACGGAGCGGCGCTCGGGTACTGACGATCCGGGCGTCCTCCCCAGTGCCCGCCGTGCAAGACTCGCCGGATGGACGACACTGCGGCCCACGCAGGAGACCGCACCGAGCAGCGCCAGGTCGAACTCAGGATCGTCCAGTCGATAGCGGACATCGGGCAGGCGGCCTGGGACCACCTGCTGAAGCCCGGCGACCGGCCGTTCCTGTCCTGGGCATTTCTTGAAGCCCTTGAACGGACCGGCTGCGTGGCGCCCGACCGCGGCTGGCTGCCCTTCCACCTGACCGCCCGGGACGCTGACGGCGACCTGATCGCGGCCGCCCCCGCCTACATCAAGAACGACGGCATGGGCGACTTCTCGCGGGACTGGGCCTTCGGCGACGCGGTGCGGGCGGTCGGCGGCCGCTTCTACCCGAAGCTGGTGGTCGGCGTGCCCTTCTCTCCGGTCACCGGGCGCCGGATCCTGGCCGCCGCCGCCGTCGACCCGGCGGTCGCCGCCAGACTCCTCGTACAGCTTGCGGTCCACACCGCCCGGGATGTCGGCGTCGCCTCCGTTCACGTCCTGTACCACAGCGCCTCGGAAGCCTCCGCCCTGGCCGCCGCCGGCCTCTCCCAGCGCGTCATGGTCCAGTACCACTGGCAGAACTACGACTACCGGAGTCCCGACGACTGGCTGGCGAAGCTCCGTTCCAAGCGCCGCACCCAGTGCCGTCGCGAACGTCGCGAGCCGGCCCGGCAGGGCATCGCCATCCGCACCGTACGCGGCCAGGAGATTGCCGCCGATCCCGAGCGCTGGGCCGAAACCGCGTTCCGTCTCTACTGCACCACCTGCGACAGGTACATGTGGGGCGGCCGCTACCTCAACCGCGAGCTGTTCTCCGACCTGTTCGCGGACCTCGGCAACGAGGTCGAGCTGGTCGTCGCCGAGCGCGAAGACCGGGTCGTCGCGGGCGCGATCAATCTGCGCTCCGACACCCACCTCTACGGCCGTTACTGGGGTTGCCACGAGGAACACCGCTTCCTGCACTTCAACGTCTGCCTCTACCACTCGATCGACGAGTGCATCGCCCGGGGCGTCCAGGTGTTCGAAGGCGGCGCCGGCGGAGAGCACAAGATCAGCCGCGGCTTCGAGCCCGCGCCCGTCTACAGCTCGCACCTGTTCATGGACGAGAAGCTGAACTCGCTGCTCGGCGCGGCGCTCCGCCGCGACGCGAAGCGCCACCTCGAGGGAATCGAGGCGTGGCGGCGCAACCGGTCGCAACTCGGCTGATCGACCCCTGTGGGGTTAGACCTCGTCCAGCAGCTCGAAGTACCGCCGCCGGCTCATCTCCGCCGTGCGCATGTTGGCGCGGATGACGCCGGGGCTGATCGGCTTCCGCCCGAAGGAGATCGTGACTGGCCGCTTGAAGCCGGGCTTCGTCAGGGTGATGTGCCTGCCGGAGCGCCCGGTTTCTCGCCATCCGTCTCGCTTGAAGAGCCGAACGAGGCGGCGCGGTTCAATGTGCGTCAGCTTGCGACGCTTGCCGGGCACCGATCACGAGTTCCATCGGTACATCTACCGGCTCGGGCGCGCTGTCTGCTTCGGATGCAACGGCGATCGTCACGCCAGACTCCGCTAGGACCTCGCCTAGCGTGCCCATCTCGTGACAGGTCTCAAGGAAGAGCCGCACTGCCTCGTCCAGCATGTCCGCGGCCTCCTCAACCGTGTCTCCCTGACTCGCAACGTCCAGTTCAGGGCAGAGCGCGACCCAGACATCCTCTTCCTTGTCGAGCTTCATCGACAGGTTCAAGCGTAGTCGGAGCATCGTCTTCCTCCGTCGTCGTCCTTGGCGCAACGACTCTTGCCGCCACGTCGGCTGGCCTCGTCGCCATACTTGAGTATACGGAGGCCCCAGATCGAACGTCCCTGTTGATCGTGATGGCGCGATCAGCTACGACGCTGAAGCTCGCTCACCCAAGAGGAGGCCGCGGAGCCAGCCGGGCGGTTCCGTACCCGGACGCAGCGCGACGATGCCAACGCCGTGGCGGGCGACGTAGGCCTCCTCCGCCAGCCAGGAAACTGCGCCCGCATCTGGAACCAGCAGGAGCGAGGCTTCCGGACTGGTCGAACCCCAGCGCAGGGCATCCCGATACAGGTGAGCCGACTCGGCCATGCCGTCGAGTATCGCGCCACGACTCGCCCGGTACTTCGCGTCGAGAGCCACGAAGCCGCTGCGGCCTTCCCGCCGCCAGCGGAGCACCAGATCCGGCCGGCATTCCCGGGAAACTGACCAGAGATCGAGTTGCCGCTCTCCCCTCGTGTTCGCGGCGGACTTCTGAAGCCAGAGGTCAACCTCCAGCCCGCCCTCTCCGCGGCCCAACCGACGCCGAGACCGGACCTGACGGCGCTGCGACCACGCGAGTTCCGGCAGCCAGCACTCCAGAAACCTGGCGACCTCGACAAAGCACCACCGCTCGTACACTTCCCAGGTTGGAGTGATCGGCAGCGGGTCCCGTGGATCGTGGACGGACACGCCTCGTCGAAGCGCTTCCCACCCCACTCGCCAGAAGCGCGAGTAGAGCGGATGCGCGGCGACGGCGGTCAAGCCTGCAGCGGTGAGCTCGGGCCTCCCAGCGTCGCGGAAGGGAGAACGCCGTTCGGCGAACCGCAGCCTTCGTTCGATCCGATCCAGAATCTCGCGCCGACGGACGACGCGGCTCTGGAGTGGAGTTCTCGTTTCGCTCGTTGCTTTCTTCTCCATCTCCTCCAGCTTCTCGGCCAAGTCGCGGCAGCGACGCTGAAGGGCCCGCAGCAGATAGAGGGCACAACGGTTGACCGGCGCGTCCAGGCGCCTTTCGACTTCGGGCGTATCGAAGCGCGGTTGCGCGGCCACGCTGCCCGCGAACGGAGGCTGTGGGCCCCGCCCCCGCTGAAGAACAGCACACGCTTCCGAGCGCCTCATGGCGACGCGAAGGGTACGCAGATCGGCCCGCCGCGCCTGGTGAAGCGCCACGAGCTGTCGCCGGGGCCGCAACACACTCGCGGGCTCCCGCTGAACTGCGGTGACCGCACGCTGCAGATCCGTCTCGCGCCTCCGAAGTCGCTCAAACAGGACGTGTGGATTTGCCTCGGCGCCGACCGCGCCGAGCTGCCTGCGGGCAGGTTCGTCACCGACCAGCAGGCTCTCGTCGAACTCCGCAATCTGCTCGACCATTCGCTCGAACATCCCGCCTCCCGCCTTCGCGGGATCGGGGCTCACGTCGAGCCACCACGTACCCAGTTCCCTGCCAGTGTCGTCGACCAGCTCGGCCCGAACGGTTCCCGCGTAGAAGCCGGGCTTCCAGGTCCACGCCGGTCTGCTCGCAGTGGCGGGGGCACCCGGGCCGGGGCTGCTTGAGGCAGCGTTGCCGGCGGTGTCGATCGGCAGGATCGCCTCGTCGTCGATGAGCAGCCGGCAATCGACGTGGGGCGGGCCAACGAGCACCGCCTCTCGGAGTTCCTGGAAGCCCCGGTTCGCCTCGGGCGCCCGCAGCCCTCCTGGTTCGAGTTCCCGGTAGCCGTCGGGCGTCCGTACGCCGAGAGTCAGTTCCGAGCGATTCGCCGACGCTTCATCCTGCACGTCGTCGCCGCTCAATCCCGTCCGCTGCTCTATCCCAGGGTCGTCCCGCTTCGGGAACGGCCGAGGCAGCCCGTGCCATCCGCCTTTACACTCGACTGAAACGGGTCGGCGCTGCCTCCAACCACGCCTCCCGCCACCGTTGGTCGGTCTACCGCCAGAATCGGAAGTTCCCGGTCGCCTGCCTGTCCTCGTCAAGGTCCTCAACCTTCGCCGCGGATCGCTTCAGCCCGCGTTCTCGCAAGATCTTGCCGCAGGCGGCAAGGGCTCTCTCGTAGCGGGGCGAATCGTCGCCACGCATCTTCGGCAGCACCTTGGCGTAGATCACGCGGTCGAGCGCCTCGTTCGCGTCGAGTCCGCCGCCTTCCCGCACCCGTGCCTCAAGGTAGCGGACGACCTCAGCGATCACTCGCCATCCAAAGTGCAACCGCGCCGGCCGGAGTGCCGTCATCAGTTCGCCCAGGACGCCCTGCACCTCCTCTTCATCCTCGCGGTCGAGTCCGCAACCGGCCCAACCCGGCCACTTCGCCACCTCGACGTCCCAGAACTCCAGCGTGAACGCTCGGTCAAGCACCTTGTCCGAGAGGCCCATCGTCGTCTCATCCATGTTCACCGTGCCGATCAGGACCAGGTTCGCTGGGTAAGGCAGACCCTCCGGCACCTCGGCTCGCTCTGCCGGCTCGGCAGGCACGCCTTGGCCCGCGCCCCGCTGCAACGCTATCCAGCCATCGTCCCGCTGCTCCATCGCGCTAAGCAACGGCGCCAGGTATTGCTCGGGGTGGGAGAGGTTCATCTCGTCCAGGACGCACACGTAAAGCTCAGCGGGGCGTTCTGCGGCCCGGATCAGGAAGTCGAGGAACTCGGTTCGCTGGTACAAGCCTCCCGCAAGCGGGTTGGAGAACCCCAGGAGCGGTGCAGGGTCGTGCCAGCCGGGCTGCACCGGCACCGTCTTTACGCGGCTGTCCATCTCCTCCTGATCACCTCCGACAAGCGCCCGCCCGTAGTTGTAGGCGAGCTGCGTCTTGCCGGTGCCGGAGAGCCCGGCGAGCACGGCGAAGTGACGTTGCTCGTCCGCCCACAGTCCGAGATGCAGGGACTCCACGTCGGCCCGGTCAAAGAGGAGGCCTCGCTGCTCGACCAACCCCTCGAACCGCGTCCAGACCTCGCTGAACGGACCGGGGTTGACGGGGCCAATCTCGTCTTCCGCCCTTTCCGGCCTTTCGTCCACTTCCTCGTTGTCGGACTCCTCCAGTCTTCCAGAGAGGAGCTTCGCCAGGTAATGACGCCTGGCGAGCGCCTCCAGCGTCTCGCCCGGCGGCCCCAGGACCTCCTCCAGCCGCCGACGAATCCACGCGTACGCCTTCACATGGTTCGTCTCGGAACCGTGGCCTCCGAGGGCCCTGAGTACGCGGAAGAGATTATCTTGGTAGGAGATCCCGATCAGGTCCTCGGGAAACAACACGCAGAGAACCCGATTGACCATGAGAAGAGGCTGCCGGCCGAGCACCGATCTCGCCCGTTCCAGAAGCTCCTTGCGCATCTCCTCGAGCCCGTCGACGCGGCTTTCGCCGTTCTCCCGCGACGGCAGATCAACGGCTACACGCCCGGCGAACCAGGACCTGAAGTCCTCGTCGGCGATCACGTCAAACATCTGCTTGAACTTTCCGTTCTTCATCCCGCCCAGCGTCTCGTCGAACCAGATCTTCTCCAGAAACTCGACGCTGGAACGCTGTTCCAGCGGGGTCGCCCGCACCTCGTTGAGCAGGGCGACCCGGGCGCGAAGCCGCTCCGCGTGGGTCTCCTCCTCCATCCGCGCCTCCGCCTCCTCGCAGGCGCGCCTGAGGCCCTCGTCGCTCTTCAGGTCGAGTGCTGGCATCGTTGACCGTTCTCCCCGTCGCTCTGAACGCATCCGGCTTCGCCGCTCGCGGCGGCGCCGCGTCCTAACGTTCGGCGCAGACTCCACCTACGGCCCGCACTCGCCGCCGCCAACCTATAATCGAACCGCCATGCCGCACTTCGAAGACGACCAGCAGGGCGACAGCAAGGTCCTCACGAAGACGAAGACCAGGACCCGGCTGGCCCGGCCCCGGCTCTACAAGGTGCTTCTACACAACGACGACTTCACGCCGCGCGAGTTCGTCGTCGTCGTCCTGCAGCACGTCTTCCACTTCACGGAGTCCGACGCCTCGCGGCTCATGCTCTACGTCCACAAGAACGGCGTCGGCGTCGTGGGGCTTTATCCGTTTTCGGTGGCCGAGACCAAGGTCGCGGAGGTCGGCAGCCTCGCCCAGCAGGCGGAAGTCCCCCTGCTCTGTACGATCGAGCCCGACACCGGGGACGGCGACGACAACAGCCGGGACGACGACAGCCGGGACGGCGACGACGTCAACTGACGGCGCCGGGAGGGTACCGCCATCGCTTCCGTCCACATGACCGAGGATCTGCGGCAGTCGTTGCGGCGGGCGATGCTCGAGGCGTCCTCACGCCGTCACGAGTACGTGACGCTCGAGCATCTGCTGCTCGCCCTGTGCGCCGACCCGGTGGGCGCGAAGACGCTGCAGGCGGTGGGCGTCCGCCTGCCTCGACTGGTTCGCGAGCTCGAGGAGTTCCTGGAGCAGCAACTGGAGACCCTGCCGCCGGTGCTCCCGGCGGACGCCGCGGACGAGGGACCAGGCTCCGCGTCAGCCGAGATGGAAGGCGCTCGGGACGACCACGTCGAACAGGCCCCCGAATCCGGCGACGAGGACGAATCGCCCCCCAAGCAGACGATCGCGTTCTGGCGGGTCATCGAACGGGCGGCCATGCACGCCCACGGCGCCGGCAAGAGTGAACTGGACGTCGGCGCGGTGATCGCATCGCTGATGCGCGAGAAGGAATCCCAGGCGGTCTACCTGCTCCAGAGCCAGGACGTCGCGCGCCTCGACGTCATCCGCTACCTCTCCCACGGCACGGTCAAGCAGGGCAGCGGCCTTCCCGCACCACAGCATGTCGAGCCAGACGTCGACGGCGAGGAGGAGGAAGAGGTCGAGGACCCGCTCGAGCAGTTCGCTTCCAACCTGAACGAGCGCGCCGCCGAGGGCTCGATCGATCCGCTGGTCGGGCGGCTCGACGAAGTCCGGGTGCTCTGCGAGACGCTGGCCCGCCGGCGCAAGAACAACCCGGTGCTGGTGGGCGATCCGGGGGTCGGCAAGACGGCGATCGTCGAGGGGCTTGCGCTCGCCGTCCATGAAGGGAACGTGCCCGAGCTGATCTCCAGGGTCACGATCTACGCTCTCGACATGGGGGCGCTTCTGGCCGGAACCCGCTACCGCGGCGACTTCGAGCAGCGGCTCAAGGCGGTGATCGACCGGATCATTTCCGAGCCCGAGCACATCCTGTTCATCGACGAGATCCACACGATCGTCGGCGCCGGCGCGGTTTCGTCCGGCTCCCTCGACGCCTCGAACATCCTGAAGCCCGGTCTGGCCTCCGGCAAGCTGCGCTGCATCGGCTCGACCACCCACGCCGAGTACAAGGGTTCCTTCGACCGCGACCGCGCGCTGGCGCGCCGCTTCCAGATGATCGAGATCGAGGAACCGTCAGTCGAGGAGTCTGCCGAGATCCTGCGCGGCCTCCGCGACCGCTACGAGGAGCACCACGAGGTCAAGTACGCCGACGAGGCGCTGGACGCCGCCGCCGACCTCTCGGCCCGCTACCTGCTCGATCGCCGCCTGCCGGACAAGGCGATCGACCTGGTCGACCAGGCCGGCGCCTCGAACCGCCTGATGACGAAGGACGAGCGCAAAGGCGTCCTCGACCCGGTCGACATGGAGCGCGTCGTCGCCTCGATGGCGAAGATCCCCGAGAAGTCCGTCTCCAGCGACGACCGGGACGCCCTCCTCAACCTGGAGGAGGAGCTCAAGGCGGTCATCTTCGGTCAGGACGAGGCGATCCGCTCGATCTCGTCGGCGGTGAAGCTGGGTCGCGCCGGCCTCGGAACCCTGGAACGGCCGATCGGCAGCTTCCTCTTCTCGGGCCCAACCGGGGTCGGCAAGACGGAGCTGGCCCGCCAGCTCGCTCAGGTGCTCGGCATCGCCTTCACCCGCTTCGACATGAGCGAGTACATGGAGAAGCACACCGTGTCCCGGCTGATCGGGGCGCCCCCGGGCTACGTCGGCTTCGACCAGGGCGGCCTGCTGACCGACGCGATCCGCCGCACCCCGCACACCGTCCTGCTGCTCGACGAGATCGAGAAAGCCCATCCCGACGTCTACAACATCCTGCTCCAGGTCATGGACCACGCCACCCTGACCGACAACAACGGCCGCAAGGCGGACTTCCGGCACGTCATCCTGATCATGACGACGAACGCCGGCGGCCGGGAGCTGACGACGAAGCCGATGGGCTTCGGCGATCGATCGAAGCTCTCGGCCGAGGCCGCCTCGAAGCCGGCCGTCGAGCGTCTGTTCACGCCGGAATTCCGGAACCGGATCGACGCCTGGGTCGTCTTCAAGGCGCTCGAGATGGACTCCGTGCGGCTGATCGTCGACAAGCTCGTGGGCGAACTTGGGCTGCAACTCGCCGACCGCGATCTCAGGATCGAACTGAAGGAGGCCGCCCGCGACTGGCTGGCCGAGAACGGCTACGAGCCGGACTTCGGCGCCCGTCCGATGCGCCGTCTGATCGACGAGAAGATCAAGCGCAAACTGGCCGACGAGATCCTGTTCGGCAAGCTGGCCGACGGCGGCAAGATCGTCGTCGACGCGAAGGAAGGCGCCTCGCTCGAGGATGGCCTCGTGCTCAGAACCCGACGCAAGCGAAGAACGAAGCGGAAGAAGCCAAACTAGCTGGCGCCCACCCGGGGCAGCACCTCGGTGGCGAACCGCTCGATCGTCGACATCAGCCGCGCGTGCGGCAGCAGGCCGTTGTACGCCCAGAAGTAGAGCCAGGTCACCGGCAGACGGGAGCACAGCGTCTCGAGTTGCCGGGTCACCGTGTCGACGGTGCCGACCAGGGCCATACCCGAACCCATCATGTCCTCGAACTGCTCCCCCGTGTCCGGGTCGGCCATGCCCCGGCTGAAGCCGAACGGTTCGAACCACGCCGATCCGCAGAACGCGCCGCTCGCCTTCCACAGGCGCTCCGCCTCCACGTCCGTGTCGGCGATCACGACATCGCGCAGGACGCCGATGCCCTCGCCGAGCGGCCGTCCGGACTCCTCCGCGAACAGCTCGAAGAGCGCCCGCTCCCGCTTCGGATGCAGCGGCGGCAGGATCGCCGTCACGCCCTCCCGCGCGCACCAGCGGATGCTCTCTTCGGACGACGCGAAGGGCTGGAAGATCGGCGGATGGGGCTTCTGCACCGGCTTCGGCACGACGCCGACCTGGCGCAGGACGCCGTCCTCGACGCCGGCGCCCCACTGCTCCGTCGCTTCGAGCGTCCACGGCGTGCCGCCTTCCGGGCCGCCCACGGGAACCTTCCAGAACCGGCCGTCATAGTCGAGCATCGGCTCCATCCAGGCCCTCTTGACGATCCGGAAGCACTCCTCGAAGGCGGCCCGGTTCGTCGCGTCGATCTCGTCGTGCCGGTGCGGCAGGGCGCCCGAGATGCCGTGCGTCTGCTGCGCCATCACGTCGACCCAGCGCCTCTGGTAGCCGCGGGCGAAACCGGCGTTTGCACGGCCGCCCGTCATCCGGTCGAGCATCGCGATGTCCTCGGCGACGCGGATCGGATTCCTCGACGGCAGCACGATGCCCAACTGGCCGACCCGGATGTTCTGCGTCTGCATGCCGACGAAGAGGTCGAGCAGCACCGGGTTGTTCGAAAGCTCGAAGCCCTCGATGTGGAAGTGGTGCTCGGTGAAGCTGATCGAGTCGTAGCCGAGATCGTCGGCCAGCCGGGCCTGCTCGGAGACCTCGGCCAGCATCCGGTCGTAGAGGTCGCCGCGCAGGCCCGCCATGCCCTTCTTGATCTCGGCCCGGGAGCCGATCGAGGGCAGGTAGAAGAGGGAGATCTTCAAGAGAGCGGGAAGCCTCAGCCGCCGCTGTCGTAGCCGGGCAGCTCCCGGATCCAGACGTTCCGGAACCGTGTCGGATTGCGGTGATCCTGGAGGCCGATCCAGCCGCGCGGCTCGTGCGGCCGGTCGTAGACGCCGACCCGGCGGTGGATCGTCCGGCCGATGTACTCCTTCTTGTGATGGATGACCACCCCGTTGTGGATCACCGTGACGTTCGCCTTCTTGACGAGTTCGCCGTCCTTCCAGCGCGGCGCCTCGAAGATGATGTCGTACGTCTGCCAGACGCCCGGGGCCCTCGAGGAGTTGACCATCGGCGGCGTCTGGCCGTAGAGCGCGCCCGCCTGGCCGTCGGCGTACGACCGGTTCTCGTACGAGTCGAGAATCTGGACCTCGTAGTCACCGTAGATCATCACCCCGCTGTTGCCGCGGCCCTGGCTGTTGCTCTCGACCTTTGCAGGCGTCGCGAACTCCAGGTGGAGCTGGAAGTCGCCGAACTCGTCCCGGGTGCGAATGGAGCCCGTTGATGTGACCTCCATGTAGCCGTTCTCGACCTTCCACTCGGGTTCGTCGCCGTTCGGCTTCTGCCACTTCGAGAGGTCCGTCCCGTCGAACAGCACCACCGCATCGGCGGGAGCCGCCGCCATGTCGCTGAACGAGGCGCCCGGAGCAACCACAGGCGGCACCGGCCGGTTCGGGTCGTGCACCTTCCAGGGCAGTCCCGGCAGCTTCGGTGTGTCCTCGTAGCCGACCGGCTGTTGCTGGGCGGCGGCGGCTGCAGTGAACAGCAGGCATGCGCCTGCAGCGGTCGCCCCAATTCTCTTCGCTCGGTTCACAGGCATCTTCGTCTCCTCGAGTTCTCCTACCGCACCCGCGACGCGAGCAGCGGCTCGGACAGTTTCAGCCACTTGACGACTTCGGAACGGGTAGTGCGCGGGTCGATCAGGTCATGCACCGAGAAGCCCTCGGCCCGCGGGAAGGGTGTCCGACGCTTGGCGAACTCGGCCTCCAGTTCGGCCCGTTTCTTGTCGGGATCGGGCGCCGCGGCGATCTCTCGCCGGAAGGCGACCGCCACCCCGCCCTCGATCGGCAGGGCGCCGCTCTCGGCCGACGGCCAGATGAGCACCCGGCCGCCCGGGCCGTAGTGAGCCGCGGCGGCGACCCCGTAGGACTTGCGGATCTGCACGGCGCACCAGGGCACGGTCGTCCTCACCGTCGCCGCGATCGCCTCCATGCCGTACCGGATCGTGCCGGAAGCCTCAGACGCCGAGCCGATCATGAAGCCGGGCTCGTCGACCAGACTGAGGATCGGCAGGTGGAAGGTCTCGCAGAACTCGACGAAGCGCCGGAACTTCTGCGCCCCGGCCGCGTCCATCGCGCCGCCGATGTGCTTGCAGTCGTTGGCGACGACTCCCACCGAGCGGCCGTCGACCCGGGCCAGGCCCGTGACCTGGGACGGACCGTAGCCCGCGGTCATCTCGAAGAAGCTGTCCCGGTCGACGACGAGCGAGATCACCTCGCGCATGTCGTAGAGGAAGCGCCGGTCGCGCGGCACGATCGAAAGCAGGCGTTCCTCGCGACGCTCCGCCGGATCGCCCACGGAGCGGCGAGGCGGCAGCGTGTCCACGTTGGGCGGCAGGTAGCTCAGGAAGCGGCGCACCTGCTCCATCGCGTCGTCCTCGTCCTCGGCGACGTTGTCGACGACCCCGCTCCGGCTGTGGACCTCCCAACCGCCGAGTTCGTCCTTCGTCTTCTTCTCGCCCAGGGCCCGCTCGACCAGCGCCGGCCCGCCGATCAGGATCTGCGCCGTGTGGCGGGTCATCACCGAGAAGTGGGAAGCGACCAGGCGCGCCGCCGGGAAGCCCGCCACTGCACCGACGCCGATCGAGGCGACCGGCACCGTCCGCAGAATCTCGGCGATCGACCAGAAGCGGGCACGGGAGTAGACCGGCTCCCCCATCGGCCGCGGCGGCTTCTTCGGCGCGCCTTTCTGGCGGCCGGCGCTGCCGCGCACGCTGCCGCCGCCGCCTTCGAGGAAGCGAACCAGGGGCAACCGGTACTTGAGCGCGAGTTCCTCCGAGTAGATGCTCTTGCGCAGCCCCGCCGGCGACGGCGAACCGCCGGCCTGGGTGAAGTCCTCGCCTGCCACGATCACCCGGCCGCCACCGACATCGGCAAAGCCGACGACATAGTTCGCGGGCGTGAACGCGACGACGCGGCCCTCCTCGTCGACCTCGGCGGCTCCCGCCTGACGGCCCTCCTCGATGAACGAGCCCGGATCGGCGATCCCCTCGATCCGCTCGCGCACGGTCAGGCGACCGCGCTCGTGCTGTTTTGCTATCGCCTCGTCGCCGCCCATCGCCAGCGCCAGGCGCCGGCGGCGTTCGATCTCGTCGACCTCTGGCTGCCAGGACATCGGACGGGGATTGTAGATGGTCACGGAAGGCTCTCCGCTATTCTGCGCCGTCCAGGGAGGCTCAAGTGACCGAAGCGAGACGCAAGCTCTGCGGTTGGGGATACGAAGGACAGGGGCTGACCGAAGCCGAGGCGGTCACCTTCAGGGCGCAGACCGAGGAGCGGTTCGGGGTCTCGTTGGAGTCCCGCGCGACCGTGCCCCTGGTCGGTGACTTCGACCTCCGTACCCCGCGGCTGAAACCACCGTCATCGCTTGCGAGTCTGTTCCGGGACGACCCTTACGAACGCCTCCTCCACGCTTACGGGAAGTCCTTCCCGGACGCGGTCCGGATGTTCCGCCGCGAGGTGCCGGAGCCGCCTGATCTCGTCGCCTACCCGGAAACGACGGAGGATGTCGTTCGCATCCTCGACTGGGCCGGCGACGCCGGCGCCGCGGCGATTCCCTTCGGCGGCGGTTCGAGCGTGGTCGGCGGCGTCGAGCCGGCCGTCGGCGACAGCTACGCCGGCACCGTGACGGTCGACCTCCTCAAGCTCGACCAAGTGCTGGAAGTGGACCGCCCGAGCCGGGCCGCGCGCATTCAGGGCGGCGCCCGCGGCCCCCACATCGAAGCCCAGCTCCGGAAGCACGGGCTGACGCTGCGCCATTTCCCGCAGAGTTTCGAGCACTCGACCCTGGGCGGCTGGATCGCGACCCGCTCGGGCGGCCACTTCGCCAGCCTCTACACCCACATCGACGACTTCGTCGAAGCGACGACGACCGTAACGCCCCGGGGAGTCATGGAGACCCGCCGGCTGCCCGGTTCCGGCGCCGGCCCTTCCCCCGACCGCATGGTCATCGGCTCGGAGGGCATCCTCGGGGTCATCACCGAAGCCTGGATGCGGCTCCAGGACCGCCCGACGCATCGTGGTTCGGCGGCGGTCCACTTCGCCGACTACGCGCAGGCGGCCGAGGCGGTGCGGATGCTGGCCCAGAGCGGTCTCTACCCCTCGAACTGCCGGCTGATCGACGCCCAGGAGACCGCCGGCGCGGGCGCCGGCGACGGCTCGACGTCGCTGCTCGTCCTCGGTTTCGAGTCGGCCGACCACCCCGTAGAGCCCTGGATGAAGCGTGCGCTCGAACTGACCGCCGACTGCGGCGGCGATCACAGCGCCTCGGCCGGCCGGTCCCACCGCGAGGGCGCAGCCGGCGCCTGGCGCGACGCCTTCATCAAGGGGCCCTACTTCCGCGAGGTCGGAGTTCCCCTGGGAGTCATCGGCGACACCTTCGAGACCGCGATCACCTGGGACCGCTTCGCCGGTTTCCACGCCCGGATCATGGCCCGCACCGCGGAGATCCTGGAGGAGGCGACCGGCAGGCCCGGACGGGTCACCTGCCGCTTCACCCACGTCTACCCGGATGGCCCGGCGCCCTATTTCACGTTCTCCGCCCTCGGCGACTGGGAGCGCCTCGCGGAGCAGTGGCGGGAGATCAAGCTCGCCGCGAACGAGGCGGTCGTCGACGCCGGCGGCACCGTGACGCATCACCACGCGGTCGGCCGCGACCACCGACCGGCCGGCTACGACCGCCAGCGCCCCGAGGTGTTCGCCCAGGCCCTGGCCGGCGCCAAGGCGGCGGTGGACCCGGACGGCCTGATGAATCCAGGCGTCCTGATCGACCCGCAGGGCCGGGATGTCGGTGTCACTGGAGCGATGGCGCCGTAGCGGGGCACCCGCCAGCCGGAGGGCCGAGGGGGCGGTCCCATCGGCCGTGCGCGCTCGGCCGGATAACGGGACGTGTGGCGCGCACTTCGCTGCGCTCGCTCCGGTTGGGCGTCGACTACCGAACGGGCGCCGAGCGTCGCTCGCTCCGAGCCCGCTGGGACCGCCCCCTCGGCCCTCCGGCTGGCTGGAGTGGATCGGCGGCTTGGGGTGATCTACTCCCCCAACCTGGCGACCAGGGCGGCTACGTGGGTGTCTTCGACACCTAACGTGTTCAGTGCGGCATCCAGATCGCGGACGTAGTCGGCGTTGGTGCCGCTCGGGCCTGTTGCCTGTATGACCTGGGACGCAATCTCGTCGATTGGCGCTGGACCCGCGTAGTTTCGGTTGCCGGGCCAGCCCTGATAGGTGAGGCCTGCGACGACCTGCGGCGATGCCGGTGAGGGGGCCGGGGCTTGCTCGGCAGACTCGGCCAGCTCGACGTCGACACCCATGCGGACATAGCCGCCGCATTCCCTCACGTCCAGACCAGCGAGGATCCCATCGGTCTCCTCCTGGTCCAGGCGGTAGGCCATTCCCCAGCAGCAGGCACCGGGAGCGGGCGCCAAGGTGACAACCCGGCCAGGGAGCCACGGCGTGCCGCGATGGTCCGTCGACCACTGCCAGAAGCGCCGGCTCCAGCCCCGGAGTCGGGCGGGTCGACGCTCCACGAAGGGGATTGCCGGGCGGAAAATCAGCGAGCCGTAGCCGAAGATCCAGCACGCGTCGGTGGGGGTCACGACGCGGGATTGTACGGCTGCCGGGTGGAACGACTTCCGCGGCACGTCTGCTGGGACTCTCCACCCTTTAGCAAGGGTGTTGATGGGAGATTCTCGTTCAAGCGGCCTGCACGAGGTGGCGTTTCTGGGGGTCGAAGAGAGCACGGTTCCGGAGCATGGCGCAGGCGACGCCGAGGAGTCGGTCGAC
>JAJEBV010000048.1 GCA_022822365.1 Thermoanaerobaculia bacterium | reverse complement strand
CGGCCTTTCTTCCTCTGGGTCGGCTTCCGCGATCCGCACCGGCCGTACTCGGCCGACGCGGTCGATCCGCCGCATGATCCGGGGAAGGTCGCGGTGCCGCCCTACCTGGTCGACGACGAGGCGACGCGGGCCGACCTGGCCCTCTACTACGACGAGATCTCGCGCATGGATCGCGAGATCGGCCGAATGCTGGCCGAGCTGGACCGCCGCGACCTCCGGGAGGACACCCTGGTCGTCTTCCTGAGCGACAACGGGATGCCGTTTCCGCGCGCGAAGGCGACCGCGTACGACGCCGGAATCCGCGCGCCGTTGATCGTCTCCTGGCCAGGTGTGACGCGGGGAGGCATCCGCTACGGCGGTCTGGCCAGTGTCATCGACCTGGCGCCCACTCTGCTGGAGGCGGCCGGTGCGGAGGTTCCGCCGAGCTTCCAGGGAGAGAGCTTCGCCGCGGCGCTGACCGATCAGGCGGCACCGGGACGCGAGTACGTCTTCGCGGAACGCAACTGGCACAACTGCGACGAGCACATCCGCGCGGTGCGCGGGCCGCGCCACAAGCTGATTCGCAACGCCTACACGGAGTTGCCTCTCTGCACGCCGGCCGACGCCTCGCGCAGTCCGTCCTGGTACAGCCTGACGGCCGCGCGTGAGGCTGGAGAGTTGACGCCGGGTCAGGCCCGGCTGTTCGAGGCGCCGAGGCCGGTGATCGAGGTTTACGACCTGGAGTCGGATCCGCACGAACTCGTGAACCTGGCCGGCCGGCCGGAAGTGGAGCAGATTGCCCGGCAGTTGAGCCGGGTGCTCGATGCGTGGATCGAGGAGACGGAGGACTTCCCGCCAAGTCGCCGGAGGCGGGCAGACAACACGGACCGCGTGACCGGCGTGAAGTTCAGTCCGAAGGTGCCGCCGCTGATGCCTTAGCGGTGCGCTGGCGGATTCCGCCTCCGGCCGATGCCGGCCGGAAGGCCGGCGCACCGACAGTCGAGCCGGCGCACCGACAGTCGAGCGCTGTCCTGACTACCGATCCAGCACCGGCAGCACGATCCGCGAGGGATGCTCCGCCGAGTGGTGGACGGCGTTCCGCGCCACCTGCCACTCGCTCTCGTCGTAGTTGTTGCCGCCGGTGTTCAGGTTGCGGTCGTAGCGGGGGAAGTTGCTGCTCGAGACTTCGATCCGCAGGCGGTGGCCGGCGCCGAACACGTTGGCGGTGGCGAGCGGGCCCAGGGCTACTTCGTAGATCTCGCCCGGTTCCATCGAGACGTGGCGGTCGAAGCCCTCGCGGTAGCGCATGCGCAGGATCGTGTCGTCCAGGTTGAAGGCCCGGCCGTCGGGGTGGACGTCGACCAGTTTGACCGTGAAGTCGGTGTCCGGCGCGTCCGATGAAACGTGCAGGATGACATCGATCGAACCGACGACCGCCAGCGGCTCCTCGAACGGCGCCGTCGTGTAGACGAGCACGTCGGCGCGGGCTTCGACGCCGCGCTGATCGAAGGAACCGGGTTCGTGGTCGCCCATGCAGCAGAAGGCGCCGCCGTGAGTGGGCACCGGCGAGCCCGGGTCGTAGACGAAACGGTCGCGATCGGCACCTCCTTCGCCGCTGTCCGTCGTGAGTCGGCCGTCGCCGGTGGCGCTGTTCGCGCTGCCGCCGCTGTCGAGGTAGAGGGTCATCGCTTCGACGCCGGCGGGCGGCCAGTCGGCGGCGTTCTCCCAACGGTCCTCGCCCATCAGGAAGTAGCGGACCCTGGCGTACCGGTTCTCGAAGCCGTTCGCCTCGGGTTTCGTGAAGCGGTCGAGGAAGCTCCAGAGCATCTCGTCGAAGCCGAAGTCCGTGTCGCCGAAGTCCCGTTCGCCGACGACGAGCGGGTTCGTCAGGCGGTACATGTTGCAGTGGAGGCTGGGCGCGATGACCATGTACTGGTGGTCGCGGACTTCCGGATCGGCGTTCTCGCGAACGTGGCCGTAGAGCGCCAGGTTCGGCGACACGGACAGGTCGTACCAGGAGTTCGCCCACAGCGCCGGTACGCCGAACGGCTCGTCGTCGTGGTAGAGGCCGCCCTCGTACCAGCCCGCGTCGTCCGGCATGCGGGCGGCGAACTGACCGAAGATTCCCTTCGGCCCGCCGACGGATTCGATCAAGGTCTGGATCGGCAGGTGCCACAACGCCTGTTTCCAGTCGACCTGGGGCATCTTCGCCGCCAGGTCGAAGTAGGTCGCGAGCCGCGCCAGGTCCTCCCGGCTGGTCCCCGGCGGGAAGGTCGGGCGCTGGGTGTTCTGCTCGCCGAAGAGCCACACGGCCATCGGGAGCTGGAGCGCGCCGCCGCGGTAGAAGTTCCCCTGCTCGTGGAACGGCCCCATCCGGCCGATGCCGGCGCCCTGGCCCATCGGTACGGCGGCGGCGTGGGCGGGATGGCGCATCGCCGCCAGGCCCATCTGCCACTCCGCGGTGGACGAGCAGCCCAACGTGGCGACCTTGCCGCTCGACCATGGCTGATCGGCGATCCAGGTCAGCGCGTCGTAGCCGTCCGTGCGCGGCCGGCCGAGGATCTCCCAGTCGCCTTCGGAGAAGAACTTGCCGCGCTCGTTCTGGACCACGAAGGCGTAACCGCGCTCGATCGCGTCCAGGCCGAACTTGAGCAGAGCGCTCGGGCGTTCCAGGTTCGGCTCCGGCAGCGGGCTGAAGTTGTAGGGCGTGCGCCAGAAGATCGCCGGCACCGGACCCTGTGCGTTCCGTGGCCGGTAGATCTCGGTCGCGAGGCGGACACCGTCCCGCATCGGTACCATGACCATCCGATCGACTTCGGCGAGACGGTGGAGGTCGGCCCGGCGCACCGGGTCCGGCGTCCGGTGGATCTGGCCGAGGACGGACGAAGCGATCAGGCCGAGGGACAGCGTGAAGGCGAGGGGACGCAGGAAGTCGACGGTGCGAGGGCGGCGCTGCTGTCGCTGCGAGTGGTCGCGGGTCCTCGACGGCAGGGTCGAATGGGTGCTGGGCTTCATCGGGTGGGCTCCTTGAGGCTGCCTGGCGGTCTTGCCGCGGCGTGGCTGGCGCGGGTTCTACTGGTCGCGCCGGTCGTCGCGCAGAATCCTGCCACGGCGCCCCGGACGCCGGCTCGCATCGCCATTCTCGTCGCCGACGCAGCGGACGCCCGGGTCCGCATGGTCGGCGAGGCGGTTGCGTTCTGGAACGACAGCGTCTCCGACCTCGGGCTGCCCGCGGCGTTCGCCGAACCCCTCTCGGCGACGCCTCCGTCGGGTCTGCGACCGTTCGAGAACTACGCCCACCAACTATCCCAGCTCGCCGGCCGCCTCCACTCGTCCGATCCGGGACCCAAACCGCCCGAGGCCCTCTTCCGGTTGGACGCGGAGGTCGTCGTGCTGCTCTCGGCTCAGGGTCTCATGCCCTTCGCCTGGCCCTACGGCGACGATGGCCGCTACTTCGTCGCCATTCCTGCGGGCGACGAGCGCGAGCACGTGGTTCGCAACGTGATCGCCCATGAGCTCGGGCATGTCCTTGGCCTGAAGCACACTCGCGAGCCGGGTGTTCTGATGTGCCAGCCCTGCGACACCTCGGCCGCAGGGGGCGGGGACCGCTCGCGATTCCTGCCGCTGACGGACATCGACCGCGCCCGGCTCCGCGCCTTCTTCGGATGGAGCGGACCATGAGAACCGCGAAGGTCGACCGCTAACCACGATACAAGTGCGCCGGCGGCCATCCCGAATCGGGCTTCTTCCTGCCGCTGGCGGTTCACCGCGTCTGTTGAAGCGTGGGCTACCGACCGGCGCATCCAGTGTGCCTACGGGTCCCGGAGCGGCACGTAGCCGACTTCGGCGACGACGCGCTGGCCGTCGTCGCCCAGCATCCAGTCGATGAACTGCTTCACCAGGCCGGCGGGCGGCGCGGAGATGTAGAGATAGAGGTAGCGGGAGATCGGGTAGGCGCCGTTGCGGATGTTCGCGAAGGAGGGTGCGACGCCTTCCACCTCCAGCAGGCGCACACCCTCCGCCAGACCGATGCCGCCGTAGCCGATCGCTCCGGGCGCGGCCGCCACCGCGGCCGCCACGTTGGCGGTCGTCGGTCTCACCCTGGCGCGCCGCGTGTACCGCTCTCCCAACAGGACGTGCTCCCGGAAGAAGAGGCGGCTGCCGGACGCCGGGCTCCGGTTGACCACCATGATCTCGTCGGCTCGCGTTCGCTCTGCGCCGAGCTGGCTCCAGCGCTGGACGCGTCCCGTGAAGATCGCGCGGAGCTGCTCCAGCGTCAGATCGCTGATCGGGTTCGCCGGATGGACGTAGACGCTCAGCGCGTCGCGGGCGGCCAGCACGGAGAAACCGAGGGAACCGTGCCGTTCGAGCATCCGTTGCGCCTCATCCGGTCTGAGCGGCCGCGAGGCGGAGGCGATGTCGACTTCGCCGGCGATCAACGCTTCCAGGCCCTTCGTCGTGCCGCCGCCCCGCACCTCGACGGAGATGCCGGGGTGAGACGTCATGAAGCCCTCGGACCAGCGCTGCACCAGGAGCAGCATCGTGTCGGAGCCGCGGATACGGATGCTGCCGCGCGGACCGTCGACGGGCTGCGCGGTCAGAGCGGCGGCGTTGGTCGCGAGGAGCGCTGACAGAACGAACGCGGACCGCAACATGGCCGGCCGGCGCCCGCTCAGCGCCTTTCGGCCAGGGTGCGCAGGCGTTCCCCGATCCACGGCGCTCCGGGCAGCCAGCGGGGCTCGGCGGGCGTGTTCGCGACGGTGCGCACGTAGGCGAGCAGCACTTCCGCGTGCTGCTCGATTGCCTTGCCGTCCAGGGGCTGCTCCAGGTCGTCGAAGGGAGTGTGGTAGCGCTGGACGGACCATTCGATGAACCGGCGCAGACCTTCACCCGGTCCCAGGTTCCGAAAGGCCAGGCCCTCCATGACCAGGATCGACGGGATGCCGGCCTGGGCGAAGGCGAGCTGGTCGGAACGGTAGAACGGTTCACGGAAACCGAGCGGGTCGGGCACTCCGCTGTGGCGGAGATCGAGCGATGCGAGGGTCTGTTCGAGCAACTCGCCGAGGGTGGAGTACTTGGAGCCGATGCCCACGAACTCGTCCGTCGTGTCGAGGAATGAAATGCCGTCGATGTTGAGCGCGGCCACCGTCCGATGCAACGGCACGACGGGATGGTCGCGGTAGTAGCGCGAGCCGAGCAGGCCCTTCTCCTCGCCGGTCACGAGCAGGAAGAGGATGGACCGCCGGGGCCGCTCCGGACTGTTCGACAGGATGCGCGCGAGCTCGAGCGTCACCGCGGCGCCGCTGGCGTTGTCGATGACGCCGTTGTAGATCGCGTCGCCGTCGACCGGTCGGCCCAGGCCGAGGTGGTCGTAGTGGGCGCTCACGATCACATGGTCGTCCCTGAGCAGCGGGTCCGAGCCCGGCAGGCGGGCCAGCAGGTTGGGGGCGGCGAAGTCCCGCTCCCGGAATTCACCGTGGAACTGGACCCGCGTCGCCAGCGGGAAGCTCCCCAGGTTGCCGAGGCGGTCGAGTTCCAGCACCTCGCTGAACGATGTCTCGGCATCCTGGAAGAGCAGCTCCGCCTGGTGCAGTTCGAGAAGGACGTTCAGGCTGCCGGCGACACCGTAGGGCAGGGTGACGTCCTCGGTCTCGAAGGCATCGCGAACGCCCTGCCAGCGGGTGAACTGCGTTCCCCGCGGGGAAGGCAGCAGGATCGCTCCCCGGGCGCCCCGCGAGAGAGCGGTGCGGAACTTCATCTCGGGATCCGAGTAGAAGGTCGCCCTGGCGCCGTCGAAGAATGCGTCGTCGTCCGAAACCGGCTCACCGGCCAGGAAAACCGCGATCCGGCCCGCCATGTCGAGGCCCTGGTAGTCGTTGTACCGGTACTCGGGCGCCACGATGCCGTAACCGACGAAGACCAGCGGCGTCGGTTGCGGCAGGTAGGTCTGGGCGCCCGTGTCGAACAGGACATAGTGCTTCCACAACTCCAGGGTGTGCTCGTCCCCGTGCCCGGAGTGGACAGTGAGCCGGCTCGAGGGCAGCGGCAGGCTGGAGTGCATCGGCACGGCCTGGCGGTAGGAGCCGGCGACGGGTTCGAGGTCGAGTTCCTCGAGCGTGGTCTCGATGTAGTCGGCCGCGCGCTCGCCGCCCCTCGCGCCGGTGCCGCGGCCTTCCATCTCGTCGGCACCGAGGGCCCGCAGGTGAGCGAAGATGCGGGACAGGGAGGGCTCGTCTTCGGGCTCGACGCCTCCTGCCTGGGCGTGGAGGAGACCGCTGGAGGCGAGGAGGAGCAGGCAGACGGCTGCGAGGAGGAACGTGTTCCGGGTGCTGGGGGATCGCTTGCTCATCGGTCGTGTTCCGATCCTAGCCACCGAATGTCGTGTTTTTCTTAACGGTTTCTGCACGCAGGGCCGTCGGTTACTGTTCCGCGGATGGCCGAGGCTTCGAAGCGGCGGAAACGGCGAGAGGGACGTGGCCCCGGCCTCTTCACCCGCTTTCTGAACGTCGTCGAGTTTCTCGGCAACCTCCTGCCGCATCCGGTGACGCTGTTCGCGGTGCTGGCGCTGCTCATCCTCCTGGTTTCGGGGATGGCGGAATTGCTCGACTGGCAGGTCGAGGACCCGCGGCCCGCCGGCGTCTCGGGCCGCTCCGAGGACGGGATGATCCGCGCGGTCAGCCTGATGAACCCGGAAGGGATGCGGCGGATCGCCATGAACCTGGTGACGAACTTCACGGGCTTCGCGCCGCTGGGCACGGTCCTGGTCGCATTGCTCGGCGTCGGCGTCGCCGAACGGTCGGGTCTGCTCGGGGCCTTGCTGCGGGCCCTGGTGCTGGGCGCTCCGCGGAACCTGCTGACCGCGGTCGTCGTCTTCGCCTCGGTCGTCTCGAACACGGCCTCGGAGATGGGCTACGTCGTGCTGATTCCGCTGGCGGCGGTCGTGTTTCGATCGGTGGGCCGCCACCCCCTTGCCGGCCTGGCGGCGGCGTTCGCCGGCGTTTCGGGCGGCTACTCGGCGAACGTCCTGATCGGGACCGTCGATCCGCTGCTCGCCGGGATCACGACCGAGGCGGCGCGGATCATCGATCCTTCCTACGCGCCGGGCGCCGCCAACGAGATTCCGGCGACCGCGAACTACCTCTTCATGCTGGTCAGCACCTTCATGATCACGGCGATCGGCACCTTCGTGACGACACGGATCGTCGAACCCAAGCTGGGCGCGTTCGACCCGAGCCGGGCGGCGAACGACCTGGAGGATCCGGAAGACGGCCTGAAGACGCTGTCGCCGGAAGAGAAGCGCGGTCTGAAGCTGGCGGGTGTGACCGTTCTCGTCATGCTCGGGGGGCTGGCGCTGCTGGCCCTGCCGGAGAACGGATGGTTCCGCGACCCGGCGGTGAACGCGCTCCTGATCGACGACCTGAGGCCGATGCTGCGGAGCGTCGTCTCCCTCATCTTCGTCTTCTTCATCGTGCCGTCGATTGTGTTCGGCCGGGTCACGGGTTCGGTCCGGAACGACCGCGACGTGATCGACGGCATGGGCCGGGCGATGAGTTCGCTCGGGCCCTACATGGTGCTCGTCTTCTTCGCCGCGCAGTTCGTCTCCTTCTTCAACTGGACCAACCTGGGAACGATCACGGCCGTGGTCGGCGCCGATCTGCTGACCCGCTTCGATCTGACCGGGCCGATCGTGTTCATCCCGTTCATCCTGATGTGCTGCTTCGTCAATCTGATGCTCGGCAGCGCGTCCGCGCAGTGGGCCGTGACAGCCCCGATCTTCGTGCCGATGCTGATGACCGTCGGCTACAGCCCGGAGGTCATCCAGGCCGCGTACCGGATCGGCGACTCGACGACGAACATCATCACGCCGATGATGAGCTACTTCGGCCTCATTCTGGCGGTGGCGATGCGCTATGACCGCAAGCTCGGAATCGGCACGCTGATCGCGACGATGATCCCGTACTCGATCACCTACCTGATCGGCTGGGTGACGCTGTTCTACGTCTGGGTCTTCGCGCTCGGCCTGCCCGTCGGCCCCGGCTCGCCGACCTACTACACGCCCTGAGCCGGCGGCCGCTTTGCTGGCGGCCGCCTCACGGCACGCCGTCAAGGTCCTGTTACCATGACTCGTTCCGCCACGGCCCCGAGTCGGCGCGGAGGAGGGGAGATCGCCTATGGCCAGACCTGGTCCGACCACGTTCGCGAAACGTCAACGAGAGATGCGGAAGCGCCAGCGGCGCCAGGAGAAGCTGGAACGGCGGGCGCAGCGGAAGATCGACAAGGAACAGGCTGCCCTGGAAGCGCCGGAAGACACGAGCGGAGAGGATCCGGACATCGCGGGGATCGTCCCGGGGCCGCAGCCGATTCCCGACTGGGACGACTGACCGCCCCCACTGGGTGCGCGGGTCGTCTGACCCGCTGCCGCCGCAGGCGTGTGACTGCGGGTCTTCTGACCCGCGGAAGACAACCCGCCGCGAAGCGGTGACGATTCTGCCGCGCTACCCGCCGCCGGTCGCGGCCGCTTCGGCCTCCTCGGCGCGGGCGCCGGAAAGGATGTTGTACAGCCCGTAGTTGCCTTCGTGGCAGGCGTACTCGTACAGCGGGACGTCCGCCTTCTTCATCAGCAGGCGCGCGCTGAAGGGCCGGGTGTAGGTCGCGGGGTCGTTCACCGTGTACTCGTACAACAGGGTGGTCTCGTCGACGCGCCGGAACCTCTCCGTGACCTGCATCTCCCAGGCGGTGCCGACGGAACTGAACACGTTGCCGCTGAAGCTCGACACCAGGTCGCTGAAGTTCTTCGTCTCGACGACCAGGGTGTCGCCTTCCCAGTAGCCGCGGGAGTCTCCCATCCACTGACGCACGGAGTCGGGAAGGTGAGGACGTCCGTCGAGAGGCACGATGCGGGTGTCGTGGACCATCTCGTTCAGGATCGCCACGTGGTTCGCGGACTGGAAGATCTGGATGTTCTGGTTGTAGCCGCCCGGCGTGATCGGCGGCCCCACGTTGAAGCCGAGGAGGCAGCGCTCGGCCAGTCCGCGATCCTCGTAGCTGTCGAGACCGATGCCGCCCACCCGTAGCCGCACGGGCCGGTCGATCGGCTTGTCGTCGCCGGGTGTCTTTCGCTCGATGCCGGGCTGTGTCTCCGGCAGGCGACCGTCGGGTGGATCGACGATCAGCGACGTGCGGAGGTCGTCGACGACCGTGGCGCCGCGGTCGAACCAGAAGTTGTTGTAGCCGCCGACGTCGCCGCCGGCCTCGAGCCTTCTTTCCTCGGGGTCGCTGGGCAGATCGGCGACGCGTGCGCGTTCCACGGCCGCGGCCTCGATCTCGGCCGCCCGGGTCTCGTCGATCGCGGCTTCCTGGTCCTCGGGCCGCTGCAACGGCGTCAGGGTGCGGAAGTCCCAGACGCCGGAGATGTCGGGCTTGCCGTCGGCAGCCAGTGGCGGCGTCCAGTCGGACGCTTGCTGGGCCGGCAGCGCGGCCGGCAGCGCAGTGATCGTCAGCCCTGCGGCGAGAGCCGGAATCCACCGGAAACGGAGGCGAGCGTTTCGATGGCGACGCATGTCGTCCCTCCTCGTTGTGTCGAACTCTGCCGTGAAGTGTAGCTAGCCCCCGGCGGCCTCCGCCGTCTCGGCCGGCGCGCTGAACAACCGCTCCACGTGCGCTTCAGGCAGCGGCTGCGTCAGCTTGGAGACGATGTAGGTCCCGGCGATGGAGACCACTTCGCCGACCACCGCGCAGGAGTACGGGTTGATCTGGTAGTGCGCGAGCCACTGCGCGATTCCCGACAACGGGCCGAGCGAGCCCGGATCGACGATCATCCACGGCAGGCCGCTGCGCAGCAGGACGAAGGTGAGCATGCCGGTGACGAGGCCGGTGTAGGCGCCGGCGAGGGTGACGCCCCGCCAGAGCCCGCCGACCACCAGCGGGCCGGCGAAGGCCGCCATCATGCCTCCGGTGCCCACCCAGACCAGCAAGGCGATGTTCATGTCCTGCATCGCCCACGCCATCCATGTGCAGAGGATCAACACGATCACCGTGCTCCAGCGGCTGATGGTGAGCACCTTGCGATCGACCTCCTTGTCGCTCAGGTGCGGCGTGTACTTGGGAACGATCGACCGGCGGTAGATGTCGTTGGCGACGATCTGGGAGGAAGAAACGACGAGCCCGTCCGCGGTCGACATGAGCGCGGCCAGGATGCCGACGCCGATGAGGGCGGCGAGCCAGGTCGGGAACAGCTCGATGAAGAGCGCCGGCAGCGCCTCGTTCGCGTTCCGGCCGGCCTCGAGCAGTTCGGTGCCCAGGACGCCGCGGGCCAGGATTCCGCCGAGCCCCAGCATGCCCATCGTCAGCCCGACGGCGAAGGCGAGCTTGACGAAGCGCATCCGGTCGCCGTCGTTCCTGAGCGCCCACACCTTGTTGCCGATGTGCGGGAGCATGCCGAGCGGGATGTGGGCGAACAGGACGCAGGCGATCGCCCACCAGGAGTCGTAGAGCGAGTTCGACTTGTTGAGCGGCCCCACGAGGTTCGGGTCCTGCACGCGCAGGTTGCTGACCAGGGCGCCGAGCCCGCCGTCCATCCCGGAGGCGAACAGGAACATGATGATCACGACGATCGCGACGCCGAGCATCATCATCCCCTGGATGCCGTCGGTGAGGATGTCGGCGTGGGCGCCGCCGAGCACGACGTACACCAGCAGCACGCCGGACGTGATGATCAGGGCCGTCAACGGTTCGAGACCGAGCATGATCTCGAACATGACCAGTCCCGACACGAGCTGGCCGGCGATGTAGAAGAACAGCACCAGGGAGAAGACGGAAACGAGCAGCCGTACGCCGTCGCTCTGGTAGCGGTCCCCCAGGTACTCCGGGATCGAGCGGTTGCCGAACTTGTGGCCCGAATTGGCGACCAGCTTGATCGTGATCAGGACCCCGAAGTAGACCCCCATCGGATAGAGGAACTTGCCCCAGACGCTGGCCATGCCGAAGTCGTAGCCGAGGCCCGGGCTGCCGAGGAAGGTGGCGCCGCTGGCGGTGGTCGCGGCGAACGCCAGGGCCAGGAAGTAGGGGCCGTAGCTGCTCCGCGCGGTGGCGAAGTCGTCGGCGTTGCTGATCCTCCGGCTGGCGACCCAGCCGAAGGTCAGCATGCCGACGATGTAGAGGACGAGGAACATCCACGACCAGGCGAACAGACTCATGGACTACGTCCTCCTCGACGGTTCAGGCGGTTTCTTCAGAGAGGGCGCCGGGGCGCGTCTCAGTCGACGATCGCTTCGTACGCGAGACGCTTGCTGGTGAAGCGGGCTCTCGCCGCGGCGCCGAAGTCGCGGCTCTGGATCATGCCGACGACGACCAGGTCCTGCACCGGGTTGATGCCGAACCAGGTGCCGCCGATCCCGTACCACCAGTACTCGCCCCTGGCGCGCTCGTGGTCGGTCGCCGGGTTCGGATCGGTGACGATCGAGAAGTCCAGGCCGAAGCGGTTGCCCCGGTAGATGGGCCCCATGTCGGTCACGCTCGCCGGCAGGTGGTCGGTGTGCATCAACTCGACCGTCTCCGGCTTCAGGATGCGGACGTCGCCGAGCTCGCCGCCGTTGGCGAGCATCTGCGCGAAGCGCATGTAGTCCGTGGCGGTGGAGACGAGGCCGCCGCCGCCGGACAGGAAGTTCGGCTTCTCGAGGTACTGGCCGAACTCGACCTTCGCCAGCTTGCCCTCGTTCGTCGCGTACATGTGCGAGAAGCGGTCCACCTTGCCGGGCTCGACCCAGAAGGCGGTGTCAGTCATTCCGAGCGGGCCGAACAGGCGCTCGTTCAGGACCTCGTCGAGCGGCTTGCCGGCCAGCACCTCGAGCACATAGCCCTGGACGTCGACCGCGATGCTGTAGTGCCACATGGACCCCGGCTGCTGGCGGAGCGGGATCTTCGCCAGCTTGTCGATCATGTCCTTGAGCGTCTGGTTGGAGTCGAGGACGTTCGCCTTCGTGTAGAGCGTGTCGACCTGGGACTGGGAGAACAGCCCGTAGCTCAGGCCGGCGGTGTGGCTCATCAGCTCCCGCATCGTCATCGGGTGGTCGGCGTCCTCGGTGATCGGCATGCCGTCCGGCCCGTCTTCCTTCGCCACCTTGAGGTCGGTGAACTCGGGAATGAACTTCGACACCGGGTCGTCCAGGGTGAAGCGGCCCTCGTCGTAGTACGTCATCAGGGCGACGCCGACGATCGGCTTCGTCATCGAGTAGATGCGGAAGATCGTGTCCTTCTCGACCGGGAGCCCGTTCTCGATGTCGCGCTTGCCGTAGGCGTCGAAGTGGACGACCTTCCCCTTGCGCGAGACCATCGTGACGACGCCGGCGAGCTGCCCGCCGTCGACCATGCCGTGCATGGCCTCGTTCAGCTTCTCGAGACCGGCCGGGTCCAGGCCGACATCGGCCGGCTTGGCGTGCTGGAGTTCGGGCTCGGCGGCGAACGCCGGCGCGAGGACAAGGGCCGCGAGCAGCAGGGCAGCGGCGGCGAAGGCGAGCGGGGCGTACTGCCCCCGAGGACGCAATCGGATCACGCGAGGTTCCTCCTTACGGGGTTGAGCTGGGCGTCGGCGAGCGTACTACGGTTTGCCCAGCCGCAATCCCGGAATGATGCAGGGGGTCGTCGCCTTGTACTCCGAATACGACGGGTACCTGGCGGCCGCGATGGACTCTCCCAGCGGAATCGACCCGATGAAGAGGGCGATCAGTGCGAGGCAGCCCAGGCCGCTCCAGTGGATCCACTGGCCCGAAGCCGCGACGGCGAACAGGTAGAAGGCGCACCACATCCCCATCTCGCACAGGTAGTTCGGATGACGGCAGATGCGGAAGAGCCCGCGGTTCATGAACGGCTGGGCGACGTCTTCACCGGCCGCGACCCGGCGCCTCTTGTCCTGCTGGAAGGCCCACATCTGCTCGTCGGCGACGGTCTCGCCGATCAGGAGCAGGAGGAACAGCCCGGCGGCCACGAAGTCGAGTCCGCCCAGCGGCGCGTCCCCCGCCTCCCAGGCCGCGTGGACCGGCGAAGTGAACCACCAGATCAGCAGCATCTGGCCGGGCGCGATGAAGGTCGCGTTCATGAGCTGGATGCCGACCGGCCCGAAGCGCTCGCGGACCGTGGCCCAGCGGTAGTCCTCGCCGCCCTTCGTGTAACCGCCCTTGCGGGCGAAGTTGAAGGTGAGCCGCGCTCCCCAGAGCAGCGCGAGGAGGGTCATCACGTTGACTCGCGAGAACCCGAAGTCCGTGGAGAAGGCCACGATCAGGCAGTACACCGGCGGGCAGATGGACCAGAGGCGGTCCACCCAGGAGTACTCGCGGGTGAGCACGGCGGCGAGCCAGCAGAGCACGGCCAGGATCACGCAGAGATCGAGCGCGGCGCCCATCGGCGTGCCGACGAGCGGGTGGGGGATGAAGTTGATGTTCGGCATGGAGATCGCTCTCCCGGCCTCAGTCCTCGGACCCGGAACCGGTCGAGGCGCCCGATGCGCCCTGCTCGATCGCCTCGCGCTCCAGCAACCGCGCGCCCCGCATGATGTTGCCGAAGGCGTAGTTCCCCTCGTGGCAGGCGTACTCGTAGAGCTTGTGCGAGGTCGCGGGCCACGGGTACTCGCCGCTCCAGGCCGTCTCGTAGGCGGGATCCTCGACCGTGAACTCGTAGCGCAGGTTCCCGGCGTCGATGCGGCTGAACCGCTCCGTCACCCGCATGTCGCGCGAACCCCGTGTGACCGAGCCGGGAATCTCCCGGAAGTTCCTCGTCTCGACGACCAGGGTGTCGCCCTCCCACCAGCCGATCGAGTCGCCGCTCCACTTGCGGATCGTGTCGGGCAGATGTTCGGAGTCGAGCCGGATGATCCGCACATCGTGCATCCACTCGATCAGGATCATCACGTGTGTGTCGGTCTGCACGATCGTCTTCAGGTTGTTGTACATCCCCGGCATGGACGGCGGCCCGGAAGCGCCGCGCGTGAGGATGCAGCGTTCGGCGAGGGGCCGGAGTTCGTGATCGTCGTAGGGGCCGACGGGAAGGTCGAGCCACCAGGCCGTGCCCGTGTTCTCGTGCCGGAAGGGCGCCAGCCGATTGCTCCTCTCCTGTCCATGCTCGCTGAGCGACGGATAGCGGCCGTCCGGCGGGTCCGTGATGATCGACGTGCGGTACTTGCCGTTGAGCTGGAAGGCGCCCGTGCCGATGTCCACGAAGAAGGCGTTGTAGCCGCCGACCTTGCCCGCCGCGCCGGTGAACTCGGGCGCGTAGATGCCGGTGCCGCCCTTCGGCGGAGCCTCGCGGTCCGGATCGCTCGGCGCGTGGTCCTTGTCGAAGTTCGTCGACCAGTGCTCGGCGAGCGCGGCGGCCTCCTCCGGCGTCAGCTCGAGCCGGTCGCCGAACCGGTCCGGCCGCTGGGCTGGCGTCAGGGTGGCGATGTCGTAGGTGCCCGAGAGGTCGGGACGGCCGTCGTGGCGTCGCGGAATCTCCTGGGCTTCCGCGGCGGAGGCCGCGAACATCATCAGGGCCGCCGCCACGGCAATCACGACGAGGGCGCCTACCGAGATGACCGCGGTACCCCAGACCCTCCAGAACGAAGACCTCCGTCGCCTGATCTGCATCTCGACCTCCCGTCTGATTCGCGGTTCGTGGCGATCAGTCTAGCGTCCGCCGCGTGGAAGCTGCGAAACCGCGCGATCTGTGACATCCTCCCCTCGCCTCGCAGCGAGGCACGCGAGACACGACACGGCAACGGGACTGAGAACCATGGCGGAACCGAACTCTCGACTGACGTGGGCGCGCTGGGTCGTACTCGGCCTGATCGGCGCCGGCCTGCCGATAGCCGCCTGCCGCAGGTCCCTGTCCGGACCGGTCGACGTGCCGGTGCTGGCGGATGTCGTGACGATCGCCTTCTACGTCCTCGCCATGGTTTGCCTGGGCGTTTCGCTGGCGGTGTCGCTGCCCCGGTCGGGGTAGCTGATTCCCATCCCCCGGGGTTTCTGACATCCTCGTTCTGCCGCTATGGCAGACAAGCGAACTTCGGCCCCATCCCTGGTGCTCTGGGGCTGCAGCACGTCGCGTACGCTGCGCGCGCACTGGGCGCTGGCTGAGCTGGGGCTCGACTACGAGCACCGGCCGATCGGTCCACGCACCGGCGAGACGCAGACGGAGGAGTTCACGCGGCTGAATCCGCGCCAGAAGATCCCGTTGCTGCAGGACGGCGAGCTGACGCTGGCCGAGAGCGCGGCGATCGTGAACTACGTGGCCGAGACCTACGGCGAGCCGGTCGGCCTGATGCCGGCCGCGGGCACCGAAGCCCGGGCGCGCTACGACCAATGGGCGTTCTTCGTGATGATGGAGCTCGACGCCCACACGCTCTACGTGATCCGCAAGCACCGCGATCTCGCCTACCTCTACGGCGAGGCGCCGGCGGCGATTCAGACCGCGCGCGAGGGCTTCGCGAAGCAGTCGGCGGTGGCGGAACTCGAGTTCGCCGACGGCCGGGAGTTCCTGCTGGGCGACCGGTTCACGGGCGTCGACATCCTGCTTGGCAGTTGCCTGGACTGGGCGGTTGCCTACGAAGAGCCGATCGGTCCGCGGCTTGTCGCCTATCGCGATCGTCTGAACTTGCGCCCCGCCTATGTCCGTGCGGCACAGGCGAACTTCTTCACCAGACCGGAGCTGCTGCCGCCGTCGCTTCAGGACGACGCCGCGTCCGTCGGGTCGTCCTGAGTGGTCGAGAGGTGAGAGGATAGAGGAGGCCGCATCCCATGTCCCCGCTTGCCATCAAGATCATCGCCGGCCTGGCGATCTTCGGGATCGCCATCGTCGGCGGCATGATTCCCATCCTGGTCGCGAAGCAGCAGGCCAGCCGGCGCTATCTCTCCCTGGGCAACGCGCTGGCAGGGGGGATCTTCCTCGGCGTCGGTTTCGTCCACCTGCTGCCCGAAGCCGATGAAGCCCTCCGGAAGCTGGTCGACTATCCGCTGGCGCCTTTGCTCGCGGCGCTGGGAGTCGGTCTGCTGCTGCTGGTCGACCGGGTCGTGCTCGAAGGCCGCAACTCGATGCTGGGCCAGCGGGACGAGCGGACGAGGCCTCCCTTCTACGCCTTCGTCCTGCTCATCGTGCTCTCCGTGCACTCGATCATCGCGGGGATGGCTCTTGGTCTACAGCCGGAAGCCGCGGCCGTACTGGTCGTGATGCTGGGCATCCTGTTCCACAAGGGATCCGCCGCCTTCGCCCTGATCGTGACCGCCCACTCCGCGGGCAACCGGAAGCTGTGGCAGACGCTGTGGCTGTTCTCGGTCATGACGCCGCTCGGGATCGTGTTCGGCACCGTGGCCGGGCAGGTGTTCGAGGGGAGGACGGCCCTGATCTTCGAGGGGAGCTTCAACGCGATCGCCGCCGGCACGTTCATCTACGTGGCGGTGATGGACGTGCTGGACTCGGAGATGTCGCGGGAGCGGGACCGGATTGCCCACTACGTGCGGAGCTCCCTGATGGGCGAGGACGACGTTCCGATGCCCGAGCAGGACAGGGACCGGGTGCTCAAGTTCGCCCTGGTGGCGATCGGCATTGGAGCGATGGCGGTGATGGGCCTCTGGCATCAGCATTCCCATCTCGGGCACTCGCACGCTGACAACGGTCACGCTCATGGTGCGCAGCATGAGGCGCACGACGATCACGCGCACGACGACCATGGCCACGTCGACCACGGATAGGCCGGGGCGCTACTGCTGACGGAAGCAGGTGCGCTGGCCGTCCAGCGTCTCGACGTCGGAGCCGAGTTCGCCGGTGGCCCCGGCGCCGTTCTCGCTCAGCAGGAAGGCCGTCAGGTCGGCTGAGGCAGCCGGGCCGATCGTCCCTTCCCGGCCCTGCGGCATCGTCTCGCGGATCGTCCGGTAGAGCCCGCTCGCGGCGCGGTTTTGCCAGTAGCTGATGAAGCTGCGGCCTGCCAGCGCCGCGCCCTGGGCGCCGCCGCGAAGCGTCGGTCCGTGGCATTCGGCGCATTGTTCCTGGTAGAGCGCGCTGCCGCGGTCCGCCTGCTCCGTGGAGAAGGTCGCGCAGGGCGCCGACGCTTCGAGCAGTGGGGCGTCGATCATGATCATCGGTGGCGGCTCGGCGGCCGCGGCGGTGACGCTTGGTTGCTCGATCGGGCCGCGGCCGGCGGTGTCGGACAGCCTGAAGGCGTAGAGCATGTTGGCGCCGGAGCGCGCGGGCAGGTTCCCGAAGCGGTTGAAGAGACCGCTCAGCAGGTCGCCCCCGCCGGCGGTCACCGCGACGTACTGCTCGCCGTCCACCGCGAAGCTGACGGGGAAGCCCGTGACCGGCCCGCCCAGCACCGTCTCCCAGAGGACGTCACCGGTCGCGGCGTCCCAGGCCCGGAAGCGCCGGTTCGTGTTGCCGGCGAAGACGAGGCCGCCGCCGGTCGTCATCACCGACATCATCCCGGCCGGTTCCTCGAACCGCCACAGGGATTCGCCGGTGCGGGCCGAGACCGCGTCCAGGCGCCCGACCGTCGCCTTGTTCGGCGCCAACTGCATCCGGAAGTTGATCCCGTAGCCCTGGGGCGGCCCCTCGCCGGTGCCGGTGATGATCGGCGACATGCAGACGTCCTGGAGCGGCGCGTAGACGGCTTCGGTCAGCGGGCTGTAGGCCGCGGTCGGCCAGTCCTTGCCGCCGCTGGCCGCCGGGCAGACGACGCCGTACTCCTCGTCCCGTGCCTTCGGGATGACCTCCTCGTTGACGGTGACCGTGCCTGTGTGCGGGTCGATGTGGGTGATCACGTTCTGGAAGACGGTCTCGCGCGCCCACAGGAACTCGCCGGTCTCCCGGTCGAGCGTCCAGAGGATGGCGGTCTTGCCGGGGAAGCCGGTCATCACCCGCCGCCGGTCGCCGCGTTCGAGGGCGGGATTGATGGACCAGGCGGCCTCCTCGTCCGGCTCCATCTCCAGGTCGACGAGGATGCGCTCGAAGGGGTGGTCGAGGTCCCAGTTGTCCCGCGGCAGGTGCTGGAAGTACCAGGCGAGCTCGCCGGTGTCGGCGCGGAGCGCGAGGGTGCTGTTCGAGTAGAGGAGCGACCCGGCGCCGCTGCCGCGCAGGACCTCCGGCGACGGGGCGGGCACCGACGTGCCCCAGTAGACGAGGCCGAGCTCCGGGTCGTAGGAGCCGACGTGCCAGGCGCCGACGTGGAACCGGCGTTCGAGCGGCAGGCCGCCCCAGGTTTCGTCGCCCGGCTCGCCCGGACGTGGGATCGTGTAGAAGCGCCACAGCTCGCGTCCGTCCTCGGCGTCGTGCGCGGTGATGTAGCAGCCGCCCGCGACGGACATGTTGCAGGAGCGGCCGCTGATCACCTTGCCGTCGGCGATGATCGGCCCGGAGGAGTGCGCGATGCGGCTGTCGCCGACCCGGGTTTCCCATACGAGTTCACCGGTGTTCGCGTCCAGGCGGATGATGAACGCGTCCATCGTGGCGACGAACAGGCCGTCCTGCCAGATCGCGATGTTGCGGGTGATCCGGCCCAGGCCCTGGCCGAAGCGCCGGGCGGGGTCCGCCCCTTCCGGATCCAGGTAGTCGTGCTCCCGGCGGTACTCCCAGATCAGGTCGCCGGTGCGGGCATCGAGTGCGTGGATCACGTCCTCGGGCTGCGGCAGGTAGACGATGCCGCCGCGAACGAGCGGCGTCGCCTCGTTGGGGCCGTTCTCCATCGGCGCGGCCCAGGCGAAATCGAGCTGGCCGACGGTCTCCGTGTTTACCGCGTCGAGGGCGCTGTAGGCCCAGGCGGACAGATTGCCGCGGAAGCTCAGCCAGTCGCCGTCAGGCGTGGCGGCGAGCTCGGCGTCGGTGACGGGCTCGATGAGCGGGCCGGACTGGCCGAGTGCGGCGCCGGTGCCGCCCAGAAGCACGAGGAGTACGGCCGCCGCGCTCCCCAGTCGCACATTGCCCGCTACATGGTTCGAACTCATGTCACGCTCCCCGCTCCCTGGCAGACGGGTACCTGCCTGATCCGTTGTCGAGGCGGAGCATAGCGGGATGCCGGCGGACGGAGTTCGCCGGACAGCGCCCCGGCGGCGGCGCCGTTGGTACGATGGGTCACGCGTCAACAGATCGAAACAGTCGGAGGAGAATCGATGAACGACACGATCCCGGCAATGCTCGTTCGCTCTTTGCTCATTCTGGGCTTCGCGGCCTTCATCGCGCTTCCGGCGGTAGCCGCCGAAGACGACATTCCCCGCATGGCGGACGGCAAGCCCGACCTTTCGGGCTTCTACAACATCGCCACGCTGACGCCGCTCCAGCGGCCGGCGAAGTACGGCGACAACCTGTTCCTGACCGCCGAGGAGGCGAAGGCGATCGAGGAGGAAGAGCACGCGTTTCTGGCCAAGGCCAACGAGAAGAGCGACCCGAATCGCGCCGCCCCCTCCGACACGGGCGCCGCCCCGGTCGGATTCGACGACTCCCAGCGCGAGAACCTGGGCGCTGGCAACGTCGGCGGCTACAACGCGTTCTGGATCGACCGCGGATCGAGCGCCGTGTCGATCGACGGCGCCTACCGGACCTCGATCATCTCGGAACCGGCAAACGGCCGGATGCCGCCGATCACCGACGCCGCCAGGGAACGCCGCGCCGCGCGCCGGGCGCTGACGCCGTTCCGCGCCAACAGGGGCGTCGCCTGGTGGATAGAGGAAGGAGGCGCCGACGCGCCGGGTCCCTACGACGACATCGAGCAGCGGCCGCATGCCGAGCGCTGCATCATGGGCTTCGGCTCCACCCAGGGACCGCCGATGCTGCCGGCGCTCTACAACAACCACAAGCGGATCGTTCAGACCGACACCCACGTGATGATCCTGGTCGAGATGAACCACGACGCCCGGGTGATTCGCCTGAACTCCGAGCACGACGATCCGAGCGTCCGCAAGTGGCTGGGCGACTCGGTCGGCTGGTGGGAAGGCGACACCCTGGTCGTCAGCACGAAGCACTTCGGCGACCGGCCGGGCCTGAGTTCCGCCTCGCGCGACCTGCACGTCACCGAGCGCTTCACGCGACTGGACGCGGACACGCTCCACTACGAGTTCACCGTCGAGGACCCGTCCACCTGGGCGCAGCCCTGGAAGGGCGACTACGTCTGGCCGCAGACCTCGAACAAGGTCTACGAGTACGCCTGCCACGAGGGCAACTACGCGATGGGCAACATCATGCGCGGCGCGAGGCTGCTCGAAGCGGAGGCGCTGGCGGCCGGCGGCGGCGAGTAGGTCGCGGGCACCCGCCTGGGCCGGACCTGCGTGGCGCGTCGGGCGTCCTGTCGGTTCCCTGTGAACCTACTCCGGCTTGAGACAGTTGACAGGCGCTTGGCGTGTGGACCAAGATCCTCGTTGCGGTTGGGAGGGCTGCCACGGCGGTTCGCTGAGCACTTGCTCACCCGGCCGCCTTTTTCTTGGAGCCCCCAAGGACGGCGGTCATTCATCTCCTGTACCTCGACGACGCGGGCTCTGCCAGCAACCCCAAGGAGGAGTACCTCGTGCTTGGTGGACTGTCGGTGTACGAGTCGCAGTCGCACTGGATCACGAGGGAGCTGGACAAGCTCGCGGAGAGTATCGAGCCGGGCGACCCGCATGGCGTCGAGTTCCACGCTTCGGAGATCTTCTCCCGACGAGTTCCCCCTTGGAAGGGGCTGAAGCCGGACGAAGCCAGAGGCACGATCAAATCCGTCCTGAAGGTGCTCGCGGATGCTCGCGACACCGCTCGAGCCTTTGCATGCGTCGTCCACAAGGCCTCGTTCCCCGGCCGCGACCCGATGGAGATCGCCTTCCGGACCCTGGGCACTCGGTGGGGCGTAATCAGGCGATTGGCGGATACGCCGTTCTTCGTCGACTCTCGAGCATCTCGGGTCATTCAGCTAGCCGACCATGTGGCCTACGCGGTCTTTCGTCGCTACCAGGCCGGGGATGCACAGTACTTCGACCTCGTTGCGAGCAAGTTCGACGAAGAGGATGGCGTCGTCCACGGGCTGGCGCACAAGGAGATCGGGAACCCTGGGTGCATGTGTCCCGCCTGTCTGAGTCGACGGATCAACGAAAGTCGGCGGTCCTGACTGGCAGCCCCAGAGCGTCATCATCCGAGGCCCAGTTCCTTCATCAGTTCCGCCTCCGTCACACGGGGGCAATCGTCGGCGAAGTCATAGCGATCGGGCCTGGCGTCGCTGTAGATGTGGCGGTCGAGCGTGAACTCGCCGCCGTCTTCGAGGGCATCGACGCTGACGATCAGCATGCCCTCGGGTTCCTGGGCCATGCGCCAGAACAGGCTCGATCCGCACCTGGAACAGAAGCCGCGCTGGGCCCAGGGAGTGCCCTGGTACCAGGTCAGGCCCTCGTCGTTCAGCCACTCGGTTCGCGGCTCGGGGCAGTGGACCGACATCAGCGGGCCGCCGGACCAGCGGCGGCACAAGCCGCAGTGGCAGATGCTGTAGGTGCGTTCGGGTACGTCGACCTCGAACTCGACCGCGCTGCAGAGGCACTGGCCGCGCATCCGGCCTCCCATGGTTTCGGACTCACTCATCTGTTTCTCCTGCTTGCTGCGGGGCGACCTGGAACGGCACGGACGCCATCTGCCGGTCCCAGAAGAGGGCCAGCCGGCCGCCCTCCGGGGTCACGTCGAGGAACTGCCAGGACAACTGCTCGAAGGACATGGGCAGGGGCTGGAGGGTCATGTCGGTGCGCAACACGTCCTTGTCCGGGGTGTAGCCGTAGGCGCCGAAGAGCGCTTCCCGGTCGTGGTAGTCGTAGCGCTTCTGCGCCGGCCACTGGGAGATGATGAGGATCCACCGCTCCGGGCCGAGCTGGATGAACATCGTGTATTCGCCCGGCTCGAGGCGGGTCTCGTCGATGACGAGCGGCAGCTCGGTGATCAGCCGGGTCGTGAGGTTCGCGCCCGCGCGCCACACCGGGGCGCCGTCGTTCAGGAAGGCGATGAAGTCGGGAGGTCCGAAGATGTCCCGGCTGCGGCGCAGCGGGCGTCCATACCTGACCTCGATCCAGCCGCCGTTGACGTAGCCGGAGCGGGGGTCGAAGTAGCCACCGATCTGGGTCGCGGCGGCGCCCGCCGGGCTGGCGGGGCGGTCCTGGGCGGTGGCGAGGCCGGTGCCTGCAAGCAGCTCGATGCCGGCGACGAGGAGCGCCGCGAGTCCGAAGCGGCTGGCTGCCACCGGCCGTGCCAGTGCTACTTGACCGCCTTGAGCGGGATTTCGAACTCCTGGCCGGTGGGCGTCTCGACCGCGATGACGAACGTGTCGTCGTCGGGCCGGCTGTAGCTGAGCTTGGCCAGACCGGCTGCACCTTCGCCCGTGTTCTCGAATCTGATCAGCCGGTCCTTCGACTCGACGAGCTTCATCACCATGAAGCCGTCGTAGCGGGGCTCCATGCCGGGGTTCCACTGCTTGAGGCGCAGCACCAGGGAGTCGTTCTCTTCCTCGATCGAGATCAGCTCGATCATGTTCGTCGTGCCGTCGGGCGAGAAGCCGCGGACGCGGGCCACCATCGAACCGTTCTTGGGAATGGCCCAGTTCTCTTCCAGGTTCGCGCTGCTCCAGGTTCCGGTCATCCAGGCCAGATCCTCGACCTTGGGGTCGTCGGCGGCGGCAGCGGTCACGGTGAGAAGACCAGTGATCAGCAGAACGAAGAGCGTGCGGCGCATGGATTGTCCTCCAGGGAGATTGAGCCGCCGACCATACCAGCCGCGACGGCTACTCGGAGCCGCCGCCGCCGGTGGACGCGGCGTCGCCTGCGAGCGCCTCCTCCTCGAGCAGGCGGGCGCCGCGGAGGATGCCGCCCAGGGCGTAGTTGCCCTCATGGCAGGCGTACTCGTAGACCTTGTTCGTACTGGCCGGCCACGGGTACTCGCCGCTCCAGGGCTCGGTCCAGGTGTTCGGGTCGTCGACGGTGAAGCCGTAGAGCAGGGTGTCCTCGTCGACGCGGCTGAAGCGCTCGGTGATCACCATGTCCTTCGATCCCTGGGTGAAGCTGTAGTCGTCGCCGAAGTTCTTCGTCGTCACGACCAGGGTGTCGCCTTCCCAGCGACCCACCGACTCGCCCAGCCAGCTCTCGACGTTGTCGTCGTGTTGGGAGTCGATGCGGATGACCCGCGCGTCATGGTTCATCTCGACCAGGATCATCAGGTGGGTGTCGGTCTGCACGATCCGCTTCATGTTGTTGTACATGACGGGCAGCGCCGGCGGTCCCGCGGTGGAGCCGAAGCCCAGCAGGCAGCGCTCGGCGTGCGGCCGGAGTTCCGGGTCGTCGTATGGGCCGAAGTCGCGGTCGATCCACCAGGCGGTGCCGGTGTTCTCGTGGCGGAAGGCCGCGCCCTCCGCATACCTCTGCTTCGCCGCATCGGTGAGCGCCGGCATGCGGCCGTTCGCGGGCTCCGTGATGATCGAGGTGCGGTACTCGCCGTCGAGCTGGAAGTTGCCCTCGCCGATGTCCACGTAGAAGGCGTTGTAGCCGCCGACCTTGCCTGCAGCTCCCGTGAACTCGGGCGCGTAGATGCCGGTACCCCCCTCGGGCGGCGCCTCGCGATTCGGGTCGCTCGGTGCGTAGTCCTTCTCGAAGTTCCGCTGCCAGTGGTCGGCGATCGCCTGCGCCTGTTCGGGAGTCAGCGTGAGGTTGTCGCCGTACTGCTCGGGCCGCTGCAGCGGCGTCAGGGTGGCGATGTCGTAGGTCCCGGAGAGATCGGGCTTGCCGTCGTGCCGGCGGGGGATGTCGTCGGACGCGACGATGGCGCCGGCGGCCGCGAAGGCGAGCAGGGTGGTGAGAATGAGTGTGCGTCGTGCCATGTGCGGCCTCCGGGTTCTGGTTGCGGACGGTGTTCCGGATTGTAGCCGGAAACTGGCTGGTCGGTCAGGATTCGGCAGCTTCGATGATCCGGTCGGTCCTCGTATCGCGCCGGATCTCGAACCAGCGCCGGCAGCCCTGGGCGTGGAACCAGCGTTCGGTGACGACGCCTTCCTCGTTGTCGTGGTGAAAGGCGAAGTCGAGGTCGCGCTCGTCCGGGTCGGTCAGGTGGTCCGGTACCCGCCGGATCTCGCCGTGGACGAACTCGTGGACCGAGCGGTCGCCGCAACAGGGGCAGGGAATGCGCAGGCTCATCGCTAGTGCGTCCCCGCCGACCCGCGGTCGGCCATCGTGCGATCGCGGGCGAAGCGATCGAGCCCGAACGGCGCGATCAGTTCCGGAGTCTCGCCGGTCGCGATGAGTTCGGCTATCTGCTCGCCGCCGGCCGGGATCGCCTTGAAGCCCCAGGTGCCCCAGCCGGTCGTGATGAAGAAGCCCGGCACGCCCGTGCGGCCCATGATCGGCGAGTAGTCGGGGCTCATGTCGCAGACGCCGGTCCACTGCCGCAGTACCCGGAGGTCCGACATGAAGGGCAGGAGGCACAGGGCCCGCCGGCAGACGTGCTGCACGAAATCGTGGCTGGAGCGGTAGGAGAAGCTCGGCTGCGGGTCGATCTCGGCGCCCAGGAGCATCTCGCCGCGGGCCGTCTGCGAGGCGTAGAAGAAAAGCTCCGAGGAGGCGACGATGGGCCCGAACTGCTGCCGGTAGTGGTTCGTGACGAACGCCTGCAGGCGGTGCGTGCGGATCGGCAGGCGGAGGCCCGCCATCGCCGCGAGGCGGCTGACGTGGCCGCCGACGGCCGAGACGACGACGCCCGCGGCAACGTTACCGGCCGCTGTTCGCACGCCGGCGACCCGCTTGCCGTCGAGGATCAGGCCCTCCACCGGCGTGTTCTGGTGGACGTGGGCGCCGCGCTCCATCGCGCCCTCGGCGAGTGCCCAGACCACGCGGTCGTGGCGGGCGGTGGCGCCCTGCGGATGGTAGGAAGCGCCCAGGACCGGCCAGCGGCCGCCGCCGGACATGTCGAGCTGCGGGCAGAGTTCCTCGACCTGCCGCGGCCCGACGAACTCGGTCTCGGCGCCGAACTCGGTGTTCAGCTTCGCTCGCATCCGTTCGGCCCGCACTGCCGCCTCGGAGTGCGCCATCCACAGGATCCCCTTCTGCTGGTGCATGAGCCAGCGGTCGGTTTCCTCTTCCAGGCCCCGGTAGAGGTCGACGCTGCGCTGGTAGAAGCGGACGGCGGCCGGGATGCCGTAGTTGGCGCGGATGATCGTCGTGTTCCGGCCCGAGTTGCCGCCGCCGATATAGCCGCGCTCGAACACGCCGACGTTCGTGATGCCGTGGCGGGTCGCCAGGTAGTAGGCGGTGGCGAGGCCATGGCCGCCGGCGCCGACGATGACGACGTCGTAGCTCTCCTTCGGCGCCCGCCACGTCAGCTTCATCTGGCGTTCCGTGAACTCGTTCATTCGGCGTCCCCGTCGACCTCTGCGAGGGAGGCGGTCAGGCGGCGCTCGAAGGCGGCCGCGAAGGGGGCCGGTGTGAGGATCAGGGTCCTCCCGGCCTCGAACCAGAGCTTGGCCGGAATGCCGGCGACCTCGCCCTGGGCGAGGGCCGGCCTCGCGCTGGGCCGACGCCACTCGCACTCGCGGTCCAGGAACCGCTCGGCCGTGGTTCCATCGAGCCAGACGTAGCTGAACGCGGTCTCGCGCTCGACGATCGCGTGCGGGTCGCCGGCGACCTCGAAGTCCGGCGTCGCCGTCACCAGGAGTTCGTCGGGAGCGGTGCGGAAGGCGAGGGCGGTGGCCGGCCAGAGTGGATCAGCAACCAGCGCGTCGAGGGCCCCGGGCGTGGCCGACACGCGGGTCGCTTCGAGCCGGCGGAGCCGCGGCCGCTCGGCTGGGGCACCGGCGGCGACGTCGGTTGCCTCCAGGCGGGTAACCGGGAACTCACGGACGTTCTCCGGCGATTCGCTCGCGACGTCGACCGCTGCCCGAGCCCGCTCTCCCTGCGGGTCGTACGTCGGGCCGTCGACCCGGCGGGCCGGGCGGCCATCGACCGTGACCTCGCGGGGCAGGCGGCCCTCCGCGTCCAGGTAGAGCCAGCCGAGCATCGTCGCGCCGCCGCCGGCTGCCGTGCCCGTGTCCGACGTCACGTAGCCGGCATAGCGGTCTCCGTCGTGGATGGCCGCGCCTTCGGCGGACGGAGCTTCGACGCTTCCCGGCGGCGGATCGTCGGTCCGGAGCATGACGAGCCGCTTGTCGAGCGGTTGTTTGTTCGTCCGCACGATGGCCCGACGGCCGACGAAGTCGCCCTTGTCCAGGCTGACCGCCCACTCGTGGGCGAGCCGGCGCGGGGTCGAGTCGTAGTCCGTGTCCTGGCCGATGACGATGTGGCCCTTCTCGAGCCGCAGGCGGAGCAGGGCTTCGAGTCCGTGTGGTTGGACGCCGAACGCGGCGCCCGCCTCGAGCAGCCGCCGCCACAGCTTGCGGGCGTCAGCGGCTGGATGGTGGAGCTCGTAGGAGAGCTCGCCGGTGAAGCTCAGGCGAACGATCCGGCATTCGACGCCGGCGACGCGCACTCGCCGGTGGCGGCCGAACGCGGGCAGTTCCAGGGCGCCGGCCCGGGCGAGCAACCGGGCCGCCTGGGGTCCGGTGACGTTGAACGCCGCCAGCGAGGCGGTCTGGTTCAGGATACGGACGTCGCAACCGAAGGCCTCGGCCCAGTCGCGCATCCACAACTCGAAGAAGCCGGACCCTCCGGAGGTCGAGGTCAGGAAGAAGCGGTCGCCTGCGTCCTGGTCCGCCTCCCGGCAGAGCATGCCGTCGTCGAGCAGGTGAGCCCGTTCGTCCAGCATGAGGACATAGCGGCAGCGGCCGGGACGGATCGTCGCGACCCGGGTGGGGACGATCCGCTCCAGGAACGCCTCGGCGTCCGGCCCGGAGATCGCCATCTTGCCGAGCGAACTCACGTCGCCGAGCGAGACGCGCTCGCGCACGGAGCGGTACTCGTCGTCTTGCCGGCCGTAGGTCCAGGGCCGCCACCATCCGCCGGCGCGATCCATCCGCGCGCCTAGCCGCAGGTGCTCGTCGTGGAGCGGGGAGCGGGCGGTCACGGCGGTGTGCGCTCCGGCGGCCAGCTCCCGCACGGTCAGTTGCCGGTTGAGCGGCCGGGCGGTGAACGCGGGCTGAAGGCGGCCGCCTCGCTCCAGCAGGAAGCTCCGCAGGTAGGGCAGGCACACGCCCCCCTGGCAGGTGCCGGTGCCGGCGAGCGTCGCGCGTTTGAGCAACTCCATCTCGTGGAAACCGCGCTCCCAGACGCCGTCCAGGTCGGCGACGGTGACGCCGCTGCACGGGCACACCGTGCCCTCCCCGGGGCATGGCGGCAGTTCCGGTTCCGTCGCGGCGCCGCCGACGACCCGCACCGGCAGGTCCGAGGCCATCCGCGCCAGTGCGTTGCGTGGATTGCGGCCAAGGCCGAGGACGGCCGTGTCGCATTCGATCCGCTCTTCGGCGGCCTCGCCGTCGCCGCGTGTTCGCAGGACGACCGCTTCGACCCGGCCGGCGCCCTCGAAGCGGACGAGTTCCCAGCCGCCGTGGCCGAGTGGGAAGTGCCCTGCGAGGGAGCCGCTCGGCAGCTCGCCGGGCGGCTCGCCGACGGCGACGGCGCGGCCCAGGTCGATGCTGGCGGCGACAAGCTCCGCTGCTGCGCGCGCCGTGACCAGTCCTTCCAGATCGCTGCCGGAGACGACGGGCTGGATCTCCGCGGCGCCAGTGGCGACGACGATCTCCCGCCTTGGGTGGACGTGGAGCACCCGCCCGCCGCCGTCCGCCGCGACGACCAGCGGCCCGGGATAGACCCCGGTGACGTGCTGCCCGTCCCTGGCGTCGAGGGTGACCACGTCGAAACCCGCCTCCCGCGCTTCCCGCGCGGCCTCGCGCCCCGACTCGCCCTGTCCGATGACGACCGTGTCGCAGTGAATGTGGCGCACGGGCGCCGCGCTTTCGGCCCACGTCGCCTGGTCCGACAGCAGGGCCGGCTCGCCGCCGGCGTGGTCGCGTGTCACTGTCATGCCGGCCTCGGCCTTCACCTGGCAACTCCTCGTGTAGGCCACGCCATCGACCGTCACGAGGCAGTTCGGGCAGTCCCCGCCGAGGCACAGGCAACCGCCGCCGGTCGGGTGCAGCCCGGCCCGCAGCATGGCGATCAGCAGACTGTCGCCCGCCCGGGCCTCGACTCGCTGTCCGTTCACCAGAAGAGCCGTCATCCGGCAGGAATGGTACGCCGGATCCGGACGTGAGCAGCAACGCCGACCAGCCCGTTCGGGTCAGGAGGGGGGGCGGCTGCCAGGTGCGTCTGAGCGAGCGACTGCCGCCGACGTCCCGGGAACCGCCGACCGACCGGAGCGAGCGAAGCCGAGTGCGCGCACCCCCTCCCATCACCTCTCAAGCGCGCACGTCATCCTGGCAGCCGCTCCCCCTCCTGACCCGAACGGGCGGCCGCCCCCGACGGCGCTACGATTGCGGCCGGCCATGACTGTCTCCCCCTCCGGCGCCCTTGAAGGTCTCGTCGTCCTCATAACCGGTTCCACCCGCGGTATCGGCCGTGCGGCGGCCGAGGCCGCCGTCGCTCTCGGCGCGACGGTCGCCGTCCACGGGCGGGAATTCGCGCGGGTCGAGGCTGTCTGCGGCGAAATCGACGCGGAGAACGCTCTCCCGTTTGCCGCGGACTTCGACGACCCGGAGAACGCGGCGACGCTCGTTGACGACGTGGTCGAACGCTGCGGCCGGATCGACGGCCTGGTCAACAACGCCGGCGGCGGTCGACCGGTCGCCTTCCGCGGCCTCGACCTCGCGTCCTGGCGTGCGACCCAGCGCGTCAACCTGGAGGCCACGTTCGCCGCGTCACGCGCCGCCTACAAGGTCATGCGCAAGGCGCGGAGCGGCAGCATCGTCAACATGGCGTCACTGGCCGCGCACGGTCCCGGCGGCTGGATGGGCGCGGACTACGCGGCCTCGAAAGCCGGCATGGTGAGTCTCACCCGCAGCCTCGCCCTCGAGGCGGCCCGGTTCGGCGTCCGCTGCAACGCGGTGTCGCCGGGCTTCATCGAAACGGACATGACGACCGAGCTCTCCGAAGACCAGCGACAGCGACTGCCCGTGCCGCTCGGGCGCCTGGGGACGCCGGCCGAGGTCGCCGCCTGTGTCACTTTCCTGCTTTCGCCTGCGTCGTCGTACATCACCGGCCAGGTGATCCACGTCAACGGCGGGTTGTCGATGTATGGCTGAGCCTCGCCGGGTCGCGGTCACCGGCCTCGGCGTCGCCTGCGCCATCGGCACGGACATCGAGTCCTTCGGCGCCAGCCTGTTCGCCGGCAGGGGCGGCATCGCCGAGCTCCAGTCGCTCGACACGTCGGAGATGAAGGTCGGCATCGGCGGGGAAGTCGAACCGGACTTCGTCGCCGCCGGCCTCAAGCGTCTGCGCCGCCGGCCGACGGACCGCGCGGTCGATCTGGGCATCGTGACGGCCGCCCAGGCGCTCGAGGACGCCGGCCTGATCGACGGCGCTCCGCCGTACGAGCCCCAGCCGGTGGCGGTGATCCTGGGTACGGCGGTCGGCGCGGCCGAGAGCAACACGACGCTGCAGCAGCGCTTCGCGGAACGTGGCGTGCGGGGCCTGCGGCCGACCAGCGTACCGCGCGTGATGGACAACGCGATCTCGGGCGGCATCTCGATCCACTTCCGGCTGACGGGCGCCAACTACGTCGTCATCTCGGCCTGCACGTCCGCGACGAACGCGATGGGGACGGCGTACCGGATGGTGCACCACGGCTACGCCGACACCGTTCTGACCGGCGGCGCCGACGGCTTCTTCGACCCGTTCTACTACGGCGTCTGGAACAACCTGGGCGTCATGTCGAAGAACCCCGATCCGGCGCGGGCCTGCCGTCCGTTCGACGCCGGCCGCGACGGCTGCGTCCTCGGCGAGGGCGCCGGCATGCTGGTGTTCGAGTCGTGGGAGCGGGCACGCGCCCGGGGTGCCCGGATCCGGGGCGAGGTCGTCGGCTACGGCGAGTCGTCGGACGCCAGTCACATCACCAGCCCCAGCGCCGAGGGCCAGGCGGTGGCGATGCGGGCCGCCCTGGCGTCGGCCGGCGTCGGACCTTCCGACCTCGGCGCGGTGAACGCCCACGGCACCGCCACGCTGGCCAACGACGTCTGCGAGAGCGAGTCGATCTGCAGGGTACTGGGCGACGCGGCCGAACGGGCGCCGGTCTCCGCCAACAAGTCCTACTTCGGCCACACCCTGGGCGCGTCCGGCGCGATCGAGTCGATCGCGGCGCTCGTCGGCATCGCACAGGGCCGGTTGCCGGCGAACCTGAACCTCGAGAATCCCGACCCGGAATGCCGGGTGCGCCTGGTGGGCGGCGATGCGGAGGCGCTCGAACGGCCCTTCGTGATGAAGAACAGCTTCGGCTTTGGCGGCAGCAACGGCGTGCTGGTGCTGGGCCCCGGAGAGTAGGGCGCGGCGACCTGGGCGACTGCCGTTGGCTGCCTTCGTTGTGAACTCCTTCCTTGACCTTTCTCGACCTACAAAACGGGAGATGCCGGCTGTCTGCGGTTTGCGTAGCATGAGCGGGGTAGCAGTTACTTCGAGTTCGCGGAGTGGCTGCGGTTGAGGGTCGAGGCCGGGCGGGGAGGAGCGGGGAAGCCGTTTGCCGAACCACGGCGTGCTGCTGCGGGCCCGTTTCCGTTGGTAGGGATCGCCGGTTCGGCTCGCTGTTGACCCAGTTGCTCATCCGTTAGCATGTCGAACTCGCAAGAGGACAGGTGTCGAGAGGTGTGCGGCTGGTGTATGGCAACGAACCCGAGGCTGTGACCCCCGTCGGGTCGAAAGGGGCGCCGGAGACTCGATGAGAGTGCCGTCGGCGTACTCGGAGTCGTATCCGCGGGTTCGGACGACCGATCCGGAGGGTGTGGACAACTACATCCGCCACACGACCATCGGCGACCCCGAACTCGACCCTGTCCTGGAGGAACTCTCCGATCTGCCGCCAGCGGATCTGCACCGCTACATTCGTGCCATCATCGAGTGGGAGGGCGACACTCTGTGCAACGCGCCCAAGGTGCTCCGCGACTTCTTCGACACCCTCGAAGAACCGATCTGGCTGGACTGGGACGGCCTGGAGCCGGGAATCCGCACGTTCTACAAGAACGCGGATCTCATGCTGGGCGCGTTCGTCACCGGCGTGCTGGTCGAAGGCTTCTCGACGTTGATCGCCAAGTCCTTCAGCATCACGGGGAGGGTGAACTACACCACCAGGCGCCTCAAGCAGAACAACCGCCAGTTGCTGGACATCTTCTTCCCCAGAGGCCTCTACAGGAACGGCGAGGGCTGGAAGCTGTCCGTCCGTGTCCGCTTCGTGCACGGGCGTATGAGAAGTCTGCTCGCGAAGTCCCCGGACTGGGACCACGAGGCCTGGGGCACCCCCTTGAGCGCCGCGCACTTGGGCTATGCGATCTCCGTGTTCTCGAAGCGCCTGCTCGACTACTCGACGCTCCTGGGCGCGAACTTCACGGAGGAAGAACGCAAGGGAGTCATGGACGTCTGGCGTTACTCCGGCTACCTCATGGGCATTCCGGAGAGCATCTTGTACTCCTCCGCCAAGGAGGCCGAGCAGGTGTACGAAGTGGCCTACCTCTGCGAGCCGCCACCGAGCGAGGAGTCCCGACACCTGGCGAACACGCTGATCCAGTCGATCCCTTCCGTTGCGCAGATCACCGACGAGGCCGAAAAGAAGAAGATCGTGAACCTGGCGTACCGCCTTTCGCGAGCGCTCATCGGCAACAAACTCGCCAACGGCTTCGGGTACCCGAAGCAACGACCCTGGCACGTCGGCACGCTCGCACTGTTCCGGGCCAGACAGCGCCTGCTGCGGCGCTGGTCCGGCGCCGAGACAGTCCGCGCCAACAACATCACCCAGCTTCTCCAGATCTCCGTGTACGACGAGGAGGGCCTCAGCTACAGGATGCCCGACCACGTCAAGGCCGAGAAGCAGAACCCCTGGTGAAGGGGATTGCTCCGCAATCCCCCCTGGTAGGGATCTTCCCCGGCGCGATCAGGCAACCCCTGCCTGACGCTCCGTCGCGGCGGCGCCCGTCACGAGGCGAAGTCGAGCCTGAAGCCTCACGTGCAGCATCGCCAGTGCCGGAACGACCAGCATGAGCAGAGGCGTGGCGATCAGGATGCCGAAGCCGAGCGCCGCCGCCAGCGGAACCAGATGGACGGTCGCGGGGTCCGTCTCGAAGACGAGCGGAGCGACGCCGACGAACGTTGTCACCGAGGTCAGGAGGATCGATCGGACGCGAGCCTTGGCGCCGGCGATGATCGCTTCCTGAGGCGCGAGGCCGGCGCCTCTCTTCTCGTTGATGAAGGTGACCATCACCAGCGAGTCGTTCACGACGACTCCGGTACAGCCGACCAGGCCCTGCACCGACATGAAGCCGAAACTGAGGCCCAGGAGCAGATGGCCCACGACGGCGCCGACCAGGCCCAGGGGAATCGCGGCCATGATGATGAGCGGCTGGGACCAGGACCCGAAGGGGATGGCGATCAGGGCGAAGATGATGATGAACACGACCAGCATCGAGCCCGACAGGGCGCCGATGATCTCCCTCTGCTGCCTCTGCTCGCCGCCGACTCCGTAGCCGAAGCCCGGGTGCTCCGCCGCGAGCGGCGCCAGGATGTCCCGCTCCAGGGCGGGCGTGATCAGTTGGCCGGTGACGACATCCGGGTCCACGTTCGCCGTGACCGTCACCACGCGCCGGCCGTCGACCTTGTGAATCGCGGTGGATGACCGCACGAACTCGGCGGAAGCGACGTGCTTCAACGGCACCTCGGAGCCGCCGGGCGTGCGCACGACGAACCGTTCGAGGTCCGCGATCGAGCTGCGCTCCTGCTCCGGCAGCCGGAGGTACACCCGCATGTCCTCCCGGCCGCGCAGCACCCTGAGGGCCTCGGAGCCGAAGAAGGCGGATCGCGTCTGCCGCGCCAGGTCCTCCAGCGTCAGCCCCAGCGTGCGGGCCGCCGGCTTGAGTTCCAGTTGCACTTCCCTGAATCCGTCGTCCTGATTCGTGCGGATGTCGAACACGCCGTCGACCTTCTGCAGCTCCTCGACGAACTCCTGGGCGATCGCCTCCAGCTCGACGGGGTCGGGATGAGAGAGTTCCAGGTACACGGGCGGCGGGAGTTCGAGCGCCCCCGACGAGAAGACGAGGTGCCTGGTTCCCTGCACCGTGCCGGTTTCTTCCCGCCACAACTGCTCGAACTCGCTCGCCGGCACGGCGGCGCCTTCCGGAAGCGCGAACTGGACCGCGCCGACATGGCTGCGCGGAACCGACGCCCGGTCGCCGCGAAGCGGATTGAAGAGCTCCGCGGATTCGCCGACGGTGATCGCGCTGTTCCAATCAGCCGCGGCGGCGCTGCCCGGATGCTCGCTCGCCAGCCGTTCCGCGACGCGGCGCCCCGTCTGCTCCACCAGTTCCCCGACCGCCGCGGTCCGTTCCGCCGGCGATCCGGTGGGCAGTTCGAAGTTCGCCGCGATGACATCGCCTTCCACCTGCGGCAGGAACTCCACCCTGACCAGTCCCGAACCGACCAGGACGGTCACGAGCAGGACGGCGCCCGCGGCCGTCGCCAGGACGATGGGCGGATGATCCGTGGCGAGCCGAAGGCCCCGGTCCAGCGGGCCGTCGATGAGCCGCTGCAACCCCCGGTCCACGGCGCGCTGAATCCGCAACAACCGGCGGCCGGCGGCCGTCGACGCGGTCCGACCGGGCGGCGGCAGATGCGAGAGATGCCGCGGCAGGATCAGCAGCGACTCCACCAGCGAGATCATCAGGATGATGATGACGACCAGCGGCACGCTTCTCATGATCTTGCCGGTGGATCCCGGGACGGTCAGCAGGGCGCAGAAGGCCGTCACGGTGGTCAACACGGAGAAGATGACGGGAGCGCTCATCCGCTGCGCGCCCCGAATCGCCGTCGTCAGCCCGTCGCGGTCCCGTCTTCGTTCCGCGAAGATGTTCTCGCCCACGACGATCGCGTCGTCCACGACGATCCCCAGCGCGAGCACCAGGGCCATCATCGAGAACATGTTGATGGAGACGCCCAGCATCTGCATGCCCCAGAGCGTTCCCACCAGCGCTACGGACAGCCCAGCGGCCACCCAGAGCGCGAGGCGGACTTCCAGGAAGAACGTCAGGGCCAGAAAAACGAGAACGAGCCCCAGGACGCCGTTCTCGATCAGGACCGACAGGCTGCCCGCGACCAGCGTCGAGTCGTCCCTCCATATCTCGACGCCGACGCCGGCCGGAAGCGCGGGAATCACCTCCGCCGCCAGATACGCCTTCACCGCTTCCGAGATCTCGAACACCTGCTCGTCCGCGGTTCGGGTGACATCGACACGAATGGCCCGGTTGCCGTTGAAACGGGTGATCAGGTCGGTGTCCGCGAAGCCGTCGCGCAGGTCGGCGATGTCGCCCAGGCGAAGCGAGGTGCCGTCGGGGCGGGACACGACGATGATCTCCTCGAAGTCGTACTGCTCGTAGTTCTGGCCGATCGTCCGGACCCGGATCTCCTCCCCGCCCGTCGAGATGTTGCCCGCGGAGAGGTCCATCGAGCCCCGCCGCACGGCACCGGCGATGTCACCCAGCGTGAGGCCCAGGGCCCTGAGCCGGTGCGACGGGACCTCCACCGAGATCTCGTACTCGCGGTAGCCGCTGGTGTCCACGTACGACACCTCGGGAAGCGCCGCGATGCCATCCTCGATGTCGTACGCCAGCTCCTTGAGCGTCCGTTCCGGCACGTCGCCGTGAACCAGGAGGCGAATGACGCTCTGCCGGCTCGTCACCTCGCGCACTTCGGGCCGTTCCGCTCCCGCGGGGAAGCTGGGAATGCGGTCCACCCTCGCCTTGGCGTCGTTCAGAGCGCGATCGATGTCCGTGCCGCTCGTGAACTCGGCGGTGACCGATCCGAGCCCTTCGGAAGCGGAGGCCTCGATCCGCTTGACGCCGTCCAGAGACCCGAGCTCCTCCTCGATCTTGCGGACGATCGCTTCGTCGACCTCCTGCGGCGCCGCGCCGGGGTACGGAACCATGACCTGCACGCGATCCAGCGATGCGTCCGGGAGCATCTCCTGGACGAGCTGACCGGCCGCCAGCAGGCCGGCCAACAGCAGGAAGACCATGAGGAGGTTGGCGGCAATCGGATTGCTCGCCATGAAGGCGATCGGACCGCCACGGACTGTCGGGTCGCCGGCCTCGCTCATCGGTTGCTCAGCCGGGAACCTCCGCCGCCTGCGCTTTCTGGAACGCCGGCCTGGCCATGCAGCGGTCGCCGTAGGCCTCGAGCACCGGCGACTCCGGCAGCATTCCGAACATGCGCAGGAAGACGGCGCTACTGCCGAGCATCACGTCGGCGGCGCTGAACTCGTCGCCGAGGATCCACGGACCTTCGCCCAGGCCCTGCTCCCAGACCTCGATCGTCTTCGCGAAACTGCCCCAGCCCAGCCGGCCGGGATGGAACGCTTCCGCCTGGTGCTCCTCCGGCACGACGGTCCGAAGTCCCGACTCGAACATCGCCGGCTCGATCATCGCCGGCGAGTAGATCAGCCAGTGGACGAAGCGGGCGCGCAGCGGATCGTCCAGCGCCGGCGCCAGCCGGCCGGAGGCGTAGCGGTCCGCGACGTAGAGGCAGATCGCCGCCGAGTCCCACATCTTCACCTCGCCGTCCTCGAGCGCCGGCACCTTGCCCATCGGGCTCGCGGCCAGGTGTTCCGAGGTCCGCTCCGGCTTCGTGATGTCGCAATGCACGAGCTCGTAGTCGACGCCCGCCTCCTCGAGCATCCAGACGGCGCGGCTGGACCGCGTCTGCGGGCACCAGTAGAGCTTCATTCATAGGCCTCCGAGTCCAGGTGTTCGGTGCCGGCCGGCGCCCGGCCGATCTCCCTCATGTTCGTGAAGAAACCGCGCACGTCGAGTTCGATGGTGACCGGCGTGTCGCTGTCGTTGAGCCAGAACCAGCCGTGGTTGCCGGAGTAGCCCGCGGTCAGGCCGCCCCGGCCTCCCGTGACGTCGAACTCCTCCGCGTAGCGGACCGGCTCGTCGTCCAGGTCGTTGAAGGGGTCGGCGTGGAAGTCGGAGTAGAGCGCCCCGCCGTCGGTCTGCCAGGAGTAGACGATCGTCATGCCCTCGATCATCTGGAACTTGTACTCCATCTGTTCGTTGGCGCCGATCTCGATCGAGACCCTCTCGGCTCGCAGCTCGCGGTTGCCGGTCATCGGGGCCGAAAGCCCCTCCTCCGCCTCCGCCATCGGTTCGGTGCCGGCCGCTTCGTACAGCCGGTCGAGACCGAGCAGGCCGCCGATGCGGGTCGGGTCGATGCCGTACTCGGCGGGGAGGATGATGACAACGAAGACGACCGCGGCGGCGGCGAGCGTGATCGCCAGCGTCTTCAGCAGTTTCGTTAGCGGCGGCGTTCCGAGATCGCCGCCCGGAGCGGGAGTTGAGTCCGTCATGCCAGGAAGTACCCCGTCATCTGGTAGGCCACGAGCAGGAAGCCGACCGCCATCAGCACGGCGTTGGCCGCGTAGCCGTGAGACTGGAAACGGCCGCTGGCGCGCCACAGGTTGAAGCTCAGGAGGATGATGGCCAGCGCCGCGAACTGACCCAGCTCGACGCCGACGTTGAAGGAGACGATGTTGCCGACGAGGCCGCTGCCCGAGATCTCCACCGGCTGCAGCTTGGTCGCCAGACCGAAGCCGTGGAACAGGCCGAACACGAGCACGGCCGCCCTCGTATCGATCTTGACCCCCAACGCACGGAATCCGCCCAGGTTCTCGAACGCCTTGTACGCCACCGACAGACCGACGATCGCGTCGATCAGAAACGGATTCGCGTGGATTCCGCCGAGCACCCCGACCAGAAGGGTGACGCTGTGGCCGACCGCGAACAGGGTCACGTAGAGCGCGACGTCGCGGAAGCGGTAGAGGAAGAAGATGACCCCCGCCAGAAACGCGAGATGGTCGTACCCGGTGACCATGTGCTTGGCGCCCAGGTACATGTAGGGCCCGACCGCGAGGCCCTCGTTGTTCGTCAGGAAGAGCTCGTCCTGGTCGGCGACGCCGTGCGCCCACAGGCCCGACGAGAGGAACAGCGCGGCAAGCGCAAGCAGGGCCGCCCTGGTCATGGTCCGGCGACGGCTCATGCACCTACCTCGGCGAATGGCTACTGCCGCGCCGCCTGACAGGCGACGAACTCTTCTCCGAGGTCCGGCAGCTCCCCTTCCACGAGCGGCACGGACGCCACGTCCGGCCCGCTCGCGTACCTCGCGTCGCCGAGCTGCGGACCGAAGTTCGTGAAGCTCTCCATCATCGCGCTCATCGCGCCCCGGTTGGCGAGCATCCGTCCGAGACCGCCGGGGACCTGCGGGTCGCTGACCGTCTCCTGGACGACCCTGAGTGTTCCCTCTTCGTCGCCCGGGATCAGGATCCACCTCAGGTACATGCAGAGCACGCGCCTGCCCTCGAAATCGGGCGTCAGATCATCCGCGCCGGCGATGTCGTTGATCACGCGGCCGTCGCTCGTGCGCAGCCAGCCCGAACGGACAATCGTGACCCGCCTCGAGAGTCCCGAGCCGGAAACACGGTGGCGCAGGGACTGAAACGGCTCCTCCAGAGACGTCGCGCGTTCCTCTTCGCAGATCCCCTGCCACTCGGGACAGGCTTCGGCGTCCTCGAGCATGGCGATCGCCGAGGGAATCGACCCCTGCACGACCGTCTCGGCCCGGAGGAGGCGGAACTCGGTGCCATCGATCTCGCAGGACTCGATCGTTACCGCGCCTTCGTTCCTCTCGGGGCGGCATTCTTCCGCCGTTCCGGGCTGCGCGGCGAATGCTCCCAGCATGAAGGCAAGGGCCAGCACCCTGCCCATCACCGAACGACCGTCTTTCTCGCGCACCGGCGGGACACTATCAGCAGAGTCCGGGCCGCCGGCTGCCGCCTTCAGAGTCGGACTCGCAGCGACGCGCGGAACGCTCGCGGCTCGGCCGGGCTCAGGAAGCGCGGATTCTCGAAGCCGTCGCCGAGCACCTCGTCCGGCTCGCCCAGAGCGCCGAACGTGGCGTACTCGCGGTCCGTCACGTTCGATACCTCCAGGTCGAGGTCGAGCGAGGGCGTGAGTTCGATGCGGCTCCAGAGATCGCCACGCCACGCGGATCCGACCGGCTCCAGCAGGTTCGCCTCGTCGCCTCGCAGGTAGCGGGTCGAATCGCCGAGCAGCCGCGCGCCGAGCACCGCCCGGCCGCCGATTCTGAGGTCGGCGCCGGCCCGGAACTGGCGCCGCGGCACGCCGGGCAGGAAGTCGCCCGGCTCGACCTCGATCTCCCCGTGCTCGGCCAACGGGTGGGGCGGACTCGACAGGGTGAGGCGATCCTGAAAGGTCGCGTCCAGCAACGTGTACGAGGCGTCCCAGTTCAGCCGACCGTGGCTGCCGCGCATCCACAGTTCCAGCCCCTGCCGCCGGGTCGCGTCGACGTTCGTGAAGTACCCGGCGCTGGTGCCGGCGCCGCTCGAGACGAAGATGATGTCGTCCGCGCTCTCGCTGTGGAACAGGGCCGCGCTCCACCGCACGGCGCCGGTGTTTCCGCGCAGGCCGAACTCACTGCTCGTCGTCACCACCTGCTCGAGCGGCGGGTCGGCGACGAACGCGTTCGGCAGCCGGCACGGGTCGTCCGGGTCCGCGCAGGTGAGCTCGACCGGAGTCGGCACCCGGGACGACTGCGAGAGGTTGCCGAACAGGAGCATCGAGGATCGACCTTCCGCCCGCGCCTCCCAGACGAAGCCCGCCGAAGGCACCAGCCGCGAGAAGCCGTGGTCGCCATTGAGCGCCGTGCCCAGTTGATCATTGAGCTCGATCCGGCTGTCGTTGTAGCGGGCCTGGAGGGTCCAGGTCAGCCGGTCGCCGGCAGTCGTCCAGTGCCGCAGCGCCCACAGGCCGGCGTGGCCGGTGTCGGCTCTCAGTCCGACTTCGGAACCGGGAAGCAGCATGCCGCTGCCGATCGTCGTCCGCGAGTCGGTGAGCGATGCGAGTTCCGTCTCGAAGGCGAAGTCGGCGCGCCCGCCATCCCACGAGGCACCGGCGAGCCAACGGCCCGAGTCAGTCAGACCGGAGATCTGGATCGAGGCGCCCAGGCCTTCCTGATCGGTGCGGCTCCGGTTGTTGACCGCGCCGAACTCGTCGTGATCGTCATCGTGGTCGTCATCGCCTTCGTGGTCGTCGTCGTGGTCGTCGTCGTGATCGTGATCGTGGTCGTCGTCGTCGTGACCGTGGTCATCGTCGTCATCGTCGTCGTCGCCCTCGAAGGCGTCCGCGTTGTAGGTCGCGACGTCGTTCGCGCGAAGGTAGATCTGCGCTTCGAGTTCAAGCCCCGATCCGATCATCCGGCCAACTCGCAGCCGCGGAAAGAACAGCTCGTTCCAGGTCTGGTCCGGATGCGTGAAGACCTCGGCGCGGTCGATCTCCAGCAGTTCCACCGGCGTCACGCCGTTCCCGATGAGGTCGTTGTCCGCGACGCCAACCGAAAAGTCGATCCGCTCGCGCTCGCCGCGATGCGAGACCTTCGCCAGCGCCTGCCGCAGCGAGCTGGGCGAGAAGTCGCGCCAACCGTCCTCCTCGAAGGAGCGACCGCCGACGAACCAGCCGTACTCGTCATCGGGGCCGAATGCGCCCCCGGCGCCGAACTCGCCCGCCCGGCGGCCGAAGGAACCGGCCTCGAGCGTCAGGTCGAACCTCTCCGAGTCGAAGCCGCTGCGCGTGTTCAGGGCGAGCGCCCCGCCGAGCGTGTTCAGCCCGAACATCGGGTTCGCGCCCGGCAGGAGTTCCACCTGTTCCGCCGCGAACGTGGGCACCAGGTCCCAGGCCACGACATCGCCGAAGACCTCGTTGACCCGCACCCCGTCCTCGTACACCGAGAGGCCCTGGTTCGCGCCCAGGAGCGGCGAAGCCCCGAAGCCCCGGTAGAGGACATCGGACTGCAGGGTGCTGCCCTGCGCGGGCGCCAGGCTCACTCCGGGCAGTTCCGCTTCCAGCAGCGCGCCAACGCCGGACACCGCCGACAGGTCGAGCGCTCGCGGCGCCACCCGGTGAACGGTCCAGGGCACGCGGTCGGGCGACTCGCCCACGCGGTCGAGCGGAGCCAGACCGATGACGACGATCTGCTCGTCGAACTCGCCCTGCTCGGTCGCCGCGCCGTCTTCGGCCGCTGCCTCCTGCTCCGGTACCGGAGCGGCGGCAAGAGAGCCGGCGAGCGCAGGCAGCAGGAAACAGGTCAACGCGCAAGGAAGCCAGCCGAGGGAGCCCGGCCGAAGTGGTTCGTTCATGCGCCCACTCTACTGCTCCGACCTACAATCGTCTGCATGAACTGCCCAAGATCCCCACAGCCAATCTGGCTCGCCTTCGCCGCACTGGGTCTGCTCTGCTCGCCCCTGGCCGCACAGCCGCCTCGCATCAACACGGACGAACTGCCCCGACTCGAAGCGTTCTCGCACGCGACCCGCGTAGGCGACCTGATCTTCGTGGCCGGGACGCTCGGCACGGTCGGCCAGAGCTTCGACCTCGCGCCAGGCGGCGTCGGCGCGGAGACCACCCAGGCGCTCCGGAACATCGAGACGATCCTCGAAGCGGCCGGCTCGGACCTCGCCCACCTTGCGAAGTGCACCGTCTACCTGACCGACATGGCCAACTTCCAGCAGATGAACGCGGCCTGGATCGCCGTGTTGGGGGACAGCCCCCCGGCGCGGGCGACGATCGAGTCGCCCACCCTGGCGCTGGGCGCTTCGGTGGAGATCGAGTGCATCGCCCAGCGCCGACCTTCGTGAATCGTGGCGACAGATCTCCTCGGGCTTCATCCGGACGCGTCGCCACTGCCGACGGCGATTCCGGAAGCGCTCCACGGCCAACTTCCGAGGCTCACGATCCCGGTCCCAGCAGCGTTTCGGCTCGACGGCTCTCGTCGTGCTCACGTGGTTCGGGCGTGCACAATGAACCAAGCCAGAGCCGGAACCGGGGAAGCGAGGAATCAGCGACGTCGGGCCGGTCCATACGACCCAGGACTGGTCCGTATCGTGCCGGCCAGCCAGCGGAAGTGCTGACGGAACGCGCGGTCTCCCACCGTCGGCGTGCTAGCGTTTCCCCGGTGCCGGCAGTCGAAACGACCAAGGGAACCGAGGAGCGATGGGCCAACGTTGGCGGGACTGGTGGAAGCAGGCGCGGCACGACCTCGAGCACGCCACCGCCGCTCGTGACGAAGGACGCCACGACTGGGCCTGCTTCGCCGCGCACCAGTCGGCCGAGAAGGCGGTAAAGGCGCTGCACCTCGCGCACAACCAGGAAGCGTGGGGGCACTCGATCGTCCGCCTCTTGGCCGACTTGCCGACCCCGCCGTCAGACGAGTTGGTCGAAGCGGGTATCGTGCTGGACGGCTTCTACATTCCGCCTCGCTATCCGAACGGCCACGAGGAGGGCGCTCCCTTCGAGCACTACGGCCCGATTCACAGCGAACTGGGACTTCGCCATGCCGGTCACATCCACGACTTCGTCCGTCAAGCGCTGGCCGAGCGCTGACACGGTCCTGAGCGCGCTGCGCGCCTGGGGCGCCGCGGCCGCGGAGCGTCGGGAGGATCTGATCGCCCTCGGCTACTTCGGCTCCCACGCTCGCGGCGATGCGGGCTTCGGGAGCGACCTCGACCTGATCCTGATCGTCGGCGCCGACACCCGCCCGCGCATGGAACGAGCGATCGACTGGCCAACGAACACACTGCCGGTCCCGACGGACCTGATCGTCTACACGCGGGCCGAATGGCACCGCCTGCAAGCCGAGGGTGGGCGCTTCGCGCGGACGCTAGACAACGAAGCGCGCTGGCTCTGGAACGAGACGAACGAGCGCTGACGTAGAGCTGATTCCTAGCGCCAGCGGCGGTGGCCCCAGAGGTACTGGTCCGGGGCGCGGCGGATCGCCGCCTCGAGGTGGGCGTTCAGGGTTCGGACGATCGCCTGGACGTCGGCGTCCCGGTCGCCGCTACGGGGCTGCTCGATCAGCGGCGACAGGCTCAGCTCGAACGTCATCGGCGCCGTCCGGCGGCAGACCAGGAGAGTGAGTGGCGTCCGCGCGACCAGGTGCAGCATCGCGGCCGTCGTGTGCGTCTTCGCCGGGTGGCCGAAGAACGGCGCGTCGATCCCCCGGCGGGCGTGCTGATCGATCAGCAGAGCCAGGATCTCGCCGTCGCCCAGGAGCTTGAGGAAACGCCCCGGGTCCGGGTCGTACTTCGGGATCATCCGGAACCGACGCCGCTGCCGCCGGCTGAGCGCGAGTTCCTGGACTCGCGGGTTGTTCATCGGCCGGGAGATGCCGGCGACCGGCTTGTAGCGCGACAGCCACTGGCCCGCGATCTCCCAGTTGCCGAGGTGGCCGGAGACGACGATCAGGCCGCGGTCCGGATCCTCCAGTACCGCCGCCACGTCGTCCGGGATGTCGACCCGCAGCCGCTCCGGGTCGTCGAGCACCAACTCCGACTTCATCGACTCGACCAGAACCATGCCCATGTGGCGGGCGGCGCCGCGGCCGATGGCGCGCGCCTGCCGCCTGTCGCCGGCGACGCCCGCGCGGAGAATGTTCGAGATCGCGACGCGACACCGCGGCCGGTCGGCCGTCCACCACAGCGAGCCCAGCGCCGCCGCCCAGCGGGAGGCGGCCGCGGGCGGAAGCAGGTCGACGCCAAGCAGCGCCAGCCGGGCCGCCCAGTATTCGAGGAAGTGGAGCACCGGGCCTGGCCCCAGACTCAGGCTCCGTTCTGCTCCAGCAGCGCGATGATCTCGCCGACCGTGCGGGTCTTCACGACCTGCTTCGGATCGAGCGCGATCCCGAACTCCTCCTCCACGTCGTAGAGCACGTCGAGGATGGTCAGGGAATCGAAGCCGAGCGACTCGATCGGCGTCTCCCCGACCACCGCGTCCCAGTCGTGCTCCTCGACCGCGCTGTCGCGCAGCACGTCCCGCAACCGGGAGAGGATCTCGGAGGCGCCTTCTACGTCCATGGGCGAAAGACTATCGCCGATCCGGAAGCGGGACTCACCCGCCAGGTCTCAAGAACCTCCACCAGCCGTCTGCACCGCCATGCCCTCGGTGGCGAGCCGGACGCCGCCGGTGACGACCGGTTGGTTCACTTCGAGCGCTCCGGTGACGTACACGACATCGTCGGATCGCTGCAGTACCCGCACCGGCACGATCGTCACCTTGCCGTCCCGTACCGCCCAGACCTCGTCACCGGTTCTGAGCGCCGAGTCCGGCACCCTGAAGTACTGCTCCGGGGCGAGACCCTGAAGTTCCACGTCGACGAACTTGCCGACCAGCAGAGGTGGAGCCGTGGCGGCGTCGAGACCGGCGTCCACCGGCGCGCCGCTCGTAAACGGACTTGGAACACGAACGATCACGTCGATCGTCCGGGTCTGTTCGTCCAGCGTGACGGCGCCGCGATCCAGGTAGCCGTCCCAGGCGTAGCTCCCGTCGCCGTACTCGGCGATGACGCGCGCCGCGATCCGCGTGTCCGCTTCGCCGGCCCGGAGATCCCAGAGGCCGGGTAACAGGGCGGCGGCGTCATCCGAGAGAGGGACCACCACTTCGACCGAGCCCGAGGCGTAGAGCCGCCCCACGCTCTGGCCGGCAGCCACGTACTGTCCGACATCGACCGACTCGGAGCGCACGATGCCGTCGAAGGGGGCGCGGATCTCGGTGCGCGCCAGGTTTAGCGCCGCTTCCCTGAGGACGGCGCCGTCCCGCTCCAGGGCCCTGCGGGCAGCCTGAAGCTGAGGCTCCCACAGAGCCAGGGGGCTCGGAGCGTCGGAGTCCGCCTCGCCGCCCTGGCGCTCCCGGAACCGTTCGTACTGGGAGCGCGCCACGGCCGCCTCCTCCTCCACCTTCAACAGCTCGACCCGCTGCAGGGCGACGTTGGCCCGCGCCTGTTGCACCCTGCCCAGATAGTCCGTGTCTTCGATGCGAAACAGCGGTTGTCCCTTCCGGACACGTCCGCTGCTCTGGAAGGCCGGGGCGACCCACACGACCTTGCCGCTGACCTCCGCGGCCACGTCGACTTCCGCCAGCGGTTGAACCGTGCCGGCGGCATGGACCGGGATGGCGCCTTCGCCTGCTTCCACCGGCGCAGTCAGCGCGAAGGGGACCAGGGAAGGGGGAGGCCTGGAGGCCGGCTCGGGCCTCAGCAGGACCATCGAGGCGGCGACGGCGAGGGATCCGATCAGGATCAGGCCGCCGATGGCCCAGCCGGTTCGTTGACTCATCCGCAGGAGGCCTGGCTTATGGAGTTCCGGCACCGGTGCCGCGCACCGCCATGCCTTCGGTGGCGATTTGAAGCCCGCCCACGATGGCGGCATCGCCCGGCTGAAGGGCGCCGGTGAGGTACACGTCGTCCTCGGCCCGCTGCAGGACCGTGACCGGCACGATCGTCACCTTGTCGTCGCGCACTACCCAGACTTCGTTGCCGGGTCTGAGCGCCGGCCGCCTGATCCGGAACCAGGCTTCCGGCGCGACTCCATCGAGTTCGACGTCGACGAACTTGCCGACAAGCAGCGGCGGTCCGCCGGCCTCCGGGGCCGCGTCCCCATCTTCGCTGCCGCCGGCTTCCGGCACGCCGCTGCCGTAGGGCTCCGGAACCCGCACGATCACGTCGAGGGTGCGGGTCTGTTCGTCCAGCACTCCTTCGACCCGGTCGACGTAGCCGTCCCAGACGTAGCGTCGGCCGCCGTAGTCCGCCGACACGTGAACCGCCACCTCCCGATTCCTGTCGCCGGCCCGCAGGTCCCACAGGCCGGGGATGAGCGCCGCGTCGCGGTCGGGAAGCGGCACGACGACTTCGACGGCGTCGGACGCATAGAGCCGGGCGACTCCCCGGCCCGCAGCCACGAACTGCCCCACGTCGACGGACTCGGTCCGCACGACGCCGGAGAAGGGCGCCTTGACCGCCGTTCGCGCGAGATTCAGCTCGGTTTCGGCGAGGGTGGCGGCGTCCCTGGCCAGGGCGGCTTCGGCGGCCTCGAGTTGAGGCTGCCAGAGCGCGAGCGGACTCGCTGCGGAGGCCGCTCCGCTTTCCGCCTGCCGCTCCTTGAACTGCTCGTACTGTTTGCGCGCGACCTGCGCTTCTTCCCTGGCCTTGAGGACTTCGACCCGCTGGAGCGCGACATTGGCCCGCGCCTTCTCCACGGCGCTCCGGTAGTCGACGTCGTCGATGCGGAAGAGCACCTGCCCCTCGCGCACCCGCCCGCCGCTCTCGAATGCCTGGTCGACCCAGACCACCTTGCCGCTCACCTCGGCAGCGACGTCGACCTCCGCCCGGGGCCGCACCGTTCCTGCCCCGAACACGGGGATCGCACCCTCTCCGGCCTGTGCGGGGGCGGTGATTGCGAAGGGAATCTGGGACGGCGGGGGTCTGCGTTCCGGTTCGGGCCGCTGGGAGACCAGAAACACGGCAAGACCTGAGGCCCCGATCACTATGGCGCCGGCAACGAGCCAGCCGGTTGTACGACTCATCTGCCCGTCCTACTCCGTTGGTGGTGCCGGTGGTGGTGGCGCCTGGGCCGCCGTCGCTTCGCCCACCGAGTCCGCGGGGGTCCAGGCGCCGCCCAGGGCGCGGTGGACGGTCAGCCGGGAGAGCGCGAGATCGCGTTCGGCGCCGGCCAGGGCGGACTCGACGTTCAGGCGGGTGAGCAGCGCGTCGAGGAAGTCGGCGTAGCCCCCGATTCCCGCCTCGTATCTCTGGGAGCGGAGCGTCTCCGTCGCCCGGGCCTCTTCCAGGCGGGAGGCGAGCAGGGCATGGCGCCGGCCCTCGTTTCCGTGCACGGCGAGGGCCGTTTCGACCTCGTTGACGGCGGTCACAACGGTCCGGCCGTAGGTCGCCGCGAACTCGCCGAACCGGGCCTCGGCCAGGGCGACGTTGCTGCGCAGCCGCCCGCCCTGGAAGACCGGCGAGAGCAGGTTGGACGCCAGGTTGGTGAACCACTGGTCCACCTTGAACAGGCTGTCGACCTTGGAGCTCTGAAGCCCGATGGAGCCGGAGAACGAGAGCGTCGGAAGAAGCTCGGCGCGCCGCGCGTCGACCAGGAAACGGGCCGCTTCGAGCCGGTGTCTGGCAGCCCTGACGTCCGGCCGCTGCATGAGCAGGTCGGCCGGAATCCCGGCCGGAACGGGATCGGCCGCGGCCTCGGCCGCCGGCGATTCGGGCAGCAGTTCCGCCAGATCGTCGCGGTAGCCGCCCAGGAGGACGGCGAGACGCCCCTCCGCGTTCGCCAGCCCGTTCTCGAGCTGAGGCTGGATGGCCTGGGTGTTCCGCAGTTCCTGGCGGATGCGGTAGAGGACCGAGGAGTCGGCGAGGCCTCGGTCGTAGCGGGTGGAAGCGACGTCTTCGCGCTCCTGGAGGACATCGACCATCTTTCGGCTGATCGCGATTCGCCGGCGAAAGTCGACGATCTCGAAGTAGGCGCCGATCGTCTCTGCGAGGATTCCGATCCTCGCGGTCCGGTAGTCGGACTCCGAGGCGAGATACTCGGCGCCGGCGGCGAGCGCCGAACTTCTGGCGCGCCCCCAGAAGTCCATCTCGTAGGAGAAGTCCGCGCTCAGGGACCAGGTCGTGATCGCGAGGCGCTCCGGCAGGTTGAAGCCGGGAGCCAGCCGTTCCAGGCCCAGTTCCTGAATCTGGGCCCCGAAGCCCGTGTTCGTGGGGTTCGTCAGGTCGTTGATCCCCGCGCCTCCCTGGACGACCGGCCGGATCGCGGCCCTGGCGATTCGGGCCCGTTCCCGGGCCTGCTCCACGCGGGCGACCGCGGCGGCCATGTCCAGGTTCGAGTCGAGCACGGAGTCGACGATCCGGTCGAGCGCGGGGTCGGCGAACGCCTTCCACCATTCGAGCGGCTCATGGGTGCCGGCGGCCGGGCTCTGCTCGAAGTCCTCCGGCATTTCCGCTGCCGGATCAGGCAGTTCCGGCGGCGGCGCCAGGGAGCAGCCGAGGTACAGAAAGGCAGCGGTAGCTAGCGAGAGCGGGGCAATCGCATTGGACTTCATGAGGCGCTCGAGCGTGGCTCCGCTGACAGAAAGCAGGCGCGACGATAACACGCGGTGTCGGTAGACTTGCGCTCCCGCGCTGGCGACGCAGGCGGCCAGGTCGTTCGCTTGCCGATTGCGGACCTTGAAGATCCGACATGACGGATTCCACTCCCGTTTGCCGGGCATGAAGCTCTACTGGTGCCCCGAGACGCGGGCGAACCGCGTGGTGTGGATGCTCGAAGAGCTGGGCGTCGACTACGAGACGGTCTACGTCGACATCTTCAAGCCGGCCCGAAGCGCCGAGTTTCTGGCCGTGAGTCCGATGGGCAAGGTGCCGGCCCTGGACGACGGCGAGGTGCGCATGTGCGACTCGTCGGCGATCTGCCTGTATCTGGCGGATCGCTACGCACCGGGCGAGCTCGCGCCGGCCCTCGACGACCCCGACCGCGGCTGTTTCCTCCAGTGGATGACCTTCGCGCCCGGAGTCGTCGAGCCCGCCGTGACGGAGATGCTCGGCGGCCCCGCCGGCGACAGCCGCGCCAACGGTTGGGGGGACTTCGACCGCATGGTCAAGACCTGGGAGCAGGGCTTGGGCGGCAATCCGTGGATTCTCGGGGAGCGCTTCACGGCAGCCGACGTCATGCTCGGCGCCACGGGCGTGCTGTTCCAGCGGTTCAAGCTGTTCCGCGGGCATCCGGCCCTCTCGGACTACATCGCGCGCTGCGAGCGCCGGGAGGCGTTCCAGCGGGCGCTCGCCGTGGACAGGGCCGGGCCCAGGAGTCTCCCCGCGCGAGTTCAGGCGCTCGCCATGGGCGCCGCGGCGTCGATGGTCTGGGTGCGCAAGCCGGCGTACCGCCTGCTCGACCGTCTCCGCCGGCGCCGCCGGTAGACTTCATGACGGGGAGGCATTTGCCGATGTCGATGAACCAACCCGGGATTCCGCCCGTCCTGATCCTCAGCACGGGGCGTTGCGGATCGACGATGCTGACGGACGTCCTGAACCTGCACCCCCGGATTCTCAGCGTTTCCGAGTTCTTCTCCGCCTACCAGTTGAGCGCGTTCGGCAGGCGGCGGCCGAGCGGGGACGACATGTGGAACCTGTACAGCGTCCAGTCGAATCGAACGAAGCTGGCGCTGCGCGAGACGTTTCACGAGTTGCTCTACCCGTTCGGGGATCCCGAAGCCCGCTACACCCTGCGCACGATCCCGCCGATCATGGCGATCACGCTGCCGAACCTGACGGACCGCTACGAAGAACTGTACGAAGAACTCGAACCGGTCGTTCGGGCCCAGCCGCGCCAGTCGCCCGCCTCCCACTTCCGGCGGACCTTCGGCTGGTTGATGAACCGCTTCGACCGGGATGTCTGGGTCGAGCGCTCGGGCGGCTCGCTCCTGGTCGCGCCCCTGCTGCTGAGGAACTTCCCCGAGGCGCGCGTGATTCACATGTACCGCGACGGCCGGGACACGGCGGTCTCGCTTTCCGGTCACCCCGCGTTCCGCGGGTTGCTGGCGAAGGCGCGCAGGATCAGGGCGTGGGGGGTCGACCCGGTCAGGTCGATGGCGCTCGTCCAGCGGTTCAACCGCCTCGGCTACTGGATGGACAACTTCGCCGACGCCTTCATCGACCACGAGAAGCTGCCCTACGAGGACGTGACGCCCGCCGACTTCGCCGCATTCTGGTCGGAGCTCGTCCGGGTCGGCGATCGGGCGTTCGGCCACTTCCCGCCCGACCGTCTGCTGAACGTGAAGTTCGAGGACGTCCAGGTCGAGCCGGAGCGGGAACTCCGGCGGATCATCCGGTTCATCTCCCCCGAACTGGACGACGAGGAGTGGCTTCGGCAGGCCTCGGCGATTCCCCGGCCGACGACCCGGTCGCGCTTCGACCAGCTCGACGAAGCCACGCGGGCGGCGGTCACCGAGGCGTGTAATCCCGGCCTGGAGCTGCTCGGCTACCCAGTATGAGTCTTCCGGCGGGAAGGTTGGACGGGAAACGGAAGGACCAGTCGTGAAGCTCTGGTGGAGTCCGGGAACGCGCGCCGTCCGAGCCGTGTGGATGCTCGAGGAAGCGGGAGTCGACTACGAGCGAGCGGCCGTCGACCTGAGCGAACCGCGGCGCGATCCCGAGTTCCTGGCGGCGAGTCCGATGGGCAAGGTGCCGGCGCTTGAGGACGGCGACGTCCGGATGTGGGATTCCGCGGCAATCTGCATGTACTTGGCCGACCGCTACGCCCCGGACCGGCTGGCGCCGGCAGCGGACAGTGCGGACCGGGGCCTCTGGCTGCAGTGGATGTTCTTCGTTCCGGGCGCGATCGAACCGGCCGCGGCGGAGAAGGAAGCCGGTCGGCTCAGCGTGCCGCGCGTGAACGGCTGGGGCAACTTCGACAAGATGATCGATACGTGGGAGCGGGGCCTTGAGGCTGGTGCCTGGATCGTGGGCGACCGTTTCACCGCCGCGGACGTCATGCTCGGGAGCTGCGCGATCGGGATGCGCGCCAAGGGAACGCTGCCGGGATCTCCGGTACTGGAGGCGTACGCCGCTCGTTGCGCGGCGCGGGAGGCGTACCGGCGGGCACTGGCGGCCGAGGGTTCCGCCGCGGCCGGCGGTAGTCTCGGGCGTGCCCGATGAGCGCGACGGTGGCCTCTACGTCGATGGCGGCGCTTTCCGACCGTCAGCCGGGACTCTCCGAGCGGCAGCGCCGGGCCGCCACGACCGGCGTGATGGCCGCCGCGTTCCTGGCGGCGGTCGGCCAGACCGGTCTGGCCACCGCGATGCCGGCGATCGTGGCCGACCTGGGCGGCTTCGACCGCTACGCGTGGCCGACGACTTCCTACCTCGTCGCCTCGACCGTCGCGACGCCGCTCACGGGGCGCCTGGCCGACATCCACGGGCGCCGGATCTTCTTCGTCGTGGGACTCGCGATACTCATCGCGGGCTCGGTCCCGATCTGGTTCGTCGCGGACATGACCCAGCTCACGGCGTGGCGCGTCGTGCAGGGCGTCGGCGGCGGGATGGTCATGGTCAACGCCCTGGCCGCGATCGCGGACCTGTTCGCTCCCGAGGACCGGGCCAAGGCCCAGGGAATCCTGGGCGCGGTCATGTTCCTCGCCGTGATCGCGGGTCCCCTGGCGGCCGGCTGGCTGGCCGACAACGCGACCTGGCGGTGGTTCTTCCTGCTCAACGTGCCGGCCGGCCTGCTGGTGCTGTTCTTCATCCGGCGGACGTATCCCGCGGCGCGGTCCGCCGCCGAGGACCGGGGCCTGGACCACGCCGGCATGACGGCCCTGGCGCTGTCGGTGACCCCGGTGATGGTCGCGCTCTCCTGGTCGGGCGAACGGCAGGCGTGGAACTCGCCGCTCGCGGTCGGCGTCTTCGCCTTCGGTCTGCTCATGGCGGCCGCCTTCGTGCTGATCGAAGCGAAGGCGAAGTCGCCGGTCATGCCCCTGCACATCTACGCCGATCGCACGGTGTCGGCGTCGGTGACGCTGGCGGTTCTGGCCGCGTTCTGCCTGTACGGCGTCGCCGTGTTCGCGCCGCTCTTCCTGCAGAGCGTGCTGGGCGCCTCGGCGACCGGCAGCGGCGGCATGCTCGCGGCGCTCGGCGGCGGCATCGTCCTCGGTGCCGTCGGGTCCGCCCGGCTGCTCTCCCTGCTGGACGGCAGCTACCGCCTGACGGCCCTGCTCGGCGGGGTTCTCATGTGCGGCGGCGTCTGGCTCCTTGCGTCGATGAGCGCCGGCACCAGCCTCGCCAGCGCCGCCCTGTATCTCGTCGTCGTGGGCGCCGGCATGGGAGCGCTCAACACGATCGCCACGGTGGCCGTGCAGAACTCGGTGCCGTTCGCCATCGTCGGCGCCGCCACGTCGGCGCTGCACTTCTTCCGGCTGCTCAGCAGCGCCTTGGGTCTCGCGCTGCTGGGCTCCGTGCTGGCGATCCGGTTCTCGGCGCGGCTGGCGGAGACGTTGAGCGACGAGGCGCGCGCACTGCTGGCGCCGGGACAACTCGAGGCGCTGCAGCGCAATCCCGGCGTGCTCGATTCCGCGGCCGCCGACGAACTGCGGGCGTCTCTCGTGGAGGCCGGTCCGGCCGGGGCGCGGGCGGCGAGCGCGGTGATCGACGGCCTGAACGCCGCGACCGCGGGCGCCGTCGGCGACGCGTTCGCGCTCTGCGTCGGGATCGCCGCGGTCTCCGTCGTCGCGGCCCTGTTCCTCGGCGCCGGCCGCGAACCCTCGACGGGGGCACAATGAGCTGGCCGGCATGGACGCGCGGATGATCGAGCGGCGGAACGAAGCGCGAGCCGCCGGACCGCGGGCTCTCGACATTCCGGCCTGCTACGTCGACGGCTACAACGCAGCCCGGGCGCTGGATCCGGACTTGGCGGAGCGCTACATCCGCTACACGACCCTGGGCGATCCGCTGGCCGACCGGGCGGTCGAACAACTGGCGGCGATCGTGGAACCCGGGCGCGTTCACGGCACGATCGCCAGGACGGTCGACCACTATGACGACCCGCCGAAGGACACGCCCGAGGCCCTCCGGGAACTCATCGAATCGTCGGCCATCGTCCCCGACTGGTTCGACCCCGAAATCGCCATGACGGGCACGAGGGCGTTCCTGCGCAACTCGGAGATGGTCCTCGCGGGCCTGGTCACCGGCGCGATCGTCGAGGGTTTCTCCACCCTGATCAGCAAGTCGTTCCGCATCCGGAGCCGGATCATCCTGAACGGCGTCCGACGGCTCAAACAGAACACGCTCCAGTTGACCGAGCAGTTCATGCCGGGCGGCCTGACGCCCGGAGGCGACGCCTGGAAGCTGAGCCTGCGGATCCGTCTCGTGCATGCCCAGTCCAGGATGCTCCTCAAGCAGTCGGACGAATGGGACGCGGCGGAGCACGGAATGCCCCTCAGCACGGCGCACATGCTGCTCGGGGCCGCCGCCTTCTCGGGCCGCCTCATGCATCACGTCGCGCGGCTCGGCGGCGACTTCACCCAGGAGGAACGGGACGCCTACGTCCACGTGTGGCGCTACACCGGGATCGTCATGGGAGTACCCGAGTCGATCATGTTCCATGACGAGGCTTCCGCGTACCGCACCTTCCGGATCGCCGCGACGTGCGAGCCGCCGCCGGACGACGACGCGATCATCATGGCGAACAGCATCATCAACAGCGCGCCGATCCTGCTTGGCCGCACGGCGCCGGCGGAACGCCGCAAGATGGCGGCTCTCATCTACCAGGTGTCCCGGGACCTGATCGGCGACGACCTGGCGGACGGTTTCCGCTTCCCGAAGTCGAAGGTCGTCAGGCGGCTGCCGCTCCTGTTCCTCAAGAACAGGGCGGAGAAGATCGCCGGGAAGCTGTTCCCGCCGCTGGCCGGGATGCGTTCCAGAACCCACTTCAGCCGGTTGCTCGACGTCTCGGACCTGGGCGAGATCACGCATTCCTACGCGCTGCCGACCAGCCTTTACGACGAAGACTCGCGCGACTGGTAGCGACGCGCCGCCGACGACTCAGCGGCCTGAAGCGCCGGCCGCCGGCTGGCCGGCGTCCAGGTCGTCGTGCAGGGCGGTGACGAGCGCGGCCACTTCCGGGCGGGTCAGCTTGCTGCCGGGGCCTTCCTTCTCCACTCGGTCCAGGGTCGCCCAGGCGAGTCGCACGGGGAGCGCCGTGAAGCCGAGGTAGCCGCGCGGCGCGCCGGCCCGCTGCAGCTGCGCCACGTACTCTCCGGCCACTTCGAGGTCGGCGCGGGCGAGTTCGAAGGCCGCGGCCCGCTCGCGGGCCGTCGGGATGAAGGTCCGGCCCTCCACCGCGTCTTCGGCGGCGTCCTTGAGGATGTTGACGAGCTGCAGCGCCTCGCCGAAGGTCGCCGCGCGGCGGCGGAGCGCTTCGGCCGCCGGCGCCAGGGGCGCTCCGAGCAGAAACAGCTCCGTCAGCATCTCGCCGACGATGCCGGCGACCACGTAGCAGTAGTCCCGAAGCTCGGGGATCCCGGCCAGCCGGACTTCGCCGTCCCGGTCGGCGCGCGCCACGATGTGCGCCATGCCGACGCTGGTGCGGCGCACGTGCCGGCCGATCACCGTCCGCGCCGCGGGCTCGAGAGCGGCATGCGCGGACAGGACCTCGTCGGTCGCCTCCAGCAGTTCGAGGTAGCCCTCGTGGCGAGTCGGCGGCCGCCGGCGCCAGGCCTCGACCAGCGGCCCGGCACCCGACCCCGCCGCCACGGCCTCCTCGTCCAGAAGCTCCGCGAAGCCCAGCAACGCCTCGACGCGCTGCTCCCGACGCCAGACCGCCGCGTCCTCCAGCGTGTCGGCGATGCGCAGCAGGAGGTAGCCGAGCGTGACCTGCCGCCTCGTCTCACCCGGGAGTTGAGGTATGGACAAGGCGAACGTCCTGCTCGTCTTGACCAGCAGATCCTCCAGGTCGGCCATGGCGGAACCAGCCTATCCCCGTGGCGATGCGGCTAGCCCCCTCCCCCGGGCCATCATGTAGTGCGGCTTTTTGACCCGCATCGGACCGCCGATCGGACGGAAGATGAAGGGACTCTCCGCGTCCGAAACCCGCTCCAGCTCCCAGCGCTGCGCGACGGCGGCCAGAAACAACGTGCCAAAGGGGTACATGAAGGCGCCGCCGGGGCACTCTCTGGAACCGTAGCTGAAGGGATGGTACGGAAACGGGCCGGAGGAAACGTCGTGTTCGGCGGCCAGCGGCTGGTCGAGCACCCTCGGGGCCGGCCCCGACTCGTCGAGCCAGCGTTCCGGCCTGAACTCGTCTCCGACTTCGTAGTACTCCGGCCTTCGGTGGATCACCGCGAAACAGGGATGGACGAGCGTTCCCCTGGGGATCAGGTAACCGTCGACGACGAGATCATCGGCGGCTCGCTTCCAGGCGACCTGGCCGATCATCCTGAGGCGCGCGAGCTCCTTGACCGCGGCGGTCGCGTAGGGAAGGCGTTGGGCGTCCGACCCGCGGATCGGCCGGCCGGCCAGGACCTCGTCCGCCTCGGCGGCGAGCCGCCTGCTCGCCGAGGGCCGCCGGGCCAGATGTTCGATGCCGCAGGCGAACAGGTGCGCCGCCGGCCCCGCGGAGTTCAGCGAGAGAACGAGTTCGTCCCGGATCGCCTCGTTCGACGCGTAGGGGCCGCCGCCGTTCATCTCGCGGCGCTTGCGGACGATCTGGGAGACCAGATCGTGCCCCTCGTACGAGGGATCTTCCGAGCGTTCGATCGCCCGGTAGATCAGGTCGTCCGTGGTTTCGAAGGCCCTGTCGCCTCTCTTCGCGATCGGCAGGGGCAGGCGGCGAACGCGCCTCAGCAGGGGGACCTGCTCCACGAGCCACTCCGTCTTCAGGGCGCGGCGCAGCTCAAGCGCGACGCCGACGTCCGCCTCCATGTCCTTGCCCAGGAGCACGTCGAGGGTGAAGCCGAGACAGAGGCGTAGCATCTCGTCCAGGACGTCGATCCGCTGGCCGTCCCGCCAGGACTCGACGCACTGGCGAACGCACTCCGCCATGTGGTCGGCGTGCAGGTGCATCCGATCGGGCGAGAAGGCCTCCCGAACGAGCGCCACCCGGACCTCGTGCGCTTCGCCGTACAGCGTGTTCATCCCGCCGTGACGGAGCCGCGCCAGGTCGACCGAGATCTGCTGGCGGATCAACTCCCGCTGCTCGACGTCGAGCACGGCCCGCATCAGGGCCGGGTCGAAGATGAGAACGCACCTTCCGAGCCACGTCATGCGGTAGAGGGCGATGTCGCCGTACTCCTGGAACAGCTCGTGCGCGAACCTGGGATAGTCCCTGAACTTTGCGATCAGGTGACGCAGCCGCCGGCCCCTGGGGCCGGGCGGCTGCGGCAGGGTCCGCCGTTCGGCCTCCGTCGCCCGGCGGACGGGCTCGTCGCCGCCCCCGCTCCCCGCCGCGTGCGGGCAAGCGGGCGTTGCCGATCGATCTTGCATGGCCGACACTTTACAACCCGCGTGGCGTGCTTCGTGCCGTCCCCTTGCCGGTGCGCCGGTCTTCTGGCGGGCATCCGGCGGCTCTCAGCCCTCTGCGATCGCGGCCGGGGATCCGCCCGCGGCCGCGTCAGGCTGGCCTGCCCGGAAGGCCACCGCGGCGAGCGCGGGCAGGATCAGCATGAGGATCGCCGTCGCGAAGGCCAGACCGAAACCCATCGAGATGGCCGGCGGCACGACGAGCCGGGCCTGCGGGCTGCGCTCGAAGATCAGCGGCGCGAAGCCGAGGAACGTCGTCAACGAGGTCAGGAAGATCGGCCGAAAGCGCGCCTTGGCGCCTTCCACGATCGCCCGCGCGGGCGGAACGCCCCGCCTCAGACGCTCGTCGATGAAGTCGACCATCATCACCGAGTCGTTCACGACGACCCCGGAAACTCCGAGAATGCCGAGGATCGACTGCCCGCTGAAGCTGATGCCGACGATCCAGTGGCCCAGGATGGCGCCGACGATCCCGAACGGAACGACCGCCATGATCAGCAGCGGCCTGGCGTAGGACCGGAGAGGGACGGCCAGCAGCGCGTAGATGACCACCAGTGCGAGCAGCAGGCCGCCCAGCAGGAGCTGGAAGGTCTCGAGCTGTTCCCGTTGCTGGCCGCTGAATGCCCAGGCCGATCCCGGGAGGGCGCCGGCGAGTTCCGGCAGCACCTCGCGCGCCAGCGCGTCGCGTATCTCGCCGACGCTGGCAACGCTGGTGTCGACGTCGGCGGTCACGGTCAGGATCCGCCGGCCGTCGCCGCGGAAGATGGAGGACGGCGCGCGGGCAGGGCTGGCGTTCGCCACGCGGCCGAGCGGGACCGCGCCGCCGCCGGGAAGCCGGACCATGTACGACTCGACGTCGCCGACGGAGTCGCGCTCCTCCGCCGGCAGGCGAACCCGCACGCGGACTTCCTCGCGGCCGCGCCACACCCGGAGCGCCTCCGCGCCGAAGAACGCGCCGCGCAACTGCCGGGCCAGATCGTCGAGGGTCAGGCCGAGGGCGCGGGCTTCGGGCCGCTCCTCGAGGCGGATCTCGCGCACGCCGCCGGCGCTGTTCGATCGGACCGTGTGGACGCCGTCGAGCCCGTGCAGTTCGTCCATCAGGGCCTCCGCCAGCGGCCCGAGACCGTCGGGGTCCGCGTGCCGCAGGTCGATCGAGATCGGCGCGCCGAGGTCGATCAGCGCGGCGCTGACGACGAGGCTCTCGGCGCCCGTGAGGCCCGCCGCCTCCTCGCGCCACGCCTCGACGAAGGCGGCCGCGCTCGCCTCCGGCTCGCCGCTCTCGGCCAGCTTGAACTCGACGGCGGCGAGGTGCGGCGGCGGACGAAGGCCGGCGTCCACGGTGGCGCCGCCGCCGAACTGCCGTTGCGGCACGCCGATCGTCCGCAGAACCCCGCCGAACAGGCTGCCGGGGCTCAGCCCCCGTTTCGCCTCGAGGCGCTCCAGGGCGCGCCGGCCGGCGGCCTCCACCTGGCGCGCCGCCTCGTCGGTCGCCCGGGCCGGCGTGCCCTCCGGCATCTCCAGCGCCGCCGTCACGATGTCGCTGTCCACGGGAGGAAGGAAGACGACGTCGACGATCCCCGCCGGGATCAGGGCGGCGGCGAGCACGATCACGGCAAGGCCGCCGGCGATGACCGGCGCCGGGTGTTCGGTGGCCAGACGCAAGGCGCGGTCCAGGGGACCTTCGACGAACCGCGCCAACGACCGCTCCATGCCGCCGCGGATCGCCGAAAGGGCTCGCGCGACCGGATGGCTCGGCTCCCGGGACGCCGGAATCCCGGCCAGATGCCCCGGCAGGACGAACAGCGAATCGATCAGCGAGACGAGGAGCGCGGCGATCAGGATGATGGCCAGGTTGCCCATCAGCGCCCCGACGAGACCGGGCGCGAGCAGCAGCGGCACGAAGACGACCACCGTCGTCAGCACGGTGAAGACCAGCGGCCTCGCGATGCGGCGGGCGCCCGTGATCGCGGCTTCCATCGCGGGCAGGCCGCTCGACCGTTCGGCGTGGATGTGCTCGGCGACGACCACCGCGTCGTCGACCAGCATGCCGACGACGAGAATGAAGCCGAGAAGCGAGTTCGTGTTGATGGAGACGTCCAGCAACCAGGCGACGGCCAGCGCTCCGGCGAACGAGACGACGATGCCGAGGGCGGTCCAGGCGGCGGTGCGGATCTCCAGGAACAGCGCCAGCACGAGGAGCACCAGGAGCAGGCCCAGCAGGCCGTTCTCGCGCAGGATGCGGAACCGGTCCTCGTAGATCTCCGCTTCGTCGTTCCAGACGGTGGCCGCCGCGCCGGGAGGAAGGGAGGGCCGCAGCCGTTCATCGACGTACGAGTGGACCGCCGCCGCGATGTCCAGGACCTGCTCGTCGGCGGATCGATGCACTTCGACGAAGGCGGCCGGGAGGCCGTTGTGGCGAGCCAGCACGTCCACGTCCCGGAAGCCGTCCCGCACGCGGGCGACGTCGCCCACGCGCACCATCGTCCCGTCGGCGGCGGAAAGCAGGACGATGTCCTCGAACTCCTGGCCGCTGAGGTGGCGCCCGAGGGTCCGGACCCGCACCGCGGACTCCCGCGTGTCGATGCTGCCCGCCGCCAGGTCGAGGGAGTCGCGGCGGACCGCGGCGGCCACGTCCTCGACGGTGAGTCCCAGGGCCCGCAGCCGGTCGAGCGGCGGCTCGATCAGGATCTCGTACGGCCGCACCCCGCTGGTCTCCGCCGAGGACACGGCGGGCAGCCGCTCGATCTCGTCCTCGGCGCGGTACGCCAGTTCCTTGAGCGCGCGTTCGGAGACGTCACCGTGGAGGATCAGGCGGATGACGCTCTGCCTGCTCGTCATCTCCCGGACTTCGGGGCGTTCCGCCCGGGCCGGGAAGCCGCGGATAACGTCGATGGCGGCTTCGATGTCGCCCACGGCGTTCCCGGCGTCCGTGCCGGACTTCAGCTTCACGATGATGGACGCGGCGCCCTCGGCGGCCACCGCCGTCACGTCCCGGACCGAGTCGAGACCCGTGACCGCCTCCTCGATCGCCACGACGATCGATTGCTCGACGTCCTCCGGCGCGGCGCCGGGGTAGGCCACGAGCACCTCGACGGCGTCGAGCGGCAGGACGGGAAAGGCCTCCTGCCGGACGCCCGTCAGCGCGAGGATGCCCATCGCCGCGATGAGCGCCATCAGCAGGTTGGCCGCGACGCCGTTGCGGACCATGTAGCCGATGGGGCCGCCGGTCCCGCCTGACGCCGCGCTCATGCGTTCTTCAGTTTACAGGCGGCCGCGCGCGCCGGCCGCTGTGTGGTACGGTGCTGCAACTACCGTTCACCAGAATCCGAACCGAGGAGACCCGATCCATGAAGCAGGCGCTCGCTGTGCTGATGATCCTCGCGCTCGCCGCTCCGCTCGCGGCGGCGAACAACAACAACGACGCTCCCACGACCACGCCGACCTACTACGGCGACGTGCAGTCGATCCTGGAACAGGAGTGCCAGGTCTGCCACCGCCCGAACGGCGCGAACCTGGGCGGCATGGTGGCGCCGATGGCGTTCACCAGCTACCAGGAGACGCGGCCCTGGGCGCGCTCGATCGCGCGTCAGGTCGAGTCCGGCCTGATGCCGCCGTGGCACGCGGCGCCGCGGCACCACGGCGTGTTCGAGAACGAGCGCTCCCTGACCGAGGAGCAGAAGGCCACCCTGATCGCCTGGGCCAAGGGCGGAGCGCCGATGGGCAACGCGGCCGACGCACCGCCGGCCAAGGTCTGGGAAGCGAACGACGGCTGGACGATCGGCGAGCCCGACCTGGTCATGGACATGGGCCAGGACTTCTTCGTCGAGGATGACGTCCGCGACCAGTACGTCAACTTCGAGACGACGATCACGGAGGAGATGCTGCCCGAGCCGCGCTGGATCAAGGCGGTCGAGTTCCGCCCGGGCGGCCCGGTGGTGCACCACATCATCGCGCGTCCTTTCGGCGGCATCGCCCCGGGCAACGACCCGACGGTGCATGACGACGGCTTCGGCACCCTGGTCAAGCCGGGCACGACGATCCGCTGGAACATGCATTACCACAAGGAGCCGGGGCCGGGCACTGGCGTCTGGGATCGCTCCTCGGTGGCGCTTCGGTTCTACCCCAAGGACTACAAGCCCGACTACGTGATGCAGAACGAGGCGATGGGCAAGTTCGATTTCGAGATCCCGCCCGGCGATTCGAACTACGTCGCCACGACGAACCACAAGTTCGAGCGCGATGTCCTTCTGCTCGGCTACACGCCGCACATGCACCTGCGCGGCAAGGCGGCCCGCTACGTGGCGAAGTACCCGGACGGCACGGAAGAGGTTCTCCTCGACGTGCCCCGGTATGACTTCAACTGGCAGACCCACTACAAGTACCACGCGGGCGGCAAGAAGATCCCGGCCGGAACCGAGATCGAGCTGACGATGGCCTGGGACAACTCGGCGGACAACCCGGCGAATCCGGATCCGACGGAGACGGTCGTCTACGGCGGCCCGACGACCTCCGAGATGATGTTCGGCTTCGTCTCCTACGCCGACGCGGAGCCCGGGTACAACCCGTCCAACACCGGCTTCCTGAGCCAGCAGCGGTTCAACCGGGAGGACTTCAGGAAGCTCGTCAAGGAGCGCTTCGGAGTCGACTGGGATTCGCTGAGCGAGGAGGAGCAGGGCAACATCTTCCGCCGCCTGCGCCAGCAGCAGCGCCGCAACGCGGACAGCGAGGCGGGCGAGGGCACGGTCAGCGGCGGCGAGTAACGCCGGTCAGCCAGTCGCCTTCTGAAAGTCGACAACCCCGCCCCGGCTTCGGCCGCGGCGGGGTTTGTCGTTAGCGGAGCCGATCCAGCAGTCCGGTCGTTCGCGACGTCGTCCGCAGCACGGCGGCCCGCACGGACTGGCGGGTCGCCAGCACGGTGACCGTGCTCTGCGCCCGGGTCACCGCCGTGTAGAGCAGTTCTTTCGTGTTGACGCGGGATTCCGCCGGGCCGGGAACGAAGACCACATGCTCGTACTCCGAGCCCTGGGCCCGGTGCACGGTGAGGGCGAAGAAACTCTCGTGCTGCGGCAGGCGGGAAGGCGAGACGAGGAAGCGTTCACCCTCGCGATCGAGGTCCGGGAACCAGACCCGAGGGTTCCCCCAATCGCCGGGAGTGACGCCGCCGGGAACGACGACGCCGGTATCGCCGTTCGAGAGGTTGGTCTGCCGGTCGTTGCGGCTGACGATGATCGGTCGTCCAACGTAGAACTCGTCCTGCTCCGTCCGGCGCCCCAGCTCGGCCAGACGGCGCTCCACCAGGCGGTTGAAGCGGTCGGTGCCGAAGGGGCCCCGGCGGTGGCTGCACAGGACCCGCCGCTTCGGGAACGGAGCGGCGCCGAGTGGGTCGGCCGCCAGGTCCTTCATGTGGTCGGACCATTCCCGGGCGCATTCGCGGGCGAAGGCGTCGAATGCGGCTTCGTCGTCGATCGGCTCGAGCCGCGTTGTCTCGTCGCCGCCGTCCCGGAGGACGCGGACGGCCGCGTCGGCGGAGCCGGCGACCACGGCGGCGGCGAGCCGGCCGATGCCGGAGCGCTCCCTGAAGCGGTAGTTCTTCGTCAGGGTCGTCACGCAGTGCGCCAGCGAGCCCCGCTCGCCCGCCCTGCAGAGGTCGCTGAACACCGAACCCGGTTCCACCGAGGCCAACTGGTTCGCGTCGCCGAGGAGAATCAGCCGGCAACGCTCCGGCAGCGCGGTTGCCAGGCGGACCATCAGCGCCAGGTCCGCCATCGAGCATTCGTCGACGACCAGGGCGTCGAGCCGGTCCATCCGGCTGGTCCGGCTCGCCAGCAGGCGGTGAACGGTCCACGCCTCGGCAGGAAACTCGCGAAGCCCGGGCACGCGGTCGAGGAGGCCCTCGCCCAGCTTCCCGCGCACCGACTCCTGGATGCGGGAGGCCGCCTTGCCGGTCGGCGCCGCGAGGCCGATCCGGCGCGGGTGGGCCAGGCCCGCGTCGACCAGCGCCGCGATCAGCTTGGCGGCGAGCGTCGTCTTGCCGGTGCCGGGGCCGCCGGTGACGATGCAGAGCCGGCGCTCCATGGCGATGCGCAGGGCCGCGACCGCCTCGGCGGTTCGATCTTCCCCCGCGTCGAAAACCCGCGCGATCGCGGACCCGGTATCGGCCGCCCGATCCGCGGCCGCGGCCAGAGCGAGGAGCCGCGCGGCGAGCCGGCGTTCGGCGTGAAACAGGCGGTGCAGGTAGAGGCGGTCGCCGTCCAGCACGAGGGGCCGGTCGTTCGCCGTGCCCTCCTCGTCCGCGGCGACGACGGGGCTTCGAGCCAGCGCCTCGCGCAGGGCGGCGCCCGTGGGAAGCGCGACCGCCTGGAGCTCGGCCGCTAGCGAGTTCTCCGGACGGCCGGAATCGGGCCGCTCCACGAGCGCCGCGATCGGTTTGCCGGCGTTGGCGAGGTCGAGGCAGGTGTGGCCGTTCCGGTGCAGCGCGCTGGCCGTGGCGGCAGCCAGGGCAACGTCCTCGCAGGCGCCGAGGTCCATCGTCAGCCGGGCGAAGCAGCGGTCGATGTCGGCGAGAACGCCGGCTCCTGTCAGGGCGTCGATCTGCTCCCGTCTGGTCAAGGCGCTTCCCCGAAGCAGGCGTCGATCGCCTCGATGCAGGCGCGGGACGGACGGTCGTGGAACACGCCGCTGCCGGGCGCGTTCGGCCTCATCCCGCGCAGGAAGAGGTAGAAGGCGCCGCCGACGTGGCGGTCGTAGTCGTAGTCCGCGAGCCGCAGGCGCAGCAGGCGGTGCAGGGCGGTCAGGTACAACAGGTACTGGAGGTGGTAGCCGCGGTGGCGCATCGACTCCGCGATGGCCGCTTCCGAGTACGAGGCGAGGTCCGGACCAAGCCAGTTCGACTTGTAGTCGAGGACGTACCAGCGGCCGTCGTGTTCGGCCACGAGGTCGATGAATCCGTGCAGGAAACCGTCTATCCCGGTGTCGCCGCCGGCGAGCTTGTGCTCGTAGCCGTGCTCTTCCAGGCAGTGCGCCAGCTTCGCGCGCTCAAGCCCGCGGAGCGGCAGGTGAAACTCCATCTCGGCGACGGGCCGTGCGAGGTCGGACAGCCGGAAGACGCCGCCCGCCTCGCCCGGCGGCGTGAGCGGGGTCTCCAGGCCGTTCTCGACCAGGGTTCGGACGGCCGGCAGCCACTTGTCCTGGAAGCCGTAGCGGGCGAGCGCGGCCTCGCATGTCCGCTCGAGGCTTCCGGCGTCCGGGTCGCCGAGCCGCCGCTCGAAGATCTCGTGCAGGCACCGGCCGGAGCGACCGCCGGTGGGGAAGGTGAAGGCGGTCGGGCCGTCTTCTTCCAGTTCCGGCGCGCCGGCGGGCCCCTCCTCCTGGACGACCGCCTCCCCGTCGTCGGAGAGGTCGACCTCGTCGTTGTCGCGCACGAAGACGGCCGCGCCGCCGCCGGCCGACAGGGCGGAGTAGCTCGTCCGCTGCCGGATCCGTTCGAGGTTGCGCTCGAGCTTGCGGACCTTGAGAGGTTTGGCTTGCCCGGCGGTGGCGGCAGGTTCGGGGGCGATCGCTGCTTCGTCGATCTTACGCACCGAGATGGCGCCGGGCGCCTCGTTCGCGAAGGCCTGGACCTCCCCCAGCCATTCGCCCGGCCCCAGCGCCTTGATGCGGTCGGCGTTCTCCTTCAGTGCCTCCGCGGCGTCGTCCTGGACGGTCGTGCGGCGTCCGTGGAGAAGCCAGCCCAGCGGCGCGTGTTCGGCCTCGTTGGCGGGTGCCCAGGTCACCACGCAGCGGTGCTTGGCCCGAGTAAGGGCGACATAGAGCAGCCGTAGTTCGTCGGCGTGGTCTTCGACGCGCTCGCGGTCGTAGTCGTCGTCCGACGGCCGCAGATGGAGCACAGGCTTCTTCCGGGCCGGGTCGTAGTAGTCGGCCGTCGGTTTTCGCTGTCCTCCTGACGGCGGTCGCCGGCCGTCCCAGGCGAAGGGGTAGAAGACGACCGGGAACTCCAGCCCCTTGGCCCGGTGGGCGGTCACGATCTTCACCAGGTTCTCGTCGCTTTCCAGGCGAAGCTGGGCCGTTTCGTCGTTGGTCCGCGCGTCCGTACGGGCTTGCCTGAACCAGTCGAGGAGGCCCTGGCGCGAGGGCCGCCGCCGGGTCTCCGCTTCGTGGAGCAGATCGGTGAGGTGCAGGTAGTTCGTCAGCCGCCGCGGACCGTTCGGGTAGGCGAGCAGGTTCGCCGAGCAGTCGGTGCGTTCGCCGGCGAACAGGATGCGCCGCATCAGCGTGGCGATGCCGTGTTCGCGCCAGACTTCGGCCCACTCGCGCGCGAGTCCTCGCCAGTCGTTCCATGCGTCGTCGTCGTCGCGTAGCGCGGCAAGGTCTTCCATGGCGAGGCCGAACAGATCGGCGGCGAGCGCTCCGCGAAGCAGTTGCGTGGCGTTGTACTCGGACTCGTCCAGGCGCAGAGCGTAGAGTAGGCGCTGGAGGCTGCCCGCTTCGTCGGACTGGAAAACGTTGTCCGTGCCCATCTCGACGCTGTCGATTCCGAGCCGGCGCAGCGCCTCCGCTACCGCCTTGCCCTGGGCGCCCTTGCGGACGAGCACGGCGATGTCGCGGGCAGCGAGGGGCCTGGGCCGGTCGCCGCCGACCAGTTTCGCCATGCCTTCCTTGCCCAGCGTGACTAACCGTGCAATCTCATGGGCCACCAGTTTCGCGGCCCGTGGGGTCAGTGCCGCCTTGGTGTGCCTCTTGCCGTCCGCCCCTGGGATCAAGACGAGCTGGAACGAGGCCGCGTCGTCCCGGTCGTCCTCGACGACGAGTTCCGCGCCCGGCCGGTTGGACGGCGTCGCCGGCGAGAACCCGAAGTCGGGGAGGACGAACGGCCGTTCCCGCGAGAAGAGTCGGTTGACGGCCCGGATGAGTCCGGGCGTCGATCGGTAGTTGTGTCCGAGCTCCAGCGGTTGGTCCGAAGCGCCCAGGCGGTTCCGGGCTTCCAGGTAGGCGAAGACGTCCGCGCCCCGGAAGCGGTAGATCGACTGCTTCGGGTCGCCGACGACGAAGAGGCGTCCGTCGTCCGCCTCGGCTTTGCCCGGGTAGATCGTCTCGAAGATCCGCGCCTGCAGGCGGTCCGTATCCTGGAACTCGTCGATCAGGGCGACGGGATAGCGGTTTCGGATTCGATGCGCGAGTCCCGGTCCCCGCTCTCCGTCGAGCGCGCGATGGAGTTCGACCAGCAGGGCGTCGAAGCTCAGGCTGCGGTCAACCCGGGTGGCGTGGTGCAGGGACTCGCCTGCGTCCTCGATGAGACCGCGGCGCTGGCTTGCGAGCCAGAAGCTGCCGTACTCGCTTCCCGCCTCGCCGGCACGCTCCAGGGAGGCGAACAGAGGAACGAGCGGCGCCGGGTTCTTGAGCCCCTTGTTCAGGGCGGAGGTTCCGAAGGCGGTGGCGTAGTCCGGCGAGAGTTCTTCCGCGGCGCCGGCGTCGAAGGCCTCGATGAGCGTCCTGGCGAGCACGTTCACGCGCTCCCGCTGCTTCTTCAGCCTCCATCGAGCCGGATTGGCCACCTCCAGGAACGCGGCTCTCTGCGCCGGGTCCGACCATTCGACCTGCGAGTCGCGGAGCGCTTCCAGCCACGCGCCGCGCTTCTCCTCCAGGACGTGCGGCAGTTCCTCCGGCGAGCAGACGCCCCGGATGTCCTGGACCCTGGAGTGATGGCCGACGAGCCAGTTCGTCGTGTCCTCGTTCTGGACGAACTTCTTCGACTTCGCGTACTCGAGCAGCGGGACGGGCTCGCCGACCATCCGGCGTCGCCAGAAGTCGCGCGCGGCGTCGCCGACGGCCATCGCGTCATCGCCGCTGACCTCGAACGAGAAGGGAGTGCCGGCATGCAGGGCGAACTCGACGAGTGTCCGCTGGCAGAAGCCGTGGATCGTCGTGATGTTCGCCCGGTCGAGGTCGCGAACGGCGCGGGTGAGAAGCCTCAGCGCGTCGGCGTCCTCGATGTCGTGGCGCAGCCAGCCCTGCCGCAGTCTGCCGGCCTGGGAGTCGGCGTCCACCTCGGCGCCCGAAGCTGCCCGGCGCGCCGCCTGGAGCAGCCGCCGGACACGCGTACGCAGTTCGCTTGCGGCGGAGATCGTGAAGGTGACGATCAGGAGCCGGTCGATGTCGAGCCGCTCTTCGACGATCAGGCGGGCGACCAGAGTGGTCAGGGCGTAGGTCTTGCCGGTTCCGGCGCTTGCCTGGATCAGCAGGTCGTTGTCGAGCGGCTGGTTGAAGGCGTCGCCGGGCTCGGGGCGTGGGGTCACTTGCTCGCCTCCCGCAACGGGCGAAGCAGACGTTCGGCGAGACGCTCGAAGTCGTTACCAACGGGATCGTCGCCGAAGATCAGGCGGTGCGCCGGGTCGTTGCCTTCGCTGTACGGTTGTCCTGACCACTTCCTCTGGACATTGCCGGTCCAGGCCCCCTTCGCCGTCCACTCCCACGAAGTCGAGGCGAAGAATGGCAACGGCCGGCGGTGGCTCTCGCGCCAGACTTCGACCCAGTCGCCGAGCAGCGACCGGGCCTGCTCGGGTTCGGGTCCCCGGAGCGCGACGCGTTCGACCTGGCTCTTGCCGCCGACGAGATGAGCCGTCGCCGTCGTCCGCCGGTCGGCGACGAGCGCCAGGAGCCGCAGCCAGACGGCGATGCGGTCCTTCGGTCGGAGGCTTCCGATGCGCCAGAAGAGCAGATCGTTCCCTTCCTCGTCGAACAGCCCGATCGCTCCGACCAGGCGGACGCTCCCGAACTCGACCTCTACCCGGCGCGGGGACGCCTCGCGATGCCGCTGAAACGACTGGAGTTCCTCCATCAGGGCCGCGACCTGGGCGGCGGACCGCCGGTGCTGGACGAGGCCGAGGTTCCGTGGCGGCAGCAGGCCCCGGGCCGCGGCCAGTCGGATCGCCCGGTCGTCGCTCTGTTCGCCAATTCCGGCCAGGTCGCTCTTCAGTTGCCAGGCTTCCAGGGCGTTCAGGTCGAGCGGTTCGTCGGACGCCACCTCTTCCTGGCGAACGTCGAGGAGCAGGTCCAGCCGCTTCCGGAGGAAGTCCTGGGACGGGCTGACGGCGAAGCGAACGAGATCCTCCAGCTCGAGTTCCTCGAGCTCTTCCCCAGGCTCCGCGGCGAGTTTGCCGGCGAAGCGGTTGGGCTCGTCGCCGCTCGTGCGTAGCGCCTCGGCGGCGTTCCGCATCGACTCCGAGTAGCTGAACAGCTCGGTTCCGCCGGGCTCGAAGTACTTGGGGCTGAACGGCTGCAACGGGTGCCTGACGGGCCAGCGATCGCGCTCCTCGTCGTCGTTCTTTCCGCTGGGGGCCGGGAAGACCTGCTCCAGGTATCCCGTCAGCTCGCTGACGACCGCGGAGGGCGGGATCGGCCGGTCCTCCTGGAGGTCGCGGCCGGTGTACGTCAACACGAAGTGGCGCCGTGCAGCGAGCAGGGCTTCGAGGAAGGCGAATCGGTCCTCGTTGCGGCGGTCGCGGTCGCCGGGCCGTCGCGCCTCGCCTTCGAAGAGGTCGGCCTGGAAGTCGAACTGCGGGGGCGGCGGCCGGCGGGGGAAGGCGCCGTCGTTCATGCCAACGGTGCAGATCACGCCGGCAGGGAAGACCTGGCCGGAGGCGAGGTCCGCGACCGCGATTCCGTCGGCCAGTCGAGGCGCCGAGCGGACCGCCTTGGCGGCCAGGTCGTTCAGCGCATCGCGCAGCACCGGGAACGGGATGGGCCCCGTGTTGCCGGCCCGTTCGCACTGGGCGGCGAACTCGTCGATCAGCCTGGCCACGGTGTTCACTTCGCGGACGGCGTCGGCCCCGGCACGGAAGTCGGCGATGAAGAAACCGTCGAGGACGTCGGTTCGCAGGCGGTACGCCCACGCGGCGGCGTCCAGTTCGGCCTCCAGCCAGTCGTTCAGAGCGAGGACGAGTTCGGTGTAGCGGTGGAAGCGGCCGAGCATCTCGTAGTCGGCCGCGCCGGCGTGTTGGCCCCAGCGGTCGAGAGCGCTGGGCGCGATGCCGTCTACGAGTGTCTCGCCCTCCTGCATCGCGTAGCCCAGCAGCAGCCGGTCGAGGCCCCGGCGCCAGTTGTGGTTCAGGGAAGCCGGCACGTCGAGCTCGGTGCGGTGTTCGCCGTCCCTGCCCCAGCGGATCCTGGCCATGGCGATAGCGCCCCGGATCGTTGCCAGGTCGGTGTCCGCGATGCCGAAGCGCGCGCGCACCGGCTCCGCGAGCAGCGGCGCCAGCACGTCGTGCGCCGCGTAGCGGGAGCCGGGCAGCCCCAGGAGATCGAGAAAGGCCGCCAGGGCGGCGCCTTCCCTGAGCCGCCGGGCACCGATCTGGAAGTCGATCCGGCCGGCCGAGCCGAACACCGCCTCGACCAGGGGCGCGTAGGTGTCGAGGTCGGGCGTCAGCACCAGCACGTCGGCCGGCTGGATGTCGCGGTTCTTGGCGAACAGGTCCAGCAGGCGGTCGTGCAGCACCTCGACTTCGCGGGTCGGCGAGTGGCAGACGTGGATCTGGATCGAGTCGTCCGGCCCGGCCGGCTCGTTCTCGGCCGGCGGCGTCCCCGGATCGACCCCGAGGATGCGCCGCTGAACCGAGGCGAGGCACTTCGCGGCGGCGGGGCCTTCCGCGCCGCCGACCGGCATGTCGACGGCGCCAGGAGGATCAAGGACGGTGAAGGCGTCCGGTTCGGCCCCGAGCAGGGAGCGGAGCTCACGCGCCGACCGGCCCCAGGCGTCGAGCAGTTCGTTGGAAGGCTCGTTGTTCTTCTCGCCCGGCAGCCTGTTCCAGAAGCCACAGCTCGGGCTGAGCAGGTAGAGGTGGATGTCCATGACCCGCGCCGCCAGCCGCAGCACCTCGACGTAGGTGGGCGACAGCGCGGCGGGATGGAAGAAGCTGACGCGCCGCCTCGGCCCACCCGCCTTGGGTCGTTGCTCGAGCCGGTCCCGGTAGCGGTCGATCGCGTCGACCCAGTGTTCCGCGCCGGGCGCGGCCGGTGCGAGTTCCCGCCACAGCCGGGCATGCCAGTCGCCCCCCTGGCTCTGCTGCCACTCCCTGATGGCGTGCGGCCGGTACACGCGGCAACGGTCGTAGGCGACGGCGAGCTGGTCGGCGAGTTCGAGACGTTTCCGGTCGTCGCCGTCCTGGAGGTAGCGCGCGATCTCGTCGTCACCCGTCCAGTCCTTCAGGCGGTCGAAGATCCGCCAGCGGAGATGCGGCGGCCCGTAGACCGACTCGCCGGTCAGTTCGGCGACCTCTTCGCGCATGGCCGCCCAGGCGAACTCCGCCGGCAGTTCGACCTGCAAGTGGGCGGCGACGCCCAGGTGCGTTGCCAACTCCAGGCGCAGCCACTGCCCCAGCAGCGGGTCCGGCACCACGATCCGTTCCGGCTCTAGCGGCTCCGCGGGGTTCCGTTGCAGCTCGTCCGCGAGCCGTTTCGCCAACGTCTCCAGACGGTGCGAGGCGTGGACGCGAAGCGCGGCGTCAGGTTGGTCCAGGAGCAGGGAGAGCTGTTCACCCGTCGCGTTTCGCATCGCGTGATTGTAGGCCGCATCGCGCGGCTGCTAGGGTGCCGCTTCGCAGCCCGATTCTTCAACGTGACGAGGATCACCGCGGCAAGAGTCTGAGCACACATCAAGCGCAGGCAGTTCAAGGGAAGGGAGTGAGACTCTCCCACCGCCCCGCGACTGTGAACCGGACGAACACCGGCGTTAACCACTGTCCCGGAACCGGGATGGGAAGGGCCGGTCAGTAGGGCGAAGGCAAGTCAGGAGACCTGGCTGTCTGCAGAGGCAAGCACAGCTCCGCCGGCCCGAAGGCCGCTCGGAGCAGGAATCCCGAAGGGGGAGGAAAGCCCGAATGAACGACAGTAGAAGTCCCGACGTACCACGTCCCCGGGGCGGTGCCCGACGCCGCCCGAACCTGCCGTGGCTGTGCGCCGCGGCGGCCATCCTGCTCGCGGCGCCGGGATCGAGCCGGCAGGACGACGAAGCCGGCGCCGACACCCCGGCCGTCGAGGAAGAGATCGTCGTCAGCGCGAACCGCTACGAGGTTCCGGCGTCGGAGATCGGCAGCGCGGTCACGGTGATCGAGGCCGATGAGATCGAACGCCGCAACCCGGTCGCCGTGCTCGACCTGCTCCGCACGGTTCCCGGCACGGAAGTGACCCACGCCGGAGGCCCGGGAAAGATCGCCACGGTCCGCGTGCGCGGCGGCTCCGGGGCGCAGGCCCTGGTCCTCGTCGACGGCGTGCGGGTCAACTCGGTCACCGGCGGCACGGTCGACTTCGCGAACCTGCTGGCGACCAACATCGAGCGCATCGAGGTGCTGCGAGGGCCGCAGGCGACCTACGGTTCGGAGGCGATGACCGGGGTGATCAGCATCACGACCGGACGCGGCATGGAGAGGTGGCGGCTGGGCGGGACCGGTGAAGCCGGGACCCACGACCACCGTCGATTCGATCTGGGTTTCCTGGGCGCGACCGACCGCTGGGACGTCAGCGTTTCGGCGACCGACCTGAGCACGGACGGCGTATCCCACCGCGCGATCGAGGGCGGCGCGGTCGAAGACGATCCGTACGAGAACCGCACCTGGAGCAGCCGTCTCGGCGCCGCTTTCGCGGGCGACGGCCGGATCGATCTGCGGTTTCGTTCCTACCGCGGCGATACCGCGGTGGACGGTTTCGGCCTCGAGGATCTGAACGCGATGGCCGCCCAGGACGAGGACACGGTTTCCCTGACGGTGGAGAAGGACCTGGGCTCGTTCTGGCGCCAGACCGTGCGCGTCGGCCGAACCGACGCCGCCCTGCTCGGGACCGACCCTGACACCATCTGGAACAACTACGAGATCCGTTCCGGGATCCGGCAGATCGACCTGCAGTCCGACATCACGCTGGGCGTGGACAACGTGCTGAACCTGGGGTTCGGGACGGAGAACCGCCGTGGGGCGAGCGTCGGCACGTTCGACGAGGAGGCCGACCTGGATTCGTGGTTCGTGCAGGACCAGTGGTCGATCACGGACGACATTCACGTGACCGCCGCGCTGCGTGGCGATGAGCACTCGACGTTCGGGTCCGAGACGAGTCACCGGGTCACCGTGTCGGGCGGCTGGAGCGACGGCCGCGGCCGCGTCCACGGCAGCTACGGCACGGCGTTCAGGGCGCCGAACTTCAACGAGCTCTACTTCCCGTTCTCGGGCGATCCGAGCCTGTTGCCGGAAACCACCGAAGGCTTCGACCTCGGCGTGCAGCAGCGGCTGGGCGATTCGGACGTGACGCTCGACCTGACCTGGTTCGACATCGACTTCGATCAACTGATCGAGTTCGACCTGACCAGCTTCACCTTCGGCAACGTCGCCCGGGCGAGTTCGAGCGGCGCGGAGTTCACTCTGCGCTACCACCCGGACATCAGCACGAGTCTCGAGTTCTCGCATACCTGGAACCGGACCGAAGACGAGGCGACGGGCAATCCGCTGGCCCGGCGGCCGAAGAACCGCACGACCGCGGTCGCGCAGTTGCAGCCGACGGAGCGCTTCACGGCGGCCGTCATGGCGGCCTTCGTGTCCGACCGCATCGACTCGGACGGGGCGGTCATGGACGACTACACGAAGGTCGACCTCCACCTCAGCTATGGCTGGTCGCTTTTCGAGCCCTTCGTCCGCATCGAGAACGCTCTCGACGAGGACTACTTCGAGGTCCCCGGTTTCGTCACGCCGGGGCGTACGATCGTCGTCGGCTTCCGACTCCAGCGGCGCTAGCGGCGCTGGAGCCCGCCTGCGGTGCAGTCCGGACTCCCCGCGGGCTGGACGTCGGGCTATCGTCGGCATTCGATGGTCAAGGTCCTGAGAACGATCTACCGGCGGCTGCACGCCGCCCTGTTCGCTGGTTTGCGGCGACTGGGGTGGAACGTGGCGCGGACGGCCGACTTCTACTCGCCGCTGCCGGTGCTGGCGGAGGTCGCGGCGTCCCGCGAGTCGTGGGACCGGCCGAGCGAACTGGTCGGTGTTCCCTATGACCTGGAGGCGATGAAGTCGCTCCTTTCGGGCCTGATGGACTCCTACGGCAGCGCGTTCGAGGCGTTGCCGCCTTACAGCGAGATCAAGGCCCTGGGCTACGGCCCCGGCTTCCCGGTGATCGACGCGCTGACGACCTACCTGATGGTGCGGGACCTGCGGCCGGCGCGCTACGTCGAGATCGGATCGGGGCTGTCGACCTACTACGCCTGGCTTGCAGCGGTGGCGAATGTGCGCGACGGCCGGCCGTGCGAAATGACCTGCGTCGATCCGTTCCCTACGGGTCGGCTGGCGGAGTTGGAGGAGCCGGCCGTTAAGGCGGTTGTGTCCAAGGTCGAGGCCACGGACCTCGGGATCTTCGAGAGCCTCGGTCGGGGCGACGTCCTTTTCATCGACTCGACCCACGTGCTGAAGCTCGGCGGAGACGTCGCGTTCCTGTTCCTCGAGGTGCTGCCGCGGCTGCGGCCTGGCGTCGTGGTCCATGTCCACGACATCCACTTCCCTTACAACACGCCGTACCCGGCCGAGCAGTACATCTTCCGCGCCAAGTGGCCGCTCTACCGCACCGAGGCGATGGTCCTGCAGGCCTTCCTGAGCTTCAACCGGGAGTTCGAGATCGAGCTCGCAGCGCCGATGATCCGCCACTTCGACGAGCCCTTCCTGGAGCGGACGATCCCCGGCTACCGCCCGGTCGAGGTCGAGGACTACGACACCCACTTCGGCTCGATCTGGCTTCGCCGCGGGCTGCCCTCGGGCTGAACGCGTCCAGGGACGCCGCGGCCCCGGTCGCTACCAGTCGCCGTCGGGCATCATTCGCTTCATGAACCGGTCGAACGACGGCACGGTGAAGGCGGTGTCCCCGTGACTGGGGCTCCAGATCATGCCTTTTCCGATCAGTTTGGACCGCATGGGGCCGAGGGACGTGACCTGTCGATTCAGGATCGAAGCAATGTCGCCGGACCGGTGAGGTCCGGGGCCGAGCTCAGCCATGGCCCGCATGTAGCGCTTCTCGGCAGGGGTCAGACGGTCGTAGCGTACGCGGAAGAAGCCCTGGTCGAGCGAGGCGGTCGCATGCTCCTCCGCGGCTCGGACGTCCCGTAGCCGGATGGGCGAAAGCGGTGCGACGTTCCAGGCATGCAGTCCCCACTCCTGCAAGAAGTACGGGTAGGCCCGAGTTCGGTCGACGATGCTCTCGAGCGCCTCGTCTTCGATATCCGCCTCCCGCTTCCTCAGCGGTTGACGAACCGCCGCTCGCGCCGCCTCGGCATCGAGCGCGCCCAGTTCCCGGAACTCGAAGAGTCTCTCCGCGTAGGACCGGGCCTTTCCGAGTCGGCCTCGAAGCTGCGGCAGGCCGGCGACGGCCAGCATGACGGGCCAGCCCCGTTGCGCGGCGCGGTGAAACGCGGCGACGAGGGCGCCCAGTTCGGGCGCCCGCGCGTACTGCAGTTCGTCCACGATCAGGATCAACGCCGTTTCCGCTTGGCGGGCGGCTTCGCCGACCGCCTCCAGGAGCGCCGTGAGGTCGAACTCCAGATCCCCGCTGTCGGCCAATCCCAACTCGGGCGTCACGTCGAGGCCGAACTCCAGATCGTCGAAGCGGACCTTCAGGGCGGAGACGAAACCGGCGAGGGCTCTCATCGCCCGTCGAGCGGCCGCCCGGCGCCGCCGCCTACCGGAGAGCTCCAGGAGAACCCGACGAAGCTCGGGCGCCAGCAACGATGGCAGGGAGCGCGCCTCGGACGCCTCGATCATCGCTGTCAGCAGCCCGCGCTTCTCGACGTCGTCGCGCACGCGGCCGAGCACGACGGTCTTGCCGACGCCTCGAAGGCCGAGGAGCCCGATACATCGCGTGGGGCCGCCCCGCTGGCACTTCAGTGCGGCGATCTCGAGTGCGTCCAGGATGTCGTCTCGTCCGGCGAGCTCGGGCGGCTGCGTGCCGGCGCCCGGAGCGAACGGGTTGTCGAGACGATCCATGACGAGCAAGTTTATACCGAGATTAGGCAGTTTATCTTCAGAGGGTAAAATCCCTAAACTCGGTATAAGAAGACATGTCTATTCGACTGCCAGCGGTTCGACTTCCAGGCCGCCTAGCGCCGGGCGCAGCCGGTCGAGCCGATCGTTGTCGATGTAGACGATCAGCCGGTACGGCGCGCAGGGCGGCGGTGGACTGACGAACCAGGCGGAGTAGTCGCGGGCGAAGCGGCCGCCGGCGCCGTGGTCGATCTTCTCGGGGGTCACTACCGAGCCCTCGTGGAGCACGAGGACGGCGGGGCGGACCTGGTGGAGGTGGTCGTAGTCCGTCTTGCCCCAGTTCAGGTGGTACTCGCCGTGGCGGGCGTGGTGGTGGGAGGTCAGGCCGAGGGGATCGTGGATCGTCGTCTCGTCGAGGATCCAGCCGAACAGTCCGACCGCCTCGGCGGCGGCGATGTCGTCGGTGGCGAGATGGGGTTTGAGCCGCGTCGCCATGAACTGGTAGCAGCTCGTGATCGGGTGAAGGGTGAAGCGGGGGCCCGGCGTGGCCTCCCAGGGGCTGCGGCTGAGCATGAAGACGGCGCTCGCGGTGAGCAGGCCGAGCACCCAGGCTGAGCGTCGTCTCGCGGAGCCTGGCGTGTCCCAGTCCTCGAAAGACCGCGAGAGGCAGACCGCCAGCAGAGCCGCCAGGACCGGCGCGAACACGGTCAGCAGGCGGTAGTGAGGCATCCAGTCGCCGCCGTTGACGAGGACGGCCGGCAGCTCCGCGGCTACCACGAGCAGGCAGAACCACAGGGCCTTCGCCTTCGGAGCGAGGATGAGGGCGATCGCGGCGCCGAGGATCAGCGGCGCGTGCGCGATCTCGAAGCGGACGGCGTACAGGAGGCCCGGGCCGAGGTTCGCCAGCAGTGTGTCCAGCCCGGCCGAGAGCGCGGACTTGGCGGCCAGCGAGTTCGGAAGCGGAGCGCCGTAACAGGCGAGTCGCCAGAGCGTGACCGCTCCGACAACGGCCAATGCCGCCGCCGCGGTCAGGGCGGCTCGGCGGCGGGCGCCGGCCCTCTCGGCGCCGCCGTTAGCGAGCGCCTGGTAGCCGAGGACGACCGGTGTGATGAGCAGACTCTCCGGCCGGGTCATGAACAGCAGCCCCAGGAGGACTCCGATCAGCCGGCCGTCGGCGCCCTCGACGGTCTTGCGCGCAACGAGGACGACCAGGTACGCGAACAGCCCGCCCTCCAGCCCGTTGCCGGCGACCAACCAGAAGCGGCCGTGGACCGCCACCAGCGCGACCGCGGCGAGGCAGGCGCCGGCGGAGGCGCCGAGGGCGCGGCCGAGGAGGTGCGACTCGCGCAGCGCCAGCAGCGCGAAGGCCACGCCGAGCGCGAACGCCGCCGGCTCGACCGGCAGGCGGAGCGTCTCCACCGCCGCGAGCAGCAGCGTCCACGACAGGCTCGTGACTCCTTCCACCCGCTCGCCGAGGTTGAAGACGAGGCCGTCGCCGTGGGCGAGGTTGCGGGCGTAGCGGAACGTGATGAACGCGTCGTCGATCGTGCGGATCGGAAGGAACAGCAGAGTCAGCAACGGCAGCGCCGCCACGGACGCACCGAGGAGTCGCAGCTTCCGGCGGTCCGTCACGAAGGTGTTCCGTTGCCCGGTTCACCGGCCATGCCGGCCGGCGCCGTCTGACTTCGCCGGAAGAACCGAAGGTAGTCGGGCAGGAAGCGAAGCGCCAGCAGACCGCCGCCGAGCGCCGCCGCCGCGACGCTTGCGAACAACCGACCCCAGCCTCCCGCCGGCAGCAGCGCCGCCGCGGCCAGGAAGAAGGGCAACGGCAGCAGGTAGACCTGGGTCAGGCTGCCTACCAGCCGCCGCCGCCGGCCCGCGAAGATGCCGAGCACCTTGAAGAACATCAACAGGCTGCCGACGCGCAGGAAGTTCGCCCAGGCCATGCCGATGGGGCCCCAGAGGTACGTAAAGAGGAAGCCGAAGCCGACGATCGCGAGCATGTTCAGCACGACGGTCGTCAGCCACAGGCGGTCCCGGTTCTGCACCTTGAGCGCTTCGCCGCCGGTGGTGGTGAAGACGTCCACGAGCGGTACGAGACAGAGAACGCGCAGCAAGGGAACCGTGCCGGCCCACTCGGGACCGAGCACGAGTTCGACCGCCTTCTCGGCATTGAAGAACAGGAAGTAGGCCGAGACGACGATTCCGGCGAGGAAGGCGAGGGTGCCCAGACGCAGCGTTTCCGCGAACTCCGCGGCGTTCTCGCGGAACTCGACCAGGGCCGGCAGCAGCGGCCTCGGGGTCACGGTCAGCGCGACGAGGAAGGCGAAGTAGTAGGCCGCTTCGTAGTAGCCGACGGAGGTCGTGGTTGAGAAGATCTCGATGAAGTAGATGTCGACGCGGTGGAAGACCTGGCTCGCGGCCCACACGACGAACAGGTAGCGGCTCGCTCTGATCAGGTTGGGGAGTCTCTGCCAGTCGACTGCCAGCGGCACCTGGCCGCGCGCGCGCCACAACAACAGGAGCGCGAAGAGAGCGGAGGCGAGTAGCTCGCCGCCGACGAAAGCCCAGACGCCGGCGCCGAGATGGGCGAGGCCTACCGCGATCAGGCCGTACACCAGGCTGCGCAGAATCTCGAAGCCGGCGATCTCACGGATCCGAAGCCGCCGCTCGAAGAAGGTGCGGTAGACCATGATGACGGCGTCGATGACGATCCATATCGCCATCGCCCGCAGTACGCCGGGCAGGTCCGTGTTCAGGTAGGAAAAGACGTTCGCGAGAGCGACCAGGAGGACGGCCATGGCGCTGCCGACGCCGACGCTCCAGGCCAGGACGGTGCCGTAGGACTCGCGCGGGTCGCGCATCAGGTGGTGCGTCAGGCCCACGTCGCGGATCGCCGAGGCCATGACGACGAATTGCAGGGCGAGCGCGAAGAGTCCGTGGACGTCCGGCAGGATCAGCCGGGCCAGGAGAGCACGGGCGGCGAAGGCGAGCAGCAGCCGCACGAACATCGAGCCGTAGGCGCTGATCGAGGAATACAGCAGCCGCTGCTTGGCTTCCGCCGCGACCGGGTCTTGATGCGAAGTGGGTTCCACGGGCTAGAACGCGGTCGTACGGTAGCGGAGGCAGCCCCCGAGCCGCCCCAGACGCCAGCCGGCGAGCCAGATCCACCGGCCGCGCGCCGACTTCGACAGAAGCTGCGGACTGCGCAGCAGCAGCGACGCGAGTCGCAGCAGGCCCGGCAGCGCCGGCAGCCGCGGCATGCCGCGCGACCGGTACCGCGTGTAGATGTAGACGTTGTAGCGCCCGTAGCGCGCCGCCTGCCGGAAGGCGCCTCGGAGGGTCGCCGGGAACCGCACGTGGACGACCGCCTCGGGAGCGAAGACGAGGCGGTGGCCGGCGAGCTGCAGGCGCCAGCAGAAGTCGGTGTCCTCCAGCGCGACGTACTCCTCGTCGAAACCGCCCAGCTCTTCGAAGACGTGGCGCCGGACACCGAGGCCGCAGCCGCCGGCGTGGTCGAGGAAGGGCGGGTTCGTGTAGCCGGGCAGGCCGTGCTGCTGCGCCGCGTCGCCGTGCAGACGGCGCGCATGCTCGCTGTTCAGTCGCTCGATCTCGTGCCGGCTCGCCGCGGCTTCGTGGCTCCTCAGCTCCTGGACCAGACCGTCGATCCAACCCTCGGCGACTTCGTCGTCCGCGTCGCAGAACAGGAGCGCCTCGCCCATCGCTGCCGCGGCCGCGATGTTCTTCGCATGAGCGGGGCCGCCGCGGTCCGAAGCGCTCAGGATGCGAAGTCCGGGGAGCCGGTTGCGGAACGACTCGGCGAGTTCGACAGACCCATCGGTCGAACCGTTATCGCCCACCAGAACCTCGACGTCGCCCTGCCAGGTCTGCCGGCCGAGCGCTTCGAGCTGCGCGCCGAGGGTCGCGGCGGCGTTCAGGCAGGGGATGATGACGCTGACCCGCTCGATCGCGAACGGCGGCCCCCCTGCCTCGTCCTCCGTCACTCCAGGTAGCCCATCGCCTCGAGCGCCTTGCGCGCCGCCTCGGTGTGAGGCGAGACGTTCTCCGGCGAATCGCGAATCCACCTGCTGAGCTGGCGTCCCAGCCGGTCCCGGACCTCGGGAAACTCGGAGGCCACGTCCTCAAGCTGCAGCGGATCGGACGGCAGGTGGTAGATCTCGATCAACGGCTTCTCGCGCTCCTTGTTCGGGGGGCGGAGCACGAGCTGCCATTCCTGGTCCTGAATACTCCTCAGGTGGCGCTGGTAGGCCCCGGCGTCGGCGAAAGCGACCGGATCCGCGTCCTCTTCGGCCCCCGTCCGGCCAGCCAGGAGAGGCAGCCAGCTCCGGCCCTCGAAGCCCTCGGGCATCGGTTCTCCCAGCAGTTCGACCAGGGTGGGGAAGAGGCCGATCAGCTCGACCGGCTGCGCCACGCGCGCGCCGGCGTCGACCCAGGGCTCGCCGACGACGGCCAGCGGCACGTGGACGCTGCTGTTGTACGGCACCGGACCGTGCTCGAAGGGGACGCCGTGCTCGGCCAGTTCCTCGCCGTGGTCGGACGTCATGACGAAGAGGCTGCCGTCCTCCATGCCGAGTACCTTGATCTCGTCCAGGATCGCGCCGATCGCCCGGTCGGTCACCCGGACGTTCGCGTCGTACTGGGCGACGTAGTAGCGAAGCTCGCGCTGGTCGCCGAGAGCCCGCCCCTCGGCGCCGGTCAGGTCGACGATCTGGTCGCCCGTGTAGTACTCGTCCTCGAGAAACGGGTTCTCGGTTCCGGGCTGCAGCAGGTAAGGGGCGTGCGGGTCGGTGTAGTGCAGCCAGACGAACAGCCGTTCCTCCGAGGCCAGCGAGGCGAGCAGGGGCAGCGCGAGTTCGTTCACGCGATCGGCCCATACGTGGCGCCGGAACGCCATCGGCCGCTGCTCGATCGGGAGTTCGTCGACCGCGTCGAGAGTCGCCTGGTCGACCCAGGTCTGCTCGTAGTGGTCGAAGCCGCGCCCCCAGCCGAGTTCCCGGCTCAGCACCGGGTTGGAGATCACGGCCGCTGTCGTGAAGCCGCGTTCCTGGAACCAGGCCGGCAGCGCGAGGTAGTCGTCGGGGATCGTCTGCGCGGCCCGGTTGATCAAGCCCGTCGTGTGGGGATAGAGGCTCGTGAACATCGAGGCGAACGACGGGCCGGTCTTCGGCCACTGGACGATCGCCCGCTCGAAGACGATTCCGCGTTCGACCCACTCGTCGAGCCGCGGGCTCGTGTCGCGCGGGTAGCCGTGCCAGCCCAGGTGGTCGGCGCGCAGCGTGTCGACCGTGATCAGGAAGACGCGCCGCGGCGGTTCGGCCGCGGGTTCGGACGACGGTTCGGGGCCGGCGCCGCAGGCGAGCACCAGCGCTGCAAGTGGAAGGAGGGCCAGCGCTTGCAGGCGGCAACATCGCATGGCAACTCGTCGGAGACTAGCAGCCGGTGGCGGAGCTGCCCGCCGGGAGGACCAATGCGCTGCGGCCGCTGGAGTACGCTGCACTACCATGGCTCCATCCGCCGCGCCGGGCTCCGCGGCGCAGCCCTCGTTGCCGTGCCGCGCGGGCGTGATCGTCATCGGCGGCGGCGTGATCGGCTGCTCGGTCGCGTACCACCTCGCGCGCTCGGGACGCTCCGACGTGCTCCTGCTGGAGCGCCGGCGGATCACGTCCGGCACTACCTGGCATGCCGCCGGCCTGCTCGGCCAACTGCGGCAGTCGGTCGCGCTGACGAACCTCGCCCGCTACACGAGCGAGCTCTACGCTCGCCTCGAGCGGGAAACCGGGCAGGCGACGGGTTATCGCCGCTGCGGCTCCCTCTCGGTCACCGGCGACCCGGAGCGCTTCGAGGAACTCCAGCGCGGCGCATCGCTGGCGAAGGTGCTCGGGCTGCAGGTCGACGTGGTGACGGCGAAGACGATCGGGGAACGGATACCGCTGCTCGAGACATCCGACCTGCTGGGCGGACTGCACATACCCGGCGACGGCTACGCGAACCCGACGGACGTCACGCTGGCGCTGGCCGCGGGCGCCCGCGCCGCCGGCGCCCGGATCGTCGAGGAGGCGCCGGTGACCGCCGTTCGCACCGCCGGCGGGCGTGTTGTCGGCGTCACCACGGACCAGGGGGACGTCGATGCCGACTGCGTCGTCCTCTGCGCCGGCATGTGGACCCGGGAGCTGGCCGCCTCCATCGGCGTCAACGTCCCGCTGCACGCCTGCGAGCACTACTACGTCCGCTTCGACTCCGTCGAGGGACTCGATGCGAACCTGCCCGTCGTGCGGGACTACGACGCCATCTCGTACTTCCGGCACGACGCGGGCAAGCTGATCGCCGGCGTCTTCGAGCCGAACGCGCGGCCCTGGGGCATGGACGGCATCCCCGAGGACTTCTGTTTCGACGAGATCGCCGTCAACCACGAACACTTCGAGCCGTTGCTTCGCGGCGCCAGGGAGCGCATGCCGGCGCTCCAGTCGGCCAGTGTCGCGCAGTTCTTCTGCGGCCCGGAGAGCTTCACGCCGGACGTCCGCTACCACCTCGGCCAGGCGCCCGAATGGGAGAACTGCTTCGTTGCGGCCGGTCTGAACTCGATCGGAATCCAGTCCGCGGGCGGGATCGGCAAGGTCGTTGCCGAGTGGATTCTCGAAGGGCAGCCGCCGGCCGATCTCTGGGAAGTCGACGTGCGCCGCAACATGCCCTTCCAGGGCAACCGCAAGTACCTGCGCGAGCGCGTCTCCGAGAGCCTGGGCCTCCTCTACGCGATGCACTACCCGTACCGCCAGTTCGAGACGGCGCGGGGCGTGCGGCGGTCGCCGCTGTACGACCGCCTGGAGGCGGCCGGCGCCTGCCACGGGGAGTTCGCCGGCTGGGAGCGGCCGAACTGGTACGCGCCGGCCGGCGTGCCGGCGCGCTACGACTACACCTACGGGCGCCAGAACTGGTTCGAACACTCGGCCGCCGAACATCGGGCCGTGCGCGAGAACGTGGGACTGTTCGATCAGTCGTCGTTCGCGAAGTTCCGCCTGGAGGGCCGGGATGCCGCCAGGGTGCTCAACCGGGTCTGCGCCAACGAGGTCGACGTGGAGCCAGGCCGGATCGTCTACACCCAGTGGCTCAACGAGCGCGGCGGCATCGAGGCGGATCTCACGGTGACGCGTCTCGCGGAAGACAGCTTCCTGATCGTCACCGCCGCCACGAGCGAAGTGCGGGACTTCCACTGGCTCAAGGCGCACATCCCGAGCGACGCGCACTGCGTGCTCGTGAACGTGACCTCGGCGCTGGGCGTGATCTCCCTGATGGGGCCGAACTCGCGCGTACTCCTGCAGTCCCTGACGCCGGCGGACCTGGCCAACGAGGCGTTCCCGTTCGCGACCAGCCGCGAGATCGAACTGGGCTACGGCCTGGTGCGGGCATCGCGCATCACCTACGTCGGCGAACTGGGTTGGGAGCTCTACGTTCCCACGGAGTTTGCGGCCGGCGTCTACGACGAGATCGTGGGGGCCGGCGAAGCGTTCGACCTCGTCCACGCCGGCTACCACGCCCTGGACTCGTTGCGCATCGAGAAGGCCTACCGGCACTGGGGCCACGACATCACCGATCAGGACTCGCCTCTCGAAGCGGGCCTCGGCTTCGCCGTCCGGTTCGACAAGCCCGGCGGCTTCATCGGCCGCGAGGCGCTGCTCAGGCAGAAGGAGAGCGGCATCGCGAGGCGCCTGATCCAGTTCAGGCTCCGGGATCCGCAACCCCTGCTCTACCACAACGAACCGATCTGGCTGGGGGACCAGATCGCGGGCTACGTCACCTCCGGGAACTATGGCCACAGCCTCGGAGCGGCCGTCGGCCTTGGTTACGTCCGCATGTCGCTGTTGCCCGACTTCCCCGAACTGCCCGACGGCTTCGAGATCGAGGTGGCGGGCGTCCGCTTTCCGGCCGAGGCCTCCGTCCGACCCATGTACGACCCCGCCGGTCAACGCGTTCGTCGTTGCTAGTCTCGCCAGTGTGCGGCAGGGATTGGGTGCGCCGGCGCCCCCGCCGGCATCCGGCGCGAAGCGCCGGCCTCCGGAGGTCCTGCCGAGCCAAGCGCCGGCGATTGACCCGACGATGCACTCCAAACCTACCCAGGCCGTGATCCTGGCCGGCGGCCGGGGAACCCGTCTGGCGCCGCTGACGGACACGCTGCCCAAGGCCTTGATTCCGTTCCACGGCAAGCCCTTTCTCGGCCACGTCGTCGACATGCTGCGCGAGCAGGGCTTCGAGCGCGTCCTGCTGCTGCTCGGCTATCGCGCCGACGCGATGATCGACCACTTCGGCGACGGCTCTGCCTACGGCATGGAGATCAGCCACCGGGTGACGGCGCCGGACGACCTGACCGCGTTTCGCGTCAAGGACGCGGCCGATCAGCTCGACGAGCGGTTCCTTCTTCTGTATTGCGACAACTACTGGCCGATGCAGTTCGACCGGATGTGGCGCGCCTACGTCGAGTCCGGGGCGGCGGCGCAGATCACCGTCTACGGGAACCGCGACGGCTACACCCGGGACAGCGTGATCGTCGGCGAGGACGGCTTCGTCACCGTCTTCGACCGCGGCCGGACGACGCCCGGGCTCAGCGGCGTCGAGATCAGCTACGCGATCCTCGAGAAATCGGCCGTGCTGCCGCTCCTGCCGGACCGCCAGGAGCTGTTCGAGGAGGCGGTCTACCCGGCGCTGACCGCCCGCGGCCAGCTCCACGCCTACTGGAGCGAGCACCGCTACTACAGCGTCGGCGGCCACGAGCGGCTGCCGTTGACCGAGGCCTTCTTCGCCCGCACGCCGACGATCATCCTCGACCGCGACGGCGTGCTGAACGTGCGCCCGGCGAGGGCCGAGTACGTCTGCACGCCGGAAGAACTCCGCTGGCTGCCGGGCGCCCGCGAGGCGCTCGCCGCCTTCAACCGGGCCGGCTGGCGGGTGCTCGTCGTGTCGAACCAGCCGGGAATCGCGCGGGGGCGAATGACGGAGGACGACCTGGCCGCGGTCCATCGGCGCCTCTGCGGCGAAGCGGAGGAGGCGGGCGGACGCATCGACCGCATCTACTACTGCCCGCACGGATGGGACGAAGGCTGCGACTGTCGCAAGCCGGCGCCGGGGATGCTCTTCATGGCGCAGCGGGACCATCACCTCGACCTCACCCGGACGACGTTCCTGGGCGACGACGAGCGCGACGGCCAGGCCGCGGACGCCGCGGGCTGCCCGTTCGGCCTGGTCACCGGGAGCGAACCGCTGCTCGCCCACGCCGAGCGACTGCTGGGCCTTCAAGCGGCCGGCAGAGCGGCGGTGGCGGGATGAGTTCCGCCTTCGTTCGCCGCCCGGTCCTGGTCACCGGGCATCGGGGTTACCTCGGCTCGGTCATGGCGCCCTGGCTGCTGGAGCGCGGCTACGACGTCGTCGGGCTCGACACCGGCTACTTCGACGACTGCACGATCACCGGCGACCCGCTGTCGATTCCGTCGATCCGCAAGGACATCCGCGACCTGGAGCCGGCCGACCTGCGCGCCTTTTACGCGGTGATCCATCTCGCCGCGCTCTCGAACGATCCGATCGGCAACCTGGACGAGACCTGGACCGAGGAGATCAACCACCGGTCTTCCGTGCGGCTCGCGGAACTCGCGCGCGAGGCCGAGGTGCGCCGCTTCCTGTTCTCGTCGTCCTGCATCATGTACGGCCAGTCCAGCACGGAAACGGTGGACGAGACCTCGCCGCTCGATCCGCGGACCCTGTACGCCCGTTCCAAGGTCCGGAGCGAGGAGGCGATCCGGGAGCTGGCAAGCGACGGCTTCTCGCCGACGTTCCTGCGCAACGGCACCGTCTACGGGCTGTCGCCCCGGATGCGCTTCGACACGGTCCTGAACGACCTGACGGGCGCCGCGTTCGCCAACCGGCGAGTCGTCGTCTTCGGCGACGGCAAGCCGTGGCGGCCGGTCGTCCACGTCGAGGACGTGGCGTCGGCATTCGGCCGCGTGCTCGAAGCACCGCTCTCGCTGGTCCACAACGAGGCCTTCAACACCGGCGCCGACCACCTGAACCACCGCGTGATCGAACTCGCGGAGATCGCTGCGGACCTGGTGCCCGGCTGCGAGGTCGAGGTGCGTGGCGAGCCCGGCGCGGACCAGCGCACCTACCGGGCTTCGTTCGAGAAGTTCGCCCGCGCCTTCCCGGACTTCGAGTTCCGGGACGCGGCCGCCGGCGCGAAGCGGTTGATCGAGGACTACCGCGACATCGGCCTCGATGCGGCGCGCTACGGCGACGCGCGCTTCGTCCGCCTGCGCTGGCTCAACCGGCTGCTCGATTCGGGCCGGCTGGACGGCTCGCTCCGCTGGAAAGCCGGCGCCGGCGGCGAAGAGAGAGAACCGGAAGCAGCAAACCTGGAGGGTGGGGGATGATCCACGGCGTCAAGGTGGTTCCGCTTCGTCAGATCGTCGACGAGCGGGGCAAGATCATGCACATGCTGAAGGCCACGGACGAGCACTTCCTCGGCTTCGGCGAGATCTACTTCTCGACCGCCTGGCCGGGGACGATCAAGGCCTGGCACATCCACCGCTCGATGACCGTGAACAACGCGGTGATCAGCGGCCGGGCCAAACTCGTCATGTTCGACCTGCGCGAGGATTCGCCGACCCGCGGCGAGCTCCAGGAGGTCTTCTTCGGCGAGGACAACTACGTCCTGGTGCAGATTCCGCCGGGGATCGCCAACGGCTACAAGGCGTACGGCGACAGGCAGGTGATCATGGCGAACGCCGCCACCGAGCCGCACGACCCGGACGAAATGGAGCGGCTCGACCCCTTCTCCGACCGGATCCCCTACGACTGGGCGCTCCGGCACGGCTGAGGCGGTTGGAACTTTCGCAGACGTGGACCAGTCCAGGCTGATCGTGACCCGCACCCCGCTGCGGGTATCCCTGGTGGGCGGCGGCACCGACCTGCCGGCGTTCTACCGGCGGGAGGGTGGCGCGGTGCTCTCGACCACGATCGACCGCTACGTCTACGTCACGGTGAAGCGCCACAGCGAGCTCTTCTTCGAGCCGGTCCGCGTCAACTACTCGCGGAGCGAACAGGTCGAACGGATCGACGAGCTGGACAACAACATCGCCCGCGAGTGCCTGCGCTTCGTGGGCGTCGACCCGCCGGTCTACATCTCGACCGTCGGCGACGTGCCGGCTTCCACCGGGCTGGGCGGCTCGAGCGCCTTCGCCGTCGGCCTGCTGAACGCGCTGCACTCCTACAGGGGCGAGCGGGCCTCGGCGGGGCAACTGGCGGAGGAGGCCTGCCACATCGAGATCGACGTGCTGGGAGCGCGGATCGGCAAGCAGGACCAGTACGCGGCGGCCTACGGCGGGCTCAACCTGCTGTCGTTCAAGCCGGACGGCGGGGTGACCGTCGAGCACCTGCGGATTCCCGGCGACCGGCTGCGCGAGCTGTTCCGTTCCGTGCTCATGTTCTGGACCGGACATCAGCGCGACGCCAGCGCCCTCCTCTCCGAGCAGGACGACCGCACGGACCTGAACCTGGAGTCCCTGCGTCGGATGCGCGACCAGGCCCGCGACCTGCACGGGGCGCTGGGCGCGGGCGAGATCGATGTCGAGGGCATCGGCCGGCTCCTCGACAGGGGCTGGCGGATGAAGCGGGAACTCGCGGGATCGATCACAACGCCGCTGATCGACGGCTGGTACGATGCGGCGATCGCGGCCGGCGCGCTCGGAGGCAAGCTCTGCGGCGCCGGCGGCGGCGGGTTCCTGCTCTTCGTCGTGCCGCCCGACCGCCAGGCCGCGGTCCGCGCGGCGCTCGGCGACCTGTTCGAACTGCCCGTCGGCCACGAATCCCACGGCTCGCAGCTCGTCGCCCCGTTCCACCATGGCTGACGTTGCGGCTGGAGCGAGGCAGAGTCGTGTTCAGTAGAGAAGCCCGTCATGGGACGGCGTATCTCTGGGTAATGGGATGGTCCGCCCCGCACCTTTACGGCCTCTCGTTGGGGCCAGAATGGTGTTTTCTTCCAAACAACAAGGAGGAGGCGGACCGTGGGAGAGATTACTCGAGTCGGGATCGATCTGGGCAAGCATGTGT
>JAJEBV010000015.1 GCA_022822365.1 Thermoanaerobaculia bacterium | reverse complement strand
CCGCTTCCCGCCGGACCTTGGAAAACCGGCGGACCGGTTTCCCACAGCTACCGCAGCTTCGACGACTACGGCGATCGCTACGAGACCGTGACCAGAACCCATCCCCGCAAAGGTACAGGTGCGCGGGTCTTCCGACCCGCTGCCGCCGCAGGCGGCCAGGAGATCGTCGCCGGCTTCGCCGGCGGCCGCTTTCTCCGGACTGAGTCGCTCCGCGACTCCGCCCGGAGGCGGGTCAGAAGACCCGCGCACCCAGCGGCCGACGGGCGCTACTTCTCTGGCTCCGTCATCCAGCGCTTGCCCGAGCTGTGCGGCGCGCTCTCAAGGCCGCGGTTGAAGCCCTTCGACGCGTGCGGATAGTCGGGCCCCACGACGCCGCCGGCACATTCGCCGGCCGGCGGAATCACCCAGTCGCAACCGGGCGTGTTCTCCGGGCCGTCCTCCCAGCATTGCCGGAGCGCCTCGAGGTCCGCGGCCAGTGAGCCCGGATCGTGCGGCGGCATGTGCTCGTTGGGGTCCCAGAAGTCGCCGGTGAACTCCTCCAGCGTCTCCATGGCCATCCGGTGGCAGCCGAGGCAGCCGTTGCCCTCGATGTGGATCGTCCGCATGTCCCAGTCCGGCGCGCCCACGACGTAGTAGGGCGGGTTCGGGCCGGGCAGGACGGGCACCACGGGCTGGCGCGGGTTCTCCGGAAGCCGCGCGGACTTGATCCACGGATTGTGGATGAACGGGTCCGCCTGGTGGCAGCGGACGCACTGGATGTCGTACTTGCCGGGCGGAACGTAGGCGTCGTCGAACTCGGGCTCGTCCGGGCCGGGCAGCACGCCCAGCAGCCGGTTGTTCTCGCCTACGTGGGTCCAGGGACTGTTGTCGGCGGACTCGAAGAAGCAGGTGGCGCCCGTGTCGACGTTGTAGCCGATCAACTGGACCGAGTCGCCGATGTCGACGTTGAAGACGTCGTCACGGCCGTCGTGGCGGCAGAAGCTCACCCAGACGACTTCGGGACGCGGCGTGCCGTCGGCGTTCCTGCCCGCGTGGCGCTGGAGGCTCGAGCCCGGCATGCAGTCGCCGATCTGGAGGCTGCCGTCGTCGCAGGCATGGAGGCCCGGGTCCTCGAAGATCTCCTCGCCGTCCTGCCGGATACGGATGCGCGCCCCCTGGCCGCAGTCGACCGTCGGCGCCACGCCAAGGTGCGGCTCGCACATCGCCGCGTAGGCGCGGGCAGTGTGCGGCATCGGCGGCGCTGCGTCCGCTGGGACGCACTGCTGCGGGGATTGCCCCTGCGCCAGACCCGGGCAGAGCGCAACGACGAAGAACAGCGCCACACACTGGGTGCGCCGGCGTCCCCGCCGGCTGCCGCCGAAGGCGGCCGGAAGACCGCGCCGGTCGTCAGACCGGCGACCGCTTTGGCGAAGCACCGCGCCGCTCCCCCTACATCTCCAGCGCGACTTCCTTCTTCGCGTTCGACTCCAGCGACTGGACCTTGCGCTTCAGGTACTTGTTGAGCTGCCGGTCGTAACGGCTCGTTGCTCCGGCGTGGCGAGCGCGCACGTAGGGCTCCCAGCGGGCTTCGCCGGCCGCCTCGACCTGGTCGCCCATCACGGTGACGCGCTGGATGATGCGCTCCTCGTTGAAGTCGTTCAGCACGAAGTGCTGCGTGCAGCGGTTGTCCCACATGGCGAGCGTGCCCTGCCGCCAGCGGTAGCGGACGGTGAAGCGCGTGTTCGTCGCCCAGCGGGTCAGGTAGCCGAGCAGATGGTCGCTCTCCTCGTGGCTGAGCTCGACGATGCGGCGCGTGAAGTGCTCGTTGACGAACAGCGACTTCCTGCCGGTCTCGGGATGGACCCGGACGACCGGGTGGATCGTCATCTTCTCCGGCTTGCCGTGCGGCGTCGCGTCGTGCAGCGCGGTCAGGCCCTCGCAGAGCTCCTGCAGCGGCGCCGACAGCTCCTCGTAGGCCCTGTACATGTTGGCCCACATCGTGTCGCCGCCGACCTCGGGACACTTCACCATGTTGAGGATCGCCATGACCGAGGGGCTCTCCTGGAAGCTGATGTCGCTGTGCCACTCGTCGGCGACGCCGCCGCGGGTCGCGACCAGCTCGAACACCTCGGGGTGGTCCAGGAACGGGTTGTTCAGGTGCGGATGCCCCTCCAGCTCGCCGAAGTGCTGTCCGAAGGCGACGTGCTGCGCGACGTCCAGATGCTGGTCTGGAAAGAAGAGGACCTGATGGTCCAGCAACAGGCCCCGGATCGTTGCGGCCTCCTCGGGACCGGCCTCGGCCAGCGGCAGATCGTGGACCTCGGCGCCGAGGGACCCGGCGAGACGGACGACTCGATGACTCATGGGAGTTCTCCTGCGGTGTGGAGTAACGAGGCTATCTCTAACGAGCGGCTGTTGTGCCTCGGACAACGTTGACGGACCACACTGGGTGCGTCGGCGTCCCCGCCGGCTGCCGCCGTAGGCGGCTTCAACACGCGCCGGCCGCAAGGCCGGCTCCGCTGCTTCGATGCCGTGCGTCGCCAGAGTGTCATTTCGATGATTCAATCACCGATTTGACACAAGTGGCCCGGCGAAGCAGACTTCTCCTGCCATGATCTCCCGCCACATCACGCCCGCGTTGAAGCGCGCCGCGGAGGATTATCCCGTCGTGACGCTGACCGGGCCGCGGCAGTCGGGGAAGACGACCCTGGTGCGAGCCGTCTTCCCCGAGCACGTGTATCTGTCGCTTGAATCACCGGACGTACGCGCGCGGGCCCTCGCGGATCCGCGCGCCTTTCTGGCTCAGGCGGACCGCATGATCCTCGATGAGATCCAGCGAGCGCCCGAGCTGCTTTCCTACATACAGGGTCTCGTCGATGAGGACCTTCGCGCCGGCCGGTTCATCGTGACCGGATCGCAGAACATCCTCCTTCTCAGGTCGGTTTCGCAGACGCTCGCGGGACGGACGGCGTTGCTCGTCCTGCACCCGTTCTCGCTGGCGGAGCTGCGCGGCCTGCCGCGGCTTGAGCCGTTGAGCCTGGATCAGCCGGCCGCCGCGGACGGCCCCGGCGGGAGGAAGCCAGCCGGGGCCGGGCCGCTGACCGCGGATGCGCTCTGGGACACCCTGGTCACTGGCTTCTTTCCGCCGATCCACGACCGCGGTGTGCCGGCCGGCGAGTGGCTGGCCGACTACTTCCGCACCTACGTCGAGCGCGACCTGCGGGAGGTGACGCAGGTGCTCGACCTCCGGCAGTTCGAGACGTTCATGCGGCTGGCGGCCGCGCGCACGGCGTCCGAACTCAACCTGAGCGGCCTCGCTGGCGACGTCGGCGTGACGCAGCAGACCGCTCGCCGCTGGTTCACCGCGCTCGAGATCGGTTACCTGGCTACCGCGCTTCCCCCGCATCACGCCAACTACCGGAAACGCCTGCGCAAGCGCCCTCGGCTGCACTTCCTCGATACGGGTCTGATCTGCTACCTGCTCGGGATTCGGGACGGTGTGACGCTCGAGAGCCATCCGTTGCGCGGCGCGATCTTCGAGTCCTTCGTCGTGGCGGAACTCATCAAGGCCTTCTCGGCGACGCGCCGCGATTCGCCGCTGTTCTTCTGGCGGGACGCCGCCGGGCATGAGATCGATGTTCTTCTCGATGCCGGCGATCGCCTGATTCCGATCGAGGTCAAGTCGGGCCGCACCGTGGCCGCGGACGCCGTCGCGACCCTCGAGTGGTGGACGTCGATTCCCGCCAATCCCAACCGTGGCGGCGTTCTGGTTCACGGCGGTGCCGACAGCTTCGACCTGAAGGGCTTCAGGGTGCTGCCGTGGTTTCTGACCCGGGAACCTTGAGCCAGGCGCCTAGACTCTCCGTCATGCGAAACCAACTCGGCCTTGTCGCCGTCGCCCTTGTCGTGGGCGCCGTGTCCTGCTCGGAGCCCGCGGAGCAGGACGAAGGTCCCCGCGTGGAACCGGACGGCACGGTTCACGTCCCGGCGTTCGACTTGCCGGAGACCTCCTACTTCACCGAGGAGTCGCGGGCGGCGATGAAGCACTTCCGCGAGGTGTACGGGCCGGAGTTCGGCACCTTCTCCGAGGGCTGCTCGAGCCTGAACGACGTCGCCGGCGACCTGGACGCGGTGCGTGCGGCGCGCCAGTGCGTCGCCGAGGGCTACTACGAGACCGCCATCTACAGGGACACCGTCGCCAAGCACCCCGTGGAGATCTCCGCGGAGAGGATCGCGGGCGTCTACACCGAGGTGTTCGTTCCGAAGCGGGGCGTCGCCGAGGAGAACCAGAACCGGCTCCTGATCAGCATTCACGGCGGCGGCTTCCGGGTCGGCGCCCGCTACTTCAGCCATACCGAGGCGATGCAGGTCGCCGACATGGGCGGCTACAGGGTGATCAGCCCCGATTACCGGATGGCGCCGGAGTTCACCCACCCGGCGGGCGTCGAGGACAGTCATCGCCGTCTACAAGGCGATGCTCAAGGACTACGACGCCGCGGCCATTGGCATCTACGGCTGCTCGGCCGGCGCCATGCTGACGGCGCAGACCGTCGCCTACATGCTCGAGAACGACCTGCCCCTGCCAGGCGCCATCGGCCTCTTCTGCGCCGGGATCCCGACGACCGACGGAAACACTCCGGGCGTCTTCAAGATGGGCCGCAGCGAGAGCGCTTTCCTGGTGTCGGCCATCAACGGCTTTCCGCGCCCGGTCGAGCCCGCGGAGCCGCCCCAGCCGAGCGGCTACTTCCGCGGCGTGGAAGCCGGCGACCCGGTGGTCGCTCCCGGCGACCACGACGACCTGCTCGCCCGCTTCCCGCCGGCGCTGCTCATCAGCGGCACCCGCGACTTCGCGCTGGGCGGCGTGCTGGCGAGCCACAACAAGCTGGTCAGCCTCGGGGTCGAGGCGGACCTGCACGTCTGGGAGGGTCTCGGCCACGCCACCTTCGCGTTCAATCCCCGCCTGCCCGAGTCGGACGAAGTGCACGATGTGATCGTGCGGTTCTTCGACCGGCATCTGGCGCGGTGAGTGTAGCGGTCAAAGGTCCCTGGGGCCGCTGCCGAACCCCACCATCCCTTAGTACTCCATGTTCACATGCCTATCGTAGATAGCTGCCTGTTCGTCTAGAAACGTCATCATCTCCTCTTCGGATTGCATCGCCCGCGCGTACTTTCCGTCCTGAGCGAAACTCAGATTCAAAGGAAGCCCGCTCCGTTGGATGTAGAGCCTGGCGGGTGCTCGGGATCCGGACCAGAGATGGTCCACGAAGCGCTCGATCAACTCCACGGCCTCATGCTCGACAAAGTCAATACCTCGTCCGAACCGGAGTGTGTTACTCCGCCGCTCGTCCGGTAGGCTCAACGGGACAGCGCCCGCGCGAGAGTGGAACATGAATGCCTCTCGATGCTTGCCGAAGGACCCATGCGCGTCGAAGTTCCTAATCTGTTGGCGGATTGTCCTGAGGTGCTCGAAGTACTCCAGCGTGTCCGGATTGGCGCAGTCCATTGCCAGCCTGAACTTGCTGTGCCAGTTTGAGTTGGCCGCGCGGCGTACGTCCTGCCCCGTCTTCAGGTCGCCTTGCAGGATCGCAATGTGAATGAAGACGTGTTCAGTCCAGCTAAAGAACGTGTCGATCGCTGTGAGTGCGAGCCATTTCGCTCTTCGGCTGAGTGCAAGACCAGGAGTGAAGTAGAGGCTGACGCCAGGAGGCAGTTCACGGTTGAGGGTCTCGTCTCGGAGAGCGGTGGCCTCTGCGCGCGTCGCAAAGTACCGGTCAACGTAGAATCGGTAGCGATCAAAGAGCTCCATCGAGCGGTTGAGTACGTTCAGCCTAGAACCGTTGGCGGCCTGGTCGGCTAGCCACTTGAAGTAGGGTTCGGCGGCCGCTACGGCTCTTTGTATGCGCGTTGCAATGGTCTTCGCGGCCGCCTGGTCGAGCGTCGTGTCTTGCGCGAAGAGACCGAGACCACTTTTTCTGTGCTCGACAAGGAAGGCCCGACCGTTGAAGTCGAGGGGTACGGACCACGCGATCTTCTCGAAGTGTCCGAGGTTCTTGTAGCCCAGAAGATCAACGAGTAGAAAGTAGACGAGATAGTAGGGAGGTAGTGAGTCGCCGGCCCGGGTCGGCTTGGCCGAGAAAAGGAAGTCGCGAGGTGCGCGGGTGGTCGAGTCCGCGGGTTTGATCGGGTGGAGGATCGTGCGTGCGGCGTTCTTGATTTCGGACGTGTCCACGATTTGGCGGCTCTCACGGAGTGGAGTGGGGAAGACGTCTGTGCGGGAAGGCCCCGGAAGCGTTGGCGGTCGGTCGGATTCTAGGCGGTCTCCTTGTCGCAAGCCGGACCTCGGGAGTGGAAGAGCGAGCCTCTTGGGGCCCAGCGGCCGAGTCGGTTCATTCGGTGAGGTCCCAGCTTCTCCAGCCTAAGGGATCTTGCGAGATTAGCAACGATCCTTGTACCCTCGGCGGATGCACAAGGTCCTCATCTCATGGATCGGCACCACGGATCTTCGCGCACCCGAGGAGGGCGCGGACGTCGGTACGGGCCCCGTTGCACAGGCTCTTGAAGAGCTGCGCTTCGACGAGGCTCGCCTGCTGACGAACCATGAGCCTGAGACGGTCGCGCCGTACCGCGCCTGGCTTCGGGCCCGGGCCCCGGAAGTCCAGATTCAAGTACTGCAGGAGACCCTGAGCAGCCCGACCGACTTCGGAGAGATCTACGCTGCCGCTGTTCGCGCTTGCGGTGCCGTGGTGGAGGAGGCGCCTGACGCCAGCTCGCTGACGTTCCACCTGAGCCCTGGCACACCGGCAATGGCAGCGATCTGGGTCATTCTGGCCAAGACCCGTTTCCCCGCGGAGCTCATCGAATCCTCCCGCCAGCACGGGGTCCGCGTCGCGTCCGTACCGTTCGACATCAGTGCGGACTTCCTTCCCGATCTTCTCCGACGGCCCGACCGGGAACTCGAACGTCTATCCGCCGGCCTGGCACCGGAAGCTCCGGAGTTCGACGAGATCCTGCACCGGAGCGCGGCAATGAAGAGGGTCATCCTGCGCGCTCGGCGGGTCGCCCCCCGCTCCGTACCCGTCCTGATCGAGGGAGAGACCGGGACGGGCAAGGAACTGGTGGCGAGAGCGATCCACCGCGCCAGTCCCCGCCGCGACCGGCCTTTCGTGGCCGTGAACTGCGGCGCCGTCTCGCCGGAACTCGTTGAGTCCGAGCTCTTCGGCCACGAGCGGGGCGCCTTCACGGGCGCCTCTGCGCGTCGCGACGGCCACTTCGTCGCTGCCGATGGCGGAACGCTCTTTCTCGACGAGATCGGTGAGCTTCCGTTGGCCGCGCAGGTGAAGCTTCTCCGCGCCTTGCAGGAGGGCGAGATCCTGCCCGTTGGAAGCTCTCGGCCGCGCACCGTGAACGTCCGGCCGATCGCCGCCACCAACCGTTCCCTCCCGTCGGAAGTCGGGGCCGGTCGCTTCCGCGAAGATCTCTTCTACCGTCTGGCCGTCGCGGTTCTTCGACTGCCGCCACTCCGCGAGCGCGCCGACGACCTGGCTCTCCTGATCGACCGACTCCTGGAACGGGTCAATCGTGAGAGCCAGCAACAGCCGGGCCATGTGCACAAGAAGCTGTCTGCCGGCGCAAGAAACCTCCTGCTCTCACACTCGTGGCCGGGCAATGTGCGCGAGCTTCAGAACACGTTGCGCCGAGCGGCTCTGTGGTCCTCGGAGGAAACCCTGACCGTGGACGATGTGCGCGAGGCGCTGCTGCCCGTCGCAGCGAGCGACCGGGCCGAAACGGTGCTGAATCGCCCTCTGGGCAACCGCCTCGACGTTCGTGCGGTGCTGGCGGGTGTGGCCCGCCACTATCTGGAGCGGGCCCTGGAGGAAGCCGGGGGCAACAAGACGGAGGCCGCCCGGCTCGTGGGGCTCCCCAGCTACCAGACGCTCACCAACTGGATGAAGCGTTATGGTCTGACCCAGTGATGGCACGCCGCTTGCTCTCAAGCCTCCTCGCATGTTCGAGGAAGCTCCGATGACTCCGCGCGAGACCGAGGCGGACGCCCGGATCGTGATCGACGACCTGCTGAAACAGGCCGGCTGGAATCCGAGCGACAAGTCCATGGTCGCGACGGAAGCGCCGGCGGTGATGCCTGACCGGCCCGGCCCGCTGGTGGACCGCTTCGGCGCCCGACCGTTCGAGACGCACGCCCCCGCCTACGACCTCGTTGCGGCCGCAGGCGACTTCGGGCCGGACCGGCTCGTGGGCAAGGCGGGCGACGAGATCGGCTGGGCGCCCGTGGCGAGTTCGGTACGCCTGACGCGCGACCACTTCGTTGCCCGCGTCGAGGGGCGTTCGATGGAACCGGCGATCCCGGACGGGTCCTGGTGCCTGTTCCGGGCCGACCGGGGAGGGAGCCGCGAAGGTAGGCGGGTTCTCGTCTGGCACCGGGGCTGCACCGACCCGGCACTCGGTGGAGAGTTCTCGGTCAAGCGCTACACGAGCAAGAAGGCCGGCGACGGCGACGGGTCGTGGCGACACCGCGAGATTCGCCTTGAACCGCTCAACCCGGATCCCGAGTTTCGGCCCCTCGTCTTCTCCCCGGAAGCCGAGGACGATCTGCGGGTGGTGGGTGAGTTCGTCGAAGTCCTCGACCTGGAGGAAGCCGGCGACGGCGCGGCGGCCGGTGGCGGGCGTGCGGACTACGTCCTCTACGATGGCCGCGGCCGGCCGCTGGCCGTGATCGAGGCCAAGCGGAACGCGATCCACCCCTACGTGGCCAAGCAACAGGCTCTCCCATACGCGAAAGCGCTCGACGCGCCCTTCATCTTCCTCGCCAACGGCGAACAGACCTACTTCTGGGACTGGAAGAACGATGACGCCCGCGAGGTCGCCAGCTTCTTCTCGCAGCGCGACCTGGAACGGCTCGTCGAAGCCCAGGAGAACCGCAAGCCGCTCGCCACCATCGAGATTCCCGAGCACTACGTTCGCCAGGGCGAAACGCGCACTCTTCGCCCTTACCAGACGGACGCCATGCGGGCGCTCGACCACGCACTGGAGCTTGGCAAGCGGCGCTTCCTCATCGAGCTGCCGACCGGTACCGGCAAGACGGATCTCACGTGTCTCTACCTGAAGCGTCTATTCGAGGCCGGCTGGGTCGAACGGGTGCTCGTCCTGGTCGACCGGGAGCAGTTGGCCAAGCAGTTCCTGGAGGCGGTGCAGGACCTGCTTCCACAGCACTCCAGCTACTGGATGCGGTCGGGCATGGAGCGTCAGCAACAGCAGATCACGGTTGCCCTGCTTCAGACGATGATCGGCCGGATCGAGGAGTACACGGCCGGCTACTACGACGTCGTGGTCACCGACGAGTGCCACCGCTCGATCTACGACGGCTGGAAGCCCGCGCTCACCCGCTTCGAGGCGGTGCACATCGGCCTGACTGCCACGCCGGCCAACTACATCGAGCGCAACACCTACGACTTCTACCACTGCAAGCCGGGCAAGCCCGACTTCAGCTTTCCGATCCAGGACGCCTTCCGCGAGGGCTACCTGGCGCCCTACTGCTTCGCGACCGGCATCACCGAACTTGTGTCCGAGGGTGCCGAGGTGGACGACGAGCACTACGACCCGGCGGCGTTCGAGAAGAACTGGACCAACGCAGCCAGCAACCGCCTGATGATGAAGGAGTTCGACGAACTCGCCTGGGCGACGTACGAGGAGTTGGCGCCGAAGCAGAACCCCGGCCCGGGCAAGTCGATCGTTTTCGCGATCAGCAAGCACCACGCCGCGCGTTTGGCCGAGTACCTCAACGAACTCCACCCCGAACACAAGGGCCGCTACGCAGAGGTCATCACGTCCGACGCGGCGGACCCCGATGCCCTGATCCGCCGGTTCAAGCACGAGCCCTACCTGCAGGTGGCCGTGAGCGTCGGCATGCTCGACACCGGCTTCGACTGCCGGGAAGTGCTCCACCTGGTGCTCTGCCGCCGGGTGCGCAGCCCGATCCTGTACCAGCAGATGCGTGGTCGCGGCACCCGCATGGCGCCCCACATCGACAAGCGGAAGTTCGTGATCTACGACTTCTTCCGCAACCACCAGTACTTCAACGACAGCGATACGGACGCATTCACGGGCGCCGCCGGCGGACATGCTCCCGCGCCTGCCGACACCCCTCCGACGTACCGCGGCGACCTGGTGGAACTTGGTCTCGAGGACGAATGGCTCGAAGCGGTCGGCTACGTCGAGGTTGGCCCGGAAGGCGAACGGGTCGACAAGGAGAAGTACAAGAGCGATTGGCAGGAGGTGGTCCAGACCCGAGTGGCCGACGACCCGCTGCTCCGCAAGGTGCGGGACGAAGAGGCGCTCGAGGCCGGCGAAGAAGAGGAACTCGCCCGGAGCCTGAACCGGCCGGAGCGCTACTTCAACGAGGACAACCTCCGCCGCGCCTACCGCGACCCGAGCGGAACGCTCGTCGACTTCATCCGCGCCGCCCTCGGCACGCTGCGCATCAAGAGCCGCGAGGAGAAGCTCGAAGAGGCGTTCCGCGCCTGGCTCGTCTCCCGTTCCTTCACGCCACGCCAAGCCGAGTACCTGGGTTTGCTCAAGAACCGCGGCATCGCCACCGGCCATGTGCGCATCGAGGACTTGTTCGAGCCGCCTCTCTCGATTCTCAACGTCGCCGGCAAGGGAGTGGCTCTCTTCGGCGAACAGGGTCTGAGTGATGTCGTGGACGACCTGAACGAAGGCGTCTTCCTGCCTGCGAAGCGGGCGAGCTGAGAAAGGGAGACGGAGAACCATGGACCACAGCCTGCGGCGCAAGCTCGACCGGATCACCGACATCCTCTGGGCGGGGGGCGTTACGAACCCCGTCACCTACATCGAGCAGATCTCCTACCTCATCTACCTCAAGCTGCTCGACGAGGAAGAGGCCAACCGCGAACTACGAGCGCGACTTGCCGGCGGCAACGGCGTACGCCTCTTCCCCCTCCAGGCGGAGCGTTACCGCTGGAGCAAGTGGCGGTTCAAGAGTGGGAACGACCTGCGCGACTTCGTGCGGGACGAGGTTTTCCCCTACATGGCCTCTCTCGTGAAGGGCGAGCCGCAGGTGGCCGGCTACTTCCGCGATGCCGTGCTGGAAATCACCGACCCCAACGTGCTCAAGCAGGTGATCGACGAACTCGACGGCATCGAGTTCCAGAAGCTCGGGCCGGACGTCAAGGGCGATGTCTTCGAGTACCTGCTGACGCACCTGGGCCAGTCGGCCCTGAACGGCCAGTTCCGCACGCCGCGCCAGATCCGGGCGTTCATGGTCCAGATGACCGACCCCGACCTCGGCGACACCATCTACGACCCGGCCTGCGGCACGGCGGGCTTCCTGATCGATGCCGTGGACCACATCCTGGCGCGCTATAGCGAGAACCCCGAGGAGGTCCCCATCTACGGTGAGGACTGGCTGGAGAAACGCGGCCAGACGCTGGAAGAAGCCAAGGCCGAGATCCCGAATCTCCAGACCTACCGTAAGGGGGCCGGCGACCTGCTGCCGGATTGGAAGCGGCTCGAAGCATCCATCCACGGAACCGACGTTTCCCGCCAGATGATGCGGATCGCCGTGATGAACCTGGTGCTGCACGGCATCCGGGGCGCTCGCGTCAAGCGCGCCAACGTGCTTTCCGAGATGAGCGGGCTCACCGAGGACGACCTGCATCGCCAGTACCAGGTGATTCTCTCGAACCCGCCGTTTGCAGGCCAGATCCCCAGTGAGTCGGTCCGAGCCGACCTCCCGACCAAGTCGAAGAAGAGTGAGCTCCTGTTCCTCGCCCTGATGATGCGCTCGCTCGGCCCCGGCGGGCGCTGCGCTGTGGTCGTTCCTGAGGGTCTCCTCTTCGGTTCCACGAAGGCGCACAAGGACCTCCGCGAGAAGCTCCTGCGCGACTTTGAGGTGCTGACCGTCGTCTCGCTGCCGGCGGGAGTCTTCAAGCCGTATGCCGGGGTCAAGACCTCGGTGCTCGTCTTTAGGCGGCCGAAGACGCCCCCCGAGGATGGCGCCAGCGCGACCAGCCGCATTTGGTTCTACGAGGTTCGCAATGACGGCTTCGACCCGGACAAGATTCAGAGTGGTGGGCGCCCAGAGACTCCCGCGAAGAACGAAATCTCCGGCCTGCTTGCCGCTTGGGCCGGCTACGAAGCCTCTCGTTTCCGGACCCCGCCCGGCGTCGAAGCCGGCAGTGTTCTCGACCCAGGCAGTGCCGATCCGCGCTGCTGGTGGGTGTCCTTCGAGACGATCAAGGAGAGTGACTTCAACCTCGCGGCGTCCCGACACAAGCCCCTCGTCGCCGAGGAGACTCCACAGGACGATCCAGCTGAGCTGATCCGGGAAGTGCTCGCTTTCGAGAACGAAATCACGAAGGGCTTGGAGACACTGTTGAGGGAGGTAGAGGCTTCGTGACGCCGTGGCCGGAGCATCGCGTGGGTGATCTGTGCATGCCGACCGAGCTGCGTGACCCTCGACGAGATCCTGCGGACACGTTTCGGTATGTGGACATCGCCGGAATCGACCGCACCACGAAGACGATCGTGGAGCCTCCGACTCTCCTCGGTGCAGAAGCGCCCAGCCGGGCTCGCAAGGTCATCCGCGCTGACGATGTATTGGTGTCCACCGTTCGACCCAATCTCAACGCAGTGGCTATGGTTCCCGAGGAGTTGGACGGCGAGGTTGCTTCGACCGGTTTCTCCATTCTCCGCGCACATCGAGAACTCCTTGAACCTCGCTACCTCTTCTACCGGACCATCTCTCCCGACTTCGTGGCTGCGTTGACGTCAAGAGTGCGTGGAGCGAGCTATCCGGCTGTCTCCGACCGAGACGTCAAGAGTGTTGAGATTAGGCTACCGCCCCTTGCGGAGCAGCGTCGCATCGTTGAGATCCTCGACCAAGCCGACCACCTCCGCCAACTCCGATTCGAGGCTGCTGCCAAGCTGGAACGCCTACTTCCGGCCCTCTTCCTGAAGATGTTCGGCGATCCAGCCACGAACCCCATGAGCTGGCCTATTCGTCCTCTTGGACGAATCGCCGAAGTCGTGTCCGGCGGTGCCTTCCCGCGCAATGAGCAAGGCAGGAGCGAGGGAGAGTTGCCGTTCATCAAGGTCTCCGACATGAACCTCGAAGGCAACGAGTGGTTCATCAATAGGGCGAACAACTTCGTATCCGCTGACACGCTCAACCGTTTGAGAGTGAGGCCGGCGCCGGCCGGAAGTACGGTGTTTCCCAAGATCGGCGCCGCGATCGGGACGAACAAGAAGCGCCTTCTAGTCCGGCCCACCGCCTTCGACAACAATGTCATTGGCGTTACGCCCTGTGACCCAGCGTTCTCGTCGTACCTGTTCGGTTTCTTCCAGCTGTTCGACCTCCGCCGCCTCGCGAGAGCCACTGCGGTGCCGTCGATCAGGGCATCGGAGCTGTCGGCTCTCCCGGTTCCCAAGCCGAGCTTGGCTGCAGTCTCCTCGTTCTCCGCTCAACTCGGCGGTCTCACCGAGGTCAGGGCGGCCGCAGATCAAGGGCGGCGGGTCGTCGACGACCTCTTCAAGGTGCTCGCGCACCGTGCATTCAGAGGGCACTTCGCGGGTCTCTCCGCCGCTGCAGGAAGGACGACCGGCGTTCGGGAGGGCGCGACACCCCGTCAGGCACAGCCAGAGACAGCACCCGAGGAGGGCCGCTGTGTTTGAGTTCGACGACTCTTGGCGGTTCGCTTCTCCTGGTGCGGTGCCCGAGGCGGCAGTTCGGGAGATCTTCTCATTCGCGAAGAGAAGCTCTCATGGTGATCGTGGCTGGTCCATTCTCGAGACATTCAAGATCTACTTCGCGCGCAGCGCCGGGACAAGCTACAACCGCAGCTCAGGTCCCGGTTGGGCGGCGACCGACCTTTGGAGCCTCATGTTTGATGCAGCGGCAAACGCGCCGCTCTTCATCGAGGCGTTTCTGGAGGCCTGTGAGGACGTTCATGCGCTCGGTGCCCCAGTGGCCAGTGTGCCGGATGTCAATCGCGTGCTGCGTCAGCACGGGACGGGATTCCAAGTTGATCCGCCCAAGATCATCCGAGCGACGGTTGGTGTCGAGCCCGTCGCCGTCTCGGCCCCAACGGCCAGCGAGAGAACGAACGCGCTGATCCAACGCTCCCTCCAGAACTCAGAGAGGCTCTTGAACGACGGGAGTTACCGGCAGGCCGTTCAGGAGGTTCTCTGGCTGATGGAGACCGTAGCGACGGCCTTCAAGGGAATGGCCACGTCCTCCGGTTCCGTCGAAGGCAAGTACTTCAGCCAGATCGTGCATGACCTTCGCAGGATCCACAAGGGGGGCGCCCTCGAGCAGGTTCTCGGATGGGCCATGGGACTTTACGGTTACCTCTCGTCGCCAACAGGTGGCGGCATTCGCCACGGAACGGACATCGCCGACCCTGCGGACATTGAGGAGCACGAGGCTCGACTCTTCTGCGACCTCATCCGGACCTACATCCAGTACTTGCTGGCTGCCCACGAACGGGTCGGCGATGGGGGTCTCGATGAGTCGTGACCACCGTTCACTGGTTGCTCGTTGCCTCCTGGCATGGAGTCGCGACTTCCGGCCCCCGTGGGCGACCTCAGGTACGGAATCTTGAGCGCCTTCAACTCCCTTCGCGTCGCCAACTTCAAGGCGTTCGGGCAATCGCAGCGCGTGCCGCTGCGGCCCCTGACGCTCCTCTTCGGCGCCAACAGCGCCGGCAAGTCGAGCGTCCTTCATGCCTTGGCTCTCGCCCACCACGCGGTCGAGACCGGCGACTTGGACGTCCACCGGACACGCCTAGGAGGAGACTCCATCGACTTGGGAGGTTTCGGGCAGTACGTGCATCGTCGGCGGGTGGACGAGGAGGTGACCCTGACTTTCGCGCTGGATCCGGCCAAGCTCTCAGGGAGATTGGCGGAGATTCTGGGCTCGGCGCAAAGGGTGGAGGTTGAGGTTGGCGTCGGCATGGAAGGCGCCTACCGGGACGGCCAGGTCGGAGCCCAGCGTTTCGCGGTTGGTGCCGACGGTCGGGAGCTGCTCGCTCTGAGCGTCCGTCGGGGCGCGGGCCTCCAGTTGGACCGCGCCGACCATTCACACCCGGTCTTCCGCGAGGCGTTTCGAGGGGTCTTGGAGTTCTCAACCACCGCTCAAGACCTCCAGGATGAGGATCTGGCCACTTTCGCCGAAGTCGTGGATCAACTCGTGCCGCAGATCGCCGTTAGACGGAGTGGCGGCATGTTTCTGCGTACCGAGCAGGTTGCAACCGAGAGCACCTTCCGGCCGATCGGCCGCGGCTACAGGCAGGAGAACCTGGCCCAGGCAGCGCGGCACTTGCTGCCGGATGTGTTGCGCGAGCTGCTGGGCGGCCTCTCCGAGGTGCTGGAAGAGGAGATCCGCAGGCTGCTCTACCTGGGGCCCCTCCGGTCGTATCCACCCCGGAGTCTGATGTCCCCCCAACACCACGACCCGAACTGGATTGCCGGAGGCGGCTGGGCGTGGGACGTCGTCCGAAGTCGGAGCGACATCAGGGATCGAGTGAACCGATGGCTGGGAGATCTCAAGACGCCTTACGAACTCCGGCTTCGAGATCTGCTCCCCGCCGACGTCCTTGACGCTCCCTTGGCGAAGAGGCTCGGTCCCAAGCTCTACGAACTCGCGCTATCTGTGCTCGAACAAACGGAGCGCGACGGCCCGCTGTCGGCCGAGCTTGCTTCGGTGCTGGATCTGATCCGCCAGCACGCGGACTTGGGGCCAGACGTCGAGAGCGGGGCTCTCGACGAGACGTTGCTGGCTGTCGGAGAAGTCGTGGACGCCATTGTCGACGCCGACGTCGTCGCGGACGAATGGGTCCGTGAGATCGTTGCGGAAGTCGTGTCGCGCGGCGAGGCCCATCAAGACTTGGTGCTGATAGCCAAGCGCTCCACCACTCCTGTCAGCCACCGCGACGTGGGATTCGGCGTGAGTCAGGTGCTTCCAGTGCTGGTGTCGGCGTACGCATCTTCTGCCAAACTGATCGCCATCGAGCAGCCCGAAATCCACCTGCATCCGGCCCTTCAGGCGGAACTTGGGGACGTGTTTCTTGAGTCGGCACTAGGCGAGTCCGGCAACCGATTCCTTATCGAGACGCATAGCGAGCATCTGATTCTCCGCATCCTGCGTCGCATCCGGGAGACGACAGACGGCGAACTGGACGGCAAGCCGGCGGTTTGCCCGGAGGATGTCGCCGTTTTGTACATCCAGCCGGGCCCTGACGGGGCCGAGATCGTCCACCTGCCCACCACGCCGGACGGCGACTTCGAACACCCTTGGCCGGATGGGTTCTTTGACGAGCGCGAAGAGGAACTGTTCTGAGGATGATCCGGGAGTTTGCGTTGGAGCCCCGCCTGGTTGGCACATGGACCGAAGACCAGGCTCGCTACTACAGGAGCCAGTTCTCGATGGACGGTGGACGGGTCGTGTCCCGCTGGCCGGCCCAATGGCGCAACGACGTACTGGACGCCTTCAACGAATCTGAGTACGCAGGGAGCACGCGACGTAGGACTCAGTTGAAGCTGCTCCTTCGCAAGCTCAAGCGCCGGATGATCGATCGGTCGGACGCCGAGCGGAAGCCGGGCACGAACGTCGATTGGCTAGCCAGCGCGCTACGAGAACACGAACGCTGTCCCTTTCGCGCGATCGTCGCTGGCTCGAATCCGGGAGGGCACGCGGCCGTTCTGCTCCACGACGACATCGACGACGACCCGCTTTGGCAGGTGACGCGGGGCGTCGTCGTCGACAGGCGGGCGGAAGCAATGGCTGACGCCATCGCTTCGACACTCCGACTGAGCAAGCGCATTGTCCTCGTGGACCCCTATTTCCGACCGAAGCGATCCGAGAACCTGGAAGTGCTCGAGAGCTTCTGCGAGCGCATGTCGCGCAGCAGACCGGGTCTTCCACCAGAGCAACTCACCATCCTCACCGACTTTTCCCGTAATCGGGGCACCCACGAGTACTTTCGTGACGCATGCAAGGAGAAGCTCCCCCGACGCGTCCCGGAGGGCCTAAGGGTCGTTGTCCGGCGGCTCGAGCGTAAGAACGGCCGCGACCAAATGCACAACCGGTATGTGCTGACCGAACTCTGCGGCATTCAGTTCGGAGCTGGCCTCGACACCGGCGATGCCGGTGCAACCGACGACATCACCCTGCTGTCGGAACAGCAGTACAGACATCGGTGGAAGCAGTACGCCCAGGAGCCTCCGAGTGATTTCGACCTCGTTGGAACGCCGGTTGAACTGATGGGAATGCGGAAGATCGGGGGCGGTCCACGGTGAACGGTTCACGTTGAGCACCCAAGAGGGTTCGCCGCGTGATTCACTTCAACAACTCCTCGACCTCTCGCTAGTCCTTGATCGACCCTGACCACATCCGTGAAGTGCTCCGAGTGAAGCCCGACGGCCGGCTCTTTCACCGAGAAAGCCAAGAGCTGGAGTTCAAGGAGCAGTTCAATCTTGCTGGCCTCGCCGAGTACTTTCGTGACTTCGCGGGCTTTGCCAACAACCGCGGCGGCTATCTCGTGTTTGGCGTTACGGACTCGCCAAGAATCCCAGCCGGGTTGTCGGACTCCGCGCGAGACCAGTTCGAGAAGATCGATCCGGAGAGGATCAGCGGGTACCTGCTGGACTACTTCTCCCCCTCGGTTGACTGGGAACAGGCCAGCTTCGAGATAGAAGGGAGGGTGTTCGGTGTCTTCCGGGTGAGCCCTGCGGGACAGAAGCCCGTGGTTGCGAAGAAGGACGCAGGTAAGGGGCCGGAGATCAAGAACGGCGAGATCTACTATCGCTACGGCGGCCGAACGCAGCGAGTTCAGTACGGGGAACTCGAGAGGATCATCGATCGGCGGATCGAGCGGAACAACCAGGAGTGGCTCGACTTGGTCCAGAAGATCGGAGCCGCGGGTCCAGGTAACGCGGCCGTGCTCGATACCGAGCGGGCTTTGATACGGAAGCATGATGCCCAGGTCCTCGTAGTTGAGGACCAGTTGGCGAGCAAGCTGCGTTTCATCAAAGAGGGAGATTTTGAGGAACGCTTCGGTGCACCGACACTCAAGCTCGTCGGCGACGTGCGCCCGATCGACAAGGTCGAGATCGTGAAGCGGGTCCGAGAGAACCTCATCCGTGAGTATCCTCTCTCGGCGATGGAGCTCGCTCAGGCCGTGCAGGAGGCGTCAGGAGCGAAGCAGAACCAGATCTGGGCTGCTATCCGGGAAAACGATCTCAAGAGCAACCGGGACTACTCTGCCTACAACTTCCGGAACAAGAAGCAGGCGGACGAGTACAAGGCGAGTGGCAAGCTCCCGACGGCGACTCCGTCCATCTACAACCAGCAGGCGGTCGACTTCCTCGTCCACGTGCTGAAGGCTGGTGACGGCGACGATTAGCCCACCGAAGCCCTAACGGAGAACCTGCCCGCTCAAGGGTAGGGGCGCTCTCAGCCCCGCTCAGTTGTACCAGTAGATGTACTCGTCGTCCGGCGCGTCCGGATCGAGCAGCGTCTTGTCGATGTTGATCGGGCTTCGGGTGGCCCACGGCCAGATCGGCGTCGCCTGCTCTTTGTTGTGCTCGGCGAGGAGCTTCTTCAGGGCCGCGACCCGCTCCGGCTCGGTGTCGGCGAGGTTGTGCTGCTCGGTGGGATCCTTCTCCATGTTGAAGAGCCATGCTCTCCCGGGCGGATCGCTGATCTGGAGTTTCCAGCCGTCGGCGAGGACGACCTGATAGCCGCCGGTGCGCCAGAAGAGACGGTCGTGCGGCGGGCCCTCGGCCTTGCCCAGGACGTGCGGCACCAGGTCGACTCCGTCCATCTTCCGGTCGCCGGGCAGGTCGACGCCCGCCGCGGCCGCCGCGGTCGAGAAGATGTCGAAGCCGTGCACGGGAGCTTCGTAGACCTGACCTCCGCTGAGACGGGCCGGCCACTTCAGGAGGTAGGGCACGTGGATGCCTCCCTCGAAGAAGCTGATCTTCCAGCCCCGGAACGGCTCGTTGACGCGCGGCAGGCCGATGTAGGCCGGCGCCCCGTTGTCGGAGGTGAAGAAGACGAGCGTGTTCTCTTCGAGGCCGTTCTCGCGCAGCGCCTCGAGCACCCGGCCGACGCTGCGGTCGAGCGAGCGGACCATCGCGGCGTAGACCCGCAGGCGATGCTCCTCGATGTGGTACAGCGCCTCGTAGTCGGCGCGCAGCGCCTGGAGCGGCGTATGCACCGCCCAGTGCGCCAGGTAGAGAAGGAAGGGCCGGTCCTTGTTCGCCTCGATCACCTGAACCGCCTGGTCGGTGTAGTAGTCGGTCAGGTACCCGCCGGGTTCGAAGGCTGGGCTGTCGTTGAACGAAGCCTCGAAGCGCGAGAAGCGCCACAGGAAGCGGTCGATGCCGTCGAACTCCTGCTTCGAGTTGACGACGTTCGGGTCGTCCTCGGGCAGGTACAGGCCGCTCCTCATGAGCAGGCTCTCGTCGAAGCCCTGCTCGTGGGCTCGCATGCCGTCGGCCCCGCCGAGGTGCCACTTGCCGATGTGCACGGTGTGGTAGCCGGCCGGCTTGAGCAGCTCGGCGAGCGTGATCTCGGAGGGCGGCATCCCCTTGTCCGCGAACGGAACCGAAGACGCTTCCTCGTTGGCGCTCGTCTGCCGGAGCCGGCCTTCCCGGTTCGAGAGCCGGGGCACCATCGTGGCGAATCCGTCCGGCGTCGGCGTGAACTCGAAACCGAAGCGGGTGCCGTAGCGGCCCGTCATCAGGGCGGCCCGCGACGGAGCGCAGGTGCCGTTGGCCGAGTAGCCGTTGGCGAAGTGGACGCCATCGCGGGCCAGCGAGTCGATGTTCGGGGTCGGCACCGTGCCGCCAGCGACTCCGCCGCCGAGCCAGCTCAGGTCGTTCCAGCCCAGGTCGTCGGCGAGGATGACGACGATGTTGGGCGGCCTCTCCGCGGCGGGTCGGCCCATGGGGTCGGCGCCCGACTGCCAGTCGATCGTCTGGGTCGGACCGATGGCGGGCTGCTGCTGCGCGAGTTGGGTCGTGCCCTGCCGGTAGGCAGCCGCGCCCGCGGCGCCTCCCGCGAGGACAATCGCGAGACCGAGGCCGACCAGACCGCGTCGAGTCACTCCGGAGCGTCGTCTCATGATCTCTTTATCCTTCCGGTGGATTGAAGGGCGTATCCTACGCGTTGCAGCAGGTTGCCGGTTGAGCCTCCACGGCATGGCTGGTACCGTCGCTGACCCCGAACCCGTACAGCGCAACCACCGTCAGAGGGAGCGTTCGACCCATGAAGACAGGCCGATTCGCCTTGCTCGCCCTTGTCCCGCTGCTCTTCGCCGTTCCGGCCTTCGCCCAGGACGGCGCCGGGAACGAGAATGAGAGAGTGAAGGGCGCTCACGAGAACCAGTCGCCGGAGGCACGGCAGGACGACCTCGGCATCACGGTGCCCATTCCGACGAGCCACCCGGGACGGCGCTATCCGGCGGACCACGAGTTCCCGACCGGTCCCGCGATCGGCGAGCGCCTGCCCGAGTTCGAGCTGCCGAACCAGAACGGCGAACTCGTCGACTTCCACGCGGACCGGGGCGACTCGAAGGCCATCGTGGTCTTCTACCGCTCCGCCGTCTGGTGACCGTACTGCCGCACGCAGCTGGTCGAGCTGCAAGAGAACATCTCGCTCTTCGACGCCGAGGGCATCAAGGTTTATGGCGTCAGCTACGACTCGGAGCAGCATCTGAAGGCCTTCGCCGACAGCAAGGACATCTCTTATGACCTGCTCTCCGACTACGACTCGGAAGTCATCAAGCGCTTCGGCATCCTGAACACGACGATCGACCCCGACTCGGATGTGTTCAACCGCGCCACCGAGCGGGGCTTCTACGGCATTCCCTTCCCTGGCGTCTACGTCACCGACGGTGAGGGCCGCGTGACGGAGAAGTTCTTCCACCGCCACTACGCGACGCGCACGTCGGCCGGGACGATTCGCGACAGCGCGATCGGCCGCATCCTCGCCAAGCACGAGGCGCCGACCGCCGAACTGGGCGACGAGCACGTCGAGGTGTCCGTCTTCCTCGCCGACGAGGCGCTCAAGTTCGAGTACTCGAGCACCCTCCATGTGCGCTTCGACGTCGCCGACGGCTACCACATCTACGCCGACCCCCTGCCCGACGGTTTCATCGCATCGACGGCGACCGTCGTGCCGACCAAGGGCGTGCGGCTGGGCGAGCCGGTCTACCCGGCGACCCGTAAGCGTGAGTTCCCCCAGCTCGACGTGACGCTCAACGTCTACGAGGAAGGCGTGACCGACATCGCCATCCCGATCGCGCTGAACGCCGAGATTCTCAACTGGCCGATTCAGGACAAGCCGACCTCGATCGAGATTCCGGTCGACGTCGTCTACCAGGCCTGCAGCGAGACGGTCTGCTACGTGCCGAAGGAAGAGACCGTCACGATCGAAGTGCCGATCGAACCGCTGGTGATGCCGGGGCGCTAGGCGCCGCCAGGATGGGCCTCATCCTCTACGGAGCCCCCCTCTCTCCTTTCGTTCGAAAGGCGGATGTCCTGCTGCGCGAGAAGGGCGCGCCCTTCGAGCTGGAGAGCGTGAACATCATGCCGATGCCCGACTGGTTCAAGGAGATCAGTCCGGCCCGTCGGATTCCGGTGTTGCGCGACACGGACGTCGGCGAGGAAGGTCCGCCTGGCACGATCCCCGATTCGTCGGCGATCTGCGCCTACGTCGAGCAGAAGTTCCCGGAGCCCGCGTTCTATCCGGCGGACCCCTACGAACGCGGTCGCGCGGTCTGGCTGGAGGAGTACTGCGACACCGAGCTGGCGATGGCGATCGGCCTCGGGATCTTCCGCCCGATCCAGTTCAACCGCTTCATGGGCAAGGAGCCCGACGTCGACACGGCCAGGAAGACGTACGAGGAGCGGCTTCCACGGCGTCTCGACTATCTCGAGGGCGAAGTCGGCGACGAGCCGTTCCTGGTGGGAGACGCGCTGACGATCGCGGATATCTCGCTCGCGTGTCAGATCGCGCAGTTCGAGTTCGTCGCCGGTCCGCTCGACGCGTCGCGGTGGCCCGGAGTGGCCGGCCTCGTTGAGCGCTTGACAGGGCGGGACAGCTTTCAGCCGTGCCTCACGATCTGCCGGAAGATCGTGAAGCAGGAGCCCATCGATCTGACGGCGGCTTGATCGGCGACTAGAATCCCCTTAGCCGAAGCACGGCTAGAGGGAGCGTTCGACCCATGACGGGACGCCGGATCGTCCAGGCCGAAACCCCCTGCGGGACGATGCCCGGGTACATGCCCGGGTTCGGCAACGACTTCGAGACGGAGGCGCTGCCGGGGGCGTTGCCGCAGGGCCAGAACAGTCCGCAGCGCTGCGCCTATGGCCTGTATGCGGAACAGCTCTCGGGCACACCCTTCACCGCGCCGCAGGGTGAGAACGAGCGCACCTGGTGCTACCGCATCCGTCCGTCGGTCAGGCACACGTCGCGCTTCCGGAGCGTCGACCTGCCCTACTGGCGGACGGCCCCGCACATCGTCGACGACGTCATCTCGCTCGGTCAGTACCGCTGGGACCCGGTGCCTCACCCGACCGAGGCGCTGACGTTCCTTACCGGCATGCGCACGATGACGACCGCCGGCGACGTCAACACCCAGGTGGGGATGGCCGCGCACGTCTACCTCGCCACCGAGAGCATGGTCGACGAGTACTTCTACTCGGCGGACTCGGAACTGCTGGTCGTGCCCCAGGACGGCCGGCTCGTGTTCTGGACGGAACTCGGGCGGATCGACCTCGAGCCGCGGGAGGTCGCGATCCTGCCGCGCGGCATGGTCTTTCGCGTCGAGGTCACCGAGGGCCCGGCCCGGGGCTTCGTGTGCGAGAACTACGGCGCGAAGTTCGGCCTTCCCAACCGCGGGCCGATCGGCGCCAACTGCCTCGCCAACCCGCGCGACTTCAAGACCCCAGTAGCGGCGTTCGAGGACCGCGAGGTCCCGTCACGGCTGGTGGTGAAGTGGTGCGGCCGCTTCCACGCGACGGACATCGACCAGTCTCCGCTCGACATCGTCGCCTGGCACGGCAACTACGCGCCCTCGAAGTACGACCTGGAGGCGTTCGCGCCGGTCGGCGCCGTTCTCTTCGACCACCCCGACCCTTCGATCTTCACGGTCCTGACCGCGCCGTCGGGCGTGCCGGGTACCGCCAACATCGACTTCGTGCTCTTTCGCGATCGCTGGAGCGTCGCCGAGCACACATTCCGGCCGCCGTGGTACCACAAGAACATCATGTCCGAGCTGATGGGCAACATCCACGGCATCTACGACGCCAAGCCCGAGGGCTTCGCGCCGGGGGGTCTGTCGCTGCACAACATGATGCTGCCCCACGGCCCGGACGCCGACGCCTTCGAGGCCGCGACCTCCGCTGAACTGGCTCCGAAGAAGCTGGAGAACACGATGAGCTTCATGTTCGAGACCCGCTTCCCGCAGCACCTGACCGAGTTCGCGGCCCGGGAGGCGCCGCTACAGGACGACTACACGGACTGCTGGACCGGACTCGAGAAGCGCTTCGACCCGGGCGACGGCGGGTGACGGGCTGACGGGCTACGTCTTCGCCACCTGCTCGAACAGCCACGGGCAATCGATGAAAGGCGGAGACTGGACGCCGCGCGAGGCGAGATCGATCCGGAAGTTGCGCGCCATCGTCCTGGCTTCGTCCGGCAGGTCGACCCAGTCGTGGCCCCAGAGGCTCGGGCCGTCGAACAGTTCGACGGGCTGCCAGGTCTCCGGGTCGATGATCCGGCCGCCCCAGCCGTTCTCGACGAAGAAGCCGGAGGGCGTCCGGGCGTAGAAGGACGTCATGAAGTCGTTGGTGTGCCGGCCGAGGGTGAAGCCCACCCGGTCTTCCGTCGCCCCGGCCAGGTCGTAGCCTTGGCCGACGTCGTCGAGGGACTGGAACTCGACCATGAAGTGGTGGAAGCCCTTCTGCCCGGAGGCGATCATCGCCAGGCTGTGGTGACGGCCGTTGACGTGCAGGAAGTGGATGGGGACGAGCGGCATGTTGCCGAAGTCGGTGAGCTCGAAGCCCAGGAGGTCGCGGTAGAAGGCCAGTTGCTTCTCGATGTCGGTGACGTGCAGGACCGCGTGCCCCATGCCGAGCGGGCCCGTCTTGAAGCCCGAAATCGTCCTGCCCGGCACGAACGGGTCGCTGGTGCGCATCGGCTTCCACACCAGCTCGACGCGGTTCCCGTCGGGGTCGTGGCAGACGAGAAGACGCTCGACGAAGCGCCGGTCGGCGAGTTCGGAGCTTCCCCAGTCCACCTCGACGCCGGCCGCGTCCAGCTTCGTGGCGAAGCCCTCGAGATCGTCCTCGCCGGCAACCTCCCAGCCCATGAAGGAGAGCGTGTCGCCCGGTTCGTCGGAGACCAGCAGGCGCTGCTCGAAGTTGTCCATCCGGTAGGAGAGGGACTTGCCCCCGCGGTCGACCTGCTGCATGCCGAGCAGGTTGCAGGCGAAGTCGTTCCAGTCTTCCAGCTTGTCCGAGCGGACACCGAGGTAGGCGAGGGCGGCTGTGCTCATCGTCGGCTCTCCTTGTGGAAGGGGATTCTGCATTCTTGTAGCGTGGGTGCGTCTTCGCAAGCGAAAGCAGGAGGGAACGGACTTAGGTGATGAGGACGGAACACGGGATCGTGCTCGCGACGGTCATCCTCCTGCTCGGCTGTACGCCGGCCGAGGAGGCCGGGGAAGCGGGAGCGCAACGGCCGCCCAACGTCGTGCTCATCGTCGCCGACGACCTCGGCTGGCGCGACGTCAGCTTCAACGGCGGCGACATCGCCACCCCCCACATCGACCGCATCGCCGCGGAGGGCGTCAGGCTCGATCGCTTCTACGTGGCGCCGATCTGCTCGCCGACTCGCGCCGGCCTGATGACCGGCCGGCATCCGATCCGTTACGGGATGATGCGCGGCGTCGTCATGGGGTACCACGACTACGGTCTCGATCCCGAGGCGACTCTCATCCCGGAGGTGCTCGCCGATGCCGGCTACGAGCAGCGCGGCCTCGTCGGCAAGTGGCATCTGGGTCTGTCGCGCAGCGAGTACCACCCCCTCGAGCGCGGCTTCACGCGTTTCGTCGGCCACCTCGGCTGGGGCTTCGACTACTTCACGCACGAGCGCTACGGCGAGGTCGACTGGTTCCACGACGAGGAGTCGGTCGACGAGCCGGGCTACAGCACGGATCTGATCTCCGAGCACGCGGTGCGCTTCGTTCGCGAGCACGCCGACGGTGACGCGCCCTTCTTCCTGTTCGTGCCCTACAACGCGCCGCACTCGCCGTTCCAGGCGAAGGAAGAGGATCTGCCGCGGTATGCCGACCTCGAGCCGGTGCCGATCGAGGCGGTCGTCGGCGCGGGGGTACCGCCCGAGAAGTACGAGTGGTTCGGCGGTCACGCGATGAGCCGGGCGCGCCTCGAGGACGTGGAAGGCCGTCTCCGGAACCGCAGGATCACCGGCGCGATGGTGCACGCGATGGACGCCGGCATCGGCCGCATCCTCGATGCCCTCGACGAGGCCGGCGTGGCGGACGACACACTGGTGTGGTTCTTCTCGGACAACGGCGGCGACACGGGCATCGGCGACAACCGGCCGTTCCGGGGTTCCAAGGGCAACGTCTTCGAAGGCGGCATCCGGGTCGCGGCGGCGGCGCGCTGGCCTGCCGGCGGGGTGAGCGGCGGCGGCTCGATCGGCGCGCCGCTCAACTACCTCGACGTGTTGCCCACGCTGATGGAGGCCGCGGCCGTCTCCGACCGTCCCGATCTCGAACTGGACGGCCGCGATGCCCTGCCGGCGCTTCGGGGCGGCGACGTCGCCGGCGACCGCGACTTCTACTCCTGGTGCGCCCAATTGAGCAACGAGCGCGAGCAGCTCATGGCGATGGAAGGGGACTGGAAGCTGATCGTCATCGGCCCCGAACCGCTCGACCGCGCGGCGCTCGCCGAAGCGCAGACCATGCTCTTTCACCTCGGAGACGATCCCGGCGAGCAGAACGACCTGTCAGCAGGGCACCCGGAGATCGCCGAGCGTCTGACGGAGAAGGCGCTCGCCTTCCGGGCGCTGCAGCCGGAGGAGCATGTGCCGATCTTCTGGGAAGGCCGTGACGGTTTCGTGGCGCCGCCGAGGTGGCGGCTCGCGGAGTGAGAACCACGCTTCGCCCGAAGATCCTAAGGAGAAGCCGAAGTGAATGATCGATCTTCGTTGATTGCCGCGATGGCCGCGGGAGTGCTCGCTGCCGCGGCCGCCGCCGGAGGCGGTGCCGCGGCGCAGGCCGCGAACGGCGAAACGGCGCGCCCGCTGTCGGCCTTCTTCGGGTTGGACAACGCCCTGCCGGCCGGGGTGAATCTCCTCTGCCAGGGCGCGGCCGGGCAGGACGGCATGCCGGTCGTGCTGTCCCATACCGTGGACGCGGAGACCTTGCAGCCCGGGGACTTCCGGATCGTCACGGAGTCGGGGTCTGAACGCACTCCCCTCTGCACGACCCTCAGGCCGGCCGGCGATCCAGGCGAACTCAGGACCGTGCTCCTCATCGGCGAGTTCGGCAACGCGGACGACGACCCGCCGGTGAAGGTGCTCGTTGTCGGCGACCTGCTCTCGGATGGAGTAGCTGGCGAGCCGGTGAACTTTCGCGGCACGGAGACTGATGTCACGCCGCTCGATGCCGGGCCCTCTCTCGTGCTGGCGGAGGTGGTGCCCGAGGACCGATTGTCAACGGAGAGCCGGGGGACCGCCTGCCCGGAGGGCATCCAGCAGGTGGTCCGGGCGACCTGGGCCGGAGGGGTACGACTGCCGAGTGGCGACGAACTTGGCGACGCCGAGCGCGCCCTCTATCGCGTGACGGTGGGGCGGCCGGACGGCTCGAGTGACGAGATCGCTCCGGCGGCTCTCGCGGATCTGGGGGACCGGGACAACAACCACCTTCTGTGCCTCGATACGTCCGCCCCGGCGGTCTCGGTCAGCTTCCCGGGCGGGCATCTGGTCGACCCGAATCAGGACCTGAATCCAAACACGCACGTCGACGTCAACAGTGCTTCGTCGGTGCCCTGACTGCGGGCTTGGGAGTGGAGCCGGCCATCGGCCGGCGCGGTTCTCTGGCCGCCTTCGGCGGCAGCGGGTCAGAAGACCCGCGCACCCAGCAGAGCCACGTTGATGTGCGTGGTAGCCCGTACGGGATTCGAACCCGTGTTACTGGCGTGAGAGGCCAGCGTCCTAGACCCCTAGACGAACGGGCCACGCGTGCGCAGGGCCGCGCAATTTAGCACAGTCGTGTTGGTACCGGCGGGGCCTACAGGTCCGGAATCACGCAGTCCTGCCGGGGTGTTAGGTTGCCGTAGTGTCTCTCCGACGCGGCATCATCTGGTGTGCCTCCGGACTGCTGGCAGCGGCCCTGGGGCTTTCGCTGCTCGCGCCGGCGTCGGCGCAGAGGGACGACGAGCCGGAGACGGTCATTCTCTCCCACGAGGCGGGGACGATCGTCGTCGGCCGTGATTCCGAGCCCCTGCCCTGGGCCCGCTCTTCCTCCGGGCCGCTCGTCGCGCTGGGTTCCGTCGTCGAGGTGCTGGGAGGGGACCTCGAGATCGGTCCGCTCGGCGAGGCTCACACGGTACGCGTAGCGGGGCGGGAGGTCGTTCTCGGACCCCTGAGCAGGACCGTCATGGTCGACGGCGAGGTCCACGACCTGTCGATCAGGCCGTGGATCGAGCCGGAACCCGTGTACCCCGACGAAGAGGAGGAGGAAGACGGGGAAGCGGCGGAGTCGGAGGACGATGGCGAAGAGGAAGAGCCCGAGCTGCCCCCCGAGCCCATCGAGCCGCGCAAGCTGTTCGTGCCGGTCGACGCGCTGGCGCGGGCGTATCCGGAGACGCTCGGTTACCGCTTCGACTTCGACCGGCGGCGGGGCCTGCTCCGTGTGGACAGGACGGGCGAGCGCCGTCTCGACGTGGAGGTGGACCGCGTTCACGACCTCGGCGCCACGACGCTCGTCGTGACCTTCTCCGGCCGGCCTCGCTTCCAGGTCGATCGTTACCGCGCCGGCGTGCGGCTGCGGCTGCTGAGCGGGGTCATGGACCCCCGCCGCCGGGTGCGGCTGAACGATCCCCTCGTGCGCTGGATCGAAGTGCGGGAGCGTTCGGTCGACATCGGTCTGGCGCCTCGCGCCGAGGCGTCCGAACCGTACCTCCTGGGCCGTCCGCCGCGGGTCCAGCTCGTCCTCGACATCACGCGGGGACGGCCGGGACTTCAGCCGCGCGCGACATCGCGGCCGGAGGAGGAACGGCGCGAGTTCCGGATCGTCCTCGATCCGGGTCATGGCGGGACGGACAACGGCGTGCGTGCGCCGTTCGGTCAGAGCGAGAAGAACCTCGCACTCAGGATCGCCGAGGCCCTCAGGTCGCACCTGGAGTCCGAGCTGGGGGCGCGCGTGGTGCTCACCCGCAGCGGCGACAGCACGGTCACGCTCGAGAATCGCACCTCCCTGGCCAACCAGTACGAGGCCGACCTCTTCGTGTCGCTGCACGTGAGCGGCGACGCGGCGCTCCTGCCGGGAAGCGCGTTCCAGACGTGGGTTCTCGATCCGCCTCCGGCGACGCTCGTGCCGGAGGAGGCTGAATCGGCAGCGGACCTGGAAGTGGACCCGGAGGCCGACCCGTCTCTCGAAGCCGCCGAGGACGCGGCGGAACCGGACGCTCTTGAGGGCGAGGTGTTCGACGACCTGGAGTCGGAACCGGAGGAGGAAGAGCCGCCGGTCGTGATCCCGCCGCTCGAACCCTGGGACCGGGTGCAGGACGGCCAGCTCGAGCGCAGCGCACTGCTCGCCCGGCTGATCCAGACCCAGGTCGGCGACGCCCTCGACCTGCCGAACCGGGGCTTCCGGCGCGCGCCCCTGCGGGTGTTGACCGGGGCGTCGATGCCGGCGGTCCTGATCGAGTTCGGGTACGAGGAGGTCGAGGACGGCGAGGGCGAGAAGACCCCGGTCTTCGACGGACCGCGCGGCCGCGAGGTGTTCGAGGCGATCGGCCGGGCGATCCGGCTCTACCGGGGCGTCATGACGGGCGCCGCGGAGACGGCGGCCGAGGGCGCGCGATCGTGAACCGGCCGCGTTCGAGCCTCTGGCCCCTCGCCGCCGTCTTGTTGCCCGCGCTGCTCGTGGTGCTTGGGGCATGCGGCGACGGCGACGTCGACGGCGCGGTCGACGGCGAAGTGGAACTCGTCGCGGAGGGCGAGGACTTCTTCGCGACCCTCTGCTTCCCGACCGCCGACGGACTGCTCCGTTGCGAGCCGCGGGCGATCCCGGCCGCCGGCAGCGTCGAGGAGACGGCGGCGGTGATCGTCCAGGCGCTGATCGACGGTCCCGGTCCGACCGCTCGGACACACGCCGGCGACGACCCGCCGCAGGCGGACGAGGAGAGGTTCCCCGTTCTGCCGCCCGACGTCGGCTTGCAGGCGTTCGACCTGGTCAATGGCGTCGCCTACGTCGACCTGACCGTTGCGCGGACCGGCTCCACGCTGCGCTTCGAGCGGCCGGCGATGGGCTTGCGCGAGGAACTGCTCGCCGTCTACAGCCTGGTCAACAGTCTGACCGCGAGCAACCTGGGCATCGAGCGCGTCGTGCTGATGTGGAACGGGGAGCAGCGCCTGACCTTCGCCGGCCATGTCGACACGAGCCGGCCGCTGCTACCCGATCTCGACCGGAACGCGGAGCCTTCCGCGGACCTCTGAGCGATGCCCGGAGCGCAGCCCCTGATCGGCGTCTTCGACTCGGGCGTCGGCGGTCTGACCGTGGTCGCCGCGCTTCGACGCCGGCTGCCCGGCGCCTCCATTCTCTACCTCGGCGACACCGCCCGCCTGCCCTACGGCACGAAGTCGCGGCGGACCGTGCTCCGCTACTCCCAGACGAACGTGGACTTCCTGGAGCGCCGCAACGTCGACGCCCTGGTCGTGGCCTGCAACACGGCCTCCGCCATGGCGCTCGACGACCTCGCCGTGCGGGCGCCGCACTGGGGCGTGCTGGAGCCGGGCGCCTCGGCGGCCGTGGCGTCGGCGAGTCGGCACGTCGGCGTCATCGCCACCGAGTCGACGGTGCGGTCGGGCGCCTACGAAGAGGCGATCCGCCGCCTCGACCCGCGTCTCCGCGTCAGTCAGCGGGCCTGCCCGCTGCTCGTCCCGCTCGTCGAGGAGGGCTGGGAGGAGGACGAGATCACCGGGCGCATCGTGGCGCGGTATCTCGAACCGCTGCTGGCCGAGGGGATCGACACGCTGCTGCTCGGCTGCACCCACTACCCGATGCTGCGCGGCGCGCTGGAGCGCGTCTGCGGCCCGGAGGTCACCCTCGTCGACTCGGCCGAGTCGACCGGCGCCCTGGTGGAACAGGAGCTTCGCGGCAGGGGATGGACGGACGGCGCTGGTCCCGGATCGGCGAGTGTGAGACTCTTCGCCACCGACGCCGGTCCGCGGTTTGCCAGACTTGCCGAGCGGATTCTCGGCGAGCCGGCGACGCTCGAGTGGATCGACGTGGACGAGTCGGCAGGAACTTCGGGGGCAGGGGAGGAGGTCGAGGCATCGTGACGAATCGAGGTGGCGGCTTCAACCGCAGCGGCGGCAGGTCGCTCTCCGCCCTGCGCCCGGTGACGATCGAGCTGGACGCGATGAAGTTCGCCGAGGGTTCGGCGCTGATCGAGTGCGGCGACACCCGGGTGCTCTGCTCCGCCAGCGTGGAACGGCGCGTGCCGCCCTTCCTGGTGGGCAAGGGCCAGGGTTGGCTGACCGCCGAGTACGCCATGCTGCCGCGGGCGACCCTGACCCGTTCGAGGCGGGAGGTGTCCCGCGGACGGCCCTCGGGGCGCACGGCGGAGATCCAGCGGCTGATCGGCCGTTCGCTCCGGTCGGCGGTCAACCTGAAGAAACTCCCGGAAGTCACGATCGCGGTCGACTGCGACGTCATCCAGGCCGACGGCGGCACCCGCACCGCCTCGATCACCGGCGCCTACGTGGCGACCGTCGCGGCGCTCTCCAGGATGCTGCTCGAGGGCGACCTGAAGAGGTGGCCCATCGTTCATTCCGTGGCCGCGGTCTCGGTCGGGATCTGTCAGGACGAGTTGCTGCTCGACCTGGAGTACGTCGAGGACCGGGACGCCCAGGTCGACCTGAACGTGGTGGCGACCGGCGAGGGCAGCCTGATCGAGGTCCAGGGCACCGCCGAGGGCCGCGTGTTCACGCGCCCCGAGTTCGACGGCCTTCTCGACCTGGCGCTGGCCGGGATCGCCGAGCTGACCGAACTGCAGCAGAGCTGCCTGGCCCCCAGGCTGGCGGAGATGGAGGACGCGCTGGAGCGCCGCCGCAGCGGCCCGGCGAAGGCGAAGGACGAGGCCAGCATCTGGAAGCGGCCATCGCGCTAGTAGCCGCTCCCTTGAACATCCACCTGATCGCGATCGGCGGCACCGGCATGGCGCCGCTGGCCTGCCTGCTGCGCGATCTCGGCCACGACGTGCGCGGGTCGGACGGACCTCTCTACCCGCCGACCAGCGACATGCTGGCCCGCGCGGGAATCGAACCGCTGGTCGGCTACGACCCGACTCACCTGGAGCCGCGGCCGGACCTCGTGATCGTCGGCAACGCGGTGCCGCGGACGAACCCGGAGGCGGTCGCAACGGAGGAGCTCGGCCTGCCGCGGCTGTCGATGCCGGAGGCGCTCGACCGCTTCGTGCTCCGGGATCGGAAGCCGCTGGTCGTCGCCGGCAGCCACGGCAAGACGACGACGACCGCGATGGCGGCCTGGGTCTACTCCCGCGCCGGCGCCGATCCCGGCTATCTCATCGGCGGCGCGCCGGTCGGCCTGGCCTCCGGGTTCGCACTCGGCGGCGGGCCGCGCTTCGCGATCGAGGGCGACGAGTACAACGCCTCCTACTTCGATCGCGGCCCCAAGTTCTGGCACTACCGACCGGAGACCGTGATCCTGACCAGCCTGGAGCACGACCACGTCGATCTCTATCCCGACTTCGAGGGGCTGGAACGGGCCTTCCTCGGGCTCGTCGAACGGCTGCCGCCGACCGGACTGCTGATCGCCTGCGTGGACTATCCGACGGTCGAACGGCTGTTGCCGGCGAGCCCGTGCCGGGTCGTGACCTACGGCGTCGGGGCCGGTGGGACGGAGATCGGCGGCCCGGAGTCCGGCGGCGCTGGGGCGGCTGATGTCCGGCTCGCCGGTCGGGTCGAGAGCGGCGAGAACGGTGTCTCCTTCGAGCTGGAAGAGGCTGGCGGGCGACAGCGGATCGACCTCGGCGTCTGGGGCGAGCACAACGCGTTGAACGCGATGGCGGTGTGGGCGGCGGCTCGCGCCGACGGGCTGGAGCGGGACGCCGTCCTCGAGGCGCTCGCCACCTTCCGCGGCGTCAAGCGCCGGCTCGAGGTCGTCGGCGAGGCAGCGGGAGTCGTCGTGATCGACGACTTCGCCCACCATGCGTCGGAGGTCTCGGCTTCGCTGGCGGCGCTCCGGCAGCGCTTCCCTGGCCGCCGGCTGGTCGCCCTGTTCGAGCCGCGCAGCCTCAGCGCGGGACGACGTCAGTTCGCCGCCGACCTGGCTGCGGCGCTCGCATCGGCCGACCGCGTGTTGCTGGCCCCGGTGTTCCACCGCGAGCGCCTGGGAGAGGACGGCTTCGACCCGAAGGAGATGGCGGCCGACATCGAGCAGCAGGGAGCGGATGCGACCGCCTGTACTTCCAACGACGAGCTGGCCGAGACGGTTCTGGCCGAGGCCATGGCCGGCGACGTCCTGGTCACCATGTCGTCGGGCTCTTTCGACAACATGCCCCGGCGCCTGGCTGACGGCCTGGCAGGCTAGACGTTCCCACACTGGGTGCGCGGGTCCTCTGACCCGCTGCCGCCGAAGGCGGCCTCGAAACGCGCCGCGAAGCGGCGACCGCTTTCCGCGCTACAGATGAGTCTCCAGGATCTGCGTCTTTGACAATCCGGGCAGTCTCAGCGCCGCGGCGCCTCCAGCCGGCAGAACCCGGCGTGGCGCTAGCCCGATCAACTCCGTCTCGACGACTCGCACCCCGCCTACAGCCGCCAGCTCGTCCGCACGGTTGACCACATCGAGCAACGACGTCCGGTCGCAATCGGTCACGTTCACGCTGACCTGCGCCTGCCCGCGGCTCTCCAGGAATAACCCGAGCGCCCGCACGCCCGGCGGACCGCCGCCGGACTCGCGCAGCGAGGCCGCAATCCGCTTCGCAACGGCGACCTCCCTCGTGTCGAGCAGCAGGTTGAACGCGACCAGGAAGGGCCGCGCGCCGACGCAGACGACACCGCCGGTCGGATGCGGCCGGCTGGGGCCGCGATCCGGCGGCCATTGGCCGCTGGCCATTCGTTCGGCGAGCCGCGACAGACCGCCGCGGCGATGGTCGGCGAGGGCGGACCGGCTTGGATCCGACGCGGCCTCGCCATACAGGAGTACCGGCAGATCGAGCGCTGCGAGCGCGTCCGCACATTTGCGCGCGGCGTCGACGGCCGCCGGCATCTGCCCCGCCTCCAGGGGTACGAACGGGGCCACGTCCAGCGCGCCAAGAAACGGATGTACGCCCGAGTGCGCGCCGACATCGATGCGGTCGATCGCCGCCGCCGCCAACGCCGTCACGGCACGCACCAGATCATCGCCCGCGCCCAGCAGCGTCAGCACTGTCCGGTTGTGGTCCGGGTCCGAAGACACGTCCAGCACGCGTACGCCGCGCATCGAAGCCGCCGCCACGCAGGCCTCGATGACGTCCCGCCGCCGCCCCTCGCTGATGTTCGGAACGCACTCCATGCGGACCATGCGATCAGGCTAACGCGGCCTGACCTTGACGAAGGTGGCCACCGGAAGCTACATTCATGCGCCATGAGATCCGTGGGGCTCAAGACGCTGAACAACCAGCTCAGCCGGTATGTGCGAATGGCCGCAGCGGGCGAGACGGTCCTGGTTACGGATCGGGACCGCGTAGTCGCCGAGATCGTGCCGCCTCGGGAAGAGCGTAGCCCCTTCATCGCCGATGCGTTACTGGCCGATGCGGTACGCAAGGGTCTCTTGACACCGCCGGCCATGAAGGGAGCGGGGCCTCCCGTCAAGCCGCCGCCCATCATGTCGTTGGATGAGCTTCTGCAGGAGCTGGACGCGGATCGGCAGGAGCGGTGATCTACATCGACTCCTCGGTCGTGTTGGCCCACCTCCTTGCGGAGATTCGGCGACCGCCTGAACACCTTTGGGTTGAGAGCCTCGTGGCGAGCCGATTGGTCGAGTACGAAGTCTGGAACCGTCTTCATGCCCGGGGGCGGGCGGAAACCCACGGCGAGGCGGCCGAGGAAGCGATCGGCCAGATCGCGCTGCTGGAGCTGTCTCCGGTCATCCTGACCCGGGCCCTGAGCGCCTTTCCGGTACCGGTTCGCACCCTGGACGCCCTGCACCTGGCGTCGCTTGACTACCTTCGAGAGCAGCGGCAAAGCGTGGAGTTGGCCACGTACGACCGTCGTATGGCGGAAGCAGCCAGAGCGATGGGGATCCCCGTGCGTCCGCTGGGGTAGATTGACTCGGTCCCAATCCTGATGAAAGGGAGGATGCGCCCGATGAAGAGAACGTTCGTGCATGCCGCGTTCCTGGCAGTTCTGCTGGCGGTGCCGACCGCCGCCTTCGAGGCCCAACCTGCGAGTCAGGAACCCGCGGATCCGCAACCCGGGGATACGTTCTCGGATGCGCTCACCTCGGGCGATCCGGGCCCCGAGATGGTCGTAGTCCCTGCTGGCACGTTCCGCATGGGGTGCCTCTCGGCCGAAGGCTGCAGCGAGTACGAGTTCTCGGCGCCGGTCGGCCAGTTCGCGCCGAACGCGTGGGGCCTCCACGACGCGGTCGGCAACGGTTGGGAGTGGGTCGAGGACTGCTGGAACGACACTCACGAAGGCGCTCCCTCCGACGCCAGCGCCCGGTTGGAAGGCGACTGCTCGTACCATGTGATCCGCGGCGGTTCGTGGCGGGACGGCCCGAGGGAACTGCGCTCCGCCTTTCGCCGTCCGGTCGAGATGCGCCACTTCAAGGGCGAGAACTTCCGGGTCGCGCGCGTACTGGCGCCCTGAGTTCCCGTTATCGTTCGGCAGCGGTTACCCGCTTACACGAGTCGACCCAACAGCTCCAGCGCCGGCGCAACCCGGATCCCCTCGGGCGTCACATAGTCCTTCGTCCCCGTGGCCGACACCTGCCACGCTTCGCACTCCGGGAAGCGGACCTTGAAGTAGCGCAGGCTCTTGTCGAGCCGCCCGTCCGCCCACTTGCATTCGACGCAGAGCACAGGCCGCCGCCCGTCGGTGACGATGAAGTCGACCTCGCGACCGTCCGTGTCCCGGAAGTAGCGTAGTTCGAGGTCGAGACCCTGGGTGTCCTGCTGGTGATGCACCCACTTGAGCAGGTGGCTGGCGACCAGGTTCTCGAAACGAGGCGGGTCTTCGGGCACGACCGACCAGTCGACGTGGTAGTGCTTCTGCTGCTTCTTGACGGCCCGGATCGTGGGTGCGCCGAAAGGCGACAGCCGGAAGACGGCGTACAGGCGTTCGAAGACGGCCAGCCAGGCGGCGACCGTCTTGTGGCTCAGTTGCAGGTCTTCGCGCACGGCATTGATCGAGAGCGGCGAGCCGACCAGCTCCGGGAGCCGGAGCATGAGGAGCTCGAGCCGGCCGAGGTCCTGGATCCGTTCGAGGCTGGTGACCTCTTCGCGGATCAGCAGGGTGCGGTGCTCCCGCGACCACCGGCGGGCCTCGACTTCGGAGCCGCCGAGGTACGGTTCGGGGAAGCCGCCGAGCTGCAGCAGGTCCTGGAGTTCGACGGTCTTCCGCAGCCCGAGTTCCGCGGCGGACAGGGGGTGCAGGCGGAGGAGATGGAAGCGGCCCTGCAGCGAATCGCCGCCGAAGCGGTAGGCGTCGAGTCTGGCGCTGCCGGTCACCAGGATGCGTCGCCCGGTCCGCGCGGGCTCCCGGGCAACGCTCGCGTCGTAGAGGCCCTTCAGGTAGTTCCTCCAGTCCCGGTACTTGTGGATCTCGTCGAACACCCACAAGCCGGCGGCAGGAAGCTGGCGCCTCAGGATGCGTTCCCGGTCCTCCGCGATGTCCCAGTTGAGGTAGCCGGCCTCGGCGCCGGGCAAGCTGCGGGCGAGAGTCGTCTTTCCGACCTGGCGGGGGCCGGTGACAAAGACCATCTTCCGCTCGAGGTCTCGCTCGACCTGGTCCGCCAGGTACCTGGTTGTGGTTGCCACGACGCACGAGATTACCAGATTTTTCGACCGCCGGTGAAAATGTACACGGACGGTTTCCACCGCAGTCGAGAAATCCGGCGCACTTGCGGCGGCGATCGCGCGCTGATTCGGGCGGTGATTTCGGCCGTTGGAATCGGCGGTTCTCCCCGCCTGTCGCCGCCGTTGACCGGCCCCGGTAGCCGTGTTACGTTACCGCCGCTTTCGGGCCTTGGGCGAGAGAGGCAGGAACCCGGAAGAAACCGGAAGCAACAAGGCCGGATCAACGCCGGAACACTAGGGCCCGAGAGAGACAGACCCGGACGACCGCGGGACGAGTAGCTGTGGACTTCGACGCCAGCCTCCTGGTCATCATGGCGATCTTCTGGGCCACCTATGTGGTGGTCCGGTTCTACCTCGTCCGGCCGATCATGCGCATGCTCAGGGAGCGCGACAGCGAGATCGTGACCGCCCAGGAGACGTTCGACCGGGCTCAGGCCGAGGTCGAGGCGAGGATCGAGGCGCAGCGCGAGAAGCTGAAGGAAGCGCGCGCCGAGGCCTCCGCGCACCGGGACCGGATGCGGAAGGAAGCCCAGCAGGCTCGGGAGACTCTGGTCGCCGAGGCCCGCCAGGAGGCGGATGCAGAACTCCAGCAGGCGATCGCCGCGCTCGACGCCGAGACGGCCGAGCAGCGGCGCTCCCTCGAAGCGCGCGCCGAGCGGCTCGCGGCCGACGTGACCGCGAAGCTGATGGGGGCCCCTTCGTGAGGCGTTCCGCGCTTCTGAAGACCGCCTCGCTGGCGCTGCTCTGGACGCTGTTCGCCGGCGTCGGGGCCGCGTTCGGCGCGGAAGTCGGCGAGGCGACTCACTTCCTGGGACTGCCGCGCTGGGTCTTCTCCTGGTTCAACATGCTCGTCTTCTTCGGCGGCCTCGCCTACCTGGTCGGGCCGAAGGCCGTGGCCGCGCTGGAAGGGCGACGGAACCAGATCCGGGACAGCCTGATGACCGCCCGGCGCCAGCGCGCGGACGCCGAAGAGCTGCACGCAGGCCTCGATGGCCAGCTCGCGGCGCTTGAGACGGAAGTCGCGCAGGCCGCCGAGCGCGCCCGGCAGGAAGGCGAACGCGACGCGCGCGAGATCGCGGCCCTGGCCGAGCGGCAGCGCGAGCGGATGCTGGAGCAGGCCCGCGCCGAGATCCGGAACCGCACGGCGCGCGCCCGGGTCGAGCTCGCGCAGCACGCGGCCCGGCTGGCCACGGCGCTCGCCGCGGAGCGGCTTGAGCGCGAAGTTGACGCCGCCGCCCGCCGGCGCATCCTCGACCGCGGGTTGCTCAGCCTGGAGAGCCGGGCGGACGACGCCTCGGCCGGAGCCGACGCACGATGATCTACCGCTACGCGAGGCCCTACGCGCAGGCCCTGATGGGCGCCGCCGGCTCACTCGAGGCGGCGCAGGCGACCCGCGACGAACTCACCGCCTTCGCCGAGGCGATGCGGGCTGTGCCGCGGTTGGGCCGCATGGCCTCGAATCCCGGCGTGCCGCCGGCGACGAAGCGGGCCGTGGTCGACGAGATCGCCGGCATGCTGAGCGCTGGCGACCTGACGCGGCGGCTGTTGCGGCTGTTGCTCGACAACTACCGCCTGGTCCACCTGCCGGCGATCCTCGAAGCGATCGACGAGCTGCTCGACCGCGCCCACGGCGTGGTCAGCGCCACGGTGACCGCGGCGGAGGAACTTGACGCCGACCAGCAGGCGCGGCTCCAGGGAGCCCTCGAACGCCTCTCCGGCGCGGAGGTCCGGCTGGAGAGCCAGGTCGATCCGGGCCTGATCGGCGGTTTCGTGGCCCAGTTCGGGAGCTACCGATACGACGCGAGCGTTCGCGGCCAGTTGGCCGCGCTGGAATCCAGATTGACGGCGGAGTCAGCGAGCTAGAGACAGTCAGGACTTCGAGACGCTCCACGAACTCGGGGCGCACCCTAAGGAGTAGATAGAACATGCAGGTAAGAGCCGATGAGATCGCAGCGGTCCTCGAGCGCCAGTTGGCGGGTTACGAGGCCGAGGTCGACGTCGCCGAGGTCGGCACCGTCCTGAGTGTCGGTGACGGCATCGCCCGCGTCTACGGGCTGGAGCAGGCGATGGCCGGCGAGCTGCTGGCGTTTCCGAACGACGTCTTCGGGCTGGCCCTGAACCTCGAGGAAGACCAGATCGGCGCGGTGCTGATGGGCGAGTCCCGGCTGGTCGACGAGGGCGACGAGGTCCGCCGTACCGGCAGGATCATGGAGGTCCCGGTCGGGCCGGGGATGGTCGGCCGCGTGGTTGACCCGCTCGGCAACCCGGTCGACGGCAAGGGGCCGATCGAGGCCGCCGACAGCTACCCGCTCGAACGGATCGCCCCCGGCGTCGTCGAACGGGAGCCCGTGTCCGAGCCGATGCAGACCGGGATCAAGGCGATCGACTCGATGATCCCGATCGGCCGGGGCCAGCGCGAGCTGATCATCGGCGACCGCCAGATCGGCAAGACGGCGGTCGCCGTCGACGCGATCATCAACCAGAAGGGCGGCGACGTGATCTGCGTCTACGTCGCGATCGGCCAGAAGCGGTCGACCGTGGCGCAAGTGGTCAAGACGCTCGAGGACAACGGCGCGATGGAGCACACGATCGTCGTCTCCGCCTCGGCCTCCGAGCCGGCGCCGCTCCAGTTCATCGCGCCCTACGCCGGCTGCGCGATGGGCGAGTACTTCCTCTACAACGGCCAGCACGCGCTGGTGATCTACGACGATCTCTCCAAGCAGGCCGCCTCCTATCGCGAGGTCTCCCTGCTGCTCCGGCGGCCGCCCGGACGCGAGGCCTACCCCGGCGACGTCTTCTACCTCCACTCGCGCCTGCTGGAGCGGGCGGCGAAGCTGTCGCGCGCCAACGGCGGCGGCTCGCTCACGGCGCTGCCGATCATCGAGACCCAGGCCGGCGACGTCTCGGCCTACATCCCGACCAACGTCATCTCGATCACGGACGGGCAGATCTTCCTGGAGGGCGACCTCTTCTTCTCCGGCGTGCGCCCGGCGGTCAACGTCGGCATCTCGGTCAGCCGGGTCGGCGGCAACGCGCAGATCAACGCGATGCGCAAGAACTCCGGCACCCTGCGCCTGGACCTGGCGCAGTACCGGTCGCTCGCGGCGTTCGCGCAGTTCGGCTCCGACCTCGACCGGGTCACGCTGCAGCAGTTGGCGCGCGGCGAGCGCCTGGTCGAGCTCCTGAAGCAGGGCCAGTACGCGCCGCTGTCGATCGAGAACCAGGTGCTCTCGATTCTCGCCGGTACCCGGGGCGCCCTCGACGACCTGAAGGTCGAGGCGGTGCGGCCCTTCGAGGACTTCATGCACCGGCACTTCCAGAACGAGGAGCCGGAACTCCGCGACCGCATCCGCGAGGAGGGCAAGCTCAGCGACGAGCTGGACGCCCAGGTCATGGAGGCGATCGGCCGGGCCTTCCAGCTCTTCGTGGCCGAGAACCCCGACGCCGCGCTGGAAGAGAACTAGGGCGCACCGGGACGAACGGGAACGGTTTCGAGGTAGGTCGCAGAGATGGCGAGCCTGATCGATCTTCGCCGGCGCATCCGCACGGTGAAGAACACGCAGCAGATCACCAAGGCGATGAAGATGGTCGCCGCGGCGAAGCTGCGCCGGGCCCAGGACCAGATCCTCGCGACCCGGCCCTACGCCCTGGAACTGCGCAAGGTCACGGAACACCTGGCTGCCGTGGCGGCCGGCGAGGTGGAGCACCCGCTGCTGACGCCGGCGGGCGGCGGCGAAGACGGGCAGGCCGCGGAGGCCGGTTCCGGCAAGACGCTGGTCCTCGTGGTCACGGGCGACAAGGGTCTTTGCGGCGCGTTCAACGCCCACGTGCAGCGCCGCGCCGAGCAGGAGATGGCCACGCTGAACGGCGGCGGCGAGATCCTCGCCCTGGGCAACCGCGGCGCGGACTTCTTCACCCACCGCGGCGCCTCGATGCGCGGCGCCCGCCGGGACCTGTTCAAGGACCTGAGCTACGCGACGGCGCAGGACCTGGCGGCGGAGGTCTCCAAGGCCTTCTCCGACGGCGAGTACGACGCCGTGTACGCCGTGTACAACGAGTTCATCTCGGTGCTCAGCCAGCGGGTGAGCTGGGAGCGCCTGCTGCCGATCGCCCGCGAGGACGTCGTTGGCGAGGACGGCGGCGGCGCGGGAGAGGATCACCGCGACTACCTGTACGAGCCGTCCGAGGCCGAGATCCTGAACGACCTGCTGCCGCGCTTCGTCACCTTCCAGATCTACCGGGTGCTGCTCGAGTCCCAGGCGGCCGAGCACGCGGCCCGGATGACCGCGATGGACAGTGCGACGAAGAACGCCGGCGAACTGATCGACACGCTGACCCTGCAATACAACCGCTCGCGCCAGGCCGAGATCACGACCGAGCTGATCGAGGTCGTGTCCGGCGCGAACGCCCTCGAGGGATAGAACGGAGACACACACCGTGAACGACACAAGCAACACGTCCGGCGCGACCGGCAAGGTGGTCCAGGTGATCGGACCGGTGCTCGACATCGAGTATCCGGCCGAGCAACTGCCCGAGATCCTGAACGCCGTCAGCGTGAAGAACGACGACGGCAGCATCGACCTGACCGCCGAAGTGGCGCAGCACCTGGGCTCGAACCTGGTGCGCGCGGTGTCCATGCAGCCGACCGACGGCGTCGTCCGCGGCATGGAGGCCAGGGATCTCGGCGAGCCGATCTCCGTTCCCGTCGGCGAGGCGACCCTGGGCCGCGTGCTCAGCGTCCTCGGCGAGCCGGTCGACACGCTGGGTCCGGTCGAGGCCGAGGAGCGCTGGGCGATCCACCGCGACGCGCCGGCGTTCGAGGACCAGTCGACCTCGACCGAGATGTTCGAGACGGGGATCAAGGTCATCGACCTGGTGCACCCCTACACCCGCGGCGGCAAGACCGGCCTGTTCGGCGGCGCCGGCGTCGGCAAGACGGTCCTCATCCAGGAGCTGATCAACAACGTCGCGGTGCAGGGCGGCGGCTTCTCCGTGTTCGCCGGCGTCGGTGAGCGCACCCGCGAGGGCAACGACCTCCTGCGCGAGATGGTCGAAGCCGGCGTCGTCAACTTCGGCGAGGACTTTCTCGAGAACTACGAGGAGAGCGGCAACTTCGACCTGACCAAGGTCGATCACGCGGCGCTCAAGGACAGCAAGGCCGCGCTGATCTACGGCCAGATGACGGAACCGCCCGGCGCCCGCCTCCGCGTCGGTCTTTCGGCGCTGACGGTGGCCGAGTACTTCCGCGACGTCGAAGGCCGCGACGTGCTGCTCTTCGTCGACAACATCTTCCGCTTCACCCAGGCCGGCTCCGAGGTGTCCGCCCTGCTCGGCCGGATGCCCAGCGCGGTCGGCTACCAGCCGAACCTGGCAACCGAGATGGGCGCGCTTCAGGAGCGGATCACCTCGACCAAGAAGGGCTCGATCACCTCGGTGCAGGCGATCTACGTCCCCGCCGACGACCTGACCGACCCGGCGCCGGCTACCGCCTTCGCCCACCTCGACGCGACGACGACCCTGTCCCGCGCGATCGTCGAGAAGGGCATCTACCCGGCGATCGATCCGCTCGACTCGAACTCGAAGATCCTCGAGCCGGCCGTCGTCGGCGACGAGCACTACGCGGTCGCCCGCCAGGTGCAGCAGGTGCTCCAGCGCTACAAGGACCTGCAGGACATCATCGCCATCCTCGGCGTCGAGGAACTGTCGGAAGACGACAAGCTGGTCGTCGCCCGGGCGCGGAAGATCGAGCGCTACCTGTCGCAGCCGTTCTTCGTCGCCACCCAGTTCACCGGCCTCGAAGGCCGCTACGTGAAGATCGAGGACACCGTCGAGGGCTTCAAGACGATCCTCTCCGGCGAGCTCGACGAGCTGCCCGAGCAGGCCTTCCTCATGGTCGGCACGATCGACGAAGCGGTCGACAAGGGCCAGAAGCTGCTGGCGGCCTAGAGGCGCCGAGGCGGAACCAGCGGAGCGAACGAACGTGGCCGGCTTGAATCTCATCCTGGTGACCCACGCCGAGAAGCTGCTCGAAGTCGAGTGCTCGGACGTCGGCCTGCCCGGGCGCAAAGGCGACATGGGCATCCTGCCCGGGCATGCGGCGCTGATCAGCACGTTGCGGCCGGGGGAGCTCAGTTACCAGCCGTCCGACGGCGGAGCGCGGCGGTTCGTCGCGGTGGCCCCGGGTTTCTGCGAGGTGGCCGACGACACGGTGACCGTGCTGACCGAGACAGCGGAGCCGGCCGAAGACATCGACGCCGCGGCTGCCAGGACCGAGCGCGACGAGCTGGCCGCCGAGTACGACCGCGCCAGCTTCGAGGACCAGGGCGCGCTGAAGGACCGCGTGGATACCGCGCAGGCCCGCGTCGACGTCGCGGCGAGGGCCTGAGCGCCGACCTACCGAAGCCTCCGCTCAATCCGCTCCAGCACAGCCCGCAACGCCGACAGTTGACGGGCGATCTCATACAGCTGCCGCTCGATGCCCCGAGTGTCAGTCATCCTTCCCTCCTGCCGGCGAGTTCATTCCCGCCTGGCCTGAGGTCGTAGCGAATTCCATGCCGGGCGGAGCGAGAGGCAAGCCCGCCACTGCGCGTGCGGCCGCCCCACGCCGCGCTCGGCCCCGCTGCTAGACTCCCGCGCTCGGGAGAGGTGCTGGAGTGGTCGAACAGGGCTGCCTGCTAAGCAGTTGTCCGGGGTGACCTGGACCGAGGGTTCGAATCCCTCCCTCTCCGCCAGGAGCCGATGACGATTCGGGACGAGGACATTCGCCGACAACTGACGTTGGGCGAGGACAGTCGCTGGGAGTTCAAGCGGGTCGAGTTCAGCGGCAACACACCGACGAGCCCGCGGCGAGACGACTTCGCCGACGAACTCGGCGCTTTCGCCAACGCGGGTGGGGGCGTGTTGCTTTGTGGGGTCGAGGACGACGGAACCCTCCAGGGCATGTCGCGCGAACAGATGGCGGCTCTCGACCACATGCTGGTGGAGGTGAGCACCGACGCCATCGAGCCGCCCCTGCGCATCGACGTGCATCACCGGGAACTCGACGGCCGAGCTTTAGTGCTCGTTGAGGTGCCGCGGGGCCGTGCCGTGCACGAGCGTGATGGGCGAGCCTTCATCCGGGTTGGCGGGACGAAGCGCCGCCTGCGCGGCGACGAACGGTTGAGGCTGGCGCAGCAGCGCGCGCATGGCCGCTACCTCGGCTTCGACAATCAGGTCGTGCCCGAGACGGGCTTCGAGACGCTCAGCGAGCGTCTATGGGAGCCGCTGCTCAGTGTGGCTGGGGCGACCGATCCACGCCGTGGATTGATGAACCTCCGCCTCCTGGCGCCGGACGAAGCCGGCGTGGATCGGGCGACCGTCGCCGGCGTGCTTCTCTGTGCTCCTTCACCGCAGGACTTCATTCCTCAAGCGGCCATCGTGGCGACCCACTACCGCGGCCTCGATCGGGCGTCGGGCCAGTTGGACGCCCAGGAGATCGTCGGTCCGCTAGCCGTCCAGATCGCGGACGCGGTCAAGTTCGTCGTTCGCAACATGCGGGTCGCGGCGCGCAAGACACCCGAGCGCGAGGACGTTCCCCAGTACAGCAAGGCCGCGGTCTTCGAGGCGGTGGTCAACGCCGTGGCACACCGCGACTACTCCATGTCCTCCCGACGGATCAGGCTGTCCCTGTTCAAGGACCGCCTTGAGATCGATTCGCCGGGCCAGCTTCCGAACGGCATGACCATCGAAGGCATGGAGGCCAGCCAGGCAACTCGCAACGAAGTGATCGCTTCAGTGTTCGGACGCATTCCCGTTGGCAGCGTGGCGGGAGCGGACCACCGCAGATACCTGATGGAGCGTCGAGGAGACGGCGTAACGATCATCCGCGAGGAGACCCGGGAAGCCACCGGCATCGTGCCGCAGTACGAGGTCGTCGACGAGTCCAGTCTGGTGCTCTGCATTCCCGCCGCCAAGCTGGAGCTTGTTCCGGCGGACGCCACGGTCACGGTGCACTCCGGTGGCGAGCCTCTGCCCGGCATCGAGGTTCTCGCGCTGTTCCCGAACAAGACCTGGGTGCGGGCAACCACCGACGAGGCCGGCGAGGCGGCTCTGGACCTCTACACGACGCACCTTCCGATGACCGTCTACGCCGCCGGGCCGGGCCACACCGCCGGACTTGAACGGGAGTGGAGGCCGAGCCAGAGCGGTCTCCTGCTGGAACTCGACCCGCTTGCGTCCGGGGGCGCGGCCATCTTCTCCAAGGGCACCGGACACCTTCCCGATCTTCGCGGACGGCTGAACCCGATCCGGGACACGTCCGACCGGACATACCTCTACGCGGACAACATCGCCATCGACGAGGGCCGCCAGCAGCCCGTACCCTTCCGGCCGGGCAAGCCGATTCGGCTGACGGACGCCCATGGCCGGGAACTCTCGGTGACGATCGCCGACATCATCGGACGGTCCGTCTTGCTTGAGTACCGGCCGTTCGCACGATGACGGTGCTGTCGCGATCGGTGCCCAGCATTGTTGCGCCTCGGTCGAAGATAGCTCTACGCCGTCATCGACGGCGCCCACATCGCCTTCCTGCTGGTGCTCGCAATCCGTCTGCTGGCGCTGGCGCAGCCGCAGGCCCGGCGGCTACTACCAGGATCCGGCCCACGCCTTCGCGAAGGCCCCGGTCGACCATGAGCGGTACTTCCGGATCTTCCCCGAACTCGTCATCGCGGACGACGTTCTCACCCGGTTTCAGGCATCGCGCCGGGCCGTGGTCGTTCCCGACGAGCTGGCGCAGGAGTACGGTTGGCGAGCCGGCGACCTCGTTTCGATCGTCGGCGACATCTGGCCGAAGTCGGACGGTTCATGGGACTGGGACTTCGAGGTCGCGGGGACCTACGAGGTGCCTCCCGGCAGCGCTCTCCAGCCCTGGTTCCTGCTCCGCTACGACTACTTCAACGAGTCGGTCGCGGACTGGGCGAAGAACGAGGTCGGCTGGGTCGTGGCTCGCCTGGAGGACGGCGTGGATCCGAAGGTGGTCGTCGACGCGATCGACCGCCGCTTCGAGAACTCGTCCGACCCGACACGTTCGCTGTCCGAAGATGAATGGAGCCGGCAGTTCGCGAACCAGCTTGGAGACATCGGCCTGATCGCGACTCTGATCCTGGGCGCCGTCTTCTTCACGATGCTCCTGCTGACGGCGAACGTCGCCGCGCTGGCGTTTCGCGAGCGCGTGCCGGAGCTGGCCGTCATGAAGGCCCTTGGATTCAAGGACGGCACCGCCGCGCTCGTGGTGTTCGCCGAGGCGCTGGTCCTCTGCCTCATGGGCGGCGTGGCCGGCGTCGTGGTCGGCCTCGCGCTCGAGGCGCCGCTCAATGCACAGCTCGCGCGTGTCGTCGGCCACTTCCAGATGAGCTGGGTTGACGCCGGGCTCGCAGTCGGGATCGCGGGAGCGCTGGGACTGGCCATCGGCCTGCCGCCGGCGGTTGCCGCGAGACGCCTGTCCATCGTTCGCGCCTTGAGGGAGATCAGTTAGATGTTGAAACAGACAACAGCCGTCACCCGCATGAATCTGGAGAGCCTCGGCTCCCGCGCCGCATCGAGCGCGACCGTCGTCGTCGGTTCGGCGGCCGTGGTCGCCGTGCTGCTCGGCCTGCTCGCCATGTCCGCCGGTTTCCGCTCGGCGCTCGTCGAGACGGCGAAGCCCGATCGCGGGCTGATCCTCAGGAACGGCAGCGGCAACGAGATGGACGGCTGGATCGGTCTTCAGGAGCTCGCGATCCTCGAGTCGGACGAGGGCTTCGACGTGACGAGCGGGGAGATCTACGCGACGCTGACCGTGCCGAAGCGTGGGGCCGGCACCGCGGTCGACGTCGTCTGCCGTGGTGTGACTGCCGCGGCGTTCGCGCTGCGCCCCGAGTTGCGGATCATCAGCGGACGCACGCTCACGCCGGGACGAAACGAGATCATCGTCGGCGCTTCAGCCGCGCGGCAGTACGCCGGACTCGGCGTGGGCGACACGGTGCAGGCGCGCACCGCGACGCTCGAAGTGGTCGGTCACTTCGTCGCCGACGGCGCCGCGGCCGAATCGGAGATCTGGATGGATCGCGCGATCGCGCAGAGCGTCTTCCGCCGCGCCTCCGCGGTCAGCGTGGTCCGTGTGAAGCTGCCTGCGGACGTCGACGTGGAGGCACTGAACCAGCGCCTGGCCGCCGACCCGCGCCTGACCACCACGCTGATTCCCGAGCAGGAGTTCTTCGCCGCGCTGTCGGCGTCACGCGCCGCGCTGATCGACGCGTTCGCCTACCTGATCGCCGGCATCATGGCGCTCGGGTCGGTGTTCGGCGCGCTGGCCACGATGTTCACCGCCGTCAGCCGGCGCTCGGTCGAGATCGCGACCCTCCGCGCACTCGGTTTCCACCCTGTGCCGGTCGTCGTCTCGGTCCTGGTCGAGGCGACGGTGCTCGCGCTTGCCGGAGGGCTCCTGGGCGCCGCCGTCGTGTACGCGGTTCTTGACGGCTACACGGCATCGACGCTCAACCCGGCCGCGGGGTCCCAGTTGGCCTTCGCGTTCCGGGTGACGCCGGAATCGGTCGGTCTCGGTCTCGGGTGGTCCGTCGCGGTCGGCGTCATCGGCGGTCTGGCGCCGGCCTTGCGCGCCGCGCGTCTGCCCATCACAACCGTTCTGCGGGGAACCTGAATCATGGCCGCGGCACTCGACGAACTGAAGATCGACCGGTCGGGGAATGGCCGGTCCCGGATCGCCCGGTTCGTCTGGCTCGTTCTCGTCCTTGCCGTCCTGGGCGGTGGGAGCGTCGCGGGCTGGCGCTGGTGGGAAGAGTCCCGGATCCCCGCCGTGCGGACCGCGGCGGTGCGGCAGACGTTGCCGGCCGACGGCCAGCCGACGGTGCTGGACGCTTCCGGCTACGTGACGGCGCGCCTGCAGACGACCGTTTCCTCCAAGGTCACGGGGCGCATCGTCGACGTGCTCGTCGAGGAGGGGATGGCGGTGACCGAAGGCCAGGTCCTCGCCAGGATCGACGATGCCGCCGAGCGCTCGTACTTGGCACTTGCCGAGGCTCAGCTCGTTGCGGTGCGGGGCGCCCTGGCCGAGCTCGAGGTGCGTCACGAGGAGGCGCGCCTCGACCTGGATCGCCAGCGCCGGTTGCTGGACGAGCGCCTGATCGCACAGACGGCTCTCGACGCGGCGCGGGCCGAAGCGGACTCGCTCGCGGCGCGGATCGCCAACCAGCGCGAGCTTGTCGTCGTGGCCGAGCGCGAGTTCGACGTGCGCCGAACCGCCCTGGAGGAGACCGTCATCCGCGCGCCGTTCAGCGGCGTGGCCGTCTCCAGGGACGCTCAGCCGGGAGAGATCATCTCCCCGGTCAGCGCCGGCGGCGGGTTCACGCGCACCGGCGTCTGCACGATCGTCGACATGTCATCGCTCGAGATCGAGGTCGACGTGAACGAGAGCTACATCGACCGGGTCTCGTCCGGACAGCGCGTGGTGGCAGTTCTCAACGCCTACCCCGACTGGGAGATACCGGCCCGCGTCATCACGACGATTCCGGCCGCCGACCGCCAACGCGCGACGGTCCTGGTGCGGATCGGCTTCGACGAGCTGGGCGACTCCCGCATCCTGCCGGACATGGGAGTCAACGTGGCGTTCCTTGAGGCCGGGGCGCCGGAGGAGGCCGCCCCCGATGCCGAGCCCAGACTCTGGATCCCGTCCGAGGCGCTTCGAAGCGAGGGCGACGGGCGGGTCGTCTTCGTGGCGCGCGGCGAAACGGTCGAGCGGCGGGCCGTTACAACCGGTCTCGATGACGGTGGCGTCGTCGAAGTGCTGGCTGGCCTGTCGGCCGGCGAGCGCGTGGTCGTCGAGGGTCCGCCGGCGCTCGCCGACGGCGACCGCGTCGACGTCCGTTAGTCCTCGACGCAGGCGTAGTTCTCGGCGTCGTTCGTGTCCCCGGATCCCCTGTACCGCGCGTACTGGGGATAGGGGCAAAGCGGACGCGAGAAGCGCTTCCTGTCCTCCAGCGCTTCGCCGGCCTCGAGAATGGCTTCACTCCAGCTGACCGTCCTGCCGCCAATGGCCACCTGGCCCTCCATGAACGTGAAGTTCCCGGGGTGCTCCGCGATGATCCGGTCGGGTGCCGTGTCGTTCTCGACCCAGTCGACGATGGCCTGCACGTAGTCGGCGGCCCAGGCGCCCGGGCCGCCAATGCAGTGGACCATGCCCGGAGCCAGGAACGCGCGCAGGTAGTCGTCCAGCCCTTCCCCGTTCAGTTTCTCGGCCTCCGCCAGGAAGCCCTCGAGCGCCCTGGCGCGGCAGGGCTGGTCATGCCAGCCGTTGTAGATGATGAGCTTGCCGCCGCTCTCCTGGAACCTGCTGAAGTCGGGCGCCGGGATGTCCACCGAGACCATCGTGTCCTTCAACTCGTCAAGGTCCCTCACCGGGTCGAAGGTCTCGATGCTGAAACCCGGTTTGCGGTGCATCACGGCCTCCAGCACTTCGACCGTCGTGTCGGACGCCGTCCCCTCGAGGAAGGGCACGGGACCGGTCACCCAGAGCTCGAAGTCGCCGCCCAGTTCCCCGCCGGGATAGACCCCCGGCACCACGACGGCGCCCGACTCGTCGGTGATCCCGGTGTACACGTAGCGGGCCGTATCGATCTGGCCCGCCGTGAGGCAATCGGCGGCGGGACCGTTCCGGCACTCCAGAGCGTCGAGTTCGAGCAGTTCGACCGTGCATTTGCGGGGATCCCCGACCAGACCGTCGGCAACGCCGTCGAGCAGGTCGCAGGCTCTCCTGGTGTTGGCCTCCAGCAGCACCACGGACTCCGGGGTAAGGGGGTTGCGGCCCTGGTGCCGGGTCACCTCCAGCGCCCATGCCAGCAGGCCATGCCCGTAGTCGACTGCCGGAGCCCCGGCGATGATGCCGTCGTAGTCGTCCGGATAGCGCAACGCCTCCACCAGCGCCGCACGCCCGCCGTTGGAGCAGCCCCACAGGTACGCGTGCTGCACCGGCCGGCCGTAGAACTCCTGGATGATGCGCTTGGACAGCACCGTGCTCAGGTGATTCGCGCGGAAGGCGAAGTTGAGCTTCGCGTGATCGTCCCGGTAGAAGGACGGGTCGTTCTCCGAGTCATGGCCGGTGTCGGTCGTCGCCATGGCGAAGCCGTCGTCGAGCAGGCTGCTGGTGTCCCCGATCACGCCGGCCAGGCCTCCCGGGGCGTGGAACATGAACCGCCCCGTCCAGCCTTCGGCCGGCATGCGGACCTCGAAGCGGATCGTCCCGTCTATCGTGCCCCGGACCCGGCAGTGTGCCGGCGTGTCGCCCGTGGTGGAGACCAGCACGCCCGATTCCACGGCATGGTCCGCATCGGAAAGGGAGTAGAGCCCGGCGCATCGGTCCGCTGGGGAATCGGCGCCGAGTGTCAATCCCGGAAGGGCAAGGCATATCGAGGCCGGCAGGACGAGAAAGCGCATACGAGTCTCCCGGGGGGCGCAGGTGAAGAAGGACGGGGTCGGTACCGCGAACAGGTTACAAGTCCAGGGTCAGCTCGTTCCCGTAGCGACGGGGCGTCTCGATCATCCGGATGTCAACAGCATAGAGCGGACCAGACTGGCCCCAGATCGCGGTCGCGCGACTGAGCGCTGGAGAAGGCGCTTAGAGGCCCTTGGCTGAGAGCGGCCGGTGTCCTTCACAGATGGGAGGGCGAGCTAGGGTAGCGCTCGCCTACTCCCCCCGCTGCAACACCGGATAGAACTGCGTGAACACATTGTCCGTCGCAGCGTGCTCCGCGTGGCAGTCGTAGCACCTGTCCTTCGGGAACGCTGAAGCCGACGCCCTCAGGCCTCCGGACCGGTCGCGGAAGCTGAGGTAGGCCCAGCCGTCTTCGTACCGCTCGCTGTCCTTGACGGCCACTTCCATGCCGAGGAAGTCCTTCTCGAAGTAGCCGGCTTGGTTGATCGACTCGCGGGAGCCGGGGCGGTAGATGTCCATGGGGAGCATGGTTCCCTCGGGGAACTCGCCGGTCTCCATGAAGTAGCGGTAGGCCTGCGGCTGGATGTAGACGTTGGTGAAGGCGCCGGGGCCTTCGCGCTCGGCGGCGCCTTCGCTGTAGCTGAGGCCTAGGGAGGCTCCGACGAAGATCCAGGTGCGGTAGTCCTCGGGGAGGATGAGGTCGCCGTTGGCGGTGTAGGTGGGCGTGGCCATGCCGTCGAGGGATGGCTTGGCGTCCTGCGCGGCCGCGACGAGGGCGGCGATCAGGGCTAGGACGGCGGTTGCGATGATCGTGTTGCGCACGGTTGAGCGATTGTAGCTGCGGGGGAACATCGTCGCCGCTTCGCGGCGCGGTTTTCCGGCCGCCTTCGGCGGCAGCGGGTCAGAAGACCCGCGCACCCAGCAGAGCTAGGTCCAGCTTAGGTCGTGCTTGGCGATGGGCAGCGACCGGATTCGCTTGCCGGTCACCGCGAAGATCGCGTTGCACAACGCCGGCGGGACCGGCGGCAGCGCCGGCTCGCCCAACCCCGTGGGCTGGTTGTCGCTCATGACCCAGTGGACTTCCACCGGCGGCGCCTGGTCGATGCGGAGCAGCTTGAAGTTGTGGAAGTTGCTCTCCTTCGTGCGGCCGCCTTCGAAGGTGATCTCCTGGTCGAGCGCCTGGGCTAGTCCGTCGAGGGCCGCGCCCTGGACCTGGTTGACGGCGTTGCTCGGGTTGACGAGCTGCCTGCCGACGTCGCCGGCGACCCAGATCCGGTCGACGCCGAGTTCGCCTTCCTTGCTGACCGTGGCCTGGACGACTTCGGCGAAGTAGCCGCGGTGGCTGAAGTGGAAGGCCACGCCCTGGCCGGTGCCCTCGGGCAGGTCCGCCGTGCCCCAGCCGGACTTGTCGCGGACGAGTTCGAGCACTGCCTTCATGCGCTTCGCGTCGAAGGCCGGCCTCATGCCGTCCGGCGCCGCGTCGAGCAGGTCGAGCCGGAACTGCAGCGGGTCCTTGCCGGCCTCGGCCGCGAGTTCGTCGATGAACGACTGGACGACGAACGAGATCGCGTTGCTGGTCGGAGCACGCAGCGCTCCAGTCGGGATGCCGAGGGGCATCTTCGATGCCTGCAGAGCGAAGTTCGGCACGAACGCCTGCGGGAACTCGTTCGGGGCCATCTCCGCGCTCGGGGCGAAGCGCGGGCCTTCGCCGAACGACACGAAGTGGTCGCGCCAGGCCACGAGGTTTCCGGAGTCGTCGAGACCGCCCTTCAGATAGTGGTAGCCGCCGGGGCGGAAGAAGTCGAAACGCGTGTCGTCTTCGCGCGTCCACACCAGCTTGACCGGAACTCCCGCCTGCCGCGCGATCAGCGCCGCCTCGAGCATGTAGTCCCAGTACAGGCGCCTGCCGAAGCCTCCGCCCATCCGGGTCAGGTGGATCGTGATCTGGTCCTCCGGGATGCCCAGCGTCTTGGCCAGGTCGCCGCGCGCGAACTGCGGAGTCTGGATCGGCGCCCACATCTCGAGCCCGCCGTGGTGGAAGTGCGCGGTCGTGTTCTGCGGTTCGAGCGGCGCGTGGGCGAGGAAGGGGTACTGGTAGGCGGCCTCGAGCGTCTTCGCTGCGGAGGCCAGGGCCCCGGCCGCGTCGCCGTCGTTCCTGAGGTCCCGTTCCGGCGCCTGCATCGACAGTTCCTCGGCCTGCCGGTCGAAGGCCGCGGTGCTCTGGGACGCGGTCGGGCCCTCGTCCCAGGTGACCTCGAGCTTGCTCCGCGCCTCGTTGACCAGCCACCAGGAGTCGCCGACGATGGCGATGCCGTTGGGCGGCGCGACCTGGAACATCGAGAACGAGGCCGCGGCGCTTTCGGCTTGAGCGGTCGCGTCGACGACGAAGGCGTCGGTGACGCCGGGCGAGGCCTTGACCGCGTCGAGATTGGCGGTCTTCACCTTGCCGCCGTGGACCCGGCACTTCTCGAACACGGCGTACTTCATGCCGGGTACCGTGACGTCGATGCCGAAGAGCGGCTCGCCGGTGACGATCTTCGGGTTGTCGACGCCGGGAATCTCCTGGCCGATGATCCGGAAGTCCGCGGGGTCCTTGAGCGGGACCGTCCGGGGATTGGGCGGCTCGATCTCCGCCGCGGCGGTCGCCAGCTCGCCGTAGGACAGCGACTTCTTCTTGAAGTGGACGACGCCGGCCTCGGTGGTGCACTTCTCGGGGTCGGTCTTCCACTGCTTGGCCGCGGCCGCGACGAGCATGGCGCGGGCGGCGGCGCCCACGCGGCGCATCGACTGGTAGTGCATCGGCGTCGCCATGCTGCCGCCGGCCATCTGGCCGCGGTACTTCGTTGAATCGAAATCCGCCTGCTCGACGCGGACCTGGCTCCAGGGGATGTCGAGCTCTTCGGCGATGAGCATCGGCAGCATCGTCTTGACGCCCTGACCGATCTCGGGGTTCTGGGCCATGATCGTCGCGATGCCGTCCGGCGTCAGGCGGATGAAGGCGTTGAGCGCCGCGTCGGCGCCGGCGGTGGCAGCGGCGGCGCCGCGCGCGCCGTCCAGCGAGAAGCGGGCGCCGATCAGCATGCCGCCGCCCGCCAGGGCGGTGACGTGAAGGAAGCCGCGGCGGGAGAGGTTGCCTGTCTTGTCTACCGCGTTCATGCCTCACTCCCTCCCGCTCCCGTGGCCGTCTCGTGGCTGGTCGGCGGCGCCTGCGCGAGCTTCGCGGCGTGGTGGATCGCCGCCCGGATGCGGCCGTAGGTCGCGCAGCGGCAGATGTTGCCGCTCATCGCCTCGTCGATGTCCCCGTCCGTCGGCTGCGGGTTGCCCGCGAGCAGCGCCGAGGCCGACATGATCTGGCCGGCCTGGCAGTAGCCGCACTGCGGAACGTCGATCTCCTGCCAGGCGACCTGCACGGGATGGGCGCCGTCCTCGGACAGCCCCTCGATCGTCGTGATCTCCTTCCCCTCGGCGCGCGACACGGGCATGCGGCAACTGCGCTCCGGCTCGCCGTTGACGTGCACGGTGCAGGCCCCGCAGAAGGACCGGCCGCAGCCGAACTTGGTTCCCTTGAGGTCGAGTTCGTCGCGGAGCACCCACAGCAGGGGCATCTCCGGCGGCGCCTCGACCGTCGTCGACTTGCCGTTCAGGGTGAAGGCGATCGCCATGAGTTCGTTCTCCTCTCAGGTCCTGGAAGGTCCGGCAGCCGTTCCGGGGCGACGACTTGCTGGCTGACCGGACAGTATCGCAGGTCCCGCGGCGTCAGGGTAGCGCCGCGGCCGTTGTAGCCTTTGAGTCGACCATCAGTCCATGGACCTTCCATGAAGGAGACGAGCGTGAGCAGTAGCTGGAACGAAAGACGCTCCGCGCCCCGCCGCACCCGCGCCGCCGCAGTCGCTCTGGTCTTCGGATTCGCCGTGTGCGTGGTGGGTGCCGCCGCCTCGCAGGACGAGCCGCGGACGGCATCGGGACGGCCGGACTTCACCGGCACCTACGACACGGCGACGGTCACTCCGCTGCAGCGGCCGGTGGAGCTCGGTGACCGGCTCTCGCTGACGAAGGAACAGGCCGCGGAGATCGCCCGCGAGCGAGCCGAGTTCGCGGCGAACGCGCAACGCTGGAGCAATCCGGAGCGCGAAGCGCCCGCCGTCGGCGGCGCGAGCGCGTTCGGCTTCGAGGACGATCCGGAAGCGGGCGAGGCCCTCGGCGCCGGCCGGGTCGGTGGCTACAACTGGTTCTGGGTCGACCAGGGCGACAGCGCCTTCGAGATCGACGGCGAGTTCCGGACGTCGATCATCACCGACCCGAAGAACGGGCGCATGCCTTCGATGACCGAGGATGGCCGCGAGAAGACGGCCGCCCGTATTGCGGCTTTCCGGCACGCGAACACGGGAACCGCCTGGTGGCTGGGCCAGGAGGTCGGCCCGTACGACGACATCGAGCTGCGGCCGCTCGCCGAGCGCTGCATCCTGAGCCGCAGCCGCTCGGGACCGCCGATGATGCCGTCGCTCTACAACAACACGAAGCGCGTCGTGCAGACCGACGACTACTTCATGGTCCTGGCCGAGCAGATCCACGACGCCCGGATCGTCCGCCTGAACTCGGAGCATCCGCCCGCGGACGTGACGTTCCTGATGGGCGACTCCGTCGGCTACTGGGAGGGCGACACGCTCGTCGTCGAGACGAGGAACTTCCGCGAGCACCGGGACATCTCGGCGCAAAGGAAGGTCACCGAGCGCTTCTCCCGGCTGGGTCCCGACACGCTGCTCTACGGGTTCACCGTGGAGGACCCGGCGACGTGGACGGAGCCCTGGAGCGGCGAGTACCCCTGGCGGCCGATGAACGGCAAGCTCTACGAGTACGCCTGCCACGAAGGGAACTACGCGATGGGCGGCATCATGCGCGGTGCTCGGATACTCGAGCAGGAAGCCCTCGCGGCCGGGAACCGGTAGACGACCCCGCCTCGCGCACGACGTGAGCAGCTTCTCCCAGATCGCCGACTTCCGGGCCGAGTGCGACTCCCTCGCCGAGGTCCTGGACCCCCTCGCGGACGCCGACTTCGAGCGGGCCACCCTGTTCAAGGGCTGGACGCTGCACGACGTCGTCGCGCATCTCCACATCTTCAACTACGCCGCCGACGCCTCGTACCAGGATCAGTCCGCCTTCGACGCCTTCAAGCAGTTCATGGCCGAGCGCCGCGGACGGCTCAACCTCCGCGAGCTGACGGACGAGTGGTTCGAGGGCAAGTGCAACCGCGCCGTCTACGACATCTGGCGCGAGTACTACCCGCGGATGTGCGACCGGCTCGAAGGGATCGATCCGCGGAAACGCGTCGAGTGGTTCGGACCGCCGATGAGCGTGCGGAGTTCGGTCACCGCCCGGCAGATGGAGACCTGGGCCCACGGCCAGGAGGTCTTCGACGTTCTCGGCCTCGACCGCGAAGAGGCCGACCGGATCCGGAACATCGTCTTCCTGGGCTTCAACACGTTCGGCTGGACGTACATGGTGCGCGGGCTCGAGGTGCCGGGCGTCGTGCCGGCGCTCGAACTGACCGCGCCTTCCGGCGAGGTATGGACCTGGAACGCGGAAGAGACCGACAACCGGGTTTCCGGCTCGGCCGTCGAGTTCGCCCAGGTGGTGACACAGGTCCGCAACATCGCCGACACCTCGCTGGAGGTCACGGGGCCCATCGCCACCGAGTGGATGGGCATGGCCCAGTGCTTCGCCGGCGGGCCGGAGACGCCGCCGGCGCCGGGCACGCGTCACAAGGCGTAGCGCCGCTGCTAAACTGCCCGGCTTGCCGCTACCGCTGGGAGGTCGTCTAACGGTAGGACATGCGGCTCTGGACCGTAGAATCGGGGTTCGAATCCCTGCCTCCCAGCCATCTCGCCGGCCCGTGCCGCGGTGACGCTCACGGTGCGAACCGCGCGAGAAACTCCGCGTGGCCTTCCTCGAAGGTGCATGGATAGCCCTGGAGCGAATGGACCATTGTCTCCAGTGCCCCCCGTCTGAAGTACAGCCGCGCCCGTCGCAGCGTCCCTTCGTCCTTCGGTCCGCGGTACCGCTCCAGGACCTGTTCGATGAACTCGCTCCCGTACGCATGGAGGTAGGCGAAGTCAAGCGCGACGTCGCCGATCGAGCGGTCGCTGAAGTCGATGATGTTGACCTGCTGGGTCTCGGCGTCCCAGAGGATGTGCTCGCCACTGAGGTCGCCGTGAATGAGAGTCTTGGGATGGACGGTTCTCGACTCGGCGGCCATCTCGGTCAGGAACGCCTGGACAACGGGCACTTCGTGCGGCGCAAGGCGCGGGAGCACGAGCGCCTCGGTGTCGCGGCGAAGATCGTCTAGGTCCTTCCGCGGGTCCGGTTCGGAGACACCGAACTTTCGCGCGATCGATCTCGGGATCTCGTGGACCGCGGAGAGGAACGCGGCGAGCTGGTCTGCGATCCGCCCCCGCTGGTTGTCGGAGAGTTCGCGGAAGGAGTCGACGTCCAGCTCGCGGCCGGAGAGCAGCGGGTAGCCGGCGAACGAGCCGTCGGCGGACTGGTAGGTGTAGTCGGGGATGCCGACGTCGACCCGCGGCTGGAGGTAGCGCAGCAGCCGCACCTCGTCGGCGAGTGCATCCCGGTACGCCTGCGCCCTCGGGGCCCGAACGACGATGGCTTCGTCGAGGATGACGACCGCGTGGTCCCAGCCGTGGGGCAGGTATCGGTGCGATGTCCACCGCAGGTCGGGGAACTCCGCCTGGATTCTCCGCAGGAACGGCCCTTCCTCCATGGTGTGCCTTGCCCTAGTAGTCGCCCTCGTCCAGCGATACGCGGATGATCTCCTCGTCGTTCCGCAGCACGACGTGGCGGTTGGCGAAAGCCGGATGGGACCAGACGACCAGGCGGTCGCTCTGGCCGTGCCGCGTTCGGGACCGGGTGCCGGGCCGCGACCGGCCGTAGCCGGTGCGGGAGGTCGGCTCGAGGAGGTGGGTGCGGTCGAGTTCGACGTAGCCCTCCGGCGTGAACCGGGCGATGAGGAGTTCGCCCTTCTCGTTGTACACGAACGTAGCGATCCTCGTGCCGCACGAAGTGGGCCGAGGCCCAGCGCTCCCGGTTGGTCAGGCCCTCGGCCTCCCAGATCCGTTCCCCGGTGTCCGCCCGCAGTCCGCGCACCTCTCCGTGACTGCAGATGCCGTAGATCGTGTCGCCCAGGATCAGCGGCGTCGTGATGTTCGAGTGCAGTCCGTCCGTCTCGGCGACCTCGACGCCGTCTTCCAGGATGCGGTCGGTGCCGCTGTCCTTCCAGAGAACCGTCGCGGCCGGTCGCTCGCTCGCGAGCTGCATCATCAGCGAGCCGGTGTAGAACCCGGATACCAGCAGGTACGACCCGCTGTGTACGGCGTCGGCGATCGGCGCCTGTCCGCCCGGGAACAGCTCTTCCCAGTACAGCGCGCCGGTTTCCGGGTCGAGCGAGGAGAGGCCGGCCGGGTGCCAGACGATCAACTGCCGTACGCCGCCCGCCTCGATGATGTTCGGCTGGCTGTAGCCCAGCTCGCTGCGAGGCTCGAGCGCCCGCCAGCGCTCCTCGCCGGTGTGCTTGTCGAAGGCCATGACGAACGCGTCCGGCTGGGCCCCGACGACGTAGATGACGCGGTCGCCGTCGACGATGGGCGCGATCGAGGTACCCCAGACCGGGACGAGCACGTCGTACTCGGCCACGGTGTCCTTCTCCCAGACCACGTCGCCGGTCGCGACGTCCAGGCAGAAGATGCGTCCCGTCGCGCCGAGCAGGTAGACGCGGTCGCCGTCGACGGTCGGCGTGGCACGCGGGCCGCTCGCGTAGCTGGCCATCAGGACCCCGTAGGCCGTGGCCCACTCGTGCGTCCACAGCACCTCGCCGCTGTCTTCGTCGAGGGCCTGGATGCGTTCGTTCCCCTGCATCGTGCGCCGCTCGGTCTCCACGTAGTCGAGGACGAACACGCGGCCGCCGGCCACGGCGGGGCCGGCGAAGCCGCTGCCCACCGGTACCCGCCACTTGACGACGAGTCCTTCGTCGGGAAACTCGCGGAGGATTCCGGTCTCGGTCCAGATGCCGAGCCGGTCGGCGCCGCGCCACTGCGGCCAGTCTTCGGCCGAGAGCGCCCCTCCCCAGGCCAAGCCGGCCAGCAGGACGCCGGCACGCAGAAGACTGGCGGGGGTCAAGGCAGAGCGAAGACGAACAGGTTGTTGCCCGAACTGGGCCGCAGCTCCGGCGTCAGGCCGGACAGCAGGGCCGCGGACCGGTTCCCCGTGCTGGCCGCGACGTACTGGCGGCCGTCGACCGCGTAGGTGACCGGGAAGCCGGTGACCGGCGAGCCGAGGTTGATCTCCCAGAGGCTCTCGCCGGTCTCGTCGTCCAGGGCGCGGAACCGGCCGTTGCCGTCGCCGACGAAGACGAGGCCGCCGCCGGTGACGAAGAGCGACATCAGGCCCGCGCGCTGCTCGTACGTCCACAGCGACTTGCCGGTCTCGGCGGACACGGCGTGGACGGATCCGCTCAGGTCCGTGCCGGGGGCGATCTGGTGCTCGGCGTCCAGGGCGTAGATCGGCAGCCGGCCGGCGCGGGTCGCCGTCATCCGGGCGCAGGAGTTGCGCATCGGCACGTACATCGCGTTGGTCACCGGGCTGTAGGCGCCCGCCTGCCAGTCCTTGCCGCCGATGTAAGTGGGGCAGACGTAGGCCTCCTGGCCCAGCTCACGGAACACGACTTCCGAGTTCTCGGTGACCGCGCCGGTGGCGCCGTCGATCGTCGCGATCACGTTCTGCCGGATCGTCGGCCGCGCCCAGAGGAACTCGCCGGTCTCGCGGTCCAGGGTGTAGACGACGCCCGTCTTGCCGGGAACGCCGGTGATCACCTTGCGTTCCTCGCCCGGCTTGATACGCGGATTGATCCAGTCGACCTCGTCGGCGTCGGGCGCCACGGCGGTGTCGACCAGCAGGCGCTCGAAGGGATGGTCGAGGTCCCAGTGGTCGTTCAGGTGCTGGTAGTGCCAGGCGATCTCGCCGCTGTTCGCGTCGAGCGCGAGAGTCGAGTTGTGGTACAGGTGCCGGAGTTCCCTGCCCCCGAGCAGGAACTTCGGCGCCGGGGAGGTGACCGAGGTGCCGATGTAGATCAGTTCCAGCCCTGGGTCGTAGCTCGGCACCATCCAGGTGCCGACGTGGGTGCGGTCCTCGAACGGCGTGTCGCCCCAGGTCTCGTCGCCCGGTTCCCCGGGCGCCGGGATCGTGCGGGTCCGCCAGAGTTCGGCCCCGGTCTTCGCGTCGTGGGCGACGATGACGCAGGCGTCCGGGCCGCCGCGGGGCAGGCAGCTTCGGCCCGAGATGACCTTGCCGTCGGCGATGATCGGGCCGGAACTCTGCATCGCCGGATGGGTCTTGTAGTCGAGGATCATCGTCTCCCAGGCCAACTCGCCCGTCAGAGCATCGAGGGCGAAAACGAACTCGTCGACGCTGGTGTCGATGATCAGATCGCCGTAGATCGCGATGTTCCGGTTGTTCGCGGCGAGGCCGCCGACCTGCTGGAGGATGTTCTCCGGGTGCTCGCGCCGGTACTCCCAGAGGAGGTCTCCGGTCACCGCGTCGATGGCCTGGATGACGTCGATGGGGTTCGGCATGTACATCACGCCGTCGTAGACGAGCGGCGTTCCCTGCTGGCGGCCTTCGCTCATGCCGCGGGACCAGACGAGCCGCAGGTCGCCCACGTTCTCGGCCGTGACCTGGTCGAGCGGGCTGTAGCCCCAGCCGTCTAGCGTGCGGCGCCACATCAGCCAGTCGTCGTCGCTCGGACTCTGGAGCATGGCGTCGGTGACGGGGACGAAGTTGCCGCGTTCGGACGCTTGCGTCGGCTGGGCTTCGGCGCCGGGAGATCCGGGCACGGTCATGAGAAGGGCGGCGAGGAGTGCCGTCCGCGGGAAGAGGTCTCGCTGAGTCACGAAGGTGCGACTCTAGCGCGGAACACCCCCTTGGGCGAGACGACCCGAGAGTGCGCCGCCCGGCCGGTGCCGGCGGTTCAGCGCGTTCTCCGTCGCAGGTACTGCACGGCAATGACCACGGATGTCACCGAGAAAAGGAAGATACCGCTGCAAAGGAAGATCATCACCAGGTCCCAGGAAGGTCGACTATTGATCAACAAGGTGAAGTCAAGCGTGTGCAGCCCGTTGAAGATCCACCGTTCCAGCCGGCGCCTGTCGGTGAGGCGATCGAGAATCTCGCCGGTGGACAGGTCAATATGAAACCAGGTGGACTCAGGATCGGCGAACTCGACTCGTAGCGCTGGCAGTGGGCGGTGCCGGTCGTGATGGGAGTAGTAGTAGAGGTCGTAACTGTCCAACCGCTGCCGGTCCAGGATGCCGCTGCCGGGAATGAGTTTGGCGATGCGGCCATGAACTTTCCGCTCCAGCGACTCTGTCTCGCCCGGAGCGGGCACGTACTGGACTTCGTGTCTGGAGCCGTGCAGAGAGACATGGGACGTGCCGCCGATCCAGTGCCATGCAATCTCCTTGACCGGAAAATCCGCGCCCTGACGGATCAGTTGCCGAACCTCCTGGGCGTCGGAGTACGCGGGAGCTGACCGCGAGGCGCCCTCCTGCTGCCGGTAGCGCTGTTTCTGTTCAGAGAAACTGCTGCTGGATTCGAACACGTCCCAGGGCCCCACCGACATCAGGCCGCTAAGCAGGAACGTCAGCAGGACCACCGAGGCCAGCAAGCCCAGGATGTGGTGATACTTCGTCATGCCCTGATAGGGCGAACAGGAGCCGTCCCGATACCTGGGCCTCAGCCGCAGGCGCGTGAGACCGATGATCGCGCCGGTGATCACCGAAACCAGGCCGGCCAGGGAAAGGACGATGATGACCTGCTCCCAGACGCCGCGGTGCTCGCGCAACTGCACCGGGTAGATCCAGTGCAGATTCGAACCCATCCAGTTCCAGATGCGCTCGCCGCGCCGGGTGTCGCGTACGACCTGGCCGGTCAACGACGACACGTACAGCTCCGTGCCCATGCCGTCGTCGATCGCCACCCGGTGCAGCGGCCGGTAGGGGTGCAGACCATCAGACACGGACCACTGGTCCATGTGCAGCTGCTCGAGATGCTTGCCCGCTACGGCTTTCCCGGAATGCTGCTCGGAATCTTGCGCCCTGGAGAAGCCGACTGCCGCCGCCACGGCCGCCTCCGCAGGCAGCCGGTCGATGGCCGCGCCGGTATCGGCGTACATGCCCCTCCACGAGGCGCCTTCCACCTTCAGCAGATAGACGGGCCGTTCCGCGCTGCTGGTCAGTAGCAGTTGCTCGATGCGGGCGTCCGAACCGGCGAGAGCGAGGGGCCCTTCAGGAGCAACGTTGACGCGGCCGGGAACGAGTGGTTCAAGCCCGGCGTAGTGCTCGTCCCTGGTCAGCTCAGGGAAACCGACGTACATCATCACCACGCCGCTGACGCACCACATGGCGAGGAAACCGCACATGGCGATACCCAGCCACCGGTGGCTGACGTAAAGCAGCCTTCTAGGGCTCATCGCGGGCCTGATGGGACCGCGCTAGTGCGGCCTAGAAGAAGTCATAGTCCAGGGTCAGGCTGACAGTGCGGGGCTTGCCGAGAAGCCAGGTATTGGGCCAGTAGTACGCGGAAACGGCGTAGAGTTCATCGAAGACGTTGTCGAGGCGCAGGGCAACCGAAAGGTCGGGGTTGAAGCGCCAGCGTGCGGATGCATCAACGACCGTGTACGAGGGAATCGGGCCGTCGGGATGAGCGCGTCCGCCGACATACCGGCCATCGGCCGATAGCTGCAGCTTGCCCACCGGAGCCCACACGAGACCCAGGTTGAAGGTCTCCTCGGGCACCTCCCTCGGTGTCTCACCGGTATCGGTCTCCGCATCCAGAACAGTCCCGGTGGCCATCAACGTGAGGGCATTGGTCAGCCCATACGTGAGGTTGAACTCGACGCCCTGGGAAGTCTGCTCCGGAATGATGATCAGGTCATCGGGGTTGAGGGAATTCGGATCATCCTCAATCAGGTTGTTCTTGACAATGTCGAACAAGGCCACACTCCAGGACAGCCGCGTATCCAGGAGTCGCTGCTTGATGCCGACCTCGACCTGCTCACTCCTGATGAAATCCAGCCCGCTGTTTGTAGGGGAGGTCTGCACGATGCTGTTGCTCGGATGGGTCGCGCCGGTCGTGTACTGGCCGTAGAGCACGGTGTTGTCGCGAAGGTCAAGAGTCAGTCCTGCCCGGCCTGTCAACGCGTCCACGCTCTGATCAAAAGTCGGCGGGTTGCTGACGTCGTTGTAGTCCGTTTCAACATCCTCGTGGCGGAGGCCCGCCACCAGTGTCAGTGCTCTGGTGAGGCCGATCTGGCTCTCGGCAAACACCGCCATCTGGGCAACGTCGGAGATGATCTCCGTCCGGTGCATCGCCGCGGTGATATCGGTGAACACACCGGGGTCGAAGTTGAAGGCATCGACGACGTCGAAGTCATTGACCCAATCGACTCCATTGGGGTTCGCGCCGCCGAAGTTGGTTGCCCTCGCGAAAGTCAGATCGTTAGTTTCGAAGCCCGCGGAGGTCTTCAGCTTGCGGTCGTCATCGCCGGCATCGAACACGAAGTTGGTGCGGAATCCGTCGTGCTCTATGTCATGAGCGATCACCAGAGGCGATTCCCGTCTGACCGTGGCGGCGGCCCGATCGTACTGGTAGTAGTCGAGCGTCTTCCAGAAACGATCGCTGTTCAGGCGGTACAGCTCGGATTGCATGGACAGGCGTTCGCTGATGTTCCAGTTGGCCTTGATCCGGGCAGAGTCGTCCTGGTAACGGATCCTCCCGTCGTTGACGTCGTAGTTTTTTGTCACGAGTTCAGTGGGCGCAGCTCCGTCGACCAGCGGTATCCCGAAGTACCTCATGGGCTCCTGGTCGCCCTGATCGTATCGGCCTGTCAGTGAGAAATCGTCCGTGACCTGCCACAGCAACGAGGCGGAGATCATCTCGGCTTCGCTGTCGCCTCTGTCCACCCAGTTGTCAGACTGGTTGTTGCTGTAGTCAAGCCGGTAAGCGAGGTTGTCGGCGAGACCGCCGGTCAGGCCGAGGCCGAGGAAACGGGTGTCGTTCTCACCGACCGTGGCACGCATTTCTCCGGCGTGTTCCTGCTGCGGTCGTTTGGGGATGACGTTGTACGCGCCACCGATGCCGCCTTCACCGTACAGTACGGAGGCGGGTCCCTTCAGTACCTCGATGCGCTCGATGCCCCAGGTGTCGAAGGGAAAGGTGATCGTGTTGAAGGCGTTGTAGTAGCTGGAGCCGTCAAACATCTTGGTGACCGTCCCCTGGCCACGGAATCCTCTGGCGGCCATGTTCTGGCCACCGTTGCCCGGGTGCCCGTCATTCGTGAAACCGGCGGAGCGAGTCACGGCCTCCATCACGGTCGTATCGAGGCGTTCACGGATCGCATCGCCGTCAATGATGTCCACTGTGGCCGGGGTTTCCAGGACGGTCAGTTCAAGCCGACTGCCCGTCTCGCTGGCAGTGTTGAGTGGCTTGCCGTAGACAGTGATCTCATCACTCACGCTGTCCTCGGCCTCCGCGCGACCACCCTCGCTCGCTCCCTCGCCGGACGTAGTGTCATCGAGGGCGCTAAGCGCTGCTGTCGTGGCCAGAGTAGCGATCAAGAGCGCCGGTAGTAGCTGGAGCAGGTCGAGTGGGTTACGTGGTAGCTGCACTAGGGCTTCTCCTCTGATTCGATGTGCTGCTATGACAGCGATCCGACGCAGGTCGGCGTCGGGTTGATTTCAACCGCTCCGGGGAGGGCAGCGGAGCGATCAGGCGGCGGCGAAGGGAGAGACGATAATCGATTCGCAGTTCTTGTCAAGGCCTTTCTCCGCACGGGATCCTCATCGCTCGATCGCGAAAGCGTCGGCGCACACGGTGCGCCGCGGCCGCACGGCGCAGGCTCCTAGCGCGGTGCGGAGAGGCGCACTTTCGCCTCGGTCTCCTCCTCGCCGCGGAGCAGGGTCACGGTCACCGTGTCGCCCGGCTGTTGCCGCTCGAGCTGGGCCCGGATGTCACTGACCGAGCGGACGGGTTGGCCCTCGATCGCGGTGATCACGTCGCCGAGGACGATGCCCTGGCGCGTGCGCCGACTGCCGCGCAAGCCGGCGCGGTCGGCCCCGGAGTTGCGGACGACTTCCAGAATCAACACGCCGTCGACTCGCGGTCGCAAGCGGGCGCCGTCCACCAGGGTGACGCCGAGCTGCGGACGGTTGACGCGGCCGTGGGCGATCAGCTCCGGCACGACCCAGTTCACCGTGTCGACCGGAATCGCGAAGCCGATGCCGGCCCAGGCGCCGCCGGACGACACGATCTGCGTGTTCACGCCGATCAGCCGGCCGCTCGAGTCGAGAAGCGGGCCGCCGGAGTTGCCGGGGTTGATCGCTGCGTCGGTCTGGATGACGCCCTGGAGCTCGCGTCCGCCGATCGACTGGACTTCCCGGTCGAGGGCACTGATCACTCCGGTCGTCAGGGTGTAGTCGAGGCCGAAGGGATTGCCGATCGCGAGGACGGACTGGCCGACCTGGAGGTCGCTCGACGAGCCGACGGGGATCGGCCGCAGCTTCTCCGCGGGCGCGTCGATCCGCAGCACGGCGAGGTCCATCTCCGGGTCCTGTCCGACGAACGTGGCGGGCCACGTCGTCTGGTCGTGGAGGGTGACCTGGTAGGTGTCGGCGTTCCGGATGACGTGGAAGTTCGTGACGATGTGGCCCCGGTCGTCCCACAGGAAACCGCTGCCCGTGCCATCCTGGACGCTGTCGAAACGACGTCCCAGAAAGTCGACCCGGCGTTGGCGGTTCAAGGTCGTGATGTAGACGACCGACGGCTGCGTCTCGCGGAACAGGTTGACCGTTGCGCGTTCCGCGGGGAGCAGCCCCGAACTGGGCGTAACCGACCGGGGCTCGCCCTGGCTTTCCGCCTGGAGCGCGTTGCCCTGCCAGCGGGAGCCCACGAGAAAGGCGAGCGCGGCGAGCACTAGCAGGCCCGCCGTGGTGGCGATCCGCGGCCGTTCGCTGGGGCCAGTAGAGGGTGCGTGGGACATGGGCTGAAACTAACAGGCGGCGGGCAGGAGTTGTTCCGCCCCGGCTACACTGGCCGCATGATCCTCACAGAGAAGACAGTGTCCAGGACGGAGTTCGAGACCGGTACGGGCTGGCAGCTCAAGCCGGAGGGCGCCTGCAAGGGCTCGGCCTGCGTGCCCCTCTTCGACCGTGCCCCGGCGTCGTCGGGTCAGTTGGACGCGGTTGCCGTTGCCGAGGCCATCGGCCTGCCGGTCGTTCACGACGAGGACCACGGCGTCTGGGCCGTCGGTCCCGAATCGATCGGCTCGCGAGCGCTGGTGTCGGCCGGGGACGCCGACTTCGAGCTGCCCGATCTGGACGGGAAGCTGTTTCGGCTCTCGAGCCTGCGCGGGCAGAAGGTCCTCGTCTACGCCTGGGCCCCCTACTGAGGCTGCTCGGCCCACCTGCCCGGGTGGCAGGCGCTACGCGAGGAGCTTCATCCGCAGGGGTTCGAACTGGTCACGGTCGGCCTCGACACGCTGGGGGCCGAGGGCTGCCGCCGCTTCATCGAGGCCGCCAGGCCGAAACACCCGTCGCTGGTTGACCCGCACCATCTGCTGGCCAGGCTCTTCGGCGTGGTCAACATCCCCAGCTCGGTGTGGATCGACGAAACGGGCACGATCGTCCGGCCGCCGGAGGCCGCGCCGGCGCCGCGCACGGAGGGGATGCCCCGTTTGGGTTCGGGTACCGGGATTCCGGGACGCTTTGGCGAGATGCTGCAAGAGGCGGCGAAGATCCCCGCCGACACGGACGCCTACCACCTGGCGTTGCGCGATTGGGTCGAGAAGGGCGCGGCGAGCCGATTCGCGCTCTCGCCGGTAGAAGTCGTCGAACGATCGCGGCCGCGCGATGCCGACGTGTCCCTCGGACACGCCCACTTCGAGCTCGCGTCGCACCTGGAGCTCGAGGGTCATCACGGGGCGGCGATCCGCCACTTCCGCGAGGCGCACCGCCTCGTCCCTGACAGTTGGTCCTTCCGCCGCCAGGCCTGGTCCCTCGAAGGTGGCGCCGAGGGTCCGTTCGCCCGCTTCTGGCAGGGCCCGAGCGAGGACCATCCCGAAGCATGGCCCTACGAAGGGGATTGGCTCAGCGACATCCGTGCCGAGGGTCCGGAGAACTACGTCGAACGGTTCGAGCCGTAGTCGCCGCCAAGTCGGGATGTGGGGGCCAAGGTCGCTGGCCGGAGGCCAGCGTCCTTGTTCTCCGACCACAAGGCTACGATTCGCGCCGATGCGCTTCCACAACGCCGACACCGGTCTCACAGCAGCCGTGGAGAAACGCCGCCGCGAGTGGCGCGACCTCAACGGCACCGCTCGACTCTGGGCCCGCGACGGCTCGCTGTGGACCGATTCGGGCGAGGAGGAGTGGCTCGGCTGGCTGGATGTCGAACGCCTGGGCCGCCTGACGCTTCTTGGCGCCAACGGCGAGCGCATCGAGACGGAGGCCGCCGCGCTCGCCGAGCATCTCGCCGGCCCGCCATTCGACCGCTGCCTGCTGCTCGGCATGGGCGGCTCGGCGCTCGGCGCGGACCTCCTGTGGCGGGCGCTTCCGCGCCAGGTCGCCGCCGAGTTCATCGTCCTCGACACGACGGATCCTCGCGAGATCGGCCGGGCGCTCGACGGAGTCGACCCGGTGAACCTTCGGGTCATCGCCGCCTCCAAGTCGGGCGGAACGCTCGAGACGAAGCTGGCGTTCGAACTGCTGCTGGACCGGCTGGGCGATGCGGCTTCGGTTTCCGCGCTGGCGATCACCGACCCCGGCTCGGCACTGGAAACGCGAGCGCGTGCCGCCGGAGCCACGGTCGCCTTCGGCCACCCAGACATCGGCGGCAGGTTCTCCGTGCTCTCGGCCTTCGGTCTTGCGCCGGCCGCGGTTGCCGGGATCGATGTCGAGCCGCTGCTTCTGAGCGCGCAGCGAATGGCCGACGCGTGCCGCCGGTCGGATGATGGTGACGAGACGAACCCCGGCGTCGAACTGGGCCTGCTGCTCGCCGCGGCGCACGACTGCGGCCGAGACAAGCTCTACCTCCACGCCCCGGACGGCTGCGCGGAGATGGTCGGCTGGGTCGAGCAGCTCCTCGCCGAGTCGCTAGGCAAGGGTGACGTGCTGCTCTTGCCGGTCGCGGCGGCGGGCTTGCCGGCAGGGCCGGCGCCGGACCGGCTCGACATCGAACTCGTTCCCGCCGACCTCGGCGGCGAGTTCTTCCGCTGGGAGTTCGCCACGGCCGTGGCCGGCGCACTGCTGGGTGTCAACCCCTTCGACCAGCCGGACGTGGAATCGTCCAAGGTCGTTACGCGGCGCTACGTCGAACGGATGAGGGCCGGCGACACGACTGAGCCCTGCGGCGTCGTCCGGCTGCGCGAGGTCAGCGCGCTCGGTCTGTCCCAGCTCCTGGGCAATCACCTCGCGACCTTTCCAGAGGGCGGTTACGCGGTCGTGTCGGCCTACCTCGACCGCGGCTCCCGCAACCGCGAGTTGCTCCAGACGCTGCGCCGGCGCATCGCCGTCGCGACGGGCGGCGCGTCCGTTCTCGGTTTCGGACCGAGCTTCCTCCACTCCACGGGCCAGGCCCACAAGGGCGGGCCCAACCGGGGGCTGTTTCTTCAGATCACCGCCGATCCGCCGGCCTCGGATATCTCGGTCCCCGGGGAAAACCTGACGTTCGGCCAAGTCCAACTCGCCCAGGCCTGGGGTGACTACGAGGTGTTGGTCCAACGCGGCCGGCGGGTGCTCGCCGTCCATATCGACGGTGACATCGAAACCGGCCTCCGCCGTCTGGTCGATGCTGTGGGCTAGGAGCATGCGCTGCCGCTCGCCGCGTAACATCCCGATGCGTGTAGCTCTCGTGCTATACATGTAGCAATGGCGCTCAACATCAGAAACGCAGAAACAGAGAAGCTGGCCGGCGAGCTGGCGCGACTGACCGGACAGACCAAGACTGAAGCGGTCACCGAGGCGTTGCGAAACCACCTGGAACGGTGTCGGCGCGAACAGTCCGGCCGGACCCTGGCCAGCGAACTCAGCGAGATCGGACGCCGGTGCGCCAGGCTGCCAGTGCGCGACGGGAGATCCGCGGACGAGATTCTCGGGTACGACGAGGACGGCCTTCCCCGCTGATGGTCATCGATACGTCGGCAATGCTCGCGATCTTGCAGGATGAGCCGGAACGTGGCTCGTTCGCGGAGAAGATCGGGGCGGCGGCCGTGTGTCGGATCTCGGCGGCGAGCTTTGTGGAGGCTTCGATGGTCCTCGAGTCGCGTCACGGAGCGGAAGGCGTTCGGTTGCTCGATCTGCTGATCGAGTCGGCCGGCGTCGAAGTGGTGCCGGTCGATCTGGCTCAAGCCAGGATCGCACGTCAGGCCTTCGCGGACTTCGGGAAGGGTCGCCACCCCGCTGGGCTCAACTACGGCGACTGCTTTGTCTACGCGCTTTCTCGCCAACTCGGCGAACCGCTGCTCTGCAAGGGCGAGGACTTCTCATTGACGGATCTCGCGTCGATCGCGTAGGTCGAGCAAACTGACGACCCCATGGTGGCGGCGCTAGCGGCGCCGGCCACGCCCCTCGGCCGGCTTGCCCATCAGCTCGTCGAGGCCGACGTTGAACTCGGCGACGATGCGGATCAGGACGTCCAGGCTGACGCGGAGTTCGTCCCGCTCGATCCGGGACAGGTCGGACGCCGGGATGCCGACGCGCTCGGCCAGTGCCGGCTGCGTCAGCTTGTTCTTGCGCCGCAGACGCCGGATGCGGTGGCCCATGAGCTGGACCTGCTGGACTGTGGCTTCCTGGTTCATCGCCGGTTCGATCCGCGAGTTCGAGAATTGTAGCCGTGCAGGGCGTGCGGGCGCTTCGGGCTGCTCGGCCCCGCGTTCAGATCGACGTCTTGAGATTCTCGTTGGCGGCGATCTTCGCGCCGCGCGCCTTGTAGCGTTCCCGGCGCTCCTTGCTGAAGCTGTCGACCTCGTCCTTCGGCACGCCGTAGGCGACTCCCCGGTCCACGCCCGGGCGGGCGCGAACGCGCTTCAGCCAGTCCACCACGCTGGGTTGGGTCGTGATGTCGACCTTCGCCCACTTGTACGCCCGGATCCAGGGGAACACGGAGATGTCGGCAACCGTGAAGTCGTCCCCGCAGATGTAGGGGTGCTTCTCGAACCGGCGGCCGAGAATCGCCACCAGCCGCAGGGACTCCCTGCCGAAGCGTTCCAGCGGATGGGCCTTCTGTTCATCGGGAATGTCGATGTAGCGCGTGTAGCTCAGCTTGTTGCCGAAGGCCGGGCCGAGATTGGCGGCCTGCCAGTAGAGCCAGGGAAGCACGTCCCAGCGCCGCTCGTCCGTCGGGAAGAGCGATGTCGGGTACTGCTCGCCGAGGTACTGCAGGATGGCGCAGCTCTCCATGACGGCGCGACCGTCGTCCACCAGGGCCGGCATCTTCTGGTTCGGGTTGATCGCGGTGAACTCGGGCGTGAACTGGTCGCCGGCCGAGAGATCGACCATGTGGATGCGCGTCTCGGGCAGTTCGACTCCCGCCTCGCGCAGCTCCTCGAGCATGATCGAGATCTTCCAGCCGTTGGGCGTGGCGCTGAAGTAGATGTCAAGAGCCATTTCGTTGTCAGCTTCCCTCGAGACCGGCAAGCACGGCGTCGATGCCGTCGCCCCTCAGGCCCTGCTTCATGGCGGAAAACGCGTTGGCGTCGAGTTCCGCCAACTGCGCGGCCCGCTTTAGGGCGGCGTCGCGCAGCTCGCCGGCCGGCGCGAGCGCGTCGACGAAACCGGCATCGCGCGCGCCCTCGGCGTCGTACATCCTCGCGGTCAGGGCGGCTTGCGTCAGGGCGCGCCTGGAGAGCCGTTCCCTGGCCAGCAGCCAGGCGAACGGCGGCAGCGTCCTGCCGATCGCGACCTCGTTCAGCCCGAACCGGAAGTCGCCGTCCGCCGCCAGGCGGTGGTCGCCGGTGAGCACGCAGAGCGCGCCGAGCGCGATGGCGTGTCCGCTGGCCGCGACGACCAGGGGTTGCGGCCAGCCGTACAGGCGCATCATCAGACGGGCCCCGGCGAGTCCCATCGCGCGGGCCTGTTCCGGGCCTCCATCGCGAAACACGTTCAGGTCGAACCCGCCGGAGAACAGGCCTGGCCGGCCGGTCAGGACGACGGCTTTGGCCTCGTCCGCGGCACGGTCGAGCTGGGCGTTCACGGCGGCGATCATGGGCGGTCCGAAGACGTTCGCCTTGCCGTCGTCCATCGTGATCAGGGCCACGTCGCCGACCTGTTCGTATGTCGTCCGTTCCGTCATGAATCGGCTCCTTTGAGGCCGCCTGTCGCGGGCCCGTTCGTCATTGCGGCGCTAGTTTGTCACCTTGATCTGGCGGATCTTCTACAGTCCGAGATCAAGAACCAGCTCGCTCACCGCTCGACGGGACGGTTGAGACCATGTTCGGCGAACAGGTCGCCTACACCTTCGACGGGACACTCGAGCAGAGTCGCAGTACGGCGAAGCGAGATGAAGCCCTTGTCGACGGCGAGGGCCATGACTTCGGCGAAGCGTCTCGAGAACCTGGGCGGCGGCTTTTCCGCCTGAATTCCCCCGTTCTTCATCTCGACGCTTGGACGGCCGTTGTTTCTCAGCGCGGCCTCGGGTAGCGAGGCGCCGGCGCTCTTGCTGAGTTGCTTCAGTGCAACCAGGCGCCAGCTCAGCGCGGACGAGGTCACCTGCAGTTCATCCGCCACGCGGTTCAGACGCGCAACGAGGTTCGACTCATCGAGTCCGGACCAGGGGCCGCGCCGCCTGATGACCTCCGCCGGCATCAGCAGCGCGCCGGCGAAGTTGTTCGCCAGTTGCTCTACCCGATTGCCTCCGGTGGTCGTTGCCCGTTCCGAGTGTTCCGGCGGCATGGCGGGCCAGGTGAGGAGATGGAAGAGTTCGTGAGCCAGGTCGAAGTGGCGCCGGCCGGCGACTTCCGCGCGGGCGATGAGCGCGGCGTCGAGTTCCGGGAGACGGCAGGCTGCGCCGGAAATGCCCGGTTCGGCATCCACCATCAAGACGAGGATCCCGAGTTCCTCTTCCATGACCCGGGCGAGGCCCTCCGCGGGCACCGGGCCGATCTCGAACTCGGCACGGAAGCGCTCTCCAGCCGCCATCGCGGCTTCGTAGCTCGAACGCGGTCGCAGCGGCAGCGAGCGGCGCAGGAGCGGAGATTCCACGCCCACTTGAGGCGCCAGGTGACGATAGGCGGCGATCCAGCGGCCGGCGCGCTGCTCGTACTCGCAGAGTTCCTCGTCAGTTACGCCCGAGTGGCGCCAGGAGAACTTCCCTTCGCCGACGAGCAGGAAGGGATCGGTGAAGTAGTCGAGCGAGACGGGGAACTTCTCCACGACCAGAAGCAGTTCCTCAGCCTTCAGGCGGCGCGTGCCGCTCTCGATGGCCGAGACGGTCTGGCGGTCGTTGAAGCCGAAGACGCGGGCCAGATCCTGCTGGGTGAGTTTGTGCTGCTCGCGCAGTGCTTTGATGCGTGCGCCGATCGGTGACGTGGGCATGGTGTCGGCTGCCTCCTGCCGGTTGCCGTTGGATGGCGAGGATAGCTCTTGCGGAACGTTGGATGCAAGATTAAGTTGCGTGGGTTGGAGCGGAGCCGGCCTGACGGCCGGCGCGTTTCTTTGCCGCCTACGGCGGCAGCGGGTCAGAAGACCCGCGCACCGACAGGCGGAGGTTGTTCCCTTCCCGTCAGCGGGGGGTTTTCAGAGCGTGCGTCCGACGATCCACGCGCCCGCGATGAACGTCGCCAGCACACTGCCCAGGTTGCACAGGACGACGACCAGGAGGATGCGGGTGAGGCGGTTGCTCCAGAAGCCGCGCACGGAACCCAGGCTGTCGGCGAGGTTCTCCATGTCGGCGACGAGTGGCTTGCGCAGCACGGCCTGGACCAGGCCGGCGACCCAGCCGGCCGCCATCAGGGGATTCAGGCTGGTCAGGGGCGCGGCGGCGAAGGCGGCGAGGATCGTGACCGGGTGCGCCAGAGCGATGACGGCGCCGAGAGCGGCGAGGCCGCCGTTCAGCGCGACCCAGATGTACACGGATTCGACGGCGCGCTCCCTGTCGCCCCAGACGAGGCCGTAGGCGAAGAGGGCGATGATCAGGATCGGCACGAGCCAGGCGACGATTCGCGGCCAGATCGGCGGGTCCGGCACCTGCTCGAGTTCCTCGAGGTTGCAGGAGGAGTCGGCGAGGCCGGTGATGCCGGGCAGGTGCCCGGCGCCGACGACGGCGACCGTCCGTGGCCCCGCCGACTGGCGCAGCTTCTCGGCCATGTAGGCGTCGCGCTCGTCGATCAAGGTGCCCTTGACGCCGGGCAGGGCCTCCGCGAGGGCCGACATCAGGTCGGTGAGGTTGCCGCTGTCGCGGAGCTTCTCGATGTCCTCTTCCTTCAGGTCGTCGCCGACCAGCGCGCTGCCGGCCAACTGGCCCATCACCTTCGTCCGCTGCCAGAAGCCGAGCGACGCCCAGGTGCGCTTCAGGGAGATCTGGATGTCGCGATCGATCAGCTCGAGCCGGGCGCCGCGTTCACGGGCCCGGGCGATCGCTTCCCGCATTTCGGCGCCGGGCTCGATGCCGAACCGCTGGGCGAGGCGCCGCTGGAACGAGTGCATGAGGAACGAACTGAGGAGAAGCGCGGCCTTGCCCTCGCGTATGACCTGGAAGATGTCGAGCTTGCGCCAGGAATCCTGGTTCTCCAGGTTCTCGTAGCGGGCCGGGCACAGTTCGACGCAGACGGTGTCCGGTTCGAGTGCTTCGATCGCCTCTTTCGTGTCGCGGACGCTCTGGGGCGAGACGTGGGCGGTACCGACGAGGAAGACCTCGCGCTCGTCGAGTTCGAGGCGCTGCACCGAGGACGGTAGTTCGGCCGGCGCCGGCTGGTCTGCGGTTTCGGAGGTCATGGCAGCGCGGAGCGTAGCCCACGAAGCAGGCCCACGGGTCCGCGTCCGCTACGCTCTTCGGAACCACGTAGTGAACCCAGGGAGGCCGGGATGACGATGCGAGACCCCGAGCGCGGCGGAGTAGTGGCCGCTTCGCGGCGCGATTCTCCAGGAAGCCGGCGAGGGCGCCGGCGCACCCAGTGGCCGGTCGCTGCGGCTCTGGCGGCGGCCGCTGGGCTCTCGACTTCCTGTGGCGGTGTGCCCGAAGCCGACGCGCCGGCCACGGACTCTGGCGCCGGTCCGCCAAACATCGTGCTGATCCTCGCCGACGATCTCGGCTACGCCGACATCGGCATCTACGGCAGCGAGATCATCTCGACGCCGCACATCGACGCGCTGGCGGCGAACGGCGTCCTGTTCACGGACGGCTACGTCAGTCACCCGGTGTGCAGCCCGTCGCGGGCCGGGCTGGTCACCGGCCGCTACCAGCAGCGCCACGGCTGGGAGTTCAACCCGGCGGGCCGCGACGTGAACGCCGGCATGAGCCTCGACGAGGCGACGTTGGCCGACCGCCTGAAGGCTCTGGGCTACCGGACCGGCATGGTCGGCAAGTGGCACCTGGGCCACCAGGAGGCGCACCACCCGATGAGCCGCGGCTTCGACGAGTACTTCGGCGTCCTGGAAGGCGGCAGCATCTTCATCGACTCCAGCCTGCCGGGCGTGGAGTACGGCTCGCGTCGCGGCGAAGAGGGGCCGACGGAGCGCCGGAACAAGGTGCTGCGCGGATTCGAGGAGGAGAAGGTCGAGCGTTATCTCACGGACGTCTTCACCGACGAGGCGGTCGACTTCATCGAGCGCGGCGCGGCCGGGGACGAGCCCTTCTTTCTCTACCTCAGCCACACCACGCCGCACACGCCGCTGCAGGCGACGGCCGAGTACCTCGAGGGGTACCGCCACATCGAGGATCAGCGGACGCGGGTCTACGCGGCGATGGTCGCTTCGCTCGACGAGAGCGTGCGGCGGGTGGTCGAGACGCTGAAGGCTCAGGGCGTGTACGAGAACACGCTGATCGCCTTCGCCAGCGACAACGGCTGCGCCGGCTACATCGGCAACGCCTGCTCGAACGCTCCGCTGTTCGGTTTCAAGCGCTACCACCACGAGGGCGGCGTCCGGATCCCGTTCATCATGAGCTGGCCGGCGGCCGTCGATGGCGGGCAGGAGATCAGTCATCCGGTGATCACGCTCGACTACATGGCGACGTTCACCGCGGCGGCGGGCGAAGAGGCGGAGACCGAAGACAGCGTGAACCTGCTGCCGTACATGACGGGCGAAGCGGAAGGCGCACCGCACGAGTACCTGTACTGGCGGGCCGGCGCGAGCGTCGCGATCCGGGATGCGCAGTACAAGCTGATCAAGCTGAACCGTACGGACTTCCGTCCCGACAACCTGCGCGGGGACGGCCGCCTGCAGCCGCCGGAGGGCGGCTGGCCGACGGACTCGCCGCACGGCCAGCTCACCCTGCTCTACGACCTCGACGCGGATGTCGGCGAAGCGAACAACCTGGCGGCGGAGCAACCGGACGTCGTCGCGCGGCTGGAGGCCGAGCTGGACTCCTGGCGCGGGACGCTGCTCGACGAGCAGATCCTGCCCGGCGTGCGCTCGACGATCACCCAGATCGATGGAGAGTGGGTGCAGTTGGTATTCTGAGCCGCCTTCCAGGCGCGGCGAGGAGATGAGCGGTAACCGGAAGAACCCTGGGCGCGGCGTCGCGGAGACGTGGCGCGTCCTCTGGCCTCCGCGCCGGCGGGTTCAGGCGGTGCTGGTGCTGGCCCTCGCGGTGGCGGCCGTGCTTTCGTTCCGGGTCCGGCAGGACGTGCGCCAGGCGCGTGTCGACCTGCGGATGGCGGAAGCGGCGATAGCGGGCGCGGACTTCGCGGAGCTCGCCGAGAGGGCGCCGCAACTGCTCGGCCTTGCCGCCCGGCAAGCGGCCGGAGAGAGTCGCTGGCGGGAGGTGGCGGATCTCTACGGCGAGTACGCCGAGCACCTGCCGCCGGCACTGCTGGAGGCTGCCGAAGTCGAACTCGGCTTGAACCGTCCGGTTGCCGCGGATGCGGAGGCCGGTTCCGGCGAGGCTGCGGTGGAGTCCGTCGTCGAACCGCCCGCGTCGGCCTTCGAGCAGCGGCTGCGCCGGGCGCAACTGGTCGACGCCTCGGGCGTCCAGCAACTGCTGTTCGACCGTAGGGGCCGGCCGTTGGGATCGATCGGCGATGACCGTTCATTGACCCTGGAAGAGGATCTGCCGGCGGGACTCGTTCCGCCCGAACTGGGGACCGACCTGCTTCCTCCCGCACTTCAGCCGCCCGGCCTGGCCGCCGCGGGGCCGGGGGCGATGGCCGCCTCCACGGCCGGCGCGAGGGCGCTGCGGCTGACGATCGACCGGGCCTGGAGCGAGGCGGCCGCCAGGGCGCTGGGACGGGAGGAGGGAGCGATCACGATCCTCGAGCTCCCGTCGGGCGCGGTGGTGGCGGCGGTCAGCAACCGGAACCGAAGAAGCCGCTGGCGGGCGCGCGGCGACAGCGTGCTCGACCCGCGCGAACCGGCCTCGATCGCCAAGCTGATCACCACGACGGCCGCTATGCGGGCCGGCCTCGACCCGGACGAGGAGATCGCCAACATGACCTGCCGGGGCTCGGTGCTGATGGACGGCGAGCGTCTCTACTGCGCCGCGATCCGCGGGCGGCTCAGGGGGCTCACCGACGCGATGGCGAGCAGTTGCAACGTCTCGTTCGCCCGGCTCGCGATGGACGTTGGCGACCGGGCCCTGGTGGAGGAGTACGAGCGCTACGGCTTCGTGATCGGCGGCCCTCAGGGCGCCGCCGTGCCGAGGAACGCCGTCGGCGTGGTGCATGAGTACCGCCATCCGGGCAAGCGGCTCGGCGATCTCTCGATCGGTCTCGAGGAGGCGTCCATCACGCCTCTCGGCGCCGCGGTGTTCGCCGCCACGCTCTCTGACGGGTTGCGCCGCGAGCCCAGGTTCGTCCTGCAGGCGGACGGCCTGCTCGGCATCTCGCCGCGGACACCGGTCGCCAACGATCCGCAGGCCGTCCCGGTCCTGGATCCGTCCTGGTTGCCGGCGCTCCACGAATCGATGCGCGCCGTCGTGTCGCCGGGCGGCACCGCGAACCGGGTCGCCCCGCGGCGGCTGCAGGTGGCGATGAAGACGGGCACCGCGCGCGGTCCGGACAAGCCGTTCCACGTGAACTACGTCGGCTTCTTCCCCGCGGGCGGCGGGCAGGCGCCCCGCTACGCCTTCGCGGTGCGAGTCACCGGGCAACCGACCTCGTCTCGCGTTCGGCGCGCGGGCTATGCGGTGACGAATCGCCTGCTGCGGGCGCTCGACGGTCTGGTCGGCGACGAGATCGAAGCCGCCGCTCGCGATTCGCTGCGGCTTACGGGAGCGACCGGAGCGGGACCGTGACCACGGACGCGGGCGGCGGGAAACGACCCGCTCGCCGGCGCTACCGGCCGGCCATCGGCCCGAGGCTGAAACCGCTGCTGTGGGTGGTCTTCGGGCTCTTCGCCCTGCTCGCGGTGAACTCCTTCTACCTGTCCGGGGTCCGCATGGCCGAAGCGGCGTCCGGCGAGACCTACCAGAACTGGTTCTACATCTCGATGTTCCTGCTGCACCTGGCGGTGGGGGCCCTGTTCGTGCTGCCGGTCATCTGGTTCGGCCTGGCCCACATGCGCAACGCCCGGAACCGTCCCAATCGGCGCGCGGTGAAGGTCGGCTACGCGCTGTTCGGAACAGCGCTCGTTCTGCTCTTCAGCGGCATCGTGCTGACCCGGATCGAGGGCGTGATCACGGTGAACGACCCCGCCGTACGCGGCGTCGCCTACTGGCTCCACGTGCTGGCGCCACTGGTCGCGGTCTGGCTGTTCGTCCTCCACCGGCTGGCCGGCAAGCGGATCAACTGGCGGATCGGCGGGCGGGTGGCCGCGGCGGCCGTGGTGCTGGTCGGCGTCGCCCTGGTGCTTCAGTTCCAGGATCCGCGGGCCTGGAACGTGGAGGGTCCGGCGTCGGGCGAGCAGTACTTCTTCCCGTCGCTGGCGCGCACCGCGAGCGGCGGCTTCATCCCGGAGCACGCGCTGAGCAACGACGCCTACTGCGTAGAGTGTCACGAGGACATCCACGGCCGCTGGGCCTACAGCGCCCACCGCTTCAGCTCCTTCAACAACCCGGCGTACAGCTTCTCGGTGCAGCAGACCCGCGACAAGGCGTACGAGCGCTCCGGCGACGTCCAGGCGTCCCGCTTCTGCGCCGGTTGCCACGACCCGGTCGTCTTCTTCTCGGGCGCCTTCGACGATCCGGAGTTCGACGTCGACCAGCCGTCCGCCCATGCCGGGATCACCTGCACCTCCTGCCACGCGATCACCCACATCAACAGCCCGCGCGGCAACGCCGACTACACGATCGAGGAGCCCCAGCACTATCTGTTCGCCTTCTCGGACTCCGGAGTGCTCCGCTTCGTCAACCATCAGCTCGTCAAGGCCAAGCCGGAGCTGCACAAGCGGACGTTCCTCAAGCCCCTGCACGAGACCTCCGAGTTCTGCGGCGCCTGTCACAAGGTCCACCTGCCGGAGGAGCTCAACCACTACAAGTTCCTGCGCGGCCAGAACCACTACGACTCGCACCTGCTCTCGGGCGTTTCCGGCCACGGGGTGGCGAGCTTCTACTACCCGCCGAAGGCGGAGCCGAACTGCAACGGCTGCCACATGGAACTGCTGCCGTCGGAGGACTTCGGTTCGCAGCGCTACCCGGAGAGCGAACGGCCGGACGTCACCCAGGTCCACGACCACCTGTTCCCGTCCGCCAACACGGGCATTCCCCACCTGCTCGACTTCCCGGACTGGGTGATCGAAGCGCACCGCGAGTTCAACGAGGGCGTCGTCGACGTCGACATCTTCGGCGTCAAGCCGGGCGGGACGATCGAGGACGAGCTGATCGCGCCGCTCCGGCCGGAGGTCCCCGCGCTCGAGCCGGGGGAGGACTACCTGCTGGAGGTCGTCGTGCGCACCCTGGGCCTGGGCCACCACCTGACCCAGGGCACCGCGGACTCGAACCAGCTCTGGCTCGACGTGGAGGTGCGCGACGAGCGAGGGAACCTGGTGGGCCGCAGCGGCGGCCTGGGCGAGGGCAACCGGGTGGATCCCTGGTCGCACTTCATCAACGTCTACATGCTCGACCGCGACGGCGCCCGGATCGACCGCCGCAACGCGGAGGACATCTTCGTCCCGCTCTACGACCACCAGATCCCGCCGGGAGCGGGCGACGTGGTCCACTACCGGCTGGAGGTGCCGCGGGCGGGCGCCGCCGCCACGCTGACGGTTGAGGCCGCGCTGCGCTACCGCAAGTTCGACACCACCTACCTGCGCCACATCTACGGCCCGGAGACGGCGAACGAGCTGCCGATCCTCGACCTGGCCCGGGACTCGGTGACGTTCCAGGTGGACGGCGCCGTCGCAGCCGGCAGCGTCGCCGAGTCGCCCGCGGCGGCCGCCCGCGAGCCCGGGAAGCCGCTGTGGCAGCGCTGGAACGACTACGGCATCGGCCTGCTGCGCAAGGGCGGCACCGGCCGCGGCGAGCTCCGCCAGGCGATCGAGGCCTTCACCCGGGTCGAGGAACTGGGCCGCCCCGACGGTCCGCTCAACCTGGCGCGGGTCTACCTGGCCCAGGGCACGGTGCGGGACGACGCGATCGCGGCGCTCGAGCGGGCGGCAGCCTTCGATCCGCCGGCGCCGAGCTGGTCGGTCGCCTGGTTCTCGGGGCTGGTCAACCTGCAGAACGGCGCCGTCGACGAGGCGATCTCGAACTTCCGCTCCATCCTCGAGGCGGACAGCGAGGAGATGCGTCGGCGCGGCTTCGACTTCAGCCGCGACGTGCGGCTGCACGACGAGCTTGGCCTTGCCCTGTTCGAGCGCGCCAAGCGGGAGCGCGGCCCGGCTCGGGCCGAGGCGCGGGCCGAGCGCCTGCACGAAGCCCGCGAGTCGTTCGAGCGGGCTCTCGTCATCGATCCGGAGAACGTGACGGCCCACTACAACCTCGGGCTGATCCACGCTCAGCTCGGCGACTCCGACAGCGCGGTCCTGCATCGCGAGTTCCACGCGCGCTACAAGCCGGACGACAACGCCCGCGACCGGGCGATTGCCATCGCCAGGCGCTCCGACCCCGCGGCCGATCACGCCGCGGAGGCGATCGTGATCTACGACCTGCACCGGCCGGAGCGCTTCGAAGGCAGCCGCGCGGGTGTTGCCGGAGGCGGCGGTTGACGCCGGATCGCCCGGGCGAGGGCCTGGAGGTTCCCGAAGGCGAACTCGCGCCGGAGGACGACGCGGTCATCGGCCGGGTCTTCGCCCGTTCGCTGAAGGTTCTGGCGGCTCTGGCGGCCGCCGCGCTCATTGTCGTTGCGCTCCGCTACGTGTTCCGGGCCGGGCCGGAGGAAGCGGTCGAGATCCCGGTGGCCGCGCCGCGCGCGGTGGAGGCGGCGCCGCGGGACGTGCCCGTCGTGGCCTTCACGGAAATCACAGCGGAGGCCGGCATCGACTTCGTCCACGTCAACGGCGCCGCGGGCGAGGCCCTGCTGCCCGAGACGATGGGCGCCGGCGGGGCCTTCTTCGACGTCGACCGCGACGGCGACCAGGACCTGCTGCTCGTCAACTCGACGACCTGGGACGCGGTTCTCTCGGACGCGGAGGTTGGGCCGGGTACCGAGCCTACGATGTCACTATATGAGAACGACGGCGCCGGGAAGTTCGCGGACCGCACGGCGGGCTCGGGCCTGGAGGTCAGCTTCTACGGCACGGGCGTCGCGGTCGGCGATGTCGATGGCGATGGCTGGACGGACCTCTTCGTCTCGGCGGTCGGTTCGAACCGGTTGTTTCGTAATATGGAAGGCGGGCGCTTCGAGGACGTCACGGCAACGGCCGGCGTCGCCGGCGCCGACACGGAGTGGAGCAGCAGCAGCGCCTTCTTCGACGCCGACGGTGACGGCGACCTGGATCTCCTGGTCGGCAACTACGTGCGCTGGTCGCGGGAGATCGACATCGAGGTCGGCTACCAGTTGACCGGCGTCGGGCGCGCCTACGGGCCGCCGCTCAACTACGGCGGCACGACGATGGATCTCTACCGGAACGACGGCTCGGGCGTGTTCACCGACGTCTCGGAGGAGGCCGGCCTGCACATCCTGAATCCGGCGACGGACACGCCGGTGGCGAAGACCCTCGGACTGGCGCCGGTGGACATCGAGGGAGACGGCGATATCGACGTCGTGGTCGCGAACGACACCGTGCGCAACTTCCTGCTGGTCAACGACGGCAGCGGCGCGTTCACCGAGGACGGGGAGCTCTACGGACTCGCTTACGGCCGGGACGGCGCGGCAACCGGGGCGATGGGCGCCGACGCCGCCGACTTCCGCAACGACGGTGAACTTGGCTTCGCCATCGCGAACTTCGCGAACGAGATGACGTCCCTCTACGTCTCCCAGGGAGACCCGACCCTGTGGAGCGACGAGGCGATCACGGCCGGCATCGGCGCGCCGAGCCGCCGGGTGCTGAGCTTCGGGCTGTTCTTCTTCGACTATGACCTGGACGGGCGGCTCGACCTCCTCCAGGTGAACGGCCACCTGGAGGACGACATCGAGGTGGTCGAACCCAGCCAGCAGTACCGCCAGGCGCCGCAGTTGTTCTGGAACGCCGGGCCCGGCGCGGCGTCGACCTTCGTGCCGGTCGAGCCGGCGCCGGGCGATGGCCTGACCGTGGAACTCGTCGGTCGCGGATCGAGCTACGCCGACATCGACGGCGACGGCGACCTCGACGTGCTGCTGCTCCAGACCGGCGACCGTCCCCTGCTGCTGCGGAACGACCAGGAGACGGGTCACCGCTGGCTGCGCTTCCTGCTCCGCGGCGACGGCGGGCGGGTGAACCGGGACGCCATCGGCGCCTGGGTCGAGGTGGAGCAGGAGACGGCGGCCGGAGCGGTCGTCCAGCGCCGGCGAGTCATGCCGACCCGGAGCTACCAGAGCCAGGTCGAACCGATCGTGACGATCGGCCTCGGCGAGGCGGCCTCGGTCGATGAGTTGACCCGCGTCGAGGTGCTGTGGCCGGACGGAACGCGGCAGGCCGTGGATGTCGATGCGCTCGACCGGGTCGTCGAAGTGACGTACCGGTCTTCAAACTAGCGGAGCCGGCCAGAAGGCCGGCGCACCGACAGTCGGGGTTCGACTGGACGGTGTACAGTAGACGGTCAACCTCCCGGGGATGAAAGCGCTCCGCACCGGTCTGGTTCGGGCGATGCCGATACTGCTTGCCGGCCTGGTGGCCGGTCTCATGCCGGCCGGACTCGCCGCGCAGACGATCGTCCTGACGAACGTCAACATCATCGACGGCAACGGCGGTCCGGTCCAGGAGGACATGACGATCGTCATCTCCGGCGAGCGGATCGCCTCGATTACTCAGGGACCGTACGAGTCGTCTGATGCCGGCGACGGGGCTGAGGTCCACGACCTCGACGGCGCCTGGGTGCTGCCCGGGTTCTGGAACATGCACGCCCACCTGAGCGTGATGTTCCCGGACAACCCCGCCCTTGCCGGCGAACGGATGCCGTCCAAGGTCATCCGCGCGGGGCTGAACTCGATCGACGGGCTGCGCCACGGCTTCACCAGCGTGCGCTCGGTGGGCGAGGAGGACTACATCGACGTCGCCTGGCAGCAGGCGTTCGACCATGGCTTCTTCCTCGGTCCGCGGGTCTTCGCCAGCGGCGCACCGGTGAGTCCGACCGCGGGGCATCGCGGTTACGTCGAGGAAGGCGCCGACGGCGTGGCAGCAATCCGCAAGGAGGTGCGGAGACGCGTCCAGAAGGGCGCCAGGGTGATCAAGCTGTTCAGCGTCGAGATGCTGCCGGACGAACTGGAGACGGCGGTCCAGACGGCGCACAGCCTGGGTGTTCACGTCACCTCGCACGTCCGCGAACCGGGGGCGTACGCCGCGGTCAAGGCCGGGGTGGACTGTCTCGAGCACGGCTACGGGCTGACCGACGAGACGATCGAGCTGATGGCCGAGAAGGGCACCTTCTACACCCCGACGATCATCTGCAACCTGAGCGCCGGGTACATCGCAGAGCGCGAGGCGCGGTTGGCCGAACTGGGCTACGCCGAGGACGAGGAGATCGTCCGACTGCGGACGATGGTCGCCTTCGCCGACGAACGGTCGCCGGAGTTCGCGCTCGAACAGCGGCAGATCCTGGCCAAAGCCGCCAAGGCGGGAGTCAAGCTCCTGATCGGTTCGGACTCGATGCCGGTCGGCGAGATGGGTTTCCTGGAGATGGAGCAGTTCGTCCTCTCCGGGGTCAGCGAGATGGACACGATCATCGCGGCCACCCGCAACGCGGCCGAGGTGCAGGGCGTGCTCGGCGATCTCGGCACGGTCGAGGAGGGGAAGCTGGCCGATCTGGTCGTCCTCGGGGCCAATCCGCTCGAGAACATCTCGAACATCCGCGAGACCTTGATGGTGCTCAAGGGCGGCGTGATGGTCGACTTGGACGCCCAGCTCGGGACGTCGACCTACTGGGACTACTACGGCTCGATGGAACTGCCCGAGGGTTTTCTCGCGGAGTCCGAGGAGGCGGCAGGCTTCCAGCGCGGCAACACGGCAACGGATCAATAGCGCCATCGGCACATCGCAGGAGGGCGAGGGATGAAACGGAACACAGGAAACCGGACCCTCCGAGCCGCTGCGCTGCAAACTGGGTGCGCCGGCGCCCTCGCCGGCATCCGGCGCGCAGCGCCGGCCTCCGGGATCGCTGTCGCGTTGGCCGCGTCGACAATCCTCGGGCTGCTGGCCGCGGCGCCCGCCGTCGCCCAGACCACCGTCCTCACCAACGCCACGGTCATCGACGCCACCGGCGCGCCGCCGATCGAGGACGCCGCGGTCGTCATCGAAGGCAACCGGATCACGGCGATCCACACGCCGTCGTCCGCCGCGCCGGATCCGGGCGATGACGGCCGGGTGATCGACCTCGGCGGCGCCTACGTCCTGCCGGGCCTGTGGAACAACCACTCCCATCTCGGTGACCTGCTGCCGGATCCGAAGGGCCTGCTGCCGGACGAACCGCTGCCGCGGGCGATGATCCGAGCCGGCCGCAACGCGATCGACGCGCTGAAGGCCGGCTTCACGACGCTGCGGATCACCGGCGATCGCGACTTCATCGACGTGGCCTGGAAGGAGGCATTCGATTCCGGCGCCTTCGTCGGGCCGCGGATCGTGGCCGGCGGTCCGCCGCTCTCGACCGACGGCGACACGGACTGGCTGGTGAGGACCGGCAAGGGGCCCGAGGGGATCCGGGCCATCGTTGCCGACAACATCGCGAAGGGGGTCCAGCTCATCAAGTTCCTTGGCGACCGGATGCCGCCCGAGGAGCTGATCGCCGGGATCGAGGAAGCCCACCGGCACGGCATCCCGGTCACCGTCCATGCCGACAACGAGGCGACCCGGATCGCGGTGATGGCCGGCGCCGAGAGCATCGAGCACGGCAACGACCTCACCGACGACACGATCCGGATGATGGCCGAGGCGGGCACCTTCCTCGACCCGACGATCCAGTGCAACCTGAGCGCCGAGTTCATCGCCGAGCGGGAACGGCTGATCGAGGAGGCGGGCTACATCGATCCGCCGGAGGTCGTCGAAGGCCGGGTGCGGGTCTCCCGAGCCGACGAGCGGAGCCCGGAGTACGCCAACTACGCGCGCGACGTGATCAACAAGGCCTACGCCGCGGGCATCCGCCTGACCACCGGCAGCGACTCGAACCCGATCTCGGAGATCGGCGTCCTCGAGATCGAGCAGTTCGTCTTCCACGGCATCCCGCCGATGGCCGCCATCCAGGCGGCGACGCGCAACAGCGCCGAGATGATGGGCATGCTGGACGACCTGGGCACCGTCGAGGTCGGCAAGCTCGCCGACCTGATCGTGCTCGAGAAGAACCCCCTCGAGCACATCTCTCACCTGCGCAGCCTGTCCATGGTGATCAAGGACGGGAAGATCGTGAACCGCTCGCAGGATGAAGGTCAGGCCAGCTTCTGGGAGCTGTACCTGCAGGACTGATCGGAGACGCCGAAAGGAGGAGGTCATGAGGCAAGCCAGGACGCTGCAAGGAGTTCTCGTTCACGCCCCTCAACGCCCTTTCTCTGGGTGCGCGGGTCTTCTGACCCGCATCGAGCGCGATGCTGCGAAGCAGCGAGCGCGAGTTCGTTCCATGCAAGCGCTCGCCGTCGCCAGCCTCCTCCTGACCGCCTGTGCCCCGCAGGAGCTCGTCACCCTGCCCGAGATCGACACCTCCGGCTCCCCCGACGGCATCGTCGACCTGCCGGCTGACGTGCCGGAGGTGTTCCATGAGCACTTCAACCGGTACGCGTACGTGCCGACGCCGGACGGGAGGCGGATCCACTTCCTCGTCTCGGACGTCTGGACTCGCGATCAGATCAAGCACGGCCTGAACGTGATGGAGCACCTGCTGGCCGACTTACCGGGCTCGGAGTACGGCGACGACAAGAGCCCCATCGCCAGCGCGATGGCGGACCGCAAGGCGACGATGGTCTTCTTCAACACGGAAGAGGAACTGAACGAGGCGATGCGGTCCGGGCTGGCGAGGGCGACCGACCTCAGCATGCAGGACCTGCGCGCCAACGAGTGTCCGGCCCCGGGCGACGCGGACTACATGGCTCACGTCACCCGCGACGCCTCGTACGAAGAGATCTGGCACCTGATTCACGACTACGGGATCAAGCCGACACTGCCGGAGATGATCGCCGAGATGCGGGCGGCGAACGACGTCGCCGAGGCGAACGGCTGGCGCGGCTGGCCCGACGACGAGCCGCAGGAGCACCCGAACGAGTACGTCGGCGTGCTGATCGACAACTACTACGACCTCTGGACCGTGCCGCCGACCATGTACGAGGCAGTCGACATCGAACCCGGGGAGATTCCCGATGGCCATTCGCACTTCGGGCGTTACTTCGCGGGGAGCAGGTCCGCCATGCTCGAGGAGGATCCGCTGGGCTTCGCGCTGATGGAGAAGTTCGTGCCGCCGCACCTGACCTACACGCCGGAGCTGCCGCTCGACTTCAGCGGGACCTTCTCGATGACGTTCGACCCGGAGGTTCGGTACACGATGAAGACGCAACACCTGCGAAACGTCGCGCTCACCGGCGACGGCGACGCGGACCTGCGGGGCAACGCGCACGACAACGTGCTGACCGGCAATGCCGGCGCGAACCGGCTGGAGGGCGGCGGCGGCAACGACATGCTGGACGGCGCCGCCGGCGACGACACGGCGGTCTTCAGCGGACCGGCGGCGGACTACGAAGTGAACCAGGACGGCGACGGAGCGACGGTGACCGACTCGCAGCCGGACCGGGACGGGACCGACACGCTGAGCGGCATCGAGTCCTTGCGGTTCAGCGACGAAACCGTTCGCTTGGACGAGTAGGGAGCCGGAGGAGTTGGATACCGTTGCGGGATGGCGGAACGGCATGGACGCCTCGCGCAGCAGATGCGCTTCCTGGTCGAAGTCGACCAGCTCAAGCAGGTGCTGCGGCGCACGTCGATCGTCGGCAATCGCCGCCTCGAGAACTCGGCGGAGCACTCGTGGCATGTGACCTTGATGGCGCTGGTGCTGTCCGAGCACGCGGCCGCTCCGGGCCTCGACCAGCTCAAGGTGCTGAAGATGCTGATCGTCCACGACCTGGTCGAGATCGACGCGGGCGACACCTTCGTCTACGACCAGGCCGGCCTCGAAGACCAGGAGGAGCGCGAGGAGCGGGCGGCGGAACGGATCTTCGGCTTGCTGCCGGCCGAGAGCGGGGCCGAACTGCGCGCCGTCTGGGACGAGTTCGAGGCGCGCCAGAGTCCCGAGGCCAAGTTCGCGAGGGCGTTGGACCGCCTGCAGCCGATGGTGCTCAACTACGTCAACGGCGGCGGTCCCTGGCAGCAGCACGGCATCAGCGCCGACCAGGTACGCGAGATCAACGGCTGTATCGAAGACGGCGCGCCCGAACTCTGGCGCCATGCCGAGGAACTGATCGAAGACGCCGTCAAGCGCGAACTCCTCGCGCCCTGAAACCTAGGCGCCGGGAGCGCCTTTCGGACGATGCACTGAGAGCAGCTTGACGCTGCAGGGAGGAGTGACCATGAGAACCACTGGGTGCGCGGGTCGTTGCGCGGGTCTTCTGACCCGCGATCCGGGCGCGGCCGCGAAGCGGCGTGCGCTAGTCGTTCTGCCCGCTCTTGTTGGTAGCGTGGTCCTGGCTGGATGCGCTGCCGCTCCGGAGGGAGACGCTGGTCCGGCGGCGAACGAAATCGCCTGGGTCAAGAAAGTGATGGTCCACGGCGTGCCGATCTACGCCACGAACACGACCGGCGACGACAAGCTCCTCCACGCGGCGGGCGTCCTCGCCCAGTTCCTCGACAACGACGAGGACGGCGAGATCGACAACCCGAAGGTCCACCAGGCGATGCTGGACACCGGCGGCACGATCGTCATGACCGGCACCCAGGACGAGGCGCACGAGATGGACTGGAGGAACGCGCCCCGGGGCCAGGGCCTCTACGACGAGGAGACGGTGATCGACGCCCGTGCTCAGGGCGTGTTCGACGCGGCGCTCGAGGAGATCTGGCACATGGTCACGGACAACGGCTACGGCGTCGCCTACCCGGACGTGTTCGGGACCGAGCCGGGGACCGCGCTCACCGACGCGATGGACATCGCCCGCGGCGGCGCGTTCGACGGCCCGCCGGACGAGTACCCGGAGGGCGCCTGGTACACCTACGACGACGAGACCTGCGACTACGGCTGCATGGCCTCGGAGTACATCTATTGGGTGTACACGTCCTTCATCGGCGCCCAGGACCTGCCCGGGCGGCTCGACCAGATCGGCCACGAGTGGCCGCTCAACACGCCCGAGAAGGTGCAGGAGCGAGAGCCGGTCCTGTACGAGATTCTGAGCGATCCCGAGTACCGAATCCCGATGGTCATCCCGGACGGCACGTACGACGGCGCGCCTCTGGTGATCGAGCCGTACGTCTTCCGCTCCCCCTACGAAGCGGCGAACCGGAAGATCCGCCGCGACAAGTTCGATCTCGTCCTCCCGGAGATCATGAGGGAGCGCGGCGTGGACATGTGGATCCATGTGATGCGGGAGTCGATTCCCGACTCCTTCGGCATTGACGAACTCGGCAGCGCTTCCGGCGTCTTCGTGTTCACGGACCGCGGCGGCGACCGGATCGAGCGCGCCATCCTCGGGCGGCGCTGGGGCGCCACCCAGCGCGGCTGGGGCGAGACGGACTACCGGTACGTCGAAGAGAGCGGCGCCTACGACATCGTCGCCCCGGCGGTCCGGGTCCAGGAGCCGGTCGGCGGCCCGGAGACGGAGTACGACTACCGTTTCGAGGGGCTCAGGGACTTCGTCGCCGAGCGCGACCCGGACGTCATCGCGGTCAACTTCAAGCAGGAGCTGGGCCCGTGGCCGACCTACCGGGGCGAGATCGACGGCCTCTCGCACACCGACTACCTGCTGCTTTCCGAGGAACTCGGCGGGACGTACGCGGACCGGCTGGTCTCGTCCGAGTGGCTGATGATGGACTACATCAACCACCAGGTGCCGAGTGAGGTCGAACTGCTCAAGCGGCTGCGACGCGACGAGCTCTGGCTGTTCGAGGATGCGCTGGACGCGATCGAGCCGGGCGTCACCAGGATCGACGAGACCGAGCTGACGATCATGCGCCGCATGCGAACCGGTCAGTCGCAGCGCGGCCGCAGCGAGGGCTGGGAGGACGCCGTCGTCCAGGGCGGCGACATCGTCACGAACCCGAGCATCGGCATGTACGCCTACGTGCTGCGCGACGGCGAGACGGAACCGCCGGCGGAGATCCAGGAGCTCTGGGCCGAGTACCTGAAGGTCGACGCGATCCTGGCGGAGACGATCAAGGCGGGCCTCACGCCGCGCGAGATCATCGCGGACTACACGGCCCGGTTCGAGGAGGCCGGCATCGTCGTCCGCGACAACCAACTCCACATGGTGTCGGCCAAGAACGACTACCCGGCCTACGTCGCCGGCTTCGACACGACGAAGACGCACATTTCCATGGACTCCCACGGCCAGACGAAAGGCGCCCGGCCGCAGTCGGTCGAGACCTACTTCGGCCCCCGGATCGGCTCGCTCGGTCCGGACTGGTCGAAGGACATTCCCCTCGCGCCGTACCACCACTTCGTCATCGAGTACTTCTTCTACCTGCCTTCGCCGGGCCCGGAAGGGCAGGACCAGTACCTGTTCTGGTGGGCCCACGAGGAGGCGCTCGCAGGCGAGGACGGCATCGAGTTCCTGTCGCCGCCGCAGACGGAGCTCACCCTCATCCGGTAGGTCCCGGCTACCAGGTGAGGCGCGTCTTCATCCAGCCGGACGTGTTGTGGAAATCGGACACGGCGCTGCCGGGCGGGACCAGGGCGTCGCAGGCGGCGGCGATCTTCGGGTCGAGCGTCATCTCCTGGACCGCGACGAGTTCGTCGACGTGCTCGAGCTTCCTGGGGCCGATCAGCGGAGCAGTGATCCCGGGCTGGTCCTTGCACCAGAGGATCGCAAGCTGGGCCGGGGTGATGCCGGCTTTGGCCGCCAGCTTGCCGAACTCGACGCCGACGCGGACTGCACGTTCCGTGACCCGGCGGGCGTAGTACTTGCCGAGCAGGTCGGCGCGGGAGCCTTCCGGGTAGTCCGCCGCATCGGAGTACCTGCCGGCCAGGACGCCCATCCCGAGCGGCGCCCAGGCGAGGATGCCGAGGCCGTGTCTCGTGCACAGCGGGATCAGCTCGTTCTCGATCCGGCGGTCCAGAAGGTTGTAGGGCGCCTGCTCGGAGGAGAAGCGCACGTAGCCCTTCAGTTCGCTCACCATGAGTGCTTCCATCACGCCCCAGGCGGGGTACGTCGAGCAGCCGATGTAGCGGACCTTGCCGGCCCGGACCAGGTCGTCGAACGCGCGCAACGTCTCGTCGATCGGGATCCCGAAGTCGGGCCGGTGCGTCTGGTACAGATCGATGTGGTCCGTCTGCAACCGGCGTAGCGCGGCGTCGCAGGCGTTCAGGATCCCGGCGCGGGAGAGTCCCTGCTCGTTCGGGTTCTGGCCCGGCACGTGCTCCGCGCGCGCCAGACCGGTCTGATCGTCGAACTCGCCGGGGTAGATCTTCGTCGAGATCAGGACCTCGTTGCGACGGCCGCTCTCCTTGAGCACGCTGCCGACAATCCGCTCGGCGAGACCGTCGCCGTAGATGTGACCCAGGTCGATCAGGTTCACGCCGGCGTCGAGCGTGCGCTCGATGATCCGCCGCGCCTCGTCCTCCGGCGTCACGTCGCCGAAGTTGCTCGTGCCGAGGCCGAGCGGCGAGACCTTCAGGCCGGTGCGGCCTAAGGTGCGGTACTCCATGTCAGGGTGACTCCTCCATGGTCCGAGGCTATTGCCAACGAGCCTGTTGGCAACAGGACTGTCGGCAGGACGAGTTGGCCGTCTACAGACGGTCCGCGAGCTGCAGCGCCGGATCGAACACCCGGTTCGGCACGTCGTCCTCGCCGGTCAGGAACCGGATCTCGTCGTCGTAGCCGGTCATCTCCCAGCGGATCAGCGAGATCGGGATGATCCCGCCGGCCAGGAACTCGTCGACGAAGTCGCGGAGCACGAACTGGTCGCCGAGCTGCATCGCCCGTTCGCGGAAGAGCTTCATGAAGTGGGCCTTGCCGACGACTACCCCCGTGTGGAAGCCGGGGAAGCGCAGGTTGGACTCCATCTCGTACCAGACCATGCGCTCGTCCTCCTGGGTCCAGCCCTTGGACATCAGGGCGGCGCAGAGGGCCCGCGATTCGTCGAAGGTGATCAGGTTCGCGTGCATCGCGAGGTCCGGCAGGGCCAGGCTCATGTGGGAGATGTTCATCAGGTACTCGACTTCGCGGCCGCGGCGCGGCCGTTCGTCCAGGACGCCGGCCTGCATCAGGAGTTCCTCGAGGGCGACCGCCCAGCCCTCCATCCGCATCCACTCCATGTTGAAGCGGCGGTCGGCGCCGCGGATCGGCCGGTCGTCGCGCTGGCGCCGCTGGTCGTCGAGCATGTGGCCGATGTACTCGTGGGTCTCGCCGGGCAGGATCTCGCGCTCCCGCGCCTTGTGGTCGATGCTCGTGTCGGACGGCAACGGTTCCGGCGGCTCGTTCGGATCGCTGTAGTCGTGCGGGTCGACCCAGTCCGGCACGGTCATGACCTCGCCGTCGCGGAGGAAGTCGACGACATAGCGGAGCGCCTGGTGCAGGCTGTCGGCGTACTTCTGCGGCGTGTCGGCGATCTCGAACGGCGGCAGGTCGCGGTTGCGGTGTTCCTCGAGCGCAAGGAAGGTGACGAGCCGGTTGTACTCCTGCTCGACGATCATCCGGCTCTCCTCCCAGCCGTAGGGCGAGAGGTGGACGTTCCTGAGCCACCAGTCGTAGTTCTCCTTGCCGATGCCGGCGACGCCGCTCCACGACGGCTTGTTCTCCTCGACCCAGGCGCCGAAGGCCAGAACCGCGTCGCGCGCCGCTTCGGCGTCGGCGACGAGCTCCGGATGGTGCCCGGTGAGTTGCTCCGTGATCTCGTCGTAGATGCGGGCTTCCCGGGGCGCGGCCCAGATGGCGATCGTGCCGAGATCGGGCACGGCTTCGGTCAGGTTCGACCGCGCCTGCTCGTAGACCTTCGGCACCGCCTGGAGGGTCGTCCGGTACTCGTCGAGTTCGCCGCCGTCGAACGGCGGTTCGAGCCGGAACAGCGAACGGAAGCCCGACATCGCCGGCCCCGCGCCACCTTGGGACATCAGGTAGAAGGCCGGATCCCGCGACCAGGGCCGGGTGACCCGATGGTGGAAGTCGAGGCCGTTCATCTCGGCGCGGACCAGGTGGTGGTCGATCTGCTCGGTGACCGTCCACTCCGAGATGTCGATTGCCTGGAGCCGGCGCTTGTAGTCCTCCAGGCCCTGCCGTTGGGCTTCCATCGCGTCGGCCGTGTAGTCGGGCACGCCGTCCACGATCTCGGGTTCCTGGAAGACGCGGAACTCCTCGAAGAGCTGCAGCAGGTCGTCGTGCGTGCCGGCCGCGGTCTCTTCGGCGGGCGGCGCGGCCGGGGCGCAGGCGATCGCCAGCGCGAGCAGGAACGTGAACGGAGCGAGGCGGAGTCGGGGGTGCCGCATGATGGGAGCTCCTCTAGTCGGGAATGTTGACGAGCGTGTAGTAGGCCTCCGGGTGAAGCAGCGGTTCGCCGTCCTCGCTGCGGACTCCGTCGAGGTGCAGTTCGTGTACGTAGCCGGCGCGGAGCGGCTCGGCGATCAGGCGGACGCTCATGCCGTCACCGGCTACCTCGGCCGAACGAACGACGACCGCCAGCTTGTCTTCCTCGGGACCGCCGTAGTTCTCGCTGAGCCGATACGTGTAGCTCTCCATCCGGTAGGACGCCGGGTCGGCGGCTGTCTCCGGATCGAGGGCCCCGGTGAACGTGAGTTCGAAGCCGTCCGGCCGCGCTCGCATCTCGTGGACCTCGAACGGCACGGCGCCGGTCCAGACGATCCGCTGGAGGCCGTGCGACCTGGGGCCGATGCTGCCCCAGCCGCGCTCGGACAGGCCGGCGAAGAGCGATCCGTCGTGCGCGAATGCCAGGCGGATCACGCCGCTGTCGAGCCCGCGCCGGAAGTTGAAGGCGGCGCCCTGCCAGTGGCCGCCGATCTTCTCCAGAAAGACCCGCATGACCATCGCGTGGTGCTGGTCCCCGACGAAGATCTGGCCGCCGAACGGGCCGAACGAGCCGCCGGTGGTGTCCCACTTGAGGCCGGACGGCGACTGGCCCATCTTCACGTAGGGAAACCAGACCGAAGGCATGCGGAAGTTGGGGATCGACGCGGACAGGTCCTTCATGTAGGTCCCGCCTTCGGGCTGGCCGTCGGGCGGCGGCTCGACCATCGACTCGGGCAGCAGGGTCGAGGCCATGCCGTGGGGGTGGCCGTGGAAGTCGCCGACCTCGATCAGCGACAGCTTCGAGGCGTTGTTCCATTCGCCCTGGTTGTCGGTGTAGAAGACCTCGCCCGAAGGGCTGACTTCGACCCCGGCGGGCGAGCGGAGCCCCGCGGCCACGAACTCGGTGGCGCCCGTCGCGGGATCGACCCGCACCGCCCAGCCGCGCCAGTCGACCGGACCGTACGGCTCGGCGCCGAAGGGGATGTTCAGAGTCATCCAGAGCTTGCCGTCCGGCGTCAGCCGCGGACCGAACACGTACTCGTGGTAGTCGCCGCTCGTTTCCCAGGCGTCCGACACGGTCTCGAAGACGTCGGCCCGGTCGTCGCCGTCCGTGTCCCTGAGCCTGGTCAGTTCGCCGCGCTGGGAGGTGTAGATCCAGCCGTCGAGTTCGAGCAGGCCGAGCGGTTGCCCGAGCCCGAAGGCGTACTGCTTGAAGACGGGCGCCGGCGGATCGCTGAAGGCGTTCTCGACGATGAAGATCTCGCCCCGCCGGGTCGCCGCCATGATGCGGCCGTCCACTAGCTGCAGCAGGCCGCCGACCTCCATCGACATGCCTTCCGGAAGCGGCATCGTGAGCACGCGGTAGTACCGCTCCTCGGCGGCGGTCTGTTCGCCGAGCACCTCCCGCTGGCTGGCGAGCAGCGCCTTCTCGATGTCCCGCCGGTCTTCCTCGTCGAGCGGTTCCTGGCCGAAGGCCGGCAAGGGCAGCAGCACCGCGAGCAGCGCGGTCGCGGCGGCGTGGCGGGCGTTCGTGCGTGGGTTGCGAGGGAACATCACCAGGACAGGGTTACCTCCAGGTCGAGGCTGCCGTTCGGTTCGAGCTCGATCCGTTGCAGGAGTTGCCGGACGCCCTGGGAGTCGCGGACGATCGGCGTGAAGTCTTCGTCGGAGGCGAGGGAGACGTCGAGCAGGCCGTCCACCGACCAGGTGCGCCCCGGGCCGGCCACGATCTCCTCGCCCTCGGCCAGCAGCAGGAAGAGCGGACCGGGAGCCGGGCCGGCGTCGAGCCGGAAACGGCGCACGAGGTCGGCGCCGCCACCGCCTGGCAGGGGCGTCGGGGCCTCCTCGATCTCGATGTCTCCGAGACGGTAGCGGAGGGACGGGCGACCGTGGTCGTCCAGCCGGTAACCGAGGAAACGGCCGCCGACGTTCCGGTCGTAGCGGCCCGTTGCCGGCCAGGGACTGTCGATGTCGTTGAGGACGGCGAAGGCAGGCCCCGCGGGAAGATTGAGAACGTCGGTGCCGTAGGGGCCGAAGAACTGCCCGGCTCTGCCCTGCCAGGTTCCCTTCGCGTCGAAGAAGGCGCCGCGCCAGATCTTCGCGAGGCGGACGGTGTTCGCGTCGAAGGCGGCGTGGACGTTCTCCGGGTAGCCGATCGCGATCGTCCTCGGGCCGACGTCGATCATGTGGGTGCGGAAGACGAGCGGGCGCTGGTCCGGAACCAGTACGAGTTCGGAACCGATGTCCATGCCCTCGGGCGTCGGCATCGAGCCTCCGAGCGACAGGAAGGCCCATAGCGCCCCGATCTGGCCCTCGGTCGTGCCGTCGCCGAGGTGCGGGAAGTTCGCCTCGCCCTCCGGCCAGTAGGCCGGCATGCGGGTTCCCGGCCGGATCGCGGCCGGGTCCCGCAGGAAGCGGAACACCCAGCCGGGACGCAGGCGGTCGTAGGCGGTGGCGAGGTCGATCGTGGAGATTCCGGCCGCCGGGTTCACATGGATGTCGTGGCAGGTGACGCAGCCCATTCCGCCGGTGCCGAGCAGTTCGAAACCGTCGTCGACGGCGGCGCTCGATGTAGACGGTTCGTCGAGATCGCCCGGCGTTGCGTCGGCGGCCTCGAGCGCGGCGGCGAGCCGCCCGGCCGCGTCCGCCGGAATGCCCGGCATCCTGACCTCCATGAAGTCGCGGCGGACGTGGAAGCGCTCGCCGGTGAGGACGGAGTGCAGCGCGTCCGGCTTCAGCTTGCCGCCAACGCCGTGCAGCGGCGGTGGAAACCGCCCCTCGTCGCCGAGATCCTGGTTGCCGACGACCCGGAAGTGGGCGGCGCGAACGGCGTCCGGTCCGCCGACCTCGACGTCGCCGATGCGGCGCTGGTGGCAGGCAAGGCAGTTGAAGCTGCCCATCGTGTGGGTGATCTCCGCGTCGGGCGAGCGCTCCGCCGGCAGGCCGGGAAGTGCCGCGAGCGCGGCTCGAATCGCCTGCCGCTGGTGCTCTGCCAGCCGATACCGCGGCGACGTGTCCTCGCTGTGCATGGCCGGCTCCGTGAGCACCCGCTCCGGGTCCAGAGCGTCGAGGGCCGGGGCCCTGGGACGTGAGACGGCGTAGGACCGGCCCCGCTCAGGATCGACGCCCGGCGAGGCGTGGCAGGAGGAACAGCCGTGGCGGGCGAACAGGATGCTGCCGTCCTCCTCGTACCGCCTGCGGGCCGGCGCGGGTCCGTCCGCCGGCCGGAGGCGGACGCTCTCATGGCTCGTCAGTTCGTGGAGAGGCACGGGCTCGGGCAGTGCTCTTCCTGCGACATCCACCTCGACGAACGGCCTTCCGGTGCTGCCGCGGATGAAGTAGGTCACTTCGACGGGATGCTCGCCGGCTCGCAGGCGGAGCGTGACGTCCACCCGGCGACCGCTGAACGGCGGCTTCGTGGCGGAGAGTTCGTCGCCCACGCGGAGCGAGGAGGCCGACCGGCGGTCGGAGGCGAGGGTGAAGGTGTAGCGGCCGGCGGCGGGCAGGCGCAGCAGGCCGCTGAACCGGTAGGCGTGGTCGCCGCTGTTCGTGGCGAAAGGCAGCTTGAGGGAAAGGGTCGCGATCCGGCCGACGGCGACGGGGCGGGGTTCGCGGAGGTCGGGCGTGGGCCGGTCGAAGAAGCCGGCGGCGTCTTCGTCTTCTTCCGAATCGAGGAAGTACTCGAACTCGAAGCCGCGGCGGCGTTCCGCCACGGACGGCGTCTGCCCGCGCAGCAGGTAGACGGCGATGTCCTCCGCCTCTTCCGGGGCGAGGTGGAGCGGCGGCATGCGGCCGCCCGGCCGCGCGGCGCGTGGGTCCAGCAGGAACGCGGCCAGCGCGCCGACGGACGTCTTCGCCGTCAGGTCCGGCAGCGGCACGGAGGGGATCGCCGGCTCTTCGCCGGCCTCGGGAGCGTGGCAGGCGACGCAGCCGACGGAGTGGAAGAGGCTCCGTCCGCGTTCGACGGCCGCCCCGAACCGGTGAACCGGGAAATCGCCGAGGACATCGCCGGCTTCGGCTGTTTCGCTGCTGGCGGCCGCCTTCGCTGTCTCCGCGCGGTGCGCGAGAAAGCCGACGATCGTCCGCACGGCATCCTCGCGGTCGTCCAGGTCCAGCGAGTGGAGCATGTCCGGCATCGCCGAGCCCGGCTTCTCCTCGTGGGGCGCGAGCAGGTAGTCCGTGAGCCACTTCCCGGTGGCGCGCTCGGCGATCCGGTCGAGATCCGGCGCGGTCCTCGAGGGAATTCGCGCAGCCACGGCGGGCGCGGGCTCGTGGCAGGCGAGACAGTTCAACTCGCCGAGGAGAATCTCGCCCAGCGCGGCGTCGTCCGCGGCGCCGGCGAGGCGGAGGCGCTCGTAGCCTGGGACGACCGGCGCCGGTGGCGCCGCGGAGCCGGTCTGCGCCCGCAGGGGCGCGGACGCCGCCGTCGCGATCGCACAGGCGAGCAGCACGGACCAGCCGGCCCCAGGAGAGCGAAGTACCTTCATTCGGAGGATCAGGAATCACGATACATGAGCCGGCTGGGTGCGCGGGTCTTCTGACCCGCTGCCGCCGAAGGCGTGTGACCGCGGGTCTTCTGACCCGTGGAAGACAGCGCGCCGCGAAGCGGCGACCATTCGGCGGCGCTAGGATCGATCAATGACCGGCTCGCTCCGAGCCTTGGGCGTGTGCCTTCGACCGATCGCGGCCGCCCTCCTGCTCGTGGCCTTCCCGGGTTGTGCGCCCGAGCCGGACGAATCCCCCGCGTCCCCGGCCGAAACGGTGATCCCGCACCCGGCTCTGACGGAACTCGAACCGCCTCTGGCTCGCGAGATCGAGGCCCGCCGCGCCGACCTGGACGACCTGCTCGCCGACCAGGGAGCGACCGCCTCCGACCAGGCCCAGGCCCTAGGCGAACTCGGCCGCCTCTACCAGGCTCACCGCCTGCTGGAGGCGGCGCGCGCCTGCTACGAGAGGGCCCACGCGCTGGCGCCCGAGTCCTTCGAATGGGCCTACTACCTGGGGGTTCTCGCGGCGGGAAGCGGGGATGTCGAAGCCGCGGCGACGGCGTTCCGGCACGCTCTCGAACTGCGTCGCGACGACGGGCCGGCCCTGATCCGGCTCGCCGACCTCGAGCTCGAACGCGGGCGGGTCGAGGAGGCGGAGCTGCTCTACGTACGGGCCGCCGCGGTGGACGATTCGGCGGCCGTGGCCTATGGGATGGGCCGGGTCGCCGAGGAGCGTGGCGAGTACGCCCAGGCCATCGAGCAGTTCCAGCGCGCGCTGACGCTCCAGCCGCGTGCTTCCGTCGTCCACTACAACCTCGGTCAGGCCTACCGCGAGCTGGGCGAGTTCGACCGGGCCGAAGAGGCGCTGGCGCGGAGCGGGCCGAGCCGTGTCGCCATGGCCGATCCGCTGATGCACGAGTTGACGACGCTCGCCATCGGCGCCTTGCCCCATCTCGCCCGAGGCCATGCCGCCGCCCGGGAGGGTCGGCTGGCCGATGCGGAGACTGCCTACCGGCAGGCGGTGGCGGCCGACGCGACGAACGTGCGCGCGCACCAGAGCCTCGGAACGCTGCTGGTCCGCCGGGGCAGTCCCGAGGCGGCCGTGGAGCACTTCGGCGTCGCGGCCCGTCTGGAGCCCGGGAATGCCGAGGCCCACTCGGACCTGGGCGTGCTCCTGAGCGAACTGGGGCGAAACGATCGCGCGCTGGAGCACCTCGCCCGGGCGGTCGAACTGGAACCCGGACTGGTGGAGGCGCTGCTGACGCTGGGCAACGTCCAGACCCGCATGGGGAGCCTGGACGAGGCGGAGGCTACGTACCGCCGGGCGCTCGAGAGTGACGCTGCGAACGGCGAAGCAAGGCTCGGGCTCGGCGCGGTGCTGGCGCAGACTGGCGACTTCGACTCGGCCGCCACGGAACTGCGCGAGGCCTTGCGCCTGTTACCCGAGGGCGGCCGGACACCGCAGGTTCATTTCGGCCTCGCCGAGGCCTTGGCGCGCACCGGCCGGTTGGAAGAAGCCCTGTCGCACTACACCCGGGTGCGTGAACTCGACCCGACGCAGGGCCTCGCCTGGCTGCGTGAAGCCACGGTGCTGATGGGGCTCGGTCGCTTCGCCGACGCCATGGCCGTGCTCGAAGCGCGGCTGGCGGTCGACTCGGCGGACGGTCCGGCCGCTCATTCGCTCGCCCGGCTCCTCGCCGGCGCCCCGGACCCATCGCTTCGCGACGGCCAGCGGGCCATGACGATCGCCGGAGCGCTCCTCGAAGCTGACAATTCGGCGCCGACCGCCGAGACGGCCGCCATGGCGCTGGCCGAAGTCGGCCGCTTCGAGGAAGCGGTCAGCATCCAGCGCACACTGGTTCAGGAGGCGCGCCGGCAGGGTCGTGCAGGCGAAGAGCGGCGTCTGGCCCGGAACCTGGAGCGCTACGAGCGCGGGGAAGCCTGCTGCGCCCGGGCGGCGGACGCGTTTCCGCCTTACTAGCTACGTGGACTACCACTGAGGAGAAGCACCATGACGATGAACAACCCTCCACACCCAGGCGGGATTGTCAGGCGACAGTGCCTGGAGCCTCTGGGGTTGTCCGTCACGCGAGCCGCCAAGGGCCTGGGTGTCACCAGGCAGGCGCTCTCCGACCTGGTGAACGGCCATGCCGGCGTTTCGACCGAGATGGCGGTGCGTCTGTCGAAGGCGTTCGGCTCGAGCCCGGAGACCTGGCTCGGCATGCAGATGGCCTACGATCTGTGGCAGGTTCGCGAGCGCGCCGAGCGGATCACGGTCGAGCGCTTCGACGCGGCTTGAGGGACACGTCGCCGCTGGGCTGCGGCCTCACGAGCGCTTCTCGGCCTCAACGTTGCCGGTCGACCGCTTCTCCCTCGCCCTGGACCAGCGTCTGGTACTCGCCGAGGCGTACGTTCGTCCACGTCTCGCTCGCGCCGTCCGGCCAGCGAACTTCGACGTGGTTGACGGCGGCGTTCGCGCCATCGCCCAGGCCGACAAGCACCCGCGGATCGCGGGCTGAGGCGTAGCTGCCGTCGGTGTGGACGTGGCGCCAGATGGTCGTAGCGCCTGGCCGGTGGATCGTGACGTGAGCGCCCAGCGCGTCGCGGTTGTGGGCTACGAGCCTCAAGCCCAGCCAGGGCTGGTCCTGGCCGACCTGGTTGAGGAGCAGACGCGTCGGCCCGTTGCTGTTGACGACGACGACGTCCAGGTCGCCGTCGTTGTCGACGTCTCCGAAGGCGGCGGCGCGGCTGACTTCGGACGACTCGAAGACCGGGCCGGCCTCGGCCGTGACATCCGCGAAGGTGCCGTCGCCGAGGTTGTGGAAGAGCTGGTCCGTCTGCCGCAGTGGATAGGGATCGCCCTCCCGGATCAACGCGTCGATGCCGATCACGGCGCCGTTGACGACGAGCAGGTCGAGCCGGGAGTCGTTGTCGTAGTCGATCCAGCCGATGCCGAAGGCAGTGAACGGCAGGCTTGGCGGCCCGAGCTGTGACGACGCGGACTGGTCGCGGAACAGGCCGGCGCCGCCGTTGACGTAGAGGGTGTTCGTCTCCTGTTCCAGGTGGCTGAGGACGATGTCCGGGTCGCCGTCGCCGTCGAAGTCCCCGGCGTCGACGCCCATGCCGGCCTCGGGCTGGCCGTCGCTGTTGACGGCGACCCCGGCCAGCAGGGCGTTGTCGGCGAAGGTGCCGTCGCCCCGGTTGATCCACAGCCGGTTCCACATCAGGTCGTTCGCCACGTAGAGGTCGATCCAGCGGTCGCCGTTGAAGTCGACGGCGACGGCGCCGAGGCCGGAGCCCGGCTCATTGCCGATCCCGGACGCCGCGGACACGTCCTCGAAGGTGCCGTCGCCCCGGTTGCGAAAGAGGCTGTCGGCCGCCGGCGGGTAGGCGCCGGGGGCGCAGTAGGTCAGGGCGCCGCTAGGGAGCGGGCACGGCGTGTTGTCCGCCAGCGAGTAATCGACGTAGTTACCGACGTAGAGGTCCATCCAGCCGTCGCGGTCGAAGTCGAAGAACGTGGCGGCGACCGACCAGCGGGGATCATCGGCGCCCGAGGCGGCCGTGACGTCGTCGAACGTGCCGTCGCCGCGGTTTCGCAGCAACTGGTTGGAGCCGAAGTTCGTGACGTAGAGGTCCATCCAGCCGTCGTTGTCGAAGTCGCCGGTGGCGACGCCCATGCCGTAGCCGGCGGCTTCGATGCCGCTCGTGTCGGTGACGTCGGTGAAACGGAGGCTGGCGTCGCCGGCGGCGCCGGGTTCCAGGTCGTTGCGGAAGAGGCGGTCGGTGAGCGGCGTGCCGGGAGGCGGCGGCAACAGGGCGTCCTCGATCGTGAGGTCAGGGCCGATCATCCGGCCCTGGAGGAGGTAGAGGTCCAGGTCGCCGTCGTTGTCGAAATCGAACAGGGCGGCGCCGCCGCCCATGATCTCGTTGAAGTAGTGCTCGCCGGACATGCCGTTGAAGTAGACGAAGTCGAGGTTCGCGGCGGGGGCGGCGTCGATGAAGATGGCGGGTTCGGTGCTGGAGGCGGGGTCGGTGTCGGGCGGGGCGGCGCAGGCGGTGAGGAGGAGGAGACTGGGGACGAGGCGATAGCACTGGCTCGCCGCTTCGCGGCGTCGCGCTTGATGCGGGTCAGAAGACCCGCGCACCCAGCGATTCGGGCTCGCCGCTTTGCGGCGTCGCGTTTGGTGCCGGCCAGAAGGCCGGCGCACCGACAGGCGGCGCACCCAGTGGGAGGTCAACCCCGGCGTTCCAGGGCTCGGGCCGAGGCGAGTTCGCGTCGCGCCTCTTCCGGTTGGCCAAGGCGGGTGTAGATGTCGGCGAGCAGGTAGTGGCCCATGGGCGCCATGTCCGAGCCGGGGTCGAGCTCCAGGCCGGTTCGTGCCAGTTCCATGGCGCGTTCCAGCTCTTCGTTGCGGTCGACGAGGGACTTGGCCAGGAAGAAGTGGCCGATGGCGAACTCGGGGTTGATCTCGATCGACTGCTCGAGCGCCGCGGTCGCTCCGTAGCGGTCGCCGAGGCTGTCCAGCAGCCGGCCGAGGTTGAACTGGACGCGGTAGGACTGCGGGTGGATGTCGAGTTCGCGGCGGTAGAAATCGGCGGCCGCCCGCGGATCGCCGCGCTCCTCGGCGAGCAGGGCGAGGTTGAAGTGGGCGAGGCGCACGTCCGGCTGGATCGCCAGCGCCTCCTCGAACAGTCGTTGGGCGTTGACCAGGTCGGATCGCAGCAGGGCCACGGCGCCCTGGCTGACGACCGCGGCGCCCATCTCCGGTGACAGGGCGGCGGCCTCCCGAAGGTGTCCGTCGGCGCCCTCCAGGTCGCCGCGGTCCACGAGCATGCGCGCGAGTTCGTAGTGGATGATCGCGTTGCGGGGATCGAGGCGCAGGAACTCCTGGTAGCCGAGGATCGCCTCCTCCTCCGCGCCGGCCCTCCGGTAGGCGTTGGCGAGATTGATCACGGCATGCGGGTAGTCGGGCTTCAGTTCGATCGCTCGCCGGTAGCTCTCGATCGCGGCGCCGGTGTCATCGCCGCGCATCTGCTCATCGCCGAGCCGGATCCAGGCGTCGATCACCGACGGGTCCTCGAACAGCACCCGTTCGAGGGCTTCCACGGCGGCCGCCCGGTTCCCCTTGAGTGACGCCTCGCGGGCGGTGCGCATCAGGTTGAAGAGGTGGATCCGGTCCTTGGGGTCGGCCAGCAGGGCGCGGTCCACCGGCTCGGCGGAGCCGCCGCTGAAACTGGCCATGTAGCCGAGGGCGGCGAGCCGGGCCCGGGTCTCCGGGTCGATCTCTTCCACCGGATCGGGCAGGGCCCTGTCGGTCCACCTCGATTCGAGTGCCTGGAGCATGGACGCCATCCGATCGGCCTCGTCCGGGCGCGTGGAGTAGAGGTTGTTCAGCTCGCGCGGGTCCGCGGCCAGGTCGTAGAGCTCGGGGCGCGGGGCGGCGACGTACTTCATGTTCCCGAGCCGCAGTGCGGCGAGGTCGCTCCAGCCGTAGTGGTAGCGCGGGTAGACCGCCTCGGCATAGGCCGGCAGGCGCGGCCCCGAGGCGCCGGTCAGCAACCGGACCAGACTGGTTCCCTCGTAGGAGGAATCGAGTTCGCCCTGGCCCGCATCGACAGCCAGGAGGTCGAGGACGGTGGGGGCGACGTCGACGGCGCGGACCACGTCCGCCACTCGGTGCCCGCGCATCGTGTCGTAGGGCGCTCGGAGGATGAAGGGCACCCGGGTCGCCGCCTCGTAGATGAAGAAGCCGTGGCCGGACTCGCCGTGCTCCCCGAGGCTCTCACCGTGGTCCCCGATCGCGATGACGACCGTGTCATCGGCCCGGTCGTTGTCGTCGAGCCACTCGAGGAGGCGGCCGATCTGCGAGTCCATGTAGGCGATCTCGCCGAGGTAGGGACGGTTGCGGTAGCGCTCGGCCCAGGGCTTCGGCGGTTCGTAGGGCGAGTGCGGGTCGTAGTAGTGGACCCAGGAGAAGAAGCGCGCACCGGGGGCCTCGTCGAGCCACGCCAGCGCGGCGTCGGTCACCTCGCCGGCGGGCCGCTCGATCTCGTTGAGCGCCATCCGCACGGTGTCGCCCAGATCGAAATCGTCGAAGTAGTGGTCGAAACCCTGGGCGATCCCCCACTTCGCGTCGAGCACGAACGCCGCCACGAATCCCCCGGTGCGCAGACCCTCGTCGCGCAGGATCTCGGCCAGGACGACGTGCTCGTCGTCCAGGTAGAAGCCGCCGTTGTCCCGAACCCCGTGCGCCGGCGGATACTCGCCAGTGAAGATCGACGAATGCGCCGGCAACGTCAACGGCGCCACCGCCTGCGCCTGCTCGAACAGCACCCCCTCAGCCGCCAGCCGATCAAGATGCGGCGTCTCGATGTCCTCGAACCCGTAGGCCCCGATCCGGTCCGCCCGGGTCGTATCCAGCGTGATGAGCAGCACGCTCAGATCATCGGTAGCAACCCCGTCCGGAAGCCGCCCCAGCAAGTGTCCCGACGGCGCCGTGACCTCCCCGCCTGGCAGTAGCCTGACCGCCACGCCGACCACCACCACCGCGGCGACGACCAGCGCAATCCCAAGCCCGATCCATCGCCCCGCACGCTTCACGTCATCCCGGCGAGTTGGTCCACTGCCCATGGCGAGGAAAAAAGCCTAGCAGCGGGTCGTTCTCTCACGAGAGGTAGGTGTGTACGCCACGCCTTCTGGATCCCTGCGACAAAGCTGGACCGTGCAGCCAGCGGCGGTCACCGTTCGGCCGCCCGACGCGTTCCAGCCTGCCGGGGGCGGGTGTTACCGGTACCGTGGCGCCTCGCATGGAACTGGCCGCCAGAGCGGAGCCAGCCTGACGGCCGGCGCGTTTCTCTGGCCGCCTCCGGCGGCAGCGGGTCAGAAGACCCGCGCACCCAGTGGGCGGCCAGTTCCATGCGCGCCAGCGCCGCGCGGACGCGGCGCTGACTCCTAGAACTGGAGCCGCGCCCCCAGCCGCCAGACCCGACCGCGTACCAGCCGAACCGGTGCGCCGAACGGCCGGTCGCTGTCGAGGCTCTGTTCCGCCTGAATCACGGTGTCCGCGTTGCCGGCATTGAAGACATCGATGCCGACGCCGAGCAGGCGGCCGCTACCGATGTTGAAGTCCTTCTCCACCCTCAGATCGAGGCTGATGCCGTCGTCGAGACGGAAGGAGCCGTTGGGGTAACCGTAGATCTCCGAACGTTGATCCACGTCATCCACCCGGATGTTCTGGTTGTAGGTGTTGCCCGAGAAGTAACGGAGGTAGCCGCCGACTACGACCCCGCCCGGGAGCTTGGCGTTGCCCAGGACCTTGATCAGGTGCGTCGGATCGATCGTCAGATTGCCGTAGGCGTTGATCTGCGAGTTCGGGTCACTGAAGAAGGTCGAACCGCCGAGCGAGGAACCTCTCGCCTCCTGGAACTCGGACAGCGTGTTGTCGTCGCTGCCTCTCGCCTCGCCGTAGGTCCACGAAGCCTGCATCTGCCAGTTGTTGCGCCAGCGTCTGGAGAGGCTCGCCGTGATCCCCGCGTACTTGCGGATCTTCTTGAAGCAGGTGAGCTCCTTGTAGGCCTGTCCGTAGTCCCGGCAGTAGTCGACGTTCGTGAAGTAGTACCGGTTCTCGCCCTCGTTCGTCTGATCGAGAACGTTGTAGCTCCGTCCACTGTTCGGATCCGTGTACCGCGTGGGTTCGAACTCGCCGGTGAGATTCACGCCGTCCAGGAAGTCGTGATTCGTCCGGTAGGTCGCGGTGACGTCGAGCGAAATCGTGCGGGACAGGACTTTCTCCCAGCCGACGTCCCAGGCATACATGTAGGGCACGCTGAGGCCGTCGTCGATCGTCCACTGGCCGGGACCTCGCGCCTCAGTGAAGTCGTGCTCCCAGACCTGGTCGTCGGCGTTCCAGACGTAGCCGGTCCAGTCGCTCTCGGGCGCCAGCCGGCTGTAGAACAGCGAGATGACCTGGTGGTAGTAGCGGCCCCAGTGGGCCTTCAGCACGGAGTCGTTGTCGTCTCCGAGGTTGACGTTCAGCCCGATGCGCGGCGCGAGGGCGAGATCGGGCGTGAACACCGTGCCCTGATCGAAGCGGACGGCGTTGACGTCCGACTCCAGCGAGCCGCGCCAGTAGTTGGCCCGCAGGCCGAGGTTCAGCCTCACCCGGTCGTTGATCCCCCAGGAGTCCTGGACGTAGCCGACGATCTTGTCTGTGTCGGCATAGGTGTCGTAGCCGGTGCTCTCGTAGAGGATGTAGGGCTCGCCTGCGAAGTCGTAGTAGTACCTGCCGCCCGACAACCCGTTGAGCGTGTTGACCAGCGTGTTCTGCATTTCGACGCCGAACTTGAAATCGTGCTCGCCGCGGATGAAGTCATCCGTGAAGTGGCTGACCGAGGCGAGGAGCTGATAGCGCTCACGGTTCGCGTTGAAGGGCCCCCACCAGTTCCCGGTGAGGCGGTCTTCATAGCCGTCGTAGCGGGCCGGCGTGTCGCCGCTGTCGGGCAACTCGGTCTGACGCTGGTGGTAACCGCCGAACTTCAGATCGAGCAGCGTGTCCTGGGACAGCATGTCCGTGTAGTTGAAGTTGAACAGGTACTGGGTCTGGATGTTGCTGAACGTGGCGCCGGGGGCGACCAGGTCGCCCTCGTCCGCGCCCTGGTAGAGCGAGTCACGGGTGCTGTACTCGAGCATCCCGCTGAAGATCTTCTCCTGCGTCGGCGTCCAGTTGATCTTGCCGACGTAGCGGGGCGCCTCTTCGCTCGGGGCGTTGACATGGTCCCCGCTGGCCGCCGAGTCTTCCTGGCGGTACTTGACCGAGGTGAAGAACCACGCCTTGTCGCGCTGCAGCGGTCCGCCGATGTCGAAGTGGACGTCCGTGTCCGAGCGGTCGCTGCCGCTGCGCTGCAGGTCGGGGTCGTTCGTGTTCTGGGATTGCCAGTCGTTGTCGGCGAACTGAAGGTCGACCATGCCGTTCAGGTCGTTCGAGCCCTGCTTCGTCGTCACGTTGACGATCACGCCGCTGTAGCCGCCGTACTCGGCCGATGCGCCGGCGCCGAGGACGGTGACGTCCTCGACGGAGAAGAAGCCGAGCGGGACCTCGCTCTCGCCCGCCTCCGGGCTGTTGATGATGACGCCGTCGACCGAGAACTGGACCCCCTGATCGGACGAGCCGAAGGCCGACGGGCGCCCGCCATCCGCGTTCTCCGAGTGGACGCCTGGCGCCAACTGGACGATTCTGCGGATGCTGCGGTCGGTCGGCACGTCCATCAGGATCTCGTTGTTGAGTTCCGTTGTCTGCAGCGTCGAACTGCGGACGTCGATGAGCGGCGAGCCCTCGACGATGATGACGTCCTCGACGCTCCCCAGCTCCATCGCGAGGTCGACGCTCAGGGTCTTGCCCACGGTGACCACGATGTCCCCCTGCTGGGCGGTCGAGAAGCCTTCGATCGACGCCTCGACCGTATAGGTGGACGGCAGCAGGGCGACGAAGCGGTAGCGGCCGTTCGCGTCCGTCATCGTCTCGCTTGTGGCGCCGAGTTCCGTCGACGTGAGCATGACGTTGACGCCGGGCATCGCGTCGCCGTTCGGGTCGGTGATCGTGCCCGTGATCGAGCCGCGCTCGATCGACTGGGCCGATACGCCGGCGCAGATGAAGACGATGAGTACTCCCGAGCCGACGATCCGTGGGACTCTTGCCATCCGGGCAAGAGCGCGAGAACCGGTGGTTCTGCGGTGTCTCATTTCCGCCTTCCTTCCTGACTGGACTTCCGTCTCCTCTGGGTGCTATGCGCAGGCCGGTTCGCTGAGCAGCGCCGGCCGAGGATCTTGTAAGGATGTTCCAACTACGTTAGCGCCGCCTTTGGGGGGCGTCAACTGAATTCAGGAGGTTGGACGGGGGCGGGTCGCCAGGCGTTCCCGGATCAACGCCAGCGCCTCGCGGCGGTCGGCCTCGGGCAAGGCTTGCCGGGGCGGCCGAACGGTCTCGGACCCCATCCCGACCTCCGCCTGCACCAGCTTGATCAACTGGACGAACTCGGGCACGGTGTCCATGCGCAGGAGAGGAAGGAACCAGGCGTAGAGTTCGAACGCCTCCTGGCGCCGGCCCGCCACGGCAAGGTCGAACACGCGAACGGACTCAGCCGGCAGCGCGTTGACCAGGCCCGCGATCCAGCCCGTTGCTCCCGACCACACGGCTTCGTAGGGCATGTCGTCGAGGCCGGCGAAGACGTCGAGGCGGTCTCCCAGCAGGGCCTTGACCGCCGTGATCCGCCGGATGTCGCCGCTCGACTCCTTGATCGCCCGCAGGCTGGCGTGCTCGGTGGCCAGTTCGCCGATGATCTCGGGCAGGATGTCGACCCCGTACGCGAAGGGGTTGTTGTAGAGCATGCACGGCAGATCCGTGGCCTCGAAGATGGCCGCGACGTGACCCCGGGTCTCGTGCATCTTGCCGTTGTGGACGTAGGGGGGAAGCACCATGAGCGCTTCGGCGCCGCGCTCGGCCGAGCCGCGGGCGATGCGGACGGCTTCGGCGGTGCTGAGCGCGGAGATACCGGGCATCACGGGCGCCCGGCCGTCGAGCGCCGTGACGCAGGTTTCGACGATCGCCAGCTTCTCGTCGAACTGGAGGGTGTTGCCCTCGCCCAGCGAGCCGAGAGGCACGATGCCGGTGCAGCCGTGTTCCACCAGCCAGTTCGCGTGCTTTGCGAGGAAGTCGTGATCGACCGTCAGATCGTCGTTGAAGGGCGTGGTGATCGCCGTCATGACACCGCGGAATTCCATTGTGCTGCTCCTGTTCTGACTCCGTGAGTCCGTTCTTCAGTGTCTCTACTGCCGGGCGACCTCCTCGATCGTCGCCATCCCGCCGACTCTTGCGGCGTTGTCGAGGTAGACCTGCCGCACCTTGTCCTCGAACAGCGGGCGGTCGATCTCGTTGAACTGGATCCCCAGCTTCTCCAGTTCGGCCAGGGCGTCAGCGGTCATCGACGCCATCGCCTCCCGTTCGACCCGGACCGACGCCCTGCCGGCGTCGAGCACCGCTGCCTGGACCTCCGGCGGCAGCTCGTCGTAGAGCTTCCGGCTGAAGATCAGCGCCACGGCGAGGTAGAGGTGCCGCGTGTAGGACACGTACTTCGTGACCTCGTAGAAACGCTCCCCGTAGAGATCGACGTGGTCCGTCTCGGCGCCGTCGACGACGCCCTGTTCCAGCGCCGAGTAGAGCTCGCCGAACGACATCGGCGTCGCTTGCGCGCCGAGGGCGTTGAAGGTGTCGATCAGGATCGGGGTCGGGATGACGCGGATCTTGAGACCCTCGAAGTCGTCGGGGACGACGATCGGCCGTTCCGCGTTCCAGGCGTTGCGCCGGCCGGCGAACCAGTAGCCCAGCACGAGGACGTCGAGTTCCTCCTCGATGCGGGCGGCGACGCGCTCGCCGATCGGTCCGTCGACCACCCGGTAGAAGTGGTCGAGGTCTCTGAAGATGAAGGGGAAGTTGAAGATCTCGGCCTCGGGGACGAAGGCCGCGATGCCGCCACCGGCGCTCGCAGCGGAAGCCGCCAGCGCCCCCAGCTTGACCATCAGGGTCGCCTCCTCCTCGGTGCCCAGTTGCTCGTTCTCGAAGATCTGTACCGTCACGGCGCCGTCGGACCGTTCCTCGAGGACGCGGCTGAACTCCTCGAAGCCGGCCTGGAACGGGTGCCCGGCCGGCCCGTTGTGGGCGACCTTGAGCACGGTGACGCCGTCGCTGCCGCGGCAGCCGGCGAGGAGGGCGAGTACGCCGAGCGCGAAGAGCGCTGGGCGCTGGCGCACCCAGCTACTCATAGCCGAGGGCCTCCGGCAGCCACAGGGTGACTCCGGGCACGAAGGTGATCACGAGCAGCATGATGAGCAGCAGCGCGAGGAAGGGCAACAGCTTGGGTGTCACCTTCTCGATCGGCGTCTTCGAGATGCCGCAGGCGACGTAGAGGCAGATGCCCACCGGCGGCGAGATCATGCCGATGCCGACGTTGGCCGCGACCAGGATGCCGAAATGGAGCGGGTCCATGCCGAGTGCGAGCGCCGCCGGCAGGAGGATGGGCATCAGGATGATGATCGGCGGCAGGGCGTCCATCACCATGCCCAGGAAGAGGAAGATCAGATGGACGAAGAGGATGAAGACGATCCAGTTCGGGGCGTGGGTCGAGATGCCTTCCGCCAGCAGGTGCGGCAGCCGCTCGAAGGTGAGGACGAAGGAGAACATGGACGCCGTCCCCAGCACGAACAGGACGACGCCGGAAAGCGAGGCCGTCTGCAGCAGGACCTTCGGGATGTCCTCGAGCTTCAGTTCGCGGTAGACGAAGAAGGACACCAGCGCGCCGTAGACCACGGCGACCGCGGAGGCTTCGGTGGGCGTGAAGACACCGCCGTAGATGCCGCCGAGGATGATGACGATCATGAACAGAGGCAGGATGCCGTCGCGGATCACGCGGAGCCTCTGCGGCCAGGAAGCCTTGGCCTCGAGCGGCAGGTTCAGGTCGAGGGCGCGGATGTAGGTCATCCCCATCAGGGCGAGGCCCAGCACGATCGCCGGCGTGATGCCGGCCGCGAACAGGGCGCCGATCGACATTCCGGAAACCACGCCGATGATGATCAGGTCGATCGCGGGCGGCACGAGGGTCGAGACGCCGCCGGCCGAAGCGAAGACGGCGGTCGCGAAGGGCGCCGGATACTGCCGCTGGCGCATCGCCGGCAGGGCGACGGAGCCGATGGCGGCGGTGTTCGCGCTTGGCGAGCCGGAGATGCCGGAGAACAGCATCGTCGACAGGATGACGACCAGGCCGAGGCCTCCCGGCAGGCGGCCGACGAACTGCATCGCCAGGTCGACGATCCGGCGCGCCATGCCGCCGTGCGAGATGAGCGCTCCGGCGAGCACGAACAGGGGCACCGCCAGGAGCGGAAAGGAATCCAGGCCGGCCAGGAACTTCTGCGGCATGACGATCAGGAACTCGGGCGAGCTGTAGAGCAGGCCCACCATGGCCGCGAGGGCGAGCGCGATGGCCACCGGCACGCCGAGCAGCAGCGCCGCCACCAGGGTCAGGATGACCAGGATGCCCATCGCCTGGCCCTACTCCTCCTGCCCGCGGAGTTCCCGGCGCCAGTTCACGAGCACGTAGTAGAGGGTCAGGGTGCTGCCGACGAAGGCCGACGAGTAGGGAATCGCCATCGACATCCGTGTGGCGGGCGCCTCCATGTCGTGAACCTCGATCGCGAAACGGAGCGACTGGTAGGCGAAGACGGCCAGGAACGCGGATGCGGCAAGCGCGACCGCCGAACCGATGAGGCGCCGCATGGCCGGCGGCGTGCGGTCGACGACGAAGTGAAGCGCGAAGTGGGCGCCCGTCTTCATCGCGTAGGCGGTCGAGAGGGCGGCGAGCCACATCAGGAGGAAGCGGGCAAGCTCCTCCGACCAGGAGAGCGACGCCTGCAGGACGTACCGGAAGACGACCTGGGAGAACGTCACCGCGACCAGCGCGACCAGGATCGTGCAGACCGCCACCTCGAGCGGGTGGCGAACCAATGCCCGGAACATGGCGCCGAGGCGCTTCAATGCATGTACTGGCCGCCGTTGGCGTAGAAGGTGGCGCCGGTCGTGAACTCGGAACCGATCATGCAGTCGACCATCCGGGTGATGTCCTCGAACTCGCCCAGCCGCCCCATCGGCAGGGTGGCGAGTTCTTTGGCCAGACCGTCCTCCGTTTCGAGGTCGTAACGATCGATGACCTCGCGCGTCCGGACCGATCCCGGCACCAGGCAGTTGACGCGGATCCGGGGCGCCAGTTCCTGCGCCATGCACTTGGTCAGCGCGATGACGCCGCCCTTCGCGCTGCAGAAGTTCGCTCCGTTCTTGCGCCCGATCTGGCCGCAGGCGGCGCCCAGGTTGATGATCACGCCCGGGCGGTCGGCGTTGTGGAAGACGAACTCCTGGCCGCAGACGAAGTGGCCGCGGAGATGGGCGGCAACGACCGAGTCCCACATGTCGTCCGTCAACTCCGTGAAGGGCGCGTCGCGGTTGATGCCGGCGAAGTTGATCAGGACGTCAACCTGGCCGAAGCGCTCGATCACGGCGTCGAACATGGCGCGCACCTGTTCGCGGTTCGCGACGTCGGCCTGGAACTTCATCAGCCGCTCGGTGCTGCCGACGCTGGCCGCGATGCGGTCGTAGGTCGCCTGCGCTTCGGGCTCGATCAGGTAGCTCATCACCACCCGGTAGCCCTTCAGCGCGAAGTGCTCCGAGACCTCGGCGCCCAGGCCGCTCGACGCACCCGTGACCACCATCACTCTGTCTTCACTCATCGGCTCACTCCTCCTGGCCGCCCCAGATGTCGCCGACGGTGAACCCGTTGGGGAAGGGGTCCTCCGGGTCGACGACGTACTGGGCGAAGCCGGTAATCCATGCCGTGCCTGCCAGCGCCGGTACCGCGGCATCGACGTCGCCGACCTTCGTCTCGCGCACCATGCGGCCCGTGAAGGTCGTTCCGAGGACGCCCTCGTGGACGAAGTCCTGGCCGAGCGGTAGTTCGCCCTTCGCCCACATCGCTGCCATCTTGGCGCAGGTGCCCGTGCCGCAGGGGGAGCGGTCGAGAGCGCCGGTCCAGGTCAGCGGTTTGTCCCAGTCGAGCTTGCCGGTCGAGACGATCACCGTGTTCCGCCGGTGCGAGCCGGGCACGAGCGGCGGCGCCGAGAGCTGGCCGATCGTCACGCCGCGGATCTCCGGATTGAGCGGATGCACCGGCGGCGGAAGCTGCTCCTGGCAGGCCGCCTTGATCATCTCGCCGACCCGGGTCGCCTCGGCGGCCTCTTCCGGCGCCAGGGTGAGGCCGACCTGGTCGGCGTCGGCGATCACGTAGAACATGCCGCCGTAGGCGATGTCGACGGTCACGTTGCCGAGTTCGGGCACGTCGAGCACCGCGTCGAGGTGGACGGCGAAGGCGGGCACGTTCTCGAACTCGACCCGCTTCACCTTCCCGCGCTCGACGTCGGCGCGCACCCGGATCAGGCCGGCGGGGGACTCCAGAGTCAGCTCCGTGACCGGCTCCGTGTGCGGCACCATCCCGGTCTCGATCAGCACGGTGACGACGGCGATCGTGTTCGTGCCTGACATGCCGGGGTACTCGACCTGCTCCATGATCACGTAGCCGGCGACCGCGTCGGGGTGAGTGGCAGGCAGGATCAGGTTGCAGTTCGCGGCGGGATAGCCGCGCGGTTCGCGCAGCATGCGCAGGCGCAGCTCGTCCGCCTCCGTTTCGAGGTAGCGCATCTTCTCGAACATCGTGGCGCCGGGGACGTCGAGAACGCCGCCGACGATCACCCGGCCGGGTTCGCCGCAGACGTGGGTGTCGACGGCGTGGATTACGTTGGAGACGTGCACTGCTAGTCCCCGGCCGCTGGCGGCATGACCTTCATCTTCATCCAGCCCGCCGTGTTGTGGAAGTCGGCGACGACGCTGCCGGGCGGCACCAGCGCGTCGCAGGCGGCCCGCTGCTCGTCCGTCAGGCTCATCTCGAGCACCGGCAGCAGGTCTTCGAGGTGCTTCAGAGTCCGCGGGCCGATCAGCGGCGCGGTGATCCCCGGTTGATCCTTGGACCAGAGGATCGCGAACTGGGCCGGAGTGAGGCCGGAGTCGGCCGCGAGCGCCGCGAACTCCCGGCCGACCGCGATGCCGGCTCGGGTGACGCGGTCGGCGTAGAAGCCGCCGCGCAGCGCGGCGCGGGAGCCCTCGGGATAGTCGGAGTCGCTGAGATAGCGGCCAGCCAGCACGCCCATCGCCATCGGCGCCCAGGTGATGATGCCGAGGCCGAGGCGCTCGCACATCGGGATCAGTTCGTTCTCGATCCGGCGGTCCAGGAGGTTGTAGGGCGGCTGCTCGCTGGCGAAGCGGGCGTAGCCCTTCAGCTCGCTCGTCATCACGGCCTCGGCGACCATCCAGGCCGGGTGAGTCGAGCAGCCGATGTAGCGGATCTTGCCGGCGCGGACGAGATCGTCCAGCGCCCTCAGGGTCTCGTCGAACGGCATCTCGGGCGAGGGCCGATGCAGTTGGTAGAGGTCGATGTAGTCGGTCTGCAGCCTTCGGAGCGAGCCCTCGCAGGCGCGGATCAGGTTGATCCGCGAGTGGCCGTACTCGTTGGGGCCGATGCTGCCGGTGTAGTCCACGACGCTCTGGCCTACGACCCTGCGGCCGTGGTCGACCTTGGTCGCGATCAGCAGTTCGTGGCGGCGGCCGTTCGCCTTGAGCGCCCGGCCGATGACTCGCTCGCCCTCGCCCTCGGCGTAGACCTCGCCGGTGTCGATCAGGTTGATCCCGGCGTCCATCGCCGTCTCCAGCATGCGCACGCATTCCGGTTCCGGCGTTGGATCGGCGAAGTTGTCGCTGCCGAAGCAGAGGGGCGCGACCTTGACCCCGGTCCGTCCCAGTACGCGGTACTCCATGAGCGGTCCTGCCTCCCGTCGATTCCGCGGCTACTTGTGCCAGCGCCGCCCGTTGGCGAGGCCGTCGGTGCGCGGGAAGAGTTCGTCCCTCATCGCGGCATGGTAGGCGAAGCTGGCCAGGATCACGGAGGCCTGCCTGAGGTCGTCGGCGATCAGGCGGTCGTAGACGTCCATGTTCGTGTGGAACGTCGCGTTGAAGAACTCGAGGTCGTCCTGGATGAACTGGTAGCCCTGCAGGCCGGCTTCGAGAAAGGCCATGTGATCGGTGCAGCAGGTGTTGCCGGGCACGATCCAGGACATCCCCACGTCGTGGAACGGTTCCATCCAGGCTTCGAAGATCGGCCGGGACGCGTCGTTGCCCTGCAGGTACATGCCGCGGAAGCGGCCGTACCAGTCGACGTTGAAGTAGACGGACAGGTTCGCGTGGGCGGCCGGCTTCTCCGGTGACGCCGGGTCGCCGAAGTGCTCGCGGACGTAGCTTCGGGAGCCGAGCAGGCCGCTCTCCTCGGCGCCCCAGAGAGCGGCCCGGATCGTGCGGCGCGGTTCGAGGCCGGCCGCCCGCAGCAGCCGCATCGCTTCCATCACGATCGCGCTGCCGGCCGCGTTGTCCGTGGCGCCGGTGCCGGCCGGCTCCGCGTCCAGGTGGCCGCCGATCATGACGACCTCGTGCGCGAGGTCGCCGCCGGGCAGATCGGCGATCACGTTGTGGTCGAGTGGATCGTCGTCGCTGAGGACGTTGCGGACTTCGATCTCCATCTCGACCGGCGTTCCGGCGGCCAGCAGCCGCATCATCCGGTTGTAGTGCTCCGCGGCGATGACGACGCGAGGCATGGGGACCGGTTCGTCGAGCGGCAGCGGACCGTCGCCGGAGACGTGGACGATCCCCTTGTCCATCGGACCGACATTGGTGGAACCGATCTCGACCAGGACGTCGACGCCGTGCTGTTCAAGGAACGTCTCGATGTCGTGGCGCGTCAGCTCGGGTTCGGCCTCGTCCTCCGGGGACCGGGTCGGGTTGTTGGCCGGGTCGATCTCGAGGCGGGCCATGCCGCTGAGCTCCTCGTCCGAGAGCCGGACCGCCTGCGGCGAGAAGTTGGGAACCAGCTCCCGCTCGGGCGAGACGAGGAGGATCGATGTCCCGAGCCGTGCCTGCAGGGCTTCCAGGTCGTCACGCGTCTCGACACCGCTGAGGTCGACCGCGGTCACGGGTCCGGCGACGCTGCCGTCGGTGCTCCGGGTGCCCGGCTGCGCGTAGGCGATGACCGGCTGGTACTGCGGCGCCGTGATGTGAACCGACGTGTGGCGGTTCTCCCAGGCGTAGCCGAACTCGCCCCAGGGCTCGAGCGTCGCCTCGAGGCCGAACTCCTCGAACGTGTCGCGCGCCCACGAGGCGGCGCCGTCGTAGGAAGGCGAGTTCGCGTACCGGGGGCCGTAGAGGTCCGTCAGGACGTGAGAGAACTCCATGACCCGGGAGCGGTTGAAGCCCTCGTCCCGGAGCTCGGCGACGACATCGAGGTCGACGGGCTCCGTCGAACCGGTCGGCCCTCCGGCGCCCTCTTCGCCGGCCGGGACCCCGCACGCCGCGAGCGCCGCCGCGACCGCGACCAGCGCCGGCATTCGGTTGGCGCCGTTTGGAATCACCTCCCGGCACTATAGCCGCGCTCGCCCGCCGTGTCGGTGCGCCGGCCCTCTGGCCGGCATCTGCGCGATGCGGCGTAGCGGCGAGCCCGTGACCGCCCCGAGCACTACACTGCCCTTCGTGTCAGCGATCGGCATCGCCGTTCTCCTCTTCATCGCCGCCACCCTGGTCGTTGGCGTCCGCACCTACGCGAAGATCCGCGGCCGCGCGACGAACTACTACGTCGCCGGCAACGCGATGCCGGTCGGCGTCGTCGGCATCACGCTCTGCGCGCAGGCGTTCGACGCGAACGGCTCGGTGGGCAATGCGTCGCTGGTCCACTCGAACGGCTTCTGGGCCGGTGCGGTCATCCCGATCGGCCTGGCCCTCTGCCTGGTGATCGCCGGCACCTGGTTCGCCGAGCCGCTGCACCGCATGCGGCTGATGACCCTGGCCGACTTCTACCGGCGCCGTTACAGCGTCTCGACCGAGACTCTCGCCGCCGCATTGATGCTGCTCAGCAACGTCGTGCTGGTCGCGGGAAACCTCGCGGGTCTCGGGCTCTTGCTGCGGGTCGTCTTCGGCCTGCCGTATCTCGCGATGCTGATCGCCATCGCGGTCTGCATCCTGGCCTACGCGGTTTCGGGCGGCCTGTACGCGACGATCGCGACGAGCGTGCTCCAGGTTTCCATCTTCATTGTCAGCATCGTCGTCGCGGTGATCTGGCTTGGCGGAGCGCACGGCTGGGGCACGTTGCTTGCCTCGGCGCCCGAGGGGAGCGCGAGTCTGAACGGCCTGTTCTCCCGCGAGCACGGAGCGCTGGTCAACTGGGCCGCCCTCGGATCGCTGGCGCTTGGCGACATCGTCGCGATCGACTTCATCCAGCGGATGATCTCGGCCGATTCGGGCCGCTCCGCGAAGCGGGGCTGCTACCTGGCCGCCGGGCTCACGCTGGTCGTGGGCCTGGCCGTTTCCCTGATCGGTCTGGCCGCGTTCCATTTCGAGAGGGAGGCCGGCTCTTCCCTGCTGATCGACCTCGCGCTGAACGATCTGCCGCTCCTGGTCGGCGGCGCCATCCTGCTCGGGATCATCGCCGCCAGCATGTCGACCGCGAGCGGCGTCGTGCTCGACCTGGCCAACGTGATCACCCGGAACCTGGTCCAGCGCCACAGCCGGTCGACCTGGGACGACGAGCGGATGCTCCGCTTCTCCCGCTGGATCGCCCTGCCGACGATGGCCGGCGCCGTCGTCTTCGCCTACGTCCGGCCGGAGCCGGGCATCCTGCTCATTCTCGCCTTCGACATCGTCCTCGCGGGCTGCTTCGTGCCCCTCCTGCTCGGTCTGTTCTGGCGCAGGGCGAACACGACCGGCGCGCTGGCCGGCGTCCTCGCCGGCAGCGCCGCGCGGCTCGCGCTGCACTTCGCGGTCACGGACGCCTGGCGCGGCCTGGACACGCTGCTGGCCCCGGTGTTCAGTCTGATCGCGATGGTGGCGGTGTCGTTGATGACCCGGAAGACCCACCGGCCCCGGCACGACGAACTCAGGCGCGTCCCATCGGAACGCGACCTCGTGGCGGGTCTCGACGGCTGACGGGCGGCTGTCAACGACTCGCCCCGACCGCGAGCCGGTCCCTAGGCCTTCAATGCCTGCCAGACCGCCTTTGCGATCTGAATGTCCTGCACCGCGACACCGGTCAGATCCGCGATCGTGATCTCGTCCTCGTTCGAACGTCCCCTGGCCCTGCCGGCGATGATGTCGCCCAGTTCGACGAGACCGGTTTCGGCCACGTGGCTGCCCGCCAGCGCGTAGTGCGACTCGCCGTGGTCGATGCACTGCGACAGTGAATCGACGGCGCAGACACCGGCCCTTGCGAACAACGCGGGGTCCAGTTCCTGTTTACCGGGAGCATCGCTTCCCATCGCGGTGAGGTGAGTGCCCGGCCGGATCCACTCGTCGCGGACAAGAGGACTCCTCGCCGCCGTGGCGGTGACGATCAGGTTGCTGTTCTCGCAGAGGCCCTGGAGGGTCTCGGCCACCTGGACGTCGAAGCCGGCACCCGACAGTTCGCTCCGGTACGTCGCCGACTGTTCGCGGCGTCGCGCCCAGACCCGGACCCGGTTGCAATCGCGCGCATGGCGCAGGTACTGCAACTGCATGCGGGCCTGCATGCCCGCACCGACGATGCCGATGCACTCGACCGCCTCGGGCGCGAGATAGCTGGCCGCAATGCAGCCCGCGATGGCGGTTCGCACATCGGTCAGGTAGCCCGAGTCGTCCAGCAGGGCCAACGTCTCGCCGGTCTCCGCCGACAGGACGATCATCATTCCGTGGCCCGTGGGAAGACCGCGCGAAGCGTTCTCATGGAAGCCGGTGGCGATCTTGACGACGAAGACGTCGTCGCCGTGGATGTGGCCGTACTTGATGTGGCAGTCGCCCGGCGGCCTGTCGAATCCCAGGTAGCCGACGGGAGGAACCGTCGCCGCGCCGCTCGACAGCGCCACGAATCCGGCTTCTATCAACTCGATGGCGGCGGGTACGTCGAGAACGGATCTGATCTCGTCAAGGCCCGCCGATCGCATTCCGGCGATACTACGTTGGGAATTCCGCCATGAGAGACCACCCGACCCTCGGTGACATCGTCCGGGCGCAGCACCGCCTGAAGGCTCACTTGCGGCCGACACCGCTCGAAGATGCCGCCGGTCTCGGCGCCGGGACGTTTCTGAAGCTGGAGAACGCCAATCGGACGCACTCGTTCAAGGTACGGGGAGCGCTGAACGCCATGCTGACGCTGGACGAGAAGACGCTGGCACGAGGCATCATCGCCGCATCTTCGGGGAACTTCGCGATGGCGGTCTCCTACGCTGCGCGTCTGTGTGGTGCGTCGGCACAGATTCTGATGCCCGTCGGAACGCCGAAGAAGAAGGTGGGCGGAGTGCGTCGCTACGGCGCCGGCGCCGAAGCGGTGCTCTTCGGCGACAACTTCGATCAGGCCGAGGCCGAAGCCCTGCGCCGCGCCCGGGGCGGCTTGACCTGGCTGTCGCCCTACAACGACAGGCGGGTGATCGCCGGGGCCGGCACGATCGGCGTCGAGATCGTCACCGAGTTGCCCGGGGTCGAAAGGGTGCTGGTTCCCGTGGGCGGCGGCGGCCTGATTTCCGGCGTCGCCACCGCCGTCAAGGAGCTCGACCCCGCGGTCGAGGTGATCGGCGTGAGTGCCGAATCGACGCCGGCGATGTTCAACGTCTTCCACGACAGCGACAGACCGCAGGTCTGGAACACCCTCGCCGAGGCGCTCTCGGGCGATATCGAGACGGGCTCGATGACGGTGCCGATCTGCGAGCGCTACCTGGACGATGTGGTGCTCGTCGCCGAGGAACAGATCGCGGCGGCGATGCGTTTCCTCGTCGATGTGCAGGGCTGGGTGGTCGAAGGCGGTGGCGCGGTCGGTGTGGCTGCCCTCCTGCAGGGCGCGATACCGCGCGACGGCAAGGTCACCGCGGTGGTCGTCAGCGGCGGCAATGTCGACGGCGAGACGTTGAGGCGGGTTCTTCAGCCTGGCAGCGACCCATGCGGGATCGTCCCGTCATGAAAGTGGCCCGTGCCGACGCACAGCCGGGTGACGTAGTCCGGCGCCTGGGCGATCTCCTCCGGCGTGAACTCGAGGCTGAGGGCCTTCGGGTGGAGACCGCCACCGAGGACGGCGAGCCGGTCCTCGTTGTCGGCGAGATGAAGGTCTATCCCCGGCGCCTGCTCGAAGGCCAGATCGCCGAAGGCGGCGACCCCGAGGCTGTCGACCTCGACTGGCTGGCCAGGGCCCACCGCACCTACTTCCGCAACCTTCGGCGGTTTCATCCGAGTCTGGTGATCAGATCGGCTTCCTGACCCTCTGCTGGGAATCAGACTCGGGCTCGCCGCTTCGCGGCCTCGCGCTCGATGCCGGCCAGAAGGCCGGCGCACCGGCACCCGGCATCCTCATGCTGACGACGGCCAGCCTGCAGCGGGCGGCGTACACTTGGCGGCCGATGCGGAATGCCATGGTCCTCGGCCGCCGATCGATCCTCTTCTGTCTCGCGGCGGCCGCGGCCGTGGCGGGCTGCGGCGGCGACGGTCGGACGCCCCTGGTCGTCTACTCGCCGCACGGCCGCGACCTGCTGACCGTCGTCGAGCAGGCGTATGAGGAGGTGCGGCCGGACGTCGACGTGCGCTGGCTCGACATGGGCTCGCAGGAGGTCTACGACCGGATCCGTTCGGAGCGGGCGAACCCGCAGGCGGACGTCTGGTTCGGCGGCCCGGCGACGATCCTGGCGCGGGGCGCGGCGGAGGGCCTGCTGGTGCCGTCCGAGCCCTCCTGGGCCGCCGCCCTCGATCCGGCCGACCGGCACCCGGAGGGCCTCTACTACACGCTCTACCAGACGCCGACGATCATCGTCTACAACCGCGACGCGATCGGCGAGGACGAAGCGCCGGCCGACTGGGACGATCTCCTCGACGAGCGCTGGCACGACGAGGTCGTGATCCGCGATCCCCTGGCGAGCGGCACGATGCGGACCATCTTCGGGAAGATCCTGGCCGACTCCGTGGTCGAGACTGGAAGCACGGAGGCCGGCTTCGACTGGCTGCGGCGGCTCGACGGACAGACCCGGGAGTACGTTCACAGCCCCGCTGTCCTGCACGAGAAGCTGACGCGCCAGGAGGGCGTGCTCACCTTGTGGGAGATGACCGACACGCTGTCCCTGATCGATCGCGGCGCGCCGATCGCCTACCGCTTTCCGGCGAGCGGCACGGCCGTGATCCAGGACTCGGTCGGCGTCGTCGCGGGCTCGGACAGCGAGGACGAAGCCGAGGCCTTCGTCGACTGGCTCGGTTCGCCCGAGGCCCTCGGGCTGGCGGTGCGCGAGGCGTTCCGCCTGCCGGCGCGCGGCGACCTGGACGCTGAGGCACTCGCCCCCTGGGTGGCCGACGTGCAGTCGCGACTCCGCCGCGCCGAAGTCGACTGGCGGATGATCGAGGAGAACGGCGCCGCGTGGATGGCGGAGTGGGACCGGGCCGTTCGCGGCCAGGGCGGAGAATGAGCCGGCGCGCCCCACGGGCTGCCAGGTGACGGCGTCCGGGGTCTCCGTCCGCTTCGACGACGTCTTCAAGGCGTTCGACGACACGGTCGTCCTCGCCGGCGTCTCGCTGACCGTCGAGCCGGGTGAGATCTTCGCTCTGCTCGGCCCGAGCGGCAGCGGCAAGACGACCATGCTGCGGCTGCTGGCGGGATTCGAACAGCTCGACCGGGGCCGCCTGCTGATCGCGGACGAGGCGGTGGAGCACCTGCCGCCGGCCCGCCGCGGAGTCGGCATGCTGTTCCAGAGCTACGCGCTCTTCCCGCACCTGAGCGTGGCCGAGAACGTCGCCTTCGGGCTGAAGGTCCGCGGCGGCGCGCAGGGCGAGGCGAATGCCCGCGTGGCCGAGATGCTCGAACTCGTACGACTCTCCGGCTTCGAGCAGCGGCGGATCGCCGAGCTTTCGGGCGGCCAGCAGCAGCGCGTGGCTCTGGCCCGCGCGCTGGCGCCGCGGCCGCGCGTGCTGCTGCTCGATGAACCGCTGTCCAACCTCGACCCGGCGCTGCGGGAGGAGACCCGCGCCGACCTGCGACACACGGTCAAGCAGACCGGCATCACGACCGTCCTGGTCACCCACGAGCAGGAGGAGGCCTTCGAGCTCGGCGAGCGGATCGGCCTGCTGAACGAGGGGGGCCTGGAGCAGGTCGGCGGGCCGGCGGAGCTCTACCGGGATCCCGCTTCGCGTTTCGTGGCTACCTTCGTCGGCCGCTGCTCCGTGCTTTCGGGGGTCGTTCTGGAGCGGCACGGCGGCGACGAACTCACGGTGCGCCTGGAATCGCAGCCGCAGGCTGAGCCCTGGCTGTGCCGGGGCGACAGCGGACTTCGGACGGGAGAGCAGGTCGACGTCTGCGTCCGTCCGGAGGCCCTGGAACTGTCGACGGACGGCGGGTCGGGGTTGGCCGGCCGGATCGAGGCGGAGCGCTTCACCGGCAGCAACAGCTTCTACACGGTGCGCCTTGCGTCGACCCGGAGTGACGCAGGGGACGGCTCGGCGGCGGGGCCGGCCATTGAGGTGGCGATGCCGGGAACCGCGGCGAGCTTGAGTGGCGCCTGCGTCGTGCGGCAGCTTGCCGGGGAGCCGCCCTCGGTGTTTGCTGGAGCTTCGACGGAGTCCGATCCTTGAGCGCCGCCGGGACCGGCCGACGGGCGCCGCAACTCCGGTCGCTCATGCCGTGGCTGGTGCTGGCGTTCCTGGTCTGGCTCGTCGGCTACCCGCTGCTCGTCGTCGCGGCGGAGGCCTTCGGCATCGGCAGCCCCGACGGAGGCGGCCCGACGACCGAGGCGTTCCGGTCCTTCTTCACTCGTGCCGACGAGTGGAACGCGATGTGGCGGACCCTGTGGATCTCGGTCCTGTCCACCCTGGCCGCTGCCGCGATCGGCGTGCCGCTGGGCTTCCTGTTCGAGCGCAACGAGATCCCGGGCCGGCGTTTGCTCGGCGCTCTCGTCGCGCTGCCGGTGGCGCTGCCGCCGCTGGTCGGCGTCATTGCCTTTCTCTTCCTCTACGGCGAGAGCGGGCTCGCGGCGCGCGGGCTCCAGACGCTGGGGCTGGATGTGTCCTGGCGTCTCACCGGAGCCTGGGCGATCCTGCTGGTCCACGCGTACTCGATGTACGTCTACTTCTACCTGTTCACCCGGGCTGGACTGTCCGGGCAGGACGGGGCGGCCATCGAGGCGGCGCAGAGCCTGGGCGCGAGCCGGCGGCAGATCCTCTTCCGGGTCACCCTGCCGCGGCTCCGTCCGGCGCTCGCGGGAGCGACGCTGCTTACCTTCATGACCTCGCTCGGCTCGTTCTCCGCTCCCTACATCTTCGGCGGCGGGTTCCGGGTGATGACGACCCAGATCGTGGCGTCGAAGCTGAACGGCGAGCTGCGGATGGCGTACGTCGAGACGACGATGCTGGCGCTCCTGGCGTTCGCTTCGCTGCTGCTGCTCCGCCGGATCGATCCCGGCCTGGACCTGGCGTCGGGCGCGCGCGGCACGCCGCCGGCGCGCCGGCGCCTGCATGGCCAGGGCGCACGGGTCGCCGCCGCGGCGGGCGGCTGGGTTCTCGCAGGCGTGCTGTTGCTGCCGCACGCGACGCTGATCCTGATGTCGCTCGTGCCGCCGAACACCTGGACGGTCGAGGCGTTCCCGCCGGTGCTCGGGCTTGTCAACTACGGCGAGCTCCTGTCGTCGGCCGAACGGCTGCGACCGGCGTTGAACTCCATCTGGATGGCCGCCGCGGCGACGCTGGCGGCAGTGGTGGTCGGGGTGATGGCGGCGCGGCTGTCGCTCCGGCGGGGCGGCCTCCCCGGGCGCGCTCTCGAGGCGATGATGACCCTGCCCTGGGCCATACCCGGCACCGTGTTCGCCCTGGCCCTGGCGGCGGCGATGAGCGTCAACGCGCCCTGGGTCGGCCGCTTCGTGCTGGTGGGCACGCTGTGGATCCTGCCGCTGGCCTACCTGGTTCGCTCCCTGCCGCTGACGGGCCGCTCCATCTTCGCCGGCCTGCGCCAGCTCGACCCGCGGCTCGAGGAAGCGGCGGCGAGTCTGGGCGCCGGCTCGTTGAGGACGGTGCTGCGGATCGTGCTGCCCCTGCTGCGGCCGGCGGTGATCGCGGGGGCCGGCCTCGCCTTCATCACGATGCTGGGCGATTTCGTGACGTCGATCGTGCTCTACACCTACGACACCCGTCCCATCTCGATCGAGATTCAGTCCAGCCTGCGAATCCAGGAGACGGGCATCGCCGCTGCCTACGGTGTGCTGCTCATGCTGCTGAGCGCGGCCGCGTTCATCGCCTGGGACGACCGGGCCGGCGGCCGCCTCTGACGTGCCGCGGCTGATCCACTCTCCGCTGGTCGCTCGGAAGTCGGGCTGTCCTCTGCCGTGGCTCGCTTGATCCGCCATCGCCTGGCGGCCCTCATGGTCGTCGCCTTCGTCAGCACGCTGGGCGAGTTCCTGGTCGTGGCGCTCCTGCCCTTCTACGCCGAGCGCTACGGCGCGACGCCCCTGGAAGTCGGCGCCCTGGTGTCCGCCTTCGCCCTGGCGTCGATGGCGACCGCGCCGCTCTGGGGCCGGCTCGCCGACCGCAGAGGCCGCAGGCCGGCGCTGCTTCTCGGCCTCGTGGTCTCGGCGGCGGGCTACCTGCTCTTCGGTCTGGCCCAGTCGCTCGAACTGCTGCTGCTGGCCCGCCTGGTGCACGGGGTCGGCGGCGGCACGGTGCCGGTGGTGTTCGCCTACATCGCCGACTCGGTCACCGGGGAGCGGCGCGCCGAGGGCATCGGCTGGGTCACCGCGGTCACGAGCTCCGCGGCGATGATCGGCCCGGCCGTGGGCGGCCTGGCGGGCCAGCTTCATCCGGCCGGCGCCGGCGCCGTGGCCGCGGCGTTCAGCCTGGCGGCGGCGGTGTTCGCGCGCTTCTGGCTGCCGGAGTCACGGCAGAGAAGGGAAGGGGAGCCGGGGGAGGAGACGCGCTACTCGATCCTTGGTGCGGTCGGTCGCGTGGCCGCGCAGCCGCTTCGTCCGCTGAACCTGCTGATCTGGATCTACGCGGCCGGACAGATCGGCATGGCAGGGATGACCGCGATCATCGGCCTCTACCTCGGTCGCCGTTTCGGTGTCGACGAGTCGAACATCGGCCTGTTCTTCTTCTACCTGGGCGGTCTGTCGATCGCCTTCCGCGTCTTCGTTCTGGGGCCGGCCGTTCGGCGCTTCGGCGAGATCAGGGTCCTGCGCGCCGGCGCCGTGAGCTTCGGCGTCGGGTTGATCGCCATTCCCTTCGCCACCGGTCTCTGGACGCTGGGAGCGGCGATCTTCCTGGTCCCGCTGGGAACGTCGCTGCTCTTCCCCTGCACGACCTCCCAGGTCTCGAAACGCGCCCCGGGAAGCGGCGTGGTGGGGCAGGTGCTCGGCGTGCAGCAGGCGTACGGCAACGGCAGCAAGATCGCGGCGCCGCTCGCTGCGGCCTACCTCTTCCAGGCGGTGTCGCCGGAGGCGCCGTTCGTCGCTATCGGGGCGATTCTGATCGTGGCGGCGGCGATGTCCGCGCGAGTACGCGCTGAGCCTGCCGGGTAACCTCTCTCAACAGGGAGGTAACAGGCATGCCGCAGTTCTCGTTGTCCGCGCTGTCGGCCGGCACCCTGCTCGAGGCGGCAGGGATGCTGGTGCTGTTCATCGGCTTTCTCTTCGCGGGTTCGATGGTCCTGCCCGGCCGCCGGGTCGCCGGGCCCGAACTCGAGGGGGAAACCCGCGTCTACAAGCTGAACGGCCTCGCCCTGTTCCTGGTCACCGTGACCCTGGGAGTCGTCGCCCAGGGCTTCGGCTGGTTCTCCTTCTCCGTGCTTCACACCCACTTCGCGGCGCTGTTCGTCGTCGCGAACGTGTTCGCACTTGCCGCTTCCGGGTGGCTCTATCTCCGGGGAGCACGAGCCCGGAACACCTCGGGCGGAGACGGCCCGAGCTTCCTGATGGGTTCGGAACTCAATCCGACCTGCTGCGGCGTGGACCTGAAGATGTTCAGCTATCGCCCGTCTCTCATCGGCCTGGCGGTGTTCAACCTCTCCTTCGCCGCCGTCCAGTTCGAGACCCACGGCGGGCTGACGCTGGCGATGGCCGTCTACCAGGCGATCACCTTCGTGTACGTCTTCAACTACTTCCAGTTCGAGTACGGGATGGTCCACACCTGGGACATCATCGCCGAGCGTTTCGGGCTGGGCCTGGTCTGGGGCGACTATGTCCTCGTGCCGTTCTTCTACTGCCTGTCCGGGTGGTGGCTGGTCGACGCGCCGGACGCCCTGCCGTCGGTCGCGGCGGTCGGGATCGTCCTGCTCGCCGCCTTCGGCTTCTGGCTCTTCCGGGGGGCCAACGAGCAGAAGCACCGCTTCAAGCAGGACCCGAACGTGAGGATCTGGGGGCGGCCCGCCGAAACCCTGGACGGCCGTCTCCTGGTCTCGGGCTTCTGGGGCAAGGGCCGGCATCTCAACTACACCGGCGAGATCTGCGTCTACTTCGCGTTCACGCTGACGACCGGCTTCGTCTCCTGGGTGCCCTTCCTGGTCCCGGCGTGGCTCACGGGGCTGCTGCTGCACCGCTCGAGGCGCGACGACCGCCGCTGCCGCGCGAAGTACGGCGAGCTGTGGGAGCGCTACACGAAGCGGGTGCGCTACTCGGTGCTGCCGTTCATTCCGTAGGCTCCCCTCCCAGGATCGCCGGAAGCTGGGTGTTGAGACCGACGGCGTTCTCGATGTCGAGCTGGAACGCGATGCCGGCGCCGCTCTCGCTCTCGAAGCGGGCGGTGTCACGGATCGATTCCAGGATCGCCCGTGCCCTCGCTGCGGCGACCACGAAGAGCACGACATCCCGCTTTGCGGTGAGTTCCAGCCCGAAGAACGTGCTCTCGGGCTCCAGCCCCTCGCCGCGAACGCTGGTGATCACGGTTGCCCCGGTGGCGCCCGCCGTCCGGCCCGCCTCGATCACTGCGTCGGTCCTGTCGTCGTCGACCAGGGCCACGATGAGTTTCAGCTCCATGGTTTCAGCTCCCGGAGTTTTTCGTTGGGTTCCGCCTTCGGCCAAGCCGGGATGCGACCCACGCGTATCCCAGCACCGACACAATGGGGAACACACTGGCGAAGGCGATCAGTCCGAACCCGTCGATCAGAGGGCTGCGTCCAGGCACGCTCGCGGCGAGGCCGAGTCCGAGCGCCGCGACGACGGGAACCGTCACCGTGGAGGTGGTCACGCCGCCCGAATCGTAGGCCAGCGGCACGATGGCGCGCTGCGCGCGGATGGTCTGGAGGATGACGACGGCGTAGGCCGCGACGATGTACCAGGCAAGCGGCGTGCCGGTCACGATGCGCAGACAGCCGAGCGCGACACCCGCGGCGACCCCGACCGCGACGGCGATACGTAGCCCGGTGGCGCCGACGGACCCGCCCGAAATCTCTTCCGCCTTGACCGCCACCGCGATCAGCGACGGCTCGGCGATCGTGGTGGCGAAGCCGATCGCGGCCGCGAAGGCGTAGACCGGCAGATAGCCGGACCAGCCCGCACCGCCGATCCTCTCTGGTGCCGTCAGCTGGCGTGCCATGGTCTCTCCCAGAGGGAACAGCGCCTCATCCAGCCCGATCAGGAACAGCGTAAGCCCAACCAGGACATAGACGAAACCGATCGCGATGCGGCGGAGCCTGGGTGGGCGGCGGCGCAGCACAGCGAACTGAAAGACGGCCAGGATCGCGACGATCGGCGCGACGTCCAGCAGGGTGGAGAGCGCGGTGCCCTGAAACAGGGCCAGACGCTCGGCGATCACGACAGCACCCCGTAGGCCAGGACGCCGATCATCGGCGTCAGGCTGGCAAAGGCGATCAGTCCGAATCCGTCCACCATCGGGTTGCGCCCCCCGATCGACCCGGCGAGCCCGATGCCGAGCGCGGTGACCAGCGGGACGGTGATCGTGCTGGTGGTCACGCCACCCGAATCGTAGGCCACGCCGACGATCTCGTCCGGCGCGAAGGGCGTCAAGGCGGTGACGATCAGATAGCCGCCGATGATCATCCAGTGCAGCGGCCAGCCCTTGAGTATCCGCAGCACGCCGAGGACGATCGCCACGCCGACGGCGATGGCGACCACCATGCGAAGCTCGAAGGCGTAGGCCGTGCGCGCCTCCGTGCCGTCGGCGATGGCGCCCGCTCCCGCCGCGATATCGGCTGCCTTCGCTGCCACCGCGATCAACGCCGGCTCGGCGACCGTTGTGCCGAAGCCGAGACAGAAGGCGAAGGCGAGCAGCGCTGCCGCGTTCCCCTTGCGCGCAAAGGCATCGGCCATCGCCTCGCCGATGGGGAACAAGGCGGTTTCCAGCCCCTGCATGAACAGCACAAGGCCAAGCACGACGCAGACGGTGCCGAACGACACCCTGCCGATGTCGGGGAAGGGCTGTTGCAGCACGGCGACCTGGAAGAAGGCGATCACCAGAAAGATGGGAGCCAGATCGCGCAGCGCGTCGAGGAAACGGCGCATCAAGGCAGACGAGGTACTGAACATCGTGACCGGCCCGTGGCAATGAAGAAGACCGCGGCGGGCGCCGCCGACGATACTTCTCCTCCCGATTTCAGCAGCGACTTGTTGCGCTACGGTGAAGTGGCGCTCTTCGCTAGACGCGAGAAGGGCGCGGCCAGAGGCCGCGCCCTTTGAAGACTTGGTAGCGGGGGCAGGATTTGAACCTGCGACCTTTGGGTTATGAGCCCAATGAGCTACCAGACTGCTCCACCCCGCGTCAGGACGGAAAATGGTGGCATAGCGGGATAGGGATGTCAACCTGTTCGGCGGTCGGATCCAGGCCGTGCGGACCGCCACGGAGAAGTCGGCCGGCAGCGACGGAAAGTCCTGCTCGTGTAGGCTTTCTCCCGTGTCGACGACGCCGAAAGAAGGGCGCGAGCGGTTGCGGGAGCGCCTGGATCGTTGGCGCGAGAGGGCTCAGCGTTCGCTGCCGACGTTGATCGGCGTGGGCCTGATCCTGGCCCTCCTGTTCCTTGCGAGGGCGGGCTCCGAGAGCTACGCGGGGCTGGCTGAACTGGCGGAGCGCGAGGCGGAACTCGAGATCGACCTCGAGGAAACCCGGCTGCGCGTGGATCGACTCAGTCGCAGGGTGGAGTTGCTCCAGGACGATCCCGTGGTGCTGGAGCGGCTGGCGCGCGAGGAGCTGGGCCTGGTAAAGCCGGGCGACACGGTTGTCGTCCTGCCGCAGACGGACGACTGACTCCGGCTTCCCCGACCGGTGTCCGCGTGGCGTGAACTGGGCCGCCGCATTCGTCGGGGCCGGGACTACCGGGAGTTGGCGGATGCGAAGCGGGCGGCGGTCGTCGGTCTTCCGGTGCGGGCGGCCGCGGTCGTGTTCGAGCTGCTGGCGGAGGATCGGGAAGGAGCGCAGCTCGTCGTCGTACCGAGCGAGAACGAGGTTCTGGCCTGGACCGAGGCCGCGGGGCTGCTGCGGGGGCCGGGCCGGGCGCGGCTCATCCCCTTTCCGTCGCCGGCGCTGACGCCCTACCAGCAGGCGGAGGCCTCGCTGCTGGTGCGTGCCCAGGAGAGCACGGCCTACGATGCCCTGCTCGGAGCTTCGAGAGTCACCGTCGTCTGTACGCCGCGGGCCCTGTTCCACCGCCTGGCGCGGCCGGACGCGTTCCTCGGGTCAGTGGTCGAACTCGAGGTCGGCGGCCAGGCCACGCCCGAAGAGCTCTTGCCCCGTCTGCTCGCCCACGGCTACCGGCGTAGCGACCTCGTGGCGGCGGTCGGTGCGGTGGCGCAGCGGGGCGGCGTGTTCGATCTCTTCGCGCCCGGCGAACCCCGACCGGCGCGTCTCGACCTGTTCGGCGACACGGTCGAGAGCATTCACCGCTTCGATCCGTCCACCCAGCGTTCCGAGGAGCCGATCGAGTCGCTCCGGATCCGGCCGCTGACGCCCTTCGTCGCCGGGCCGGAGCGGGCGGCCGATCTGTCGGCGCTGCTGCTGGAAGAGCGTGGCGGCGACCTGTCGGACCAGGCTCGGGCCCAACTGGAGGAGATGGCGGCGGGGGAACCCTTCGACGGCTGGGAGAAGTACCTGCCCCTGCTCGAGCCGGGCACGAGCCTCGGCGAGGTGATGGCGGACGCTTCGGTGGTCGTGGTCGATCCCGAGCGGGTGAGCGGGGAGGTCGAACAGCACGCCGGGCTGTTGTGGGAGGAGTACGCGCGGCGTTGCGACGACGGCGAGATCGCGGCCGAACCGGAGCGGTTGACGGTGCCGGCGGACGAAGTACTGGAGCTCGTCGGGCGGGCGGCGTTCCGGGTCGGCGGGACATTCGATCGGGCTCCTGGCGATCCGGCTTCGGGCGGGCGGCGCCTCCGGGTCGACTTCGGCGCGGTCGAGACGGACGTGCTGATCGATCAGCTTCCCCGTTTCCCGCGTGAAGTGGAGACCGCCGCCGCGTGCGGCGACGACCTCTGGCTGGTGGCCCGTTCGGAACGGCACGAGGCGCTCCGCCAGACGCTGGGCCGCCGTGAGATCGACTGGGACGGCGGCGCGGTGCGGCTGGTCGACGGCGAACTGGGGCGGGGCTTCCGGCTGCCGCACGCCGGTCTCGTGCTCTACGGCGAGGGTCAGCTCTTCCGCCAGAGGCTCTCCACGAGCCGCCGTCGCCGCCGGATGGGTCCCTTCGTCTCCGGTCTGCGCGATCTGCGCGTCGGCGAGTTCGTGGTCCACGAGGATCACGGCATCGGTCAGTTCCTGGGGCTCAAGACTCTCGACGGTCCGTCCGGCGAGGGTCCGGCGGCTGCGGCCGATCCGCTCCGGCAGGAGCAGGCGCGCGCGGTCGAGGTGATGGAGCTTCTCTACTCGTCGGAGCGGACCCTGCTCCTGCCGCTGACTCGCCTGGACGAGATCGAGCGTTACAGCGGCATCGACGGCATCGCGCCCCGCCTGGACCAGTTGGGCGGGAGTAGCTGGGCGAAGAAGAAGAGCCGGATCCGGCGCAGTCTGAAGGCAATCGCGACCGACCTGCTGAAGCTCTACGCGGAGCGCCGGCTGGCGCAGGCGGTTCCCATGGACGGGGACAGCGACCGGCAGCTCCAGTTCGAGAGCGCCTTCCCCTACGAGGAAACGCCCGATCAACTGGAAGCCGTACGGACGATCAAGGAGGACCTTGCCCGCGACCGGCCGATGGACCGCCTGCTGTGCGGCGACGTCGGCTTCGGCAAGACGGAAGTCGCGATGCGGGCGGCCTTCAAGGCGGTCGACAACGGGCTGCAGGTCGCGGTCCTGGCGCCGACGACGATTCTCGCCGACCAGCACCTGCGGACGTTCCGGCGGCGATTCCAGGGTTTCAATGTCGACGTCGAGATGGTGTCCCGCTTCCGGTCTGCGGCCGAGATTCGGGCGATCCGGGCCCGGCTCGCCGCCGGTGAGATTCACGTCCTGATCGGCACCCACCGGTTGCTCGGCCGGGACATCGACATGCCGTGCCTGGGTCTGGTCGTGATCGACGAGGAGCAGCGCTTCGGCGTCGCCCAGAAGGAGCGGCTTCGCGAACTCCGGCGCAACGTCCACGTGCTCGCGATGTCGGCGACGCCGGTGCCGCGCACCCTGCAACTGTCCCTGGCGGGCGTGAGGGACCTGTCCCTGATCGAGTCGCCGCCGCGCGACCGGATGGCGGTGGAAACCAGGATCCTGCCGTTCTCGGGCGACCTCGTGCGCGAGGCGATCGAGTTCGAGGTGGAGCGCGGCGGCCAGGTGTTCTACGTCTACAACCGGGTCGAGGACATCGAGGGGATCCTCCGCTACCTGCGCGAGCTGGTCCCGGGGCTCAGGATCACCGTCGGTCACGGGCAGATGGAGGAAGCGGAGCTGGGCCGGCGCATGCGCGCCTTCACCGCGGGCGACTACGACCTGCTGCTCGCGACGACGATCATCGAGAACGGGATCGACATTCCGAACGTGAACACGATGCTCGTGCATCGAGCCGACCGCTTCGGCCTGGCCCAGCTCTACCAGTTGCGGGGCCGGGTGGGCCGCAGCGATCAGCTCGGTTACTGCTATCTGCTGGCGCCGCCGGATACCGTGCTGTCGGCAGAGGCGCGCAAGCGGCTCCTGGCGATCCGCGAGTTCACGGAGCTCGGGGCGGGCTTCCGCATCGCCGCACGCGACCTGGAGATCCGCGGCGCGGGTAACCTGCTCGGCGCCGAGCAGAGCGGTCACATCGCGGAGGTCGGCATCGAGACCTACATGAAGATGCTGGAGCATGCGATCGCTGAACTGCGCGGCGAGGCGCCGTCGGAGGTTCCGTCCGCGACGATCAGTCTGCCCGCGGCCATGTCGATACCGGAGGACTACATCGGCGAGATCTCGCTGCGGCTGGAGATCTACCGTCGCCTGGCGGACGCCGCGGAGGATCCGGCCATGCTGCTCGCGGAACTGCGCGACCGTTTCGGTCCGCCGCCCGAACCCGTCCACACCCTGATCCAGGGAGCCGAACTGAAGCGGATCGCGGAGGGTGTCGGCGTCCAGGCGATCGCCCACCGCAACGACCGGCTGACGATCCGGCTGCGCCGCGACGCGAAGGTCGACGTCGAACGGCTGATCCGCTTCGTGTCCGAACGGGAGGGCGCCGCCTTCGCGCCGGACGGCGTGCTGACTCTGCGGGACGTCCCGGGACGGGAGTCGATGGAGATCTCGCTGCAACTGCTGGAGCTTCTCTCGGGCGAGGCCCAGCGGCGCCTGGGCGCCGTGGAGACGGTCCATTGAACCCGGCGCGCGTGCCGCGGCCCTCCGTGTGGCTGTTGGCGGCCCTGTTCCTTGCCTGCGCGGGCAGTCTGCCGGAAGGAGTCGTCGTGCGGATCGGCGGCGAGGAGAAGAGCTACGAGGACTTCGATCGCTACGTCATGGAGACCCTCGATGTCGATGCCTCGCGGTCGAGCAGCGACGTGCTGTCGCGGCTGTTCGAGCGGTTCGTCGACGACCAACTCCTGTTGCGATGGGCCCGGGACCGGGGATTCGAAACGGCGACCTCGCACGAGGCCGCTGCCGCGCTGCTGGAGGCTTCGCCGCCCGAGATCTCCTCGGCCGATGTCGAGCGCTACTACACGGAGCACCGGAGCGACTTCCAGCGGCCCGCCCGGGCGCGGCTGCGCCAGATCCTGGTCGAGGATCGCGCCAGCGCGGAGCTGGCGGTGGCCGAACTCGAGGCCGGGGTCGACTTCGGCGAGGTGGCGCGGATCCGTTCCATCGGACCGAGCGCCCCGGACGGGGGTTTCCAGGGCGAACTGTCGCGGGAGGACCTGCCCGGCGCCCTTGCCGACGTCGTGTTCGCGCTCGAGGAGGGGGAGTGGAGCGAACTGCTGGAGGCCGACTACGGTTTTCGGATCTTCCAGGTCGAACGATTCCTGCCCGACGAGACGCTGTCGCTCCAGGTCGCGGCGCCTTCGATCCGGTCCCGGCTTGTCGCCGAACGAAGCGAAGCGTTGATCCGGCAGGCGATCGAAGAGGCGAGGCGGGAATACAATCTGCGGGTTGCGGTTTCACGATTACCGTTCGAGTACAGCGGTCCCTACCGCGCCTCCGCAACGGAGTGAGGAAGACGACATGAGCCGAGTCAGAGCACGAACGTGGAGTCTCCCGGGTGGCGCCGCGCTGCGATCGGCGGCCATGGCAATGCTGGTCACGGCTCTGGGTGCGTTGCCGGCGGCCGGACAGTCGGAGCCGGGCCGGGAGAACCGCGTCGTCCTGCGGGTCAACGACCGGATCGTGACCCTCTACGAGTACCAGAGGGCGCTTGCCGTGCAGATCCGCGACATCCGGAACGCGCCGGGGCTCACCGACCCGCGGCGTCAGGAGCTGCTCGGCGAGGCCGGCCGGATGATCATGAAGGCGCTGTTCGAGGAGCAGTTGATCCTCTCCCGCGCGGACCAGCTCGCCGTGGTCGTCGACGAGAGCGATGTCGAGGAGCAGATCCGGGCGATGTGGGAACGGGCCGGCATCGAGACCGAGGAGCAGTTTCAGGACGCCCTCGCCCAGCAGGGCATGCGCGAGGAGGACTTCCGCGACCAGATGCGCAAGCAGTTGCGGTCCAACATCGTGCGCGGCCGCGAGGTCGCGCCGCGGGTCGACCTCGCGGATGAGGACCTGCGCAGGTTCTACCGCGACAACGAGGAGCGTTTCGCGATCTCCGAGCGGGCCCGGTTCGAGGAGGTGGTGATCCTCGAAGGCGTCGTTCCGGCGGACCGGATGGCGCCATTGGCGTCGCTGGCGCGGACCCGGCTCACGGCCGGAACCGAGGCGACGGAGGTAGTGGAGGGCCTCGGTGAAGGAGCGACCGCCGTTGATGTCGGCTGGGTGACGCCTGGCGACCTGGCTGCCGAGCTGGACGCCGTTGCCTGGGATCTGCAACCGGGGGACGTGGCGGACGCCGTCGCCGCGCGAGGCGGCCTCCACGTGCTGAAGATGCTCGAGCGCGAGCCCGCTTCCGTGCAGCCCTTCGAGGACGTGCGGGAAGCGATCGAGCGGGAGGAACGCGGCCGTCTCTTCGACGAGGAGTACCTTCTCTACATGGAGGAGCTTGCGGACGCCGCCTACATCGTCGAGCGCCTGCCGGAAGAAGCGGTGGGCTACCGGCCGGTCGCGACGCAGTCGCTCGATGCCGACGCTCTCGGGCTGCTCAGTCGTTTCGGGCCTGACGCGAACGTCCAGGACGCGGCCGAACCCGCGGCCGAAGAGACCGGCGAGTCCGACTCCAGCCAGTGACCGGGGTTTTGGCGCCGCTCCGCGGGAGATCGAGTGCCTCGATTCCATAGTGGAGCAAAGTGGTCTGAAGTAGACAAGAATGGCCTAACGGTGCTAGTGTTCCGCGTCTGAGCGTCAGTTTGTGGGCAACTCCGCCCACCTGACTCTCGGAGCGTGGGCGATGTTTCGAGGGCATGCAGAGGCCAAGATCGACGCGAAGGGCCGGCTCAAGGTGCCGAGCGTCTTCCTCCGCCCGCTCCAGGAGCGGTACGGCCCGGACATCTTCACCACGTCGCTGCGCGGCGACTGCGCGTGGATCTACCCGCTGCGGCTCTGGGAACAGGCGGAGCAACGGCTGGCCAGGCTGCCCTCCACCCACCGGATGCGGCGGAAGTACGAGGCCCGGGTCAGCTACTTCGGCCAGCAGAGCCGGCTCGATGCGCAGGGCCGGCTGATCGTTCCGGGCCGGCTGCGGGAGCGCGCGGGAATCGACCGCGAGGTCGTCATCTTCGGCAGGCCCGACCGTCTGGAGGTCTGGGACCTCGGGCGCATGGAGAAGGAGCTCGAGGCCAACCCGTTCACGGACGAGGACCAGGACGAACTCACACGGGATCTCGAGGCGCTCGACGAGAACGGAGACAGGGACGGCTAACCGATGTGGGCGAAAGGACTGCTACCCATCAGCCGGTTCTCGTCTCTGAGGTGCTGCGGTTCCTCGCGCCCGAACGGGGCGGCTGGTTCGTCGACTGCACGGTCGGCCTGGGTGGCCACGCGGCCGAAGTGCTGCGGCGCCACCCCGAGGCTTCGGTCCTGGGCATCGACCGGGACACGGAGGCCCTGGAACACGCCTCGGACCGGCTGCGCGAGTTCGGCCCGAGGGCGCGCGTCGTCCACGGCAACTTCGAGTCGGTCCGGGAGATCGTGGCGGCGGCGGACATCGGCCAGCCGGCGGGAGTCCTCGCCGACCTGGGCGTTTCGTCGCTCCAGCTGGATCGGCCGGAACGCGGCTTCAGTTTCATGCGGCCCGGGCGGCTCGACATGCGGATGGACCAATCGCCCGGATCGGCAACGAGGACAGCGAGGGACGTAGTGAATCTGGAATCCCAAAGCGTGTTGGAGACGGTGTTGCGCGACTACGGCGAGGAGCGGCAGGCCCGCAGGATCGCTCGCGCGATCGTCGAGCGCCGCCGTCGCGAGGCGATCGAAACCACGGATGACCTGCGCGATCTGGTTCACGAGGCGGTCGGCGCCTCCAGGGTGCGGCGTGGCCGCGCCCTGCGGGCCGGCGCCCGGTCGATCGACGCGGCGACGAAGACCTTCCAGGCGCTCCGCATCGCGGTGAACGAGGAGCTGTCCGGCCTCGGAGCGTCTCTCGAACAGGCGATGAAGCTGCTCGAGCGGGACGGGCGACTGGTGGTCATTTCGTACCACAGCCTGGAGGACCGGATCGTCAAGCACCGTCTGCGCGCGAACGCTCTGGGCGAAGTGGATCCGATCACCGGACGGCCTCGCGCTGAGACCCGCCTGATCGAGCTGATGACGCGGAAGCCGATCCGGCCCGAGCCGAGCGAGGTGGAGTACAACCCGAGGTCGCGGTCCGCCCGGTTGCGGGCGGCGAGGCGCCTCTAGCGGGGTGGTCGCCAGGGAACCGGTACGGTGAAGACCGGCTACAGCGTCAGCAAGGAGGTCGCGAATCCCTTCCTGGTGCGCCAGCGGGATCCCGGTCGCCTGCGCGGCCTGTGGCCGGTGTTCGCGATCCTGCTGCCGTTCGCGGCGGCCGTGTTCGCGTACACCTGGGTGCATGAACAGGGACTCGAAGCCGGCTACCGGATCGAGGAACTCGAGCGGCGCCTGGAGGAACTGCGGCAGCAGGAGCTTCGGCTCGAACTGGAGGCCACGCGGCTCAGCCGGCCGGAGCGGCTCTCTGCCCTGGCTCTGGAAGAGCTCGGGATGGCGCCGCCGACACTGGACCAGATGGTCTTCCTGAGTTCCGAGAGCGTGTCCCTCCTGCAGGCCCGTGCGGTCGCGGAGGCGGCGCAGTGAGTACGCTGGGACCCCGGGCGCGGAGCGCCCGCCGCCGCTACGTCGGAAGGTTGGCGGTGCTGGTCGCGTTCTGTGGTCTGTGGATGGGTGCGATTGCCGTTCGGCTGTTCGACCTGCAGATCAGCGGGGCTGACGAGTACCGCGAACGGGCCGCCCGCCAGCAGCGAAGCGAAGTCGTCCTGAATCCCAAGCGGGGCACGATCTACGACGCCCGCCGCAGGCCACTCGCCGTTTCGGTGGGGACGCGCACGCTCTACGCCGAAACCGCGAAGGTGGGCGAGCCGGCGGTCGTTGCCGCGGAGATCGCTCCCCTGGTCGACCGGTCCAGGGAACGGATCGAGGCGTTGCTCAACAAGCCGGGCCATGTGCCCCTGGCGCGCAAGCTCGATCGCGAGGTAGCCGACCGGATCGACCTGTCCGCGTTCCCCGGCCTCTACTTCCTGGACGAGAGCAAGCGCAAGTACCCGATGGGCCCCCTGATGGCTCACGTGCTTGGCTTCGTCGGCACGGACCGCAGCCTCGCCGGCCTGGAGTACCGCTACGACAGGGAAGTGGCGGGTGAATCGGTCAGAAGGCACGTCCTTCGCGATGGCCAGCAGCGACTGGTCGTGGTTGCCGGTTCCCTGGGCGAACCGAAACCGGGGGCGGACCTCCATCTGACGATCGACGCGACGATCCAGCACCTCGCCGAGCGCGCCCTGCGCGAAACGATCGAGTCGTCGGGCGCCAGTGCCGGCAGCGTCGTCATCCTGGCCCCCGAGGATTCGGCGGTCCTGGCGATGGCCTCCTACCCGACCTTCGATCCGAACCGCTTCGGCGATTTCGGCCCGAACGAACGGCGGAACCGTGCGTTGCAGGACTCCTACGAACCGGGCTCGACGTTCAAGATGATCACGGCGGCCGGAGCGTTCGAACGAGGCGTCGTGCACCCCGACCAGATCATCGACTGCGGCAACGGTCGGATCCGCGTCGGCAAGGCCCTGATCAAGGACCACAAGCCGTTTCCGGAACTCACCTTCCGCACCGCGATCGCCAGGTCGAGCAACGTCTGCGCGATCAAGGCGGGTGGCCTGGCCGGATCGGAGACGATGCAGGAGCTGGTCACGGCGTTCGGTTTCGGCGAGGTCACCGGCATCGACCTCGACGGCGAACACCCGGGCATCGTTCCGCTACGGGTCTGGGACCAGGAGACGACGGCGTACGCCTCGATGGGCCACGGTGTCGCGGTGACGCCCCTCCAGCTTGCGAATGCCTACGCCGCGGTCGCCAACGGCGGAGTCTGGAACCGGCCCTACCTGGTGCGTGCGCTGGAGCGGGAAGGAGAGGTCGTCGACATGCGACCCAGCAACCGTGGCCATCGCGTGCTCTCCAGGGCGACGGCGTACCGGGTGATCCGCCTGCTCGAGGAGGTCGTCGTCAGCGGCACGGGCCGCAAGGCGGCGATCGCCGGCTACCGGGTGGCCGGCAAGACGGGCACGGCCGAGAAGTCGGACGCCTCCGGGTACTCGGAGACCGGCCGCGTCGCCGGTTTCGTCGGCATCGCTCCAGCGCGGGCGCCGCGCCTGGTCTGCCTGGTGATGATCGATGAGCCGACCGTCTCGACCTCCGGCGGCGAAGTGGCGGCGCCGGCCTTTCAGCGCATCATCAGCGAAGCTCTGTTCTATCTCGGCGCGACGCCGTCGCGCCAGCCGATGGGCTGGAGTCAGCCCGTCTGGTTGCAGCCGGCGCCCGCGCCGCTCGAAGGACCGCCGCAAGTCCGGGTCGCGGCCGCGGGCGGCCAGTCCGAGGGCCCCGATCAGGATGACGCGGCGACGGAGGGCGAGTTGTGGACGGCGGCGGGATCGAGCTGATGAGACTCGGCGACGCGGTCGCCGACCTGCCTCTGCGCTCAGAGCTGGGCCTTCCCGCGGCCGACACGGAAGTCATGGGGATTCAGCACGACTCCCGGCGCATCCGAAGCGGCGACCTCTTCGTCGCCTGGCGGGGCGAAGTCCACGATGGCCGGGCTTTCGCGACCGATGCCATAGCGCGCGGCGCCTCCGCTGTCCTCTCCTTCGGACCGCCGCCCGCCGCGCCTTCCGTTCCCTGGCTGGAGGTCGACGATCCACGGGGCCGGATGGGCCCCGTCGCCGCCAGGTTGTACGACCACCCCGAGCGGGAGCTCCTGACAGTCGGGGTCACCGGCACCAACGGCAAGACGACGACCGCCCAGTTGATCGGTTCCTGTCTGACCCGGGCCGGCCGATCGGCCGCGGTGATCGGGACCCTGGGCCGGAAGGTGCAGGTGCCGGGCGCCGGGGACTCCGACGCGAGCCCGTTGAGTTCCGCGGCTTCCGACCGAACGACGCCGGAGAGCAGCGACCTGTTTCGGATGCTCAGGCGGGCGGTGGACCTGGGAGCGCGGTCCGCGGCCGTCGAGGTTTCGTCGCACGCGCTCGATCAGGGGCGGCTGAACGGGATGAGCTTCGACGCCGCCGTGTTCACGAATCTCAGCCGCGACCATCTCGACTATCACGCCTCGATGGAGACCTACTACGGGGCCAAGCGCCGGCTCTTCTCCCTGCTTCGCTCGGGCGGTCCCGCGGTGATCAACGTCGACGACGAGTACGGCCGCCGGCTCGCCGCGGAGGTCGGAAGGTCGGCCCGGTTGTGGCGCTGCAGCAGCGCCGGCCGGCACGATGCCGAGGTGCGCGTCGTCGGGTCGGAACTCGACCTCGCGGGCATTCGGGCCGAGGTCGAGGCGCCCGGGTTCCGTCTCTCGCTCGTCAGCCGGCTGCTCGGCCGGTTCAACCTCGAGAACCTGACGGCGGCGGTCGCCGCCGCCTGCGCCCTGGGAGTGCCGCCGGACGCGATCCGCGCCGCGGTGGCCGCGGAGAAGCCCCCGGACGGCCGGCTGGAGCCGGTGGACCGCGGCCAGGAGTTTCCGGTTCTCATCGACTACGCCCACACCGACGGCGGCCTGCGCGCCGCGATCGAGGCGATCCGCGAACTGGGCGACCGGCGCATCCTCGTCGTGTTCGGCTGCGGCGGCGACCGGGATCGCGGCAAGCGGGAGTTGATGGGACGCGCCGTGGGCGAGCTCGCGGATCTCGCCATCGTCACCGACGACAATCCCCGGAGCGAGGACCCGGCGCTGATTCACCGGGCGATCGTGGCGGGACTCGGCGCGGCCGGGGGTTGCGGCCACGAGGTGGTTCCGGACCGCCGGTCGGCGATTCGTCGAGCCGTCACGCTGGCCGCCGCCGAACCCGGCTGGACGGTGCTCATCGCGGGCAAGGGCCATGAGGCGACGCAGACCATCGGGAAACGCAAGCTGCCATTCCGCGACCGGGACGAGGCCGGGGAGGCACTGGTTGCGCTGAGCGCCTCCGGGTTGCCCGGAGGGCGGAAGGCGCCTTCGAGGTGAGGCGGCCCCTCGCTGATGCGGCCAAAGTCATGAACGGCACACTGATCGGAGAGGTCGACGTGGGCGCCTGTTATCGCGGCGCCGCGATCGATTCGCGGCGGGTCGAGGGCGGCGAGCTCTTCTTCGCGCTGCCGGGAGAGCGGACCGACGGTCACCGCTTCGTGGCGGCGGCCCTGGCCGCGGGCGCGGCGGCGGCGGTGGTCAGAACGCCTGCGGCGGACGCCGGCTGTCCCCAGATCCGGGTCGAGGACGTGACGGAGGCACTGCACGAGCTGACCCGCGATCACCGGCGGCTCCTCGATATCCGGGTGGCCGCCGTGACCGGCTCCGCGGGAAAGACGACGACGAAGGATCTGCTGGCCCTTCTGCTCGGCGAGCGCTGGCGGGTGCGGAAGAGCCCGGGCAACCTGAACAACCTGCTCGGTTTCCCGCTCACGCTGCTGGCCACGGGCACGGATTGCGAGTGGCTGGTCGCCGAGATGGGGATGTCGGTACCGGGCGAACTGGCGGCGGTGAGCCGCCTGGGACGGCCGGACGTGGCCATCTTCACGAACGTCCGGCCGGCGCATCTCGCCGGCTTCGAGGAACCGGACGGCGCCCCGGCGGACGTCGAGGCGATCGCCCGTGCCAAGGCGGAGCTCCTGGAGGGGCTTGCCGCCGACGGCCTGATCGTCGCCAACGCCGGCGACCCGCGAGTGGTCGGTCTGGTCGAGCGATACCTGGCTGCGCGGCGCCGGGAGGCGGCGCCGGCGACGGCGACGGCGACGAGCGTGGAGAGCGTGGTCTGGTACGAAGTGGAACCGGCGCGGAACAAGGTTCCGCGGGCCGAGGTCACGGCTCACGCGGTCGAGCCCCTGGCCGGAGAGCCGGGCACGCGATTCGCGCTGGAGTACCGGGGCGCCTCGGCGAACGTCGAGTTGCCGCTGCACGGCAGGGTGAACGTCGAGAACTTCCTGGCCGCGGCGGCCTGCGCCCTGCGGCTGGGCGTGCCGATCGAGACGGTCGCGTCGGCGGCGCGCCGTCCCCGTCCTGGCGCCGGCCGCGGCGAGGTCGTCTCGCTGCCGTCGGGCGCCACCCTGGTGGACGACTCCTACAACTCGAACCCCGAGGCGGCGCGCCTGGCGCTCGAGGCGGCGCGCCTGCTCGACGGCCGGCGCCATGTCGCGATCCTGGGCGACATGCTGGAGTTGGGCAGCGCCGAGCGCCGCTACCACCGGCAGTTGGGCCGCGACGCGGCGGAACTCGGTTTCCGTCTGGTCGTCGGCGTCGGCGAGGTCGCGTCGGAGACGGTCGCGGCCGCCTGCGAGGCTGGCGTCGAGACCGCCTGGTTCGAGGACACGCAGGCCGCGAGGGGCGGGGCCCCCCCTCTGATCCGGGAGGGCGACGTCGTCCTGGTCAAGGGCTCGCGCGGCGCCGCGCTGGAGCACCTGGTGGAGGCGCTGCTTCAGGAGAGGCCGAACTGATGCTCCTGGACCTGCTGTTGCCGCTCGGCGAGCGGATCGCACCCCTCAACGTCATCCAGTACATCACCTTCCGTTGCGCCTGTGCGGCTCTGACCGGCGTCGTGCTCAGCCTGGTCCTGGGCCCCAGCTTCATTCGGGCGGCCCGGCGGCTCTCGATCGGCCAGACGATCCGCGAGGAAGGGCCGGAGCGGCACCAGAGCAAGGCCGGTACGCCGACGATGGGCGGGTTGCTGATCCTGACCGCCGTCATCGTGCCGACCCTGCTGTGGTCGGACCTCTCGAATGTCTACGTCTGGCTCGCCATCGGCACGACGATCGGGCTGGGCGCGGTCGGCTTCGTCGACGACCTGCTCAAGGTGAGGCGGCGCCACAACGGGGGCCTGAGCATGAGGGCGAAGTTCGCCCTGCAACTGGTCGTGGGCGCGGCCCTCGGCGCCGCCCTCGTCAACCTCACGGACCTCGACGCGAACCTGAGCTTCCCGTTCTTCAAGACCCTCGTGCTCGAACTCGGGGTCTTCTACATCCCGTTCGTCGCCATCCTGATCGCGGGATCCTCGAACGCGGTCAACCTGACGGACGGTCTCGACGGGTTGGCCATCGGAGCCACCCTGGTCGCGGCCGGCACCTACGCGGTCTTCGCCTACATCGCCGGCAACTCGATCGCCGCGCGCTACCTGCAGGTGTCCTACGTGCCGGGGGCCGGTGAGGTCGCGATCATCTGTTCCGCCCTGGTCGGCGCCAGTCTGGGCTTCCTCTGGTTCAACGCCCATCCCGCCCAGGTGTTCATGGGCGACGTCGGGTCGCTGGCGATCGGCGGCACGATCGGCGCGGTGGCCGTGTTCTCCAAGCAGGAGCTGCTGCTGGTCCTGGTCGGCGGCCTGTTCGTGCTGGAGGCGCTGTCGGTGATCGTCCAGGTGGCGTCCTTCAAGATGACCGGCAAGCGGGTGCTGCGGATGGCGCCGCTTCACCACCACTTCGAGCTCCGCGGCTGGAGCGAGAACCAGGTCATCGTCCGCTTCTGGATCCTCGCCGTCCTGTTCGCGTTCCTGGGTCTCTCGACCCTGAAATTGAGGTAGCGCGTGACCCTTGAAGTGAGCCGTAGCGGGATGTCCATGGCGGCGCCGGTTTCCGCCTGGGGAAGCGCGCTGGTCTACGGCCTGGGCCTGTCGGGGGTCGCGGCGTCGCGGGCGCTCTCCGACCGAAACGTCCGCGTGGTGGCGGTCGACGGCCGTCCGGCCGAGGACCTGGCTCCTGGAGCCGGTGAGCTGTTGCGAACGGAGCGGGTCGACGAGCTTCTGGCCGAAGAAGGGGCAGAGTTGCCGGCCGACGTCGACGCGATCGTGCTGAGTCCGGGTGTGCCGCCGGACCGTCCGCTGCTGCGGGCCGCCCGCTCGGCCCGCGTTCCGATCCTGGCCGAAGTCGAACTCGCCTGGCGCCTCCTGGAGGCCGAGGCTTCGCCGACCGTGGTCGGCGTGACGGGCAGCAACGGCAAGAGCACGACGACCGTGCTCACCGGGGCGCTGCTCGAGGCGGCCGGCTACCCGGTGGAGGTCTGCGGCAACATCGGCACACCGCTCTGCGCGCGGGTCGACGGTCCGCCGGGCCGCGTCTTCGTCGTGGAGCTCTCCAGCTTCCAGCTCGAGGCGATCGATCGGTTCCGCCCACGCGCGGCGGCCCTGCTCAACATCAGCCCCGACCATCTCGACCGCTACGCGAACGTCTCCGAGTACGCCGCCGCGAAGACGCGCATCTTCGGCAGGCAGGCCGCCGGCGACGTCGCGGTCGTGAACGCCGACGACGGTGAGGCCCGCCGCCGGAGCGCCGGCCGCGACGGCGCGCCGGCCGCCGTGAGGCGCCGGTTCTTCTCCCGGCTGCGACAGGTCGAGGACGGCTGCTACCTGGATCGCGATCGTGTGATCGAGGTGGGGGCGGAGTTCCGGCGAGAGCTGTTCCGGCTTGACGACCTGGCGCTCGACGGGTTGCACAATCTGGAGAACGCGATGGCGGCCGCCCTCCTCGCGGCGGCCGTCGGCGCCGACCCGAGCCACTTCGCGCCGGCCCTGCGCGCCTTCGAGGGCCTGCCGCATCGGATGCGCCTCGTCGGCACGGTCGGCGGCGTTCGTTACTACAACGACTCCAAGGCGACGAACCCGGCGGCGACGATGAAGGCTCTGGCCGGGTTCGGCGAGGGCAGCGTTCACCTGATCCTCGGCGGCCGGGCGAAGGACGAGGGCGCGGCCTTCGTCGAACTGGCGTCGGTGGCCGGCGTCAGGGCAGCGACCGTGTACCTGGTCGGCGAGGCGGCCCCGGTCATCGCCTCGGTGCTCGGCGGCGCTGCCGAGTGCCGTCCGTGCGGGACGCTCGAACGGGCGGTCCAAGCGGCGTCGGCGGCCGCGAGCGAGGGCCAGGCGGTCCTGCTGTCGCCGGCCTGCGCCAGCTTCGACCAGTTCGAGGACTTCGCGGATCGCGGACGTCGCTTCGAGGAACAGGTGCGGGCGCTTGCGACGGCCGGCAGGGAAGGCGGCCATGGCTAGGAAGCTAGCGATCGACAAGGTCCTGTTCACGGTCGTCGTCCTGCTCGTGGCGGGCGGTCTGGTCATGGTCTACTCGGCCAACCCGCCCGATCCCGACGGCGGCTTCAAGCGCCAGTTCGTCACCCAGTTGCTGGCGGCCGTCGTCGGCCTGGTGGCGATGCTGGTCATCATGAGCATCGACTACCGGCGCTGGGCAAGGCCGTGGCTGGCCTACGCCGGGCTCGGCGCGTCGCTCGTCCTGCTGGTCGTCGTGCTTGCGGCGGCGCCGATCAACGGCAGCAGCCGCTGGCTGTCCGTGGGACCGCTGACCTTCCAGCCTTCGGAGCTGGCCAAGATCGCGGTCGTCGTCTTTCTCGCCTACCAGATCCACCGCTGTCCGGAAGGGGTCAGCCAGCCGCGCGTGCTCGTGCCGTGCGGCCTCGCGGTGGGACTGGTCACCCTGCTTGTCCTGCAGGCGCCGGACTTCGGCAGTGCCGCGCTCATTCTGGGGAGCGCCGGGGTCGTGCTCTTCCTTGCCGGCCTCTCCTGGCGCTGGATCGTTCCCGCGATGGTGGTTCTGCCGGGGCTGTTCGCTGTCTTCATCTGGTTGGAGCCCTACCGCAGGGAACGTCTCCTCGGCTTTCTCTCGCCCGAGGACGATCCCTCCGGGAACGGCTTCCAGGTGCTGCAGTCCCTGATCGCGATCGGATCGGGCGGCCTGACCGGCCAGGGTCTGGGCGAGAGCGCCCAGAAGCTCTACTTCCTGCCGCTCGCGAGTTCCGACTTCATCTTCTCGATCGTCAGCGAGGAACTCGGGCTGCTCGGCGCCGCCGCGGTGCTGGCCGCCTTTTCGGTGCTTGCCTGGCGCGGCTATGTCGCCGGACACCGCGCTCCGGATGCCTTCGGTCGCTTCCTTGCCTGGGGGCTGACGTCGGCGGTCCTGATCCAGGTCCTGGTGAACGTCAGCGTCACGGTCGGGTTGGTGCCCGTGACCGGCACGCCGCTGCCGTTCCTGTCGCACGGGGGGTCGTCCCTCGTCATGACCCTCATCGCCTGCGGTCTGCTGTTGAGCGTCTCGGAGCATGGATGAGCACCGGCACTCACCGCGGCACGGTCGTCTTCTCGGGCGGCGGCACGGGCGGTCACGTCTTCCCCGGCCTGGCGGTGGCCGACGAGCTCCGGACTATCGGCTGGAACGCCGCCTGGATCGGCCGCCGCGGCAGCCTCGAGGAACGGCTGGTGGCGTCGGCCGGAGTCGACTTCAGGGCGCTCCCCGCCCGGCCGTTCGTCGACCGCGGCGGTGCGCAGCGTGCGGTTGCCCTGGCGGTCCTCCTGCTCTCGACCCTCCGCGCCACCGCGTTGCTGCGCCGGTTCCGCGCGGCGCTCGTGTTCGCGACGGGCGGCTATGTCTGCGCGCCGGCGGCTCTGGCCGCCCGGCTCCATGGCTGCGGGCTCTACCTGCTCGAACCGAACGCGGAGAGCGGCGCCGCAAACCGGAGACTGTCGCGTTTCGCGACCGAGGCGGGCGTCGCGTTCGAGTCCGCGGCCGGGAGCCTCTTGTGCGAGGCGCGGCTGGTCGGCGTGCCGGTGCGGCGGGCCTTCCAGGAGATCGAGGAGCTGCGTCTTCCGGGCGACCGCGTTCGGGTCCTGGTGCTTGGCGGCAGTCAGGGCTCCAATGCGCTCAACCGCCATCTGCCGGGTCTGTTCGCCCGGGCCGCCGGGCCGGGTCGGGTCGAGATCACCCACCAGTCCGGCCCTGCCTGGGTCGAAGAGACCCGCGACCGCTACCGGGAGGTTGCGACGCCGGCGCTTTCCTCGACGGTGACCGGCTTCATCCGGGACACCGCCGGCGCGATGCAGGCGCACGACCTGATCGTGTCGCGCGCCGGAGCGGTGACCGTGGCCGAGATCGCCGCCGCCGGCCGGCCGGCGGTCTACGTCCCGCTGCCGATGGCCGCCGGGCACCAGCGCGGGAACGCCCGCGCGATGGTCGAGGCGGGAGCCGCGATCCTGGTCGACCAGAACGACCTGCAGGGCGAAGCGGCGGCGGACCGCTGCGCGCGGCTCATCGCGGATCGCGGGCGTCTGATGGCGATGGCCGGGGCGGCTCGAGGCCTGAGCCGGAACGACGCGGCGAGCGACATCGCCGCCCGGGTGTGCGAGATCGCGGAGCGCGGGACCTCCGGGTGTCGGGAGAGGGCCGGCTGATGCTGCTGTTCCTGCGCACCGCGGGGCTCGAGCGGGTCCATTTCGTGGGCATCGGCGGCGCCGGCATGAGCGGGATCGCCGAGATCCTGCTGAACTACCAGCTGAAGGTCAGCGGCTCCGACCTGGAGGGGAGCGAGACGACCGAGCGGCTCGCGGCGCTCGGCGCTCGAGTCGCCATCGGTCACAGCGCGGACAACGTCGATCGGGCCGACCTGGTGGTCATCTCGTCCGCGGTTCCTGCCGGGAACGAGGAGGTCGTGGCGGCCCGGCGGCGGGGCGTGCCTGTCGTGCGCCGCGCCCAGATGCTCGCCGAACTGATGCGGCTCAAGTACGGCGTCGCCGTGGCCGGTACCCACGGCAAGACGACGACGACCTCGCTCATCGGCAGCGTGCTGACGGATGCCGGCCTCGACCCCACCGTGATCGTCGGCGGACGCCTTCGCGTTTCGGGCACCGGGGCCCGCTACGGGAGCAGTGACTACCTGGTCGCCGAGGCGGACGAGTTCGACCGGAGTTTCCTCGATCTGGCGCCGGTGGTCGCGGTGATCACCAACATCGACGTCGATCATCTCGACACCTACCGCGACCTGGCCGACATCCAGGATGCCTTCGCGCGTTTCGCCGGCCGCGTCCCCTTCTTCGGCAAGGTGATCGCCTGCGCGGACGACCCGAACGTCCGGGAGCTGCTGCCGCGCCTAGCCGACCGGCGGATCGTCACCTACGGCTTCGATCCGGGGGTCGACCTCCGGGCGCTCGATGCGTCGCCGACCGGCGCGGGTGTCCGCTTCGAGGTCGCCGACGCCCGTCTTGGCCCGCTCGGTGTCCTGGAACTGCCGTTGCCTGGGCGTCACAACGTCCTGAACGCCCTCGCGGCGGTGGCGGCGGCGCGGGCCGTCGGGCTCGACTTCAAGGCGGCGGCCAGGGCCCTTTCGGGTTTCCGGGGCATTCACCGGCGGTTCGAGCGGGTAGGGCAGTGGCGGGGCGCGACGGTGATCGACGACTACGCGCATCATCCGACCGAAGTCGAGGCGACGCTGAGGGCGGCCCGCGAAGTGATCGGTCACGGCGGCGGGAACGGCGCCCGGACGGGACGGATCCACGCCGTGTTCCAGCCCCATCTGTTCAGTCGCACGAGGGACCTGGCGGAGGACTTCGGCCGCTCCCTGCTGCTCGCCGACAACGCGCTGGTCGCCGACATCTATCCGTCCCGCGAGCGGCCCATTCCGGGAGTCGACGCGGGTCTGGTGGTGGCCGCCGCTGCTCGCGCCGGTCATCCGAGCGTCAGCGGCTGCGGACCGTGGCAGGCGGCGCCCGACCGGCTTCGTTCCCAGGTCGGCGAAGGCGACCTGATCTTCACGCTGGGAGCTGGCGACATCTACCGGCTGGCGCATCGACTCGCCGCCGGCGAGGGGGACGTTTCGTGAGCCGGCGGGCGACTCGCAGGCCGTCGGGCGCTCGCCGTCCCGTGCGCCGCAGGCGGCCGCGGCCCGTCGTCTGGCTGGCGCTGGGCGTCGGGAAGGTCCTCCTCGGGATCGCCCCCGTTGTCGGGGTCGGCGTGTGGCTGGCGACGGCCCCGGTGTTCGACCTCGAGCTCGAGATCCAGATCGAGGAGGCCGAGCGGATCTCCGAAGAGTGGGTGCGGAGCCGGCTTGCTCCGCTGGAGGGACGGAACCTGCCGCTGCTCTCCCTGGACCTCGCTGCTCGACGGCTCGACGACGCGTGGATCCGTGAGACGGAACTGGTCAAGCGCCTTCCGAACGAACTCACCGTGCGGGTGGTGGAGCATCGACCGGCGGCCCTGTTCACGGCCGGGGACCGCGCATGGGTGATCGACCGGGACGGCCGGACGATCGTGCCTTGCGAGCGGGCGCCCGACCTGTGCGATGGCGAGCTGGTCAGCGTGTCGATCGAAAGCGCTCTGGCGGGAGAGCGTCTGGGGGACGGCCCTGCGCGGAACCCGGGTCCTGGCGCTGGATCGTCGAGAGGGGCGGGTCGGTCCAGGGACGTGCAGGCCGAGGTTCTCGCTCGAACGCTGAAACGGGCGCTCGACGTGGCGACCGAAGTCAGGGCGTTCGAGTGGGGACGTCAGGTGCGGGCGGTGGAGGTCATCAGTTTCGGGATCGTTGAGGACGACTACCTGCTCGCCTGCAGCGGCCGTCCGGCCACCGTGCTCGTTCGCGGCAGCGACCTGACGGCCAAGGCTTCGGTGTTCGAGCTGCTGCACGGCGCGATCACGGAACACAACGATCCGGAAGTCGTGGACCTGCGGTTCAGGGATCGGATCGTTCTGTCGATGGAAGCGCCGGGCGCGGGGATCGCAACGGACGCGGAGGACGCTCCAGCCACCGGGGACGGAGTTCAAGCCCCTTCATAGCGAAAGAGGACGAAGAGGATGCCGAAGACGGATACGCATGTGGTCGCCATCGACGTGGGCTCGGCGAAGGTCGCCGTGCTGATCGCCGAGCGCACCGAGGTCGACGGAGAACCGGCCCTCGAGATCGTCGGCGTCGGGCGGGCGCCCAACCGCGGGACGCTGAGGGGTCATATCGTGCATCTCGACGCGACGGTGAGCGCGCTCAAGCGCGCCACCGAGGAGGCGGAGACCATGGCGGGCGTCGAGATCTCCCGCGCCTTCGTCGGCATCGGCGGCTCCGATCTGCGGTCGGCGAACAGCCACGGGACCGCCCACGTCGACTGCGGCGACCGGGGGATCGCCCGGGCGGATATCGACCTGGTTCTGAACGCTGCTCGGGGAGTGCCGGTACCGCCCGACCGGGAGATTCTGCACGCGATTCCGCAGGAGTTCGCGGTCGACGACCACGGCGGCATCGCGGATCCGCACGGGATGCTCGGCAGCCGGCTGGAAGCCAAGGTTCACCTGGTCATGTGCCACGCTCCACGAACCAGGACGCTGGTCCGATGCCTGAACCGCGCCGGCGTGGAGGCCCGGGAGATCGTCTTCGAACCGCTCGCCACCGCGGAAGCGGTCCTTCTTCCCGACGAGCGCCAACTGGGTGTCCTGTTGCTGGACATCGGGTCAGGAACCTGCGGCTTCGCCTTCTTCCAGCACGCCGAAGTGCAGCACAGCGGGGTCCTTCCGTTCGGCGCCAGTCACTTCACGGCCGACCTGGCTTCCGTGCTGCGGACGTCATTCGCCGGCGCCGAGACGCTCAAGCTGCGGGACGGCTGCTGCCTGGTCGGCCTGGTCGACGGCAACGACGGCCTGGTGGTGCCGAACGTCGCGGGCGGCAGCAGCAAGACGATCGCGCGCAGGGACCTCGCCGAGATCCTGCAGGCGCGCGCCGAGGAGATGTTCCACATGATTCAGGCCGAACTGGAGAAAGCCGGCTGCGCCGACCGGCTTCGCGGAGGACTCGTCCTGAGCGGGGGCGGTTCGAAGCTGCTCGGCCTGCCCGAACTGGCCCAGCAGGTCTTCTCCTGCGACGTTCGTTACGGAGTGCCGCTCGGTCTGGTCAGCGAGATCGAAGGTCTCACCGACCCGACCTGGGCTACGGCCGCGGGCCTTCTTCGCTATGCGGTCGCCTCCGAGGAGGCTCGCCTGCCCATTGCGCGCCGCCGCTCTCTGGGCGGCGTGCGCTCGGTGATGGGCCATCTGCGCCAGATGTTCAGCGGCCTTGTCTGATTCGAGTTTGATGAACCAAGGGTTCGAAATGGAGGGAACCATGATTCTGATGGAAGAGCAGCAACCGACCGAGGTCAAGCCGACGAACGACGACGAGGTTTCGTCCGAGGAGAGCTTCGGGCCAGCGAAGATCGTGGTGGTCGGGGTAGGCGGCGCCGGCGGAAACGCCGTCAACCGGATGATCGCCGCCAATCTGGGCGGCATCGAGTTCATTGCCGCCAACACCGACTTGCAGGCTTTGCGCCGCTGCGAAGCGCCGACGAAGCTGCAGCTCGGGCGAAAGATCACCCGCGGCCTGGGCGCCGGCGCCGATCCGGAGGTCGGCCGCAACTCGGCGCTCGAGGACACGGACAAGCTCCTGGACATGCTGAACGGGGCGGACATGGTCTTCCTCGCGGCCGGCCTTGGCGGCGGCACGGGCACCGGCGCGGCGCCCATCATCGGCTCCCTCTCGGCCGAAGTCGGCGCCCTGACGGTTGCCGTGGTCACGAAGCCCTTCGCGTTCGAGGGCCGGCGGCGGATGCTGCTGGCGGAACGCGGGCTCGAGGAACTGCACAAGGCGGTCGACACCGTGATCGCGATCCCGAACGAGCGGCTGTTGAGCTTCGTGGACCGCGGCACGTCTCTTGCCGACGCCTTCGTGACCGCGGACGACGTCCTGCGGCAGTCGGTTCAGGGCATCAGCGACCTGATCACGATGCCGGGCGAGGTGAACGCGGACTTCGCCGACGTGCGGGCGATCATGTGCGGCCAGGGCATCGCCGTGATGGGCACGGGCGTGGCGTCGGGCGAGAGCCGGGCTCTCGAAGCGGCGCAGAGGGCCGTGTCGTCGCCCCTGCTCGAGGATGACTCGATCCAGGGCGCCAAGGGTTGCCTGATCAACATCACCGGCGGCGATTCGCTGACCCTCCACGAAGTGGCGGAAGCGGCCAGCACGATTTCCGACGCGGTCGATCCGGACGCGACGATCATCTCGGGTCTCGTGGTCGACGCAACGATGGACGAAGAGGTGAAGGTGACGGTGATCGCCACCGGATTCTCCGAGGACCCGCAGCCAGGCGAGGGCCCCGACGTCATGGCCGCCGAGGCCGGAGCGGCCGCGCCGGCCGATCCGAAGTTGGCCGAGGCCGTTCCCGCGGGCGGGGAGGCCGGCAAGGAGGAAGGCGGCAAGGCCGGGTTCCGGGATCGCGTCCTGGCCGAGCACCACAAGATCGATCCGGGCGGTTACGGACCGAACTGGCGAAACGTCGACGACTACGACATCCCGACGGTGCTGCGCAAGCAGATGGACTGACCGTCGCCTGCGGGGCCGCTACATTCGCTCCGGCAGCGGAACGCCGAGAATCGCGGCGAGCGCTTCGAGCGACCGCTCGAAGACCTGGGTCACCGCCAGGCGCGCGTCCCGGAGGTCGGCGTCCTGTTCGTGCAGGATGGGATGACGGTGGTAGATCGCGTGGAACTTCTGCGCCAGGTCGACGGCGTGCCGGGCGATGAGGGAGAGCTCGAGCGTCGCCGCCGCCCGCTCGACGACTTCCTGGCACTGCGATGCGAACAGCACGAGGTCCCAGAGGTCGTCGGACCAGACGCCGGCGGGCAGCGTCGCGACGCGGCTCCCGGGGACCTCCTGCGCCAGCCCTTCTTCGCGCAGGCGTCGGCGGATGTTCCTGGCGCGCACGATGGAGTACTGGAGATAGGGGCCTGATTCGCCCTCGAACGAGGTGGCGTCGTCGATGTCGAAGGCGATCACCCGCGTGGTCGTGGCACGGGCCATGAAGAAGCGCAGCGCGGCGACGGCGATCTGGCGCGCCAGGAGGTCGACCTCTTCGCCGGCTTCCCCGTCGCCGTCGGCGGCGCGGCGCTCCTGGATCTCGTCCCTGCTCTTCGCTTCGAGCTGATCGAGCAGGTCGTCCGCCTTGACGCCGATGCCCTTGCGGCCGGACATCTCGAGCTGCGAGTCGCCGGAGAATCCGAGGCGCTCGGCGGTTTTCGCCGACAGGGAGACCATCTCGTAGGCGAAGTGGATGCTCTCCCGGGCCTCGCCCTCGTGTCCGAGCGCTTCCAGGCCGGCGCGGACGATGCGCTGCAGGTAGGCCTGCCGCGCGTCGATAACGTTGATCACGCGGGCGCCCCTTCCGAAGTCGGGCCCCCGCTCCGCGCCGCCGTCGCCGGCATCCGGTTCCGCCGGCCCGGTCTTCCAGAGAGGACCGCCGCGGCGGGGTCCATCCCGGAAGGGTGCGTACTCGAAGTCGCGGCCCAGCAGGCCGAACTTCCAGAGCTGGTAGGCGATGTCCTTGCCGACGTAGGTCACCGTGCCGTCGGAGCGGACGATCACCTTGTCGGGATCCTCAAGGCCCTGGAACTCCTCGCTGTCGGCCAGCGGCATGACCCAGCAGCCGGCGTTCTTGCCGCTCTCTTCGAACCGGACGGCGCCGGTCTCCTTCAACTGTTCGAAGGCCGCGACGAAGAAATCGAGACGGAGGATCTCGCTCTCGTGGGTAAGGAGGTCGTAGTCGACGCCGATCCGCGCCATCGTGGCGAGATGCCGCGCGACGATCCGCCGGGCGATCAGCCGGCCGGCCTCGGCCCGGCGGCCCTCTCCCGCTTCCAGTGCGTGGAGGGTGCGCCGGCGGAGTTCGAGCCGCTTCGGGTCGCCTTCGTACCAGCGGCCGACCTCGCTGTAGAGGTCCCAGCAGATGTAGTCGAAGGGCTCGGGCAGGGCCTCGATGTCGGCGACGGAGCAGTCGCGGAGATCGAGGAAACCGACCACCACGTCGGCCACCTGGACCCCGGTGTCGTCGATGTAGTTCTGGACTTCGGTCTTGTGGCCGAGACCGCGGAGCGCCCGCGCCAGCACATCGCCCAGGACGGCGTTCCGCAGGTGGCCGATATGCGCCGCCTTGTTCGGATTGATGTTCGTGTGCTCGACGATCACCTTGGCCGGCGCGTCGGTGGCCCGGGACTCCGTCACCGGAACCGCGTCGATCATCACGGCCGCGAACCGACTCCTGGCGAAGCGGAAGTTCACGTAGCCCGGGCCTTCAACCGTCACCCGCTCGAAACCCTCCGGCAGCTCGAGGCACTCGACGAGGCGCTCCGCGATCGCCCGCGGCGCCTGGCGCAGCTCGCGCGCGAGGTGCAGGGCGCAGGGACTCGCGAGGTCGCCCAGGCGACGCTGCGGCGGTACTTCGACGACTGGATCGTGGTCGAGCCCGAAGGCTCGCGAGAGGGCGCTCCGCAGCGCGCCGGCGACGAGGGGTCGTTGGTCCTGCAGCATGGGAGTGGCAGTCTAGGAATTCGGGCCACGGAAATGCAACGGAGTAGCGCTCAACGACCATCGTTGGCTGCCTTCACCAGCGTCACGCCAGCAGGCCTGGAGAGCAAACTCCAGGGCAGGACTCCGGTAGCATGCCTGGTGATCCCGGGAGCGCCGTGAACGAGAACTGCCTTAGTCCCGCCTGTCTGGTCCGGTTCCCGCAGGAACCCGCTGGCAGGTTGGCGCCATGACGAGTCCCAGGCGGCCGCAGCCGCCGAGCGCGGTCGAGTCACCGGTGGCTCGCCGTGTCCTCGTGCTGGCGCCCCACTACGACGACGAAGTGTTGGGGTGCGGAGGCCTGATCCTGCAGTTGGCAGCGGGCGGCGCCAGCATCGTGTGTGCCTTCATGAGCGACGGCTCGGGGGGCGTCGAAGGCCCTCCGGAGGGATCGACCAGGAAGCAGTACTCCAGGCGGAGAAAAAAGGAAGCAGACGAAGCCGCCGTGGCCCTGGGAATCGAGAGCGTGGTGCATCTGGGCAATCGTCACGGTTTGCAGGACGGCGCCCTCACTTCCTCCCTGAACGAACTGACCGGCCACATTGAGACCCTGCTCCAGGAACACCAGCCGGACCTGCTGCTGGTGCCCTCCCCGCTCGAGGTGACGCCCGATCATCAGGCGACGTTTCGCGCGCTGCACGAAGCTCTGATCAACCGTCGTCAGGGACGAACCGAAGACGGCGAACCTCTTTCCAGCCAGGACGACGACTCGTCCCCAGACGATCTGGCGCTCCGCGTTCTCTGCTACGAGGTGAACCACCCCTTCTATCCCGATCTGCTCGTGGACGTGACGGCCGAACTGGACGGAGTCGTCGAAGCGATGTCCCACTATCGAAGCCAGTTGGAACGCCACGACTACATGGGCTCCTGTCGCGGCCTGCGACGCTACCGGTCGCTCACGGTGCCGGACCCATGCCGCTACGCCGAGGGCTACTGTCAGTTGACCGCCAACGACTTCACCACCCGAAGTCCGGCCCAGCTGATCGCGTACCTGGGAGGCGCGCCTTCGCTGGTCGAAGTCGCCTCGCCCCGTCGAGTGTCGGTCGTGGTCCGGACGTACAACCGGCCGCGGCGGCTGGCGGAGGCCCTGGACAGTCTGGCCCTGAGCACGTACCGGAACGTGGAGGTCGTGCTCGTAAACGACGGCGGCCGGCGCCCCGAGGTCGCGGAAGATTTCCCGTTCGACGTGCAGCGCGTCGACTTCGCGGAGAATCGAGGTCGGTCGGCTGCGGCTCAAGCAGGTGTGGAGGCGGCGACCGGCGACTGCGTCGGATTCCTGGATGACGATGACCTGTTGGCGCCGGAACACCTGGAGAGCTTGACGGCGATGCTCTGCGACGGCGTCGATGTCGCCTACAGTGATGCGGCTGTCGTCTGCTACGTCCCGGGTACGAACGGTTGGAGGGAGAGCAGCCGGCGCCTCCCGTACAGCCGGGACTTCGATCGGGCGATCCTCCTCCTCGACAACTACATTCCGTTCCATACGGTTCTGATGACCAGGGAGGCGCTGGAGCGAGCCGGCTCATTCGATCTCGAGTTGCCGATCTTCGAGGACTGGGATCTGTTGATCCGGCTGTCTCGCTCATCGAGCTTCGTCCACCTCGCGCGCACGACCTGCGAGTATCGCCACTTCCTGGACGGCGCGGCGGATGGCTCCTCCGCAGGTCATGCACTTGGCGGCGCGGCCTCCGCGCGCCCCGACTTCGAAACGCTGAAGGCGAAGGTCCTGAGCAAGCACGCGACCGACCTCGGGCCGGATGCGCTGGCGCGCGCGGTAACTCGAATGCGCCGTCAGGCGGTCCTGGCCGGCGAGGCGGCTCGCGCCCGGATTCGCGAAGGTCAGCGTGAGCTGGAGCAGATGTGGGCTCGCGAGCGTGAGCTGGAGTCGTCGCATTCGGAGCTGGGCGCCGAGGTCGAGCGTCTACAGGCTCGCGAGCGTGAGCTGGAGTCGTCGCATTCGGAGTTGGGCGCCGAGGTCGAGCGTTTGCAGACTCGCGAGCGGGAGTTGGAGTCGTCGCATTCGGAGTTGGGCGCCGAGGTCGAGCGTTTGCAGACTCGTGAGCGTGAGCTGGAGTCGTCGCATTCGGAACGGGGCGCCGAGATCGAGCGGCTCCAGGCGCGCGAGCGGGATTTACACGCCGACGTCGAGGCGATGAAAGCGACAAGAGCCTGGCGATTGCACGAACGCCTGCGATCGCTGCGCGGCGCCGATGGTTGACGGCTGGTCCGTCGGGTACGAATGAGGCCGAGAGGAGGGACCTGTTGAAGCGCATCGGGTTGGTGTGCAGCGAGGCGCTCGGTGAACAGGCGGCCGGCATTGGAATCCGCTACCTGGAGATGGCGCGCCGCCTGCCCGAGTTCGGATTCGACATCGTCCTTGTGTCTCCCTGGCGTTCCGGGGAATCGCCCGATGTCGGCAGTGGTTCGGCGGAAGTGCGTCAGTTCAACTCCGCGCCGCTGTCGGAGCTGCTGGGAGACTGCGACGCTGCCGTGGCCCAGGGACAGTTGGCCAACGATGTGCTCCACGAGTTGCCGGGCCTGCCGACGGCGGTCGATCTGTACGATCCGTTCCTGGTCGAGAACCTGACTCACTTCGACACCCTGGGTCTCGATCCCTACCGGAACGACCATCGCACCTGGGTTCATCAACTGTCTCGCGGCGATCTCTTCCTTTGCTCGTCGCCCGAACAGCGTGCTTACTACCTGGGCTTCCTGACCGCCCTGGGTCGGGTGAACCCCCACCGCTACCGCGATGATCCAAGTCTCTCCGGCCTGATCGTCGAGGCGCCCTTTGGCGTGCCGGATCCGCTGCCCGAGTACCGGCCGTTGCTGCCGCCTCGGGCCCCGGGCGAGCGGCGGCTGCTTTTCGGCGGCCTGTACGACTGGTACGACCCGGAGCCTTTGCTTCAGGCCTTCGCTTCGCTGCCCGCGCCGAACGCCCGCCTCCTGTTCGTTCGCCAGCCTCCCGGTGCGCAGGCTCCTCAACGGCTGCTGAAGGAGGTGGAGGCGAGAAGCAGGCGTCAGGATCCGGAACGGATCGGCTTTCTCGACTGGGTCCCGTTCGAGCGTCGCTACGACCTGCTGCGGGACGTGGACGCGCTGACGGCCTGCCATCTACCCGGGCTGGAGACCGACTTGTCGCTCCGCACCCGGTTCGTCGATGCCCTCGCCGTCGGCTGTCCGGTGCTGACCACCGATGGCGGCACCATTCCCCGCCTGCTGAAGGATTGGGATGCAGGCCTCGTGGCGCCGTGCGGCGATGTCGAAGCGCTGAGGGCGGCTCTCGCCGAGTTGGTCGCCGCCGGACCGCAGGTCGAGGCGAGAGCGCTTCGCGGCAGGGAGCGGGCGTTGGCGACCTTCTCCTGGGAGCGTAGTCTGGCGCCCCTGGCGGCCTTCCTCGAGTCTCCACGCGTCGATCCAACCAAGGAGGAGTTCGCCTTCAGGCCCTCTACGGCGGCTCCGGCCGACGAACTCGGGTTCCGGCTGCGGCGCTGGCTTCGGACCCACTTTGCGGACGCACTGGCGGCCGGCAGATGACCGCGGGGTCCAGCGCAGGCCGGAAGCGGATCGACAGCGTCGACATCCTGGTGGTGAGCTGGAACGGTCGCCACCACCTGGAGACGCTCCTGCCTGCACTTGAGGCGCAGCAGGTTCCCGGCACCAGGGTGAGCATCTGCCTGTTCGACAATGGCTCGACGGACGGCACGGTGGCGTGGGTTCAGTCCAACCATCCTCGCGTGGACGTGGTTGCCAACCCGACCAACATCGGCTTCAGTGCCGCGAACAACCGACTGGCGGAGAGAAGCAGCGCCAGAGCGCTGGTGCTGGTCAACAACGACACCCGGCCGCGACCGGACTGGCTGGCCCAACTGGTTGCCGGGTTGGCCGAAGCCCCGGCCGACGTAGCCGCGGTTTCCGGTGGCATCGTCAACTGGAAGGGCGACCGACTGGATTTCGGCCGGGGCGTGATGACCTTCGATGGCCACGCGTTCCAACTGGACTACCATCGACCGCTGGGCGCGGTCGAGATGCCCGAGGAGGGCTGTGAACTGCTGTTCCCGTGCGGCGGGAACATGATCGTCCGTCGAGACTCCTACGTGGCGGCGGGCGGGTTCGACGACTCGTACTTCGCCTACCTGGAGGATGTTGATCTCGGCTGGCGGCTGTGGTCGGCGGGAGAGCGCGTGCTGTCGGCGCCGGGGGCGGTCGTGCACCATCGCTCGATGGCCACGAGCAAGCTGCTGGGGAACGCCAACCGTGGACTCCTGTTCGAGCGCAACGCCTATCTCACCGCGTTCAAGAACTACGACACGGAACTTTGGCCGCAGCTGATGCCGGTCGTGCAGATGACGCTGCTCGGCCGCGTCCAGCACCTGCTCGCGAACCGCAACCCCCACGGTCAGGGACTCGCCGTCGATCCGTACGCCGCGCCGATGGACGGCCATGGCGGCGTTCCCGCCGCGGGCTCCGGCGCGCGCGATACCTGGGAGCGGCTTCGGTACATCGTCGCGCTCCGCACCAGGCTGAGGCGATTCGCGCGGCCGCACAGCGAACTTCCCGTTGGCGTGCCTGCCATCGTCGACGATCAGACGCTGGCTCAGGTGCGTGCCGTGTCTTCGATCATGCGGGGACTCGACGACGCTGCGGAACGACGGCGTCGGATCCAGGCGAGACGCCAGCGTCCGGATGCCGAGATCTTCGAGCGCTTCCCGCTCTACGTCGTACCGACCTATCCGGGCGACGAAGAGCTGTTCGGAAGCTCGGGTTTCGAGGCCATGTGGCCGAAGGGGCTGACGCCCGTCCGGCGCAGCCTGGAGGAGGTGATGGAGGTGGAACGGTGACCGGGACGCCAGACTGGACCGTCGTCATTCCCACCTTCAACCGTCTGGGGGCCCTGAAGGAGGTTCTCGAGGCCCTGGGCGATCAGGAGGGGCCGCGATTCGAGGTCCTCGTGGTCAACGACGGCAGCACGGACGGCACCGCGTCCTGGCTCGATGAACGCGCCGCGGGCAGGAACGGCCGTGAGCCGGAGTTGCGGATCCTTCATCAGGAGAACCAGGGACCCGCCGTGGCCCGAAACCGCGGCGTCGCGGCGGCCCGCGGCCGGTGGGTGGCCTTCCTTGGGGACGACACCGTCCCCGCACCGGGATGGCTGGCAGCCCACCACAGGGCCCAGCACGACGCCCTGGCGCGGTCGATTCGCGCCGAGGGCGGTTGTGTCGGCGTCATCGGCCGCACCGACTGGCACGAGCGGATGCGGCGCACGCCGTTCCTCGACTACATCAACGAGAACGGACTGCAGTTCGGATTCGCCCTGATCGAGAACGAGGACGACGTGCCGTTCAACTTCTTCTACACGTCGAACCTCTCGATCGATCGCGAAGCGATGGCGGCGGAGCCCTTCGACCCGGCGTTTCCGTTCGCTGCCTGGGAGGACATCGAAGCTGGATACCGCCTGGCCGCGCGCGGCTTGCGCCTCCTCTACCGGCCGAAGGCCCGGGTCGCTCACGACCACCCGACCGGTCTTCGGAGGTTCGCGAAGCGGCAGTACCGCGCCGGGTACTCCGCGGTCGTATTCTTCCGGCGGCATGAACAGCTCGGCCCCTTCCTGGGGTTCCACGACGGCGAGCCGCCTCCGGTCGGCGGCGTTCTCGACCGGGCTGGCCAGTGGCTGCAGGAACGACTGGCGCGGACGTTGCAAGGATTCCCGGTCAGACTGCCCCGGCTGTGGGAGAACACGATGCGATATCACTATCTGGAAGGCCTCAGAAACGGCTGGTCCGACGGCGTCGGCCTGGACCGGGGAGGTGCGTCGTGAGTTCGAGGACGCGGGTCGCGATGGGAATGGCGCTGCCGCTGGCCGGCATGGTGGGTCTCGGCCTGCCGGGCGGCGCGGAAGCGGTCGCCGGGGCTGCCGGAACTGCTCCGGTCGTTCAAGCCCTCGCCGTACAGGCGCCGGTCGCGGTCGAGGCTGGCGATCGGGACCGCCGCGGAGGCGGTGACCGCAAGGGCCGCCGTTCCCGAACCTACGTGCGGCCGTACTACGGCTCCTTTGGATGGTACGGCGGTCTCGGTCCATTCTGGCCCTACGCCTGGTCGCCGTACTCCTACGGCTACGGACCGTACGGCTGGGGTTCCGGTCCGGTCGGCTACGCGGACGCGGGTGCGCTCGACATCAACACCCGGCCCAAGAAGGCCTCCGTCTACATCGACGGCGAGCTGGTCGGTCGGGTCGACGGCTTCGACGGCTTCCCGCGCTACCTCTGGTTGCGCGACGGCAGCTACCGGCTCGCGATCTTCATGGAGGGCTACGAGACCCTGGAGCGCCGGATCCGGGTGCAACCGGGCGTGGTCATCCGGATCGACGAGGATCTCGTCCCCGGGCCTGCGGAACGGCCGCGGCCCGCGCCGCCGAGGTCGGCCCCGGCGCCCGCGGCGCCGGAGGGCGAGTCGTGGAGGGTCGAGAACCGCGGCCGTCCGATCGAGCAGGACCAGCGGCAGGATCCGGCCCGGCTGCGGGTGGAGGTCGAACCCGCCGACGCCGTCGTCTACCTGGACGGCCGTCTGCTGGGGAGCGGCGCCGATCTCGCGAGCCTCCACTCGGCGCTGATCGTCGATCCGGGCGCCCACCGGCTGGAGGTGACGCGTCCCGGCTACGTAGCCGAAGTGCGGGCGTTCGAAGCCGCGCGGGGAGAGGACGTGGCCCTGCGCATCGTGCTTCGGGAGGAGTGAACCCCCTGCCGGGAGAAGCGAACCTTCGCTTGGCGTCGACATAGAAAAGTAGCCATGCTACCATGACTCCCGTGGTGCATGAACTCGCGAGCCGTGCCGGGGCGCGCGCCGGTGCGCCCGCCTGGCCCGCGCCGCGCGGCGCTGAGCCCCTGCGAGTGCTGGTTGCCTCGCCGCTCGGTTCTCTGGGGCTGGAGTTCATCGGTCGGCTGATCACCCGGTTGGTCATCGCGCCGAAGGGCGCCGAGAAGGCGCTGTTCACTTCCCTCGGGTCGGTAGAGACAACCGACTTCGTGGACGAGGCCCTGGGCCGCCTGTCGGAGTACTTCGCCGGCGCCCGGCGGAACCTCGATCTGCCTTACGACCTCGATCGGACCGGGATCGATGCCCTGTCCCGGCGCATCTTCGAGGAAACGGCCCGGATTCCCTACGGGGGTACGCGCACGTACCGCAACGTGGCCACCTCATCGGGTCAGGCGGGCGCCTACCGCCTGATCCGTTCCAGGCTGATGGCCAACCCGTTGCCGATCCTCGTACCGTGCCACCGGGTGGTGCCGCGCCGGAGCGGTCCCGGGTCCTACATCGGCGGCGAGAAGCGCAAGGCGCATCTGCTCGCCCTGGAACGCAAGCACGCCGAGGACTAGCGCCTGCGGCGGGCGTCGTCCCAGATCGCCTCCAGGGCCTGATCGAAGCCCCGTTTCGGGCGCCAGCCCAGAGCGCGTAGGCGGCTGGCGTCGCCGCACATCACGGGAACGTCCGCGGGTCTCATGCGGTCCGGGTCCTGCCGGATCTCGACCTCCAGGCCGCTCAGCCGGATGAGCCGCGTGAGTGCCGCCTCGAGTTCGATTGCCTCCCCCCGGGCGACGTTGTAGACGCTTCCCGGTTCGCCGCGCTCGACCAGGAGCGCGTAGGCGTCGGCGCCGTCGTCGACGTGGACGAAGTCCCGCTGCGGCGTCAGGTTGCCGACGTGAAGCACGGGTTCTTCGCGGCCCGCTTCGATCGCCGCGAGCTGGGTCGCGAACGACGGGAGCGCGAAGTTGGCGCCCTGCCCGGGCCCGATCAGGTTGAAGGAACGGACCACGATGGCTCCCAGGGGAAGGCTCAGTCGTTCGGCTGCGGCCTTTGTCAGGGCGTAGGGCGAGCCCGGTTCGAGGCCGCGGGTCTCGGACACCGGCAGTTCCGTTTCCGGCACCGGACCATAGACCTCGGCGCTCGAGGCGATGACGAGACGGCACGTTTCGGACAGGGCGCGGGCCACGGAGACGACATGCTCGGAGCCCTCCACGTTGACCCGGTAATAGTCGTCGATTCGCTGCCAGGACGCCTGCACGTCGGACAGGCCCGCCAGGTGGACGACCGCGTCCGGCGCCGTATCCCCGAACACGCGGTCGACCGCGTCGCGGTCGCGAATGTCGAGTGCGACCTGCTCGACCGGGACGGGAGGGCCGGTGTCGCCGTCGCTGGCGATGGCCGTCCCCGGCGCATGGCAGGCGATGACGGCGGCCCCCCGTGCGACCAGTCGCGGCACCAGGCGGCCGCCGACGAACCCCTCGGCGCCGGTGACCAGGACGCGCTTCACGTCTCCGCCTTGCCCTGTCCGAGTCGCTCGAAGTAGTCGTCGAGGCCTGACGTCCACTTTTCGACCCGCCGGTTGGTGATGGACTCGAAACGGGCCACATCAAGCACCGAGTAGGCCGGCCGGACGGCGGGACGGGGCAGGTCGGCGGTCGCGATCGGCTCCACCTCGGCGTTCAGGCCGAGGGCGCCGACGATGGCGATCGCGAAGCCGTGCCAGGAGGTGGCGGGTGCGTTGCAGTAGTGGACGATGCCGGCGGCGCCGGCCGCCTGGAGATCGACGAGAGCGCGGGCGAGGTAGGGCGCGTACGTCGGGCAACCGATCTGGTCGGAAACGACGCGGAGCGGCTCGCCGCGGCCGAGGCGGGCGGCGATCGCGGAGACGAAGTTCCTGCCCTCGGGCCCGAACACCCAGCTCGTGCGGACGACGATTCCGCCTGCGTCGGCCACGGCCTGTTCGGCGTCGAGCTTCGAGCGTCCGTAGGCGGTGCCGGGCGCTGTCTCATCGTCTTCGCGGTAGGGCCTCCGGCCGCGGCCGTCGAACACGTAGTCGGTCGAGACGTGGATCAGGCGGCAGGTCCGCGGGAGGGCGGCAGCCAGCCGCGCGGGTGCCCTGCCGTTGATCTCCAGGGCGGCCTCGGGATCCGTCTCGCAACCGTCGACGTCGGTACAGGCGGCGCAGTTGTAGACCGCCGCGGCGCCGAAGCGGGCGGCCAGCGCCACGATCGCTTCCGTGTCGGTGACGTCCGCGCGCCGCCGGTCGGCAGCGAGCGCGTCGATGCCTCGCCGGCGGAGTTCGTCGGCGACTTCCCTACCGAGTTGACCCGCCGCGCCGAGCACCACGGCCCGCCCGCCGGCGCCGGAGGCGTCGAGGGTCACAACGCTTCGCTCTGGCCGCCGGTTATGTCGAAGAAGGCGCCGACGCTCTTCAGCGTCACCAGCAACCGGTACTGGGTGTCGCGGCGGAGCGCGGTGCGGAAGTCGGCCACCTCGAATCGCAGTCCGTAGCAGCAGGCCTTGAAGTCGACGATGTGACGCTGGATCTGCAGGAGCTTCTGCTCGATGTCGTAGCTCACCATGCTGTTCACCCGCAGCTTGTTCGGGATCAGATCGAGACCGGTCGAAACCTGGACGTGGTGGCGGCGTGTCCGGTCGAGTTCAGGGTTGCGGCGGACGGCCCAGCGCAGGCCGACCGAACCCGTCTCGCCGATACCGAGGCTGCCCGAGATGGCTGTAGAGGAGACCTGCGAGAACAGGGTGTCGTAGAGCGCGTCGAAGCGGACCCCGGTGCGCCGCGACGGATTGAAGCGCAACAGGGCGCCGACCGGACCGTTTTGGCTGGTCAACGACCGGTCGAGGGAGCGCAGCAGCGGTTGGTCGGCGTCGAGCGACACGTCCCGGAAGAACTGGACCGACAGGATCTCGAAGGCGCCACCTTGCTCTGGATCGGCGGGTTTGGCCAGCAGGCGGTTGTAGAGACTGACCCGGGCGACGTTGCGGCCGCGGAGGTTGTCGATCTCGTCGAAGAGCGGAATGCGAAAGCGTTCGTCGTAGTCCTCGAAGAAGCCGTAGGCGATTCGGGGTTCGATGACGTGCTTGAGTCTGGAGAAGCGCCCTTCCTCGCCCAGTTCGAAGATGCGCGAGAAACCGGGGCCGACGATCTCGGCGCGCGCCGTCGGCACCACGCGCATCAGGTCTTCTCCCCGAAAGTCCGTGGTGGTCATCGTCTCCCGACGTTCCTGGGCGCTGATCAGGCTGTCTTCGTACCAGGTCAGGTGTCCGCCCGCGGTAAGCGACAGCGAGAACCAGCTCGCCAGCGGAATCGGGACGCTGATCTCCGGCTCGAGATGGGCGCGTCCGTAGCGGCCGATGCGTCGTGCCGACCGGTTCGTGTCGAGGTAGTGGAGCGAGCTCTTCACCTGGAAGTAGAGAGGCGAGCTTCCCAGTCGCGTGGAACGCAGCTTGTATTCGATCTCGGGAAGCTGGCGCAACTGGATCTCGCGGCTGGCGGAGATGAACGTCTTGCGCTGGTCGAGCTGGACGTTGAGCGACTGGTTGCCCCAGTTTCGCGAGGCGAAGGCCGTCGAGTAGAGCTGGCGCAGGCTGTTGCGGTCGACCCGGCGTTCGAAGTCGCGGAAGAACTCGAAGTCGGACACGTCCTCGAAGCGGATGACGCCACGGAATCCTCCGGGCAGGTCCTGCGACTGATGGTTCCAGCGCATGCGCCAGCGGCGCTCGCCGCGCTCCGTGTCGTCGATCAGGTAGCCGTCGAACTCGCCCGCCGTCCCTTCGGTCGGCCGGTAGCGGAACTCGGTGCCGAGCCCCCAGAAGGCCTCGGTCGAGAAGGCCTGATTGCCGTTGCTCGGCGCGCCGGCGTAGAGGTCGACGTTGAAGGTGGCGTCGTAGCTCCTGTTGATCGCCCAGTAGTAGGCGAGACCGAGCGACGGGCCGCGCCTGGTGGAGAAGCCCGGCTTCGGCGTCAGGAAGCCGCTCACCCTGGAACTCTGGACCGGCCACAGCATGTAGGGCAGGTAGACGAGCGGCACCTTCCTCGTCCGGAAGGAGACGCCGCGCGTCTTCGCGTAGCCGTTCGCGTTCACGTCGACCCGTTTCGCGCGGAAGCTCCAGTCCGGCGCCCGGCCGCCGTCCTCGACTTCGCAGGCGGTGAACTGGGCGTCGAGGATGGTGAAGCGGTTCTCGCTCAGCATGTGGACCGCCGCGCCGGTGAAGAAGAGGTCGGCGCCGACGTTTCCCTCCGCGTCGAAGATCGAAGCCGTTTCGGCCCCCACGTCGAACTCGAGTCGCGAACCCCGGAGCACTTCGTTGCCTCGCATCAGGACGACCGACCCTTCGGCCTCGAAGCGTTCGTTCACGTGGTCGTACACCGCCCGGTCGCCGGAGACCTGGGAATCGCGGAGCCGGATCCAGAAACCGTTCGACAGAGTGTGTCTCTCTTCGGTCACCCCATCCATGGCGCCGGCCCAACCTTCCACCTGTCCAGGGCCGGACTCGTCCTCGACCGCGATGGTGAAGGAGGTGGCGCCGGGGGGCGGTGGCGGGCCGGTGTCGGCGGGCTCCTCCTCTGTGGCCTCAGTCGTCTCGTCGGGAGCCGGTTCTTCGACGACTGCCGCTGCCTCTTCCGGGGTCGCCTGGACGGCTTCAGGCTCCTGGGCAGCCGCCCCGGTGACGGCCAACGCCAGGGCCAGAGCCAGAGCAATGGGCAAGCGCACGAGATCAGCTATAGACATCTCGACGGTGGCCGACCTTCAGGATGACGATGACCACGGTGTCATCGGAGACGCTGTACAACAACCGGTATCGGCCCACTCGGATTCGGAACACGTCGTCGTAACCGAGGAGCTTTCTGCAGCCGCGGGGCCTGGGATTCTCCGCCAAGGCAAGCATCGCGGCCGCGATGCGCCTCCGTGTCGTCCGGTCCAAGCGGCCCAGTTGTTTCTCGGCGGTGCGGCTGATCTGGAGTTCATAGGTCGCCATCGAGCTCCAACTCGGCAAGCACCTCGGTCAAGGGGCGAGTGGGCTCGTGGCGGATCCGCTTCAAGTCGTCTATGTCCTCCAGCTCTTCCAGACGATCGATCAGGGCTTCCTGGATGAAGTGGTTCATGACGACCCCGTTTGCACGGCAGTAGGTCTCCACCGCTCGCTTGAGAATCGGATCGATGCGGGCACTGATTTGAACCGTCTCCATGGCGGTGAATGCTAGCAATTGCTATGCCGACGGGCTACGCAGTCCGACGAGGGCCCGTTGCGGTTGACAGCCCCCGTGCCCCGCTTCAGAGTGGCGGCGTTGTGCGCTTCCTGGGTATCGACATCGGCGAGAAGAGAGTCGGCGTCGCGATTGGGGATTCCAGGGTCGGCGTCGCCGTGCCTCACACGACCCTGCGGCGCGCCAGCGACCGGCAGTTGATCGACGAACTCAAGGCGCTGGCTTCCGAGGCGAGTACGGAAGTGATCGTCGTGGGCGAGCCGCGGCGGCTGGACGGTTCGGTCGGTTCGGCGGCGGAGCGGGCGCGGGCGTTCGCGCGCAAACTGGGCAGGGCGTGCGAGTTGCCCGTGCGGACCGTCAACGAGTCTCTGACCTCTGTCGAGGCGGAGCGCCGGCTCCGTGCTGCCGGCATCGACCCGAGCAAGCATCCGGAACGAGTCGATGCCACCGCTGCGCAGATCATTCTTCAGGAGGCCCTGGACGGGGAGACAGAATGACGCCGGACGCCCCTCGGCCACGCGGGCGACGCCTGCTTCTGTGGTCGGCTGCGGTAGCCGTCGCGGTCCTGGTTGCCGCAGCCGTCGGTGCGGTTGGCCTGGTTGCCTGGGCGGAACGGGAACTCGAGCGGCCGCTGGGCTCGGACCAGGTGGAGCTGGTTGTCGAGCGCGGCGCTCCCCTGGCGTCGATCCTCGACCAGTTGTCCGCGGCAGAGGTCATCGGCGATCCGCTCCTGGCGCGTCTCTACCTCGACTACCGGCGTCCCGAGGAAGTCTTGCAGGCCGGCGAGTACCGCTTCGAGCAGCCGATGAGCACGGTGGAGGCGCTTGACCTCGTGATCCGGGGCGAGGTCGTGACCTACCCGGTGACGGTGGTCGAGGGCCTGACCCTGCGGGAAACCGCGGAGCACCTGGTGGCGGAGGGTTTCGGCGACCTGGACGCGTTCCTTCAGGCGATGTCTTCGCCAGCGCCGATCGCCGACCTCGATCCGGCCGCCGAATCCCTGGAGGGCTACCTCTTCCCGGACACCTACGCTTTCCCGCGAGGCGCCGGAGAGAGTGACATCGTCGACGCGATGGTCCGCAACTTCCGCCGCCGCGTCGAGGATCACCTGGACGCCGCTGCCGGCCGCGGTCTCGATCCGCGGGGCCTCGTGACGCTGGCCAGCATCGTCGAGAAGGAAGCCGGCGCGATCGAGGAGCGCCCTCTGGTCTCGGCCGTCTTCCACAACCGCCTCGATCGCGGCATCGGCCTCTACGCCGACCCGACGATCATCTACGCCTTGAAACTGGCCGGCACCTGGGACGGCAACCTGCGCCGCCGTGACCTCGAACTCGACTCGCCCTACAACACCTATGTCCATCCGGGCCTGCCGCCGGGCCCGATCTGCTCACCCGGCGAGCACAGCCTTCGAGCCGCGGCCCGGCCCGCCGACGTCCCCTATCTCTACTTCGTCAGCCGCAACGACGGCACCCACGTCTTCGCCGAGACCCTCGCCGAGCACAACCGCAACGTCGCCCGCTGGCAGGTCCGCTACTGGCGCGAGCGCCGGTAGGCGGGTCGTCGACGAGGCACCCAGTCTCCGACGCGTCGGCTCCCCGTCCGGCACAGCCTGTGCATCCACCGGGCTAAGCTCCATGCCCGATGCACCTGCCGACTCTCAACGCGATTCTGAACGCCACCGCGGCGACGCTGCTGGTCATCGGCTACGTGCTGATCCGCCGCGGCAACCGGGAGCGGCACAAGCAGGTCATGCTGTCGGCGCTCGGGTGTTCGGCGGCGTTCCTGATCTCCTATCTCTACTACCACTACCAGGTCGGCTCGGTTCACTTCGAGGGCGAGGGGACCGTGCGGACCGTGTATCTGGGCATCCTCCTGACGCACACGGTGCTGGCGGCGGCGGTGCCGCCGCTGGCGATCATCACGGTCGTCCTGGGTCTTCGGGGCCGGTACGAGCGGCACAGGAAGATCGCCCGCGTGACGCTGCCGATCTGGCTCTACGTGTCGGTGACCGGGGTGGTCGTGTACTGGATGCTGTATCGCATGTCGTGGTGACGTTCGCGGCCAACCGTGTGCGCGCCGCTGGCGTGCTGCTTCTGGCGGCGTGCCTGCCGCCGGCGCTCGCGGCCGCCCAGGAACCCGAGTGGCGGCTCGCCGAGTGGACCAGCGGTGAGAGGGAGTTCTTTCTCGACGGGCCCCAGTTCCTGCTCGCGCCGGCCGAACTGGAGCGGGTGCGGAATCTGGATCCGCTGTCCCGGCTGGAGTACATCGACACCTTTCTGGACCGCGGCAGGGTGGCCGAGGCCGTAGAGCACCGGCGCCAGCGGGTGCGCATGGCGGGGCTGCCATTCTTCGATGTCCGGGCCCGGTTGCTGTTCCTCCACGGCGAGCCGGACGCGATCGACCCGGTCGACTGCGACCAGACGTTCCGGCCGCTCCAGCTCTGGCGCTACGGGCCGGAGAACGGCGAGCACACGAACCTCGTCATCTACCAGCCGAAGCCGGCCGAGGTCTTCCGGCTGTGGTTGCCGGAGGACACGAAGCGCGCCCTCTACATGCCGGAGATGGAGTACTTCCTCGAACAGTACGAGGAACTCCGCGGCCTGCTGCGGGCCCGCCGCTTCGACCTGCAGGTCTGCGAGAAGGCACGCCGGGTCGACGAGATCACGGGTATCCGCGGCCTGTTCGGCTTCCGCCGCGACCGTCGCACCGACGAGGACTTCCTCGCATGGGTGGCGCCGCCCGCCGATGTCGAGGCGTGGGCGGCAGAGGCAGCAGCCGACGTCGTGCCCGGGCCGGCGCCGCTTGAACTGGAGGATCCGATCCTCACCTTTCCGGAGGAGCGCGGGCAGCGGATCCTCACGCGGATTCTCCTCTCGCTGCCGCCGGGCGCTCCGGTCGAGCCCTTCGTCGACGACGCCGGCAGGAAGCAGACGCGGATCAACGTGGAGGGCATGGTCGAACTGCCGGGCCGGGTCTTCGACACCTTCAAGATGCGGTTCGTCGGCAGCGCGTCGGACCCGGAGCGCTCCATGGCGCTGCCGGTCGAGCAGCTCTTCCGGCCGGGTTCGGTCCTCCTGCTCCGGCTCCTGGTCCGTGACGAGGTCGGCGGCGCGGCCGCGTTCGCCTCGGTGCCGGTCGAGGTGCCGCTGCGGCCCGAGGCGGTTCCCGTCGAACCGGAAGATCAGTTGCGGCTGGTCATGGCGACCGAGGACCTGCCGGAAACCGTGCTCGACGCGCGGAACGCGATCATGCTGGTGCCTCCCGAGAGCGAGGTGGTGCTCGGTCTCTGGCGGGCCGACACCCTGATCACGGGCGAGAACATCGTCGCCGTGCGCTTTCTGGTCGACGGCAGGGTCCAGGTGACCCGCCGCCGGCCGCCGTTCACCGCCGAGGTCCGGCTGGCCAAGTACCCCGAGGAACAGGTGGTCCGGGTCGAGGGCCTGAACGCGGAGCGCGAGGTGGTGGACGCCGACGAGATCGTGCTGAACCAGCAGCGGGGCGAGCTCCGCGTGACGATCAACGAGCCGCGCCGGGGCGCCCGCGTCTCTGGCAAGGTGGAGGCGTCGGCGACGATCGTCGTGCCCGAGGAGCGCATCGTCGAGGAAGTCGAGTTCAGCGTCGGCGGGGAGGTCCAGACCGTCCTGAGCCAGCCGCCCTGGCGGGCCGAGGTCGAAGTACCGCCCGGGACGGGCGAGCAGGATCTCGTCTACCTGACGGTCGCGGCGACGCTCGACGACGGAAGCCGCGCCGAGGACGTCCGCTTCCTGAACGCGCCCGCCTTCACCGAGTCGCTGGAGGTCGACCTCGTCGAGCTCTACACCACGGTCGTGGACGGTCAGAACCGGCCGGTGACCAGCCTGGCCGAGAGCGACTTCACCGTCTTCGAGGACAAGCGGCGGCAGGAACTGGCGAAGTTCGAGCTGGTCGAGGACCTGCCGCTCACCCTGGGGGTGGTGATCGACACCTCGGGCTCGATGGAGACGTCCCTGGGCGAGGCTCGGCGGACCGCCTCGCAGTTCCTGACGAACATGATCACGCCGCGCGACCGATCCTTCGCCGTGGCGTTCGCCTCGCGGCCCGCGTTGTTGATCGGCCGGACCTCGGACGTCAGCGCGGTGGCCTCGGTGATCCAGAGACTGCGGGCCGCGGGCGCCACGGCTCTGCACGACGCGGTGATCACCAGCCTCTACTACTTCCGGGGCGTCCGGGGCCGCCGTGCGCTCGTGCTGCTGTCGGACGGCGAGGACACCTCGAGCACGGTCGAGTTCCGGGACGTCGAGGAGTACGCGCGGCGCTCGGGCGTCGCGATCTACACGATCGGCCTCGGCGTCGGCCGCACCCAGATGATCCTGCGCAACAAGCTGAACGACCTCGCGAAGGCCACCGGAGGGCGCTCGTTCTTCATCTCCAAGGCCGAGGACCTCGCGCCGGTCTACGACGACATCGAACGCGAACTGCGCTCCCAGTACCTGCTCGCCTACACCTCCGACCGCGGCGGCGAAAGCGACGAGTACCGCGAGGTCGAAGTGCGGGTGAAGGGGCGCTTCAAGGCGCGGACGATCAGCGGCTACTACCCGTGACCGGGCGCGCCGGCCGCCGGCGGTTCGCGCTCGCGCTGCTGCTCGCCGTCTCCGCGCCGGTCGCGGCACAGGAGAAGGACGGCGTGCGGACGGTCTCGTTCGAGCGGCTGAACCGGGTCTACGAGCAGTTGATCGAGGACCTTTCCCTCATCCAGGTCGGGCCGGCCGAGGTGGCCCTGCGCTCTCCCGAGCACTCCCTGACCGTCAGTCGCCACGCGGCGACGCTTTCCGCCGGCGACGACGGCGTCTTCGAGGCCGAGCTCGAGCTGGACATCTCCGGTTCGGGACGGATCGCCGCGGACGTGGTCATCGGCAGTCTGGAGAGCCAGTTGACCCAGGAGCTCGTCGTGCCTGCCCAGACTCTCCGTCTGGAGGGTGAGATCTCCATCCGGCGCGGTGACGAGGGCTACTGGATCCGCACGGAACGCATGCCGGCGACGACCCAGGTGCGGATCGAGAGCGAGCTCGGCACCCAGCTCTTCACGGTCTGCCGGCAGATGGCCCTGGTCCTGGTCAGTCTGGACTGCGAAGCGATCGAGCGCGCCGTCACCCTGATCGACGTTCCGCTGCCCGAGGCGGGCGGCGAGTACCTGATCGCCCTGGAGGACACGACGCCGGAAGAAAGAGGGGAACTCGACCGGTTTCTGCTCCAGCACCGGACGCCCTGAACGACCTGGGCCCCGGGGGCCGCGCGAACCCCCGGAGTTGGCGGCGATCCGGTAGGATTCGCGCCGCTCGGCCGCTACGGCCGACCAGGAGTACCCATGGCTACCCGTCGGATGATTTCGCGCCTCTTCTACTTCACGATCGAAGACGAGGGCATCCTCGCCGAGTCGTTCGGGGGGCTGGACTCGGACACCTTCGCGATCGCCTACAAGGTCGAGGACACGGACGACGTCTTCGTCATGACCAGCGAGACGCGGGACGCGCTCGACCGGTCGGACGTGCCGTACAACCTGCTCGCCGAGGAGGACGGTTCGAAGATCGCCCTCTTTCACTCCCCGCTCTCGCGCGAGGAGCTGTCGGACTTCGAGGAGCCGCTGAAGGCGCTCGCGCTGGCGTACCGGGCGATCGCGATGGCCTGCGTCGGCGTGAACGGCGAATCGGATCTCGGCTTCGACCTGAGCGAGGGGATGCGCAACTACACGTACTTCACCGCGCCGGCCGGCCACACCTTCATCTGGCGGCTGTTCACGCACCGCGACGAGGCGCGCCAGTTCCTGGACAAGCTGACGATCGGCGACAAGAACGCCCTGGAGTGGGCCGAGGCGATTCCGATGGAATCCATGGCCGAACTCACCGGCTTTCACTGAGCCGCAGTTGAGCCGCCTCGATTCCGAACTGCCGGCCGGCACCTACACCGTCTCCGAGTTCGCCTGGGAGATGAAGGGCCTGCTCGCCGACGCGTACCCCGCGGTATGGGTCGCGGGGGAAGTCCAGCGGCTGCGGTCGGCGGCCAGGGGCCAGCTCTACTTCGAGTTGATCGAGAAGGGCCGCGGCGACCGGATCCGGGCGAAGATCGACTGCGTGCTCTGGGCGGACGAACGCGCCGTCGCCGAGGCTCAACTGCGTGAGGCCGGAGTCGAGCTGGCCGAGGGCGTCGTGCTGCGTTGCTGCGGCCGTCCCGAGTTCTGGCCCGGCGGCGGCCGGCTCCAGTTCACGGTCCGCGAGGTCGATCCGCTGTTCTCGCTCGGCGCGCTCGAGAAAAGGCGCCGGGAGACGCTCCGGGCGCTGGAGGCCGAGGGCCTGCTCGAGCGCAACAAGAAGCTGCCGCTGCCGGCGGCGCCGCTGGAGATCGGACTCATCACGTCCGAGGGGAGCGCCGCCTACCACGACTTTCTCGACACGCTGGCCAACTCCGGCCTGGGCTTTCGCGTGTACCTCGTCCATTCGGCGGTCCAGGGAGCGGCGGCCGAGGCGGAGATCGGCCGCGCCTTCGATCTGCTCGGCGCGTACGCACGCGGCGGCCGGCGGCTCGATGCGATCGCCCTGATCCGGGGCGGCGGCTCGCGCTCCGACCTGGCCACCTTCGACAGTCGGCGGGTCGCGCGAGCGGTGGCCCGGTCGCCGGTGCCGACGATCTGCGGCATCGGCCACCAGATCGACGTGTCGATCGCGGACGTCGTCGCCCACACCTCCTGCAAGACGCCGACGGAAGCGGCCGAGTTCCTGGCCGGCAGGGTCGGCGAGGCGGCGTACCGGGTGGAGGAGGCGGGCCGTGCCCTGGCGCGGCAGGCCACGGACCTCCTGCGCGCAGCTCGGCAACGCGTCTCTTCCCTCCCGCCGCGGCTGGCGTCGCCGAGCCGCGCCCTGCTCAGGAACCGCGCCCGCGACTGCGGGGCCCTCCGGCGCGACCTGGGGCGGGCGGCCGGGAGAGCGCTGTCGGACCGTACCGCCGAGTGCCGCCTGGCGGCCGGCCGGGCGCGGACTGCCGCGGAGCGGCTCGTGGCGGCCGCCAGGAAGCAGGAGGAGGTTCAGCGCGATGGCCTGGTCCGCGGCGCCCTCAAGCCGGTTGGCCGGGCGGCCGAGCGACTGGAGGCGCACGGCCGGCTCTGCGAGCAACTCTCGCCGGAGCGGACGCTCGCCCGCGGCTTCAGCATCACCCGGCGCGCGGACGGCGGACTCGTGCGTCAGGTGTCGGAGGTGGCGGCGGGCGACGAGCTTCGTACCCGGCTTGCCGACGGTACGTTGGCCAGCACCGTTGACGCAGACGCCGCGTGCGGCAAGGAGACGGCATGAGCGACGACCGGACCGACGGCGTGGCGGAACTGAGCTTCAGCGAGGCGATGGAAGAACTCGAGAGCGTGCTCCGGCGGATCGAGGGCGACGAGATCGACGTCGATCAACTGGGCCGCGAACTGGGCCGGGCGGCGCAGTTGCTCGAGGTCTGCCGGAAGAAGATCCGCCGGGCCGAGGTCGAGGTCCGGCAGATCGTCGAGCAGATCGAGGAAGACACTGCCGACTCGGGCGCCGCGACGCCGGAGGCACCGGAGGCCGGATCGCCGGCCACGGAGCCCGCGACGCCTGACGACCAGGACGACATCCCGTTCTGATGTTCGAGCGCCAGAAGACAGGCTCCGTCGTCTGCCCCGGCTGCGGCCGGCTGGTCGGCGTGCAGGACGAACGCTGCTGGAACTGCGGCCGGACCCGGCCCAGCCTGTTCGGCTTCTCGCGCGCCCTGCAGAACCTCGGCAACGAGGCGGTGTTCTCCACCGTCGTGATCGGCCTCTGCGTCGTCATCTTCCTGCTGGAACTCCTGATGGCCCCTGGCCGGGTCAACACGCAGCTCGGCTTCGGTTTCCTGGCGCCGGACCTCGAGGTCGGCGTCCGGCTCGGCGCCAGCGGCGCGCTGATCGTCTTCGACTACGGCCGCTGGTGGACCATTCTGAGCGCCGGCTGGCTGCACGGCGGGTTGCTGCACATCGCCTTCAACATGTACTGGGTGCATCAGCTCGGGCCGGTCATGGCCCGGCTCTACGGCGTTCCCCGCGCGGCGATCATCTACCTGCTCTCCTCGGCGATGGGCTTCCTGGTGACCAGCGCCATGCCGATCGTGGCGCCCTGGATGCCCTTCACTCACCGCGCCAGCGTGACCCTCGGCGCTTCGGCGGCCGTGTTCGGCTGGCTGGGAGCGCTGATCTGCTACTCGCGCCAGAGTGGCGGCCGGATGTTCATGAGGCAGGTGCTCGGCATGGCGATACCCCTGGTGCTGTTCGGCCTGCTGATCCCGGGGATCGACAACTGGGCTCATCTCGGCGGGCTGGCCGGGGGATACCTGCTGGCGAGCCGCTACGGTCCGAACACGGAAGAGCGCCCCGGGCAGGTCCTCACCGCTCTCGTGCTGCTCGTCGTATCGCTGCTGGCGGTGCCGCTCTCGTTCATCTCCTGGTCGTTCTGATCGACCAGGAGGCGGCTTTTCCCGCCGGCGAATAAGTTTTCGCCAAAGTGGTGTACTATTCGCGGCCTTGTGATTCGGGCTGCGATCGCCGGGGCGTCCGGCTACAGTGGAGCGGAACTCGTCCGGTGGCTTCAGGGCCACCCGGAAGTGGAGCTTGGTGCGCTGGCGGCAGGCCGCCAGGCGGGCCGTTCCGCGAGTGACGTGTTCCCCCACCTGGGCGCCGCCGTCACCGCCGATCTGGTGGAGACGGACTGGGATCGTCTGGGCGCCGCCGACGTCGTCTTCCTGGCTCTGCCGCACGGCGAGGCGCTCGGCGCCGCGGGCCGGCTGCTCGAGGCCGGGGCCAGGGTCATCGACATCGGCGCGGACTTCCGGCTCCGGAGCCCGTCCGCCTACCGGCGCTGGTACGGCGGCGAGCACACGGCCACTGACCTTCTCGCTGAAGCGGTCTACGGCCTGACGGAGTGGCGGCGCTCCGCGGTGGCCGGTGCGCGCCTGGTCGCCAATCCCGGCTGCTACCCGACCGCCTCCGCCCTGGCGCTCAAGCCGCTCTTCGAGCACTTCGGCGACCGCGTCACCGGCGCGGTGGTCATCGACGCGAAGTCCGGCGTCTCGGGAGCGGGCAGAAACGCCCGGGACGGCTACCAGTACTCGGAGTTGAACGAGAACCTGAAGCCATACGGTGCGGGCGCTCATCGCCACCAGCCCGAGATCGAGCAGGAACTGGCCGCCTTCGGGGAAGCGCCCCGCGTGTTCTTCTCGCCCCATCTCGTGCCGATGACCCGGGGCATCCTCTCCGCCTGCTACGTGCCGATGACCGCGCCGCCGAGCCGCGACGAGCTCGAGGCGGCGTACCTCGATCGCTATGCCAGCGAGCCCTTCGTGCGAGTGCTGACCGGTTCGGTCTTGCCCCAGACGAAGGCCACCCTGGGCTCCAACTACTGCGACCTCGCCGTCCGCGTCGATGCCGAACGCGGGCTCGCGGTCGTGTTCGCGGCGCTCGACAACCTCGTCAAGGGAGCCGCCGGCCAGGCGGTGCAGAACATGAATGTGATGTTTAGTTTCGAAGAAACCACGGGCCTCTCGGCCATACCGGTGTTCCCGTGAGCTGCGGCGTCACCGCCCCGCAGGGGTTCGTTGCCGCCGGCGTGCACTGTGGCCTGAAGAAGAGGCGGCTCGACCTCTCGATCATCGCCTCGACCGCCGACGAGCCGTCGGCCTTGGCGGCCGTGTTCACGCGCAACCAGGTCCAGGCCGCGCCCGTGCTCTACTGCCGCGAGATCCTGGCTGGCGGCCGGGCGCGAGCGATCGTGGCGAACAGCGGCAACGCGAACGCCTGCACGGGCGAGCCGGGCCTGGCCGACGCGCGGGCGATGGCGGAGCGGGCCGGCGCGGCGCTCGACATGGATCCGGGCCACGTCCTGGTCGCCTCGACCGGCGTGATCGGGGTCCCTCTGCCGATGCCCACCGTGTTCGCCGGCATCGACCAGGCGGCGAACGAGCTCGGGCCGGGAGGCGGCGTTTCGGCGGCTGAGGGGATCCTGACGACGGACACCCGGCCGAAGATCAAGGTCGAGAAGGTCGGCCTCGCGGGCGGCGAGGTGACGATCGGCGGCATCGCGAAGGGGGCCGGAATGATGGCGCCGGACATGGCGACCACCCTGGCCTTCGTCACGACGGACGTGAAGGCGTCGCCGGAGACGCTCGACCTCGCCCTGCGGAAGGCGGTGGAGCCGACCTTCAACAGCGTCACGGTCGACGGCGACACGAGCACGAACGACTGCGTCCTGGTGCTCGCCAACGGCGCGGCCGGGGTCGAGGCCGGGTCCGCGGACGACCTGGACCGTTTCACGGCCGGTCTGCAGCGTGTCCTCGGCCGGCTCGCCGTCGCCCTGATCGCCGACGCCGAGGGAGCGAACCGCGTGATCGAGGTCCGGGTGAAGGGCGCTCGCACCGACGCGGCGGCCCGGCAGGTCGCGAACACGATCGCCAACTCGCCCCTGGTCAAGACGGCCTACCGTTCCGGTCAGCCGAACTGGGGCCGGTTCATGGGGGCGATCGGACGCGCGGGAGTCGACATCGTGGAGCAGCGGATCGGGATCGCGGTGCTCGCCGACGGCGAGCGGGTCGAGGTCGTGCGCGGCGGTCTGGGCGTCAGCGACAACCTCGAGGGTCTGGCGCGGACGATGGTCGCGGACCACACGGTCCTGGAGGTCGATCTGGGGCTCGGCGCGGGTCGCTGGACGGTCTGGACCTGCGACCTGTCCGAGGGCTACATCGAGATCAACGCCAGCTACATGAGTTGAGGCATGAACGTGGCGACTGAAAGGGATCTGGGCCAGGAGATGGCGGCGGCGCTGCGCTACGCGTCGGCGTGGCGCGGCAAGCGCGTCGTCGTCAAGTACGGCGGCCGGGCGATGGCCGGCGAGGAGTTCGGCACCCTGATCGAGGATCTGGTGCTGCTGCGGAGCGCCGGGCTGCGCCCGATGCTGGTTCACGGCGGCGGGGCCGAGATTTCGACGACGCTCGAGACGATGGGCATCGAGCCGCGCTTCGTCGACGGCCTGCGGGTCACCGACGAGGCCACGATGCGGGTGGTCGAGATGGTTCTCGGCGGTTCCGTCAACAAGCGCCTGGTGGGAATGATCCAGCGCGCCGGCGGACGGGCCGTGGGCCTCACCGGCAAGGACGGCGACCTGCTGCGGGTGCGCCCCCACGCGCGGGCGGACGAACTCGGCTTCGTCGGCGAGATCGAGAGGGTCGACACCTCGCTGCTCGACCAGCTCACGAACTCGGGCTATGTGCCGGTGATCGGCTCGCTCGGCGTCGGGCCGGGCGGCGACACCTACAACGTCAACGCCGATACCGCGGCCGCGGCGCTCGCCGCCGAGGTCTCCGCCGAGAAGCTCCTCCTGCTCACCGACGTGCGCGGGATCAACGACAACGGCTCGTTCCGGTCGCGGCTCACCCCCGGCGAAGCCCAGGAACTGATCGACTCCGGCGTCGTGTCCGCCGGAATGGTGCCGAAGGTGCGAGCCTGCCTCAGCGCCATCGAGGCCGGAGTCGGCAGCGCCCACATCGTCGCCGCCGGCGAACCGCATGGGCTCCTCGTGGAGCTCTTCACCGAAGGCGGCATCGGAACGATGATCAAGCCCGCAACCCAGCAGAGCCTGATTCAGGGAGTAGACCTGTCATGACCGAGGACAGCCTGTTCGCGAACTACAAGCGGGCGCCGGTGGCGTTCAGCCACGGCGACGGAGTGCGCCTCTGGGACGTCCAGGGTCGCGAGTACCTCGACTTCCTGGCCGGCATCGCGGTTTCGTCCCTGGGCCACAGCCACCCGGCCCTGACCGAGGCGATCACGCGCCAGGCCGGGCGCTACCTGCACGTCTCGAACCTCTTCAGGATCCGCGAACAGGAGCGGGCGGCCGAGTTGCTGGTGGACGCCACGGAGGGTCTGCTCCACAGCGCGTTCTTCTGCAACAGCGGCGCCGAGGCGGTCGAAGCGGCGATCAAGCTGGCGCGGCGCTACGCCTACGACCGCGACGGCTCGGGCGACCGGCACCGGATCGTCACCGCGGAGGGCGGCTTCCACGGCCGCACCCTGGGCGCTCTGGCGGCGACGGCCACACCCGCCTACCAGGTGGGCTTCGGTCCCCTTCCGGGAGGGTTCGCTTCGGTGCCCTTCGGCGACCTGGAGGCGGCGGCCGGCGAGATCGACGGCAGCACCTGCGCGGTTCTCATCGAGGCGATCCAGGGCGAGGCCGGCGTGATCGAGCCGCCGGAAGGCTACCTCGAGGGCCTGCAGGCGCTCTGCCGCGAACGCGGCGCCCTGTTCATCCTCGACGAGGTGCAGACCGGGATAGGCCGCCTCGGCCGTGCCTACGGCTTCCAGCACTACGGTCTCGAACCGGACGTCGTGACTCTCGCCAAGGGGCTCGGCGGCGGCGTTCCGGTGGGCGCCGTGCTGGCGCGGAGCGAGGTCGCCTCGGCGCTCGTACCGGGCACTCACGGCACGACCTTCGGCGGCAACCCGCTCGCGAGCGCCGCGGTCCGGGCCGTGCTCGAGACGGTGTTCGATCCGGACTTCCTCGAACGCGTGACCAGGGCCGGCGAGTACCTCCGTGCCCTGCTCGGTCAGCTCAAGGCCGGCGGCCTCGTCACCGAGGTGCGGGGCCAGGGGCTGATGACGGCGATCGAGTGCACACCCGACGCGGCCGATGTCGCGTCCCGTTGCCTGGAGAACGGCCTGATTGTCAACGCGCCCCGTCCGCACAGCATCCGGATGCTGCCGCCCCTCGTGGTCCATGACCCGGAGATCGAGCGGGCGGTCGGGATCCTCGCGCACTGCCTGGAGGAAGCTGCGGCTTGAGCGGGAAGGCCGACGGGCCCGCTACGCCCCGCCTGTGGGGCGGCGCGTTCGACGCGGAGGTCGATCCGGTCATCGACGCCTACACGCGGTCGTTGCCGTTCGACCACCGGCTCGCCGCCGCGGACCTGATCGGCTCGCTGGCGCACGCCCGGATGCTGTTGGAGACCGGGGTCATCGACCGGGATTCGGCGGCCGGCGTCCTCTCCGGCCTGAGCTCGATGCTCCGGCGCGTCGAGGCGGGCGAGCTCGAGGTCGGGGGCGTGGACGAGGACGTCCACACCTGGATCGAGCGGCAGCTCACTGAGGAGATCGGCGACGCGGGCAGGCGGCTGCACACCGCCCGCAGCCGCAACGACCAGACGGCGGTCGCCTTCCGGCTGTGGCAGCGGTCGGAGGCCGAGCGCGCGGTCGCCGCGGCCCTGGGCCTCGTCGAGGCCCTGCTCGCCCAGGGACGGCTGCACGTGGACACGGCTCTTCCCGGCTACACGCACATGCAGCGCGCCCAGCCGACGACACTGGCGCAGCACCTGCTCGCCCACGCCTGGTCGGTCCTGGCGGACGCCGGAAGGCTTCGGCGTGCCCACCGGTCGGCGGGTTTGAGCCCGCTCGGCGCCGGGGCGATGGCCGGGTCGCCGCACCGGATCGACCCCGTCCGCAGCGCCGAACTGCTCGGCATGGAGGCCGCCTATCCGAACAGCATGTGGGCGGTCGCGGACCGCGACTACGTCGCCGAGGCGCTCTTCGCCTGCGCGCTCGCCATGGTCCACCTGTCCCGCTGGGCCGAGGAAGTCGTGCTCTGGACGTCGAGCGAGTTCTCCTTCGCCCGGCTCCAGGACCGGGCCGCCAAGGGCTCGAGCATCATGCCGCAGAAAAAGAACCCGGAACCCGCGGAGATCCTCCGCGGCAAGTCGGGCCGCGCGGTGGGCGACCTGGTGTCGCTGCTGGTGACGGTCAAGGGCCTGCCGCTGACCTACAACAGCGATCTGCAGGAGGACAAGGAGGCCCTGTTCGACGCCTTCGACACGGTGACCACCTCGTTCGACGTGGCCCGGGTGCTGGGCGAGAGCCTCGAGTTCGACCGCGAGGCGATGGCGGCGGCGCTGGAGGGCTCGTACATCACCGCCACCGATCTGGCCGATCTCCTGGCCGCGGCGGGCGTGCCGTTCCGCAGCGCCCATGAGCGCACCGGCGCCGTGGTCCGCGCCGCCGGAGAGCGGGGCGTCGAGCTGTGGCAGCTTCCAGCCTCGGATCTCGAAGAACTCGTGCCGGAGATCGAGGACCGGGAAGGGCTGCTGGCCGCGCTGCGGCCGGAGGCCTCGCTTGCCGCCCATCGGAGCTACGGCGGGCCGGCGCCGGAGCGGGTACGGGACCAGATCGAGGAGATAGGCGAACGGCTTGCGGCCGAGCGGCGCTGGCTCGGCGAGCAGGAACCACCTCCGATCTACCGGGCCCACCTGGACGGTGGGTTGCTGGCCGAGAACATCCCGGGAGCCGGCTCATGACCACCGCGATCCGCCACGGCGCCATCCTGGACATCATCGGCCGGCGGCCGGTGTCGAGCCAGAAAGACCTGGTGCGCGCCCTCGGCCGCCGCGGCTTCCAGGTGTCCCAGGCCACCGTGTCGCGCGACGTGCGCCGGCTCGGCCTGCTGAAGGTGCCCCTGGCCGGCGGCGGCTTCCGCTACGCGCCGGCGGAGCAGGCCGTGGGACCGGTCCGCCCCGATGTCGAGCGCGCCATGCGGATGTTCGTGACCGGCGTGAGCGAGGGCGAGGCGCTCCTCGTTCTGAGGACGCGCAGCGGCAACGCGAACGCGCTGGCGGTCGTGATCGACCAGGCCGACTGGCCCGACGTCGCCGGCACGATCGCCGGCGACGACACCGTCCTCCTGGTCCTCAAGAGCGCCGCCGCCCGCGACCGCATCCGCGAGTCCCTCGCCGCGCTGCTAGAAGGCGACTGACTGGGTGCGCGGGTCTTCTGACCCGCCGCCGCCGAAGGCGGCCAACAGACGCGCCGCGAAGCGGCGACCTCTTTGCTGCCCGGCGTCAGCCGCCCTGAACAGCCCGCCGCACCTGCCACGCCTGCCGCGTCTCCTGTGACGAAAACCGCTGCTCGGCCCAGGGGTCTCCATAGGTGTGGTAGCCGTTCTCCTCCCAGAAGCCCCGCTCGTCGCCGTTCAGGAACTCGATGCCCTCTACCCACTTCGCGCTCTTCCAGGCGTAGAGATGGGGCACCACGAGCCGCAGCGGCCCGCCGTGTTCCGGCGCCAGCGGCTCGCCGCCGTGGCGGTCGGCGAACAACGCGTGCTCGGACAGCAGGTCGTCGAGCGGCAGGTTCGTCGTGTAGCCGCCGTAGCAGTGGATCATCGCGTGCGTCGCGTCCGGAGACAGCGCAACCGCCCCCAGCACGTCCCGGGTCGCAAACCCGGACCACGGGTTGTCAAGGGTCGAGAAGCGGGTGACGCAGTGGAAGTCGGCCGTCACCTCGCGCCGCGGCAGCGACTGCAGCCCCGGCCAGTCGAACGCGTGCTCGGTCTCGACGCGGCCGAACAGCCGCAGTTCGAAGCCGGCCAGTTCGACCTCCGGCGTATCGCCGACGGACAGCACCGGCCACTTCTTCGTGACGTACTGGCCGGGAGGGATCCGGTCGTCGCCGCGCCTCGGGACATCGTTCATGGCGGGGGAGACTATCGACACGCGCGCAGCCGTGCAGCCCGCCGGTTGTAAATGTGAGCGATGTGGTCAACAATTCCCGGTCCCCGCGCCGCGGCTCGCCCTGAGCCGCCCGCCGGAGTCCGCACGATGAGCATCCATCCCGCCGAAGACGTCTCCCACGCGCAAGTGAGGTTGCGCGGCGTGAGACGAACCGAATCCGCTCCCAGCGAGTACGCCACGGCCGCCGTCGAGCTGGCCGGCCCGCCGATTCCTGAGGGGCTCGGCGATGGCGCCCGGCGCCTCCTGTCGCGGATAGGCAACACGCCCCTGCTTGACCTGAGCCACGTTCTCGGACCGGCCGCTCGGGAAGGCGGATCCGAACTCCTCGCCAAGGCGGAGATGGCGAATCCCGGCGGCTCGGTCAAGGACCGCCCGGCGCGACACATGATGCTGGCGGCCCGGGACGCCGGCCAGCTCGACGGCGGCCGCCGCGTCCTGGACGCGACCTCGGGCAACACCGGCATCGCGCTCGCCATGATCGGCGCGGCGATGGACGTCGGCGTGACGCTCTGCCTGCCGGAGAACGCCTCCATCGAGCGCCGCCGCATCCTCGGCGCGTTCGGTGCCGACCTCGTCCTGACCGATCCAATGGAGGGCTCGGACGGCGCGATCCGCGAGGCGCGCCGGATGATCGAGGCGGATCCGGAGGCGTTCTGCTACGTGGACCAGTACAGCAATACCGCCAACTGGCGGGCTCACTTCGAGACCACAGGCCCCGAGATCTGGATCCAGACGGAGGGGCGGCTCACGCACTTCGTCGCGGGTCTCGGCACCAGCGGCACCTTCTGCGGCACGGCGCGCTACCTGACCGAGCGCGCTCCCCGGGTCCGGCTCGTCTCGATGCAGCCGGACGGTCCTTTCCATGGACTGGAAGGCATGAAGCACATGCCGAGCGCCCTGGTGCCGGCGATCTACGACGCTTCGATCGCCCACGAGGAAGCCGCGGTCAGCACCGAGGACGCCTACGCGGAGGTCAAGGCGCTTGCCCGGCGGAGCGGCCTGCTCGTCGGCATCTCGGCGGCCGCCAATGTGGTCGCGGCCCGGCGGATCGCCGAGCGCGCCGCCGAGGCCGGGGAGCGCGCCGTCGTCGTGACCATCCTCTGCGACGGTGCCGACAAGTACCTGTCCGAGCCGTTCTGGGACGAGGACTGAGGATGATCGAGCTGTCCCAGGGCGACCTGGCCCGCATCCGCGCCCACGGCGAGGCGACGTACCCGGAGGAGTGCTGCGGCATCCTGGTCGGCAGCAGCGAGAAGGCTGCCGGTGAGAATGGGGCGTCTCTGGCCCGCGTCGTGCGGCTCGTGGGCGCCGAGAACACGCGCGAGGAGGGGAACCGCCACAACCGCTACCTGATCCCGCCCGAGGTCATCCTGCGGACCGAGCGGGAGGCGCGGGCGGAAGGCCTCGACGTGGTGGGCTACTACCACTCGCACCCGGATCACCCGTCGCGGCCCAGCGACTTCGACCGGGACCACGCCTGGCCGGGCTACAGTTACCTGATCGTCTCGGTGCGCGAGGGCCGCGCCCGGGACGAGCGGAGCTGGCGGCTCAGCAACGACCGTTCCCGCTTCGACGAGGAGCCGATCCGCACTCCTGAACCGCCCGCGATCTGAACACGTATAGGACCGAAGAGTCCCACGGAGACCGACGATGACCGTACTCATACAGATTCCCACGCCCCTGCGGGGCTTCGCCGACGAACAGGCCGAGGTGGCGGTGGCCGCCGCCACGGTCGGCGAGGCGATGGAGCAGCTCGTCACCCGCTACGAAGGGCTGCGGCCCCACCTGTTCGGCGACGACGGCAAGCTGCGCACCTTCGTCAACCTGTTCCTGAACGACGAGGACGTGCGCTACCTGGAGCGCGAGGCGACGCCGATCAACGGCGACGCGACGCTGGCGATCATCCCGTCGATCGCCGGCGGCGCGGTGGCGGAACCGCCGCCAGCCGCGACTCGGTCGACCGCGGCGCAGTCGACCGCGACCGAGCTGAACCCGGAGGAGATCCTCCGCTACAGCCGCCACCTCATCATGCCCGAGGTCGGTTCCGAGGGGCAGTTGAAGCTCAAGCAGGCCAAGGTGCTGATGATCGGCACCGGCGGGCTCGGCTCGCCGGTCGGCATGTACCTGGCCGCGGCGGGCGTCGGCCGTCTCGGCCTGGTCGACTTCGACGTCGTCGACGAATCGAACCTGCACCGGCAGTTGCTGTACAGCAACGCGGATGTCGGCCGTCCCAAGCTCGACGCCGCGGTCGAACGCCTGCACGAGGTGAACCCGCACATCGACCTTGTGCCGCACTCGGTGCTGCTCGACTCGAGCAACGCGCTCGAGATCTTCGAGGACTACGACGTGATCGTCGACGGCACGGACAACTTCCCGACCCGCTACCTCGTCAACGACGCCTGCGTTCTGCTCGGCAAGCCGAACGTCTACGGGTCGATCTTCCGCTTCGAGGGCCAGGTGTCCGTGTTCTGGGGCGCCAAGGGTCCTTGCTACCGCTGCCTGTTCGCCGAGCCGCCGCCGCCGGGACTCGTCCCCTCATGCGCCGAGGGCGGCGTCCTCGGCGTGTTGCCCGGCATCATCGGCAGCCTGCAGGCGAACGAGGTGATCAAGCTGATCATCGGCCAGGGCGATCCCCTGATCGGCCGCCTGCTCCTGTTCGACGCTCTGCGCATGAGCTTCCGCGAGCTGAAGCTGCGCAAGAACCCGGACTGCCCCATCTGCTCCGAGAACCCGACCCAGACCGAACTGATCGACTACGAGCAGTTCTGCGGCGTCCCCGCCGTCGCCGAAGAGCCGGCGCTCAACGACCTGATCGACGTGACCCCCAGCCAGGTCCAGTCCTGGATGAACGACGGCCGCGATTTCAGCATCCTCGACGTCCGGGGCCCGCAGGAGTACGCGATCTGCCGCATCGACGGATCGACCCTGATCCCCGTCGCCGAACTCGAAGGCCGGTTGGAAGAGCTCGACCCCTCGAAGCTCTGGGTCGTCCACTGCCACCATGGCCCGCGGTCGACCCGGGCGACCAACATCCTCCGCGACAACGGCTTCCAGCAGGCGTACAACCTGGCCGGCGGGATCGATGCGTGGGCGGAGGACGTGGACCCGTCGTTGCCGCGCTATTGAGGGTCGCGGCCGATTCACAGGCCTTGATCGCGGGGACCCGGCAACGCTCTAGGCCCAGCACTTGGTCGTCGATACTGGCAACGGCACTGTCGCGGCCTTGCTGAAGAGTCCACCAGATCCGGAAACGCCTTTGGGACATAGACCCTATGCCTGTACTTGACATTTTCTCGAAACGCCAAAAGAGACTTCGCGGTGAAGTTCCTGACACTTATGCGTACGATGAAATCCCAGCTCCACTCCGGGTGCAGATCGTACAGATCCTAGAGGAGTTACTGGAGCGCCTAGAGAAGAACCACCCCTACTGGGAGGCAAGCAAAGCCTATTCGCAGATCGGCGCATTACTCCGCCGAGAGTACGGCGTTTTTCGTCTCTCTTCTAGTCACTCCGTCGGCAACGGACGGGGCGATTTTCAGCAGTTCCTCCTGTCGGAGGAGTCCGTAGAGAAGACGATGGACGGGGTTGAGGTGTCGTTCGTGTACCTTTTCTTCATCTACGAGGCGTACTCAGAACAGACGGAGCGGATTCAGGAGGCTGAGGAAGAAGTGAACGCGAGGTTCAGGGAACACGGCGTTGGCTTCCAGCTGTCTGAGAGACGCGTAGTTAGGGTCGACTCGCAGTATGCCCACGCGGAGATCGTGAGGCCTGCACTGCAGCTACTCAACGGGAAAGGCTACTCGGGCGCTCAGCAGGAGTTCCTGAAGGCCCATGGACACTTCAGAAAAGGTGAAATGAAAGACGTCCTCACCGAGTGCCTGAAGTCCCTCGAGAGCGTCATGAAGTCCATTTGTGCCAAGAGGAAGTGGTCGGTACGTGAGCAGGCGACAGCGAAGGAGTTGATAGACGTGTGCGTAGGCAGGGAACTCATACCTCAGTTTTGGCTAAGCCAGTTCTCCAGTCTCCGCGGCCTCTTGGAGTCGGGAGTGCCGACGGCGAGGAACCGTCTAGGCGGCCACGGACAAGGGCCGGCGCCGACGAGCGTGCCTAGGCACATCGCCGCCTACGCACTGCACACGACAGCGGCGGCAGTGATTTTCCTTGCGGAGGCTGAGGCGGCGCTGCCTTGAGGCGTGGAGAAACCGCGGTGATCGACTTCCCGGGCTCATCCGGGCTTCCTGGGCGGGCAACTCGGCTGCCTTCGGAGTAGTACCTTACGCGAGAGAGTTTCCTAGCGCCTTCCGGGGATCGCGAGACTAAGGTACTCCCTCTGCAGGTCCCGAGCCAGCGTCCTTAGCTTCCTCTCACCCGGGAACTGCCGAACGCCCTCCCCTACTACGTCTTTCAGGTCTTTCAGGAGCTCCTCCCTTTGCGCGCCGCTGAGTGGAGCGCATCGGGACCAGGCTAGGCCTTGGCTACCAAGCACGTGATACGGATAGGGCGATCTTCGCGGATGCTCTATGAGGCCTTTGAGGATCTCTATTGCCTCGTCCATCAGGCTTTGCGAGCGTTCGGCGCGAGGGGACTCGATAGCCCTGCGGGAAAGAAGATACGCCCACTCGTTCTCTACGCGGGTATCGTTGGATCGGAGTCCTCGCGCTTGACTGAGGAAGTTCTGGGCTAAAGCGAGATCGCCGAACTCGACCTCGAGACTGCCTCGCTGAAGCCAGTAGTGGAAGTCATGAAACAGCACGTCTTCGAGCTTCTCGTAGAAGGACTTACTGCGCTCGAGACCGACGGCTCGGTGCAAGAAGTCGTGGTTGGTGATTCCCACAAGGAGTCGACGTGCCTTGCGTCGGTTCGGTGACTGGACTGGAAGTGTTGCGGCAAAGAGCCCGAGGCCATCGACTACGTCGGCCAACTGGCCTCGCTGCTGCAGCGTGCGCCACAGTCTTTCGGCGACTAGGCGGTGACGAGTTTGGATCCGGCCAGACCCAGGAGGCATCTCCAAGAGAAGGTGACGGTTCAGTAGTCCTTCGATTGCATTGAGCTGCACATTGCTGAAATCGTTTATAGCCATAAGAAGCTCTTGTCTTTGGAGGGAGTATCCAAAGTACGTAGAGAGGCTCACCGTGGCGTAGAGAAGCTGAGCGTCCTGAGAGAGCTCGTCATACTCCTCGTCGATCTTCTCCTCGAAACGCGTGCCCGAAGTTGCGCTGATCATCGCAACCAAGAGTTGGCGACCGGAGTAGTCTCTGAACACACTCCTCTGCTGCTCGAGACTCTTGCCGCGCAGGGCGCCAAGCCGCTTTGCACGTTGAAGGACTTCTAGGAGTGCGTCGATGTCGGAGTCTGCCAGATGCGGGACGGTCACCTCCCGTACGGGCACGTCGGAAAGGACGACCGGGTTCAGTACGGTGTCGATCCGGCCTGACCGTACCGACGCGAGTATCAGGGAATAGGGATCAAGGAACGCCACCTCCCGCAGCATCGTTGCAAGCCCCCGGCCGTAGTTCTCCGCACTGTCAATAGCCAGAACCTCAGGCGCGTCTTGGCGGCGCATCGCTGCGATGACCGCCCTCGCCGAGAGGTCCGAACTCGCATCAACCCAACCCACTTGCGTCCCCTCAGCTGAGAGCTGAAGAGCTAACCTCATCAGGCATGTGGACTTTCCCGAGCCCGCGGTCCCCGTTAGGACGACGACTCCTGGCACCTCCTTCGTTGCGAGGCGCTTCTCGGCATGGTGCTTGAATGTCTCATCGCATTCGCGTTGAATCGCCCGGCCCGCCTGTATGTCGGCCCAGATCGGCTGCGCACCAAAGAGAAACTCTGACGGCATTCCCGGACTGACGGCAAGGTCGGCGACAGTTGGGATCTGTGGACGGTGCCGGCCGTTGCGCTCGACCTTTCCGAGAAGCGAGAATCCTCGAGCGGCCGCTGGGCCGAGGCCCCTCAGGACTCGCTCGGCGAACTCCTCCGCAGTCATCCGGATCCAAACAATGTTGAAACCCTCTAGCCGTGCTCGCCGTGCTCGGTCTAACTCAGGGGCCACAAGGTATGACCTCGGCCGCAGTTCCCGTGCCCCACGCTGACCTTTCATCCGCCTGCGTTCGATGCTCTGCCACAAGGGCGACTCGTTGAGCCTCGTGCCAACGAAGACGACGGACCGGACCAGAAGATCGGCAGTCAGCGCCTGAAAGGCGCTGTTCGGAGAAGCGAGCCGCTGGGCGTACTGGGACTCCGAGAAGGTGATGTTCTCTGGCGCATCCTCGAGGGTCCCGTTAAGGTGAACGACCTCGAGGTCGGCGTGAGGAGATACTCGCGTTGTGCTCTGTATCTGAGTTCCGGAGACACTGACGAGCCGCCGCGGGAGATCGTGTGCCTGCTGAACGGCGGTGGCGAGACTGTCGACATTGAGTGTGTAGACACGATGCCAAGGCTGTCCGTAGTAGCTGGCGATCCAATCTTCGACCGAGCCCGGAGCAACCGTCAGGTTGCGAACGAGCACCTCCCGGAGCTTCTTCGGGCTGCGAGCGAGAGCAGAATCGTAGATATCTCGAAGCGACGAATTGGGGTCGAACGGCTCCGAGGGGAAGGCCACACGCCAGATGAGCCGAGCGAGTGCTTCGGACGTTGGTAACGCAGTACCGGATAGGTTCGTTGCAGAAAGGGAGAAGCCCGCACCAAGGAACAGCACGGCGTGCGCACGTTCGAACTGTGCCCGCAAGTGAGGTATCGCGGTGGTTTCGAGGAAGGCAGGGTCTACGGGAGTATCCGACATTGTCTTTCCCGAAGGAAGGGGTGGCAGTGGCGGGAGGATGTGGGAGTCGGAAGTGGGTTGGCTGGCGTGCTGCTGGCCACTACATTGAGCTACCTTGGTGGTTGGTGGAAAGCTGGGTGCTTAGCTAACGGGAGGCCGGGCTGGTCACGTAACCGGGACGACTCGAGTGCGAGGTGCGGCGGCTTCTAGAGGTCCGAGGAAGGCCGATTCTCACGCTGGTCCGAGACTTGGACGGTTCTTCCAGGCTAGTCAGGAATGCGCGCGTAGGAAGCTAGGTCCTGTGACGTCACGGCGTCTGAGGGGACGAGTTCGTAGTGCCGCTCCTCGGCGATCTTGACTACATCGTCTTCCAGCCGGAGCTCGAACATGGCGATCACATCGTTTGGCATGAACTGACTTGAGACGGCACGACAGATTAGCGGTGGGAACTTCTCCCGGCAGCAGAGGATGTCCTGCTTGGTTTGCACGACGCCAAGCTGGTCCGAGCCGGACTTCGCTTGGACCGGGACTACGTATTGGCGCCCGTGGCGGTCCAGGCCCACGTAGATCTCGTCGATCTCGATCTGGCCGACATCGGTCACGGTGGTGCGTAGGTGGCTCTGGAGTGAGTAGGCAACGATCCCGAGGAAAACGTCGACGAGACGGTTGTAGCGGACCTTGGCGAGCAGGGCCTGCTCGTCGGAGAGCGCGTAGGCCGAGACGATCTCGGGTGTGGCGTCCGGGATCTTCGTCGTGACAAGCGCCGGGTTGGGAACGACGCGGCTGATGGGCACGAGGCGGAAGGCGTAGGTCGCGACTCCAGTGCCCTCGATCACCCACTCTTGCCCCTCGGGCTGAGTGTCCACGATGGCGTCGGGGAGTGCGCGCCGGTGACGGAAGGCGTAGACAACGTCGCCCAGGTTACGGGGTGTATCGACACCAAGCTGCTCGGCAGCGGTTGTGAGGTCTTCGCGCCGGAAGCTCACCGACGTTTGCCCCGGTCGGTAGCGATCAAGGAAGACCCGCTCGATGATGGCGCTGTAGCTCGAGGCCTGGGATTCGGGGGCACTCACGCGAAGAGCCTGCGCGGTGACGGTAGAAGTGACGCTTCGATGTCTTCTTGCTTCCGCTTCCGGGCGCCGCTCTTGCGGTCGCGACGGCCGATGGGAACCGGCACTCCCCAGTACTCGGACGCTTCGGACATACTCATGCGAAGGAGGTTTGTGTCGCCAAGGCTTAGCGTCGCGTCGGGGTGTGTTGGGCGGACATCGGCCGCTTGCAGGACGCTGGCAGCGACCGCTCGCGCGAGGGGAGGGGGCACGGAGTTGCCGATCTGGCGGGCACCGTGCCACTTCGTGCGATGGAAGCGGAACCAATCCGGGAATCCGTGCAGGCGAGCCATCTCGCGGACCGTCACGCAACGCGGCTTCGCGTAATGAATGGGGCGCGGACTGGTGAATGCACCCCGGGCCGAGTCGGTTCCCGCACGCAGAGTGTTCGAGAGTCCGCGACGCGAGAGCTTGAACAGGCGCGACACTGGCTCCACCGTACCGGGCGGCGTCTCGGAGAAACGACGGCGGGAGATGGCAGTGTGGGCTGTGCGAGCGCTGGCGGTGAGGAGATTGGAATCCCACTCCCGGCGGTAGCCGTACCGCCAAGCGTCGTCTTCGAGGCAGCGCATTTGCTCGGCGTACGGGCTGGGCGAGCCCCACGCATCGCTCTGCACCTCGTCACCGCGCAGCAATTCGGAGTAGGCCTCTGCTTCGGGAAGATCGTCCAGCGCGTCTTCGCAGCGCGGTCCGGGGGAGGAGTCCGCCCCGGTGCCGAGGACGTGGGGCCTCGGGTACTCGGGCAGGGGCATGTCGCTCCTGGCGCCAATCAGGAATAGCCGTTCCCGGTTCTGCGGAACGCCGAAGTGTGCGGCGTTCAACACCTGCCACGGCGTCCGAACGCGATAGCCACGGTCCTGAAGCGCCGCGACCAACTCTTCCAGGAACTGGCGGTGCCTCCCGATAGTCAGCCCCTTGACGTTCTCGAAGACGAAGAACTTCGTGTCGAGTTCGGCCACCAGCCGAACGAACTCGCTGACCAGGGCGTTGCGCGGGTCGTCGAGTGCCCGCTGTCCGATCAGCGAGAACCCCTGACACGGTGCGCCCCCGAACACGACGTCGACCGGACGCGAACCTGCGTTCGCCAGCCGACGCAACTCGTCTCCGGACAAACCGACGACGGAGCGTGGGAGAGTGGTGGAGTAGGGAAAATTGAACTTGTGCGCGGCGGCATGAACGGGATCGACCTCAACAGTCGCGGCGATGTCGAATCCAGCTTGCTCGAAGCCCAGGCTGAGGCCTCCCACTCCGCCGAAGAGGTCGATGCCGACGGGTCGCGTCATGTCTCGCATCCCATTCCGCGATACGCGGTTGCAGCGGTTGTTTCCGCACTTCGTAGGTGCGAGAAAAGCGGTGCTTCAGGCGGTTTCGAGAAATTGTACGATCCTGTTGATCGTCGCGGGCTGGTCGCGCAATTCGCATTGCCAAACGACGAGAACGCCCCAACCGTCGTCCTGGAGATCCTTGACATTCCTCGCATCGCGCTTCCGGTTAGCCTCGATCTTCGGCCGCCAGTACTCGAGACGTGACTTCGGGAGCTTCCCCCAGCGACAGGAGTGACCGTGCCAGAAGCAGCCGTGGACGAAGAGGATCTTCCTCCGACTCGGGAACACGATGTCCGGCGAGCCCGGAAGGTCGCGCCGGTGCAGGCTGTACCTGAAACCGCGCCGGTGCAAGGCGCGCCGCACGGCCATCTCGGGGCCCGTGTTCGCGGTGCCGACGCTTTGCATGATCCGGCTGCGACGCTGGGCGGTGACGCGGTCCACCATGATCAGAAGTCTGGAGACGGCAGAGCGCCGAGGCCGGTCGGCAATGCGAGCCGCGGGAGGCACCTTGAAGCCGCGCTGGCGGCAAGGACCCGGGGACATGCCGGAACGGGGAGGGAAGGTCGAGCATCGGGTGGAGTGTAACCCGGCATCGCGACGACCTACGGCGGTTTGAGACCGGCACTCGCCGGCAGGCCGGCACGGTCTGAAAGCGGACTTCCCGCGCCGGGATCGGTGGGCCTCCGGGGATCCAGGTCGGCACCGCATTCCCACGCGGCCAGTTCCTCGGGCGGGAGCGGTTCGAAGAAGCGGACGTCAAGCGAGATGCGGCCTCGGAGAGCGCCGAACGTGCGTCGGTTCCGCGGCGCCACGGCGACGAGCTTCGCGACCGGCTCGCCATCGCGGGCGATCACGACCTCTTCGCCGCGCTCGACTTGGGCGAGCAGGCGCGAGAGGTCGGCCTTCTCCTGGCTGACGTCGACGACGACTGGCATGAATGGTGGCAGTCTATCGCCGCGTCGCCGGGCTGATCGGGTGGCTCGTTTTGTCTCAGCGGCGTGCATCGGCCGCCGCGGGCAGCTCTAACCGGACGCCGGCGCGCGGGCCTACGAGCGCGTGGCTACTGTAGCCTGCTCGTCATGGTGAGCACGTTTCTCTTGCAGGTCCGTGGTGCCGATCGGGCGTTCGGATGAGCTCCGAACCGCTGTTGCCACGGCGCGTCGTGTGCATGGGCGAGGCCCTGCGGCCGTTGTTGTCGGAGTTGAAGGAGAGAGCGGACGTGCTCGCCGCGGACGAGGCGGCGACTCCGGTCACGGTCGAGTTCCTGTCCTTCCGCCTTCGAACACTCTGCAGGGCCATGACGCGCCTCGATGGCGCAGTCGAGGCGATGATGAAAGAGGTCATCGCGAACGAGGCTGCCGACGATGCCGACGTCTACCGGACGGTCGCTCGCCTCGGGAGTAGGGTCGACGACCTGATCGACGACTGTGCGGACCTGCGGCAGTGCACGGAGGGTGAGTTGGCGGAGGCCGCCCGCCTGCTCGAAGGCGTCTACGGCGAGCTGCTTGACCGAATCGAACGGTGGTTGGAGGATTTCGTCGAGTCCATTGCCGATCCAGAGGCCGCAATCGAGAGGAAGGGACTGCCGAAGAGTGGCTATGTGAAGCTGCCGTTCCACTTGAGCCTCGATGCGCCCGAGCAGATTGCCGAGTTGCAGGACTGGGTTGATCGTGAGGGTCGTCGGCGGGAGGCCGGGGCCGCTTTGGCCAAGCTTCCACAGGGGTCGCCGGCGCCATCGCCGTAAACCTCGGCTTTGGGGGTGCCGACGACGCTGCGGTGGCCCGGCTGAAGCGGTTCGGCGCCGCGTGGCTCGGCGAGATGCGATCTCGCGCCGAGGCCGACAGCGAGTTCTGGAGCGCGATGATCGGGCTGGCGCGGGGCGTCCTGCTCGGCGGAGTGCTCTTCGACGACTGGCTGTCAGCCGCCTGCCGGTTCGAATCGGACGTTCCGGCCGTCTACCTGTAGCCGCGCGTCGGGCAACGCCTCGACCGCTCGGCGCGGCAGCAGGGCGAGGCCGATGGGGGTTCCGGAGCCGGGAGACTTGCAGGCGCTGGTGACGGTCCCAGCGGAGCGGCCGTCGAACTTGATCGCTGCACCCGTGGCCACCGGGAGGTGCCCGGACTCGAAGACGAGCCGGCACATTTTCCGGGCCGGCTGGCCGCGGTAGTGGATCCGGGCGACGATCTCCTGGCCGAGGTAGCAGCCTTTCTCGTAGTCGACGGCGTCCTCGATTCCGGTCTCCTGGGGCAGGTTCGAGTCGTCGTAGTCGACGCCCCAGAGGGGGTGGCCGTGTTCGATGCGGAGGGCCTCGGTCGCTTCGCTGCCGGCCTGGGGGATCCCGGCTTCGGCCAGGTCCTCGGCCATCAGGGGCGCGATCGCGGATGATTGCCAGAGCGAGAACGTTGGCACCGGGCTGTGGCCTTCGCGTACCAGGCGGGTCTGGTAGTCGAGGATTTCGACCTGCGTGTGGCTCCAGGGCTTGGTCAGGTCGCGGGCGGCCGCGGCCCCGAGATCGGCCAGGACCTCGCGGCTCTTCGGCCCGGCGACCCGTACGGAGGCCATGTCGCCGAGCGGCAGGATCTCGACCTGGTCGGTGACGATGTACTTCTCGAGGTGCTCGATGATCGTCCTGCCTCGGCCCCTGGGGATCTCCAGCCAGAGACGGTCTTCGAGCGTCAGCACGGTGGCGCTGGCGAGGATGCGGCCGCGGACGTCGGTGATGAAGCCGAACGCGCCCCGGCCGGGCGGCAGGCCCTCGACCGCCGCGCTGACCATGCCGCCGAAGAACCGCTCGCGGTCCGGACCCATCAGTTCGAGCCGGGATGCCCGCGGCGGTTCGCACAGGGCGGCCCCGGTGGTCAGCAGTTCGACGTCGCGTTCGAAGCTCATGGCGTTCGGCGCGAGGCGCCGTGGCCGTCGAGGAGGATCTCCCGTACCGATGCGTGTCGCAGGTCGGGCACGACCCAGCGGGCGCCCGCCTGTTCGAGTCGTGGTTCCGGCGTGAAGCCCGTCGCCACGGCCAGCACCGGCACGCCGTGGGCGTCGCCGCAGGCGATGTCGCGCACCGTGTCGCCGATGATCACGACATCGCTCAGCTCCGGAGGCGCGCCGAGGTGCGCCGTGGCCCGGTCGACGGCCACCGGCACGAGCTCGTTGCGCCGGACGCCGTCCTCGCCGAAGGCGCCGAAGTCGAAGAAGCGGTTGAGGCCGAACGGTTCGAGCTTGGCCCGGGCGCCGATCTCCCAATTGCCGGTGAGCAGTGCGACGCAGGTCTCGTTGTGGTTTGCGAGTTCCTCAAGCAGTTCGGTGACTCCAGGCAGGAGGCGCATCTGCTCGGGGTCCAGACGCTCGAGCAGGTCGCTGTAGTGGGAGCGCACTTCGCCCAGGCGGCCTTCGACCTCGCCCCGCGGCAGGCCCGCGTCGGTCATCAGGTCGATGACGGCTTCCGTGTCCGTTCGTCCGCCGAAGTCGTAGGCCCTGACGTTGCCCGTGCGGCCGAAGGTGCGCTTGAGCGCGCCCATGAAGATGGGCCCGATCTGAGGGCCGCATCGAACCAGGGTGCCGTCGATGTCGAAGAGCAGAAGGCGCATCGGGTAGCCGTCGTTTCCGAGTAGGCGGGGAGACTATCCGCAGCGCGGGCGACTGTTAGCCTTCCCCGTCTTGATCGTACGGGTGCTGAGCTTCGCGACCGCGCTGGACGCTGTAGGCAGCGCCGAGACGGAACACGACCTCCCGGACGGCGCCACGGTCGCCGACCTGGTCGAGCGCCTGACGGCGGCGTACCCGGCTATCGAGCCGCTGTGGCCGCGCCTCGCGGTAGCCGTGGACGGCGAGGTGGCCGCGGACCGTACCGAGCCCCTTCACGACGGGGCCGAGGTGGCCCTCCTGCCCCCGGTATCGGGCGGCTCATGCAGCGCCGGCGCCGCACGTCTCCGCGACGGCGCCGTCGATACCGACACGGTGTCCGCGGTCCGCGCCCGCGTCGAGGACGCCGGCAAGGGAGCCGTCGTCGTCTTCGTCGGCAACGTCCGCAACTCCTTCGGCGGCCGCCCGGTCGAGCGGATCACCTACTCCGCGTATCCGGCGATGGCGGAGCGGCGTCTCGAACGGATCGTGAACGAACTCGAATCCGCAGAACCCGGAACGAGCGTCGAGATCGTCCACGGCTTGGGCACGCTCGAAGTCGGCGACGCCAGCGTCGTCATCGCGACGGCCTCCGCCCACCGGCGGCAGGCTTACGAGACGAACAGGGTTGCCCTGGAGCGCCTCAAGGCGGAGGTCCCCATCTGGAAGCGAGAGCACTATGCCGACGGCAAGTCGGCCTGGCGGGAGGAGGAACCGCTGGAGTAGAGGTTTACCGACCTTCTCAGAGCGGAGCCGGCCTGGCGGCCGGCGCGTTTGTCTGGCCGCCTCCGGCGGCAGCGGGTCAGAAGACCCGCGCACCCAGAGCGACGCAGTCGGCGCGGCGCCGCACCGCCGCTACACGGCGAACGAGGAGCCGCAGCCGCAGGTGCCGACGGCCTTGGGGTTCGAGAACTTGAACCCGGTGCCGGCGACGCCGAGCTGGTAGTCGATCGTCGTGCCCTTGAGGTAGCGGGCGCTGATCGGATCGACGTAGACCTGCAGGCCCTCGTACTCGAAGACCTCGTCCGTCTCGCGCTGGTTCGTCTCGAAGTCGAGCGCGTACTCGAAACCGCTGCAGCCGCCGCCGCGGACCGCGACCCGCAGGCCGTGGTCGGAAGACAGGCCCTCGTCCTCGCGGGTGAGCTTGATCATCCGCACCGCCTTGGCGGTCACGTGCAGTGTCTCCGGCACCTGGGCAGGCGCCGGGGTGGGAGCGGGTGGGGACGGAAAGTCGATCTCTGGCATCGTCTGAGGGCCTCCATGGACCCGTGACAGAGGCGCGCGCGCGGCAGCATCGCGGCAGCAACTCTGGTGCCCGAGGGTATCATCGAACCGTGTTGACAAGGACTTCGGACGGTTCGACGCGGCCCGCCGGAGGTAGTCACGACCAGGTTCGGCATGCCGCGGGGCCACAGGCATGATCCGGGAACAGGGCGCCGGCGACGGCGGCTGCATCGAGGTGATTACCGGCGGCATGTTCTCGGGGAAGAGCGAGGAGTTGCTGCGCCGGCTCCGGCGCGCCCTGATCGCCCGCCAGCGCGTTCAGGTGTTCCGGATCGTGACGGACACCCGGGATGGCGAGGTCGACGTGCTGACCACCCGGGACAATCGGAGCCTGTCCGCGGAGACGGTGGCTTCGAGCGACGAGATGCGCGAGAAGCTGACGCTGGGCGTGGAGGTCGTCGGCATCGACGAAGCGCAGTTCTTCGACGCTGGCCTGGTCGGGCTGGCGACGGAACTGGCCGACCTGGGCGTGCGGGTCATTGTGGCCGGACTCGACCTGGACTTCCGGCGGCGACCGTTCGGGCCGATTCCCGAGCTGATGGCTATTGCCGAGTACGTCGACAAGATGCACGCGGTGTGCGTGCGCTGCGGGGCCGCCGCCCAGTACTCGCTGCGGATTGCTGGCGGTGACCAGCAGGTCCTGGTCGGGGACGTGGAGACCTACGAGGCCCGCTGCCGGCGTTGCTATTCGTCTAGCGAAGCCGACGAAGCTCGCGCCAGCTAGCCGGGAAGCAGGCTCTGCAGCGCCTGGCGGATCGTCGCGCCCAGCTCCGGCGAGGACAGGTCGTGGCCGGCGCCGGAGACCTCCAGGCACTCGCCCAGCGAGGGCCAGCGCTTCGGTAGCCGGCGGATCATCGCGTCCGTCGTGAAGGTATCGAGCTGGCCGTAGACCACGGCGACGGGCACCGAGGCGCTGGTCGCGGCCTCGAAGTCGTAGTGCGTGAGCGGCGGCGCAATGAGCAGGAGCCCGCCGGGCGGGTCCTGCGCCGCCTGCGGCAGCCGCGCCATCGTGACGACGGCGCCGAAGGAATAGCCGATGCCGATGCGTGGCAGCCGCGGGAAGCGGCTGCGGAGTTCCTGCTCGCAGGCGGCCAGGTCGTCGACTTCGCCGCGGCCGGCGTCGTGGCGTCCCTCGCTGCCGCCGGTGCCCCGGAAGTTGAAGCGGAGAGCCGCGCCGCCGAGTTCGACCACGGCGTCGGCGGCGGTCGTGACGACGTGGTTGTCCATGTCTCCGCCGTAGAGCGGATGGGGATGCGCCACCGTCGCGACGAAGGACGGCGTCGCACGCGGCTCGAGCAGTTCGGCCTGGAGCGCTCCGGCGGGGCCCTGCAGGTCGAGAGGAGTGATTCGGGGCATCGTCCGGCGGTCTTGGGAGGGCGAGCGCGGAATATACTCCGCTGCGGCGCGGATTGCCCCTCGCACAGCCGGAAGCGGCGCCTCGTCGCGTCGCGCGCCCCTTGAAACACCGCTGGTGGCGTTCCGTAGCTCAAGGCGGGGGCTCACCAAGGAGTTTGTCCAATGTTCTTCTTCGACTTCGACTACATCCTCATGGTCATGGTTCCCGGCCTGTTGCTGTCGGGGTGGGCCAGCTTCCGCGTCAAGAGGGCGTTCAAGAAGTACTCCAAGGTGCGTTCCGTCACGGGTATGACCGGCGCCCAGGCTGCGCAGCGCCTGTTGACCTACGCCGGCATCACAGATGTCCAGGTGGTCGCCACCCGGGGCCGGCTGTCCGATCACTACAACCCCGTGACGAAGAAGCTCGCCCTGTCCGAGCAGGTCTACGGCTCGAACTCGGTGGCCGCGATCGGCATCGCCTGCCACGAGGCCGGACACGCGATCCAGCATGCGAAGAACTACGCGCCGCTGTGGCTTCGATCGACCCTGGTGCCCATGGCAGGCATCGGCAGCAACGTGGGCTACATCGCGATGTTCCTGGGGCTGATCATGGGTGCAACGGGGATGGTGCTGTTCGGCGCGGTCCTGTTCTCGGCGGTGGTCCTCTTCCAGCTCGTCACCTTGCCGGTGGAGTTCGACGCCACCGCCCGTGCCAAGCGGCTCGCGGTGGAGCAGGGGCTGATCCTGCAGACGGAGCGTGTGGGGATGGACCGGGTGCTCAACGCGGCTGCTTTGACCTACGTCGCCGCGGCGGTCTCCTCGCTGTTGACGCTTGCGTACTTCCTGATGCGGGCTGGGCTGCTCGGCGGGCGCGACTAAAGAGCCCGAACTTCCGGATGCCGGCCAGAAGGCCGGCGCACCGACACGTGCACCCAGTGTGAGGCTAGATCGGTTCGCCTAGTTGCGCCGTCAGTTCGGCTTGGCGGGCGGCGAGTTGTTCCTTCGTCGAGGCTTCCAGGACGAGCCGCAGCAGCGGTTCGGTGTTCGAGGGACGGACGTTGAACCACCAGTCGTCGAAGTCGATGCGGATGCCGTCGAGGCGGTCCAGCGAGCCGCCCTCTTCCGTGGCGTAGCGCGCGACAAGCGCTTCCATCGTCCCGTCCTTGTCTTCGACCTCGAAGTTGATCTCGCTGCTCTTGGCGTAGCGGCGCAACGGCGCGGTGAGCTCGGAGAATCGCTTGCCGGAGCGGCGGAGCAGGTTGAGCACCGCGACCACGGCGAGGATCGAGCTGTCGGCGCAGTAGTTCTGGCGGAAGTAGTAGTGGCCGGCGAGCTCGCCGCCGAAGATCGCTCCCGTCCGGCGCATTGTCGCCTTGACGAAGGAGTGGCCGACCCGTTCGGGAAGGGGATTGCCGCCATGCTCGCGGATGTACTCGGGAACCGCCCGGGAGGAGCGGATGTCGTGGATCACGGCGCCGCCGGACTCGCGCTGGAGCATCTGGCCGGCGATCAGGGCGGTGACCAGATCAGAGCCGATCGCTTCACCGCGCTCGTCGACGAAGGCCGCGCGGTCGCCGTCGCCGTCGAAGCTGACGCCCAGGTCGGCCCTCCGCGCGACGACGAGATCGCTCAGGTCCCGCAGGTTCTCCGGCAGCAGCGGGTTCGCCTCGTGGTTCGGGAAGGTGCCGTCGAGTTCGAAGTAGAGCGGCAACAACTCCACGCCGCAGGCCTCGAGCAGGGGCCGGTAGATCGTGCCCATACCGTTGGCGGCGTCGGCGGCGAGCAGCAGCTTCGGAGCCTCGGTCGCCTCGAACGAGCGGTCGAGGAAGGAGAGGACGTGCTCGGCGTACTCCGTCTCGATGCTTCTCGTCTCGACCCGGCCAGGGGCTGCCGCCGGCGCCGGCTCTTCGCCCAGCGCGTGCCGCTCGATGATCGGGATGCCGTGGTCCCCGGACACCGGTACGGCCCCGGCGAGACTGAACTTGAGCCCGTTGTACTCGGCGGCGTTGTGGCTGGCCGTGACCTGAATGCCGCCCGCGGCGCCCAGGTGGCCGGTGGCGAAGTAGTTCATCGGGGTGGTGGCGAGGCCGATGTCGAGCACGTCGAGACCGGCCGACGTGAGCCCGGCACAGAGCGCCGCGGAGAGCGGCACGCTGTGGTCGCGCATGTCGCGACTGACCACGACGGTGCGGGGCAGGGCCGCGCCCTGGTCGCCCTCGAGCGTGACCAGGTGCTCGAACGCCATGCCGATGCGCCGCGCCAGCTTCTCGTTCAACTGCCCCGGGTAGAGGCCGCGCACGTCGTACGCCTTGAAGATCCCTGCCATGTCGCCCTGTTGCTCCTCTCTAGTGGGGCTGCACTTCGATCGCCAGGGCGAAGGCACGCCCTTCGATCGGCGCTTCTTCCAGGCCGCCCGGGCCGTCGCCGTTCACCGCCTGCAGGGTGACGGCGAGCGTCTCGCCGCAGATCCACTCGCGGTGCGCGTCGATCGCCGCCTCGACGTCGTCGTCGGCCCGGTAGTGGACGGCGATGCGCTCCGCGTAGTCGAGGTCGGCGGCGCGCCGCCGGTTCTGGACCCGGTGCACGACCTCCCGCGCCAGGCCCTCGGCGATCAGTTCGTCGTCCAGTTCGACGTCGAGCGCGACCAGCAGCTCGCTGTCGCCGTGGACGGCCACGCCGGGCCGTTCTTCCAGCCGCACCTCGACTTCGTCGGGCTCCAGGTGAGCCGCTTCGCCGTCGACCTCGATCGCGATACGCCCCGACTGATCGAGTTCCCGCTTCAGTTCCAGGCCGTCGCGGGCGGCGAGCGCCGAGCGCACGGCCGGCATGGCGCGGCCGAACCGGGGCCCGCACTTCGGGTAGTGCGGCACGACGTCGAAGGACACGTACTCCGAACTGTCCGCGGCCCAGCCAACCTCGTGGACGTTCAGTTCGTCCTGGAGCAGGTCGACGTAGGGCGCGACGAGTCCTTCGAGTTCCGGGTCGGCGCTGACCAGGGTGACGCTGCGAAGCGGCTGGCGGATCTTGATGCCGTTCGCGTTCCGCGCGGAGCGGCCGTTGCGGGCCACCTGAAGCACGGTTGCCATCGCCGCCTCGAGGCGTTCGTCGCTGCGGTCCGCGGGCGGTTCGGGCCAGGACTCGAGGTGGCAACTGACGCTGCCCCCGCCCTGGCTCGAGACGAGGCGCCGGTGGAGCTCCTCGGCTACGAAGGGCACGAACGGCGCGATCAGCAGCCGAATCGTCGTCAGCACCTCGTAGAGGGTCTGGTAGGCGCTTTCCTTGTCGGCGCCCGGTTCGCCGGCGCCGGTCCCTTCGTCCTCGCTGGCCGCCCAGAAGCGGTCGCGGCTGCGCCGGATGTACCAGTTCGTCAGCTCGTCCAGGAAGGTCTCGATGCCGCGCGCGGCCGGCGCCGTCCGGTAGGCCCGCAGGTGATCGGTGGTGGTGCGGACCAGCCGGTAGAGCCGGAGCAGGATCCAGCGGTCCAGCGACCCTCGCTCGTCGAACGGAATCTCCGCGCGCCCGGGTCGCCAGCCGTCGAGGTTCGCGTAGATCACGAAGAAGGAGAGGGCGTTCCACAGCGGCAGCAGGAAGGTCTGGGCCGCCTCCCGCACCAGGCGCGCCGAGAACCGCGACGGCTGCTCGGGGTTGTTGACGCAGAAGTACCAGCGGAGCGCGTCGGCGCCGGTCTCTGCCAGCACCTCCATCGGCTCGACGACGTTGCCGAGGCGCTTGGACATCTTGCGGCCGTTCTCGTCGTTCACGTGGCCGAGGACGATGCAGTTGCGGTAGGCGGGGCTGTCGAACAGCAGGCAGCCCAGGACGTGCAGGGTGTAGAACCAGCCCCTGGTCTGGTCGACCGCTTCGGAGATGAAGTCCGCCGGGAAGCGCGAGCGGAAGATCTCCTCGTTCTCGAACGGGTAGTGGTACTGGGCGAAGGGCATGGCGCCCGAGTCGAACCAGGCGTCGATCACGTACTCGACCCGCTTCATCGTGCCGGCACAGCCCGAGGTCGCGCACGGCCACTGGAAGTCGTCGTCGATGAAGGGCCGGTGCGGGTCGAAGCACTCGCGGTCGTAGGGGTCCTCCGGCAGGGGCCGGCCCACCTTGCGGAAGAGCTCCTCGAACGAGCCGACGACGTCCACGGCGTCGCAGCAGGCGCACTTCCAGACCGGCAGCGGCGTGCCCCAGTAACGGCTGCGTGACAGCGCCCAGTCGACGACGTTCTCGAGCCAGTCGCCGAACCGGCCCTGGCCGACGTGCTCCGGGTGCCAGTTGACCTGACGGTTCTTCTCGATCAACCGGTCGCGGGCGGCGGTCGTGCGGACGAACCAGCTCGTCGTCGCGTAGTACAGGAGCGGCTGGTCGCAGCGCCAGCAGAAGGGGTAGTTGTGGCCTTGCCGCTCGCCGTGGAGCAGCCGGCCCTGTTGCCGCAACGCACGGACGATCGTCCGGTCGGCGTCCTTGAACCACTCGCCGTTGATCTCGTCGATCAGGTCCTGAGTCGCCGGATCCTGGGCGCTTCCGGCCGGGTCGAGCGCGACCCTTCCCTCCGCGTCGACGGCCTGGAGCTCGGGCAGGCCGTACTCGCGACCGCTGCGCAGGTCGTCCTCGCCGAACAGCGGCGCGGTGTGCACGGCGCCCGTCCCCTCGGCGAGGGTCACGTAGTCCGCGAGCAGAATGCGGAAGCCGGCGCTGTCCGACACATCGGCGGGCCGGTAGGAGCGCCGCGGTTCGACCGCGAAGGGCCGGTCGTAGAGCAGACCCTCGAGGGACCCGCCGGAGAAGCGCGCGACGGTGCCGGCCTCCCGGAGATCGACGCGCGTCGGCTTGCCGTCGCCGGGAAGAAGCACGGGGACCGGCTGCTCCAGGCCGTCGGCGATGAGCAGCAGCCGTTCAGGGTCCGCCGGGTCTTCCACGGCGCAGTAGGTCAGGTCGGGATGCACCGCGATGCCGGCGTGGGAGAGCAGGGTCCACGGCGTCGTCGTCCAGGCGACGATGTCGACCGGCCGGTCGGTGCTGAACTCACCCGCGATGGACTGGCCGGGTCGCAGCGGGAAGCGCACCCAGATCGAGGGATCCTCCGTGTCGCGGTAGTTCTGCGCCACTTCGTGGCTCGACAGGGTCGTGCCGCAGCGGGCGCAGTAGGGCTGGATCTTCCGGCCCTCGTAGAGCAGGTCCTTCTTCCAGAGTTCGGCCAGCGCCCACCACTCCGACTCGATGTAGGCGTTCCTGTAGGTCAGGTAGGCGCCGTCCATGTCGAGCCAGTAGCCGACCCGCTCCGTCATCCGCCGCCACTGCCGCTCGTAGGCGCTGACGCTCTCGAGGCAGGCGCTGTTGAACTTCTCGATCCCGTAGTCCTCGATCTGCTGCTTGCCGGAGAAGCCGAGCTGCTTCTCGACCTCGATCTCGACCGGCAGGCCATGCGTGTCCCAGCCGCCCTTGCGCGGAACGCGCCGCCCGGTCATCGTGCGAAAGCGCGGGTAGAGGTCCTTCACCACCCGCGTGACGACGTGGCCCACGTGAGGCACGTTGTTCGCGGTCGGCGGCCCCTCGTAGAATGAAAACTCCTTTTCTTCGCTCTCGTCGCGAGACTCGAGAGAGGTCTCGAACACCCGCTCGCGGCGCCAGAACTCGAGCGTCTCGCGCTCGAGCTCGGGGAAGGGATAGCCGCCGGGAACGGGCGGAAACGCGGGATCCCTGGACACGGCGAAGGCCTTGGGCGCGGCGGCCGCTCAGGCGGCGAAGCGCTGGCGCTCGATGAACGCCGTCAGCGCCGCCGCGAACTTGGCCGGTCGTTCGACGTGGGGCAGGTTGCGGCAGCCGTCGAAAACGTCCAGATGGGCGTTCGGCATTTCCTGTAGCCAGAGGTCGGCGTTTTCGAGCGGTGGGTTGGTCGCCTGGCGGCCCCATGCCAGCCATGCCGGCTGGTTGACCTTCTCGCCGAAGCCGGCCTGCAGGCGGTGGCCGAGGCGGCCGCAGAGCGAGTCGATCAGGGCGTGGCTGGCGCCGGGAAGGTGGCTCGCACGGTAGAGCTGCTCGACCATGGACTCTCCCAGGCCCTCGGCGCCGAACAGGGTCTCGCGTCGCAGGTGGGTCTCGAGCGCCCGCTCGCCGGTCACCAGGTTGAGCGCCGACCTGCCGAGCACCGGCGCCCGGAGCAGCGCGTGAATCACCGGGTCGCTGCGGTCGTCGGTGACCTCGGCGCCGATGCCCTGAGGCCCGACGAGGGCCAGGGCGGCGACCCGGTCCGGGACGTTCAGGGCGGCCTCGACAGCGTAGGCGGCGGCGCGGTGGGGGGCGACGAGCACGGCGCGTTCGCCGACGACCTCCTGAAGGAACCGGCCGAGCAGGTCGATGTAGAGCTCGGCGGTGTAGCGCCGGTTCGTCCGTTCCGAGTCGCCCCAGCCGAGCCAGTCGGGCACGAAGCAGTCGTGGCTTCGGGCCAGGCGTTCGGCGGTCTCGCGCCATAGCAGGCCGGTGTGCCCGGGGCCGAACGTGTGGAGCAGGACCATCGGCGGCTTGCCGCCGCGGCTGGGGGACTCAAGGTGGACGAAGGCCACGCGGCGGCCGTCGACCTCGATGTGCCGGGTGGAACCCCATCGGGGTCGAGGCAGGCGACCCGCCTTGCGGGCCACGATCGCGTTGAACAGGGCCGGGGCCCCTAGCGCGATGCCGCCGATGACGAGTCCGTTCGTCAGACGCCGCCTGATCAAACGCCGGGATTCCTGGTTGGCGGAGCGCGCCATGGGGCGGAGAATAACAGTGAGGGCTGTGCATAATCGGTCCGTGGCGTTCGAAATCGTGGTCGCCTGGGTGGGTCGCCGGCGGGAGCCCTGGGAGACGCTCTGCGGCGACTATCGGCAGAGGATCGAGCGGTTCGCGCCGGTGCGCGAACTCGTCGTTCGCCCCGCCCGCGGCGACGACCGGACTCGACTGCGGCTCGAAGGGAAGGCGATCCGCTCCGCCCTGCCGGCCGACGCCTGGACGGTTGCTCTGGATCGGGGCGGGCGGCCGCTGAGTTCGACCGGCCTCGCGACCGAGGTGGGTCGGCTGCGCTCGGAGTGGCGGCGCCCCGTCGTGTGGATCGTGGGCTCGGACCTGGGACTCGACCGCAACCTCGTGAATTCGTGCCGTTTCCGGCTCTCTCTGGGGCCGCTCACGCTCGCTCACGAACTCGCCCGACTGACTCTCCATGAGCAGATTTACAGAGCGTTCACCATCCTCGAGGGAATCAACTATCATCGGCGCCCGTTTTACTGAGCCGCGTGCGGAGGATTCAGGTGGCAAACGCGGACGAGGCTTCTCGAACCGACGGATCGAACGACATCAAGGAAGCGGCAGCCGCCGCGGCGCGAGAGCTCGCCGCGGCCCGGTCCGAGGCCAGGAAGGCCAAGGCCGCAGCGGACCGCAAGGCCGCGACGGCGGATCGGGCTGCGAAGGCAGCGTCGGAGAAGAAGGTAGCGGCACAGAAGGCGGCCCGGGAAGAGAAAGCCGGTGCCGCGGCCGCGGCCAGGGCCGGAAAGACCGCCGCGACCAGGAAGGAGGCCGCCGCCGCCGCCGAGAAGGAGGCGTCGGCGCGGCGTGCGGCAGCGAAGAAGGCCGAGCGGACGGCGGTTGCTGAACGGGCAGCGGCGGCCAAGGCGGCTGAAGCCGCTCCTGCACTCGCCGCCGCGGCGAAGCAGGCATCGCGCGAGGCCGCGCTCCGGAAGCGCGAGGCCGCCAAGGCTGATCGCGAGGCGGTAGCGGCCGCCGAAGCCCTGGCCAGGGGCCGGGAAGAAGCGGCTGCCAGTAAGAAGGCCGCCGCCCAGTCCGGCCGGCTGGCGGCCACGACCGGCAGTGCCGCGGCCAGGGCCGCCAAACTCCTGGCTGATCGCAAGTCCGCGGCGCAGGCGGCCGCGAAGGATGCCTCCGCCAAGGGCGTTGCCGCCAGGAAGCTGGCCCGAACCTCCGCCTCCAGGGCGGCTGCATCCGAGAAGGCCGCGAAGGCTGCTCAAGCGGCGAAGGCCGCTGCCAGGGATGCCGCTCGGGCCGCGGCGGCGGCGGAGAAACTGGTGGCGAAGGCAGAGGCCGCCGAGAAGGCGGCCGCGGAGAAGGCAGCCGCGGAGAAGGCAGCTGAGCGCGAGGCGGCGCCGCCGGAGAAAGTCCAGGTCGAATCCGCGGCGAAGCCGGTGAAGGGACAACCAGCCCGGAAGAAGGCCGCGCGCAAGAAGCCGCAGCCGAGGAAGCCGCCGACGCTGCTGCTTCGGCCGGAGCGCGCCAATGGCGGTGGAGGCCCGGGCGCCCGGAGAAGGAACGCGGCGGTCGACTTCGATTGGGTGCGGGAACGGCTCGAAGAGAAGCGGCGTGAGCTCTTCGGCCGGTACAACCGCGATCTCACCGCCGGCCTCAAGGCGTCGACCGGCGAGGGTGCGGAGGACCTGGTCGACCGGGCGAATCATGCCTACAGCCGGGAGTTGAACTTCTCGCTCTCGGACAGCGACGGCATCCTGCTGAACCGGATCGTCGAAGCGACGGCCCGGCTGGACGACGGCACCTTCGGCATCTGCGTCCACTGCAGCAACGAGCTGGGCCGCGCCAGGCTGGAGGCGGTGCCGTGGGCGCCCTACTGTGTCGACTGTCAGGAACTCGAAGAGAAGGGCCGGCTCCCCGCAGACGAGTGAAAGCGCCCGAAATCGACGCCGCCGTCGAGCGAATCGAAGGCGACGACCGCCAGCCGCTCTACCTGGTGATTGGTGAAGAGGTGCAGGCGATTCGTGAAGGCACGCGGATCGCCGAGGCGTTGGCTTCCGCCGCGGGCTGCGAAGTGACGGTCCGCAACGGCGCCTCCGGCGCCGAACTGGGGTCGATTCTGGCCGATCTCTTTACCTACTCTCTGTTCGAACCAGCCAAGATCGCCCTCGTTTCCGGGAGCGCCGAGTTCGCCGACAAGGACGCGGCAGCCGGTCTGATCGACGAAGCCGCGCAGGTTCTGGACGACGAGGGCCGCCTGGTTCACGGCCCCGGCGAGACTCTTCCGGCGGCGGAACGGACCGCCGCTGGCCGGCTGCTGCAGGTGCTCCGGTTGTTCGGTGTCGATCCGATGGCGGGCGCCGCGGAGGACGTCGTCGGGGCGTTGCCCGACTCCACGTTCTCGGGCGGCAAGAACTACCGGAAAGGTGGACGACGCGGGCGGCTGAAGAGGCAGAAGGCGGAGCTCAAGAAGGGGTTGACGGCGCTTCTGGAGGCGGCTCGCGCGGAAGACCTGAGCGGTTGGTCCGATGGGAACCTGGCGGAACTCGACAGGGTCGCCGAGGGCGGTTTACCCGAGGGCCATGCCCTGGTGTTGGCGGACCGAAGCGTCGACCGGGATCATCCCATCGTCCGGCGTCTGTTCGAGCGCAAGGCCGCGTTCGCGTTCGACACGCTCGGGTTGGATCGGCAGGGCAAGCCCACGGGCCTCGATCCGATCGTCGCCGAACTGGCGCGCGAGACCGGCGTGAGCATCGACCGCATGGCTGCCGCCGAACTGGCGCGTCGTACCCTGCGCACGGAGGGATGGGGCGCTTCCGAGGCAGACGCCGCCTCCGCCGCCCGCTTCGCCGCCGAGTATCGGAAGCTCGCAGCCGGAATGCCGAAGGGCGCCGGTCGAATCAACCGCGACGCGGTGGAAGAGTCGGTGGTGGACCGGGGCGAGCAGGATGTGTGGGCCGTCTTCAACGCGATGGATTCCCAGAAGCCTGACGCGGCACTGGCGGCGCTCAGTCGCTACTTCGACAGTGCGGCGGACCCACGGGGCGAGCGGTTCCGGTTCCTGAGTCTCCTGGCCGGCCGCTGTCAGCAGTTGGCCACCGTCCACGGCATCGCCATGGCTCACGGTCTGCCGGAAGCGGGGAGCTTCAACGGCTTCAAGGCCCGGGTGTTGCCGAAACTGATGGCAGAGTGGCCGGATACTACGAAGAAGCCCACGCCATGGCCCCTCTTCAACCTCTACACGGCGGCCATGGCCCGTCGCGGCCCGGAGGCGGTGGCTGCGATGGGTGAGCTTCCCTGGAAGGTCCTCGAGACAGAGCTTCGCCTGCGGGGCGGCACGGGCGAGGACGACGCCGCGCTCGAGGCCCTGGTTCTGGCGGTCGCCGGTGGAGGTCCGCCGCGCAGTGGGAACGCTCTGTCGGCGCGGCCACGAGCCGGCTCGCGCGCGGGTTCCGGCGCGCGCCGTTCGGCCGAGCGTCGCGGTCGCCGCCGGCGCTGACGTGCCCGAACTGCCCGAAGTCGAGGTTCTTCGCCGCAGCCTGGAGCGCCCGCTGGTGGGCGATCGCTTCGAGACCGTTCGCGTTCACTTCCCGACCCTGCGCGAGCCGCTCTGCGAGCGCCGGCTGCGCCGCCTGGAAGGCCAGGAGGTCGTCGGCCTGCGCCGGCGCGCGAAGTACCTCCTGATCGACGCCTCCGGCGGCGAGACTCTTGCCGTGCATCTCGGAATGAGCGGCCGGCTGACCCTGGTCGACCGGGCGGCGCCGCTCGTGGACCACGAGCACCTGGGGTTCGAGCTTGCGTCGGGCCGCCGCCTGCGGTTTCGCGATCCGCGACGCTTCGGCATGGCCTTCGTCGCGTCGACGGAGAGCCTGGACAGCGACCGGCACTTCCGCCATCTCGGCGTCGAGCCCCTGTCGTCCGGGTTCGACGGCGCCCGACTCGCCGGCCTGGCCCGCGGCCGGACGGCCCCCGTCAAGAACTTCCTGATGGACGCTTCGGTCGTCGTCGGCGTCGGGAACATCTACGCGTCGGAGGCGCTCTACCGCTCCGGCATTCATCCGCGACGCTCCGTGGCTCGGATCGCGCGCCGCCGGTTCGACGTTCTGGCGGAGGCGGTGCGCGAGGTGCTCGCGGAGGCAATCGAGCAGGGCGGCACGACTCTCAACGACTTCGCCGACGGCGAGGGCAACTCGGGCTACTTCCAGGTCTCGCTCGATGTCTACGGCCGCGAAGGCGAGCCGTGCCCGGCCGGCTGCGGGGCGAGCATCCGCCGGGTGACGCTGTCGAACCGCGGCACCTACTACTGTCCGCGCTGCCAGAGGTAGCGGCGCCGGCCTGCGGCCGGCCGGTGATCTGGCCGCCTTCGGCGGCAGCGGGTCAGAAGACCCGCGCACCCAGCTCTACGTGAGCGGCCAGAACATCGGGATCAGCCACACGGAAAGGACGCAGAAAACGATCTTGAGCGGCGCGCCGAACTTCACGTAGTCCATGAAGCGGTAGCCGCCGGGTCCGAAGACCATCGCGTTCGTCTGGTATCCCATCGGGGTCAGGAAGCTGGCGGAAGCGGCGAAGGCGACGGTCATCATGAAGGGCTTCGGTTCGAGGCCCATCGAGGCCGCGGCGGTGCCGGCGATCGGCACCATGAGCACCGCGGTCGAGTTGTTCGAGACGATCTCCGAGAGCAGGGCTGTCGCCAGGTAGACGAGCGCGATGACCGCCCAGGGCCCGTAGTCGGCGCCGGCATTCGCGATCGTCTCTCCGATCATCGCCGCGAGACCGGTCTTCTCCATCGCGATGCCCATCGGCAGGATGCCGACGAGCAGGAAGATGACGGTCCAGTTGATCGCCTCGTACGCCTGCTGCACCGAGATGCCGCCGAAGACGATGAGCGCCACGGCGCCCAGGATCGACGCCTTCAGGATCGAGGTGACGCCGGTGGCGGCGACGATGACGACGATCGGGATGATCACCACCGCGAGCCACCAGCGCCGCGGGATGACGAGGCGCAGCTTGACGTCCTGCTGCAACGGGATGAAGTCCTCCGTCTCGTAGAGGGCTTCGATCCGGGACCGGGGGCCGAACACGAGCAGGGTGTCCCAGTTGTGGAGGACGATGTGGGCCAGCTTCTCGCGGATCGGGTCGCCGGTGCGGTTAAGCGCCAGCACGAAGCAGCCGAAGCGGCGGCGAAAGTCCAGGTCGCGGATCGTCGAGCCGGTCAGCCGGGAAACGGGCGAGAGCTGGATCTCCGCCATGATGTTGTTCTGGTCCGAGAGGTCGCGGTCGCCGATCTTCGTTTCCGTGCGCAGGCGCAGGCCGTAGTGATCGCGGAAGCTGACGATGTCGTCCATCAGGCCCTCGACGATCAGGACATCGCCGCCCTGCATGGGCGTGGAGCGGAGTTCGACGGCGATCCGTTCCTCGCCGCGCAGGATCTCGAGCACCGTCAGGCGAAAACGCTCGTTGATGTGTGCGTCGACCACGTTGTTGCCGACGAGCGAACTCCCCTCCGGCACCTGGACCTCGGTCAGGAACGAAGACAGTTGGTACTTCGTCGTCAGGTCGGAGGACCCGGCGCGATCCGGCAGGCGCCGCATCGGCACGAACACGATGTAGGCGAAGCCGACGACCAGGAGGATCAGTCCGAGCGCCAGGAACTCGAACATGCTGAAGGCTCCGAAGCCGTACTCCGCCGACATGGAGGCGACCAGCAGGTTCGTCGATGTGCCGATCAGGGTGCAGGTGCCGCCGATGATCGAAAGGTAGGACAGGGGGAGCAGGATCCGCGACGGCGACACGCCGTAGTGCTTCGCGATCTGGATGCCGACCGGCATCAGGATCGCCAGGGCAGCCGTGTTGTTGATGAAGGCCGAGAGCACGCCGCAGACCAGGATCAGGGCGATCGCGGCGGCCCAGTGCGTCCTGCCGGAGAGCTGCGCGAGTTTCTGGCCGAAGCGGTCGATCAGACCGGTGTGGGTCAGCCCGTAACTCAGGATGAACATCATCATCACCGTGATGACGGCGTCGTTGCTGAAGCCCCGGATCGCCTCCTGGGGCGTCACCAGCCCGAACAGGAGCAGCAGCCCCAGGCTGGAGAGGGCGACCGCGTCGATCCGCAGCCATTCGAAGCTGAACGCCAGGAACGTGAAGACGATGACGGCGACGAGGATCCAGATGTCCATCGGCGGTTCCCGGCGCTCAGCCGACCGGCAGCCGGCGGTGCGAGGCGACCGGCATCGAGCGCCGCACCTCGGCGACGCGACGCCGGTCGATCTCCGCGATCGCGATGCCGGGTCCGTCTCCGGCATCGGCCAGGACGTGGCCCCACGGGTCGATGATCACCGAGTGGCCGTAGCTGTGCCGTAGCCCGCGGTCGTCGTGGCGGCCGGTCTGGGCGGCGGCCAGCACGTAGCACTGGGTCTCGATGGCCCGGGCGCGCAGCAGCGGGAACCAGTGGTCCTTGCCGGTCATCAGGGTGAAGGCGGAGGGGATGGTCAGGATCTCCGCGCCTTCCCGGGCGAGCTTCAGGTAGAGCTCGGGGAAGCGCATGTCGTAGCAGATCGTGAGACCGAGGCGCGCGAGCGGGGTGTCGACGGTCACCGTGTCCTCGCCGGGCACGGCCGTCTTCGACTCCAGGAAGCGCACCTCGGCGGAGACGTCGACGTCGAAGAGGTGAATCTTGCGGTAGGTGGCGACGATCTCCCCCTGCGGGTCGAACAGGACGCTCGTGTTGTAGCAGCGCTCGCTCTCGCCGGGGGCCTTCTCGTTGTAGGAGCCGAGCAGCAGATGGATGCCGCGGTCGCGCGCCAGGGCGGCGAAGCGGGCGCAGGTGGCGCCCGACGTCGGCTCGGCCAGCTTGACCTTCTCCTTGTGCGGCCCGAGGTAGTTCGTGTTCTCGGGCGTCGAGACGAACGTGGCGCCGCGGTCCGCCGCCGTTTCGATCCAGTGCCGGGCGGTTTCCCAGTTCGCCTGCTCGTCCGAGGTGGAGCCCATCTGGACCACCGCGGCGAGGAATGTCGTCGTGTCGTTCATTCCGGTCGGTTCCCTCTCGCCGGGAGCTTACCGCCCCGTTCCGGGCTAAGCTTCGGGGACCCATGTGCGGGATCGTCGGCATCCTGATGCGCCCCCACCCCGGACCGGCGATCGACTCGCGCGAGCTCCTGGAGGGCCTCGCGGCCGCGGGCCGAGCGGCCGAGGCCGCGGTTGCCGATAGCGACCGGGCCGAGGCACAGTCATTGGCCGCGGCCCTGTCCGCTGCCGCTTCCGAACTGGCCGGCTGGGACCGGCGGTTGCGAGCCCGGCCGGCTGTGCGGTCCCTGGTGCGGGACGAAACGCTGCGGGCCGCGATCGCCGATGCGTTGCGGCCCTGCTCGGCGGCCGTGACCCGGTTGAAAGCAGGCCTCGATACCGGCGGCGCCCGTTTCGGCGATGCCGGGCTGGAGGCGGTGAACCGGGCCGCGGCGGCGCTGGCCGACGCCGAGTGGGCGATTCGCCGTGACCGGCTGCGGACCGCTGTCGAAGTGGACGCACTGGCGCCGGCCGGCGCCGGCGACGCGGGACTCGACGTGCTCATCGCCGTCCAGCAGGCTTTCTCGTCGCTCGACCGCCTCGAGATCCGGGGCCGCGATTCGGCCGGGCTGTTTCTGCTTCTCTCCGGACACGGCCTCGACCCGGACGATGCGGCGATCCGCGCCGGACTCGACGGACGGGCAGGGGATCCGTTGTTCAGTCATCGCGCGGTGATTCGGGGCGGAGGACGGATCGGCCTGGTCTACAAGTGCGCGGAGGAGGTCGGTGAACTGGGCGACAACGTCCGTTTCCTGCGCGAGGCGGTCGCCGCCGATCCGTTGCTGGCGGCGGCGCTCGAGAGCCCGGAGGTCGTGGCGGCCGTGCTTGGGCATACCCGCTGGGCGAGCGTCGGCCGGATCAACGAGGCCAACGCGCATCCGTTGAACGAGGCGGAGGCCGGGGACGGCGGTGCCGATGGCCAGGCGTCGCCCCGGGTGATCGCCGCGATCAACGGCGACATCGACAACCACGGCGACCTGGCGGTGCTGGAGAAGCTGGAGCTCGACCCCGGGATCACGACGGACGCGAAGGTGATGCCGGTTCTCATGTCGCGCCGGCTGGCCGGCGGCGACACGCCTTTCGACGCCTTCCGCGACACGGTGGCGGCGTTCGAGGGTTCGGTCGCCGTCGGCGCGCTCGCCTGGGACGACCCGTCACGGCTCTACCTGGCGACCCAGGGCAGCGGCCAGGGTCTCTACGTGGGATTGGCCGATCACGCCTTCGTGGTCGCCAGCGAACCCTACGGCCTGGTCGAGGAGACCCCGACCTGGCTGCGCCTCGACGGCGAGGCGGAACCGGACACCGCGGGCGCCGGCTGGGGACAGATCGTGGTGCTCGACGCCGCCCGCGCCGGCGAACTGGAGGGCATCGAACGATTCTCCGCCGGAGGCACGCCCCTGCCGGTGTCGCCGGATGGGCTCGACCGCGCCGAGATCACGACCCGCGACATCGACCGGGGCGAGTACCCCCACTTCCTGCTCAAGGAGATCAGCGAGGCGCCGCGCTCCGTGCGCAACACGCTGCGCGGCAAGCTGCGGGAGGACGCGACCGGGCGCCTGCGGGTCTCGCTCGGCGAGCGGACGCTGCCGGAGGCGGTCGCGCGCGGCCTCCGGGACGGAACCACAGGCCGCATCGTCGTCACCGGTCAGGGCACCGCAGCCGTTGCCGGCCAGGGGATCGCCGCGGCGATCGAGGGACGGCTGCGCGAGCGGGGCCTGAGCCGTCCGCGAGTCGACGCGATGCCCGCGACCGAGCTCTCGGGCTTCCACCTGGTGGCCGACATGCACGACACTGTGGTCGTCGCGGTCAGCCAGTCCGGGACGACGACGGACACGCTGCGCACGGTCAACCTGGCGCAGCGGCGGGGCGCCCGCGCGGTCGCGATCGTGAACCGCCGCAACTCCGATCTGGCCGAGCGGGCGGACGGCGTGCTTTACACCTCGGACGGTCGGGACGTGGAGATGAGCGTCGCGTCCACCAAGGCCTTCTACTCCCAGATCGCGGCCGGGATGCTGCTCGCCGTCTCGATCGCCGACCAGGTCGCGGGCGGCCCGGACGAACGCCCCGCTGCCGACCGCCTGCTGCGGGAGCTCCGGCGCCTGCCCGACGCGATGGAGCGCACCCTCGCCCTGCGCCCTGCGATCGCCGAGGCTGCGAGGGAGTACGCGCCCCGGCTGCGCGACTGGTCGGTCGTCGGCAACGGCCTCGACCGGATCGCCGCGGAGGAGATCCGGATCAAACTCTCCGAACTCTGCTACAAGGCGATCGCCTGCGACACGACGGAAGACAAGAAGCACATCGACCTGTCGTCCGAGCCCCTGATCCTGGTCTGCGCGACCGGAGTCCAGGGCTCGACGGCGGCAGACTCGAGGAAGGAGATCGACGTCTACCGCGCCCATCGCGCGACGCCGATCGTCATCGCCTCCGAGGGCGCGGCGTTTCCGTCCGCGGCAGCGGCGATCGAGGTGCCCGAGGTGGCGCCCGAGCTGTCCTTCGTGCTGGCGACCGTGGTCGGCCACCTGTTCGGCTACCACGCGGCCCTCGCCATCGACGACCTCGCCAGGCCGCTGCGGGCGATCCGCACGGCGGTGGACGACGTGGCCGCCGCCGGCGCGGCGCGGCCGGCGGCGCGACTGCGCGAGAGGGCCGGTGACGAGATGGACGCCGTCCGCGGCACGCTGGCGGCCGGCCGCTACGACGGCAACCTCCATGTCGGCCGGGCGGTGCGGCTGGCGGTGGCGCTCGACCGGCTGGGTGGAGCAGGTGAAGGCGGTGAGGTGGACGCGCTGGCGGAGTTGCGAGATGCTCTCGGCCCCGCGATCGACGACCTCACCCGGCACATCGACACGATCAAGCACCAGGCGAAGACGGTCACCGTGGGCATCTCGCGCCACGATCAGACCCTGGGCCGGATGCCCCTGGACACGGCGCTGCGGCTGGCCGGCGCGCCGGAGGAATCGATCACGGCGGAGGACAGGCGGACCATGAGCGCGCTCGACCCCTTCGTCGACCAGGTGCTCGGCTACGTCCGCTACCGGCTCTGGGCCGGAGGCGACGGCCCGCCGCCGGGCGACGACGCCACCATTCGGGTCCTGCGCGCCGGCGGCCTGTGCCGCGACCTGCAGTCGCGCACCGTCCGGGAGCCGCTGCTCCAGGGCACGAAGTACGCGGTCGCGGTCGAAGGCCGGCTGATGGCGGCTCGCGGCCGCACGGATGGCCGGGTGTTCATCGGCGTGCCCGAGTGGAGCGACGGCGGGGTCTCTGCGCTCAACCTGATCCATGTGCGCTTCCGGGAACGGGCGCCCGCACCCGAGTTGCGCCGCCTGCTCTCCGGCTACCGGGAGCGTTACTCCGGCCTGCGCGACCAGGTACTCAGGAGGGCGCCGGAGTTCGACGACGGCCTGCTGGCCGAACTCCCCGTTGAGGACCTGCTGGTCGACCCGGTGGCCCAGCTCGCGGAGCGTTGGCAGAGCACTCCTTCCGGGGGCGTCTCGTGAGGGTCCTGCTTACCGGCAGCGCCGGGTTCATCGGCTTCCACGTCGTCAGAGCCCTGCTCGAGCGCGGGGACGAAGTGATCGGCTACGACAACTTCAATCCGTACTATGACCCGCAACTCAAGGAGCGGCGCAACGCGATCCTCGAGGAGCAGCCGAACTTCCGCCTCGTGCGCGCCGACATCGGCGACCGCGAGGCCCTGCAGGACGCCTTCGACGACCTCGTCCGCGGCGCCTCCGGCGCGGAAACGAGGGTGTGCCACCTGGCGGCCCAGGCCGGAGTCCGTCACTCGATCGACCATCCGAACCAGTTCGTGCGCGACAACGTGCAGGCCTTCACCTACGTCCTCGAACTGTGCCGCAAGCGCGAGGTCGGCGGCCTCATCTACGCCTCCAGCAGCTCGGTCTACGGCGACAGTACGCGGGAGCGGCTCAGCGAGAGCGACAGCACTTCGGCACAGTGTTCCCTCTACGGCGCGACGAAGAAGATGAACGAGCTGATGGCCTCGGTGTACAACCACCTCTACGGCCTGCGGGTGACGGGCCTGCGCTTCTTCACGGTCTACGGTCCCTGGGGCAGGCCCGACATGGCGCTGTTCCTGTTCACCGGCGCCCTGCTGCGCGGCGAGACGATCAAGGTCTTCGGCCACGGCCGGATGCACCGGGACTTCACCTACATCGACGACATCGTGGCCGGCGTCGTCTCGGCGATCGACCGCAACCACGAGGACCTCGTCTGCAACCTCGCCGCCGGCCGCACCGAGGAACTGATGGAGTTCATCCGGCAGATCGAATCGAGCTGCGGCCGCGAGGGCGAGAAGGAGTTCCTGCCCATGCAGCCCGGCGACGTCGTGCGGACCTCGGCCGACCTCACGCGGGCCAGGGAGTCACTGGGCTACGAACCGACGACCGCGATCGCCGACGGCATCCCCCGCTTCGTCGACTGGTACCGCGGCTACTACGACCTGTAGTCCGGTCTGCTGGGTACACGCGGGTCTTCTGACCCGCTGCCGCCGAAGGCGGCCAGGAAGCGCGCCGCGAAGCGGCGACCAATCTGTCAGCTACCGTGCATCCAGCCGCGCCGCCCAGTCTGCCGCCCGCTCCCGCATCTCCGGCGCGTCCTCGGGCAGGATCATCCCCTGCTCGATCACCCTGTCCAGCGCCGCGTTCCAGGCGTCGAGATAGCTCTTGCTGTCCGGGTACAGATCCGCCAACTCCTCCGCGTCGAAGTCGGTCGCGGCGCCGTACAGGAACCCGAACCGCGTCCCCTCCCTCTGCTCGCCGAAGCCGCTGTGCGAGGCGGTCGGCGCCTCGAGATCCGGCAGGCGAATGCCGCCGACGGCGTTGCCGTGCTCGTCCCGTACGACTTCGGGACGGGGATCTCCGGCCTTCATCTCCACGCGCGGCATTCTCGGCGGTTCGACGCCGTCCCTGATCCAGCGGTGCAGATGCCTGATCGCCGCTTCGTACACCGGCGTGTAGGACAGCCAGTTCGAGCCTTCGACGGTGCGTTCGTCCGGTCTCACCACGGATACGTGCGCAGTCCCCGCCACTTCCCAGAGCCGGAAGCGGGCCGAGTCCGGCTCGCGCACGGTGTAGTAGCTCGGCAGCTCGGTCTCGGAGTTCACCACGATGACCGGGACGTCCAGGTCCGCCCGGATCGACGCGAGGCTGCGCCCCCGGCGCCCGCCGCCACGCTCTGACGCGAAGGGCACGATGCTGCCGAAATCGATGTACGGAATGAACCCGTCGAACGCCCCTTCAAGCGGCTGCACGCCGTTGATGTAAGTGCGTAGCCGTGCAGCGGACTGGGAAGCGCCCGCCGCGATCAGGCGCTCGACCGCCAGACCGCCCATGGGGTCGAGGCCTTCGCGGTCGCGTTCCGGACCGATGGCGCTCGCGACCTGGGTGAAGATGTCGTAGGAGTAGGCATCCCCGGGGTGGACGAGGGAACCGTAGCGTTCCGGATCCCACGCCTTGAGTCCCCCGGGATTCTGGGGGAACCCGTCGATACCGACCTTCTGCGCTGACACGCCGACCCAGGCATAGCCGCGCAGCGATTCGCCTCCCGCGGAACCCAGCTCGAAGCCGGCGGTGACGTTCAGCCAGAACACGACGACCGTGCCGTTGAATGCGGACGGGTCCTCGGGCCGAACGACCAGCATGCGGGTCTTGAAGTCCGCCTTGTCGGCTGACGCCCGGGTTCTCCACTGGCCGTCACCGGAATGCGTGCCGTCGACGAGCTCGTACGCGGTCGCTTCGCCCTCGAGGAAGTACTCCTCGGTCAGGTAGCCGCGATCCGCCACGTTCACCGCGTTGAACGGCGTGCCGCGTTCCCCTCCCGTGATCGGCCCGGACAGGGTCGCCGGGTTCGGTGTGATCGCGAAGGCCAGACCGAGCGCCATCAAGATCGTTGCAATCGTCATCTGGCAGATCCTCTCTGAAGTGTCGGCCGGCTTCTGGTACGGCGGCGGTTCCGGGTATCGTAGCCGCCCTCCCTCCCCTCCCAGAATCCCAGGAGTTCCAGCGTGAAGGTAGCCCAGGGCGTCGCCGAGTACCTCAAGCGGGAGGGCGTCGAGTTCATCGTCGCCTACCCGGTCAACCCGATCATCGAGGCCGCGGCGGTGGCGGACATCCGCACCGTGATCGTCCGCCAGGAGCGAATCGGCCTGCACATGGCCGACGCCGTCAGCCGCCTGAGCTCCGGCCGGCAGCTCGGCGTGTTCACGATGCAGAGCGGGCCGGGGACCGAGAACGCCTTCGGCGGCGTGGCCCAGGCCTACGGCGAGTCGGCGCCGATCCTGGTCCTTCCCATGGGCTACAGCCGCCGGGCGATGCACGTGGCGCCGAACTTCAACGCGGTGGCGAACTTCCAGCATGTGACGAAGTGGTGCGAGCCGCTCTCCATGGGCAAGGCGCTGCCCGAGGTCATGCGCCGCGCCTTCAGCCAGTTGCGTTCGGGGAGTCCGGGTCCGGTGATGGTCGAGGTGCCGGCCGACGTCTTCGGCGAGGACGTGCCGGACGACCTGGGTCCCCGGCCGAACGGCAGAGTGCGCGTCGGCCCCGATCCCGACCTGGTGCGCGAGGCGGCGGAGCTGCTGGCGGCGGCGGAGCGGCCGGTGATCTACGCCGGCCAGGGCGTCCACTACGCCGAGGCCTGGGACGAGCTGCGACGCCTGGCCGAACTCCTGAACGCGCCGGTGACGACCAGCCTGGGCGGCAAGAGCGCCTTCAACGAGGACCATCCCCTGTCGCTCGGTTCGGGCGGCCGCGCCGTGCCGAAGACGGTCCACGAGTTCCTGGGCGCCGCCGACGTGATCTTCGGCATCGGCTGCAGCTTCACGACCACCGCGTTCGGCCTCTACTTCGGCAAGTACCCCCAGGCGAAGTACGTCCACGCGACACTCGACCCGGTCGACCTGAACAAGAACGTCGCCGCCGACTGCGCAGTCGCCGGCGACGCGAAGTTGACGCTGGCCGCCCTGATCGCGGAACTGGAAGGCCGGTCCCTGCCCTACGCGGCGGCTCGGGCGGACTCCGTGCCTGCCGAGATCGAGCGCATCCGCTCCGGCTGGCTCGACGAGTGGATGCCGAAGCTGACGTCAGGGGGCACGCCGCTCTCGCCCTACCGGGTGCTCTGGGACCTGATGCACACGGTCGACCGCGACAACGTGATCATCACTCACGACGCCGGTTCGCCGCGCGACCAGATCTCGCCGTTCTGGCGCAGCACGACGCCGCTCTCCTACATCGGCTGGGGCAAGACGACCCAGCTCGGCTACGGCCTCGGCCTCGCGATGGGCGCCAAGCTCGCCCAGCCCGACAAGCTCTGCATCAACGTTTGGGGCGACGCCGCGATCGGCTTCACCGGCATGGACTTCGAGACGGCGGTGCGCGAACGCCTGCCGATCCTCTCGATCCTGTTCAACAACTTCTCCATGGCGATCGAACTGCCGATCATGCAGGTGGCGACCGAGAAGTACCGCAGCACGGACATCTCCGGCCATTACGCCGACATGGCGAAGGCCTTCGGCGGCTACGGCGAGCGGGTCACCGACCCCGCCGAGATCGTCCCGGCGATCCGCCGCGGCATCGCGGCGACCGAGTCGGGGACGCCGGCGCTGCTGGAGTTCATCACCGAGAAGGAGATCGGGATCTCCAGCTATTGAGCGTCAGTCCGCTGTTTCGTCCTGCACCGGCGGCCCCAGAAGCGACGGCGCCGGTCCCTTGCGGGCGATCGCGCTGTCGATCGCCTTCGGCAGCACGGTGACGATCTTCTCGATCTCCTCGTCGCCGAGGATGAAGGGCGGGCCGAGGCAGACAACGTCGCGGGCCGGGTCGTTGCCGCCGGGGTAGAAGAAGACGTCCATCGACAGTCCGGCGGCCACGACGGCGTTGACCAGCGAGAGTTCCGCGGGGAACGGCTCCAGGGTGTCGCGGTCCTGGACGATCTCGATGCCGTAGAGGAGGCCGCGGCCGCGTATCTCGGCGACGTTCGGGTGGTCGGCGAAGGTCTCCCGCAGGCGCTCGCCGAGCACCGCGCCGACGGTGGCGGCGCGTTCGACGAGTTCCTCGTCCTCGAGAATGCGCAGGACTTCGGTGGCCGCGGCGCAGGCGGGGGAGTGGGCGCCGTAGGTGAAGAACATGACCGAGTCCCCCGCCTCGGCGATGGGCGCCGTGACCTCGTCGCGGGCGCAGATCGCGACCAGGGGCGCGTAGCCGCCGGTCAGTCCTTTGCCGCCGACGAGGATGTCGGGCACCACATCCCAGTGGTCGACCCCGAACTTGCGGCCGGTGCGGCCGTAGCCGGTCATCACCTCGTCGGCGATCAGGAGGATGCCGTGCCGCCGGCAGATCCGGGCGACCCGTTCCAGGTAGTCGCCCGGGGGTACGAGCGCGCCGGCGTTCGAGCCGACGATCGGCTCGACGACGAAGGCCGCGATCTCCTCCGGGCCGATCTCCTCGAACACCCGCTCGACCTCGTCGGCGCAGGCGATGTCGCAGCCGGGATACGTCTTGCCAAGCGGACAGCGCATGCAGTAGTGGGCGGGGGGGCGTGGTTGATCGGTCTGCTCGTCGACCAGCCAGTGCTCGAAGCCGGCCCTGCGCCCCTGGTGTCCGCCCACGGCGAGGGTGGCCATCGTCGCGCCGTGGTAGGAAAGTTGGCGCCCGAACACCCGCCAGCGCTCGGGGCGGCCCGCCGACAGGTGGTGCTGGCGGGCGAAGCGGATCGCCAGGTCCATCGCCTCGGAACCGCCGCTCGCGAACAGGACCCGGTTGATGTCGCCGGGCAGCCAGCGGGTCCGCATGCGATGGACGAGCTCCGTTCGCGCCGGGGTCGCGAAGGGAGGCACGATGTAGTCCGTCTGCGCCGCGGCCCGGGCGTAGGCCTCCGCCACCTCGCGCCGGCCGTGGCCGATGTTCGAGACGATGGCGCCGCCGGCGGCGTCGAGGATCCGCCGGCCGCCGGGGGTGATCATGTAGCAGCCCTCGGCGGCAGCCACCTCGAGAGGCGCCCTGCCCTGGCCCAGGAACGGATAGTCCTCGGCGTGCGGAATGGGGGACGGTGCGGTCTGCGGAGCGGCGGTGGTCATGTTGTGAGCCTAGTAGACTCGCGCGCGCCTCAGGAGCATGAACGGAATCCACGACATGGGCGGCATGCACGGCTTCGGGGCCGTGGATCGCCGGTCGGACGAGGTGCTCTTCCCGGAGGCCTGGCAGGGTCGGGTCTGCGCCCTCGCCGGCTACGCGATGGGCGCCGGACTGGCGAACATCGACGCCTTCCGCCACGCGATCGAGCGGATGCCGCCGGACCGCTACCTCTCCGACGGCTACTACGGCCGGTGGCTCTACGCGCTGGAGACGTTGGCCCGGGAACGTCTGGGCGGCGACACGACGCCCGAGCGCCCCGAGATCGGCTCGGTGACCCGGGAGGTGAACCGCGAACCCCGCTTCGCCGTCGGCGACCCGGTGCGCACCTGGAACCGCCATCCGCAGGGGCATACCCGGCTGCCCGGCTACGCCCGGGACAGACGGGGCGTGATCGCCGACATCCATCCGGCCTGCGTCTATCCCGACACGAACGCCGACGGCCGGGGCGAGTCGCCGGAGTACCTCTACACCGTCGCCTTCGAGAGCCGGGAGCTCTGGGGCGAGGAGGCGGAGGCCGGCGCCACCGTCTACATCGACCTGTTCGAGCCGTACCTGGAGGCGCTCGAATGACGGCCCATCATCGGCACGGAAGCGAATCCCCGGCAATCCGCACCGAGGCGATCGAGACGCTGCTGGTGGAGAAGGGGCTGGTCCAGTCCGCCGCGGTCGACGCCCTCGTCGAACGCTACGAGCAGGACATCGGGCCGCTGCGCGGCGCCCGGGTGGTGGCCGAGGCCTGGACCGATCCGGCGTTCAGGGCGCGGCTGCTCCAGGACGGCATGCCGGCGATCCGGGAACTGGGATTCGGCGACAACACGGATTCCCACGTCGCCCGCCTGATGGTCAAGGAGAACACGGAGTCCGTCCACAACCTGGTCGTCTGCACGCTCTGCTCGTGCTATCCGTGGGCGGTGCTCGGGCTGCCGCCGGCCTGGTACAAGTCGCCCGCCTACCGGTCGCGCGCGGTGCGGGAACCGCGGCGGCTGCTCGCGGAGCTGGGGCTCGACCTGTTGCCGGACGTCGAACTGCGGGTCTGGGATTCGAGCGCCGAGGTGCGCTACATGGTCCTGCCGCAACGGCCGCAGGGCACGGACGGCCTGGACGCCGAGGAACTGACCGCCCGCGTCACCCGCGACTCGATGATCGGCGTCGAGCGCCTGTAGGTCCGGCGAACCCACATGTCTCTCCCGGTCCGCCTGGATGAGGACGGCGCCGCCGCGCCTCCGCGGGAGAACGGGGAGCTCGCCTTCGCCGCGCCCTGGGAGAGCCGCCTGTTCGGCCTGACGATGGCGCTGGTGGAGGGCGGGCGGCTCGACTGGGAGACGTTCCGGGGCCGCCTGATCGCACGGATCGCCGCCTGGGAGAAGCGGGCATCCTGGCCGCCTTCGGCGGCAGCCGGCGGGGGCGCCGGCGCACTCGGTGCGGGAGAGACCTGGGACTACTGGCAGCGCTGGCGGGAGGCCTTCGAGGATTCGCTGGAGACCGCGGGGCTCGTCGGCGGATCCGAGATCGATGGCCGCAGCCGCCGGCTGGCGGCCCGGCCGCACGGCCACGATCACCATCACGAACATCATCACCACGACCACCACCACGAAGACGCGGCACGGGCCGCAGGAGAGAACGACGAATGACGGCGCAACTACTTGCTGGCGGACCGGTCGCCGAGGCCGTGCTGGCCGAGGTCGCGGAACGGGTCGAAGAGCTCGGGTCTTCGGGCGTGCGGCCCGGCCTGGGCACGATCCTCGTCGGCGACGACGCGGCCTCCGCGGGCTACGTGCGCAAGAAGCACGAGACCTGCGAGGAGGTCGGAGTCGCCTCCTTTCACGAACAGGTGGCGGCGGACGGCGGCCAGGAGGCGCTGCTGGCCGCCGTCGACCGCTTCAACGAGGACCCCGCAGTCGATGCGTACATCATCCAGCATCCGGTTCCGGCCGGCTTCGACTTCAACGAGGCCCTGGCGCGAATGGATCCGGCCAAGGACGCCGATGGCCTGCATCCGGTCAATCTGGGCAAGCTGGTGTTACAGGAACAAGGACCGGTGCCGTGCACGCCGGCCGGCATCCAGGCGATGCTCCAGCACTACGGGATCGACATCGCCGGCCGCGAGGTGGTCGTTCTCGGCCGCGGCCCGACCCTGGGGCGGCCGCTGTCCCTTCTGCTGACCCTGAAGCAGCCGGGCGCGAACGCCGTCGTCACGGTGGTCCACACGGGTGCGAAGGACGTCAAGCCGTTCACGCGCCGCGCCGACATCGTGGTCGCTGCCCTCGGCGTGCCGCGCTTCGTTGTGCCGGAGATGATCAAGCCGGGCGCGGTCGTCGTCAGCGGCGGCATCAGTTGGGAGGGCAGGAAGCTGCTTCCCGACGTCGACGAGTCCGTCGGCGAGGTCGCGAGCTGGATCACGCCGCGGCTCGGCGGCGTCGGTCCGACGACGGTGGCGATGCTGTTGCGGAACACGGTGCTCGCGGCGGCGGAACGGGGGGCGTGAGGTGAGACGACTGCTGTTGGCCCTGAGTCTCGTCGCGGCGCCGGCCGGCGCCCAGGAACTGATCGGCTTCCACCCCGACCGCGTCGACGCCCAGCGGGAGAAGGAGCGGCGGGCCGACGACTGGATCGTCGCCGACGAACTGCTCGAGTGGAACCGGCTGATGACGCCGCGGCCGCACCACGCCGGCGCGCCGCAAACGGAGGCGAACGCGCGCTGGATGGTGGAGCGGTTCAGGGAGTGGGGGTTCGAAGCCGAGATCGAGACCTTCGACGTTCTCTTCCCGACACCGCGGCTGCGGTCGCTGACCCTGCTCGAGCCGACGCGGTTCGAGGCGTCGCTCGTTGAGGAACCAGCGGCGGGCGACGGCACCGCGGAAGTCGCGATGGCCGAGGGTCTGCCGCCCTTCAACGCCTTCTCGGCCGACGGCGACGTCACCGGCGAACTGGTCTACGTGAACCGGGGCGTGCCGGAGGACTACGAGGTGCTCGATCGGCTCGGCATCGACGTCCGGGGGAAGATCGTGATCGTCCGCTACGGCGGCTCCTGGCGCGGCATCAAGCCGAAGGTCGCCTACGAGCGCGGTGCGATCGGCTGTCTCATCTTCAACGACCCGGGCGACGACGGCTACAGCGAGGGCGCCGGGTATCCGGAGGGCTCGTTCAAGCACGCGAGCGCGGTGCAGCGGGGTTCGGTGCTGGACCTTCCGCTTCGTCCGGGCGACCCGCTGACGCCGATGCGCGGCGCCGTCGACGGCGAGCCGCGGCTCGACCGGGAGGACGCGGACACCTTGATGCGAATCCCGGTGCTGCCGATCGCCTGGCGGGACGCGCGGCCCCTGCTGGAGGCGCTTGGCGGCGAGACCGCGCCGCGCGAGTGGCGCGGCGGTCTGCCAATCACCTACCGGATCGGCCCTGGCCCCGCCCGCGTGCGGCTCCGGCTCGAGTTCGACTGGAGTCTGGCGCCGGCGCACAACGTGATCGCCCGGATGCCGGGCTCTGAGAGGCCGGACCAGTGGATCCTCCGCGGCAACCACCATGACGCCTGGGTGATCGGCGCCAAGGATCCGATCAGCGGCCTGGCCGGCCTGATGGCCGAGGCGAAGGCGCTCGGACGGCTCGCCCGCGAAGGCCAGCCGCCGCGGCGCACGGTCGTCTACGCCGCCTGGGACGCCGAGGAGCCGGGTCTGCTCGGTTCGACCGAGTGGGCCGAGCACCACGGCGACGCCCTCCGGGAGCACGCGGCCGTCTACATCAACTCGGACTCGAACAGCCGCGGTTTTCTGCGCGCTGGCGGCTCCCACGCGCTGGAGACGCTGGTCAACCAGGTGGCCGGTGAGGTCGAGGATCCGCAGACCGGAGTGAGCGTGGGCGAGCGCCTGCTCGCGTTCCGGCGCGTCAACGGCAGCGGCGCGGAGGTCGAGCGGCTCCAGTCCTCGAACAGACTGCGGATCGCGGCCCTGGGTTCAGGCTCGGACTACTCCCCGTTCCTCCAGCACCTCGGCGTGTCGTCGCTGAACGTCGGCTACGGCGGGGAGGCGCCGGGCGGCGAGTACCACACCGCTTTCGACACCTTCGACTTCTTCCGGCGGTTCGTCGACCCCGGTGCGGTCTACGGCGCCGCGCTCGCCCGCACCGGGCTGCGCCTGACGCTGCGGCTCGCGAACGCCGACGTGCTTCCGTTCGAGTTCGGCGCCACCGCCGCGACCGCCGGCCGTTACATCGACGAAGTGGCGGATCTTGCCGACGAGGAGCGCAGGAACGTCGAGCGCGAGAACGAGCTCCTCAGCAGCGCCGCCCTGCGCCTGGCGGCCGATCCGACCAAACCGTTCGTAGAGCCTGAGGCGGATCCGCCCGCGCCGTACCTGAACTTCGCGCCGCTCAGGAACGCGCACGATCGCCTCCGGCGAGCGGCGAAGGCCGCCGACCGCGCCCTGGCGGAGGCCGCCCGGAGTGAGGACGCTGCCACCCAGGCGGCGCTCGACCGGCTGGTCGCCCAGAGCGAGCGACGGCTCACGCGGAGCGAGGGCCTGCCGCGTCGGCCCTGGTTCCGGCACCACCTCTACGCGCCGGGCATGTACACCGGCTACGGCGTGAAGACGCTGCCGGGAGTACGGGAGGCGATCGAGCAGCGCGAGTGGGACGAGGCCCAGGAGCAGATCGACATCGCCGCCGGCGTCCTGGCCGCTTATGCTGAGCAGTTGAAACAGGTAGCCGGGCTACGGAATCCGTAAGAACCGTAGCCCGGCCACCTGGGGGCCGGCGTCCGCGGGTCGACTTACGCGGCCGCCGTACGAACTGCCGCGCGCAGGAGGCTGTAACCGCTCGCGTCCACCTGTCGGCGACTGGAGACGTCGCGCTCGATGTCCTGCGCCCATGCGGCGTCCCTGGCGCGCGGGCCCGCGACCAGGGAGAGAATCTCGGAACCGAAGCCGGAGCCGTAGGAGAAGGCTGCCACCTGCTCGCCTGCCTTCAGGCCCTGGAGCGCGTTGGCGACCGCGATCCAGAGCGAGGCCGTGTACGAGTTGCCGGAGAGCCTGTTCCAGAGCATCGACGGTTCGACCTTGTCGTTGTAGATCTGCTGGATCCGTTCCGCGGACCATCCGGCCACCTCGCCGACGAGGTGGAAGGCCTTCTTGACCATCTTCGGGAACGGGACATGGAAGCAGATCGCTGAGAACCGTTCCATCACTTCGGCGGGGTTCCGACCGTCGGCGAGTGCGTTGAAGCACTCCACGGCCGCCTTCTTGTAGCACTCGAGACTCAGCTTGCCGTCGACCGTCGGGTAGGACTCGCCCACCGGGCGGTAGAAGTCGAAGGCCGGCTCGCTCCAGGCGTGGGTGTCGAGACCCACCTGTGCGATCTCGGGCCGGTCGACGACGAAGGCCACGGCCCCGGCGCCCTGGGTCGGTTCTCCCGGGTCGCCCTGTTCGTAGAGGGCGATGTCGGCGGCGACCACCAGGGCAGCCTTCTCCCGGGCCGCGCCCGACATGCGCCACTCGCAGGCCTGGCGCAGGGCCAGGGTGCCGCCGTAGCAGGCATGCTTGACTTCGTAGGAGCGGATGTTCCCGACCAGGCCGAGCTCGTCGGCCACGAAGGCGGAGAGGGGCCGGCTCATGTCGACCGCGGTCTCCGTGCCGACGGCGATCATGCCGATGTCCTCCAGGCCGCCGTCCCATCGGGAAAGGGCGCGCCGGGCGGCCTCGGAGGCCAGGTCCACGATGCTGAACTCCGGCGGGCAGAGGGAGATCTCGGAGCAGCCCAGCCCGATGCGGTACTTGTCCGGGTCGACGCCGCGGAGCGACGCGAGTTCTTCCACCGGCATGGCCAGTGGCGGCAGATGGAGTCCTATGGAGGCGATGCCCGTGTCGATCTTGGTCATTTCGTCCTTCCTCGCTGAACCTTTGGGGGTGGCTTCCGGGCGCGCTGGCGACGGGTTCAAAATGTCGCCGGTCCGGCCGGTACGAAAAGAAGAGGAAAGGACGGTAGCACGGAAATGTGCTGCGCTGGAGATTTTTCTTTTCGAAATATGACTGAACTATTGGAACTTTCAGGAATCCGTGAAAGCTTCCGCGCGGGCGCACTCGTGCGCCGATCGTCGCCGCCTCGCGGTGCGTGGTTTTCCGCGGGTCAGAGGACCCGCGGCTACATGGCGCAGCGGAAGCCGGTGTTGTCGAGACCGGAGTCGGGCGCCGACTGGTTCCGGTTCGCGTTCCGGTAACCCTCGCAGTAGCTGGCGGCGCAGAGCCAGGAACCGCCCTTCAGGACCTTCTCGCCGCCGGCGCCGCCGGGCCGGTACCAGTCGTCGACCCATTCCCAGACGTTGCCGCCGAGGTCGAACACGCCCAGCGCGTTCGGCGGGTAGGAGCCGACCGGCGCCAGGTAGGTGTGGCCGTCGGCCGCGTCGTCCCGGTCGGGAAAGTCGCCCTGCCAGACGTTCGCTACCCATTGGCCTTGCGGGGCCGGCTCGTCGCCCCAGGGGTAGTGGGCCCGGCCTTCGCCGTCGTTGCCGGCGCCGGCGGCGAGGTCCCATTCGGCCTCGGTCGGCAGGCGCTTGCCGCGCCAGTCGCAGTAGGCCCTGGCGTCTCCCCAGCTCACGTGCACGACCGGGAGGTCGGCTTCCGCCGCGGAATCGGGTCCGCGGGGATGACGCCAGTAGGCGCCTTCGACGGCCAGCCACCAGAGAGTTCCCGCTACGCGCTGTTCGAGCTCCGGGTTCGCGGTGTCCTCGGGGTGAAAGACGAGGGACCAGCCCCAGCGCTCGGCTTCCGTCTCGAAGCCGGTAGCGTCGACGAACGCGGCGAAGTCGCGGTTCGTCACTTCGTGGGTGTCCAGGTCGAAGGTCTCGACCCGCTGATCCCCACCGGGACGGGGAACGGTGCCGGCGGGCACGCGGACCATCCCTTCGGGCGGCGGCGCCGGCGCCGTGCAGGCGACGGTTGCGAACAAACCGGCGGCGAGAAGCACTCGGAGGGAACTCATCATGGTCTCCACCCGAAGCGGTCCAGGTCGATGCGGCCCCGGCGGTCGAAGACGACGCCTTCCTCCTGGAGCAGAAAGCGCTGGCGCTCCATGCTCTCGAGCGGATCGAGTCCGCGTTCGCTGATCGAGCCCCTGACGTTGACCACGCGGTGCCAGGGCACGTCGTGGCCGTTCAGTCGGGCCAGCGCGTAGCCCACCTGCCGGGCGTTGCGCGGGCGGTTCGCCAGCGCGGCGATCTGGCCGTAGGTCGCCACCCGGCCCTCGGGAATCAGCCGGATGATGCGACGGAAGGTCTCCTGCAAACCGTCAGGGCTCTGATCCGGGAGCGTCATCGTCGTCTGGCTGCGTGTTACCTTGGGGTCAGGCATGTCCTCCGCCGACCGAGGTCGCAGCCGCCTCGACCGGCGGCGCAACTACGCTGCCCTCCTGGCCCACGGCCTGCTCGGGATGACGGGGTTCCGGCTGCTCCAGGCCCCGACCTTCCTGCCAACCTACATCAACCTTCTGACCGGCGCCAATGCGGCGGTGGGCCTGGCTTCCGCCTGTCAGAGCCTGGGCATGTTCGTGTCGCCGCTTCTGAGCGCCGCGTTCGTCGAGCACCGCAGCCACGTCAAGTGGGTGGCGCTGCTGTTCGGCGGCCTGATGCGGTTCCAGGTGTTACTGCTGGCCCTGCTGGCGCTCTTCGCTCCGGTCGAGGTCGCGGTGTTCCTGGTCTGGCCCGTGCTGCTGATGTGGGGCCTCTCGAGCGGCATGCAGATGGTGGCGTTCAACCTGCTGTTCGCGAAGTCCGTACCCGTCGGTCGTCGCGGGCGGCTCCAGGGAACGCGAAACCTGGCCGCGGGGATTTCGGTGATCCTGCTCTCGGTGGCCGCGGGCTGGGTGCTAGACGAGTACGGTTTTCCACGCGGCTACGGCCTGACCTTCCTGGGCGCCGCGCTGCTGGCGGCGACCGGGCTGGCGTTCATGGGGTTCATTCGCGAGCCCGCGGCCCTCGACGTCCACGACGCGGGACTCGACCTGCGCGCCCGGCTCGGCAAGCTGCCGGATCTCCTGCGCTCCGACCCCCACTACGCTCGCTTTCTCTCGGCGCGGCTGCTGACGGGCGCCGCCCGGGGCGCCCTGCCGTTCTACGTCCTGCTGGTCGGCGAGCGGTTCGGCGTCAGCGGGGCGCGTCTGGCCGCTCTGACCGTCACCTTCGCGGCGGCGCAGTCCGTGGGCGCGCTGATGTGGGGCCTGCTGGGCGACCGCTCTGGGTATCGCGCCGTCTACGTGCTGGCGCTCGGTTCGTGGATTCTCGGCAGCCTGACCGTGCTCTGGGCGCCGGTCTTTCCGGTGGCGTACGCGGTCTTCCTGCTGGTGGGGGCGGGGTTCTCCGGCGTGATGCTGGCGTCCCAGAACCTCGTCCTGGAGTTCGGCCGCGAGCGGGACCGTCCCATGCGCATCGCCGCCACCCACTCGCTGGCCGAGGCGAGCGGCGTAGCGGGGTTCCTGACCGCCGGTGTCGTCAGCCAACTGGCCCCGATCGAGAGCGTCTTCCTGATGGCGACCGTCCTGCATCTGCTGGCCCTGCGGAAGTTGATCCGTATCGAGGATCCGCGGCGGGCGGCGCACGAGCGAGCTGTCTAGGCCGGCCTGGCACGGACCTTGCTTCCTCCCTGTGTGTCGGGATTGCAAGCGTCATCCCGAAGATGTGGAAATCATCGGAGGAGGTCCCCCTCAATCAGATTCCTTCCCCAACAGCGAGCCAACCGGCGGCACGGCCGCGTACTCGACACGCTTGGTCAGCCGTTTGCCAGTGCCCATATGCCGGTAGAGCCTCCTGCTCGGAACCTCCGACTCGCGCGTCAGGAACGCTGCGAGCCCTTCCAGAATCCCTCCAACCGGACCTCCTCCGTACTCCTCTTGAGCGGGCCGCCCAATAGGTGCCGGCCTGCGGCCGGCGCGTTCTCCTCCGCGGGTCAGAAGACCCGCGGTCACACGGCGGCGGCGACCGACCGCGCCAGAATGGCACGACTCAGAGGCTGAGCTCAGAGGCTGAGGCGTTCGTCCAGGTAGCGTGACACGGCGTCGACCGACAGCCGTTCCTGGGCGCCCGTGTCGCGGTCGCGCACGGTGACCGTCCGGTCCTCCAGCGTCTGGCCGTCGACGGTGAAGCAGTACGGGGTCCCGGCCTCGTCCATCCGCGCGTAGCGCTTGCCGATCGACTGCTTCGCGTCGTACTGGATGCGGTAGCGGCGGCGCAGCTCGAGGTAGAGGGACTCCGCGATCTCCGGCATGCCGCCCTTGTTGACCAGGGGGAAGACGCCGGCGTGGATCGGCGCCAGGCGGTGAGGGAAGCGCATCAGCTCGGAGGAAGGCCGGCTCTCGTCGACCGAGTAGGCCTCGCAGAGCAGGGCCAGGACGCCTCGGGTGAGTCCGGCGGCCGGCTCGATCACGTGCGGGGTGAACCGTTCCCGCGTCTGCGGGTCGAAGGTCTCGAGCTTGACGCCGCTCCACTGCTGGTGCTGCTCCAGGTCGAAGCTGCCGCGGTGGGCGACACCTTCCAACTCGCCGTAGCCAGGCTCGCTGAACGGGTACTGGTACTCGACGTCGAACGTGCCCTCGCCCGTCTGGGCGTAGTGGGCGAGTTCGGATGCCTCGTGGCGGCGCAGGCGCAGCCGGTCGCCGGCGAGACCGAGATCGCTCCACCAGTCCATGCGTTGCTGCGTCCAGAACTCGAACCAGACCTTCGCTTCGGACGGATGACAGAAGAACTCCATCTCCATCTGCTCGAACTCGCGGGTGCGGAACGTGTAGTTCCTGGGAGTGACCTCGTTGCGAAACGCCTTGCCGATCTGCGCGATACCGAACGGCAGCCGCACGCGTGAGGTATCCAGCACGCCCTTGTAGTTGAGGAAGATGCCCTGGGCCGTCTCGGGGCGCAGGTAGGCCGTGTTCTCTTCGCCGGAGGCGGCGCCGACGAAAGTCTTGAACATCAGGTTGAAGTCGCGCGCGTCGGTCAGGGTTCCCGACTCCGAGGCGCCCGGGGCCCAGACGTGACCCCGTTCGGACTCGCCGAGCTCGTGGAGCGGCAGCGACTCGAAGTCGTCGAGGCTCGGCCGCCCGCGCATCGCCTTGCGGGCGGTCCTCACCGCCGGATCCGGTTCGCCCTCCAGGTAGGCGAAGTAGGCAGACTCCTCAAGTTCCCGCTTCGGCCGCAGGACGTGCAGGTGGTCCGCCCGGAAGCGGGCCTTCGTCTCGCGGCAGTCGACCATCGGGTCGGAGAAGCCGCCGACGTGGCCGCTCGCCTCCCAGGCCCTCGGGTTCTGGATGATCGAGGAGTCGATGCCGACGATCGACAGCGGCGAGCCGTCGGGGCCGAGCGGCGGGCACTCGACCATGTCGCGCCACCAGGCGTCGCGGAGGTTGTTCTTGAGCTGGACGCCGAGCGGGCCGTAGTCCCAGAACCCGTTGATCCCGCCGTAGATCTCGGAGGCCGGAAACACGAATCCGCGGCGCTTGGCGAGCGCCACGATCCGTTCCATTCGTTCGCTGCCTGTGGGCTGTGACATCCGATGCTCCTTTCGCCGGTCGGGCGGCACGGTAACAGCTTGCTACGATGCCTCCCTTCCTCTTCCCAATCTGGAGCAGAATCGATGGCAACCGCGCCCGCAACCGTGCCAGAAACGCAGCCGATGTCCCGCCCTCTCCGCCCCGAAGGCGACTGGCGCCATGTCTTCTCGTATCACCCGATGGACGTCGAGATCGAGCGCGCTGAAGGCGTGTACATCTACGACCGGGAAGGCAAGCGCTACTTCGACGTCTCGGGCGGTCCGATGGCGGTCAACCTGCCGCACAACCATCCGAGGATGAAGCGGGCTATCGCTGCGCAGCTCGAGGACTACGCCTACACCCATCCCTCTTTCGCCAGCCCGAAGCGGGCCGAGTTCTGCCGGTTGCTCGCGGAGATCACGCCGGCCGACCTCGATCACACCTACCTCGTCTCGGGCGGGTCCGAAGCGGTGGAGACCGCGATCAAGCTGGCTCGCCAGGCGCAGATCGCGATGGGGAACCCGGCGAAGTACAAGATCGTCAGCCACCGCGACTCGTACCACGGCATGACGCTCGCCACCCTCGGCGTCTCGCACAACCCCGCCAGCCAGTCGCGCTTCGAGCCGATGCTGCCGAAGTGGCCGGGCATCCGGCAGTACTCGGACTTCGACCGGCCGGAGGGGACGAGCCGGGAAGAGTGGGGCGTCGAGTGCGCTCGGGCGCTCGAGACCGCGATCCACTACGCCGGTCCCAAGACCGTCGCGGCGTTCCTGGCGACGCCGCACGGCTGCGGCGCGGACTACGCCTGCGTCCCGCCGGACAGCTACTGGCGCGCGATCCGGGAGATCTGCGACCGCCACGACGTGCTGATCATCGCCGACGAGGTCGTCACCGGATTCGGCCGCACCGGCAAGTGGTTCGCGATGGATCACTTCAGCGTCGATCCCGACATCGTCACGATGGCCAAGGGCATCTCGAGCTGCTACGTGCCGTTCGGCGCGGTGTCGGTGTCCAGCCGGCTCAACGAGCCCTTCGAGAAGGGCTACTCCTTCGTGCATGGCTTCACGTTCGGCGGCCACCCCCTGGGCTGCGCGGCGGCTTGCGAGGCGATCCACATCATTCGCGACGAGAAGCTGATCGAGAACTGCAACGAGCAGAGCCCGCGGCTCTTCTCCTGGCGCGACGAACTGCTGGCCCATCCGACCGTCGCCGACGTCCGGGGCTGGGGCCTGATGATGGCGATCGAGCTCGTCGCGGACAAGGAGACGATGGCGTTCTTCGACAAGAGCGTCGACGCGCAGACGCTCTTCCAGTCCCTGGCGCTCAAGAACGGCCTGGCGATGTACAGCTCGCTCTACGGCGCCGCCCGCCATCCCGCGATGGCCCGCGGCCTGCCGATCTGGGTCGCGCCGCCACTCTCCATCGACTCCGGCGAGATCGACGAGATGATGGGCAGGCTGCTCCGGATGCTCTCCGAGTGGGAGAGCGCGGTTCTGTGACGCGAGTGCCCGGAACTCCCGCGCCCCGCGGCTTGCCGACGAACCCCGTTCTCGTCACGGGCGGGACCGGGCACCTGGGCGCCAATCTCGTGCGGCGATTGCTCCGGGACGGCGTGAGCGTCCGCGTCCTGCTCAGGGACGGGGACAACAACGAAGCGGTCGAAGGCCTCGAGGTCGAGCGCGTCTCCGGCGACATTCGAGACCTGAAGGCGACCAGACGGGCAGTCGAGGGCTGCCGGGGCGTCTATCACTGCGCGGCCAAGGTCTCGACCATCGAAGGCAACCGCGCCCATCGCCGCGACGTGTACGAGTGCAACGTTCTCGGCACCCGCAACGTGCTGCGGGCGGCGCGCGAAACGGACGCCGGGCGGGTCGTGGTGACGGGCTCCTTCAGCGCCGTCGGCTACGACCTGGACGACCCGTCCGCTCCGAGCAACGAGACGATGCAGTTCTATCCGATGGAACGGACCATGCCCTACGAGCGCAGCAAGGTGCTTGCCGAGCACGAGTGCTGGCGCGCCGCGGCGGCGGGGCAGGACGTTGTCGTCGCGACCTGTTGTGCCATAATCGGCGGCGCGGATTTCCTTCCCTCGCGATTGGGAAGGACCTTGTGCGACTACACGAGCCGCAAGCTCCATGCTTACGTCGACGGCGGCTTCGAGTTCGTCGCGGCGGAGGACATAGTGCAAGGACATCTGTTGTGCATGGAGCGAGGGCGTAGCGGCGAGAAGTACATCTTCAGCACCGAGTACAAGACGATCTCGGAGATCGTGGCTCTGTTCGAGGAGGTGTCGGGCATTCCGCGGCCGCGCCGCCGGATCCCGGCCCGCCTGATGCTCGTCTTCTCGGAAGTGGCGAGCTTCTACCTGAGCCGGTTTCACCCGAGCTTTCCTCAGCGCTTCACACCCGGTGCGATCCGCCTCCTGCGGAAACACCTCCACGCCGACACCCGCAAGGCAAGAGAGGAGCTCGGCTACCAGCCCACCAGCATCCGCGCGGCGGTACGCGATGCCTACGCGTTCCACTACGACCGGAACGCGATCACCAACCCACGGGCGAAGCCGCCGGAAGGGAGAACATGACCGTCGCCCCGACCTACGCCAACGACTTTCCAGGTGGTGTCGCCAGGAGCACCGCGCCGAGCCCTCCGCCCGGCTTCGAGGAAGCCGGCAGCCTGCGTCAGCAGGCGCGCGCCGCGGGTCTGGACCCGGACTACTGGTACGCGGTGGGAGAAGCGAGCCGGGTCAAGCCGGGAACGGTCGTCGAAGTCGTCTTCTGGAAGCGGTCGATCGCGCTGTTTCGTGGCGAGGACGGCGTCTTTCGGGCGGTCGAGAACCGATGTCTCCACCGGCAGATCAAGCTCTCGCTGGGTGAAGTGGAAGGCTGCAATCTGGTTTGCGCCTACCATGGCTGGGAGTACGACGAGGACGGGAAAGTCGTCGGGATCCCCGACCTCTTCGGGCGAAAGGGGCTCCCGAAGTTCGCGATCAGGAGCTTCCCGGTCAAGGTCCGCTACGGCCTGGTCTGGTTGTTCCCCGGCAACCCGGAGTTGGCCGAGGTTCGCCGGATCCCGGAGATTCCGGAACTCGAGGGACGGGGCCGATGGGCCTGCGTGCCGCTGAGCTTCACCTGCTCGGCCCACCATTCCATGGTGATCGACAACGTGAGCGACTTCTCCCACGCCTATCTGCACCGCAAGTACCGCCCCTTCACGGGCGCTACCCTCACCCGTTGCGAGACCGTCGGCGACAACGTGCATCTCGCCTACGAGACGAAGGTCGGCCGCGGGCGCATTTCCGGACTGTTCGTCGATCACGACCGGGTCGACACGAACCGGATGGAGCTTTGCTTCGAGTATCCGTATCAGTGGTCCAACACCGATGACGAGATCAAGCACTGGCTCTTCGTGCTCCCGATCGACGAGCGCACGACGCAGGCGTTCTTCCTGTTCTATTTCAGGTCGCTGAAGATCCCGTTGCTTCCGGTCCGCATACCGCGGCTTGCCATGAAGATGGTCCTGAAGATCGCGAACCGAACGCTGATCGGTCCTCTGCTTGGCCAGGACCGCGTTGCGGTCGAAGCCGAGCAGGTGGGCTACGAGGGCAACTGGAACGCTCCTCCCATCGAACTGAACCCGGTGGTGCGGGAGTTCCAGAAGGTGATCGTGCGCAAGTGGCGGCAGCACTTGACGCCCTCCGGGAACGGCGATGCCCCGGCCTGACGATTCGCCACCGACGACGGCGCCCGGCCGTCCGCGTGGAGAACGGCGCGGGCGGTGTCGTCGCACGAGGTTTCGATGCCAAGTGGTGACGCGCTAGCGGTCCCGGAGCTTGCCGGAGGCTGGCCGTTCCTCGGCCATCTGGCCCAGTTTCAGAAGGATCCGGTCTCGACGCTGAAGCGCGGCTGGCGCGACCATGGCGAGATCTTCCGCCTGCGGCTCGGTCCGCGGGATCTGGTCCTCTTCGTCGGACCCGAGGCCCACGACTTCTACTTCGGGGCGTCGGAGGACGAGCTGGATGCGAAGGCCGTCTATCAGTTCACGGTACCGATCTTCGGACGCGGTGTCGCGTACGACGTCGCTCCGGAGATCATGAGCGAGCAGCTCGGGTTTCTGTTTCCGGCCCTGGGGGCGCCCTCGATGCGCCGATTCGTTCGGCTCATGCTCAAGGAGACGAGCGAGTTCGCCGACAGGCTCGGCGAGGAGGGGGAGATCGACTTGCCTTCGGCGATGAACCAGTTGACGGTCAACATCGCGAGCCACTGCCTTCTTGGAAGAGAAGTGCGGGAGCAGGTCGACGAGGGTTTCGCCGAGGCGTACCACGATCTGCAGAAGGGGATCAACACGCTGGGCTTCTTCCTCCCCAGGTTGCCTACCGCGGGGCACCGAAGTCGGGACCGCGCCCGGCGGCGGGTGGCCGCTCTCTTCGGCGAGATCATGGCGGAACGCCGGCGATCCGGGTCGGCGCCCGAGGACTTCATGCAGACGCTGATGCATGCCCGCTACAAGGACGGCCGGGCGCTGAGCGACGACGAGATCACCGGGATCCTGTTGACGGTGCTGTTCGCGGGCCAGCACACGAGCGCGGTGCTCGCAACCTGGACCGGTCTGGAACTCATGGCGGCGCCCTCGTATGTGGCGCGGCTGCGGGACGAGATACAGGACGTTTACGGCGGGGCCGAGGAGCTGAGCCTTGCGAGCCTCAAGCGACAGACGGCGCTGGAGAACGCCGTACGCGAGTGCGAGCGGCTGCACCCGCCGTTGATCCTGCTTGTTCGCAAGGTGCTCAAGCCTCTTCGTTTCGGGGACTACGGCGTGCCGGCCGGCGCCCTGGCCATGGTGTCGCCGGCGGTTTCTCACCGGCTGCCCCATGTGTTCGCGGATCCGGAGCGGTTTCATCCGGACCGCTTCGCTCCGCCTGCCCTGGAGGACAAGACCCACCGCTACGCATTGATCGGTTTCGGCGGCGGGAAGCACCTGTGCATGGGCAAGCACTTTGCGTACGCCCAGTTGAAGGCCATCTGGACCGTCCTGCTGGATCGCTTCGAGTGGTTCCTCGACACCGCGGTGCCGCCGCCGAACTACGGTAGCTGGGTGACGGGTCCCGAGGAACCGTGCCGCGTCCGCTACCGCCGCCGCGCGCCAGGAAGTGCTCTTGGATGACCGGCCACCGGCCCCCGCGGTACGACGTGGCGATCGTCGGAGCGGGGCCGGTGGGGAGTGTGTGCGCGCTGGCGCACGCGCGCGGAGGCGCCCGAGTCGCCCTGCTTGAGGCGAACAATGGCGCCCCAAGACGTCTGGCGGGTGAGTGGTTGCATCCACCGGCCGTGAGGACGCTGCGCGATTTCGGCCTGGACCTGGGATCGGCGCCCGACAGCTCGGAGGGCAAGGGGTTCGTCGTGTTCCCGGAGGACGGCGGGGATCCCATCATGCTTCCCTACCCGGGAAGCTCACTCGGTTTGTCGTGCGAGCACGCGGTCATCGTGTCGTCCCTGCACGAGGCCGTCGCGAACGAGCCGGGTATCGACTTCATGCCTGGCGCTCGGGTGCGAGAGGTCGAACGCGAACGGCTCACATTCACTCGTAACGGCGCCGTGCAGTCGGTGACGGCGGGTCGGACTGTCGGCGCCGACGGTCGGTCCTCGGTCGTGCGCCGATCCCTGGGTCTGTCGACGAGCCCGAAGACCTGCTCCCTGATGGTCGGGATCCTCCTGGAGGACGTAGAGCTTCCGGTGGATGGCTACGGGCACATGCTGTGCGGCGGCCCGGGCCCGATTCTGATGTACCCACTGGGTGGAAACCGCGTCAGGGTGCTTCTCGACGTTCCTCGGGAACGCTGGGCCCGCCCCGACCGGGTGGAAGTCATGGCGAGTTCCTGTGGCGCGCTGTTGCCGGAGGCACTCAGGCCCAGCTTCGTCCAGGCCCTGAGAAGCGGGGAGTACTCCGTTGCGGCCAACGGAGTGAAGCCGCGCATCTCGTACGGACACCCGGGACGAGTGCTTGTCGGCGATGCGGCCGGACACTACCACCCGTTGACCGGAGTGGGGATGACCCTGGGTTTCGGCGACGCCCTGGCGCTCGCCGAGAGCGATGACTTCAACGAGTTCGCGAGGGGGCGCGTGCAGGCAACGCGTGCTCCGGAGTTGCTCGCGATCGGCGTCTACGAGGCCTTTGCCGACCGCCGGGACGAGGCCGTGGTTCTCAGGCAGGCGGTCTATCGGAGTTGGAGGACCGCGCCGGCGGTCCGGGACCGGACGACGCGCCTGCTTGCCTGTGAGGACACGTCCACGGTCCGTCTGGGCTTTGCATTCGGCTTGACGGTCGTCCGGGCGATCCTCGCGGTGGTCCGGCGCTCGCGTGACGAACGAGCCTGGCCCTGGGCGCGCGAGACGCTGCGTTCCCTCGTCGTTCGTCTCTGGTGGTTGTGGCGCGGCTTTCGGCTCGCGTACAAGGCGAGAAGTGCGGGCGGCGGAGGAGACGAGCGGGCCCGGCGTGTTCTGGCGCGTGCCCTTCTGGTTTCCATGCGATCGCGAACGGATGAAACCGGCTTCTCCGCCGACGGTTCCGGTGTCCGCGCCTTCAAGAGCGAGTAGCGCCGCCAGGGCTCCGGAAGTCGACGCCGGCCCGGCGTTGAAGAGCGCGGTTGCGCGCCTGGTGGAGCTGCAGAACGGGGATGGCTCATGGGAAGGAGAGATGGTCTGGTGTCCCATGCTGACCGCCCAGTACGTCCTGCTGCACCACATCCTGGAACGACCGCTCGAGCCGGCCCGGCGGCGACGCGTGCTGCGCTCCTTCGAACACACCCGGCTCGAGGGTGGGTGCTGGGGCTTGCATGAACACTCCAGGCCCCACCTGTTCGTCACCGCCCTGGTCTACGTGGCCGCGAGACTGGTCGGCGTCGAGCCGGAGGATCCCCTTGTCGCGCCCGCCCGGCGCTTCCTGCAGGAGGAGGGAGTTCTCGGCATCCCGAGCTGGGGGAAGTTCTGGCTCGCTCTCCTCAATCTCTACGAGTGGCGGGGCCTGAATCCGGTTCTTCCGGAGCTCTGGAGCCTGCCGCGGTGGATCGCGGTCCATCCCTCGAAGTGGTACTGCCACACCCGTCTCATCTATATGGCGATGGCGGTGGTCTACGCGCAACGGTTCCAGGCCCGCCTTACGCCGCTGACCCTGGCGGTGCGGCAGGAGCTGTTCCCTCAGGGCTACGCCAACGTCGACTTCCCGGCGGGTCGCAAGTGTCTGCGGGATGCCGACCTCTACGCGAGGCCCACGGTGTGGCTCCGTGCCGCGTACGGCGTTGCGCGGTGGGTCGAGCGGTTTCATGGCCGGCGCCTGCGTAGCCGATGCGCCGAAGCGATCGTCGAGCGCATCAGATGGGAACTGCGGAGCTCGAGCCATACGAGCATTTCGCCCGTGAGCGGCTTCCTCAACATCCTTGCCTTGTGGCTGCGGGATCCGGAGGACCCCGACTGCCGCGAGGCGCTGGCCAGGCTGGACGGCTGGATCTGGGAAGACGAGGAGCATGGAACCCGGGTCACCGGTGCGAGAAGCGCTTCGTGGGATACCGGATTCGCTTTGCAGGCGCTGGCGACGGCGCCCGAGTCCGACGGTTCGCGGGACGCGCTTCTTCGGGGCGCCGACTACCTGCGCCGGCAGCAGATCAGAAGCAGTTTCCGGGGGTTTCGCGAGGCGTTCCGGGTCGACCCGAAGGGGGGTTGGTGTTTCGCCGGCGGATGGCATGGTTGGCCGGTATCGGACTGCACGGCGGAGGCGGCGCTCGGCGTCATCGCCGCGCACCGGGAGGACGCGAGCGCGGCGGAGGTCGGCGACGCGGTCCAGTTCATGCTGCGTGGCCAGAACCGGGACGGCGGTTTCGGCAGCTATGAGACGAGGCGCTCGTCGATCGGTCTCGAATGGCTGAACCCGGCCGAGATGTTCGGCGACTCGATGACCGAGCACTCGTACGTCGAGTGCACGGGGTCCTGCCTCGCGGCGCTCGCCGCCTGCCGGCAGCGCGTTCCGCAGGTCACGGATCGGGAAGTGGCGCGGGCCATCTCGCGGGCCGACGTCTGGCTGCGCCGGGAGCAGCAGCGGGATGGTTCCTGGCGGGGGGTCTGGGGAGTCCAGTTCATCTACGGCACGCTGTTCGGGATCCGGGGTCTGGTCGCCGCCGGCGCCCGCCCCGACGATCCGGCGCTTCGTTCAGCCTGCCGGTGGCTGCTGGATCGCCAGCGGGACGACGGGGGCTGGGGTGAGCACCACAGCGGTTGTCTGACCGGACGCTACGTCGCGCACGAGGAGAGCCAGGTGATCCAGACGGCATGGGCGTTGATCGCGCTCCTGGAGGCCGGGGATTCGGACTGGGCCGCGATTTCGCGGGGCGTCCGGTTCCTGGTCGAGTCCCAGGAGGCGAGCGGAGCCTGGCCCAGGCAGGACATGGTCGGGGTCTTCTTCCGGACGGCGCTGCTGGACTACGTCCTGTATCGACAGTACTTCCCCCTGCACGCACTGGGTCTCTACGAGCAGCAACGCCGGGCGCGGCTGGACATGATGACGCCCGC